>NZ_JBIRAX010000020.1:0-58097 GCF_044326375.1 Actinomadura sp. 3N508
CTTGCGTAGCCCGCCGGCCTTGCGTAGCCCGCCGGCCTTGCGTAGCCCGCCGGCCTTGCGTAGCCCGCCGGCCTTGCGTAGCCCGCCGGCCTTGCGTAGCCCGCCGGCCTTGCGTAGCCCGCCGGCCTTGCGCAGCCCGCTTGTCTTCTGAGGCCCGATAGGCCTGCGCGCCCCGCCTGACCTGCGTGCCCCGACCAGCATGCGCAGCGCAACCGGAATGCGGAACCCGCTCGCTTTCCAAAGCCCGTTCGGCCTGCGTGCCCCGACCGGCTTGCATGGCCCGTCAGACCTCCGTAGCGCGACCGGGCAGTGGAGGCCCGGCGGCCTGCGGAGCCCGTCCAGCCAATGGAGTCTGAGCGGACTGCGCGACCCCGCCCTGCCAGTGCAGCTCGTTCGACCGGGAGAGGCCGATCGGTCTGCGACACCCCCGTGGGCTGTGGAGCCCGTTCGGTGTGTGGAGATCCATTGGCCTGCGAAGTTGGTCCGACCGGCGTTGTCCTTCCGGCCCGTGGGGTCGTTCGGGCGGAGGGAGAAATACCGGTGCACCCGTGGGGAGTGCACCGGTATCTCATCGCGTCTCAGACATCGCTGAAGGACTTGCGTTCCGGCCTGCCGTTCGTGCTGGCGGCGAGGCGGGAGGTCTTCGCGATGGGCGGTCGTGCCGGGGTCGGGTCCGCGGCGTAGTCGGTATCGGGCACCGGGGCGGTCGGCCGTTCATCGTGCGCGGGCGGGCGCGGGTCCTCGTGGGGACGGTCTCGCAGCCGCTGCGCCGCCTGCCGGAGGGCGCGCTCGCCGACCAGCCGGGTCAGCTCCAGGCCCCAGCAGTCGAGCTTGTCTGCGTCGGTGAGGTCGTCGCGGTGGCTGAGGTCGGCGGCGAGGCCGCCGAGCCGCTGGGCCTCGGACAGGTCGAACTCGCGCATCAGGTGGCAGCACAGCTCGGTGAGGGCGGCGTGGTCGCGTTCGAACGAGAGGCCCGCCAGGTCGTTGTGGGACAGCCTGCTGAGCGCCCGCTTGCGTTCCAGCTCGCCGTCCGCGATCCGGAGGATGCCGTTGAGGAGCGCGATGGGTCCGGTGCCCGCGGTCCGGCCCTGGGCGGGGGCGAACGACATGCGCAGCACGGCCGCGGAGCCGATCCCGGCGGCGATCACCTGGACGACCAGCAGGCTCGCCGGGGGCATCGTCGCGGGCAGCCCGAACGTCAGGCCGGACGCGGTCACCGCGGTCAGCGCGACGATCGACGCGCTGGCGTTGACGAAGACGAACAGCAGCCCGCCCGGCGACAGGCACGCGGTGATCGGCCTGTCGCGGTACCGCGCGATCAGTTCGGCGAGGCCGATCGCGCCGCCGATCAGTGCGGCGAGGAACATCTCGAGGGTCATGACCTTCCTCTACGCGCTGCGGGCGGCGGGCCGGGCACCCCGGCGCTCGAACGGGAACTCCTCGGACCTGCCGCGCCGCGCCGGCACCGCCGCGGGACGCTGCCGCGCCGCGAGCTCGCCGCGTTCGACCTCCAGGAAGGCGAGCAGCCACTCCACGGGGCCTGACGCCAGTCCGGTGCGGGTGCGCAGCGCCCGCTCGCGCGCGCCGAGAAAGGCCAGCAGCCATCCGGTGGGTCCGGACGCCCTGGCCGCCTGAATTCGTGAATGCATGGGGGAGACCATTCCGCAGCCACGTCCGGAAGTCGACGTCCGCCGGGTCAAATTTTCGCGACCTGCCCCGTTCGCCGCGTCCATTTCTGATGAGCCTGCCGTTACGCCGGAAACGTCGGACGGTGTGGGTTGATCTTCTTTCCATTGCCCGCACGGTCGATGGTGTTTCAACGGACGCGGGAATTCCTTGACGAAGAATTCCGGTTCGGGTGGGCGGCGGAGATCACCGTCCACGGGCCGCTGAACGTCCAGGAGACCATTCGGGTCCGGCGCCCCCCGGGCCGGGAACGCCCGCGCGCGGCGGCTCGCGGCTCGCGGGGCGGGCGGCAGGGTCCCGGATCTGCCCGCTTGAGGAGACGCTCGGGGAATGTCAGGCGGTGGGGCAGGTGCCCCGAATTCGGGTCTGGGTTCGAGTTCGGGGGTTGTACGTCGTGCGGCGGTCGGTCGGGCTTTGAGCGCGCGCGTCCAGGCGATGAGGGTGTTGTCATTCGCGGCCGTGCGGATTTGCGGCCGGTTGAATTGTGACGGCCGGACGTTCGAGAGCGAGGGGGGTGACGCTACGGGCGGGGATTTGTGCGGCGCCCCGATCGGGCAAACGGACGGAGGGGCCACTCCCCCGAAGTGACCCCTCTCCCCCCGTTCCGCTGAGCTGGCCCGGGCGCTTACACAGGACCGGCCGCTCCCCCCGAAGCGGCTCGCACCGGCCGTTCAGCGGATGCGTCGAACGTAGCGAGCCGTGGGCTGTGCCATGGCCGCTTCGGCCTCCTCTGTCGGTGAGCGGGCGGCTGCGTGCGACGAGCGGAACACGCTCCGCGTCCGGGCAGTGGCGCTGCGCGACAGGCGATGCCCGACATGTGGCGGTCACCCTGGGTAGCCTGTTTCGCGCGGCGTGCGAAGTACGTCCGGACGTGAGGAGCGCAGGCGATGGCGGGACAGGTGCGGCCGATCACGCTGGTGGGGACACCGGTCCTGCACCAGCCGTGCAAGACCGTAGAGGGCTTCGACGGGGCCCTGAAAGACCTCGTGGACGACATGCTCGCGAGCATGTACGAGGCGGACGGGGTCGGTCTGGCCGCGAACCAGATCGGCGTGGATCTGCGCGTCTTCGTCTACGACTGTCCAGACGACGACGGCGAGCGGCATAGGGGAGCGGTCGTGAATCCCGTCCTGGAGCTGCCGGCGCTGGAGAACCGGCGTCTGGACGATGGTGACGAGGGCTGCCTTTCCGTGCCGGGTCCGCATGCGCGTCTGGCCCGTCCAGACCATGCGACCGTCCACGGCTATGACGTCACGGGCGCGGCTATCACGGTCGAAGGGACGGGCCTGCTCGCACGCTGCCTCCAGCACGAAACCGACCATCTCGAAGGCCGCCTCTACATCGACCGGCTTTCAGCACGCGCGCGGAAGAAGGTCCTCAAGGAGTACGAGTCCCTCCGCGCCGAGGCCGCAGCCGCGGCTGAGAACGCGGCCGAGACCGACTCGCTTCCCGGCTAGCTTCAGAGCACCCTCTAGGCGTCCCAGACGGGCAGGTGGACGGCCGACGGACGGGCCGCGTCGCGGAAGACCTCGACGTGGACGCGCCGGGACGCGACGGCCTGTGCGGCGGGTTCGCCGGTGCCGTGGTTGCGCGCGAAGCGGGGGAAAGCGCCGCCGGCCAGCATCACGCGGAGGCGGTGACCGCGCAGGAAGCGGTACGCGGTCGGATGCATCTCGATCTCGGCTCGCACGACACCGGGCGTCCTGATGCGCAGGATGCCGTCGGTGACGTTGCGGGAGACGCCGTCGGGGCCGACGTCGCAGAGCCGGACGAACAGGTCGCCGTGGCCGGTGCTCATCTGGACGAAGACCGTCGCCGAAACCGGCCCGATCAGATCTAGATTCCTGGTCAAGGGCGCGGAGCTGAGGACGACCACATCGGAACGACGCTCGATGCGCGTATTGTCGCGCTGCCCGCCCCTCCCAGGCGAGAGGAGGGGCCCGCCGACCGTCGGGGTGGGGTCGAGAGGGTCGTAGGTGAAGGTGGCGGGTTCGACGTCGCCGAGAGCGCCGGGGTCGCCGATGTCGCTGGGGGCGTCCCAGCTGAGTGTTCGCCCGAGGAAGAGGGGCGTTGGGCGGGTTTCGGGCGGGGGCCACTGGTCGAAGTCCAGCCAGCGGCCAGCCTTTTGCAGGTGGAGCCTTACCGGCGCCTGGCGTAGTTGGGCTTTGTCGCCGTTCAAGTGGGCGTCGAGCCACGAGATCTGGTCGTGGAGTGTGGCTCGGAGGGCTTTCGCGTCGTGTCCCCATGGGCCGATGGTGATGCGGACCTGGCGTCCGGCCGCGTGAAGGGCCGCGAAGTCGCGGAGCTGGCGGCGGAGGAAGAGGTCCCACCAGCCCGTAACCATCGTGGTGGGCGTGGTGGTCTCGGGGACGGCGGCGCTGTGGTCGGTGGCCTTCCAGAAGTCGTCGCCGGCCTCCGCATGGGCCGTGACCTCGCGGAGGAACGGTTCGGCGCGTCCAATGGCCGCCTCGTCGGCCTCGCCCACCGGCAGATGGCGCATCGCCCGACGGACGCGCCGGTCGTGGAAGGTCAGCTTTGTCCCATCCCGAGTCCCCATCGACGACGACCACACGAGCGTGTTGTGCAGGGCAAGGGCCCCGCCCGGATAGAAGGAGCTCACGAATTCGGACGCGGTGATGCCGACACCCATCGCCGCCAAGGGCGGGTCTGCATAAGGCGCGACCGCCCACTCGGTGAATCCCAGATAGCTGGCCCCGACCATGGCGACCCTGCCGTCGCACCACGGTTGGGCACGAAGCCACTTGAGCGTCGCTAGGCCGTCGTCCTTCTCGTGGTGGAAAGCGCGGAACTCGCCACCCGATCCATGGACGCCGCGCACATTCTGCACAACGACCTGGAAGCCGCGCCGTGCGAGCAGTACGGCGAACAACCGGATGACGGCCTGCTGCTTCCCGTAGGGAGTCCGCATCAGCACAACCGGCAGCGCCGGACCCGGGACCGCCCCCGTGCCGCGCGGACGGTACACGTCGGCGGTGAGCACGACGCCGTCCGGCATGGGCGCCCGCAGGTCGCGGACGACGCCGAAGGGCACCGCGGGCGTCGCGGGTAGGCGGAGGAGGCGCTCCGCGATCCGCCCGATGAGCGTCGCCCCTCCGTCAGAGGGCGGCTGTCCGGACGCGGTCATCGGACGCTCCTTCACCGTGTTCTAGATTGCAAGAATGATCGCAGTGCTCGATGCCCCGTCCAACCTCGGGCTTCGCCCGCCGCGCGCGGAGCACGAGCCCGGGGTGCGCCGCCTCGCTCGCGCGCTGCGCGGGCACGGCATCCTCGGCCGCCTGGACGCCGAGGACGCCGGCCGGGTGGACCCGCCGCCCTACGTGTTCGGCCCGGACGAGGAGACGGGCTACCTGAACGGTCCGGGCATGTCCGACTATTCGGGACGGCTCGCGTCACGCGTCGGCGAACTGCTCGACACCGGACGTTTCCCCGTCGTGCTGGGCGGCGACTGCAGCATCCTGCTCGGTCCGATGCTCGCGCTGCGCCGCCGCGGCGTGTTCGGCCTGGCGTACCTGGACGGGCACGACGACTACTCGCCGCGCCGCGATCCGCTTGCCTGGGCGGGCCGGCTGACGGCGGGCGGGATGGCGCTCGGCCTGGTCACGGGGCACGGCCCCGACGCGCTCACCGATCTCGGCGGGCTGCGTCCCTACGTCGCCGAGGAGCATGTCGCGCACATCGGCGTCCAGCGGGAGCCCGAGGACCACGAGATCGCCGACCTCGCCGCGTTCGACAATTCGCGCATACGCCGCTATCCGATCGAGTACGTCCGCGAGCACGGCGCAGGCGCCGCCGCTGAAGGGGCGCGAGCGCACCTGGAGGCCGCGCCCATCGAGGGTTTCTGGATTCACTTGGACGCCGACATCCTCGATCAGAGCGTCATGCCGGCGGTCGATTCACCCAACCCGAATGGCCTGTCGTTCGAGGAACTCACGTCCGTCCTGACGACGCTGGTGACGAGCCCGCGCGCGCTTGGCTTCCACGTAGGGATCTACGACCCCGAGCTAGACCCGGACGGCATGGCAGGCGCCGCCCTGACGGACACGATCGTCACCGCGTTCTCCGCGCGCGACGACACGCGCGACGACACCTAACCACCCAGCAGCCGCTCGTACTCATAGAGAACACTGGCGAATTCGCCTGTCGGCACCTCGCACGCATGCCCGGGAAGCCACAGATGCTCCAGCCGGACGGTCTGGACGTCCACCCGCAGATGACAGGCGTTCCCCGTGTGCTCCCAGCCAGGACGCGCACCACGGACGACTTCCAGATGGTGCCGATGACTCTGGACGTCGTGCAGCAGAAACGCCATCAGAACATGCCGCTGCCCATCCACCGACCGCGCGAACTCACTCGCACCTGACGCCGCCGCCTCCAGGTCGACACCGGAGTCACCCAGCTCTGGGAAGAACACCCGCACGTGTTGGACGACGCCACCGACCTCGATCGGCTCGCAGGGCAGACGCAGAACCGCCTCCGGGTCGACGTAGCCGTGCACCGGAACACCGGCGACGACCCCCGACCACGCTCCTGGCACGGCACTAACGAAAAGAGCCTGCGTGAGGGTCTGCCCCAGTTCGGCCATGAGCCGCTCCAGGTCGATGCCACGCGGCATGAACGTCTTGGTGCCGCCGCGTAGGCGCGTTTCTGTCTCGTCCCAGACGGCGAGGTCGGCCCAGCACGCACCGGACCCGGTCTCCAGCACGCCATGCGGGACGCAGGCGTCCGGGTGCGGGGTGAGCCCGGCCACGTCCTCCAGCACGGCGCGCGGCGTCTGGACCAGGCCCCACCCCTGCGTGCGGCGCGACACGGACCCGAGGGCCAGCGACATCGCCATCGCCGCCCCGGACGACGACGGCGGCTCGCTCAGCGCGCGTTCGAGGCTCCGGCGGCTGTGCAGCGCACCGACCTCCTGGAGGTACTCGTCGAGGCATTTGCGCAGCACGGCCGGGTCAAGGTCGCAGGACGCCCACCCGGCGACGTCCCGCACGTGGACGAACGTCCCGTCGAAGTCGAGCCGGTGGTAGCGATACAGCTCCTGCCAAGGCGCATTCGGACCGCCGGCGTGGTCGGGGCGGCCGGAATCGCTCAGCCGTCCCCGGGCGCGGGTGATCGCCGACACGTCCTCGCCCAGGTCGTTGATGAGGAAGTCGCGCAGCGGGGCGTGCAGCGGATCGGTCTCCACGGAGACCCGCACGCCGTCGCTGCGGAACCGCACCGGTAGCGATATCGCCATTCGGGTGATTATGCCGATAAGCGAAGATCATCACTTGTGTGGCGGAATGTTGGGCCCGATCAGGCCGTGCGCCCCCCTACAGCGGCTCGTCGGCCAGGTAGGGCGGGGCGGGCTCGTACTGGATGTAGCGACGAACCGTCCTCGCATGGTCGCGCCCATGGATGCGTCCGATGAGCCAGAGGGCCATGTCGATGCCCGCCGAGACCCCCTGGCTGGTGACGAGATTGCCGTCCACGACGTAGCGAGCGTCGCGCACAACAGTCACATCACCACGCGCCTCCAAGGCGTCCTCCCACGACCAGTGGGTCGCGACCCGACGCCCCTTGGCCGGACCAGCCGCATGCAACAACACGGCCCCCGTGCACACGGAGGTCACCCAATCGACCTGTTCGGCGACCTTCGCTATCCAGCCCGTGACGGCCGGGTTCTCCACCTGAGTTTCCCGTGCCCCACGCCCACCCGGCACTAGGAGAACGTCCAGCTTCGGGTGGTCGTCCAGGACGCAGTCAGGCACGACCCTCATCCCCTTGTTGCAGCGCACAGGCTCGGACCCCTCAGCGATGAGCACCGCCTTGTCGTCCAGCCCACGCACCATGGCGGACGCAGTGAACACCTCCCACGGCCCCACGAAGTCCAGTTCCTCTGCATCCTCAAAGACCAGCAGCCCATAAGTGGTCATGACCGAACTCCCTTCAAAACCCCGGTTCCTCGGAACCGCTCCCTGTAGTCGGACGGCGCGACGCCCACATGCCGATGGAACGCCCTGCGCAGCGTCTCGCCCGTCCCGAACCCGAGCCGCCGCGCCACCGTCTCGACCGGCTCGTCCCCTTCCGCCAGCGCCCGCCGCGCCGCCTCGACCCGCACCCGCTCGACGTACGCGGCCGGCGGCACGCCCAGCTCCGCGGTGAACCTGCGCTGCAGATGCCGCTCGCTGAGCCCGGACCGTCCCGCCAGGTCGGCGATCGTGTGCCGGGCCCCCGGATCGGCCTGGACGGACGACACCGCCGCACGAATCGGATCCGACGCGGGCTGCGCCGACCACAGCGGGACGCTGAACTGCGACTGGCTCCCCGGCCGCCGCAGGAACATCACCAGCTCCCGCGCCACCTCGTGCGCGAGCTCCCGCCCGTGATCGTCCTCGACGAGCGCCAGCGCCAGGTCCATCCCGGCCGTGACCCCGGCGGACGTCCACACGCGCCCGTCCCGGACGAAGATCGGATCGCAGTCGACGTCGAGGCGCGGATACTCCCTCCGCAACTGCTCCTCGCGCCCCCAGTGCGTCGTGACGCGGCGCCCGTCCAGCACCCCCGCCTCGGCGAGCAGCAACGCCCCGCTGCACACGGACGCGACCCGCCGCGCCCCAGCCGCCGCCTCCGCGACCCACCCGACCAGCGCCGCATCCTCCCGCGCCCGGTCGGCCCCCGTCCCACCGGCCACCACGAGCGTGTCGACACCACCCGGCTCAAGATCCCCAACACCGGCCCCGGCATGGACGGGCAGCCCACCAGAAGACGCGACCGCCCCCGCCTCGGGCCCCACGACCAGGCACTCGTACCGCCCGGTGATCCGGAAGACCTCATGCGGCCCGGCCAGGTCGAGCACCTGGAACCCGTCGTAGATCACGAACACAACGCGCATGCCCCCACGCTGTCGCGCCCACCCCCATGGCGTCAACGACACCCACCCCACACATCACGCCACCCGCCAGAATGAGGCCCCCGTCACAGAATTACCGGGTTGACACATTTAGGACGGATATGGCTAACTCTTAGGCATGGAGCTGTGATTCTTCCTCCGGTTGAGCCGCCCGCCTGATGAGCGGGCCCGCTCCCGCCCATCCATCGGCGCCACCACCGCACTCAAACACTGCGACCAGTCGCGCCGCCATTCCGCAAGACCCCCTTTATCGGCCCGGCGTTCTGCGCTGCCTTATGGCCGAATTCAAACGTGCCCGGAGGTGTCCTTTCCATGCGTGCCACCGCCAACCCCGAATCGAACCCGTTCGCCAAGTCCAAGAAGAAGGGCAAGCGACGGAACCCCGACATCAGGTCGGCGAATTTCGCGAACAACCGCCGCAACGCCCGGCAGATGCCCACCCGGCAGCTCAACCGGGGCCGCTGAGCGGCTCCCGGCCCCGGTCCTCGGCGACCGGGGCCGGGAACTCCGCCCACGTGACCCCGCGCCCCTCGTCCAGCCGGAACCCCCAGCCGGACGCGAGCGCCTCCACGATCCGCATCCCCCGCCCGGTCTCCGCCCCCACCTCGGCCTTGACGTGCGGTGCCCCGCCCGCGTCCCCGTCATCGACGACCTCCAGCCGGTAGACCCCGCCCCCCGCCGCCAGCACGATCGACACCCGACCCCCCTCCCGCCCCGACGCCGTGTGCCTGACCGCGTTGGCGACCGCCTCGCTCACCACCGTGATCATGTCGTCCACCCCGGGAAAGTCGGGCACCGTCTCCCGGACGAAGCTCCGCGCGAACCCCACCGACCGCCCCACCCCCGGCAGGGTGATCTCGCCGATCACCACCCGGTCCCGCGCGTCCCCCACAGCACCGCCTCCCCGACACCGGGCATGGTCGGCTCCAAGGCCCGCTTCGCCTAGGCCGGCAGCTCGCAACGCGTCCACGACGACTCCCTTCGCCTCCGGAAAGTCGCCCCCGTCACCCTCGCTGTACGCGCAGGAACCCGTCTCCCGTTCACGTCCGGCACGAACGTTTTCCCTGGCCGCGCCCGCCGTCCCCCAAGCAGGATGGCATGATCACGCTAGGAGGACGCCTCATGAACCTGCCCGACGACCTCAACCAGTTGGCACGTGCCATCATCGACAAGAACCACTACATGACCCTAGGCACGACCGAACCGGACAACCGCCCGCGCCTTTCCCCGGTCTATTTCACCCACACCGCCTACCGCACCTTCTATTGGGTCTCATCCCCCTCCGCCCAGCATTCCCGCAACATCGAAGCCAGCCCATCCGTCGCCATGGCCATCTACGACTCAACCGCAGAAATCGGCGCCGGCCGCTGCGCCTACATAGAAGCGACCGCCTCCATCGTCCCGGACGAAGAACTACCGCAACGCTGCGCCGAAGCCTTCACCCGCGTAGCCCCAGGCGCCAAAGCATTCCGCCCCGAAGAACTGACCGGTGACTCCCGCCTACGCCTCTACGTGGCCCACGCGACGAAACACGAAGTACACGTCCCGGGCCGCGACCCGTCGAACGAATCCGGCATAGACACCCGCCGCCAAGTCAACCCGTAACCCACCGAGCGAAAGCCGAACGCATCGAGGCTGGACGCGGCCACACGCTCACGTTCGCAGGCGTCGCTTGAAGACCGCTGGTGGGTAGCCTGCCGAGGTGGCCGTGACCCGGGACGAGCAGCAGCTGATCGCGGACGGTTTCGAGCCGGTGTACGTCGAGCTGGAGTGGTACGACGGGCCGCAGAAAGGGCTCGCGGTCATCAGTGGTGCCCCGCACTACTTCGAGGCTCGCGACCATCACCTCGCCGACGATGCCGACGAGTACGTCGTGTGGCCCGCGAGCGAGGCGGCGGTGGCGATGGAGCGCGAGCAGTGGGCGATCTTCGCCAGGTGGAACGAGCGGTATGAAGCCGGGCTGGTCGAGCCGGACAGCCATCCGGGGAACGGTGGGATCGACGCCCGCTACGACGAACTGGCTTCGCTCCTCGCGCCCTACCGTCGAGTGCCGGACGGCGCTCGACGACTGAGGGGTGAGGTGCGGTTCGATGCAGGTACCCGCTACCGCGTCGACGGCGTCGACTACTGGTTCCGGTGGCGCACGCACAGGTGAGGCAGCCGTCAATCAAGAGGTGTTGCGGAACGCCGACCGGACCGCCCCCGCCCCCGCATACCGCGACGTCCGGGTACCCGGAGGAGCTTTCACCTGATGGGTTGCTTGCTTTCTGACGGTGTGGGCGATCGGCCCCCTCTACGGTGATCACGTAGCTGATCCCGGAGTGTCGCGGTTTGGTGTTGGGCGGAGATGAACGTGTGATGCGGCGTGGGCGGAGCCTGGTGTTCCTGGCCGGGGGCGCGGCGCTGGTCCTTGTCGGCCTGGTCGGCGATGAGTACGGCTGGGGGTATGGCCTGGCCCCGGAATCGGGAGCGGTGGCCCTTGTGTTCATCGCCGCCTGCCACGCACTGACCGTTCGCCTGGAGGACGGGCTCGGGCGGTGGGCGGCCGCTGTCCGTCCGGGCGCGCTGGGTTGTGCCGCGGTGGCCACCGGAGTGCTGCTGTGGGTGGAGTACGGCTGGTGGTTCGCCATGGAATCGCATGTCAGGGCGACGGAGGACGTCCAGCTCTACGAGGAGGACATCGCGCAGGCCGCGACCATGGTGTTCCTGGTCTCCTACTTCACGGCCACCGCGCTGATCCCGGGGCTGTCGGCGGCGATCGGCGGGGGACAGCGGGCCGTAGTGACCGGGCTGGGTGCCGTCATCGCAGCCGCCCTGCTGCTGAAGGTCGTGGTGGCCTGGATGACCGCCATTCCGGTGCTGGGCGAGCACCAAGATCACCACCATGAGGCGTTCTTCGATGCCGTACTGCGGTCCCTTGGCTTGCAGGTCCCGCGGATGGCCGACCTGCTGCTGACGTTGGTGATCGCGGCCTTGGCGGTGGGCGTGCTGCTACAAGCGCGACGCTCGAACGAAACGGCACCGGACGGGCCGAACTCGCGGATAATGGCGGTGGATCTGCTGGTGGTGGGCGCCTGGGTGCTGGCGCCACTGTCCCTGAACGAGGTCGACTTCGACCCCGGAGCCGGGGCCGCGGGCGCCGTGGCCGTCCTCGCCGCAGCACTGGCCGCACTAGGGCGTGTCTCGAAGTAGGCGGAGCCCTTCGTTGATGGCCATCAACAACCCGCCAGGCGTGCCGGTCCGCCTCGCCAGCGGACCCCATGGATGAGCTGCCCTTTGATCCGCTCCTACGGGTCGCCCACTGCTTGTCGGTCAGGTCGAATCGCCTCGTCATCAGTGGTGCGGCCGGGAGGCATCCGGAGTCAGGGGCTTCTCGGTCATGACCCCGGCACTGCGGCCTGAGTCCCTCAGCGCTGCACATGTCGCTCAGCCACTTGAGACACCACCTCGTCAAGCACATCCGCTGGGCCTTGGCCCTGGTCGACGCCGCGTCATCCGCTCGCCGGCTTCGCGCGAACTACTGCCGTCGGTGGCGTTGCCGCCGCTCGCCCCGCACGCGTCCAGCGGAAGGAAATCCCATGAGCCGAAGAACTGTCCTCGCACCCACGACCCTCTTGGCGGCGGTGGTCCTGGCGCTCGTCGCGATGCTCGGGGCCTATGCTCCCCGGTCGGACGCGTCGGGGCCGACCGCGCGCATCGCGCAGACCACCACGGCGCAAGAAGCGACGAACCAAGCTGCGGCCGCCCCCAACTTCGACATCGAGTTCCTGAGGTGTTCGGCGAATCGCACGCAGGGCGGTGCGTGAAGATGTATCGGCCGGAGGTCGTCCCGGTCCGGACGCCGCTGCTGCGGGTCTACGGCGCCGGCCGGGCCGCGGCCACGTTCACCGTCGTGGCCGTGCCTGGTGGCGGGTGGGCGTTCCATGAGGCTCACCGTGGGCGGGGCGGGTTCCTGTGCCAGTGCGGCGGCGACATCGAGGTTGCCGCGCGGGTCATCGACCGGTTCCTGCGGGAGCGGTCGCTGTGAACGAGCGCGTCACGCTGCTGCTTCTCCTTCACCTGTTCCCAGAGTGGACGATCATGCGGGACGGCGCGGGCATCTGGCGGGGCATCGGCCGCATTCTGATCTGGGCGTCCGACCTGGACGGGCTGCTGGAGTCGCTTGCCGCCGCCGATCCCGATGCCACGCGCCGCGCCGTCTCGCTGTTGGCGGAGAGCAGGTGACTCAGGACGGGGTCAGGTGTTTCTCGGTGGGTTGTGGGGTGGGTGGAGTGGTGCGGGTTTTCAGGTGTAGGTACGTCAAGGCCGCTGCCGTTAGTGCGGCGGGCCAGATCAGGTAGCGGCCTGTCATTAGGAGTAGGGCCGCTACCGCGAATAGTGCGGCGAATGCTGAGGTGCGGGCGAGGGTGCCGCGGGGGAGAAGGCGGATGGCGGCCGCTACTCCTATTGCGTAGACGGTGACGAAAGAGCCTGTGGTCAGAAGTACCAAGGGTTCTGGGCCCACGTCGATGGCGGCTACTACTGCCAGGGCCGCGAAGGACATCGCGGACGCTACGGCCAGGCTTCGTCTGGGGACCTGGCCTGCGACGCTGCCGCGTGCCAGCCAGGACGGCAGCGCACCGTCCCGGCCTAGGGCGGCGCCTAGGTTGGCCGCGCCCGCGTAGTAGGCGTTCATCGTCCCCATGGTCAGGAGGACGGCGGCTGCGGCGGCGGGCCAGCGGACGTTGCCGCCCAGGCCCTGGGCCATCAGGGCGCCGAGCGGGGCGTCCGACGTGGAGGCGGCGGAGCCCAGGACGGCGATGATCGCGAACGCCACCAGTAGGTAGAGGACGCCGACCACGCAGACAGCGGCGGCGGTGGCGCGGGGTAGGTCGCGGGACGGGTGCCGGAACTCGGCGGCCAGGTGCGTGATCGCCTCCCAGCCCGCGAAGCTCCACACGAGCAGGGCCGCCGCTGATCCGATGGCCGTCCAGCCGTGGGGGGCGAAGGGGGTCAGGTTGTCCCAGCGGGCGTCAGGGAGGGAGAGGGCGACCGAGACCAGGAGAAGGGACACCAGGAGGGCGGCCAGGACCAACTGGAACCTTCCGGATATGCGGAGGCCCGCCATGTTGGTGGCCGTCACTATTGCCAGTAGTGCGGCGGCCGTGATGAACGTTGTCGCCTTGCCGCCGCCGGTGGCGGCTGCTACGTAGGCACCGCCGAAGAGGGCGGCGGCGGGGCCGCCCGGCGGGATCGCGAAGTAGAAGCACCAGCCGACCATGGCGGCGGCGCGGTCGCCGAATGCCAGGCGCGCGTAGGTGGAGACGCCGCCGGAGTCGGGATGGCGGGCGCCCAGGGCCGCGAAGGTGGCCGCCAGCGGGGCTGAGATGACCACCAGGGCCAGCCAGGCGAGCAGGGAGGCCGGGCCCGCGGCTTCGGCCGCCAGGGCGGGGAGGGCGATCACGCCCGTGCCCAGGACGGCGCCCACGTACATCGCGGTGCCCTGGCCGAGGGTGAGGTGGCCCTTGGAGTTCGTCACGGGATTCAGCGTCGGCGGTGCCGGAACCGATCACTAGTGGCAGAAAGGTCGAGGTCCGTAGAATTCCTGCCATGAGCGGACATGTCATCGGCCTGGCGGTGACTCCCGGCGCGCCGGTGTTCGAGCTGGCCATCCCGTGTGAGGTCTTCGGTACCGACCGGAGCGACATCGTCGACCCTTGGTACGAGTTCTGGTTGTATGCCGGGGAGCCTGGGGCGTTGCCGTCCAGTTCGGGGGTGAGCCTGCATGCGTCCCGCCGGTATGAGGATCTGCTGGACGCGGACACCGTGATCGTGGGCGGGCTGGCCCGTTATGCGCAGCTTGCGCCGCCGCCCGAGCTGGTCGCGGTCCTGCGGGAGGCGGCCCGGCGTGGCAAGCGGATCGTGTCGCTGTGCACGGGGGCATACGTGCTTGCGGCGGCCGGTCTCCTGGACGGGCGCCGCGCCACCACGCACTGGATGAACGCGACTGATTTCGCGCACCGGTTTCCGCGGGTGCGGCTCGATCCCGCTCCGCTCTATATCGACGACGGCGACATCATCACTACGGCCGGGTCCGGTGCGGCCATCGACGTCTGTCTCCATCTCGTGCGCGGTGACCATGGGGCCGCCGTGGCCAACGAGATCGCGCGGCGGATGGTCGTGCCGCCGCATCGGGACGGCGGGCAGGCGCAGTACACCAAGCCCGTCGTCACCGCAGAGAAGAGCGACGACCTGGCGACGGTGCTGGAGTGGGCGCGGGAGCGGCTGCATCGGCCGATCACCGTTCCGGAGCTGGCCCGGGTCGCGCATCTGAGTGAGCGGACGTTCGCCCGCCGGTTCCGGGACACGCTCGGCATCACGCCGCTCCAGTGGCTGCTCCAGCAGCGGGTTCGGCTGGCCCAGGAACTGCTTGAGACGACCGACAGCCCGATCGAGGAGATCGCCCGGAGTGCGGGCTTCGGGAACAGCGTGAATCTCCGGTATCACTTCGGGCGGGTCGCCGGGGTTTCTCCGCAGTCCTACCGGCACGTGTTCCGGTTCCGGGCCGCCCGGCAGCCGGTTCAGCCCGCGGGGATGTCCAGGGTCTTCGGGCGGGCGTCGGGGTAGTCGGAGAGCCAGCTGAGCATGGTCGTGTTGCGCTCGACGACCGGCTTGTACAGCTCGTGGAACGTCCGGTGCAGGATGTCGATCTCGCTCGTCAGCATCGTGGCGGTGCGCCAGCGCAGCACGCGGTAGGCGTCCGTGGCGCGGCCGGCCAGCGCGACGACGGTGATCCCGTCGCTCGGGACCCAGGTCGGCGACGCGAGCGTGATGGCGAAACCGGCCGAGACGAAACCGACCATGCTGTTGAAGTCGACCCCGGCGTAGCGGAACCGAGGGGTGAAACCGGCGGCCTCGCAGGCGGCGCGGAGCATCGCGGTGCCGCCGTCGTCGCCGCCCTGCGGCGGGATCCATGTCTCCCCGGCCAGGTCCGTCAGGCTGACGCGGCCCCGCGACGCGAGGGGGTGCGCGGACGCCAGCGCTATCCCGCACGGCTCGATGGTGATGACGCGTTCGGTGACGCCGGGCGGGCACGGCGGGGCGTGGTGGTCGGCGACGCGTCCCATGAACACCACGTCGACCTGGTCGTTGGCGAGGAGCTGGGTCAGGACGGCGCCGGAGTAGTCGAGGCTGGTGCTGACGGTGCGGTGCGGCATCTCCGCTTCGAGCTTGCGGAGCCACTCGCCCAGCAGGACGTGCGGGTGCGTGCCGAGCCGGATGCCGGTGCGGGGGCCGCCGGCGGGGACGGTCGCGAGCAGGTCGTCCATGTCGGCGAGGACGCCGCGGGCGCGGGCCAGGACGTGCCGTCCGAGCGGGGTGGGCGTGATGCCCTGCGCGTCGCGGTCGAACAGCGGACCGCCGAAGGCCTTCTCTATGCGCCGCAGCTGGTTGCTGAGCGTCGGCTGGGAGACACCGAGGCTCGCCGCGGCGCGCGTGATGCTACCTGTCTCCGCTAGCTGGCAGAGCACCCTTAAATGCCGCAGTTCCACCTGCATAGCCGCGAAGCTATGCCTAAGTGGCAGGGCCCGCAAGCGTTCCGCAGATGTCACTCTCATTTTCGCAAGGCACGACAAACCGTCCACCAGCTCCTGGCGCCCCCGCCCTCCGCAATCACCTGCCCCCTGCCCGATCTCCCCCTCTCTGCCCCCAATCCGAGTGCCGAGCAGGTAGCAGGCGTGCCCCCGCTGGCGGTGGACGGCATCGCCGTGCCTGCGGCCGCCCGTCCCCCCGCGGTGCGGTCTCCCCCCTCAGTGGAGGCATGCGGAAAGTGAAACGCAGACACGTTGTGGCGGCCTTTACGGCCGCCGCTCTCGGGATCAGCGGCCTCGTGCCGCTGGCCCTGAGAACCACCCCCAGCGCGGAAGGATCGACCCCCGATCCGAAGACCGCGGCCGTCGTATCGGCGGAACGCCTGATCAACGGACGCGTCGCCGAACTGCACCCCAGCAAGGGCGACAAGTACGTCCGGTCGCAGGTCGTCGCCACCCCGTGGAACCTCACCTACGTCGCCTACGAGCGCACCTACCGCGACCTTCCGGTCGTCGGCGGTGACTTCGTCGTCGCGACGGACGGGAAGGGCCACGTGCGCAACCTGTCGGTGGCGCAGAAGAGCTCGATCGCCATCGGCCTCACACCCAAGGTCGGCAAGGCGGCGGCAGCGCGGACGTCGAGCAAGGCGCTCACCAAGCCGGACGGCAAGACGCTCGCGCCGCGCCTGGTGGTGCACGCGCTCGCGAAGCCCCGGCTCGCGTGGGAGACGCTGGTCTCCGGCCGCGACGGCGACCACCCGAGCCAGAAGAAGGTCTACGTCGACGCCCTGACCGGCAAGCGGTTCGCCGAGCAGGAGCTCATCGTCGCGGGCACCGGCACGGGCATCTGGAGCGGGTCGAACCTGCAGATCGGAACGACCCAATCCGGCGGCCAGTACACGATGCGGGACCCGCAGCGGCCCGGTCTCAGCTGCGCCGACTACAGCAGCAAGGCCGTCTTCTCCGGTCCTGACGACGTGTGGGGCAGCACGTCCAAGACCAGCAAGGAAGCCGGCTGCGTCGACGTCATGTACGCGGGCGCCGGCATGTGGGACCTGCTGAAGCAGTTCGGCCGCACCGGCCTGAACAGCAGCGGCCAGTGGGCCCCGGCGTTCGTCGGGCTGAACGCCGTCAACGCCTACTGGCAGAACGGCCAGGCCCAGTTCGGCTACAACAACCAGAACCAGTGGATCACCGCGACGGACGTCGTGGCCCACGAGTTCGGGCACGGGCTCGACAGCTACACGCCCGGCGGCATCTCCGGCGGCAACACGCAGGAGTTCGTCGGCGACGTGTGGGGCGCGGCCGTCGAGGCGCTCCTCAACAACCCCGAGGACGTCCCCGACTACACGGTCGGCGAGGAGATCAACCTCACCGGCTCGGGCCCGATCCGCAACATGTACGAGCCGTCGCGGGTCAACAACGACCCGAACTGCTACTCCAGCTCCGTGCCGAGCATGGAGGTGCACAAGGCGGCCGGACCGGGCAACCACTGGTTCTACCTGCTCGCCGAGGGCAACAACCCGGGCGGCGGCAAGCCGACCAGCCCGACCTGCAACGGCAGCAGCATGACCGGCATCGGCATCATGAACGCGACGAAGATCTTCTACAACGCGATGATGCTGAAGACGTCCGGCACCAACTACGGCCGCTACCGGGTCCTGACGCTGCAGGCCGCGAAGAACCTCGACTCGACCTGCACCTGGTACGACAAGGTCAAGGCCGCGTGGACCGCGGTCTCGATGCCGGCGCAGTCCGGCGAGCCGACCTGCCAGCCGACCGGTGGCAACGACTTCTCGCTGTCGGTGTCGCCCGGCTCGGGCTCGGTCAAGCAGGGCTCCTCGGTGCAGGCGACGGTCGCCACGACCGTCACCCAGGGCGCCTCGGAGGCGGTCGACCTGACCGCGACCGTGTCGCCGGCCAACAGCGGCATCACCGCGAGCTTCAGCCCGGCGCGGGTCCAGTCCGGCAACACCTCGACGCTCACCCTCACGGCGAGCGCCGCGGCGCAGACCGGGCCGTTCACGGTCACCGTGACCGGCAGGGGCGGGACGAAGACCCAGACCGCGACCTACTCGCTCAACGTCCAGGACGACGGCGGGCCCGGCGGAAGCGAACCGCCGAACATCAGCCTCACGAACGTCCAGGGGCACCTGCAGCAGTTCCAGAACTTCGCCACGCAGAACGGCGGGAACCGGTACGCGGCAGGCGCCGGCTACACCGCTTCCGCCAACTACGTGACGCAGAAGCTGCAGGCCGCAGGGTTCACCGTGACCCAGCAGGCGTGCACCTCCGGCTGCACGGCGGGCTCCGGCCCCAACGTGATCGCCGAGTGGCCGGGCGGTGACGCCAACAGCGTCTACATGTTCGGCGCGCACCTCGACGGTGTCCGGGGCGGACCCGGCATCAACGACAACGCCACCGGCTCCGCCGCGCTCCTGGAGACGGCGCTGACGCTGGCGCAGACCAAGCCGACGATGCTGAACAAGGCCCGGCTCGGCTGGTGGACGGACGAGGAGCAGGGCCTCAACGGCTCCGAGTTCTACGTCGGCCGCCTCGCCCAGACCGAGCGGTCGAAGATCAAGGGTTACTTCAACTTCGACATGGTCGGCAGCCCGAACGCCGGCTACTTCATCGACAACCTCAACTCGCAGCTGTCGTCCAACCTGAAGGGGTACTTCGACTCCATCAGCGTCGGCACCGAAGAGATGGGCGAGTGCTGCAGCGACGACGGCCCGTTCCGCAACGCCGGAATCGCGACGACGTTCCTGTCCACCGGGGCGTCGGCGACGAAGTCGTCCGCCCAGGCGCAGAAGTGGGGCGGCCAGGCCGGTGTGGCCTTCGACCGCTGCTACCACGCGTCCTGCGACAGCTACCCGAGCAACATCAACACGACCGCGCTCGACCGGAGCGCGGACGCCATGGCGTGGGCGCTGTGGAAGACGTCCGTGGGTCAGTCGAACCCCTCGGACGACTTCTCAATGGCGGCGAACCCCACGTCCGCAAGCGTCCAACCAGGACAGTCGGCCACGGCCACCATCACCACCGCGGTGACCGAAGGCGCCGCCCAGCCGATCAACCTGACGGCTGCGGTGTCGCCGGGCGGGCCTAGCGTCAGCTTCAGCCCCGCCACCATCCAGGCCGGCGGAGCGTCCACGATGACCGTCGCCACCACGTCGGCAACCCCGGCGGGCGACTACGTCGTGACGGTCACCGGCACCGGGGAGTCCGCCACGCGCACCGCGAGCTTCACGCTCCGGGTGCAAGGCAGTGGAACCGACGACTTCTCGGTGTCGGTGGACCCGTCCAACGGGACCGTCCAGGCGGGCAACTCCACGCAGGCCACCGTCCGCACCGCCCTCACCCAGGGGACGGCGCAGCAGGTGGCGCTGTCGGCGACGGTGTCGCCCGGCGGCGTGACGGCCACCATCAACCCGGGTGAGGTCAAGGCGGGCGGTACCGCGACCCTGTCGCTGGCCACCACCAGTAGCACGCCTGAGGGCAGCTACACGGTGACGGTCACCGGACGGGGCTCGGTCACCCGCACGGCCACCTACACCCTGACGGTGACCAAGCCGTCCGGTGGTGACCGCACGTTCACCAGCGAGACCGACTACCCGATCCGCGACTACACCTGGACGTCCAGCCCGATCCAGGTCGCGATCGAGGGGCAGGCCGCGCCGACGGTGAGCCTGTCGATCGACGCGACGCACACCTGCTCCGAGGACCTGGGTGTGTGGCTGATCGCGCCGAGCGGCCAGCAGTTCGTGGTGAAGCGGCAGGGCACCGGTCAGTACCAGTGCACGCCGTGGAACGGCGAGCGGACCTTCCAGGTTCCGGGCGTCTCCTCGCAGGCGGCCGGTAACTGGCAGGTGTACTTCTACGACTACGGGCCCCAGGACATCGGGACCCTTAGGGGCTGGAGCATCACGCTCTAGTCGCCGGTGGTGTTAAGTGTCCGGTCCGGTCTCCTCCCCGAAAGGGGCGGAGGCCGGGCCGGACATCCACATATTCGCCCATCCCCGCCAACCCCTAACCGCCAACCCCCAACCCCCAACCCACGGATCCCGACCCCGCCGATCCCCCCAACCCGCCAAGCGCAGCTCGGCCCCCAGAGGAGGTGCGCACATGTCCAGAAAGTCACGCTTCCTGGCAGCGGCGATTCCGCTTGCCGTGACCCTGATCCTGCCCGCCGCCACGGCGTCGGCCGCTCCCGTCCGGAGCGACGACGCCGCCGCGCAGGCCCAATCCCGCCAACCCGCCACCCTCGCCCCCAAGCCGGACGCGGCCGGAGAGAAGGCGGCCGCGAACGCCGCCGTCCGGTACTCGCCTGACAGCCGGTCCACTCAGGTGACGCTCCGCTCGCCCGGCTCCAGCTACCTCAAGGTGCATTTCGCGTCCGTGCGGCTGCTCCCCGGCGACCGGATCACGGTCGCCTCGCCGTCCGGCCGCGAGGTGCACACCTACCGCGGCGACCCGACCGTCCGGAAGCAGCGCGGCGACTCCCCGTTCACCGTCCACGGCGGGACGGGTTTCGCCGCGATGTCCATCGACGGGGACACCGCCGTCGTCACCCTGCACTCCGCCAAGAAGCGCGGCAACGCCGCCGCGCTGACCAGGCAGGGTTTCGGTGCCCGGATCGACTCCTACTTCCGCGGCTTCACCCAGGCCGAGTACGCGTCGGCCAACCCCCGCACGTTCAGCGTCTGCGGCGCCGAGGACCGCCGCGACACGACGTGCTACAAGACGAGCCATCCGACCGAGTACGCCAAGTCCCGCGCGGTCGCCCGCCAGCTCCTGAACGGACTCGGGCACTGCACGTCGTGGCGCGTCGGCGACACCAACACGATGCTCACCAACCAGCACTGCATGGAGAGCGCGGCCGACCTGCGGGGCAGCGAGTTCCAGTTCGACTACGAGTGCGCCACGTGCGGCGGCCGCAACCCGGGTGCCGGCGTCAAGGTCAGCGGAGCCGAACTGCTCAAGCTGAGCCCGCTCAGCGCTCTCGACTACGCCCTGTTCTCGGTGAACAACTTCGAGAGCATCCAGCAGTTCGGGACGCTCTACCTGGAGACCCGCGAACCCACCGCCGGTGAGCGGATCTACATCCCCGGCCACGGCGACACGCTGCCGAAGCGGCTGACGATCGTCGAGGACGGCGGCGGGAACTGCGTGATCCGCACGCCGTCGTCCGGGGTCAACACCGGATACATGTGCGACACCTCGGGCGGGAACTCCGGCTCGCCGGTCCTCGCCGGGTCCTCCCACAAGGTGATCGCGCTGCACCACCTCGGCGGCTGCCCGAACTGGGGCACCCGCATCAGCCTCGTCTACAAGGAGATCTCCGCCCTGATCGACAACGAACCCGGAACCGCCGATTCCCGCGTCCTGAGCGGCTGACCCGCTCAGCGCGGCGCTGACCTCTCGTCCGGGACGTTTCTCCTCCCGTGGGTCCCGGCCGGGAGCGCTGTCCGGCGATCCCTTGGCGGGGAGGACACCGGACGCCCGCCGGTACCGCACCGGCCGTGACCTGGCCCATGAGCCGGTGCGGTACCGCGACGGGATTTTTTTGTGCCTTTGGACGGGCCTCTCTTCCCGGCCTCTCTTCCCGCCTCCCTTTCCGGTCATCGGGTCTTTCCGGTCATCGGGACAGTGCTTGGCCGCCTGCCCCCGGGCCCTCTACGATCGCCGCAGCTCAGGTCGCCCTCGCGGCGGCGCCGAACGGGCCAGGCGCGGGCCCTCACGAGTGGTCGCCCGGCCATGCCCAGCCGGTTATGGGCCCCGGCCGGCCGCGTCCGCTGGGAGGAACACATGGAGCGGACCGCTGACTACGTCGTCGTGGGCGCCGGCAGCGCGGGCTGCGTGCTGGCGCGGCGCCTGGCCGAGTCGGGCGCGGACGTCGTCCTGGTCGAGGCCGGCGGCCCGGACCGGACGCCGCTGGTGCGCAAGCCCGGCCTGATCGCCGTCTTCCACAACGTCCCGCAGCTGAAGAAGAAGCTGGACTGGGGCTTCTACAGCACCCCGCAGAAGAGCGCCCTCGACAGGAAGATCCCGCAGACGAAGGGCCGCGTGCTCGGCGGCTCCGGGTCGATCAACGGGATGCTGTTCGTGCGCGGCAACCGGAAGAACTTCGACGACTGGGCGGCCGGCGGCTGCACCGGCTGGAGCCACGACGACGTCCTTGCCAGCTTCAAGCGGATGGAGAACTGGGAGGACGGCGCGAGCGCCCTGCGCGGCGCAGGCGGCCCGATCCAGGTCACGCGGCAGCGGGACCTCACCCCCGCGTCGGAGGCGTTCATCGAGGCGCTGATCGAGACGGCGGGCGTGAAGCGCAACGACGACTACAACGGCGAGGTCCAGGACGGCGCGGGGATCTTCCAGCAGAGCGTCCACGAGGGGCTGCGGTACAGCTCGTCCGTCGGATATCTCGACGATCACGGCCTGCCGAACCTGACGGTCGTGACCGGGGCGATGGTGGAGCGGGTCGTCGTACGGGACGGGCGGGCCACCGGGATCGAGGTCGTCACGAAGAAGGTCCGCGGGACGGTGCGCGCGTCCCGCGAGGTGATCCTGGCGGCGGGAACGTTCGGCTCGCCGCAGCTGCTCCTGCTGTCGGGCGTCGGCCCGGCCGCGCACCTGCGGGAACACGGCATCGACGTGCACGCGGACCTGCCCGTCGGGGACAACCTGCACGACCACATGTTCGTCCCGATGACCTACGTCATGGACACGGCCCGCCACCGGGGCACGGCGCCGTACTTCGCGTCCGGCGTCGCCAAGGAGTGGACGAGGGGCGGGACGTGGGTCGCGCGCAGCGTGTTCGAGGCGGTCGGCTTCGTCCGCACCGGCCGGGCCGCCGGCATCCCCGACCTCCAGCTGCACGCGCTGCCGTGGTCGTACCCGTTCCCGAACCAGGACGCGCCCGTCCGGCACAAGGTGGACAAGCGCTCCGCCCTCACGATCATGCCGACGCTGATCTACCCGAAGAGCCGCGGGACGCTACGGCTGGCGTCCACGGACCCGTCCGCCGCGCCCCTCATCGACCCGGCCTACCTGACCGATCCCGACGACGCGCGCCTCCTGCTGGACGGCATCGAGCTGGTCAGAGATGTGATGGCGAACAAGACGATCGCCCGCGACGTGAAGGAAGAACTCTCCCCGGGCCCCGGCTTCCCGGACAGAGACGCACTGGCCAAGGAGCTGCCGAACCGGGCGACGACCGTCTACCACCCGGTCGGCACGTGCCGGATGGGCGCGGACGAGCGGGCCGTGGTCGACCCGGAGCTGCGCGTGCGCGGCATCGAGGGCCTGCGGGTCGCGGACGCGTCGATCATGCCGTCGATCACGGGCGGGAACACCAACGCGCCGAGCATGATGATCGGCGAGCACGCCGCGAAACTGATCCTCAGCGACTAGCGGGGAACCCGGCCACCCACCGTCGCTGCCACGGCGTCTCGACGGCCCGCGGATGGTGGTGTTCGCGCGCCCAGGCGACGGCTTCGGACGGCTCCACCCCCGACAGGACGGCCAAGCACGCGATGACCGTTCCGGTGCGTCCGACACCGCCGCCGCAGGCGACCTCGACGGCCGCACCGGAACGGGCCCGCTCGTGCAGGGCACGGATGTCCCGGACGGCCGCGTCCCGGTCACGCGGCAGGAGGAAGTCGGGCCACTCGATCCAGGCGGACGGCCAGCGGATGTCCGCTTCATGACGCCGGCGAAGCCGCCCCGACCCCAGATAGAGCCCGAAGTCGGGTGCGGGGCCGTCCGGCAGCGGGTTGCGCAGCCCGCGCCCCCGGACATAGGTCCCGTCCGGGAGCTGGATCGCAGAAGTCAGCAGCGTGGTCACGAGGTCATCTCCCGTCGGCGGGCGCGGTGGTTGGCGACGTTGAGGCGGTTCCCGCACAGGTCGGGCATGCAGTAGCGGCGCCGCCCGGCCCGGCTGACGTCGGCGAACACGCCGCGGCAGCCGGGGGCGGCGCAGGCTCGGAAACGGTCGTGCCCGAGCGCCCGCACGACACCGAGCAGTCCGACAGCAATGAAGGCGGCCAGCTCGTCCGCGAGCGGCGCGCCCGTCGCGGTCGGGACGAACCACTGCCACGGCCCGTCGGGCTCACGCCGCAGGACGGGCGGGAGCCCGGCACGCCCGAGCAGCACGCCCGCCCCCGCGACGGCCTGCTCGGCCGTCTCGGTCTCCATGATCCCGCGCACCTCCCGGCGGAGGAGCTGGACCTGGAAGACGTCCTCCTGGACCGGCGCCCGCAGCTCATGCCCCGCGATCAGCGCGGACAGCGCCCCGAGATCGGGCAGCGCCTCCGCGCCCCGGACGGTCGGCGACGTGCTGACCAGCAAGTTGGCCAGCTCGATACCGCCCGCATAGGCACCGATCGGGATGTGCAAGGGGGGAACCCTCCTGTAAGAGCTACAGAAGGAATATACCCCTTACGACAAAGGTTCGGTGGCGGTGATGTGGAACTCGAGCCCGTTGCCGCCCGCGGCGGAGACCTCCACATGGCTGCCATGCCGCAGATCGCCGGCCAGCAGCAGATCGGAGAGCCGGTCGTCCACCTGCCGCTGGATCGTGCGGCGCAGCGGCCGGGCTCCGAACTCGGGCTGGTAGCCGCGCCGCGCCAGCCAGTCCACGGCCTCGGTGGTGAAGGACACGTCGACGTCCTGCGCGTGGAGGCGGCGGCGCGTCTCGTCCAGCAGCAGATCCGTGATCTGCCGGAGCTGCCCCTCCTCCAGCCGCTGGAACACGATGATCTCGTCGATCCGGTTCAGGAACTCCGGCCGGAACGAATCGCGGAGCCGCCGCATGATCCGGTCGCTGAGGGCGGAACTCGGCCCGTCGCCGTCGCCCGGCGTGCCGAACCCGATCTCCGTCCGCCCCGTGATCAGCTCGGACCCGAGATTGCTGGTCATGATCACCACGGTGTTGCGGAAGTCGACCGTACGGCCCTGCGCGTCCGTGAGCCGCCCGTCGTCCAGCAGCTGCAACAGGACGTTGAAGACGTCCTGGTGCGCCTTCTCGATCTCGTCCAGGAGGATCACCGAGTATGGCTGCCGCCGCACCGCGTCGGTCAGCTGCCCCGCCTCCTCGTAGCCGACGTAACCGGGCGGCGCGCCCATCAGCCGGCTCACCGTGTGCCGCTCCTGGAACTCGCTCATGTCGAACCGGACCAGCCGGTCGCGGCTCCCGAACAGCGCCTCCGCCAGCGCCTTCGCCAGCTCCGTCTTCCCGACGCCGGTCGGCCCGAGGAACAGGAACCCGCCGATCGGACGGTCCGGATCGCCCATCCCCGCCCGGGACCGCCGGACGGCCCGCGCCACCGCCGCCACCGCGTCCTCCTGCCCGATCACCCGCTCGTGCAGGTGCTCTTCGAGCCGGGTCAGCCGCTCCCGCTCCGCCTGCGTGAGCTGCGTGACGGGCACGCCGGAGATCCGCGACACGACCTCCGCGATGTCCTCGGTCGTCACGCACGGGACGGCGGCCGGCGCGTCCTCGTCCCGCGTCTCCGCGAGATCCTTCTCCAGCCGCCCGATCTCGTCGCGCAGCTCGGACGCCTTCTCGTAGTCCTCGTCCGCGACGGCCTGGTCCTTCTCCCGCCGCCGCCGGTCGAGCCGCTGCTCCAGCTCGCGCCGCCCGCCGTCCCGCGTCCCCGCCCGCAGCCGGACCCGGGCCCCCGCCTGGTCGATCAGATCGATCGCCTTGTCGGGCAGGAACCGGTCGGTCAGATACCGGCTCGACAGATCAACGGCCGCAAGCAGCGCCTCATCGGTGAACCGCACCTGATGATGGGCCTCATACCGATCGCGCAGCCCCCGCAGGATCTCGATGCTGTCATCGAGGCTCGGCTCCGGCACCAGGATCGGCTGGAACCGCCGCTCCAGCGCCGCGTCCTTCTCGATGTTCCGCCGGTACTCGTCGATGGTCGTCGCCCCGACGACGTGCAGCTCCCCCCGCGACAGCGGCGGCTTCAGCATGTTCCCTGCGGACATGGCGCCCTCCGCGCCGCCCGCGCCCACGATCGTGTGGATCTCGTCGATGAACACCACCAGATCGTCGGAGTGCTCGCCGATCTCGTCCACGACCTTCTTCAGCCGCTCCTCGAAGTCGCCCCGGTACCGCGTCCCCGCGACGATCCCGCCGAGATCCAGCTGCACGATCCGCTTCCCGCGCAGCGTCTCGGGCACCGCGTCGTCCACGATCCGCTGCGCGAGCCCTTCGGCGATCGCGGTCTTCCCGACGCCCGGATCACCGATCAGCACCGGATTGTTCTTGGTCCGCCGCGACAGGACCTCGACGGTCTCCTCGATCACATCCTCGCGCCCGATCACCGGATCGATGCGCCCCTCCCGGGCCAGGGCGGTCAGATCGCGCCCGAACTCGTCCAGCGTCGGCGTCCCGGACGCCTGCCCGCCGCCGCCCGCCCCGCTGGGCGGCTGCTGCCCACCGGTAGCCGCCTGCTGCAACGAGTCAGGCGTCACATGCTCATGATCAAGAATCCGCCCCGCACTGGACCCGCGATCCAGCGCAAGCGCGAAAAGCAAATGCTCAGGCCCGATATAGGACGACCCCAGCGCCCGCGAAACCTGATGCGAATCCAGCAGCGCCCGCTTCGCCGACGGCGTCAACTCCGGCGGAACGTCCCGCGGCTCACCCCGCCGCGCATGCTCCTCGATCTCCCCTTTGATCTTGTCCGGATCGGCCCCGGCCCGCGCCATCCACTGCCGCGTCCCCTGCTGCCGCGTCGCCGCCCACAGCAGATGATCGGTGTCCAGATCGACGCTGCCCCACTCCGCCGCCTGCGCGGCCGCGTCCCGCACCAGCTCCCGCGCGGGCTCGCTCATCAGCCGCGCGAGACTGATCCGCTCCACCGGCCTGCGCTGCGCCCGCGCACCGAAGAACCGGGCGAGCATCTCCTCGAACGGGTCCATGCCGCCGGAACCGGATCCGTACCACCCCGAGGTCATCTCCGAAACCCTCCTGCCCCCGTTGAAGACGCGTTATGGCAACGGTCGGGACGTGCCCATGGCACGCTCCGGAAAACCCCAGCTCCGCGGCCCAGGCCCGAGGCTACGCACGTTCGGGCCGGCCCGCCCGGCCGTTACAAAGCCGATCTCAGCGACAGGCAGAACTCGTTCCCTTCGGGATCGGCCAAAACGACGTTGTCCGGGTACCGAGCCTGAACCGTCGCCCCAAGCGCGGTCAGGCGCCGTATCTCCGCTTCCGTGTCCGCGTCCGGCTCCGCAGCGACCAGATCCAGGTGCACGCGGTTCTTCACACGCTTGCCCTCCGGGACGAGCTGGAAGAACAGCCGAGGCCCACCGCCCACCGCCTCGACGAGCACGGTCGGATCGTCCTCGACGCTAGTGATCCCCATGGAACGCAGCCGCGCCAGCTCCGCATCGTCGTAGGGCGCGACGGCATAGCCGTCCAGAGCCGCAGCCCAGAACCGGGCCGTCGCGGCGGGCCGAGCGCAGTCGAAGACGATGTCGCGAAGCAACGCCATCCCCCCATAATCCACAGCCCCACCGACCGACGTCACACGCTTTCCGCACCCTCTATCCGCCGTCAGGAAGGGGAAGCCGACCAGTCCCGGTCGTTCGCTTCGACGTGTTCAGCCGGAATGATTCGCGGCATCGGCGTCCCGATGGAAAGCGATGCCCAGGGTCGTCTCGATCTCCATGGCGGACATAGGGGAGAAGGCCGCTCGGCTGCTCGTCCCAAACCGCTGCGTGGCGCAGCCCTCCTTCGACACCCACCAGGCCTCCCGGGGGCTGACCGTGTCAGAGCCGGCCCAATCGACCAAGGGCTGAGTCAGCACGTCCGTGCCGGCCGGACAGGTGCTCTCCGAGATCAACGGGCGGGGTCAGCGCGGACGGTCATCGGCGCCGCGTGCCCGGCGCTCCACACCACGGCGCATCGCCTCGACGAGCACCTTCGCGACGAGACCGAGAATGACGAGATCGCCGACCATCTGCACCATCGTCAGCGCCCGCGCCCCCTGGGAGAGCGGCACGATGTCACCGAAGCCGACCGACGAGAACACGGTCATGGTGAAGTACAGGGCGTCGACGTGCGTCAAGGGCTCGGAGAAGGCGCGTCCGGTCCCATTGCTCATGAGGCAGTAGCACGCGGCGAACACCAGCAGGAACAGCGGAACCAACGTCGCCAGCGCCTCGACGGCACGAAGCCTCGGCGAAGATGACCGCACAATCGCCCGGGTCTGCCGGACGACGAGCAGCCCCAGAGCCGCCAGCGCCCCAACCAGCGCCATAGCGGTCACCGGCGTGAACGACCTGTTCAGCGGCGTCGCGAAGTACACGGCCAGCAGGCACGCCGTGGTCAGTGCCGTGCGCAGCAGCAACGCGAGCATGAGGCGGCGGCCGGTACGGCGCGAGCGGATGTCCACATCCCATCCATGCCCCGAACCCGTCGCCGAGCACGCGCCCCGGCCCGGCCCGGCGCACCCCGGAGGATGGACGAGGTCACACGGTTCTGGCTTTGGCAGCGGCACCCGCACGAGCAACACCATCGACCGCCACACAGATCCCGAAGACCCGATCGTGGCTGGTCCAGCCATTGATGCGTCCCCGGTTGTTACTGATCTGCACGCGCTTCTTGGCGGCGTCCACAGCCGACACCAGATGCAGGTAAACCGTCCCGGCGACGCGGGCGAGGACGATATCCCCAACCTCCACCTTGGACGGATCGACCGGAGCGACGACCACCCGCTGCCGACTCCGAATCAACGGGACCATCGAAGAACCACTGGGCCGGAACTCCACGGTCGCCCCACCGGCGACCCGACCCGCAACCGCGTCCAACGGACCCATCTAATGATCGTCGCAGATCAGCCGGAGGCCACTCCACCGATTTACAATGCGCATTCCCATCACCACGTTCCGCCACCCGCCATGTAGCTCCTCGAACACGTCACGTAGACCTAAGCTGATGTCCGATGAATCAGAGCTGAGAGTCCTGGTGGGGATCACATAGAACCGGCGGGGAGAAGAGCGTTTCTGGCGAGTTGGCGGGCGGGCCGCTTGCGATCAGTCTCCTGCGCGGTGGCGAGCATCGGCTGGCAAGACTCTTTAGGCTTTCTGCTGCTCGGCGGAGGAGCGCTCGCTTCCGGTGCATCGCTCCTCCGCCGAGCAATTTCGCGACGAGGGCGCCAATGAACGCGTCCATGAGAACGTCGCGCTTTCGGCTACAGGTTGGGCTGCCGCCAGCCGTTGACCGAGCACCATCCGGCTTCGGCCAGAGGGGTATTGGGGCGCGGCCTTCAACATCGTTGGGGAGTTGCGGCAGTCTGACCACCAGCGAACCGGTTCCGAGAGCGACGATGGCGTCGATTCCGTTGGCTGCGAGAACGGGACGGGTACGCCGACAGCGGAATGATCGGGGTGTCGTCGTCCGGGACGATTTCTTCAAACCGTTCCAGGATCTGCGGGGGCGGGCCTGCACTCGCAGGTAGTCGAGCAGCTGGCCGACCAGTGCCACCAGTCCGGCGGATTCGAGGGCCCGGACTTGTTATGGGAGCTTGTTTCTGGTGTCGCGTTCGGCTGCGGCGTGCCACCAGCCGGGAGGGGACGGGCCGGTGATCTTTGAGGTGGGTTGATCGGGGTGAAGTCCGAGCCGTCGAAGCGCGTCAGCTCTGATCGAGACGGTGAACCAGCCTCGCCTGTGGCCACCGTCGGGATCGCGTCCGCAAGCCAGATCTATCCGGACTTCATCGCCCTGGAACGGCATCCAGTCGATGCCGCGCTCACGCAGTCAAGCTCGCGTCGCTGCCAAGGGTGTCGGGCATCCGGCGAGGTTCTCGTACGCCACGATGGCGATCCACTCGGAGCTTGCTGTCATGGCACCTATGGTGCCCTAGTCCTCGACCGAGAGCATGCCCGATGCGTTTGAGCCGGTTGACGCTGCATTCGGGGGCGTGGTGGGCACGGCAGTCGTCAGGGTCGAAGCGCACTAGATCGGGTGGATGTTTGCGAGCTGCGGACCTGAACCTGCTTGCGTCCGGCCGTGGTGATGAGATCGAGAAAGCGGCTTGTAGCGCTTATAGATCCCCGCCTAGCGCGCGTGGGCGACGGGGAGCTCCTCGGTGCGCGTGGTCATGGGTCGGCCATGCCCTTCGAGGGGCATGCGCCGCCATGGCGGGGTGGGTAAAGCCGGGCGGCCTGGTTGGCGGCGTGGGTGGAAGGCGGACGCGCCTCAGACGGCGGTCCAGCCGATCCTGCCGGTTGGCGGCGCGGCGCCTGGATACCAACCGCACTCGTTTCCGGCCGGCGGGAAGGCCCGGTGGACGTGCCGCGACCAGTCGCCCCAGAGACGGTCTGAAGTCCTGTCAGGTGGCCCACCCATTCCCGCCGGTTGGCGGTGCGGCACCTGGATACCAACCGCACACGTATTCGGCCAGTGGAAAGGCTCGGTAGACGTGCCGGGACCAATCGCCTCAGACCTGGTCTGAAGTCCCGTCAGGCGGCCCAGCCGATCCGCCGGTTGGCGGTGCCGCGCGTGGCTATCGACCGCACACGTATTCGGCCAGTGGAAAGGCTCGGAAGACGTGCCGCGATCCATCGCCCCAGGCCTGGTCTGACGTCCCGTCAGGCGGCCTGCCCAGCCGATCCCGCTGGTTGGCGGCGCGGTGCTTGGTTATCGACCGTGCGCGTTTCGGGTACCGGGAGGGGCCCGGAGAGGCGTGCCGTGACCGGCGTCCCTTAGGCCAGGCCGGATGTCCTGTCACGCGGCCCCCGCCCGAGCGCGTTGGTCGGGGGCCCGTGTGGAATCGGCTGCGTGTATCGGGTGGCGGAGAGGGGTCGGTTGGCGTGCTCCGCCTGGTCGTTCGGGACGCTGGTTTGGTGGTTGGTCAGGCGGCCCACTCGATCGGTTCGGTTGGTGGTGGTGGTGCGTGGATGTCGATCGGGTGGGTGTTGGGTGGTGGGAGGACGCGGTAGATGTGGCGTCCGGTGGTGTGGTGGGCGATGTGGATCTGGTCGGGGTTGGTGTGTTTGAAGCGGTTGTGCCATCCGCAGCACAGGGCGAGCCGGTCGATGTCGGTGGGGGTGCCGAGGGCCCAGCCGGTGACGTGGTCGACCTCGCAGAGGGTGCCGGGCACCTCACACCCCTGTACCGCGCACGTCGGGTACAGGGTTTCGAGGACTTGGCGTTGGCCGGGGGTGGCGAACCGGGCCCGCTGGCCCAGATACAGCGGCACATGGCCGCGCCCGAGGATCAGCGGTGAGACGCCCGCGCTGAGGGCGATGCGGCGGACGTGTGCGGCGGGGATGGGGGTGCCGTCGGTGAGGCGGCCGGGGGCGGCGCCGCCGGTGAGGGTGTCCAGATCGCAGATCACGGTGATTTTGGTGGCGCGGTGCCCGCCCGCCAGCACGGCGGTCAGCGCGGCGGCCATCCGCTCGGACAGATCACGCCGATCATCGGTCCCGGCCGGTTTGGCCAGCGGCCCGAGCGTGCCGTCCCAGACGGCGGCGTCCTCGGCGTTCAGCCAGCCCTTCACATAACGGCCACCGTCCAGAGAGCGGGTGGAGGTGACCCAGGACCGCGCATACCCGCGCCGCGACTCGGCATCGGGTTTGTCGGTGCCGTCACGTTCGGTGATCACGTCACGGATACGCCGCCCGAACGAGGCGACCTTCCCGGCCGAGAACCCCTGCCCGACCATGTCGAGCAACAGAGATTCGGCCTCCGCGCAGTCGCTGTCGTCCAAACGCGCGACGGCGTCGGCCACGGTCGATGCATACCCGTAGGACAGCTCCCCGGCGGCGAGCCCTGCCGTGACGCGGGGCAGGCGGTGGCGTTGCCGGGCCAGGGTGACCCGCTCTTTGGCGCGGGTGTCGCGCATGCCCAGGCGGGTGCGCAGCCAGGCTTGGGTGGAGGGCAGGCCCCAGCGGCGCATCTCACCCGAGGCGTCCACCCGCCCGATGAGTGCGGCCAGCGCGCTTTCCTGCCGGTCGCAGGCCGCCGCCAACGATTCGGCGATGTGCATGCAGGCGGCGGGCGAGTCGGGGGCGTTGCGCTGGGCGAGTTCGTGGGTGATCTGCGCGATGGCGTCGACCAGTTCCCCGGTGGACGCTGAATGAAGATCAATGGATATCGAACTCACACCTAAATATTATCGAACGTGCGTGTGCTTTCGTTGCCGAGATGGGTCTTATTATTGTGGCCGATGGGATAGTCGGAGTCTGGTGTCGGCCGGAACGGTGTTCTGGGTTTTTGTGCGTATTGCTTTGGGTTGTTGCGTATTGGTGTGGGTTGGGTGGTTGTTGTTTGTTTCTTGGTTGGAGGGTGGGGGCGGGGCGTCGGGCGGGGGCAGGCGGAGCCTGCCCGTTGAAAGCTGCACCAGGGGCCGTAGAGGCTCCGAAGTCAAGGGTGGGACGGAGTCCCATCGCGAAGCGACGCCGAAGGCGCCCTTGACTTTGGAGGGGCGGCCCCGTACGCAGCGCCGCCCCCACCCCCGAATCTGAATCCCGGTAGACGACCACCGAGATACTCGAAAGCAGGCGTCACAACACACGCTGGCTGGGGAGAGCGCGGTGGGAGGAGAGTAGGGTCTGGCGGATGGACGGGACGGCGGGGCTTCCGAACGTGGAGGGCATGGATCCCCGGCGGGTCCACGCGGCGTTGAGTCTGCTGGCGGACGGGCAGTGGTGGTCGTTGGCGGCCCTCGTCCGGGAGAGTGCGGCGCCCCGGAGGTCGGTGGAGGCGCTGCTGGCGGGGCTGTCGGTGGAGCGGGATGGTGATCGATTCCGGCTGGACGCCGAGCAGGCCCAGAAGGTCGGCGACCTGCTTGCGGGCGGGTACCGGCCGTTCGATGCGGCTGATCCGGTCGGGCATCTGCTGCCGGAGCACCAGGCCGTGGTCGAGCGTCTGGCAGACTTCATTGCGCGTGCGCCCCGCGGGCGGCATGTTCTGGATCATGTGGCCGCGACGCCGGAGACGGTGGTGCGGCGGGCGCTGCTGCTGGGGGCGCGGTTCTGGCTTGCGGACGCGCGGCTGCTCTGCGTCGGCGATCATGACCTGACCTCGCTCGCGGTCGGGATGATCCATCCGCAGGTCGAGACCATGGTGGTCGATATCGATGAGCGGATTCTCGCGTATATCGACGAGCGGGCGGCGGAGTTGGGCTTGAGTGTGCGGACGCGGTGGGCCGATCTGCGGCTGGGGCTTCCAGGCTCCGCGATGGAATTCGCTGATCTGGCTGTCACGGACCCGCCTTACACGCCGGACGGGGTCGGATTGTTCGTGTCCCGGGCCGTTCAGGGGCTGCGGGCGCAGGGTCGTGGACGAGTGCTGCTCGCGTATGGGGCGAGTGACAGGATGCCGATGCTTGCCCTGAAAGTGCAGAATGCGTTGCGGGATCTGAATCTGGTTTCCGAAGCCATTTATCCGGACTTCAATCGATACTACGGAGCCGAGGCGATCGGGTCTGCCGCTGATTTGTACGTACTGCGTCCTACGTCCAAGAGCCTTCCGGCGGCCACCGCGCGCGCGGATCGGTTCAGCGCCGCCATTTACACGCAGGGGCCGCAAGCGGTTGAGGCACGGGAGCAGGTGAAGGTGTCGGCCGCGGATCTAGGTGATATGCGGCCGGACGTGCTCGTCGGTGCCTGGCCGAAGGACGTCCTGCCGGAGGTGCCGCGTGTGCGGTTGAGCACCTGGCTGGCCAAGCCGTACGCGGCCAAGGTCCGGCAGGCCGGTGTGGCCATGCCCGCCGGGATGGAGGCGGTGCTGCCGCGCGTGCTTATGGCGACGCAGGCTGAGCGAGTGCGGGTCGTGCCGGCTGAGGCGGTCGGGCTGGGAGAACTCGCCGCGATCCTGGAGCCGGTTTTTGAACTGGTCGAGGATGGGCGTGGAATCGAGGCCGTCCGCAGGAATGAGCCTCGTGAGCAAGCGGCGTCGCGCATTCTGCGGGCGGTGATGGATCGGGCGCATGGGAAGGTGGCCAATACCTGGCGGGACGCGTTGATCGACGTCCAAGGTGATCTGACGAAGCGGCAGGCGCGCGCATTGGTCGCCGAGGCTGCGCCTTGGGCGGCAGATGTGACCTTGCTGGAGCTGCCCATGCATCGGCTGCGCGAATTGCCGGACGCCATTCGGGAGTGCCTGGCCGGAGGCAGAATGCCGGGCTGACCGAGCCAATCGAGTTCTCAGCCTGAGCGAGGCCCCTGGTGCCTGCCCGGCAGGCGTGTGCGGGCCAGCGCGCCGCGCACGCCCGAGTCGCGGACGTCGTGCCAGAACGACAGGCATGCCTCTTCGATCCGGACGCCCAGGACGAGCGGCGCCACGCGTTTCTCCAGGTCGGGGACGTCGACGAGGCGTTCCAGCATCTTCTGGAACTCCTCCAGCCGGCCCTGGTGGTAGCGGACCTGCGTCTCGGCGAGCCGTTCCGCCGTCCCCGCGTCGCCGAGCTCGCTGAAGAACAGCTTCAGCTCGGCCTCGTTGCGGACCTGGAAGACCTCGGTGGCGGGGTCCCGGAGCCATTCGCGCAGGGCCTCGCGGCCCGCGGGCGTGAGCGAGTACGTGCGGCGGCGGCGTCCCCCGGTCTCGGCGGACTCCTCCAGCAGCCCGGCCTCGGCCAGCCGCCGCGGCTCCACGTACAGCTGGCTGTGCGGGAACGGCCAGAAGTACCCGACCGACCGCTCGACGGCCCGCTTGAGCTGGTAGGACGAGCTGGGCCCGCGCAGGCCGATCAGCCCCAGCACGAGGTAGGAGCTGGACGAGAGATTGATCGCCATGCCGCGGACCGTACCGTCCATTCGGGGCGGTCGCGGAGGCATCGGCAGGGAGACGAGGCGTCAGGCAGTTCAGTCAGGCAAGAGACGAGGTGTCAGGTGGGGAGGTTGCTTGGTTCGGGGTTGGGCGGCCGGTCTACCTCCAGGGTGTCGGCGAGGAGGGCGCGGGTGTAGGGGTGTTCGGGTCCGGTTAGCACCGACTCGACCGCGCCCGACTCCACGACGTGGCCCTGGCTCAGGACGACTACGCGGTCGCCGATGCTGCGGACGACGGCGAGGTTGTGGGTAATGAAGATCATGCTCAGGCCGTCGTCCTGCAGCGTCCGGAGCAGTTCGACGACGGAGGCCTGGACGGAGACGTCGAGGCCGGAGGTGACCTCGTCGCAGATCAGCAGCGAAGGGTCGCAGACGAGCGCACGGGCGATGGCCACCCGCTGGCGCTGACCGCCTGACAGTTCGGCGGGGTAGCGGTCCGCGAGCCGCCACGGGATCTCGACGCGCTCCAGCGCCTCCTTCGCCTTGGCGCGGGCGGCCTTGCCCCGCACTCCGTAGAAGTGCTTGAGCGGCACCATCACCGAGGTCGCGACGGTCTCGCGGGGGTTCAGCGAACCGTAGGGGTTCTGGAAGACGTACTGCATCTGCTGCTTGACCGCCTTGGTCCGGTCTCGCAACCGGGGCGGAAGCGGCTTCCCGTCCATCTCGAAGGTGCCGGACTGCTCCTCGTGGAGCCCGATCAGGCAGCGGGACATGGTCGTCTTGCCGCTGCCCGATTCGCCCACGACCGCCAGGCATTCGCCGGGAGCGACGTCGAAGGACATGTCGAAGAGGACCTGGGTCCGGCCGTAGGAGGCGTTCAGGTCCCGCACGGTGAGGACGGACGCGCCGTCCTGCGTGCTCTCGACGCGCTCCAAAGGCTCCTTGACCAGGACCGTCTGGTTCTGCCGGACGTGGTCGACGCGGACGCAGCGCGCCGCGCCGCCCGCGGGCGTGGCGACGAGCGGCGGCGCGGACTCGCGGCAGCGGTCCTCGGCGAACGCGCAGCGGTCCGCGAACACGCAACCGTCGAACTCGGCTCCCGGTGCGGGTGCACGACCAGGGATCGAGACGAGCGGCAGCCGCTGGCGCGTCGACGGCACCGACTCCAGCAGCGCGATGGAGTAGGGGTGCGCGGCGGAGAGCAGGACCTCCTCGCGCGACCCGGTCTCCAGCACCTGCCCCGCGTACATCACGGTCACCAGGTCGCCGACGGCGCCGACGACCGCGAGGTCGTGCGAGACGAACACGGCGGCCATGCCGCTGTCCGCGCAGAGGCGGGCGACCATCTCCAGGACTCTCGCCTGGGTGGAGACGTCCAGACCGGTCGTGGGCTCGTCGAAGACGATCAGCTCCGGGCCCTTCGCCACGGCCATCGCGATCGCCACCCGCTGCTGCTGGCCGCCCGAGAGCTCCTGGGGGTGACGCCGCAGGAAGGCATCGTCCGAGGGCAGGCCGACGGTTTCGAGGACCTGGCGGATCCTCGGCAGGTTCTCCTTCTTGGCGCCGACCATTCCCTCGGTCAGCTGGGTGCCGATCCGCATCGCCGGGTTGAGCGCCGTCGCGGGGTCCTGCGGCACGAAGCCGATGAGCTTCTGGCGCGCCTCGCGCAGGTCGTTCGGTGCGAGCGCGAGCAGGTCGACGCCGCCCACCACGACCTTGCCGCCGGTGATGTTCGCGCCCTTCTTCGCGAAGCCGAGCAGCGCCAGCGCGACCGTGCTCTTCCCCGAGCCCGACTCGCCGACGAGGCCCATGACCTGCCCGCTCTCCAGGGTGAACGACACGTCGTCGGCGATCACGCTGCCGTCGTCGAGAGCGACGGTGAGGCCGGTGACTTCGACCGCCTTCATGAACGAGCCCCTTCGGTGCGGCCGATCACGCGCGCGGCGCCTTCGGCGAAGAGATTGCCCCCGATGGTGAAGAGGGCGACGCAGGCGGCGGGAATCACGACGGCGAGCGGCTGGATGGCGAGGCCGTCCTTGTTCTCGCTGACCATGAGCCCCCAGTCGGACGCGGGCGGCTGGACGCCGAAGCCGAGGAAGCTCAGCGAGGCGAGCCCGACGACCGACCACATGAGCCTGAGCCCGATCTCCACCATGAGCGGGGAGGTCACGCTCGGCAGCACCTCCCGCATGAGGATGTGGCGGGACGAGAGCCCGACCGTCCGCGCCCACATGACGTGCTCGCGTCTCATCACCGGACGCGCCGCGCCGCGCATCACGCGCGCCATCCCGGGCGTGAGCCCGATCGCCACCAGGACCACCAGGATCACCCGGTTCGGCCCGAGCATCGAGATGAAGAGGATCGCCATGATGATCGTCGGGAACGTCAGCAGCACGTCGACGAGCCGCATGAGCAGCGTGTCGACGACCCCGCCCGCGAAGGCCGCGACCAGCCCGATTGCGGTGCCGAGGATCACGCCGCCGGATGTGGCGACGATCGCCATCCAGGTCAGGTTGGCTCCGCCGCTGAGGATGCGGGAGACGATGTCCCTGCCCAGCGAGTCGGCGCCGAGCAGCAGGCCGTCGCCGGGCGGCGCGTACGGCTTCGCGAGGACCGCGGTCGGCGAGTGCGGCGCGAGGAAGGGGCCGACGACCGCGAAGGCGATCATGGTCAGCAGCATGATCAGGCCGAGCCGGGTCTGCCGGGAGGTCAGGACGCGGCGAGTGAGATTCGCGGGCGGAGCCTGGTCCCCCTGCTCCCTGGGTCGCGTTCGGATCATGGCCGGACGCTCCTTCGTTTGTCAGCGGGACTTGTTCAGGGTTCCGAGTACGTCGGCTAGCTGGTTGAAGCAGAAGAACGCGACCGCCATCAGCATGATGATGGCCTGGATCATCGGCAGGTCGTGGCCGGCGACGGCGTCCACGAGCGCCGAGCCGATGCCCGGATACGCGAACAGGTACTCGATCACGACCGAGCCGGCGATGGTGTAGGCGGCCATGATGCTCGCCGCCGGGATGCTGGGTGCGAGGGCGTTCGGCAGGGCGTGCCGGAACAGGATCCGCCGCATCGACAGGCCCTTGATGGTCGCGAGCTGCACGTACTCGCTCTCCAGCACGTCGATGAAGGACACGCGCACCAGGCGTGAGAGATAGGTGACCCCTACGAGCACCATGACGGCGAGCGGCATCACGAGCTGCCGCGGATGCTCCCAGGGCGCGTCCCCCGGCGGGATGATCGAGACCGGGGGGAGGACCTTGAAGACGACGGTGCCGAACAGGGCGATCACGAGGCTGCCGATGACGAAGTCCGGCGTCGCCGTGACGATGAGCGAGGTGCCCAGGTAGGACCGGTCCAGCAGCCTGTCGCGGAAGACGGCCGCGAGCAGGCCGACCAGCAGGGACAGCGGCAGGATGAGCACCATCGCGATGACGGTCAGCGTCGCGGAGTTGAAGATCCGCTCGGCGAGGAGCTCGGACACGGGCTGACCGCTCACCAGCGAGTTCCCCATGTCGCCGGTGAGGACGTTGCTCAGCCAGTCCCAGTACTGGCTGAGCAACGGCTGGTCGAGGCCCAGGTTCTGGTTCAGCTGGGCCACCTGCTCGGCGGACGCCCCGGGCCCGAGGATGATGTGCGCGACGTCGCCGGGCATCGCCTGCGTCGCCACGAAGACGATGACGGAGATGCACCACAAGGTCACCAGGCCCGTCAGCGCACGCCGCCCGATCTGCCACGCGAGGGCGGATCGCCGGGAACGGCTCGGGGCCGGGGCGTCCTTGACCGTGTTGTCGGTCGTCGTATCAATAACCGTCACCGCGACACCGCCCTACTTGCTCACTGGTCGAGGCCGACCTTGGTGAAGTCGTACAGGTTGCCCGAGGGGAATTCGGGGATGAGGCCGCTCACCTTCGAGGAGTACACGCTCACCGTGGGGTTCGTCGCGGTGAGGATGCTCGCGCCGCGCTCGTACTCGATCTTCTTCATCTGCTTCTGGATCTCGCACTGCTCCTGCGCGTCGGCGGTGGCGTAGAGCTTCTTGGCCAGGGACTTGAACTCCGAGTCGTCCCAGTGGTTGTGGTTGAGGACGGCGTCATTGCTGATCATTTCGGGGACGCCCTCCAGGTAGGGGCGCGTGTCGTAGCCGGTGTAGAACGTCCACTCGCCCCACTTCTCCAGGTAGGCGCCGAGCTCCATCTTCTGCACCTTGATGGTCACGCCGATCTTCTTGGCGTCCTCGGCCAGGATCTGGACGAGCTGGAGCATGCCCGGCTTGTTCGCGGCGGTCCGCAGGTCGATGGTGAGGTTCGACTTGCCCGCGTCCGCCAGCAGCTTCTTCGCCTGGTCGAGGTTCTGCTCCCGCTGGGGGACGGCCGGCACGCACTTGTCGAAGCCCGAGTGGTCGTTTGCGACCTCGCCGAGCCCGTCGAAGGCGTTGGTGAGCGCGAGCTTGCGGTTGACGATAAGCCGCATCGCCTGCCGGACGCGCACGTCGTTGAAGGGCGGGCTGTCGGCGCGCATGCCGATGGAGACCTTCAGGTTCACGTCGCTCTTCATGACCTTCAGGCCCGGCGTCTTCTCGATCGTCGGCAGCGAGGTCTGGAGGATGTTGGAGCTCGCGTCGATCTGCCGGCCGATCAGCGCGTTGGTGGACGCCTCCGCGGTCTTGAAGCTGATGATCTTGACCTGGTCGAGCTTCGGCTTCGGGCCCCAGTAGCCGTCGAACCTCTTGACGAGCGTCTCGCGCCCGGGGGCGAACGAGACGAGCCGGAACGGGCCCGTCCCCATCGCCTGCTCGGGCTTGGACCCCTTCTTGTAGAAGATGATGTTGCTGTTGGTGACGGCGAACTCGAACGGCCCGTACGGCTTGGGCAGCTTGAACTTCACCGTCAGGTCGTCGACCTTCTCGATGCCCTTCGGGTCGATGAAGTCGATGTAGTTGCGCTCGATGAGCGCGTTCTTCTTGTCGAGGACCCGCTGGAAGACGGCGATGACGTCGTCCGCGCTGAACGCGCTCCCGTCATGGAACTTGACGTTCGGACGGAGCTTGACCGTCCACTCGGTGTTCTCCTTGTTGTGCGTGATGCCGGTGGCGAGCGCCCACTGGTAGCCGCCGTCCTTCGTCCGGTGGGCGAGCGGCTCGAACATCGTGGCGTTGCGGACGTAGAAGTCCTGCGATCTCAGGTTCGAGTAGGCGTCGAGGGAGGAGATCGTGCTGGCGACCACGCCGACGCGGAGCATGCCCCCGGACGCGCCCTCCCCCTCCGACGAGCCCGTGGAGCATGCGGCCGCGAGGCTGACGAGCATCGCGGACGCCACTACGGGCGCGAGTGTCCGGGGGCGTCTCCTGTGCCCCTTACCGACCAATCGACTCAACATCCTTCCTCCTTGGAAGACGCTGGTGCGGGTGCGTTGGGAGCGCTTGTAGTTTGTATGACGTACGAAAGCAGACGTAGTACGGCGCGTCAATAACGCAGGTGGACCTGATCTGCGGAGAAGGCGACGGTCGAGCGGCAGGCCAGCGGTAAGAACGTACAGCCAGCATGCCGCTGCACTCGGTGAAGATTGACCGACGGTGGAACGTATGATTATCCTACGTCAGACAAAAATCGAGGAGAGGGCATGTCAGAGACCGGACCGGACCTGCGGATCGACCGCCCCGCGGAGACCGTTCCGCAGCTCGTCGTGCGCAGGGTCCGGCAGGCCATCCTCGAAGGCACGCTGTCGCCGGGACGGCGGCTCACCGAGCGCGAGCTCATGGAGCTCACCGGCGTGAGCCGGACCTCGATCCGCGAGGCGGTCCGCCACCTCCAGGCGCTGGGGCTCGTCGAGACGTCGGGCCGGAAGGGCGTGCGGGTGGCGGTGCTCGGCAGCGACGACGTCCGGCAGCTCTACGAGGTGCGCGCGGCGCTGGAGTCCGAGGCCGCGTCGCTCTTCGTCCAGCGCGCCACCGACGCCGAGGTCCTCGAACTGGTCAAGCTCACGCGACCCGGCAAGAGCGACGACGACCAGCTCTCCTCGATCTACCATTTCGACGAGCTGCTGCTGGCGGGGGCGAGGAACGCCCTGCTGACCTCCACCCTCGTGCCGCTCCACGCGCGCATCCACGCGCTGCGCCGGCTTTCGCTCACCATTCCGGGACGCCGGGAGCGGTCCGAGCAGGAGTATCGCGACCTCGTCGCGGCGATCACGGACCGGGACGCCGACCGCGCCGCCCAGCTCGCCCGGAACCACGTGGACGCCGCGAAGGAGGCGGCGCTGGCGGCCATCGCGAAGCTGGAAGAGGAACGAGCCTCCGGAGCATGATCGCCCAGGCCGGGATCGGATGAGCGCCGCCCTTCAGGAGGCCGCCGTATGAACGCGCACGCACCCTTCTCGAACAGGTTCCTGTACTGGATCGCCCTCGACTTCGCCGGCTCGGACCCGGCGGACGTCGCGCGGTTCAACCGGTTCTACGACGAGACGCACGTCCCCGAGGTCTTCGCGAGGCATCCGGGGTTCGTCGCCGCCCACCGCTACGCCCTCCAGGTGCCGGACTCGCGAGGCGACCTCGGCGCGACGTACCTGGCGGCCTACGAGGTCGAGAGCGAGGAGGCGGCCGACGCCTACCTCGCCGGAACGGACACCGGCGACGGCACCCGTCCCGCCTACACCGACGACCCGCCGCTGTGGCCCGATCTGCTCACCCATCGATGGCGGGTGGTCTACGAGAAGGTCGCGGAGACCTCGCCCTCGGCGGGCGTCCCGGACGGGATCTACATCATCGGGATCGACCCGCCCGCCGACATCGGCGACGGGCTGGCCGAGTTCGAGGAGTTCTACACCAACGTCCACGTGCCCGAGGCGGCGTCCATCGGCGGCTTCAGCCGGGCGACCAGGTACGCGCTGCGGCACGCGATCGAGCATCCGGAACCCGGCTGCCCGCGCTACCTCGCCGTCTACGAGCTGGCGGACGCCAGCGACGAGAAGGTCCTCGCGACGCTGCGCACGCTGCTGAAGGCGAAGACCTGGACCCCGGGCCCCGCCTCCTGGCCCAGGCACACGACGCCATGGCGGCTCTGGTACCGGAACATCTCGTTCACTCCACGGGAGCCGTTCACTCCAGGGGCGACGCGGCCGGACGGAGCGACCGTCCGGCGACCTTGATGAGGGGGAGTCATGTTCATCCTCGACACCCAGATCCATATGTTCCTGCCCAACACTCCGGACCGGCCCTGGCCCGACATCGGCGAGACCTACAACGGGAAACCGGAGTCCACCCCGGAACAGATCCTGCCCAGGATGGACGAGCTCGGCATCGACGCCGTGGCGATCGTCCCGGCGATCTGGGCGGGGGACGACAACGGGCCGGCGCTCGGCTGGGCCGCGGAGCACCCGGGCCGGTTCGGCGTGATGGGCAGGTTCAACCTCTGGGACCCTGACCGCGAGCGCATCGAGCGCTGGTTCGACGATCCGTGGATGCGCGGCATCCGGATGAGCTACCCGGATTTCCGCGGGCGCGACTGGATCGACGTCGACACGTTCCCGTGGTTCTGGGAGGCCGCGGAGCGGCTCGGCATCCCCCTGATGCTGCTGATCTACGGCCCCGAGGTCCGCAAGGTCGCCGGGATCGCGGAGCGGCACCCCGATCTCCGGCTGATCGTCGACCACATGGGCCTGATCATCGGCGACCCGGACACCCAGGACCTCTGGGCGCACATCGACGACATCTTCCCGCTGGTGAAGTACCCGAACGTCTACATGAAGTTCTCCGCGATCCCCGACTACACGTCCGAGCCGTACCCCTACCCGTCGCTGACCCCGACGCTGCGCCGCGTCTACGACGCGTACGGTCCGCAGCGGCTCATGTGGGCCTCGGACACGACGCGCGTACGCGGCGCGACCTGGCGGGAGAACCTCGACCACGTGCGGTACACGCTCGACTTCCTCAGCGAGGAGGACAAGGTCTGGATGCTCGGCCGGACGGCGGCCACGGTGCTGAACTGGCCCCGTCCCGAAGGCGGCTGGGAATGGGAGCGCCCCGCCCCGGACGCCATCGGTCCGGACGCCACCGGTTTGAACGGCATCGGTCCGGACGCCACCGGGGCGGCGCGCTAGCCGATCACACGAAAGGATCGTCATGACCATTGCCACGCCTTCGGGCGCCGACCTCTACGCATCCTGGATCGACGGATCGTGGCGCGAAAGCGACACGCGGTACCCGGCGATGAACCCCGCCGAAGGACGGCCGTTCACCGATCTGGCGGCGGCCTCGACGGGCGACGTGGACGCCGCCGTCGCCAGCGCCGGGGCGGCCTTCCGCAAGACCCGCGGCGCGCGGCCCGCCACCCGCGCCGAATGGTGCCGCTCGGCCGCCCGGGCGCTGCACGCCGCGCACGAGGAACTCGCCGAGGTGCTCTCCACCGAGCACGGCAAGCCGGTCGCCGAGGCCCAGGGCGAGATACTCTTCGCCGTTCGCGGGCTGGAGATGGCCGCGGAGTCCGTCCTCGCCCTGGGCGGGGAGACGCCGCACGTGCAGGACGCGAACAAGCGGGCGATCGTGCGCCGCGAGGGCCTGGGCGTGTGGGCGGTCATCACCCCGTGGAACTTCCCGGTGAACATTCCGGTCGAGTACATCGGCCCGGCCCTCGCGTCCGGCAACGCCGTCGTGTGGAAGCCGGCCCCCACCACGGCCGTCGTGGCGGCGAAGTTCCGCGAGATCCTCCTCGCGGCGGATTTCCCGCAGGAACTGCTGCAGCTGGTGATCACGAACGAGGTCGCGGTCGCGAGCCACCTCGTGACGCATCCGGGAATCGCCGCGGTCGGCTTCACCGGCGGCAGCGGGACGGGCCAGGCCATCGCCAAGGCGGCCTGGGACAAGAAGCTCCTGCTCGAACTGGGCGGTAACTCGCCCGTCGTCGTCCTCGGCGACGCCGACCTCGACATCGCCGCGGCGGCGATCTCGAACGCGGCGTTCTGGAACGCGGGCCAGGTGTGCAGCGCCGCCGGCAAGGTGCTGGTGGCGGCGTCGTGCGCGGCCGAGCTCACCCGGCTGCTCGCGAAGCAGGCGACGGACACGGTTCTCGGGTCCCCGCTGGATCCCGAGGTCACGATGGGACCGGTCCACCTGGAGTCCGGCATCGCCCGCTACGACCGGTTGATCGCGGACGCCAGGGAGCGCGGCGCGGACGTCGTGACCGGTGGCGAGCGCGTCCAGGACCAGGACGGCTTCTTCTATCCGCCCACCGTCCTCACCTCCGTCGGACGCGACGCCGCCCTCTTCTCCGAGGAGACCTTCGGCCCGATCGCCTCGCTGTCGGTCTTCGACGACGAGGACGACATGGTCGCGGCGGCCAACGCCGGTGATTTCGGGCTCGTCGGCTCGCTGTTCACGACCGACGTCTCCAAGGCGTTTCAGATCGGCGAGCGCATCGACTGCGGGCTGGTGGTGGTCAACGACACCTCCAACTACTGGGAGTACAGCCTGCCCTTCGGCGGCGCGGCCGGCCGCCGGTCCGGCCGGGGCCGGCTCGGCGGACGCTGGGTCATCGACGAGTTCAGCCAGGTCAAGACCCTCGTGATAGACGTCCGGTGACCCACCGGGCCGCACTGGGCACGTCCCCCGGATTCAGCGGGGGAGGGGGAAGGCGGGGAGCCCGGGTTCCGGCTGGACGTTGATCGTGCTGAGCATCGCGGTGACCGTCCAATAGCGGCCGATGACGGCGATCTCGAACAGTTCACTGCAAACCATACGTTTCAGACGGTGACCTGTTCCGGGATCGAGTGGACCGTGGCAAATCGCTCCGGCCAATGGGTTCTATTTGCGCAGGTCAAGAGGTATTTCGGGAGGCGTTGTCGGCAGATCTCGCCAATCGGGAACCTGACGATCAGGGGAATCTGACAATTCTTTGGAGCGGTCGAGAGTGGTTCAGTTCTCGGCCTGCGCTGGTCATGCGCGCCCGAACCGTTCGTCGTGATCGAGGTCTTGCCCGCAATCGGACGGAACGTTAACGTTCAGCTACCCGATAGGAAAGTTTCCTATCAGATGGAGTTCGCATGCCCCGCTCCCCTCCATCGCCCCGATGGACGCGGCCGTGCCGCTCAGGCAGACGCGGCTCGTCTCCCCGGCCCGTGGCCGTCTCCCCGGCCCCGGACGCCGTCGGCCCCGTCCACGCCCCGTCATGACCACCCCAAAGGCAAGGACCCCCCGCATGAAGAAGTCACACCGCAGGCTCGCCGCCGCCGCGGCGGGCGTCGGCATCGCCCCCCTCGTCGCCGTCATCCCGGCGACCTCCGCCTTCGCGCACGGCTACGTCTCCGCGCCGATGAGCCGGCAGGCGCAGTGCGCCAAGGGAATCGTCCAGTGCGGCGCGATCAAGTACGAGCCGCAGAGCGTCGAAGGCCCCAAGGGCCAGCGCACCTGTAGCGGCGGCAGCCGGTTCACCGAGCTCAACGACGACAGCAAGGGCTGGCAGGCCACCAGCGTCGGCCAGTCGGTGACCTTCACCTGGACGTTCACCGCGCGGCACCGCACGACGAACTACGAGTACTACGTCGGCGGCCGGAAGGTCGCGGACGTCAGCGGCAACAACCAGCAGCCGCCCTCCACCGTCTCCCACAACGTCAACCTCGGCGGCGTGAGCGGACGCCAGAAGATCCTGGCGATCTGGAACATCGCCGACACCGCCAACGCGTTCTACGCCTGCGTCGACGTCAACGTCCAGTAACGACCGTCCGGAGCCGCCGGAGGTTTCGCGAACTCGCGGCGGCACATCGGCGGCTGGTAATGGACGCGGCCGTGCCGCTCGGGCGGACGCGGCCCGATCTTCCGGGCCGTGGCCGTCTCCCCGGTCCCGGACGGCGTCCGGGACCGTCCGTCCGCGCCACGTCATGACCACCCCAAAGGCAAGGACCCCCCGCATGAAGAAGTCACACCGCAGGCTCGCCGCCGCCGCGGCGGGCGTCGGCATCGCCCCCTTCGTCGCAGTGATCCCGGCGACCTCGGCCTTCGCGCACGGCTATGTCTCCGCGCCGATGAGCCGGCAGGCGCAGTGCGCCAAGAGAATCGTCCAGTGCGGCGCGATCCAGTACGAGCCGCAGAGCGTCGAGGGGCCCAAGGGCCTGCGCAGCTGCAGCGGCGGCAACGCGGGATTCCGCGAGCTCGACGACGACAGCAAGGGCTGGCAGGTCAGCAGCGTCGGCCAGTCGGTGACGTTCACCTGGACGTTCACCGCCCGGCACAGCACGCGGAACTACGAGTACTACGTCGGCGGCACGAAGGTCGCGGACATCCCCGGTAACAACAAGCAGCCGCCGGCCACCCTCTCCCACAACGTCAACCTCGGCGGCGTGACCGGGCGCCAGAAGATCCTGGCGATCTGGAACATCGCCGACACCGCCAACGCGTTCTACGCCTGCATCGACGTGAACGTCCGGTAACAACGATCCCGGAGCCGCCGGAGGCTTCGACGACTCGCGGCGGCACATCGGCGGCTGGTAATGGCCGGCTCGCTCCGCACCCTGTGGCGGGCCGCACCGCGTGAATTCGCAAAGGATGTGAAGTGGTGCAACGCAAAACGACGCTGCTCGGCGCCGCGCTGCTCGCGGCGGGGGCGCTGTCGGCCATTCTGCCGATGTCGTCGGCGACCGCCGCGGACTGCGCGACGGCATGGAACGCCTCCAAGGTCTACACCGGCGGCGCGGTCGCGTCCTACAACGGGCACAACTGGGCCGCGAAATGGTGGACGCTGAACGAGTCACCGGGGAGCACGATCGTGTGGGCAGACCAGGGGATCTGCGGTGGTTCCAGCGGTCCCACCGACCCGCCCACCGACCCGCCCGGCAGCAGCGCCTTCGTGGTGACCGACGCGCAGTTCAACCAGATGTTCCCGAGCCGCAATTCCTTCTACACCTATGCCGGTCTGACCGCCGCCATCACGGCGTACCCCGCCTTCGCCAACACGGGCGGCGACACGGTGAAGAAGCAGGAGGCGGCGGCTTTCCTCGCCAACGTCAACCATGAGACCGGCGGGCTCGTCCACATCGTCGAGCAGAACAAGGACAACTACCCGCACTACTGCGACAGGAGCCAGCCCTACGGATGTCCCGCGGGGCAGGCCGCCTACTACGGCCGCGGACCCATCCAGCTGAGCTGGAACTTCAACTACAAGGCCGCGGGCGACGCGCTCGGCATCGACCTGCTGAACAACCCGTGGCAGGTGGAGCGGGACGCGGCGACGGCGTGGAAGACCGCCATCTGGTACTGGATGACGCAGAACGGCCCGGGCACCATGACCCCGCACAACGCGATGGTCAACGGCCGCGGATTCGGCGAGACGATCCGCAGCATCAACGGCGGCCTGGAATGCAATGGAGGAAACCCGTCGCAGGTGCAGAGCCGGGTGAACGCCTACAAACGGTTCACTCAGCTTCTTGGCGTTCCCACCGGAGACAACCTGACCTGTTGACGGAGTGAGTGTTTTTCGTCCGGCCGTCCGCGGGGGGCACGAACCGACCGGGGACCAAGGATGAAAGGTGCTCGACATAGATCGGGCGACATAGATCGGGCGATCGCGGATCGAACCCCTCGCGCGCGATCGTCCCCGCGTCCGACCCGCGTCCGGCCACCCACCGGGCGCGGGTCGTTCGCCTTCCTAGCCCTTGGTGGCGGGGACGTAGAGGCGGATGTCGTCGACGTGCGCCGAACCCTCGTAGTAGTTGAGGTGCGGGTCCCCGATGATGAACGAGTCGGGGTAGGCGGAGCCCTTCGGCCAGGTGTGCGCAGTCGTGAACGTCCCGGCGGGGCCGGTGTGCTTCAGCGCGCGGTCGAAACGGCCGTCGTATTCGCCCGGGGTCTGGTTGTAGTGCCAGATCGGGCGGCCGTCCTCGACGAAATCGTGGTGGACGCGCAACGTCGTCTGCCCGGTGTTGAGGAACGGGCCGCTCATTTCGAGCGTGTATCCGGTCCGGTCGCGTTCGATGGCGAACGTGTAGGACGCCTTCGGCAGCAGTTCCGGCCTCAGTTCGGCGCTGGTGAGGTGCTGGCGGAACTTGCCGCCCGGCCCGTACGGCTTGTCCATGGACACGTTCCCGCAGGCCGTCTTGATGTAGTACTCGTTGCTGATGTTGTTGTTGGACGCCTCGCGGAACTTGTCCCCGCGGACGAACAGCGCGTTGACCCCGTTGAAGGTGCCGTCGAACGTCCGGTAGATCTCGCCCGTCTTCGGGTTGCAGGTCCCGGCGCTCTTCCAGCGCTCGTCGTCGCTGTAGTAGCCGTCCATGATGACCTTGCGCCGGTAGTGGATGCCGGGGTTGCCGTGCGGCGCCGGGGTCGCGTAGTCGAGGATCGTCAGGTAGTAGAAGCCGTTCTCCCGCGTCACGTCGGGATAGTCGCAGCGTGACTTGCCGGGGAGCGCGCCCTGGAACGTCCACGGGTACCGGGTCTTGCAGGGCTCGCGGGTGTAGCCGTTGTGCTTGCCGTCGTAGTCGAAGGTGCCGCCGCGCTCGCCGCCGAAGTCGATGCCGCGCAGCGTCATCTCCACGCGGTAGCGCGGCGGGAGCGGGCGCGTGGGCCGGATCAGGACTCCGGCGTCCCAGCTCGGCTCGGAGATCCGCGCGGCCTTCTGCCCGCCCGGCAGGGACGCGGTCGACAGCCCGGGACGCGAGTCGGGACGGCCGTCGCGGTCCTTGTCGACGGCGGCGACCTCCGCGGTCAGCCAGCCGTCGCGGCCGAACGCGACGCGCTTGCGGAAGACGTTCAGGGTCGCGAGCTGCTGCGCGAACAGCGGGCCGCTGATCTTCTTCCAGGCGTCGCCGTCGTCGTCGAACGCGTCGACGTGCCACGGGCTGTCCGGCCCCTGCGGGTCGCGGCGCCACGGGGCCCCGTCGACCTTCAGCGGACGGTCGAAGCCCTCATGCTCCACCAGGACCCAGCGTCCCCCGGCCGTGCCGCCGGACGCGTCCACGCCGCCAACGGGCCAGGCCACCGCCGGGACGATCATCGCCGCCGTCGTTCCCACGGCCACCAGGGTGACCTTCCACGATCTGCTCAAGGCGAGCCCCCTCTCGCGGGGACCCTACGGCCGCCGGCGCCCGCCCCTAGTGGCACGGCGCGGGGTCTTGCCCGCCCCTTGGCCGAGTCCGGCAGCCTCTCTTGCAATAACGTTGCAATTGCGGCTTGAATGCACCCATGTGACCGGTTCGTGAAGGGGACCCATGACTGAAACGACGACGACCTGGCAGGAATGGCAGGACATCTGGGACCGCCAGCAGGAGTGGTACATGCCCGACCGCGAGGAGCGCTTCCGCGTCATGCTCGACACGGTCGAGGCCGTCGCCGGGCTGGAACCGGTCGTCCTCGACCTCGCCTGCGGGACGGGCACCATCACCGACCGGCTGCTGAAGCGCTTCCCCGGCGCCCGCGCCACGGGCGTCGACCTCGACCCGGCGCTGCTCACGATCGCGCGCGGCCATTTCGCCGGCGACGACCGGGTGGAGCTGGTGACCGCCGACCTGACCGACCCGTCCTGGACCGGCGCGCTGCCGCACCGCTCCTACGACGCCGTCCTCACCGCCACCGCCCTGCACTGGCTGGACACCGAGCCGCTCCGCGTCCTGTACGGGCAAATCCGCGGCGTGCTCCGGGACGGCGGCGTGTTCCTCAACGCCGACCACATGACCGACGAGTCCACACCCCGCCTCAACGCGGCGGCCGAGGCGTTCCACGCCGCCCGGCAGGAACGCGAGCGGGCCGCGGGCGCCCTCGACTGGCCGGACTGGTGGACGAAGCTCGTCGCCGACCCCGTCCTCGCCGAGCCGACCCGGCGCCGCTTCGAGATCTTCGGCGACCCCCGCAGCCCGGACGGCGCGCACCACGCCGACCGCCCGACGACCACGCGATGGCACCTGGACGCCCTGCGCGACCAGGGCTTCGCTGAGGCCGGCCAGGTCTGGTGCTCCCACAGCGACGCCATGGTCGCCGCCCTGCGGTAGCCGCCAGGTATCAGGTGGCGGGGCTGGGTTCCGGTACCGCGCGTCGCGGGGCGCTGACCGCGTAGTACAGCAGGACCATGCCCGCTATCTGCGCGAGGTGGTACACCGACGTCGGGTCCAGCGCGACGCGGCCGGTGACGTCCGGGTCGAGCGCCTTGGTCCCCGCCGCCGCGCCGCTGGCCGCCAGCGCGATGATCATCGGGACGGCCATCGGGTCGCGGCGGCGGGCCGCCACGCCCCACAGGATCAGGATGCTGACCATCGTCAGGCTCTCGCAGGCCAGCAGCGCGGTGACGCCCGCATGCCCGGTCGCGGCCAGGCAGGCGTAGGCCACGATCCCGATCGAGCGCAGCAGCCAGAACGTCCGGTGGTGGCGGGGCCCGAGCACCTCGGCGACGGTCCCGGCCAGCAGGTACGACACCGCGATCACGACCATGGCGCTGATGACGGCCCAGCTCGGCTCGTCCCACCGGTCCGAGAACTTCACGAAGCCGTGGTGGACGAACCCGGCCAGCGCCGCGATCCCCGCCCACCAGAAGGACGTGCGCCAGTACCGGTGGACTTCGGGGGCGTGGCCAAGCCGCATCGCGAGCAGGACCACGACCAGCCCGAGCGCGAGGTCGCTCAGGGCGGGTGCGGGTTCGGCAAGCATACGTGCACGTTACCGGTCAAATTACTAACAGTGCGTTGGTGCCGTACGTATAGCATGAACGGTGACTTCGCCAGGGGCGCGCCGCGGGGGGCGGTAGCGCCCGTCGCCCTCATGCCGCGCCATGGAGTCTCCTTCCATGAGCTCTCCCTCACACTCGCACCGGAGAGTCCACAGAGCGATCATCTGCGTCGACATCGAAAGGTTCACCCGCCCCGGCCTCAACGACCTCCAGCGGGCGGACATGCGCAGGGGTCTCTACGAATCGCTTGAACGGGCCTTCACCTGGGCCGGGATCAGCTCGGACGACCGCTACCACGAAGACCGCGGGGACGGCGCGTTCTACCTCGTCCCGACCGAGGGCCCGCAGTCGCGGCTGGTCGACCCGCTGCCCTTCCACCTGGCCGCCGAGCTCGGCCGCCACAACCGCACCGTGGCCGCCGACACCCGCATCCGGGTCCGCGTCGCGCTGCACGCCGGGTACGTCCACCACGATCCCAAGGGCGTCGTCGGGACGGCGCTCAACGAGGCGTTCCGGCTGCTCGACGCCCCCGAGGTGAAGAAGGAGCTGGAGGAGGCGTCCGGCGACCTGGCGTTCATCGCCTCGGCGCGGTTCCACCACGACGTCATCCGCACGCGCCGCGTCTTCGACTCCTCCGCCGACCGCATGGTGCGGACGACGGGCAAGGAACCGCACGCCGAGGCGTGGCTCTGCGGGTTCGCCGAGCAGCTGCACGCGGGCCGCGAGTTCTGCGCCGCGCTGGCCCGGATCCGGGACGCCCTCGCCGCCGCCAAGGCGACGGTCCAGGAGGCCCGGGAGGTCCGGGAGCAGACGGTCGAGAAGGTCGCCGCGCCCGTCCCGGACGTCTCCGACCCGGCGGACGGGCTGCCCGGCCGCCTCGCCGCGCTGGACGAGCCCCGCCCGGGGCACCGCTGGGCGCGGCTCCTCGCCACCGCGGCGGAACTCGAACGGGACGCCGCCGCGGCGCTGGAGCAGGCGGAAACGACGCGCGACGCCGTCAAGGGGCCGCTCGCCGTGCGCAGGGAGCTGCGCGGCCAGCTGGAGTCGCTGCAGGTGATGGCCCGCAACCTCGGACGCGCCGAAGACCCCCGCCTCGACGACCTGTACCGGTCGGCCCAGGAACTGCTCTGGACGGCCCCGTGCGATCTGGCGGCCGCCGAGTCGGCGGTGCAGCGCTACCTGCGGGAGATCCAGGAAGGCTAGGAAGGGAGGGCCGATGACCGGAGCGAAGCGAGGATCTTCGGGCCGACCCCCCGGGGGTCTGGGGGCCGCCCCTCAGAAAAGCAGGGCCCGATGAGTTCGATGAGCCTGTGCACCTATTGCCGCAGGGGCGTCGTCCGGTCCGGGTTCTGCGGGTTCTGCGGGATGGCGCCGCCGTCCGGGCCGCCGCCGGGAGGGGCCGGGCGGCCGGAGCGGCCGCCGACCGAGCCGTGGTCCGGGCCGACCGAGCCGTGGCAGGGGCCGGCGGGGCAGACGCCGTCCAGGCGCATCACCCCCTACGGGCTGCTGGACATGGCCGGCGTGCCGCCCGTCCCGTACCGCGATCCCGAGTCGGCCGTCCTGGCGGACGTCCCCGGCGACGAGCCCGCCCCGCAGCTGCGTCCCGGCGAGGTGGTCGGCGGCCAGTACGAGGTGCAGGGGTGCCTGACGCACGGCGGCCAGGGCCGGCTCTATCTCGCGCACGACAACAACGTCGGCCACTGGGTGGTCCTGAAGGGCCTGCTGGACACGGGCGGGGACGCCTCCGACGTGCCGGAGTCGGAACGGGCCGCGCTCGCCGCGGTGAGCCACCCCAACATCGTGAAGATCCACAACTTCGTCCGGCATCCGATGGGGGCGGCAGGGGGCACCGGCAGGGCGGGCGTCCAGCGCTACATCGTGATGGAGTACGTCGGCGGCCGCTCGCTCCAGGAGTTACTCGACGCCCGGCGCCGGGACGAAGGCCCGCACGCCGTGCTCCCCGTCGACCACGTCATCGCCTACGGCATCGAGATGCTGTGGGCGCTCGACTACCTGCACACCCGCCGCATCCTCTACTGCGATCTCAAGCCCGCCAACGTCATGCAGTGCGAGCAGCGGATCACGCTCATCGACCTCGGCGCGACCTGGCGCATCGACGGCAGCCCGCCGGGCGCGCCGCTCTACGGCACCCACGGCTTCGGGGCGCCCGAGCTGCCCGCGCGGAGCCCGTCGATCAGCTCCGACGTCTACACCGTCGGCCGGACGATGGCGGTGCTCAGCTTCGACTTCGACTACACCGGCGAGTTCGAGTCGAGCCTGCCCGACCGCGACGACGTCCCGCTGCTGCAGCGGTTCGACTCCTACGACCGGCTGCTGCGCCGCGCCACCCACCCGGACCCGGCGCGCCGGTTCGGCGGCGCGGCGGAGATGGCGGAGCAGCTGTTCGGCGTCCTGCGGGAGGTCATGTCCGCGCCGCGGAACGCCGACCCGTGGCCGGTGCCGTCCACGCTGTTCGGGCGGGAGCGGATCGCCGTCGGCACCGAGATCGCCCCGCCCGACCGGGCCGGCGCCGACCGGGAGGGGCCGGTGCTCGGCGTCCTCGCCGCGGACGCCGCCGCGGCGGCCCTACCGGTGCCGGTGATGGACGAGCCGGACGAGGTCGCCGGGCTCGCGGAGCTGACCGAGCGCGGCCCCGTCGAGATCGTCGAGACGCTGACCGCCCGCGCCGCCCGCCAGGCGCCCTCCCTGGAGGAGAAGCTCGCCCTGGTCCAGGCCCACCTGGACCTCGGCCACCAGGCCGAGGCGGCGGAGGCGCTCGCCGAGCACCTGCCGCCCGAGGGGCGGCCGCCGTCCGATGAGAACCAGCCCACGGCCGACGAGGACGTCGACTGGCGCGTCCTCTGGTACCGGGGCGTCACCGCGCTGATGGCGGAACGGTTCGCCGAGGCGCAGGGCCTGTTCGACGGCCTGTACGACCGGATGCCCGGCGAGGCCGCGCCCAAGCTGGCGCTGGGGTTCTGCTGCGAAGGGTCCGGCGACCTGGCGGCGGCCGCCCGCCGCTACGAGAGCGTCTGGCGGACCGACCGCGGCTACCTCAGCGCCGCGTTCGGGCTGGCCCGCGTCCGGCTGGCGATGGGGGACCGCGCCGGCGCGGTGGACGCCCTGGACGAGGTCCCGTCGCTGTCCAGGCACTACGGCGCCGCCCAGCTCGCCGCGATGGCCGCGACGCTGCGCGACCGCCCGTCCGGCGAGCTGTCCAGGGAGGTGCTGCAGAAGGCGGCGGCCCGGCTCGACCACGCGCGGGTCGACGGCGAGCGCCGCCGCCAGCTCGTCGCCGAACTGCTGGAGGCCGCGCTGGCGTGGGCCGATGCCACCGGCGCCGAGCATCCCGACACGACGCTGATCAACGCGCGGCTGACCCGCGAGGGGCTGCGGAAGGAGCTCGAACGGACCTACCGGGCGCTCGCCCACGTCGCCGACGACAGAGACACCCGGCACGCGCTGGTCGACAAGGCCAACGAGGTGCGCCCGAGGACGTTCTTCGGCCCCTGACCCCCCTTTCAGACCCCGACCAGACCGGCCCGGCCGGTCTGACCCGGCCAACCGACCCGGACCCCGCCCCGGCCCCAGGAAGGTGATCGATGACTGACCGCCCCGACTTCGCGGTCGAGATCCACCAGAACCCTTACCTCCCGGTGGACGCCACGCAGGTGCACGCCATCGTCCGGGTCACGGCCCGCACCGGCCGCCCGCCCCTGCCCGCTGTGTCCGCGGTGTCCGCCTCCGCGTCCGCGGCGCGGCCGTCCACGGCGGCGGAGGTCATCATCATCGACACCTCCGCGTCCATGGCGGGCGAGCGGCTCGTCGAGGCGCAGCAGGCCGCGAAGGCGGCGGTGGACGCGCTGCGCGAGGACGTCGACTTCGCCGTCGTCGCCGGGTCCCGCGACGCCGCCATGGTCTACCCGCGCGACGTGCTGCTCGCCCCCGCGACCGACCGCGGCAAGGAGGCCGCCAAGGTCGCCATCTCCAAGCTGACCGCCGCGGGCGGCACCCGGATCGGCCGCTGGCTGAGCCTGGCCGCCGAGCTGTTCGACGACTCCCGGCACGGCATCCGGCACGCCGTCCTGCTGACCGACGGCCGCAACGAGCACGAGACCGCGGAGGAGCTGGACGCGGCGCTGACCGGCTGCGCGGGCCGCTTCGTCTGCGACTGCCGCGGCGTCGGCGCCGACTGGGACCCGGCCGAGCTGCGCGAGGTCGCCACCCGCCTGCTCGGCCGGTTCGCGGTGGTGGCCGACCCGCGGCACCTCACGGCCGACTTCACCGAGATGATCGGGCGGGCCATGGGCAAGGCCGTCGCGGACGTCGCGCTCCGGGTCTGGACGCCCGACAAGGTCACGCTGCAGTTCCTCAAGCAGGTGTATCCGGCGCGGCGCGACCTGACCGGCAAGCGGATCGAGGTGGACCCGCACGGGGAGGGCCCGGCGACGGGCGACTACCCGACCGGCATCTGGGGGACGGAGAAGCGCGACTACCACCTGTGCGTCACGGTGCCCGTCGGGAAGCCGTACCAGCGGATGCAGGCGGCGCGGGTGTCGGTGGTGGTGCCGGGCCCCGACGGCGAGCCGGAGGTGACCCTCGCCGAGGCCATGGTCCTGGCCGAATGGACGGACGACAAGGCACGCTCGACGGGGCGGCACTCGTCCGTCGAGCACTACTCCAGGCAGGAGGAGCTCGCCGACTCCCTCAGCGAGGGGCTGACCGCGTACCGGCAGGGCGACGACCAGACCGCGAGCAGCAGGCTCCGGCGGGCGCACGAGCTCGCGGAGAGGACCGGCAGCAGCGGCACGTCGCAGCGGCTCGACCGGGTCGTCGCCCGGGAGACCGGCGAGGTCAGGCCACGGCAGCACGTCGACGCCGCCGACCTCATCGCCCTCGACACCGAATCGAGCGAATCGGCGCTCCGTCCGCCCGGCGAGCCCGAGGACGACGCCGAACCCGAGCCCGAGGTCAAGCCGAAGGCCGACGACGATGAGGGCGAGGGGTGAGCGTGTCCGGGAGACTGTTCCGGCTGCACAGCGTCCCGCGTCGCGTGCAGGCGCTGACGGCCGCTGTCCTGCTGGCGGTGGTCGTGCTGTTCACCGTCACCGGCGTCGCGCTGTGGGACGCCCGCGCGGCCCTGCGCGCCATCGGCTACGACGAGGGCCCGATGGTCGTCGCCACCAACGACGTCTACCTCGCGCTCAGCGACATGGACGCCCAGGTCACCAACGTCCTGCTGACGGGCGCCGAGGAGGAATGGCTCTGCGACGTCGAGATGGACGGTGGGCCGTCCTGCTCGCGGAGCCTGCCGCGCTACTTCTACGACATCCGCCGCGAGGACGCCCAGCGGGCGGCGCTGCAGGCCGCGCGCCTCGCCGAGGACGCCGAGGACGACCAGATGCGGCTGCGGACCGTCCAGTCCGTGCTGGACGGCCTGCACCTCTACGACCAGCGCGTGCAGGCCGCGATGGAGCGGGGCCGCCGCACCGACCACGCGTTCGGACGCCTCCCGGAGGACGCGGCCGTCGAGTACCGGGCCGCTACCAGGATCATGACCGAGGACCTGCTGCCGAAGGCCAACAACCTCACGCTGGCGGGGGCGGCGGACGTGGAGGCGTCCTACGGCGACCCGCTGTCCCGGATGCGGTCCGGCCGGATCTGGGTGCTGGTGCTCGGCCTGACGGTGCTCGTGGCGCTCGCCGGGCTGCAGGCCTATCTCGCCAGGCGCTTCAAGCGGGTGATCAGCCTGTTCCTGGTCGCCGCCGCGATCAGCACGACGGCCCTGACGGTGCTGGCCGCGTCTCTGCTGGCGACCGAGGCCGACCGCGTGCAGACGGCGAAGGAGGACGGCTTCGACCCCGTCCTGCGGCTGTCGCGGACGCGGGCGACCGGCAAGAGCCTGAACGCCGACCGCGTCCGCGCCCTCCTCGACCCGGCCGACGCCGACCGCTACGACCAGACCTATTTCGAGAAGTCGCAGACGATGCTGTACATCCGCCAGGCCAACGACCTGGAGTCGTACTACGCGATGCTCGACACGCGGGTCGGGCGCTACGGCGAGGACTCGCACAAGGTGGACTTCGGCGGCTTCTACGGGACCGAGGCGACCGAGGCCATGGCGCGTGGGCAGCAGACGCCCGTCGGCACGCTGCTGGACCGCTACCGCGACTACCAGCAGAACGATCGCCGCGTCCGGGAGCTCGCCCGCGCCGGGAAGCTTGAGGACGCCGCCAGGGCGCACGTCGACCCGCGCTGGCATTTCCTGTCGCACCCCGGTTTCCGGCAGCACGACTCCGCGCTCGACGCGCGGGTCGTCCGCCATCAGCTCGTCGTCGACCGCATGGTGCGGGACGGGGAGGGTGCGCTGGAGCCCTGGCCGTGGGCGCTGCCCGCGTCGGCCCTGTTCATCGCCGCGCTGGTGGTGGGCGGCGTGTGGCCGCGGCTGGCGGAGTACCGCTGATGGGCACGCAGCGCAGCACGAATGAGCAGAGCAGCACGAATGAGCAGAGCAGCACGAGTGAGGGGAGCGGACCGTGCGCGCGTTCCGGAACGCGGTGATCGTGATCGTGGCCGTCCTGCTCGTCGGCGTAGCGCTGGCCGTGTACCGCGCCGGCGGCGGCGAGGGCTCCGCGTCGATCCTCGGCAAGAAGTCCCTGCGGATCGGGGTCAAGTCCGACCAGCCGCGGCTGGGGCTGCGGATGTGGGACGGCTCGTTCGAGGGCTTCGACGTCGACGTCGCCACCTATGTGGCGGGCCGGCTCGGCGTCGCGCGCGGTGACCTCACGTTCATCGGGCTGACCTCGAACGAGCGGGAGCAGGCGCTGCGCGACGGCACCGTCGACATGGTGTTCGCCACCTACTCGATCACCCCGGAACGCAAGGAGAAGGTCACCTTCGGCGGCCCGTACTACGTCGCGCACCAGGACATCCTCGTCCGCGCCGGGGACCGGTCGATCGAGAACGTGAGCGACCTGCGGGGCAAGCGGCTCTGCCAGGCGGCCGGGTCGAACTCGTGGCGGCGGGTGACGGAGGAGCGCAAGGTGGCCGCGGAGCTGGTCCGCGCGAGCAACTACAGCGAGTGCGTCACCGCCCTCAAGGAGGACCGCATGGACGCGGTGTCCACCGACGACCTCATCCTCGCCGGGTTCGCGGCGTCGAACGGCTCGGGCACCACGATGGTCAAGGCGCCGTTCACCAACGAGAAGTACGGCGTCGGCCTCAGGAAGGGGGACATGGCGGGCTGCCAGGCCGTCAACCGCTACCTGACCGAGATGTACCAGAACGGGACCGCGAAGACGCTGCTCACCGAGTGGTTCGGCTCGGTGGACTTCGCCGTCGGCACCAGCGTCCCCGAGTTCGAGGGCTGCACCTGACCTGCACCTGAGCCAGGCCCGGACGTGGTGGCCCAGACGTAGTGGGCCAGACAGCACAGCGGCGGGGGGGGGGGGGGGGGGGGGGGGGGGGGGGGGGGGGGGGGGGGGGGGGGGGGGGGGGGGGGGGGGGGGGGGGGGGGGGGGGGGGGGGGGGGGGGGGGGGGGGGGGGGGGGGGGGGGGGGGGGG
>NZ_JBIRAX010000021.1:0-54853 GCF_044326375.1 Actinomadura sp. 3N508
GGCCACCGCGTTCCTCTCCTTCGTTCTTGATCATCCATCTCGAAGGATCTACGCGGTGGCCGTCTCACGTCACGACGCCACGCTCTTCACCTGCGGAAACTCGTACACCACCTCCGTGGACGCAACCAAGAGCCCACAGAGCATCGACGACCGACCAAGCAAGCCACGGCTGGCACACGATGCCCGACCGACCTGGAGACAACAGTTTGCGGTGGGTCGGGAGGCGGCGGGCCGGACGGTGGCGGGGAAAGGGAGCACGGGGGCGGGGAAGTTCGGGCCTTAGGGGCGCGAGCTAGAGAAGGCGCTGTCTTCGGGAGCCGCCGGCCTCGGGCTTGGGCTCTCCGGCCCAGGCGTGCTCGTCAATGTGACGGTCCGTCCTTCGCCTCACTCGGTGAAGAACTTCGGTGGTTCGGTGTGGTGTTCTGGCGAGCGTGTCCGGCCCAGCCTCCCTACCCCCTGTGGAGAAAGGCCGGACCGGGCACGCTCTGGCTGTGCCGACGGCTGATGGTTCAGCCGTCTAGGGACCGGCGTCGCCGGTCCCGGCGGTCACAATCGCTTGGCCGGCTGGGCGCCTACGGCGACTTTCCAGAGGGCGTAAGCGATCGCGTCGGAACAGCGGTCGAGTGCGGTCGTGTTGACGTTGGCGGGGTAGCTGTCGCAGGCCTGGTGGTAGCACCGGTCGAACGCCTGGTTCGCGGTGCCGCCCCACTTCTGCGCCTGAGCCGCGGTCTTGCGTGCCGGAGCTCCCGTGAACAGGAACGTCGTGGCGATCCCGGCGTCGCGGAACGACCCGTCGTCACTGCAGCACTCGGCGACCTCCTCCGTCGGCACGTTGATCGAGTCGAAGTGCTCCTTCAGGTTCTTCGCCAGCGGCGAGTTGATGTTGTCGATGAAGTAGCCCGGGTTCGGCGAGCCGACCATGTCGAAGTTGAAATAGCCCTTGATCTTCGCCCGGTCGGCGGCCGCCAGGCGGCTCACGTAGAACTTCGAGCCGCGCAGGCCCTGTTCCTCGTCCGTCCACCAGGCGAACCGGACGTGGTTCAGCATGGTGGGCTTGGACTGGGCGAGCTGCAGCGCGACCTCCAGCTGGGCCGCGGAACCGGTGCCGTTGTCGTTGATGCCGGGACCCGCGGCGACGCTGTCGAGGTGGGCGCCGAACATGTAGACGTTGTTCTCGTTCCCGCCGGGCCAGTCGGCGATCAGGTTCGGCCCGGCACCACCGCTGCATCCGGACGCGCAGGCCTGGCGGGCCACGGTGAACCCGGCGGCCTTCAGCTTCTGCTCGATGTAGGACACCGATGCGGTGTAGCCGGGGCCGGTGGCGCGGCGGTTGCCGCCGTTGCTGCTGGCGATGGTCTGGAACTGCTGCAAATGAGCCTTGACGCTCTCGACGTTGATGTCAGGCGCCGCCGCTTTTGGGTGGCTGCCGCCCCCGACCGTGTAGGCGGCGGTGTTGTTCGCGCCGGCGGTGCAGGTCGGCTCACCGGACTGCGCGCCCAGCTGCACGGCGTCCCAGGCCGCCTTGACCTTGTTGTACGACTGGCAGGTCGCGTCGAGGTTCTTCGCGGCGGTGAGGGTCAGCACCCGGTACCGGCCGTAGCTGGTGCCGGACGTCTTCAGCATCATCGCGTTGTAGAAGATCTTCGCGGCCTCCATGACGCCGATGCCCGTCACCTGGCCGCCCTGGCAGACCGGGCTGGTCGGCTTGCCGCCGCCCGGCTGGGAGCCCTCGGCGAGCAGGTAGAACCAGTGGTTGCCGGGGCCGGCCGCCTTGTGCACCTCCATCCGCGGTACGGAGGCCGAGTAGCAGTTCGGGTCGTTGTTGACCTGCGACGGGTTGTACATGTTGCGGATCGGGCCGCGGCCGACCAGGTCGACCAGCTCACCGACGGTGTAGTCGGGGGTGTCGTTCGGGTTGTTGAGGGCGTGCTCGACGACCGCGCCCCACACGTCGCCGACGAACTCCTGGGTGCCGCCGCCGGACATGCCGCCGGGGGTGAAGTTGTCGAGCCCGTGACCGAACTCGTGGGCCACCACGTCGGTCGAGGTGAGCCACTGGTTGCGCTGGTTGTGGCCGAACTGGGAGTCGGTGCCGTTCCAGTAGGCGTTGACGGCGTTGAGGCCGACCCTTGCCGGGGCCCACTGGTTGTTCCGCAGGCCGGTGCGCCCGAAGGACTTCAGCACGTCCCAGAAACCGGCGGACGAGTACATGACGTCCACGCAGCCGGATTCCTTGTCGGTCTTGGACGTGCTGCCCCAGACGTCGTCCGGGCCGGTGAAGATCCGGTTGCCGCTGAAGTCGGCGCAGGTCATGCCGGCCCGGTTCGGGTCGCGCATCGAGTAGGTGCTGCCGGACTGGGTCGTGCCGATGGTCAGGTTCGGGCCGCCCCAGATGCCGGTGCCCGTGCCCGCCTGGATGGTCTCCTGCGCGTCGAACCGCTTGCCGGTCAGCGCGTCGATGTAGACCTTCTTCCGGCTCGGCTGGTCGCCGTCGCGGCCGGACACGATCGTCTCCCACGCCAGCCGGGGCTTGGCCAGCGCGTGCACGACCAGGCGCGGCTTGAGGTCGGCCTTGTCCGGCTTGGTCAGCGCGGTGCGAGAGTGTCCCGCGGCCGCGGCTTCGGTGACCTTCGGGGTGGTGCCGACCGTGATCTGCTGGTTCTGCGCCACCGACAGGGTGCGGACGCGGCCCTTCCCGTCGGTGGCGATCACGAAGTCGCCGCCGACCACGGGGAGCCCGCGGTAGGTGCGCTCGTAGGCGACGTAGTACTGGTCCCAGGGGGTGCCGACGACCTGGGTGCGGATGTACTTCTCGTCCTTCCCGGTGTACAGGTCGGCGGCGTTCCCGGCGATCAGCGCGTCCGCCGACGCCGTCGCGGCCGCCTTCGGATCGGGCTTGGGGGCCCGACCGCTTTCGGTGGACGTCATGGCGGGAGCCGCCATGCCCGTGACCGCGAGCGCGGTGACCACCGTGGTCACCAGAAGATGATGTCTGCGTTTCACAGCCGCATGCCTCCATCAGGGCGGGGGTGAGGCCGCCCCGCGGGGGCGGGGCGGCGGCCGACACGACGACGGACCGGGGGAGCGGGGGCGCACACGTACTTGGGGAGCTGTGTGGCGCGGGTGGCCGGCCATCGCGTCCTGCAAGGTCGAGATTGACATCTCATGAACGCGTAGGGACCATCACATTTAGCCATAAATCAGCGCTATGTAGGCTGAACTGCGCCGTTTCCGCCGACGCGGCCGAATTGACGGACGAACGGCCTCGCGCGGAGCCGGTGAAGCCCCCGGACCGGCGATGTCAGGTGGCGGCGAGATGGTCGGGTTCGCAGCTGAGAACCTCGTGCAGAACGGGTGGAAGTTCGTCCCAGAGCCACTCGTTGAGCGTGCCGGGGAAGTCGGCCGGCGGCCGGATCGCCAGGCGGCTGGGAGCCGTCTCCGTCAGGCGTATGGAGAGGGGCCCGTCGTCCCACATCGGGTCGCGGTTCCCCCAGTACGCCGCGAAGTCGGCGCTCGTGAGCATCAGCTCGGCGGGCACGGTGTGCTCGCCCGGGTGCCTGCCCAGGGGCAGCAGCCGCTGCGCGGTCGTCCGGAGGACGTTGAGCGCGGCCAGGTCATGCGGGCAGGCGACGCCGGTGATCTCCAGTTCGGGCAGCCCGAACCGGTGCAGGCCGCGGGTGGCGAGGTCGACGCAGGCGCAGCCGTCGATGTCGTCCTCCGCGGCCGTGCAGCCGCCGGAGTTCCGGTACGGCGGCAGCGACGCGCCGAGCCAGTGGTCGGCGAGGACGAACTCGTCGAAGCGTCCGAACGTCGCGACGGGCACGACCTCGTTGGACGCGACGTCCACGGGGACGCCGCTGAGCGACTCGGCGACGGCCATGGCGGTGGCGCGCGCGAGGTGCGGCCCCGACGGGAGGTCGCTGACCGGCAGGACGGACGTGACCCCGATGTGGCGCCTGGCCTGCCGGACCCGGTCGGCGTCGTCCGCGTCGGCTCCTCGCACGTCGCACAGATCCCAGGGCGAGTCCGCGGCGCGATGGCAGGTGACCATCAGCCGCGGGCTGCCGAGGCGGACCGACACCGCCGCGGCGAACGCCCCGGGGAGCCGCTGCCGGATCGCCGCCGGAAGGTCGCCGGGGTCCCGGTCGGTGGCGATGACGAAGCCGGCGGTCGTCTCGTCGGGAACGGTGATCGTGACGTGCATGGCGCTCTCCTCGGGGGCTCGAACCGGCTGGTGCGACCCAGCTTCGAGGAGATTCACGAGCGGTGGAACAGAAATCGCTTCCTGTGGATAACTCCCAACGAACTGCCGGATATGTCTGGATAAAGGCGGTCAGAATGCGCAGGGGAGGGCCTTGATCCCGTTGATGAAGCTGCTGCGTTGCCTGACCGGCGCGTCCGTGGCGTGCAGGTTCGGAAGACGCGCATACAGCTCGCGCAGTAGCACCGTGACCTCGCGGCGGGCGAGGTGCGCGCCGAGGCAGAAATGCGGTCCGGGGGACCCGAAACCCACATGCGGGTTGGGGGAGCGCGTGATGTCGAATCGGTGGGGATCCTCGAACACGTTCTCGTCCCGGTTGGCCGAGTTGTAGTAGAGGACCACGCGGTCACCGGAACGGTAGAGGTGGCCCTGCAGTTCGTAGTCACGAGACAGAGTGCGGCGCATCCACGTCACCGGCGAGGCGTAGCGGACGATCTCCTCGACGGCGCTGGGCAGGTGTCCGTCCAGGTCCGCGACGAGGACGTCCTTCTGGGCGGCGTGCTCGGTGAGCAGGACGACGGCATGCGACAGCGCGTTGCGCGTCGTCTCGTTGCCGGCGATGACGAGCAGCGAGAAGAACCTCCCGAGGTCGCGGTCGCTGAGCGCCTCACCGTCCATGTTCGCGCTCGTCAGCGCGGTGACCAGGTCGTTGGTCGGCTTCTCGCGGCGCAGGCGCCCGAGGTCCGCCATGAGCTCGTGCAGGTAGGAGAACTTCTCCGCGAGCACCGTCGGACGGTCCCGGCCGTCCTCGCTGACGTAGTCCGGATCCAGGACGGACAGGATGACGTTCGTGGCGTCGATGACGTCGTCGTACGCCGATTCGGGGATGCCCATCATCGAGCAGATGATCCGCAGGGGCATCGGCATGGCGACATGCTCCACGAAGTCGCACGGACCGCGCTCGGCCAGCTCGTCCACGATGCGGCGCGCAAGGGCCGCGACGTCTCCGGTGACCCGTTCGACCAGCCGCGGTGTGAAGGAGCGGGAGACGATCCGCCGGAGCCTGGCGTGCCGCGGATCGTCCATGCTGATCATGGAGCCCATGTACTCGTCGAGCCCCGGCGGCGGATCGACCAGCGCCACGGCGGTGGGCGCGGAGCTGAACACCTCCGGCTTGCGGCTCGCCTCGGCCACCTGCTCGTGCCGGGTGAGCGCGTAGAACCCGGGCTCGTTCGGCAGGGGACAGAACACGGGCCTGTCCTCTCCCCGGAGTTCGGTGAAGAACTCGTCCCGCTCGGCTTGGGGTTTCGCCCAGAAATCCAGGCTCGACAGCTTCTGCTCGACAAGGGAGGGCATATGTGGGAGCCGCCTTCCGCTGGGGAGTCGCAGCTCTCAGGCTAACCCCGCACACCGCAGAACGCTGGCCAGAGCAGACGGGCATGCGAACCCGCTCGCCCTGCACGAGGCGAGATGGAACGGCTCTGGTGAGAACCGGTGTAGAGCGGGCCCTGTTCGCCGGTGGGCTCCAGCCGATGGTCTCCTAGCGGGCCGACGCCTCCACGTAGTGACGCTCTCCCGGCCCCACGTACACCTGGCGCGGACGCCCGATCTTGGTGGACGGGTCGTTCATCATCTCGCGCCACTGGGCGATCCAGCCGGGCAGCCGTCCGAGCGCGAACAGGACGGTGAACGCGTTGGTCGGGAACCCCATCGCCTTGTAGATGACGCCGGTGTAGAAGTCCACGTTCGGGTAGAGCTTGCGCTCGACGAAGTAGTCGTCGCTCAGCGCGACCTCCTCCAGCCGCATGGCGAGGTCCAGCAGCGGGTCGGATTTGCCGAGGGCGTCCAGGACCCGGCCCGTGGCCTTCTTCACGACCGCGGCGCGCGGGTCGTAGTTGCGGTAGACGCGGTGCCCGAAACCCATCAGCTTGACGCCGGGCTCCTTGCGCTTGACGCGCTCGACGAACGCGTCGATGTCGTCGCCGCTCTCGTGGATGCGCTCCAGCATCTCCAGCACGGCCTGGTTGGCGCCGCCGTGCAGCGGGCCGAACAGCGCGTCCACGCCTGCGGACACCGAGGAGAAAAGGTTCGCCTGGCTGGACCCGACCAGCCGCACGGTGGACGTCGAGCAGTTCTGCTCATGGTCGGCATGCAGGACGAACAGCATGTCCAGGACGCGCACGATCTCGGGATCGATCTCGTACGGCTGCGTCGGGAGCCCGAAGGTCATGCGCAGGAAGTTCTCGATGTACCCGAGAGAGTTGTCCGGGTACAGAAGCGGCTGGCCGTTGGAGGTCTTGTACGCGTAGGCCGCGATGGTGGGCAGCTTGGCGATGAGCCGGATACTCGACTGGTTGACCTGCTCGGGATCGAACGGATCCAGACTGTCCTGGTAGAACGTCGACAGCGCGCTGACCGCCGACGACAGGACCGCCATGGGATGCGCCCTGCGCGGGAACGCCGAGAAGAACGCGCGGAACTTCTCGTCCAGCAGGGTGTGGATGCGGACCTGGTCGGTGAACTCGCTCAGCTGGTCGGGCGTGGGCAACTCGCCGTAGATGAGCAGGTAGGCGACCTCAAGGAAGGACGACTTCTCCGCAAGCTCCTCGATGGGGTAGCCCCGGTAGCGCAGGATGCCCGCCTCACCGTCGATGTAGGTGATCGCCGAGGTGGTGGACGCCGTGTTGGTGAAGCCGGGGTCGAGCGTGACGTGGCCGGTCTCCTTGAGGAGGCTGCCCACGACCAGTCCCGAGGGGCCCTCGGTCGACTCGGTCACCTCCAGAGGCATCCGGCCGCCCGCGTGACCCAGCTCGAAATCCGACATGCGCCCTCACTCCCAACTGCGTCCCACACCTGCGTAGACGTTCCGTTCATCATCGTATCCGCGTGATCACCGGCGCTTTTCAGCGGCCGCCTCGTTGACTTCGGGCACGCGCGGGTGCTCCGGTGGTGGCATGACCCGTCACCGCGCCACGGGGCTCGCCGCCCGCGCCCGCCAGGAGATCGCGGACGCGACGAGCCAGAACCGTTTCGTCGAGCTGCTGGAATCAGGTGGGATGCCCAGGGAACGCCTGGTCTGGCTGGCCGCAGAGGAGTACCGGATCGTCAGCAGCGACCGGCGCAGCTTCGCGCTGCTGGCGGCACGGTTCCCCGAAGCGCCGTCCGGCGAGCTGTTCCTCGGGCTCGCGCAAGGCGAGGGACAGGCGCTGGCTCTCCTCGGCGACTTCGCCGCCGCGCTCGGCGAGAGTGACGAGAATCTCAGAACCTACGAGCCGAAGCCATTCGCGCAGGTCTATCCGGCCTACCTCGCGCAGAGGGCCGCGTTCGGAACCGCGAGCGAGGTCGCCCTCGCCATGCTGGCCAACCTGGAGGAGTGGGGCTCCTACTGCTTCCGTATCGCGGAGGCCCTCTGCACCCACTACGGCTTCAGCAAGGCGGACGTCGGTTTCTTCACCTTCTTCGCGGAATCGCCGCCCGGTTTCGAGGAGCAGGCCATGGACGTCATCGCGTCCGGTCTCGCCTCCGGCGACGACCCGGAAGAGGCCGTCCGCGCCGCACGTCTCCTGCACGCGTATGAGACCGCCTTCTGGGACGCGCTGGCGGAAGGCCTGTCCTGAGCCGCTACGGGTGTGGTTCGCGGAGCGTCGGAAGCTCGGACGTGATTTCTACGAGCGTTCGTTCCTGCACGCCGATCAACTGCTCGACGTCGGCGGGCGGCCATTCCTCGCCGTAGTGGGCGTCCAGGAGCGTGGACAGCGCGACCAGGACCTGCTCCGGTGAAGGACGCTCTGCAGGATCCTTCAGCAGGCAGCGTGTCACCAGCCCGCGCATGGGGTCGGGCAACCGGGCGAGGTCTGCCTCACCATGGACGATCCGTGCGCGCACCTTGTGGCCCGTCCCGAACGGCGCCGCACCGGTGGCCGCGTACACGAACGTCGAGCCGAGAGAGAACACATCGCTCTGTGGCGCGACGGGATCGCCTAGCGCCTGCTCCGGTGACATGTAGGCCGGCGTCCCCAAGATCTCCGTCTTCGACAGGGGCAGCGCATCGAGTGGCCGCGCGATGCCGAAGTCGATGACCCTCGGCCCGTCCGAGGCCAGCAGGACGTTCGATGGCTTCAGATCCCTATGGACGATGCCCGCTCGATGGATCGCGATGAGGGCCTCGGCGAGCCCCGCGCCCAGCCGGCAGGCCGCCTGTTCCCGGAGCGGCCCCTTCTCCTGGACGAAACTGGAGAGGCTCACGCCCCGGATGTACTGCGTCGCCAGCCACGGCTGGTCCGCGTCAGGATCGGCGTCGACGACGGGCGCCGTGTAGAAGCCGCTGACCGACTGCGCCGAGGTCACTTCTCGGCGGAATCTCGCCCTCCACCTGGGGTCGTCCAGAAGTTCCGGCCGGATCACCTTCACCGCCACGAGCCGTCTGCTCGGCGACGCCCCGAGGAACACCTCGCCCATCCCACCGGAGCCCAGCCGCGCGACGAGACGGTACGGGCCGATCTTTTCCGGTAGCTCTGGCTGCATGGGCATCCGATCATGCTGGGGCGTGCTCAATCGTCCCATGCCCTCGCCGCGCGTCCGGCCGAACAGGGCGTCACGACCAGGGGAGGACGCTCCGTTCGGCCCAATAGACCTCCGGTGCGACGCTCAGGTCGGCCAGCGCTTCGAGGTCCTCCTCATCAAGCGACACTTCTGCCGCGACCAGGTTGGCGCCCAACTGTGCGGTGCTGACCGCGCCGATCAGGACCGTGTCCGCCCACGGTCGGCTCAGGGCCGCGGCAAGGGCCAGAGCATCCGGCTGGACGAGGTTCCTGGCCGCCACGTTCTGCATGCCCGCGGGCGGCTGTGTGGCGAGCCGCCCGTTGGCGAGAACCTCCTTGAGCAGCACATGCATGCCCGCATCGTGCGCTTCCCGTAGGGCTTCCTCTGCCGAGGTCTCTAGGACGTTCCACGTCGATTGAACGGTGCTGAACAGACGCTGTCCGGACACTTCGAGCGCCACCGCGCGACGGATCGTGTCGGCCTGCCCAGGCCCCGAGGTAGAGAAGCCGACGCGAACACCATCTGCGGCCGCTTCTGCAACAGCCGCCTGAAGGCCCACATCCTGGAACAAGGGGCTTTCTTCAGTGAGCGAATGCACCTGATAAACGGACAGATAACCATCGAGGAGAGCACGAGACTCCTCGTACTGAGTCCGGTAACGGCCGAGACTGTGCTCCTTCACCTCATGCACCGGCGCGTCGGTCTTCCACTCACCGACGTAGGTGTATCCCCACTTGCTCGACACCGTCACGTCCGCCGGGCGGCGCGAGGTGAGCCACCCGCCGAGGAACTCTTCCGCCCTGCCATAGGACCGCGCCGCGTCCACCCAGCGGACACCCCTGGCGTAGGCCGTATCGAGAACGTCCCAGGTCGCTTCGCGCATCTGCTCCACGCTCCGGCCGGGTGGCATTTCGTCCGCCCGGCCGACGTTGATGTACGCCGGACGCCCGAGCGCGGCCAACCCGATCCCGAGCCGATGAATCGCGTTCATGCTCAAAGTTTGACCCACCGCATTCCCCCCACAACCCGCAAAATGGACAAATCACACGTCAGATTATCCACAGAACCACATTCTAGTGCTATTGGCGCACCGTGTCGGCGAGGCTGATCGCGTCAACGTCCCGCCGTCGCAAGAAAGGCACGACAATGCCTGCACAGATCGTTCGTGGTCAATTCGGCGCCCACCAGTTCGCCACCCGCCTGGGGCTCTCCCGGTGGCAGATGCGCGTCGGCGTGGAGCACGGAATACTCCCGGAACCCGATCTCGACGGGGAGCGATGGTCCGCGAACCTCGCCGAGGAGTGCCGCGGACGCGGCGAGCAGGTCATCGCCAGATTCGGCGATGAGGCGCCGATCGGATCCGCCCGTGCGGCCGCCAGGCTGGCCGCGCGACTGGGGCTCGACGTCGAGCGGCGGGACATCGAGGTGCTCGCCGCGCAGGGAGACCTCGCCGTCATCAGCACCTTCCGCGGCCACCCGGTCTACCTCCTGCGAGACCTCGACCGGCTCGATTCCGACGCCGTGCGTTCGGTCGTGTCGGCCCGGAAGGGCCCGCTGACCGACACCGTCGACGCCGGCGGAGCCGCGACGATCCTGTCCTGGCCCAGGAAGACGTTCGAGCGCATCGCCACCGAGCGCGACCTCGCGACGGACCAGCTCGGACGCTACTCGCTGGCCGACGTCCGCGCCCTCGGCGCGGACGAGATCCTGGTACGGCGGGTCGCCGAGGAGAAACGCGAAACGGCCCTGAAACGGACGCGACGGTCCGAGACGAGGTTGGAGGACGTCGTCCGTGGCTGGATGCTCCGATGCACCGCCTACCTGGACCGAGACGCCGACCAGCCGCCGGACATCGCCTCCCTCAGCCGCGCGATCCGGGGCCTCACTGCCGTCAGGGCCGAAATCACAAGGCAAGAACGGACACCGTCCTAGCGAATGCCTCGAAGCGTGCCTCAGCCAAACGCGGGCCCTGCAGCACCCGAAGCGCACCTCAGCCGACACTGGTGAACCACCGTTGTGCTCGCTCGGGCGCGAGGAACCAAGCGGGCACTGCGCCGGGACCCCAAATAGAGACCCCGGCGCGTCTCGAAGTGAGCGTCAGTTACGGCGGAGGTATCCAGTCCACCCGGTCCACCGAGGCCAAGGCGGACCTGAACGTGCATAGCGTGAAGCGACGCCGTGCAAGGCTCACCGCCCAACTAGAGGCGTGTGTCACCAGGTGGACGTGTGTCACCAGGTAAGCGTCGTGAGGGGAGCTGCGAGTCACGCCCCTACACGAGATCCCACCCCTGCACCCGTCCACCGAGAGCCCTCCTCGCGGCATGGCTAACTCCTACAACCCAACTGACCGCCTTCGTCCCGTGCCAGAGAGCGGGCCCGGATGCTCGTAAGTCGGCTGGACGTCGGCCGGTTCGGCTCCTACCCGACCAATTGGTGCTTCTGAGAAGCGAGCAGGTTGGATATGGGTGGTCAGGGGCGGCGTTGGGTGGAACGACGTTTTGAGCCGGTTTTCTGGTCCTGCCGTTGGCGGGCCAGAGCCGCTAGGAGACGGTCACGCGCTTCGGTACGGGAGACGGCAGGGATGCGCTCGGGGAGCGCGGAGGCGAGGCTTGAAGGTGCATCGACCAGGCCATCGTCATCGACGATGGCCCGATCTCCCGTCCAGGCGCCGGTGAGGATCGCGGCGACGCCGCCGGGGTGGCGACCGAGGAGCGTCTCGATCCGCTCCGTCTCTTCCGTGCAATCGGCCACCAGAAGGAGACGTCGCCCCTGTTCGGCGCCCGTGTTCTTGCGGATCGCGAGTTCTGTCTCCAGATAGGCCAGGGCGGCGTCCAGGTTGCCGGGAATGAAGAGGCCGGCGGTGTCGTCGTCGAGGAGTTCGTCCTCGCCGAGTCCGAAAAGGAGGGTGGCGTCGGGTCGCGGAACGACGACAAGTGAGCTTTCGCTTTGCTCGTCGATGGCTGTCAGGGCCAGTGCCCGCGCGGCGGAAACGGCGCCCGGGCCCGTCAGTCCTGTGACCGGAGCGGCGAACGGGTCGGCCACAGGGTGATAGGTGAGCCGGGCGGGTGGTGCCGCCGTGGTCGTGGCCGTGGCCGTGGAGAACGCGGGCAGGCCGGCGGCGGCATAGATGCGGTGCCGGAACGGGTAGCAGATCGCCGCGGCCGCGGGAATGAGGAGGCCGAGGAGCAGAACCGGCTGCAGCGCGGACGGGCGCGAGTCAAGGTCCCGTGCCTGGGCTCCGGTGGGCGTCGGTGTCGGCGAGGAAACGGGTGGGGGTGCGGGCGTCGGCCGTTCAGGCGTGGGGCGAGGGGTGCTCGGAGCGTCCGGCACGGTCGGCCGGGGGGCGGGCTCCTTGGGTTGTCCCGCCGATGGCGGCCATCGTTTGACCTTGAACTTCCAGTCGAATCGGTCGCCTCTGCGAGTGAATTCCCGGCCGCGTCCTGACCGCCTGCGAGACCTCTCGTACATCGCCAGCCATGCCTCCCTGCACTTGTGGGCGCTGTGCCTGTCGCCGGAGATCACGGCGTGCCGGCAGATCGGTGGTATCGACCTGCGCGGCTCGGGCGAGGCGGGGGTGACCGCATCCGCAGGGGTGGCCAAGCCGATGGAGAGGGCGCCGGCCAAGGCCGTATAACCCAAGACCCCGCTGGTACAGCGAATCAAGTCGCTGATCATTGAGGCAGGTATGGGTTGTGTGAGGAAACGGTTCATCTTCGCCCCGGGGGATCGCGTCGGTCACCGTGAGAATGCCGATCGTAGTCACTCCGGCTACGGAGCGTTGAGTAATGCGCGCAGTCGAATGGAAGATCATTCGGAGTCGATCCAGTGATCCCTCTGGCGAAATGACTGGCATATCCGAAAAACCCGATATTGTCCCCCGGCTCATCGCATCGACCCGCGCAGCCGGAGAGGGGAAAGCCAACCGAGGAATCAGTCCCGCTTCCAGCGGATTTACCGAAGACGCACCATTGGAGAGACGTCCCAACGACGGAGGGCACGCGCAACCGCAAACGCCGACCAGCCTTAGAGCCCCAACGACGCACGACCCGGGTTAGCGACCAGGTGTTGCAAGTCTCACTCGGCGTCACCGCCCCTCGGAGCCGCCCGACCTCCCGCCAGCCAAGCCCCACACCGACGTTCCTCTGCCAACTGGACCCGCGCCTGAGGACTGTGCTTGACGGTCACGCTGGTCGGCCTCCGCGCTGGTTGGGCCGCGCTGGTCGGGCCGCGCTGGCTGGCTGCGCCCGCCCCGGCTTTCCTCCGCGCCATCTGGACCACGTGCTTGAGGGCTGACCTTAGGTTCGTGTTGGTCGACCGAGTACGGGGGAGCTGCGCGGGAGTGTCCAGCTGACGGCACTTCCCTGTGTCAGGCGGCGGTGAGCAGAGAGGTATCCGTGTCTTTGATCATCGCCGGGGAAACGACGCCACAGAGCCGTCGTTTCAGGCTGCGCAGGGCTTCTTTGCGGCTCTTGCCCTCGGCGCGTTTGCGCTGGTAGAAGCCACGCCCAGCGGTATGGCGGCGGATTTGAATGATGGCCATGATGTGCAGGACGCAGTTGAACTGGCGGTCACCGGCCCACGACAGCGGATGCCGTTAGACGTCTCTGGAGGAGGCATCCAGCGGCGCGACGCCACACTAGGAGGCGAACGCGGCGGCCGAGCGGAACCGGTCGACGCCCGCCGTTCCACGCCGGGCCCGTGCAAGTTGGCTCGGTATTGGGGCTGCCCTTGCTGGGCCGCGCGGACCGGCCCCGCGTTGGCCTTCTCCACTATCGGCTGGTTCGCGCCTGAGGGGCACGCTGGAGCTAGTCTCGCCCTGAGGCCGTGCCGGTTGGCTCCGAGTTGGGGGCTGCGCGGATGAGCCTGTGTCGACTTTGTTTGCGCCTGCAGAGGCTCATCCCCGAGCTGGCCGGTCCCTGTGTGGGCAGAGGCCGCGCTGAAGGCCACGATGGCTGGGCTCAGTGATGGGAGCTCACTGGCTGGGTCGTGCGGGGGTTGCGCGGTTGGGGGCCCTGCCGGCTTGTTCTGTGTTGGCCTGTCCTTGCGTTGGCCCGGATTCGTGTCGGTTGGGCCTGGGTTCGGAGGGTCACGTTGGCGTTAGGGCTCGTTGGTTGACTCCGTTCTGGGATCTGTGCGGCTAGGGCTGCGCCGACTTGCGCCGCGGTTGCTGTGCCTTGCGTTGTGGGCTGCCCCGGTTGGCCTTGCGCCGATCCGCCTCTGGGCTGGCCTGTTTCCGAGTCGAGCTGGATCCGCGCTTGAGGGACATGCTTGCTGGGCGGCGCGCTTTGGTTGGCTCCGAGTTGTGGGCCGCGTGGCCGAGCCCGCGGTCCTGCGCTGACAGGCTCATGCGCTTGCTGGTCCCATGCTGGGGTTTGCGTTGGCAATGCCCGTGTGCCCGGCTCTGGAGGGGTGCCTTGGCTCGCCCCGCGTCCAGGTGGGCGCGGAACTCGAGTGGGTAGTTGGGCGGTGCCTAGCTGTGCGGGCTTGGGTGCCTTCGCTCGAGTTTCCTAGTTTGGCATGCGGGCGTTCAGTTCCTCTCGTGGTGTGCTGGGCGGCGACCATGTGGGAACTGTCATTTGGGCTGGGGTTTGGTGAAGGGGCAGGTCTGTGGGTTGCTGGTGGGCGTGGGCGTGGGCGTGGGCGTGGGCGTGGGCGTGGGGGTGGGCGTGGGCGTGGGGGCGGGGTGTGGTGGTTAGGCGGCGGTTGGGAAAGGGTCTGCGGGGGATTCCAGTAGGTCGTGCATGCCCAGGGGAAGTGTGTCGCCCCACAGCCAGTCGTTGATTGTGCCGTCGAAGTCTGTGGGTGGGGCGACGGCTAGTAGGCGTGGAGTTATTAGGGAGAGGTGCACTCCGAACGGGGCAGGGGGTGTGCTGCGGACGCGGCGTGAGGTTCCCCAGAAGTCGTTGAAGTCGCGCTGTGCGAGGTGCAGGTCGGCGACGATCGTCCGGGTTCGGGCGGCTGGGCCGGTGGCCAGCCAGGTCCAGTGGTCGGTGAGGAGGCGCCGGGCCGTGGTGCGCAGGACGTTGAGGGCCGCCAGGTCGTGCGGGCAGGCGACGTCGCTGATCTGGATCTCGGGAAGGCCGAAGCGGCGGAGACCGCGGGTGCGCAGGTGGACGCAGGCGCAGCCGTTCACGCCCTCCGGGTCCAGTTCGGGTTCCGCGGCGGTGCAGTGGCCGTTGGCGCGGTATGGCGGCAGGACGTCGCCGAGCCAGTGGTCGGCGAGCACGAAGCGCGTTCTCTCCGTGGGGGACGGCGCCAGGATGTGGCCGGTGACGAGGTCGGCCGTGATCCCGCCGATGGCTTCCGCGATGGCGTTCGCGGCCGAGCGGGCGACCTGTGCGCACCGGGGCTGGTCGGTGACGGGTGCGAAGGCGGTGACAACGGCGAACTCTGCCGCGTCGTTGAAGGCGCGCGCGGCCCGGCGGTCTTCGGGCCGGGCCGGCTTGACGAGACCGGGATCCCAGCGCAGGCAGGTGAGCTCTTCGCGGGTGACCTGCAGTTGGGGCGAGCCGAGCCGTCCGGCGATGTGGGCGTGGAAGGGCGCGGGCTTGCTTCGGCGGAGCAGATCGGCGAGGTCGTGCGGGACGTTCTCGGCGGCGACGGCGAACCGGGAGGTCGTGGTGGACGGAACCGGGAACGTGATCGTGGCCATCAGGCCGCTCCTTCCTTGCCGCGACAGGATGTGACCAGCATGCGCGGCCGTCCGGGATGGGAGCAGTAGAACCCCGTTCTGGGGATAAGTCACGGCTCGGCCTCCAAGGGGAGGCCGAGCCGTCGCCGTTCTCAGCGGAAGAGCGGGTCGATGAAGTCCGCGCCCAGGCCGACCTTCTCGAAGTGCTCGCGGCACATCGCGATGTAGTCGTGGACGTCGAAGTAGCCGTCCGCCTCACCGTTCTCGTCCAGCCAGATGAGCGGGCCCTTCACGATGAACATCGTCTTCATCGGCTCGCCGCTCTCGTAGGCGACGAGCGTGTGGCCCTCGCCGGGCGCCTCGTAGACGAAGTCCCCGGCCGTGGCCGTCCAGGGACGTTCGAGGTAACCCCACTTCCCGGAGATGGTGTAGGCGAACACCTCGTGCGGGTGGTAGTGGCGGTTCACCAGGCCGGCGCTGGTCGCGCGCAGGATGTCCGACCAGGAGTTGTCCTTGACGTTGATCCACAGCGGGCGGGAGCCGACGGTCTCGGTGAACGGCACGTAGTAGCGGTCGTCGTCGGTGGCGACCTTCGACAGGTAGAGCTCGGGCAGCGCGTCCGGCTTCTGCGCGTTCTCGAGCGGCTTCAGGTCCTTCCAGAACTCTGTCGTTGCGTCCTCGGGCATGGCTCCTCCAGCGTCCGCGATCCGTTGGGTTGTAGTGAATCGTGCCAGAACCGGCCCCGTCTCCCCGATCTGCCTGGGATTTCGGCTCCTGGGGCGTGTTCGACGGTGTGTCGTGGTCTCCCCGGCGGGCGACGCGCGCCACGGCCGGGGCGACACGCCGTACGTCCAGGGGGCGACACGCCGTTCACCACGAAAAAGACCAGCTTCGGCCGAATTCGCGGTGATTCGCGCGGCATCGACGCTCTAATCGGGGGAATGTGTACCTTGGGGAGATCAACACTGCTGTGAGCTGCGGGGACTGCCCGCGCTGCGCAGCCTTGCGAAGAGGAGGTCCCCGTGGCCAGAACGATGTCCAGGGGCACCCGCGTCACCGGTGCCGAACGCACCCGGCTCGCCGCGGAGCTGGCGCCGCGGTACGCCAAGGGCGAGAGCATCCGTGACCTGGCGGCCGAGACCGGACGGTCGTACGGGTTCATCTACAACGTCCTGAAGGAGGCGGGCGTGCCGCTGCGTGGCCGCGGCGGCAACACCAGGCGCAAGAGGGCCTGACCGCTCCCGAGAGTAGGAAGAACGAACAGATGATCGGATGTCCCCCTCGCCCCCCGGGGGGACGCCGTGCGCTAGGAACGGCGGAACGTCCCGGTGACCTCGAGGCGGCCGTTCAGACTGGCGAGATCAGCGGCCGCCCGCCCGGCCACCCAACCCTCGTAGTTGGACACCGAACCCGCCCGTCCCTTGGCGAGGTTCGGGAACATCGTGCCGACCGCATGGTCGACGGCCCGGTCGCGCGCGGCCAGCACGGGAAGCAGATCCTTCCCGCCGGCGCCCGCGGCCGCCCGCTCCGCCGCGTCCCGCAGCCGCTCCCCGATACGGGCGGCGTAGGCGTTCAGGAAGGCGTGGCGGAACGAACGCGTCCGTGACCGTCCCCGCGCGTCGCGCCTGGGACCCGCGTTGACCATGGCCGCCGTCGCCTGGACGAGCAGCGACGTGAACAGCATCTCCACCGCCGCCAGATCGGCCGGAAACCCGAGGACCGTGGAGAACCCCAACTCCCGATGCCACACCGCGCGGCAGCGGTTGGCCTCGGCCACCACCGTCAGCAGGACCGCCTTGGGCGCGTCGTAGGGGTTGTCCACCGGAATGCGCCGTCCGGCCGGAGCGGTCGTGTCACCCGTCTCCGCGGCCAGCAACGCGTGGTCGATGCTGTGGCGCGCCATCAGTTCCTGGGCGCGCGCGCTGAGTGCCTCCGCTTCCTCGGGGAACTCGGTGGACTCCGCCTTGGCCAAGAGTGCTCTGACTCTTCCCAGCGTTCGCTGGTCGACCTCGCGTGGCGTCGACGAGGCGGCACGCGAGGAGCGTCCGGGCGGAGTGGTGGTGCTGGACGTGCCTGGGGGAGGACCTATTCGCGGCAGCCGCGGCAGGTTGCCCAGGAGATGGACGAGTTCGAGCGCTGAGACGACGTAGGCCGCGTGCTCGACGCCTTCGCGCTTACACCAGGCGCCTGGGTGGTCGTCGTTCTCCCACCATGTCTCCGCCCCGAGGGCGGCGAGTTGCTCATGCCATTGGTCGTCCACGGTCGCGCTGGAGTAGGCCTTCATCTCGGCTGAGATCGCGTCCGTCGCCAGGCGTGCGTGCCTGGCCGTACGGCGGCGGGACGTGAATCTGACCACATCGGCCGGTTGCCAGCCCATTTCCCAGGCCGTGGTGATCCCCTGGCGCATCTGGGTGGCGAGACATCCGGCGGTGGCGAGCCACCATTCGTCCTGGCTGACCGGGCCTGGGGCGGCGGTGAGTGCGGTCACCAGGCGGTTGAAGGCGGCGGTGTCGCCTCGTGCGAGCGCGTATACGGCCTGCGCTGTCAGGTCGTTTGCGGCCGCTGTGAGAGATGTTTCCGGCGAGGGGCCGGAGGTTTCTCCGGGGTGTGCGCGCCGCCACGCCTTCCGCACGGCCACTCCCGTCATCCGCGTCACATGGGCACCAGGCATCCTGCCATCTGCCGGTGACAGTCTCTTGGGGGACGCGGCCGTAGGCGTCCTCAAGCGAAAGCCCCCGGCCGTTCCGGCCAGGGGCTGGGGTAGGAGACGGGGTGCTCCTACTCTTCGTCGTCTCCGCGCATCTCCTCGACCACGACGCTCTGGTAGGCGCGGGACGTGTCCGGGACGTAGCTCAGCCGCGCCAGGGCCTTCCCCTCGCGGTTCCTGATCTCGAAGTTGTAGCCCTCGCGGGTCTCGCCGATGTGCGCCACGGCCTGGTCATGCCGGAGGCGGCACATCGTGTCGACCTTCTCCAGCGCGACCTTCAGGCTCCCCGCGTCGCTGATGAGCCGGGCCGGCTCGCTCGTCTCCCAGATCTCGAACATTGGTCGCGTCCTGTCGGCGGTCGGAAGGAACGGGCGGGGGCATTCCAGACGTCGGAGACAGCTTGAACCCAAACTATGGATCTTTCAATCAGTACGGGTATCGGATTGATCACTATTCGGAGTTGTCCACGCTCACAGGGTCATGTCCGCATGTGGTGGCGCATGGGCGCTTCCGCCTGGCGCGCCGGATCGATAAGGTCCGCCGCGCAAGCCGAGCGCCAATCCAAATGGGGGCGTACGGCTCTGGTGGTGCGTGTCAGCCGTCCTCGGCTACGGACACGACCGTCTCCTTTGCATCCGGTTCGATGAACCTTAGGAGCGACTCTCCCTCATTGGACAGTTCGTCAATGGCCGCCTGGGGGAGGCGCTCGAACGGGCGCAACCGAAGCGTGGCGACCTTGCGCTTGTACTCCGTCTCCCAGATGCCGCGTGCGAAGCCGTCCCAGAGGAAGACCGCCCGGACACGCAGGTTCTTCGTGGTGAGGGACGGCCGGTGCGCGTCGGAGATTATTCGCCTGCGGTCGGCGTGCGCCAGAACGAGGCTGTCGAACTCCGGCAGGAATCGTGCCGGTGCCGGAACGTCCTCACCGGGACGCGGGGCGTCAGGGAGGTCGAACAGTTCACGGCCTTTGTCATCGGCGAAAACGCGGAGGCGTGGACGCAGCCGGTCCAATGCGTCGCCGCACGCGGACAGCCCGGACCACGTTTGCGCATCGGCGGCCGATGCCGGCCCATAGGCGGCCAGGTAGCGGAGCATCAGTTCGTCCATCGCCGCTTCCGCCGCCGGGGCAATGCCCAGCCATTCGTCGGCCGGCGTGAAGCGCGACGCACGAGGGAAGCCCCATCTGTCCTGAGTGGGGACCATGACCAACGGCACGCAGAGCCGGACGGCATAGCCCAGAGCCCGATCGTTGACGTCCGGGAACCGTTCCTGGAGGAGCGCACGCACCTCACTGAACGTGCGGGGCTCCTCCGCGAGGAGGGAGCGCGCCGCCGGGACGACCTCCTCCAGATCCAAGCCCTGGGCGCGGTCGCCCAGGACGCGGAGGGCGCCGTCCAGCATGGGCTGCATCGTCGTGCGGAACGCCGTGTAGTCGTCGCCCGTCATCAGGTGCAGCGTGGCGCGCATCATCGTGGCGCGGACGAGCGACCGGTCGTGCAGGGCGCCGTGCAGGTCGGACGGCTGGAAACCGTCCAGGCGCGTCCACAGCCCCAGGAACGGCGGCTTGGGTTCCTGCGCCTGCATCCCGCACAGCCGGCGCACCGCCTCGGTGACCGTGATCGGCTCCCGCGCCAGCAGGAGCTGCCGGGCGAGCGTGGCCCGGTTGAGAGCTCGGACGCTCAGGATGTCTGTCACCCGTCCAGGATGCCCGCCGTCCCCAAGATCCCTGGCACCGGGAGCACTGGCGATATATCGTGTCTTGGCGATAACGAGATATATCGCAAGGAGGGATCGTGGTGGCAGGAGCGAGCGCTCGCGGCGTGCGCGGGCGGATTCTCGACCTGATGTTCGTGCGCGGCCGTATCGAGGAGGTCCGGCCCGCCCCGGGACGGATGCGGTGGATCCGCGTCGGCGGCGTCCCCGGCCTGGCCTGGACGCCCGGCCAGCAGATCCGCCTTCATGTGGCGGACATCACGGCCACGCGGACGTGGGTGAGCGGCGCCGTCCGCCATGCGCTGCGCACCTACTCGGTGTGGGACTACGACGCGGACGCCGGCGTCCTGGAGCTGTGCGTCATGGACCACGACGCGGACGCGCCCGGCGTGCGCTGGCTGCGGAACGCCCGGCCGGGCCAGGAGGTCGTCTTCGGCAAGCCGGAGGGAACGTTCGGGCTGCGTCCGGCCGCCTATCACGTGTTCGCGGGAGAGGAGACGGCCTCGGTGGCGTTCGGCGCCATGCTCCGGGCCCTCGACGGCCTCGACGGCCTCGACGGCCGGGGCGGCGGACCGGAGCCGGCCGGCCGCGGCGGGCTCGTCCCGGTGCACGGCGTGATCGAGGTCGCCCGGCCCGAGGACCGGCTGCCGCTGCCGCGCGGAGACGAGCTGACCTGGCGCCATCGCGGTGACGCCCCGGCGGGCCGTTCGGAGACGCTCGTGGACGCCGTGCGCGGCCTGAAGCTGCCGGAGGAGCCGGGGGTCGCCTACGTGGCGGGGGAGGCGCGCACCGTGCAGGCCGTCCGCGCCCACCTGGTGGGCGAACGGGGCTGGCCGCGCAAGTCCGTGCTGGTCAAACCGTTCTGGACGCCGGGCAAGCGCGGGATGGAGTGATCGGGAACGAGCGAGGGACGCCCCGGTTACGGGGGGAACTTTTCCAAAATGCACGTGCATCAGCTCTTGCACCTGCACGCCATCCCTAGCAGGATGAGCGCGGACCTCCCGCACGTGAACTCCCCGGAGATCGCGATGAACGCACACTTGAGCGACAGTGACCGACAGGCGCTGCGACTGGCCCAGGATCTCCGTGAGGAGATGCGGGCGGCGTTGCCGCACGCCCCGACCGAACCATCGGTCTCCCCGTTCGTCGACCAGACGGGGACGCCGAGCGTCCTGCTCCGGCTGGACGCCGACACGGCCCGCGCGCTGATGGCCTTGCTGGCCGAACGCCGCATGGAGCGGGGTGCCCTGGAGCGGAACTCCGCGCCGGGCGCCGCGCCGGCCGGGGAGCCGCAGTGGGGCGGTGGCACGCATGTGCCGCCATCCGTCCCGCCGCCCATGCCCCAGGGCGTCCCTGCAGCGCAGGGGCCCGTTGTGGCCGCGGTGTCCCCGTTCGGGGAGCCCGCCTATGCGGAGCCCGCCTACGCGGACCCCGGCTACGCGAACCCTGCTTACGCCGACCCCGCCTATGCGGAGCCCGGCTACGCTGAGTCACCGTTCATTCCGCCACAGCAGGGCACCTCGGTGTTCATCGGCGGGACGGGCCCGACGCCGCTCGTGCCGGCGCCGATCTACCCGGCGCGCTGACTCCGCGCAGCCCTCCTCGGCTCCGCCTACCGCGCTCATCCGGCCTCTGTGCCGTCTCGTGTGTGCATCGCCAGCCCCCGCACCGCCCCGGCGGTCGCGGGGGCTTTCGGCGTCCGGACGCCGACGGCCGGCCCGCCCTCCATGCCGGCCCCGCCCTCCATGCCGCCCCTGCCCGCGTCTGAGCGGCTACCAGGGCTGAGCGGCTACCAGGGCTGAGCGGCTCCGGCTTTGCCTCCGGCCGGTTTCCGGCTTTGACGCCGTCCGGGGCCGCCCTCGGCGCCGCTGCCCGTTTGAGCGGGCGTCAGGGCGAACGGGAGCCGCTCGCTCCCGCCGGTCCCGGCTTCGACGCCGTCCCGGGCCGGCCTCCGTGCCGCCGGCTGTCTGAGCGACTGCCGGCGCCCAAAGGTCCGCCCAGAGGCCCCCTTAGGCCCCGCCGGTTCCCGGCTTTGACGCTGTTCGAGGCCCTCCCAGGCCGTCTGGAGTGGTCCGGGCCATGGGAGTGTAAAGATCCTTTTCTTGGGGCTCGACCCATGCCGACTGGGCGGAAGGCCTTATGGGAAAGGCGCTCCGGGTCACTTCCCCGATAAAAGATCTACCTGGTCAAAGGTAAAGAAATCGCCCGTTTGGCGAAAGCACGGTAATGCCGTATATAGTCGACCCCAGGTCAGGGTCATGAACCGTTGACCCGGCCAATCGCAGAGCCGTCGCTTCCCGCCCGCCAGGCGGGATCCACGATGCCGAACAGCGGCCGTACCATGCACCGGCCGTGCACCGCGTGGAGCCAATGAGCCCCCGGTCGGCATTTCTCCCGCTTCATCGAAGTCCGTGATACGCGCACGCCCAAGGACGGTCGTGCGCCCTTGGTCGCGGGCGCGGTCAGGCATGCGCCTGGACCGTTCCAAGCGGGTCTTTCTCGCGGCGGTGTCTCCCGAGTCCTGAGTCTCGGAGCCGTTTCTCCATGCCCGGATCCCGGCCCAGCGCCGCCCGGTGCGAAGCGGCAGCCCTGTTCCCCGAACGAAGGAAACACATGCAGCAGCGAGCGATCAATGTCATCCTGACCGGCGTCACCGGTACCGCCCTCGCGGGCATGCTCGTGGCCGGTGTGGCCGCCGCAAGCGATGACTCCGCTCCCAGCGAGCAGCAGAACCTTTCGCAGGAGGCCAGCACCACCGGCCAGCACAAGGACGCCCCGAAGAGCTCGGACAAGTCCGGGTCGAAGGGCGACTCCGCCGCGGACAGCAAGCGCGGCAAGAACGACCCCCGCGTCCTGCTCAGCGGCAAGACGACCGCGTCCTACTTCTGGGATGACGGCTCCGGCGTGAACGGCGACACCGGCGCCCCCGCCGGTGGCAAGCCGATGCAGAAGGGCCTGTTCGCCAGCCCGAGCTGGCCCATGCACACCAAGGTCAAGGTCAGCTACAACGGCCGCAGCGTCACCGGCTTCGTCGGCGACCGCGGGCCGGGCAGGCCGTCGCACAAGGGCATCATGCTCGACCTCGACACCTACACCTTCCGGTACCTGCTGGACGGCAAGAAGCCGCAGAGCAAGTACAACGCCGGTGGCGGCGAAGGGCACCTGAAGGGCATCAAGTGGGAAGTCCTGAAGTGGGGCTCCGGCGCCGGCAAGAAGGGCAAGCCCAGGCCTTTCGGCTCATGACCTGAGGCCGCGCCCGAGCCGTGAAGTGAAGCGGCTCAGCCCCTGAGTGAAATGGCTCACAGCGTGGGCGCGGTCTCTTCCAGACCCGGCACAGGGCTGCCGGTGCATGGAAAATCGGGGATCTCCCGGTATCGAAAGATCACCGGGGGATCCCCGTTTTCAGTTCACCGGCGGCGCTCTCCCGGGCCAGCTCCCTCGACAGCGCCAGCGCGGCGGTCCGGACGGCCGGGGCCAGCCGGTCCAGGTCCAGCCGGCACACGTTCCCGGTGATGGAGATCGCGGCGATCACGCGGCGCCGGTGGTCGAGGACCGGCGCCGCCACCGCGGACACCCCGGCCTCCGACTCCTCCCGGTTGACGGCGTAACCGCGGTCGGCGGTGCGGGCCAGCTCCCGCTGCAGCAGCCCCGGCATGATGATCGTGTGCGGCGTGTAGCGGACGAGGCCCGCGTCCAGAACCCTCTGCAGCCGCTCGGGCGGCCCGAACGCGAGGAACAGCTTCCCCGTCGCCGTGCAGTACGCGGGCAGCCGTCCGCCCACCCGCGACACGATGGGCATGGAACGGCGCCCGCTGACCTTCTCCAGGAACAGCGTGTCCATCCCGTCCAGGACGGCGAGGTGGATGTTCTCGTGCGTCGCCTCGTACAGGTCCTCCAGGTAGGGGAGCGCGGCCTCGCGCAGCCCGCGCGGCCGCGGTGCCCGCTGGCCCAGCACGAACAGCCGCATGCTCAGCCGGTAGCCGGTCTCCGTGCGCTCGACGCCGCCCCACCGCACCAGCTCGCTCAGCAGCCGGTGCGCGGTCGGCTTCGGCAGGCCGGTCCGGGCGGCCAGCTCGGTCAGGTTCAGCTCGGTGTCGGCGGAACCGAACGCGTCCAGGAGGCTGAGGCCGCGTGCGAGCACCGACCTCGGCGGCCCCTCGCCCGTACCTTCGGGGTCCATATCCCGATGGTCACCGCGATCATGCCGGTCGGCAAGTGCGGGGAAGCGGGCGGAGTGCCTGGCCAAGGGCATCAGGCATCGTCCCCATGGCCGGTGATCGGGGCCTCGATGAGCAGCGGGGCGTCGAGCGCCTTGACACCGGCGACCGCGTCCCGCAGCTCGGCCGCCGAACCGGCCCGGATCGAGTCGATGCCGAACAGGCGCGCGGCGCTCTGCCAGTCGAGCGCGGGGGGTGCGAGGTCCATGCCGATGTATTCTCCGTGTTTCGCCGACGATCCGCCACTTTGATCGAGCGTGTTCTTCAGCGTCCGGTACTCGCCGTTGTTCATCACGACGAACGCCACCGGGACCTCGTAGCGGGCGGCGCTCCACAGCCCCTGGAGGCCGAACATCGCGCAGCCGTCCCCGAGCACCGCGACGACGGGACGCTCCGGGTCGCCCATCCGGGTGCCGATCGCCGCGCCGATGCCCCAGCCGAGCCCGCCGCCGACCGTGTGCACGTAGGAGCGGGGCAGGTCCTGGCGCAGCACCTCGCGCAGCTTCAGCCCGACGGTGATCGCCTCCTCCACCACCACCGTCCCGTGGGGGAGCCCGGACGCGACGGCGTGGGCTGCGGCGGCCGGGGCCATCGGGGACGCCCCGTACGCCGCCTTCGCGGCCTCCTCGACCTTGCCCCGCTCCTCCGCGTGCCGCGCGCCGAGCCGCTCGATCCGCTCCCGCGCGTCGGGGACGAGCCCGTCCAGCTGCCCGGCGAGCGCCCACAGCGTCTCCGGCAGATCGCCCGTCAGGCCGTGCCGGACGGCGAAGTTCCGGCCGATCTCCGCCGGGTCCTCGTCCACCTGCACGATCGCGAGCCCGTCCGGGACGGCCGGGCCGGGCGTGTAGTGGTGCGGCATGAACGCGTGGCAACCGGCGATGAACGCCACGTCGTAGGCGGACAGCTTCTCCCTGATGACGGCGTTGTGCGGCGGCAGCATCCCCGCGTACAGGGGATGGCCGGTGGGGAAGTCGATCCCGTCGTTCATCGGCTGGTGGTAGACGGCCGCGCCGAGCCGCTCGGCCACCGCGACCAGGTCGGCGACGGCACCCGCCCGCCCGACCCCGTCCCCGGCGATCACCACCGGGCGCTGGGCGCGCGCCAGCAGCGCGGCGGCGTCCGCGGCCGCCGCAGGGCCGGGGCCCGTGACGGGGGAGCGCGCCGGCACCGCGACGTCGGTGACCTCTTCGAGCAGGTCCATCGGGACCGACACCAGCACCGGCCCGGCGGGCGGACGCGCCGCGAGCGCGAACGCGCGCCGCAGCACGATCGGCAGGTCGTAGGCGTGCTGCACCTCCAACGCGTGCTTCGTCGCCGCCGACGCCAGGCCCACCAGGTCGCCCGACAGCATCGGGTCCTGGACGAGATGCCGCCGGTCCTGCTGCCCGGCCACGATCACCAGCGGGGTCCGGGACCGCATCGCGTTCAGCATCCCGATCAGCCCGTTCGCGACGCCCGCCGCGACGTGCAGGCTGACCATCGCCGTCCGGCGCGACGCGCGGGCGTAGCCGTCCGCCATCGCCACCACGGACCCCTCCTGCAAGCCCAGGACGTACTGCAGGTCGGGCGCCTCCACCAGGGCGTCCATCAGGGGAAGCTCGGTCGTGCCGGGATTGCCGAAGATGCGGCTCACGCCCTCGTCCCGGGCGATCTCCAGCAGCGCCTCGATCGGCCTCATGTTCTGCCTTTCAGTGCCCGTGAGGGCGGTCGTGGGGGAGGTCGGGAGCGGTCGGGAAAGTCGGGAGCGGCGGGGCGGCAGGGGGACGGCGAGGGCCCCACCCATCGGCGGGCGGTGGGCGCGAGGGTCAGTGCATGGCGGAGCCGCCGTCGACGTTGATCGTCTGGCCGGTGAGGAAGCCGCTGCCCTCGTCGCACACGTACAGCAGCGTAGAGACAAGATCGGCCGGCTCCTCGACGTGCGGGATGATCTGCTTGCCGCGTACCCGCTCGAAGCCGCCGTCCGCGCCGGTGGTGCGCGCCGCCATGTCGGTGCGGGTGAGGCCCGGCGCGATCGCGTTCACCGTGATCCCGTACGCGCCCGTCGCGCTGGCCAGCGCCCGCGTGAACCCGACGAGCCCGGACTTGGACGTTGTGTAGGCGACCAGGTCGGGCGGCCCGAGGAACACCACCGCCGAGACGATGTTGACGATCCGTCCCCACCCGGCGGCCTTGAGGTGCGGCAGTGCGGCCTGGGACACAAGGAACGGTCCATCCAGATTGACCCGCATGATCCGCCGCCAGTCGTCCAGCGTCGTCTTCTCGAACTCCAGCGGCGGGTAGATCCCGGCGTTGTTGACCACGATCTGCAGGCCGCCGAACCGGGCGGCGGTCTCCTCCACCGCGGCCTCGACCTCGACCGGGTCGGTCACGTCCGCGCGGACGGGATGGAACGCCTCGCCGATCAGGTCCGCGGTGCCGGACATGTCGGCGAGGTCGAGGCCCGCGACCCGGTGCCCGCGGCCGGCGAGCGCGATGGCGAACTCCCGGCCGAGGCCGCCGGCCGCGCCGGTGACGAGTGCGACCCGCTGAGGTGCGTCATTGGACGACGATTCGGTCATGGGTGGCAGGGTGCGCCACCCCGGCTCGAACCGACAAGACGCCGTTTTCACTCATTGGAACGCGACCCTTGTGACGGCGGGTACGCGGTCACATGCTCGCCGCATCGCGGTGTTCGGGCGACCGCCCGGCGCGCGGTGCAGACGGCCGTCGCCCCGCGCCGCCCCGGCGGGGCGCCGGTCGCGCTCATCGCGCGGCGCCGGCCCGGCCGGGTCACCCGGTGAGGAGCGGGATGACGGGTGCGAACTCCTCCATCATCGCGTCCGGCACCTGGTAGTAGGTGAAGCCGTAGCGGTCCCGGCGGGCGAGCATCTGCTCGGCGACGTGCTCGGGCGGCCCGACGAACTGGGACGGCATGTCGAGGACGAGTTCGGCCGACGACGTCCCCCAGCCCCGCATGACGGCGATCTTCGCGGCGGCGGCCCGTGGATCGGGGCCGAAGGTGGGCGTGACCATCATGCTCAGCTCGACGTCCCGCCCGCCCGCGGCCTCCGCCGCCTCCCGGACCTGCGCGACCTTGCGGGCGATGGTCTCCGGGAGCCGTTCGGTGATCTCGTCGGAGATCGTCCCGTCGGGGAGGGCGCGGGGCAGGATGCCCACGGTGTCGGCGTACCGTCCGGCGATGCCGAGCATGCGGCCGCTCCCGGCGCCGACGACGAGCGGCGGCCGCCGTCCGGGCGGCGGGAACACGGTCAGGCCCTCGACGCGGTAGTGCTCGCCGGTGAACGTGGTCTTCTGGCCGGCGAGCAGGCTCCGCAAGATCTGCAGCGACTCCTCCAGCCGCCCGACCCGGGTGCCCGCCTGGTCGAACGGCAAGCCCGCGGCCTGGTACTCCTCGCGCATCCAGCCCGCGCCGACGCCCAGCTCGAACCGTCCGCCCGACAGGTGGTCGAGGGTCGCGGCCTCCTTGGCGAGCAGCACCGGATGCCGGTAGTCGTTCGCGAGGACCATCGTGCCGAGCCGCAGCGTGCTCGTGACGGACGCGGCCGACGCGAGCGCCACCATCGGCGCGAGCTGATCGCCGAACGGCTCGGCGACGAAGTGGTCGCGCAGGACCAGCACGTCGTAGCCGAGGTCCTCGGCACGCCGCGCCGTGCCGGCCAGCTCGTCGCCGGAGCGGATCGACTCGCCGACGACACCGAAGCGGAAGTTCCTGTCCATGCGGTGAGCATGCCCCGTGCGCTCGCGTTTGCGCTGGCAGGAATCCGACATGGGCTTCTGGGGCCCACCGGGCCGGGGATGACCGGCGGAACGGGGCGAGTGGCTCGATTCGCCGTCCGAGCGGCGTAAGGGCGTCACCGACTGCCCCGTTCTCGCCGGTTACTTACCAGGCTGCGGCGAGATGCGTGGATTCGCAACCCGCGCCCTCCGGTGCACCGCTAGGAGTCGATGAACCGCTGGGCGCGGCGGAACAGGGCGAGGGTGATCGAGTGCAGCAGGTCGCCCGTCTCCCTGGGCGCCTTGCCGGCGTGCGCGCGGGCGTTCGTCCCCTCCAGGACGATGCCGAGCTTGAAGCACGCGAGCACCGCGTACCAGGTGATGGACGACAGATCGCGCCCGGCGACGGCGTCCGGATTCTCCGCGTAGGCGGCGACGAGCGCGTCCGCCGAGGGCAGGCCGCCCGCCTCGCCCAGCGGGCCCGCCAGCGACGCGCCGTCGCCCGACGGGTCGGGCCAGGTCGCCAGCAGCCAGCCGAGGTCCAGCAGCGGGTCGCCGATCGTGCACATCTCCCAGTCGACGATCGCGGCGACCTCGGGACCGCCGAAGGAGTACATCAGGTTCGCCAGGTGGTAGTCGCCGTGCAGGATCCCCGGCCGCCAACGGAGGGGACGGCGCTCCTCCAGCCAGCGGGCGACGTCGTCCAGGCCGGGGATGCCGGGGCCGGGATATCCGTCCAGCTTGCCGTAGGAGTCGAGTTCGGACAGCCAGCGGCTCACCTGCCGCTCCAGGAACCCCGCCGGCCTGCCGAAGTCGCCCAGCCCGGCGGCCTCGTGGTCGACCGCGCCCAAGGCGGACAGGGCGCGGGCCGCGTTCAGCCCCATCTCGCGCCGGACGGATTCGTCGACCGCGTGCGGTTCCGGCAGCGTGACCGTGGGGTTGAAGCCGTCCACCGGGGTCATGAGGTAGAAGACCGCGCCGCCCATGACGGACTCGTCCGGGCAGGCGGCGATGAGGCGCGGCGCGGGGACGCCGGTGCCGTCGAGCGCGGCCAGGACGCGGGCCTCCCGGCGCAGGACGTCGTTCGTCCGGGCCCGCAGATGGCTCGGGCCGCGCCGGAGCACGTAGTCGCGGCCCGCCCGGCGGAACCGGATCAGCGTGTTCTGCGTGCCCCCGGCCAGCGGCCGGACGTCCTCGAACGGGCCGACCGGGAGGCCGCGGCCGTCCATCCAGCGGGCCAGGACGTCGAAGTCCACGAGCGCGCGGTCGATCTGCTCAGGCTGCACGGTGCGGGTCCCTTTCCGGCACACGGACGAGACGACCAACGGAGAGTAACAGCCGATCTCGGGGCCGCCCGGGAGCCGAGGTCACATTCGTCCAAGACGGCCGGGGACCGCGCGGCGCAGACTGGGCATACAGGCAACGACCAGGGAGGACGCCATGACCTTGGAGATCCGCAGGACCTTCTACCCGATGATCAACTGCGCCGATCCGGACGCGTCGATGCGGTGGCTGGAGAAGGCGTTCGGCTTCGAGGCCGCGAACGTGCACCGGGACGACGACGGGAAGATCGTCCACGCCGAGATGCGGTACGACACCGGCCTGTTCATGTTCGGCAACGGCGAACCGGGCACCTCGGCGATCTACGTCGCCGTCGACGACCCGGACGCCCACCACGACCGCGCCAAGGCCGCCGGCGCCGAGATCTTCCGCGAGCTCAGCGACCAGGACTACGGTTCCCGCGACTACGCGGCCCGCGACCTGGACGGCAACGAATGGTATTTCGGCACGTATCGCCCCTGACCGCGGCACGCGTTTCCCCGAACGCCGCGCCCGGGTTTGAGAGAATTGCAGGCGTGGATCCGGAGGTGCGTCTGCGCGACGTCGAGCTCGGGGACGTCGACGCCTACGTCCGGATGCGCTGCGACCCGGTCATGATGGCCGAGCTCGGCGGCCCGCTGCCCCGCGAGGGCATCGAGGAGAAGGTGCGCCGGGACGTCGAGGACGCGGCGTCCGGCAAGGCCCTGATCAAGATGATCGTCCCCGCCGCGGGCGGCCCGGGCACGGCGGGCAAACCGGTGGCCGGGACGGTGACGCTCTGGCACCACGACGTCGACGGCACGGTGTTCTCCGAGATCGGCTGGATGGTCATGCCCGAGTTCCAGGGGCGGGGCGTGGGCAAGCGCGCGGTCCGGATGCTGCTGGAGCGGGCGCGCTACGAGGATCGCTGGGGGCTCGTCCACGCCTTCCCGTCGACGACGAACGCGCCGTCCAACGGGATCTGCCGCTCGCTCGGCTTCACGTTCCTCGCCGAGCAGGACGTCGTCTTCGCCGGGCGGATCGTCCGGACCAACCACTGGATCATCGACCCGAGCACCGACCTGGCCCGGACGGATTCGCCGAGCAGCCGCTAGAAGGCGACCAGGGCCCGGCGGGCGGCGGATATTCGGAGGCCGCCGCGGGCGCGCCGGTGTTACCGTGCGGGAGCCGGCCGCGGGACTTCGGTGTGACTTCCGGAACCCGCATCTGAAGCGATGATTCGCTGCTCGCGCCCTCCTTCCCCGGCCGGCACCCCTCGTCCCCCCGATCAGCTGGGAAACGCATGACCGAGACGTTCGCTGAGCTGATCGCGTGCGAGGACGTGCTGATGTTCGTCAACGCGGCGATCACCTCGACCGGGCAGCGGGAGTTCCACCACGATTCCGGTGACCAGCGGCTCAGCCTGGAATTCCTGCACGAGTACATGCTGGCGAATTACCGGGACATGTACGCGGCCGTCCTCGCGCTGGACATCAACGACCACAATGCGGCGCTCATCATCGTTAACCTGCTCGTCCGGGCGGGCGACGTCGGCGTCGAGCGCCGCAGGGCGGAAGGGCGGCTGATCGCGCGGCGGCTGGAATCGATGCCGCAGCAGCGCGTCTACCGCGTCTTCCGTGAACTGCGGCGGCGCGGGGTGAACAACCGGCGGACGCGCGCCATCATCCGCGACTGGATGGCCGCGCGGCGCGACCCGGCGTTCGACTCCGTCAAGTACCGCAGCCTCGTGAAGGTCGCGGCGCGCCACGCACATCTGCGGCTTCGCGGCGAGCAGGGGAATTTCCTCTTCGCGCCGTTCTCCGTGACCGCGTACACGACGCCGATATACGAGCAGTGGCGGCGCGCGCACTATGCCCAGGCCGCCATTTACGAACTGCCCTACACGGTGGCGGAGGGATTCGCCGCGCTGCACAAGATTCCGCGGGAGACGTTCCTTGAGCGCATCGAGCCCCGCATGACGCGGCTGGAGCGGCTGCGCATGCAGACGAGCGCCGCCAAGGTGGAGGCCGTCCGCACCGACCTGCGGGATCTGCGCGAGATGCCGCTGACCCGGCTCGCCTCCTACGTGCTGTCGCTGACGCTGGACGAGCGGTCCGCGCGCCGCGCCGAGCTGACGGAGGCGCTGCGCACGGCGGCCCGCCGCGTGGCCGGTGCGGCCCGCGGCTCCTGGGGGAGGGTCACGGCCGTGCTGGACGACAGCTACTCCGCGCTGGGGTCCGGGCAGAAGCGGCGGCGCCCGCTGGCGGTCGCGCTCGCGTCGCACTATCTGCTGGAGGCGCTGGCCAAGGAGTACACGCCGCTGTGGACGTCCGGGCGCACCGACGAGCTGCTGACGTACCCGTCCGGGCCCACGCCGCTGGGGACGCGGATCATCGACGCCCTGGACACCGGCCCCGAGCGGCTCCTCATCATCTCCGACGGCTGGGACAACGCGCCGCCCGGCCTCGCCGCGGACGTCCTGCGGATCTGGCGGACGCGCCTCGACCCCGGGCACCGGCTCGCCCCCGGGCAGCGGGTGATGATCGTCCATCTGAACCCGGTGTACGACGCCGGCGACTTCGACGTGCGGCGGCTGGCGCCGACCGTGCCGACCGCCGGCATCAGGGACGCCGAAGACCTGCCGACGCTGGTCGAGCTGGCCCGGTTCGCCGAGGGGCGCGTCGGGCTGCCGAGGCTGCGGTCCCACCTGGACGACCGGACCGCCCGCTTCCTGGGAGATCGCGCATGATGCTCGGATTGGACACCAGGCCGGCGCAGGCGTGGGGCTCGGTGCGGCTGGTCCCGCTCGTCCGCGACGAGCCCGTCCCGTACCTGCGGCTGCACCGGAAGGTCTACGGGGAGCCGGTGTCGGTCGTGGACACCGGCGACGGCGCCGTGTACGTCTCGTTCGTCCCGCACGCGTTCGTGGCGACGTGGAGCGACGGCGACCAGACGCCCGCCGCCTCCTACGGGACGCGCCTCCTCGAACGCGACACCAAGGCTCCGCCGCCGCGCATGCCCGTCCGGTTCACGCGGCGGATGGCGCGGAAGGCGGGCAAGGACCGGCTCCGCTTCCTGCCGCTGCACCTGGCCCTGGAGGGCTACCTCGCGCTGCACTTCGGCGGCCCGGAGATCGCCTGGGAGGAGTGGTCGCGCAGGACGGTCGCGCAGGGGCTGTCGCCGCGCTGCGAGGAGGCCTACCTCGGGCGGGACGTGCGCGGCATCGAGGACGCGCTGAGGATCTTCGAGATCCATCCGGGCCAGTGCGGCGTGCTGGTCTACGTCGGTGACACGCTGGCGTGCGCGTTCGCCGTCCCGCACCCGGACGACTACCGGGCGCTGCACCCGACGCTCGTCGAGGATCTCTTCGGTGAGCTGATCTACCTGCACGGGCTGCTGGGGATGCCGGCCGGCGACCTGTCCGCGCCGATCGACGACACCGAGATCAGGTCGCTGGACGATCTCCGCACGGCGGCGGAGCTGCGCCAGGCCGAATGGGCCGAGTTCCACGACGAGGTCATGGCGGGTCGGCTCTTCGACGAGGACGGGTCCCGGCAGGTCGTGCAGTACCTGCACGGCTTCGAGCTGACGCGGTTCCTGCCGTCGTTCGCGCTGCGCCGCGAGAACCACATCGGCGAGACGATCACCGATGCGGACGGCCGGATCGCCTACCTGAAGACGTTCCGGCTCTCGGAGGCGCAGGTCAGGCGCGGCTACCTGCTCAAGCGGCTGGCCGAGCACGACTGGCGGCTGGGCGCAACGGCCGCCGCGCTCGGCGCCGACAAGGCGGGCCTGGCGCTGCGGCTGGAGCGCGCGGGCTTCGGCTACCTGCTGCGCCAGGACGTCCTCGACCACTACAGGGCCCAGGCGAAAAGGTGACGGGGAAGGTCACCTGAGGCCGGCGAAGAGGTCGTCCTCCTTGTCCGGGGCCTGGACGCGGCAGTAGTGCCGGACGAACGCCTCGAACGAGAACACCATCCGCTGCATCTCCTCCGGCAGCCGGAGCAGGAAGATGTTCTCGCCCTGGCTCGCGTGCGCCTGGAGGGCCATGGCCTTGGCCTTCACGTGCGCGGACACGTCCAGCGTGCTGGTGATCAGCTCGTCGGGGGTGCCGAAGTCGTCGGACGGCTCGAAGTCGATCTCGATGCCCGCCTCCTTGACGGCCTCGAACATTTGCCGGATGCCCGAGCGCGGGATGGCGGTGTAGTAGAGCTTGTCGGGAATGCCGGTCTTCTCGGCGGCGGCGAGCGCGATGCGGTGCGCCTGGATGTGGTCCGGGTGGCCGTAGCCGCCCTCCTCGTCGTAGGTCACCACGACCTGCGGGCGGTAGCGCTCCATCAGCTCGGCCAGCCGCCCGGCGGACTCCTCCAGCGGGATGTTCGCGAACGCCGCCGGGTCGTCGTTGGCCGGCCAGCCGGCCATGCCGGAGTCCTGGTAGCCGAGCAGCTCCAGGTGGCCGATGTCGAGCAGCCCGGCGGACTCGCGGAGCTCGGCGAGCCGCCGCCGCGCCACCTCGTCGGCGTCGTGCCCCGGCTCGCCCGGCTTGATCCCGCCGGAGTCGTCGCCCTGCTCGCCGTTGGTGCAGGTCACCAGCACCGTGCGGATGCCCTCGGCGGCGCAGCGCGCGAGCAGGCCGCCGGTGCCCAGCACCTCGTCGTCGGGGTGGGCGTGGACGGCCATCAGCGTGAGTTCGGTCTTCATCCGGGACCCCCAGTCTCGGCCGTCCACTCTACGTCCCGGACGCCGGAGTTGATCAGGTTTGGGAGGTGGATTCGGCGGCCGAGAGGTCGTCCACGGTCAGGACGTGCGCCGGTGCGTCGAACGGGTGCATGGAGGAGGTGTCCGGGCCGTCGACGACGAGCAGCTCGCCGGGCGCGAGGAGCCGCCAGTCGGGGTCGTCGTCCAGCCGCTCGCTCGCGAGGACGCAGGACGCGGCGCGCTCCCGGTGCGCGGCGACCTTCAGCCGTCCGGGCTCGCGGCCCGCGTCCAGCCGCCGGCCCTCCCCGGGCTCGGTCAGCTCGTGCCGCAGCGCCCACAGCCGGTGGGTGCCGGGGTAGCGCAGCGCCCACATCCGCCGCGACTCCGCCAGCAGGACGTTCAGCGCGTAGACGGGCAGCTCGGCCGCGATCCGCCGGACGGCCGCGATCAGCCCGGACGTGGTGTCGCCCTGCCGCCGGATCTCCGCCGTGATGTAGGCGAACACCAGCTCGGAGTCGGTCTGCCCGCGGATCTGAGCGCGGTCCACGTCGGTGAGCCACGAGTCGAGGACGTCCAGGCCCTTCACCACGCCGTTGTGGGCGAACAGCCGGTCGTCCATGACGAAAGGGTGCGAGTTGTGAACGTCGGGTACCCCGGTGGAGGCGTACCGGACATGCGAGATGAACGTGTGCGACACGACCGTCCGCGCCTCGGAGTTGAAGTCGGCGTCCTCGTAGGCGGCGATCGGCGCGCGGTCGCGGACGGGCTCCTCGCCGAGCGAGAACCAGCCGAGGCCCGTCCCGTCGGGCATCCGGCGGGACTGGGAGCGCAGGCTGTCCACCGCGTCGAGCAGCCAGAACGTGGCGTGCACCCGCGGCCCGCCGGTGGTCATCCCGAACAGTCGGCACATGACCGCACGATGCCCGCGCAGCCACGACCTATTACCGGGCGGGCCGAAGGAAAATGACCTTCGACGTGCGGGCCCCCGATGTCGTACGGTCACGGGTATGGGGTCGCCGGTGGTTCTGCTCGACGTTGACGGGGTGCTCAACCCATTCGAGAGGCCGCACCGCGGCTACAAACGGCAGCGGTGCTCGCCGAACGGGATGACGTTCAAGCTGTGGCTCAATCCCGCGCACGGCCCGTCGCTGCTCGACCTGGCGGAGTCCACCGGCGCGGAGCTGGCCTGGGCGAGCTACTGGTGCGACAACGCCAACGTGTGGATCTCGCCGCGGGTCGGGCTGCCGGAGCTGCCGTTCGTCCCGATCCCGCAGTTCCCCGGCATGGACGAGGCGGGCACGCTCGGCGCCTGGAAGGCACGGCACGTGGCGCGATGGACGGAGGGCCGCCCGTTCGTCTGGTTCGAGGACGAGCCCGACGCCACCGAGTGCATCGCCGGCGAGCCGGGCGTCGCCGAGCACCTGCTCGTGGAGATCGACCCGGTGACGGGCCTGACCGACGAGCACCTCGCGACCGCCGCGGCCTGGCTCCGCGCCCTCACCCGCTGACCGCCGCGCCGCCTTCCGGACCGGCGGGGCCCGGGCCGTGGAGGAGGCCGGGCCCCGCCGGGGCCTGAAGCGGGACGGTCAGCAGCGGCCGAGCAGGCGGTCGAGCGCCGACTTCTCCGCCGAGTCGACCGTCAGGCCGTACCGGTGCTTCACGTCGATCCACGACCTGGCGTACATGCAGTGGAACGCGGCGCGCGGCGGCGTCCACTCGGCCGGATCCTTGTCGCCCTTGGCCTGGTTGACGTTGTCGGTGACCGTCCAGAGCTGCGAGCTGCCCATGTCGTTGGCGAACGCCTGGCGGCGCGACGTCGTCCAGGACGAGGCGCCCGACCGCCACGCCTCCGAGAGCGCGACCATGTGGTCGATGTCGAGGTCGGACGCCTTCGTCCAGGTGGCGCCGTCGTAGGGACTGTTCCACGTGCCGGACGTCGGATAGCAGTCCGAGCCCGTCTTCACGTTCTCCCCGTCGCGCTTGAGGACGGCTTCGCGGGTGTTGCAGCCGCCGCCCCGGTCGCTCCAGTGCGGGAACTTCTTGCGGTCGTATCCGGAGCTGGAGCCTTCGGCGCGGACGGTGAGCGCGGCGAGATTCCGCTTGGCGATGTCGGCGGCGGGTGGCGGCGGCGGGGCGGCGTTGGCGGTGGCGGCGGTGAGCGTGATGGCGGTCGTGGCGGTCGCGATGGTGGTGGCGGAAAAGATCAGGGTGGTGACGGCGATCCCCGTGCGTCTCACGGAAGGCCCCTTCTTGGCTGGTGGGAGCAGGAGGCGCCAGTCTCGAACAGTTCGATAAACCCGATGTGACCGTTCGGTTAGCGGACGACACGATCAGGTAACGGCGTTGGCGAGGATCGGCAGGCGCGGGAAGATCACCGGCGCTGAGGTGCCATTTGTCCAAGACGTCGCATTGCGCGGTCCGTAGCGTCGAAGCAGGTCACACGAAGCACCAAGGGGGAGCGGACCCATGTCGAGGTCACGGACACGATCGCCGTTGCTGGATCTGGCCTTCGGATACATGCCGGCGCAGATGCTGCACGCCGCCGCCGAGCTGCGGCTGGCCGACGCCCTCGCCGGCGGACCGAGGACGAGCGCGGAGCTTGCCGGGGAGACCGGCGCCCACGCGCCGTCCCTGCACCGGCTGCTACGCGGCCTGACCGGGCTGGGCGTCGTCGAGCAGAAGGAGCGCGACCTGTTCGCGCTCACCGCCGAAGGGCAGCGGCTCCGCGCCGATGCCCCGGACTCGATCCGCTCGCTGGTCATGCTGTTCTGCGGCCCGGCCGTGTGGCGGACGTGGGGCGACATGACCGAGACGCTGCGCACGGGGGAGTACGCCTGGGAGCGCGCGACCGGGATGACGCCGTTCGAGTTCTTCGAGTCGGACGCCAACGCGGAGCTGTCGGAGACGTTCAACGCGGCGATGGCCGAGCACACCAAGGCCGTCGCGCCTGGGGTCATCGAGGCGCACGACTTCGGCCGCTACGGGACGGTCGCCGACCTCGGCGGCGGCGACGGCACGCTGATCGGCGCGATCGTCAGCGCCCACCCGGGGCTGCGCGGGCTGCTGTTCGACCGGCCCGCCGGGCTCGCGGGGGCGTCCGGCGTGCTCGCAGACGTCGCGGACCGGGTGGAGATCGTCGAGGGCGACTTCTTCAAGGAGGTGCCGGGCGGCGCGGACGCCTACGTCCTCAAGAGCGTCATCCACGACTGGGAGGACGGGAAGGCCACCGCGATCCTGCGGAACTGCCGCGCCGCGATGCGCCCGGACGCGCGGCTCCTACTGCTGGAGCAGGTCATGCCGGAGATCGTCACCCCGGAGACGCAGGGCGTCGTCCGCAACGACCTCAACATGCTCGTCTGCACCGGCGGCCGCGAACGCACCGAGGCCGAGTTCCGCGAGCTGCTGGACGCCGCCGGGTTCGCCGGCGTCGCACTGACCGGGCCGATCGAGCCGTTCGGCTACCACGTCATCGAGGCGCGGCCCGGCGGCTGAGTCAGCTGCGGGTCCAGTCGGGCTGGACGAAGTCGGCGACCCTGGCGTGCCGTCCGAGCAGCACCACCTCGCGGAACTGCCACAGCATCGCGCCGGTCGGGGCGTGGACGCGCCAGTCCGGGGCCAGCCACATCTGCAGCAGGCGCCCGCCGTCCGGCTGCGGCACCCACCGGGGCGTGTCGTCGTCGGCGAGCCTGCGCAGGCTCGTGTGGTGGACGGAGTGGACCTCGTCCGGGCTCGGCACCAGCGGGCCCGGCGCGTCCAGCACCACCACGATCGGGGTGATCGCGAAGCCGGACGTGGCGGGGAAGTCGTCGAGCCTGCCGAGGACGTCGCCCGGCCCCGCCGCCAGGCCGATCTCCTCGCGCAGCTCCCGCAGCGCCGCCTCCTCGGGCGTCTCCCCGTCCTCCAGCCGCCCGCCGGGCAGCCCCCACTGCCCGGCGTTCCGGCCCTGGTACGCGCGCCTGATCAGGATCACCGAGGGGGAGCCGCCGTGCTCCACGACGCACAGCACCACCCCGGCGCGCTGCAGACCGGGCGCGTCCGGGACGGTCGTGTGCGCGAACGAACCGAGCCGTTCGGCGGCGACCGCACGGAAGGCCGTGAGGTCGCCGAACGGGTCGAGGGGGAGGTCCGTCATACGTCGATCTTGCCAGCCGCGCCATCGGCCCCGGCCTCCCGGGCGTAGCGCGCGGGCGGCGTCCCCACGGCGGCGGTGAAGTCGCGGGTGAAGTGGGCCTGGTCGGTGTAGCCCAGCTCGGCCGCCAGGCCCGCCCAGTCCACCGGCGTGCCCGCCTCGGCCCGCCCGGCCGCCTCCAGCATCCGATACCGCCTGATCACCCACTTCGGGCCGATCCCGACGTACTCGTGGAACAGCCGCTGCAGCCCCCGCGCGCTGAGCCCCACGTCGGCGGCGAGCTCGTCCACCCGCACCAGGGCGGGCAGCGCCGCGATCCGCTCGACGATCCGCGCGGCCCGCCCGATGGACGGGTCGTCCTCCGGACGCAGCCCGGTGAGGAATTCCGCCAGCCGCGCGACGGCGTCGTCCGCGCCGTCCGTCGCGAAGATCTCGGCGGCGAGCGCGCGGCCCGCCGCGCCGAACACCTCGTCCACGCCCACCATGCGGCCGGTGAGCGCCGAGACCGGCCCGCCCGCGAACGGCCGGAACCCGCCGGGCCGGAACCCCACCCCGACGACGCGCCCATCGCCGGCGATCTCCTCGACGAACTCGTCGCGCACCACCCCCACGATCCGGCCCCGGGTCTCTTTGCCGGTCCAGTAGTTCGTGAAGGTCATGTGGACGTTCGGCCGCGTGAGCACCTTCTGCCGGTGCGGAGCCCGGCCGCGCAGATCCCAGTGCAGCACCCAGAAGAACTCGACGAACGGGGCTAGCGCCTCCGGCGGCGCGATCCGTTCGACCTGGAACCGCTCCAGGCCCGTCCGCGCCCGCAGGATGCCTCGCGTGTCCTGGGGGAGGAGTCGTGCCATCACTTCAGGCTAGCCGTGTCGCGTTCCTACAAGACCGGACGCCGCCGGCCGCCTAACGTGCGGAACGTATTCGAACACGCATGCGAAGGAGAGATCGTGGACATCCGGAACCAGATGAATCCCGCCGCCATGGCCGCGGTGCGGATCGTCCGGCAGGTCCCCGAAGACCTGATGGGCGCGCCGACCCCGTGCCCGGACTGGGACGTCCGGGCCCTGATCAACCACCTCGTCCTCTGGATCGGCCGCGGCGAGAGCGCCGCCCGCAAGCTGCCGCCCGACGGCCCGGACGAGGGCCACGACTTCACCGCCGAGCCCGGCTGGGCCGACCGGTTCGAGGACCAGGCGCGCAGGGCCGCCGAAGCGTGGCAGGACCCGGCCGCCTGGGAGGGGAACACCAGCCTCACCGGCAACAAGGACGGCATGCCGGCCGGGTTCATCGCGGGGATCCTGTACGGCGAATGCGTCCTGCACGGCTGGGACCTCGCCGTCGCCACCGGGCAGGACCCCGGCTTCCCGCCGGAGACCGTCCAGACGGCCTGGGAGCAGACCCTCGGGACGGCGGAGATGGCCCGGGAGTACAAGCTGTTCGGCGAGGAGGTCCCCGTCCCCGAGGACGCGCCGCTGCTCGACCGCCTGGTCGGCCTGACCGGCCGCGACCCGCACTGGAAGCCGTGACACCTCGCCGCGGGCGCGAGCGGGTCCCGGCGCGAGCGGGGGCCCGCGCGCTCTACGCTTGAGGCATGTCTTCGACCTCTGCGATCCGTGTCCGCTTCGCCCCGTCCCCGACCGGCATCTTCCATGTCGGCGGCGCCCGCTCGGCGCTGTTCAACTGGGTGATGGCCGCGCAGTCGGGCGGGACGCTCGTGCTGCGGATCGAGGACACCGACGCCTCCCGCAACAGCCCCGAATGGACCGAGGGCATCATCCGCGCCCTGGCCTGGCTCGGGATGGACGGCGAGCAGTACGAGGGCCCCTACTTCCAGTCGGCCAACGCCGACCGGCACGCCGAGGCCGCCCAGACGCTGAAGGGCCAGGGCCGCGCCTACTACTGCGACTGCACCCGCGAGGCCGTCATCGCCCGCACCGGCGACCAGCACAAGGGCTACGACGGCTTCTGCCGCGACCGCGGCCTGGAGCCCGGCCCCGGACGCGCCCTCCGCTTCCGCACCCCCGACGACGGCCAGACCACCGTCGTCGACCTGCTGCGCGGCAAGCCCGTCTTCGAGAACGCCGTCCTGGAAGACTTCGTCATCGCCCGCGCCGACGGGTCCGTCACCTTCCTGCTGGCCAACGCCGTCGACGACATGAGCCAGGGCATCACGCACGTCGTGCGCGGCGAGGAGCACCTGTCCAACGCGCCCAAGCAGCAGCTGCTGTGGGAGGCGCTCGGCGGCGAGCCGCCCGTCTGGGCGCACGTCCCCGTCATCGTGAACGAGAAGCGGCAGAAGCTGTCCAAGCGGCGCGACAAGGTCGCGCTGGAGGCCTACCGCGACGAGGGCTACCTCGCCGACGCCATGCGCAACTACCTGATGCTGCTCGGCTGGGCCCCGTCCGGCGACCGCGAGATCGTCCCGTGGGACGTGATCGTCGACGAGTTCCGCATCGACGACGTCAACACCTCGCCCGCGTTCTTCGACGAGAAGAAGCTCCGCGCGTTCAACGGCGAGTACATCCGCGCGCTGCCGCCGCAGAAGTTCATCGCCGAATGCCTCCCGTTCCTCCAGGACGCCCCGTTCGACGTGGACGTCGCCGTGTTCGCCGAGCTGGCGCCGCTGGCGCAGACCCGGATCGCGCTGCTGTCGGAGATCGTCCAGATGATCGACTTCGCGTTCCTGGACGAGCCGCCGTCCGACGAGCAGTCGTGGAACAAGGCCATGAAGGAGCCCGCCGCCGCGATCCTCGCCGCCGCCGAGGCCGCCTACCAGGACGCGCCGTGGAACGCCGCCGAGCTGAAGGACCGGCTGGAGCGCATCGGCGCCGAGCACGGACTCAAGCTCGGCAAGACGCAGGCGCCCGTCCGCGTGGCCGTCACCGGCCGCACCGTCGGCCTGCCGCTCTTCGAGTCCCTGGAGATCCTCGGCCGCGACCGCACCGTCGCCCGCATAGCCGCGGCACGGGCGCGCCTCGCCGCGCAGGCATAGCCGTTGAGGGACGGCGGCGGTCAGGACGCGGGATCGTCGCCGTTCAGGGCGTGGCGGAGTTCGGTGAGGCGGCGGTCCAGCTCCTCGAACTCGCCGCGCAGCGACGCCGGGGCGCGCTTGCCGACGATCTCGGCCTGCTCCTCCACCGACATCAGCCGGTCGCCGACCCGGCCCGGCGGCGCGTCCCGCGGCCGGTCCGCGTCGCGTGAGGCCTTCGCGGGCCGCGCCTTCAGAAGCGTCGCCTGCTCGCGGAGCAGCGCGGCCTGCTCCCGCAGCAGGGTCGTCTGGTCGCGGAGCTGCTTGTTCTTGTTGTGCAGCTCCACGAACACCGACACCTTCGCGCGCAGCACCCATGGGTCGAACGGCTTGGAGATGAAGTCGACCGCGCCCGCCGCGTAGCCGCGGAACGCGTAGTCGGGGTCGCTGTTCACCGCGGTGAGGAAGATGATCGGCAGGTCGCGGGTCTTCTTGCGGCGCTTGATGTCGCGGGCCGTCTCGAACCCGTCCATGCCCGGCATGACGACGTCCAGCAAGATCACTGCGTACTCGTCGGTGAGCAGCGCCTTCAGCGCCTCCTCACCGGACCGCGCCCGGACGAGGTCCTGATCGAGCGAGCTGAGGATGGCCTCCAGCGCGATCAGGTTCTCCTCGCGGTCGTCCACGAGCAGGATCTTCGCCTTGTCGTCCACGCGCGTCCCTCCGATCCGGTCCCCGCCACTCCACGGCCGCGCCCCACGGCCACGACGACCTGCCTGCCACGACGACGCTGCCAGGCGTCTCCTCTCCCTCTCCTCAGCGGACGATGGAGGGTTGCAGCCAGTTCCTCATCACGTCAAGAAGATGGTCCACGTCGACGGGCTTCGGCACATAGTCCGACGCGCCCGACTCCAGGCTCTTCTCCCGGTCGCCCTTCATCACCTTCGCCGTGATCACGATAATGGGCAGCTCAGCGAACTGCGGCATCTCCCGGATCGCCGCCGTGGTCGCGTAGCCGTCCAGGCCCGGCATCATCACGTCCATCAGCACCACCGCGACGTCCGGGTTGCGGTGCAGGACGTCGATCCCGGCCTGCCCGTCCTCGGCGTACAGGACCTCCATCCCGTAGCCCTCAAGGACGCTGGTCAGCGCGAACACGTTCCGGACGTCGTCGTCCACGATCAGGACCTTCCGCCCGGAAAGGACGGTGTCGAGGAAGTCGGCCGGCGGCTCCTCCAGCAGCCCGTTCAGCCCGGACTCCTGCTCCCCGGGCCGCTCCCTGCCGGGCCGCTCCACCGGCAGCCCGTTCTCCCCGGCCTGGGCCGACACCGCGGCGCCGGTGATGCCGGGCAGGCCGCCGTTCGGGGCACCGCCCGGCAGCGCGGCCTCCTGCGCGGCCGCGACCTCGTCAGGCATCGCCGAGCGGCGGCGCCCGTCGCGCTCGCTGTACTGGGCGGGCAGGTAGAGCGTGAACACGCTGCCGTGGCCCGGCCGGCTCTCCGCGTGGATCTCGCCGCCGAGCAGCCGCGCGATGTTCCGGCTGATCGACAGGCCGAGGCCGGTGCCGCCGTAGCGGCGGCTGGTCGTCCCGTCGGCCTGCTGGAACGGCTCGAAGATCTCCTGCAGCTTGTCCGCGCTGACCCCGATGCCCGTGTCGATCACCCGGAACGCGATCACGTCCGGGGTGTTCCACAGCGCGGGCAGGGTGAAGTCGATGTCGCCGGCCCGCTCGATCACCAGCCGCACCTCGCCCTCGGCGGTGAACTTCACCGCGTTGGACAGCAGGTTCCGCAGCACCTGCTGCAGCCGCTGCTCGTCGGTGTTCAGCGTGGCCGGGACGTCCGGCGCGACCTCCACGCCGAACTGCAGCCCCTTGTCGACCGACAGCGGCCGGAACGTCGCCTCGACGTAGTCGACGAGCGCCGTCACCGCGATCCGCTGCGGATGCGCCTCCATCTTCCCGGCCTCGACCTTCGCCAGGTCCAGGATGTCGTTGATCAGCTCCAGCAGGTCGGTGCCGGAGTCGTGGATCGTCTGCGCGAACTCCACCTGCTTGCCGGTGAGGTTGCCGTCCTGGTTCTCCGACAGCAGCTTGGCCAGCACGAGCAGGCTGTTCAGCGGCGTGCGCAGCTCGTGCGACATGTTCGCCAGGAACTCCGACTTGTACCGCGAGGAGATCGCCAGCTGCTCGGCGCGCTCCTCCAGCGTCCGCCTGGCCTGCTCGATCTGGAAGTTCTGGATCTCGATCGCGCGGTTCTGCTGGGCCAGCAGCGCCGCCTTCTCCTCCAGCTCGGTGTTGGAGTGCCGCAGCTCGCCCTGCTGGCGCTGCAGCTCGTCCGAGCGCTCCTGCAGCTCCTGCGCGAGCCGCTGCGACTCGCCGAGCAGCGCCTCGGTGCGGGTGTTGGCGCGGATCGCGTTCAGCGTCACCCCGATCGTCTCGATCAGCTGGCTGAAGAACGCCAGGTGGACGTCGGTGAACCGGCCGAAGGAGGCCAGCTCGATCGCGCCGAGCACCTCGTCCTCGAACACGATCGGCAGCACGATGATGTTGACCGGGGACGCCTCGCCGAGCCCCGAGCCGATCTTGACGTAGTCGGCGGGCGCGTCGGCGATCAGCAGCGGCCTGCGCTCCTGCGCCGCCTGCCCGACGAGCCCCTCGCCCAGCGCGAACCGCGCGGCGGCCGGCTCTCCGGCGCCGCCGCCCCGGACGGCGCGGCCGCGCCGCGTCCCGTACCCGGCGATCAGCGCCAGCTCCGTCTCCTCGCCGCTGTTCTCCGCGAGGTAGAACGCGCCGTGCTGCGCGCTCGCCGTCGGCGTCAGCTCCCGCATGATCAGGTCGGCGACCTGCTGGAGGTCGCGGTGGCCCTGCATGAGCCCGCCGATCCGCGCCAGGTTGGTCTTCAGCCAGTCCTGTTCCTCGTTGGCGCGGGTCGTCTCGCGCAGCGTCGCGACCATCAGGTTGACGTTGTCGGACAGCTCCGCGACCTCGCCGCGCGCCTCGACGGTGATCGTCCGGGTCAGGTCGCCGGTGGCGACCGCGCTCGCCACCTCGCCGATCGCGCGGACCTGGGTGGTCAGGTTCCCGGCGAGCTCGTTGACGCTCTCGGTCAGCCGCTTCCAGGTGCCGGACACGCCCTCGACCTCGGCCTGCCCGCCGAGCCGCCCCTCGATGCCGACCTCGCGGGCGACGCGGGTCACCTCGGACGCGAACGACGACAGCGTGTCGACCATCGTGTTCAGCGTCGTCTTCAGCTCCAGGATCTCGCCCTGCGCGTTCACGTCGATACGGCGGGTCAGGTCGCCGTGCGCGACCGCCGTCGCGACCTGCGCGATGTTGCGGACCTGGTAGGTCAGGTTGGACGCCATGCCGTTGACGTTGTCGGTCAGGTCCTTCCACATGCCGCCCGCGCCGGGCACCCGGGCCTGGCCGCCGAGGCGTCCTTCCGTGCCGACCTCGCGGGCGACGCGGCTGACCTCGTCCGCGAACGCCGACAGCGTGTCGACCATCGTGTTCAGCGTCGTCTTCAGCTCCAGGATCTCGCCCTGCGCGTCGACCTCGATCTTGCGGCCCAGGTCGCCCTGCGCGACGGCCGTGGTGACCTGCGCGATCCCGCGGACCTGGTTGGTCAGGTTGTTCGCCATCGAGTTGACGTTGTCGGTCAGGTCGAGCCACACACCGCCCGCGCCTGGCACGATCGCCTGGCCGCCGAGGCGTCCTTCGGTGCCGACCTCTCGGGCGACACGGGTGACCTCGGACGCGAACGCCGACAGCGTGTCGACCATCGCGTTCACGGTGTCCTTCAGCTCCAGGATCTCGCCCTGCGCGTCCACCGTGATCTTCTTGCCGAGGTCGCCCTGCGCGACCGCGGTGGTGACCTGCGCGATGTTGCGGACCTGGTAGGTCAGGTTGGACGCCATCCCGTTGACGTTGCTGGTCAGGTCCTTCCAGACGCCGCTCACGCCGGGCACCCGGGCCTGGCCGCCGAGGCGGCCCTCGGTGCCGACCTCGCGGGCGACGCGGGTGACCTCCGCTGCGAACGCCGACAGCGTGTCGACCATCGTGTTCACGGTGTCCTTGAGCTGGGCGATCTCGCCCTGCGCGTCGACCGTGATCTTCTTGGCCAGGTCGCCCTCGGCGACGGCCGTGGTGACCCGCGCGATCCCGCGGACCTGGTAGGTCAGATTGTCGGCCATCGCGTTGACGTTGTCGGTCAGGTTCTTCCAGACGCCGCTGACGCCCGGCACGTTCGCCTGCCCGCCCAGCTGGCCCTCCGTGCCGACCTCGCGCGCGACACGGGTCACCTCGTCGGCGAACGCCGACAGCTGGTCGACCATCGTGTTCACGGTGAGCTTCAGCTCCTGCAGCTCACCGGTCGCCTCCACCGTGACCTTACGGGTCAGGTCGCCCTTCGCGACCGCGGTGGTCACCTCGGCGATGTCGCGGACCTGGGACGTCAGCCGCGCCGCCATCACGTTCACCGACGCGGTCACGTCCCGCCAGCGGCCCGTCATCCCGCGCGCCGGGGCCTGGCCGCCGAGCCGCCCCTCCGTGCCGACCTCCCGGGCGAACTGCGTGACCTCCCAGGTGAACTGGTCGAGCAGCTCCACCATGCCGTTGACGGACTTGGCCATGCGCAGCAGCTCCCCGCGCATCGGCCTGCCGCGCACCCGCAGCTCGACCCGCTGGCTCAGGTCGCCGGCCGCGACGGCCTCCACGACCTGGCTCATCCCCGTCGACAGGTCGGTCAGCTTGTCGATGATGGCGTTGGCGTCCTCGACGGCGGCCGCCCAGGTGCCCCGCAGCGTTCCCGGCGTGAGCCGCCCCCGCAGCTGCCCCTCCCGGCCGATCTCCCGCCGGACGCGGGCCAGCCCCGAGGACAGCTCATGTCCGTTCTGCCGGATCTCCTCCAGGATCGCCGCGGCCTCGGCCACGGCTCCCTCGCCCGGCACGGTCAGCTCGGTCTTCGCCTTCCCGTCCCGGACGGCGATGAGCGCCTTGAGGAGCGGTTCGAGATCGGCGTCGCTGTAGCGCGGTGCGGTGTCGCGGTACCCGCCGGATGGGCGGGCGCGAGACGCGGTACGCGGCATGCTCTTCATCCTCCTGGCCCGCGATTGTCGGCATCCGGAAACGGCGGCGGACGCCCGGATGGCACGGACTCCTTCCCTGGGCCTTCTCCTGGCCGCACCCTGTACTCTACGTCGCCCCGCGGCACTGGAACGGTCCTCACGCCGCGGTGAACGGACGGCAATGACCGTGCATCCTTCCTTGTAGCCTTCGTGTTACGGTCTGTCGTGTTGTGGCATGGGGTCGCATGCCGAGCCGGACACATCGCTCCGCTTCTCGGTGCACGGTTCCCGCGATCACGCGGCCGGCGGACCGGACACGATGGCCGGTCTGGCACGATGGCCTCACCGGGTCACGATGGCCGGCCGGGTACTGATGCTTCGAACGAGGGACGGCAGTTGGATCGGCAGACGGCGTCGGCGACCTTCCCGTCCGCCGCCGCGGCGGTGGCGGACGCGCGCCGCTTCGTCCGCAAGGTGCTCGCCGACTGGGGCATGGACGAGGTGGCCGACGACGCCGTCCTCGCCACCAGCGAGCTCGCCACCAACGCGATCGCCTACGCCGGCACGTCCTTCGAGGTCTCCTGCCATCTGGAGGAGGGCGACGTCAGGATCGAGGTCCGCGACCGGCACCCGACCCGGGGCATCGAGATGCCCGGCGTCACCGCCTCCAGCGGGCGCGGGCTGCCGTCGATCGCCCGCCTCGCCGCGTCCTGGGGCGTCTCCTACGACAGCCGCACCAAGGGCGTCTGGTTCCGGCTGCCCCGGCCCGGCGCCGCCACCGGCCCCACCCTGGCCGGAGAAGACACCGAACCCGATTCGGCCTCCGCTGCCGAATCGCCGGGCGGCCGCGCCGCCCGGACCGAGGCCGCCCGCGAATGGGCCCGCGAGCGCATCGCCCGCGACGGCGGCGGCGAGCCCGCCCGCGACGGCGCGGGCCACGGCGGCCAGGCCAGGGAGAGCAGGCTCGCCGAAGGCGTCGGGGAGGTCCCCGTCGCCGGAGACCGCCTCCTGCGCTCCCCGGCCGCCCTGGAATCCATGGAGGACGGCGTCGCCACCGTCCGCGAGGTCCTGGGCGCCGAGGGCGCGGCCGTGCTGCTGACCGAGCGCGACGGCCGCCTGATCATGGGCGCCTCCGCCGGGACCGCCGCCGAGATGCCCCTCGGCGAGCTGTCGGTGGCCGGACTCGGCCCCGCCGCCCGCGCCGGCTCCGCCTGGGTCGCCGCCGACGCCTCCGATCCGACCGCAGCCGCCCTGCAGGCCCGGTCGCTGGCCGCCGCGCCGCTGGAGTCCCAGGGACGCCTCACCGGGCTCGTGGTGGCCGTCTCGTCCGTTTCCGGCCGCTTCACCGAGGCCGACGGCGTCCGGCTCGGCCGCCTCGCCGACGAGATGTCGCTATCCCTGGAGAAGGCCAGGGTCGGCGAACTGGAACGGTCCTGGCGCGGCTGGCTCAGCTTCGTCGCCGAGGCCAGCGACCTGCTCGCCGGAACCCTCGACCAGGAGCGCACGATGGCGCTCGTCGCGCAGCTCGTCGTGCCCCGCCTCGCCACCTGGTGCGCCGTCTACACCGTCACCGAGGCCGAGCCCGACCGGCTCGCCTACGTCTGGCACGCCGACGAGAACCGCGCCGACGGCCTGCGCGAGCTGCTCGAACACGCGGGCGCCGCCCCGCCGACCGACGTTCCCGGCCCCTGGACCGGGCTCGCCACCGCGCCCGACGACGTCCGCGCCGCCGCCGGCGACACCGCCGCCGACCAGGTCTACGCGTTCCCGCTGATCGCCCGCGGCCGCCGCATCGGCACCATCGTCATCGGCCGCCCGTCCGGCGACCGGTTCCCGCGCAGCGCGGTCGAGCTGGCCGAGGAGCTCAGCCGCCGCGCCGCCCTCGCCGTCGACAACGCGCGGCTGTTCTCCGCCCAGACCGCCATGAGCAGCGCCCTCCAGCGCAGCCTCCTGCCACCCGGCATCCCCGAGATCCCGGGCCTGGAGGTCGCGGTCGTGTACGAGCCCGCGGGGGAGGGCAGCGAGGTCGGCGGCGACTTCTACGACGTCTTCGAGAGCGGGGCACGGCCCGGCGGCCCCGCCCCCGCGACCCGCTGGCGGTTCGCCATCGGCGACGTCTGCGGCACCGGCCCCGAGGCCGCCGCCGTCACCGGCCTCGCCCGGCACGCCCTGCGCATCCTCGCCGCCGAGGACATGTCCGTCCCCGCCGTGCTCGGCCGCCTCAACCGGCTGATCCTCGGCGAGGGCGAGCGCGGCCGGCTGCTCACCCTGCTGCACGGCGAGATCGCCGCCCGGCGCCGCCGCGACGGCGTGACGATCAGGCTGACCAGTGCCGGACACCCGCCGCCCCTGATCCTCGACCCGGACGGCGGCGTCCGCGAGGCCGCCTCGCCGCAGCCGCTGCTCGGCGTCTTCGACGGCGTCGAGTTCCACACCGACGCTGTCGACCTCCGGCGCGGAGAAGTCCTGCTCTGCGTCACCGACGGCGTCACCGAGCGCCGGTCCGGGAACCGGCTGCTCGGCGACGGCCACGGGCTCGAGCGCCTCCTCGCCGGCTGCACCGGGCTGAGCGCGGGCGCCGTCGCCGCCCGCATCCAGCGCGCCGTGCGCGACTTCGGGCCTGAGCCGTCGAACGACGACGTTGCCCTCATCGTTCTGCGGGCGTCATGATGGAGACCAACAATCGGTAAGGTGGGGTGGCGTGGGGCTTGCCTTGCACACGACACGAACGGACGGCCGCGCGACGATCGCCGCGCGCGGCTCGATCGACCTGCACTCCTCCGACGAGCTCCGGTCCAGGCTGACCGAGCTCGTGGACGCCGGTGAGCGGGCGGTCGTCGTCGACCTCACGGCGGTCGACTTCTGTGACTCCTCTGGTCTGAACGTCCTCGTCCGGGCGTACAAGCACGCGCGCGCGCAGAACGCGACGCTGACCGTCACCGGCGCCTATGGCCGGGTCGAGAACGTGCTGCGGACCACGGGCCTCGATCGCTTCCTGATCGAAGGCCCAGCGGAGGAGGCTCCCGCCGATGGAGGACGGTGAGGAAAACGCTATGAAGAACGGCGAGCGGGCGGGGTGACCGACCCGATGACCGAGACGACACTGCGGGCCGCGCCCCAGACCGAGGCGGTCGAGTACGCCAGGCGCCTCGCCGCCCGCACCATGCGCACCTGGGCCCTGATGGACCGCGAGGAACTCGTCACCGCGATCGTGGCCGAGCTGGTCGCCAACGCGGTCCGGCACGCCGGGACGGCGCTGGAGCTGCGGCTGCTGCGCGGCAGCGGCCGGATCCGCGTCGAGGTCCGCGACCGCGCGGCCCAGCTCCCGCGGCTGACCGTCCCCGGGCCGCTCGACGAGTCGCACCGCGGCCTGTTCATCGTCGACCGCTTCGCGAACTCCTGGGGCGCGGACCCGGTCACCGGCGGCAAGGTCGTCTGGGCGGAAGTCGACATCTAGCCCCCGCGGCGTCCACTTTCCTCCGTGGAACGTGCCGCCGCGGAAGGCTTCGCGCCGTGCGTCCTATGCTCAGGCGGACTTGCGGTACAGCTCCGCAACCATGAACGCCAGGTCCAGCGACTGGCCCCGGTTGAGCCGCGGATCGCACGCGGTCTCGTACCGCTGGTGCAGATCGGTCTCCGCCAGGCCCTGCGCCCCGCCGACGCACTCGGTGACGTCGTCGCCGGTGAACTCGATGTGGATGCCGCCCGGATGCGTCCCGAGCGCCCGGTGGACCTCGAAGAACCCGGCCACCTCGTCCAGGACGTCGTCCAGCCGCCGCGTCTTGTGGCCGCTCGGCGCCTCGAAGGTGTTCCCGTGCATCGGGTCGCACAGCCACGCCACCGGGGCGCCGCTCTGGTGCACCTTCTCGATCAGCGGCGGCAGCGCCTCCCGGATCCGCCCGGCGCCCATGCGGGTGATGAACGTCAGCCGGCCCGGCTCCTGATCGGGATTCAGCCGCTTGATCAGCGCGAGGGCGTCGTCGGCGGACGTCGTCGGCCCGAGCTTCACCCCGATCGGGTTGCGGATGTGCCGCAGGAACTCGACGTGCGCGCCGTCCAGCTGCCGGGTGCGCTCGCCTATCCACAGGAAGTGCGCGGACACGTCGTACGGCAGGCCGCTGAGGCTGTCGATCCGGGTCAGCGCCCGCTCGTACTCCAGCAGCAGCGCCTCGTGGCTGGAGTAGAACTCCACCTCGTGGAACTCGTCGGGGTCGGCCCCGCACGCCTTCATGAACGTCAGCGCCCGGTCGATCTCGCCCGCGAGCCGGTCGTAGCGCAGCCCCGCCGGGCTGTGCGCCACGAAGTCCTGGTTCCAGGCGTGCACCTGCCGCAGGTCGGCGTACCCGCCCTTCGTGAACGCCCTGCACAGGTTCAGCGTCACCGCCGAGCAGTGGTACGCCTTCAGCAGCCGGTTCGGGTCGTTGCGGCGGGACGCGGCGTCGAAGCCGAGCCCGTTGACCGCGTCGCCCCGGTACGCGGGCAGCTCCACGCCCCCGCGCACCTCGACCGGCTTCGACCGCGGCTTGGCGAACTGCCCCGCCATCCGGCCGATCTTCACGACCGGCACGCTGGCGGCATAGGTGAGCACGACGGCCATCTGCAGCAGCGTCTTCAGCTTGTTCTTCACCGCGTCGGCGTTCGACCCCGCGAACGTCTCGGCGCAGTCGCCGCCCTGCAGGACGAACGCCTCGCCGCGCGCGACGTCCGCGAGCTGCGCCTTGAGCTGGTCGCACTCGCCCGCGAACACGAGCGGCGGCTGCGCCGCCAGCTCGGCCGCGACCGCGCGGAGCTCGTCGGGATCGTCCCACTCGGGCTGCTGGAGGGCGGGGAGGTCGCGCCAGGCGTCCAGATCCCCGATGGCGGGTGTACTCACGCTGAAAGGTTATGGCACGCCCGGCCTTGCCGGACGACCTGTCCGGGTGCAACCACAGCCCGAACCGGAAACAGAACGCGAACAAGCGAAGACACAGGCTAATGAGAAGTGGGATGAACACACAACGACGTCGTTCGCACACGTAGAGACATGGCACGAACAAACAAGGTCCCGGCACGAAACCCATGGAGGGCATGGCCGGGAAGACGCGACCGGACGGGGCGTGACGACAAAGAACGGGCGGCCCCGGGGTCTGCGGGGCCGCCCGTTTGTCGTTCAGGGGAGGTGGTGCCGGACCGTGCTCAGGCCGCCCGGCTTCCTGCCGCCGTGCGAACGCGTTCGGGGGCGGGGGGCGAGCCGCCCGCCAGCGTCCGGCGGCCGCTCAGGTCGGCGTCGCTCGCGAGCTGCCGCAGCCGCCGCAGCGAACGGTCGGTGATCTGCCTCACCCGGTTGTGGCTGAGGCCGTATCTGGCGCCGATCTGCGCGTACGAGAGCGGCTGGCCGTTGTCCATCCCGAAGCGGGCCCGCAGGATCGCGGACTCGCGTTCCGGCAGCCGGTCGAGGAGCCGGCCGAGGCCCTCGATGTCGTCCAGCGCGAGGATCTCGGCCTCGGGCGTCACGGCGTCGGGATCTTCGAGCAGGTCGCCCATCGGGGTCTCGCCCGCGTCGTCGACGGTCGCGTCCAGGCTCGCCGGGTCGCGCCGCCAGCGCAGCAGCTCGTCCACATGGTCGGCGTCGGCGCCGAGCACGCCGGCGAGCTCGTCGCGGGTCGGCTCCCGGCCGAGCTCGCGGCCCAGCTGCCGCTCCGCGCGGCGCAGCCGCGAAAGCTCCTCCTCGACGTGGACGGGCAGCCGGATCGTGCGGGCGGTGTGGCTGAGCCCGCGGCCGATCGCCTGCCTGATCCACCAGGTGGCGTATGTGGAGAACTTGAAGCCACGGCGGTAGTCGAACTTCTCCACCGCGCGCATCAGCCCCAGGTTCCCCTCTTGAATGAGGTCGATGAGGGGCAACGAGTCGGTCGGGTATTTCCGGGCGATCGAGACCACGAGCCGCAGATTGGCCTCGACGAAGCGCTGCTTGGCACGCAGCCCCGCCGCGGTCAACTCTTCCAGCTCCTCGCGGGACACGCCCTTGGGCACGTTCCCATCTTCGAGGAGTTGTTCGGCGTACAGGCCCCCTTCGATCGCCTTGGCCAGATCGACCTCCTCCTGCGCGTCGAGCAGGGGGGTGCGGCCGATCCGGTCCAGGTACGCCCCAACGAGGTCCTTGTCGGGGACGTCGACCCTGTCGCCCTTGGTACGGGTTGCAGCCATCCTGACCCTTCTCCGGTGCGATCTCCCTAAGAGGAGAACGCTAATTACCGCTCTGTGATTCCCGGGTGGGGAATACTGCGAACCTGTCAGCCGCTCTAGGTCCTGATACCCCGACTGAGGAGAAACCGACATGGCGACGGTCACACTCACCGCGAAGAACTTCGATGAGGTCGCCCAGGCGGACGGCATCGTCCTGATCGACTTCTGGGCGGACTGGTGCGGACCGTGCAAGAGGTTCGCGCCCGTGTTCGAGCGGTCCGCGGGCAAGCACGACGACATCACCTTCGGCAAGGTCGACACCGACGCGGAGCCGGAGCTGTCGGAGCGCTTCGGCATCCGGTCGATCCCGACCCTGATGGCGATCCGCGACGGCATGATCGTCTTCGCCGAGCCCGGTGCGCTGCCCGAGTCGGTGCTGGAGAACGTGATCGAGCAGGTCAAGGGCCTCGACATGGAAGACGTCAAGCGGCGCGCCGAGTCCTGAAACGCGTCCCGTGGCAGCGCGCTCACCAGCGGTGATGGATGGCCTGCCCGGGAAGACCCGCTGACGACCGGACGGCGCGAGGGCGGCGCGACGGCAAAGAACCGTGCGGTACCGCCCGTTCCGAGGCCATCATGCAGGATGATGGACGCGTGCTCGCCGATGTCGTCCAATACCTGGTGTGCCCCGTGTGCGGAGCGGATCTCGAACTGGCTGACCGCGGACTGCTCTGCCCCGCCGGGCATACCTTCGACATCGCCCGCCAGGGCTACGCGAACCTGCTGCCCGGCAACGCCCGGCCGGGAACGGCCGACACCCCCGAGATGGTCCGCGCGCGCGAGGAGTTCCTCAGCGCGGGCCACTTCGCGATACCGGCGGACCGGCTCGCCTGGAGCGTTGCACGCGTCCGGCCGTCCTTCGTTGTCGACGCGGGCGCCGGAACCGGCCACTACCTGAGCCGGACGCTCGACCGCTCACCGGACGCGGTCGGTCTCGCACTCGACATCTCCAAGCACGCCGCACGCCGCGCCGCCAAGGCCCATCCACGCGCCGGAGCCGTCGTCGCAGACCTGTGGCGGCCCCTGCCCCTCCGGAACGGCGCCGCCGACACCATCGTCAACGTCTTCGCACCGCGCAACGCGGCGGAGTTCCACCGAGTCCTCAACGACGACGGGCTGCTCTTCACGGTGACGCCCTCGCCCAGGCACCTCGGCCCGCTCGTGGAGTCACTTGGGCTCCTCTCGATCGACAAGCGCAAGACCGAACGCACGGACGCCGCACTCGCCGGATACTTCAAGCTGGACTCGCGCCAGGAACTGGAGACCGAGGCCGTCCTGACACACGAGGAGATCGTCACCCTCGTGGGGATGGGGCCTAGCGCGCACCACGTACCGGCTGAGCAACTGCGGGAACGGCTGGTGCGCCTACCCGACCCGCTCCCGGCGCCTCTGTCCTTCGTCCTGTCGACCTACCGCCGGCTGGAGTAGGCGCGAGTGCACCTCCTGGTGAGCTCAACGATCACCTGTGGAACCTCACCCGGTCGCGTCACATCCTCCACTCCGGCCACGTCGCCGGCTTGGAAACTGAACGAGGCCGAGACCCCGCGGACCCGTCCGGCCAGCAGGACACGCTGAAGGGCCTGACCCGCCCGAAGCCATTGCGCGGGTGAGTCACCGTAGGTGGCCAGTACACCCCGCTGACTCGCCGCCCCATGCGCGGTGGGCAACGGCCGGAACCTCACACCTTCCAGCCTTGCCGCCCCTGCAAGCTCATTGACGACGGCGACGCGCGGCCGTTCCCCGACCGCCGGCCGGGCAACGGTGAAGGCCCGAAGCGACGCGGCGTAGAGCAGCCGCTCCTCGCGCGTTATCCGGTGACGGCCTGCGAGGCGCACCGCAGCGAGCACTGACGGACGTCCGGCATCCGGGAGCAACCGGACCACCGCCGCACGCCCGAGCTGGACGGCCGCAAGACGCAGGTTCACCAGCGCCGCCCCGCCGGCGAGGTGCAGCTCCCGGCCCAACGGGTCGCGCGGCGGCCGGAACCTGACGGGATCGACGTGCAACTCGATCAACCCCGGGACGACACTGAACCGCCAGGCGTGCACCTCGTGGACCGTCGGTCCCATCGTCGCGGCGACGACCAGTCGTTCCGCCGAGGCCCTGATGGCGACGGGCACGCTTCCTCCAGAACTCGACCGGCCGTCCTGCCGGGAGCCATCGCACACCCACGACGCCGGACCCGGGCAGTACGGCCCGCGCACAGTACCTCGTGCCGCTTCACCCCCGAGGAGAGGCGGGCGCCGACGATTTGACGGCCGAAGCCGAGGACCCTAATGTCTCTCCTGCCCCGAGGGACGCGGGACGCCACTAGGCGGCCGGTCTCGGGAAACGCAGGCTTCAGAAAACGGCTCGGGCATCGCTCGGACTGATGTAAGATGGCCTGCACAGCCTAAGACGGGATGCAGGACGCCGGAAGGTGGCCGGCCCGTAGGGCACCTCCCATCGAAGCGATCTTGGCGGGTTCTTCGCCTGCGGGTTCGTTGACGTGTGGGAACTCGGTTCATCTGCCTCCGTCGAAAAGATCTTCCCGGATCTGCTTGACAGCGGCGGCGAACCAGGTAAGTTAGAAGGGTTGCCCCGGAGCCGGGGCCCGCGGAAGCGGGTTCACGGCGCGGTGGGTGTCCGTTTCTTGAGAACTCAACAGCGTGTTAAAAGCCAGTGCCTTTATACGGCCCGGTCCTGCTTTTGCGGGGGTTGGGTCGTCCCCGTGGGCTGTCTTCGGATGGTTCAGGGATTTCT
>NZ_JBIRAX010000022.1:0-52162 GCF_044326375.1 Actinomadura sp. 3N508
CGCCGCACGGGAATCGGCCGGACGCCCCGCCGGGGGGGTCCGCCCGATTCGCGTCGCGACCGGGTGACCAAACGTGAATAGGTGTCAACAAGAAGCGGTCGCGCCGGACCACAACAAACGACGGGACGCTGATAGGGGGCGCCGCGGCAGCGGATAGGGGGCGTCATAGGGGTTCGCCGAGTCGGTCCGCGAGTTATCTTGCGTAGCGGCGAGTAAGAAGCGCTCGATTCGGCGGCCGATGATCCCGAGCGGCCGGTCAGAAAATAGCGATCGACCTCAAGGGGGCCATAGCCGTGGACTTCGGTCTGTTCTATTTCGCGGACACCGGAACCGCCGCAGAGAACAGGTATCAGCTTCTCGTCGAGGGAGCCAAGTTCGCCGACGCGAACGATTTCACGGCGATCTGGACGCCGGAGCGTCACTTCCATTCTTTCGGCGGTCTCTATCCGAACCCGGCGGTGACGTCGGCGGCCTTGGCGACGATCACCGAGCGGGTCTCGCTCCGCGCGGGCAGCGTCGTCGCGCCGCTGCACCATCCCGTCCGCATCGCCGAGGAGTGGTCGGTCGTCGACAACCTGTCCGGCGGCCGGGTCGGCATCTCCTTCGCCTCCGGGTGGAACGCCGTCGACTTCACCCTCCGCGCGGAGAACTTCCGCGACAGCAAGCGGGTGCTGATCGACACGGTGGAGGCCGTCCGGCGGCTGTGGCGGCAGGAGGAACTGGAGTTCACCGACGGCACCGGCGCCACCTCGGCGGTGCGGATCTATCCCCCGCCGGTGCAGCCGGAGCTCCCCGTCTGGCTCACCAGCGCGGGCTCGGTCGAGACCTTCCGCAAGGCCGGTGAGCTGGGCATCGGCATCCTCACCCACCTGCTGGGCCAGGACCTGGACACGCTGGCGGGCAAGATCGATGTCTACCGCGAGGCGCACGCCGAACACCACGGCGGCGACCGCGGCACCGTGGCGCTGATGCTGCACACCTACATCGGCACCGACCGCGACGAGGTCAGGGAACTGGTACGCGACCCGTTCAGCGCCTACCTGCGCAGCTCCATCGGGCTGTTCGCGCGGGCGATCAGCGCCGACATGCCGGGCATCGACCTGGACCGGCTGACCCCGGCCGACCTGGACTTCCTCGTCGCCCGCTCCTTCGACCGCTACTTCGACACCGGGGGCCTGTTCGGCACGGTCGAGGACGCGGTGAAGATGGTCACCACCCTCGCCGACATCGGCGTGGACGACCTCGCGTGCCTCATCGACTTCGGGCTCGACACCGACGTCGCGCTCGACGGTCTCGGCCGGCTCAACGAGGTACGGAGCCTGCACCGCTGACCTTCGCGGGCGGGAAATGATACCTGGACGCTCCGCCATCCGCCCATCGGACTTCTCCCTGTCCGGGAGCGGGCGTCCTTGCCCGTCCCGCCGAGCCGGTGAGAGGCTCAGCTTCAATCCCCGCACAACGAACAGCCCAGTAGTTCCATCGGCACCACGGGGGTGAGCTGAACGTGGAACGTGAAGCAGAATTAGGAATCCTGTCCTCCCTACTCGCGGCGAGCTTGGAGGGCAGGGGCCGGGTCGCCGTGATCACCGGGCCAACCGGCTACGGCAAGACGACCCTGCTGCGGACATTCGCCGACCATGCGGAGAAACAGGGGGCAGTGTTCATCAGCGCCACCGCGGCGCGCACCGAGAACGGCGTCGCCGAGCTGTTCGGGCAGCTCGCCCAGCACCCGCGGCTGCCCGCCGCCGCGGCCGGCACGCCGGCGCAGCACCCCGCCGACGGCGACCCCGCCCCGTCGAGCTCCACGCTGCACCGCATGTGGAAACCGGTGCACGAGCTGGCGGCCGAAGTGCCCGTCGTCGTCGGCGTGGACGACGTCCATCACGCCGACGAGGCGGTGCTGCGCGCCCTGATGCACCTCACCCGCCGGCTGGAGACGGCGCCGATCGTGGTCGCGCTGACCCTGTCGTCCTGCCCGCTGGACGAGCGCGCGTCCTTCTCCGCCGAGCTGCGCAGCCAGCCGCACTGCCGGCACATCCGGCTGCGCCCGCTGGCGGCGCAGGCGGTCGCCGGGATCGTGACCCGCGGGCTCGGCGGCCCCGTCCCGGACGAGGGCCTGGAGTCGTTCCGCCGGCTGAGCGGCGGCAACCCGCTGCTGCTCGACGCCCTGGTGGCCGACACCCGCGCCGCCCGCCCGGCGCAGCCGCACGCGGTGGCGGGCAACGACTACGTCCAGGCCGTCTGGCAGTGCCTGCACCGCGCCCATCCCGCGGTCGTGGACTGCGCGCGGGCGGTCGCCGTGCTCGGCGAGGACGCCGCCCCGACGCCCGCCCTGCTCGGCCGGATGCTCGACGCCGACCCCGCCGACATCACGCCGGCCCTGCAGAGCCTGGAGACGATCGGCCTGCTGGCCGGCGGCCGCTTCCGGGACCAGGCCGCCCGCGACGCCCTGTACGCCAAGGTCCCCGCCCGCGAGCGAGCCGCGATGCACCTGCACGCGGCCCGCGCGCTGCGCGAGGACGGTGAGCCCGCCGCCCGGGTGGCCCGGCCGCTGGCCGAGGCGGGCACGGTCGGCGACGGCTGGATGCTCGACGTGCTGCGCCAGGCCGCCGACCACGAGCAGCGCGACGGCGACTTCCCCAGCGCGATCCGCTACCTGCGGCTGGCGCGGCAGGCCGCCGCCGCGCACGGCGGCGACGAGGCCCAGTTCACCGCGGAGCTGGCCAGCGCCGAATGGCAGGTCGACCCGCTCCAGGTCGTCCGGCTGCTGCCCGAGCTGCGGGCCGCCGCGGCGGCCGGCCGGCTCACCGACCGCCAGACCGAGGACCTCGTCACCTACCTGCTGTGGCACGGCCGCCGGGAGCAGGCGCGCGCGCTGCTCACCGGCGGGACCGACCGGCTGCCGGCGACCGGCTGGGCCTCCCGCTTCCGCTCCTGGCTGTATCCGACGCTGCTGGCCGACCTGGACGGCGCGCCGCCCGACGACCACTCCGTCGAGGTCGCGGTGATCGCGGGTGGCGAGATGGACGACGACCTGCTCATCGCGGCCGAACAAGTGCTGCTCAGCACCCGGCTGGACGACTCGGTCCTGGTGCCCGCGCTGACCGCGCTGGCCGTCCTCGTCTACACCGAGGAGCTGGACCGTGCCGCCGCCTGGATCGACATCCTGCTGAAGGCGTCCGAGCGGCGCGGGTCGCTGACCTGGCAGGCGCTGCTGTCCACCACCAGCTCGATCATCGAGGTGCGGCGCGGCGACCTGCGCGCCGCCGAGGGGCACGCGCAGCGCGCCCTGACCCTGCTGTCCAACCGCAGCTGGGGGATGGCCCTCGGGCTGGCGCTGTCCAGCTCGATCCAGATCGCCACCGCCCGCGGACACTACGACGAGGCCGCCAGGTTCCTGCGGGTCCCGCTGCCGGACGGCATGTTCGAGACCCTGCCGGGCCTCTACTACATGTTCGCGCGCGGCCACTACCACGCCGCGATCGGGCAGCACGTGACCGCGCTCGCCGACTTCGGCTCCTGCGGCGACCTGATGCGCGCCTGGGGCAACGACCAGCCCGCGCTGGTGCCCTGGCGCGGCGAGGCGGCCCGCGCCTGCCTGCACCTCGGCCGCACCGAGCGGGCCCGCGCGCTGGTGGAGGAGCAGATGGCGCTGACCATGTCCTGGGACGACCGGACGCGCGGCGCGTCGCTGCGGGTCCTGGCCGAGCTCGCCGGGCCGGAGGAGCGGGCCGCCCGGCTCGCCGAGGCGGTGTCCGCCCTGGAGAAGACGGCCGACCTGGTGGGGCTGGCGACCGTCCTCACCGAGCTGAGCCTGGCCCGGACGGCGCTCGGCGACGAGGACGGCGCCTGCGAGGCCGCCTCCCGGGCCCGGCCGCTGATCAAGAAATGCGGGCTGGAGGCGCTCGAGGCGGCGCTGCCCGGCGCCGGCGCGGACCGCGACGGGGACAAGCCGCTGCGGTTCGCGGGCCCCACCGCGGAGCTGAGCGACGCCGAGCAGCGCGTCGCCTCGCTCGCCGCGGCGGGCTTCTCCAACCGGCAGATCGCCAGCGAGCTGTTCATCACGGTCAGCACCGTCGAGCAGCACCTCACCCGCGTCTACCGCAAGCTCAACGTGTCGCGCCGCCCGAACCTCGCCAAGGCACTCGGCACCCCCGCCTGACCCTGCTCAACCCGTCCGCCGGACCTGCCAGCACGGGAGTGTCAGCACCCGCTCGACACTTCCGTGCTGGGCCAGGCCGACCATCTCGTCCAGCAGGGCGCCGTCGAGCCGGTCGACGAGCCGCCCACCGCCCTCACTGAGCGTCCAGAACCGGCCACCCTGGAAGACCAGCGGCCGCTCCCACGGCACGCTGCTCGCCGCCCGCACCTCCAGCAGCACGATCACATGGTCGCCCGCGGGCACCTCCGCGGCGACGGCGCACTCCAGCCACGCGACGGCGCCGCGCAGGAACACGGCCCCGCCGTCACGCGCCGTCCAGTCGACCCCGTCGAACCGGCCGTCCGCCGGGCCGGCCAGCGCCCGGCACAGCACCCCGTCACGCTCCCCGAGCACACTGACCCCGACGGTGCGAGCACCGCGCACCTGCCCCCACGTCCGCGACGACTCGGCCACGCAGACCGACACGAGCGGCGGGTCCAGCGACACCGAGGTGAACGAGCTGACCGCCATGCCCGCGGCGGCCCCGTCCTCGTCCAGCGCGCAGAGCCCGACCACGCCGCTGGGAAAGTTCCCGAAGACGTCGCGCAGCGCCCGCTGCCCGGCCACCGGGCGCAGCCGCGGCGGCCACGTCTCGCTCCCCACCTGCACGGTTCCCCCTTCACGCAGTCGGACCATTGTGGGAATTCTCATGCGCACACGGCCGTCTGCAAACCCCTGTTCTACGCGGTCACCACACACCCTCAACCCCTAAGGGGTACAGCGCCGTCCAACCCGTGTAGGGGCCACGGAACACCCCGCCACGCTGTCATAGCGCCCCGGCCCCACTAATGTCCCGCCGCCGCCACGAGTCGCTGAATCGGCTCTCGGGGTGGATCCCGCCCAGCAGCACCTGCGCCGGTCCCGGGCTCGGGCAGTCCAGCCGGACCTTCGTCTCCGGCGTACCGCGCGATCAGTTCAGGGTAGGCAGTGTGCGAGCGTCGAGCAGGAGGACGGTTCGGATCAGGGTTTCGACCAGCCGGTGTGCCTCGCGGACGTCCACCAGGTTCATGCCGAGGGTGAAGTCGACGCTCTCGCCTTCCGGGCCCTCTGGGGCCTTCGGCATGCCGACGCGGGCGGTGGGGATGCCGCGCATGCGGAGGATGTTGGCGTCGGTGGCCCCGCTGTTCTCCATGATCGGCCGGTGCGGGACGCCGGCGACCGCCTCCCAGGCCTCGATCGCGGCGCGGATGACCGGTGCGTCCGGGTCGGTGCGGGAGGCGGGTACGGCGGCGATCTGCTCGACGCGCAGGTCGGCGCCGAGTTCCCGGCCCAGCGCGGTCACGAACGCGCGGACCTCCCGCGTCACGGCCGCGGGCGTCTGCCGGGTCGTCAGGCGCACGTCCGCGCGTAGCCGCACGGTCGCGGGCGTCGAGGCGGCCAAATGGGCGAGGCCGCCGTCGATGGACGACACCACGCCCTGCGGACGCATGGTGCCGTGCTCGTGCCGGGCGGCGTACTCCTCGAACCAGTCCTCCAGCCGGATCGCGACGACCCCGCTCAGCGCGACGGCGTTGCGGTACGGCATCCGGTGCCTGCTCCCGACGTAGGTGTGCTCGCCGGGCACGATGACGTCGAGCCAGACCAGCCCGACCTCTTCGTGGGAGACGTTCCAGCCCGGCTTCGCGATCACCGCGTGGTCGGTGGTGAAGCCGCGCTCGGCCAGGAACGCGGCGCCGACGCCGTGCCCGGTGTTGGCGCGGCCCGGGGTTCCGGCGCCTTCTATCGCGAACGCGGGCATGCCGCCCGCCCCGAACCCGGCGACCACGTCCCCGGCCAGGTCGATGCCCGCGGCCGCGAGCGCTTCGAAGGCGATCAGGACGCAGGCCGCGTGCCCCTTCGGATTGCCCGCGCCCAGCCCCTGGACGAGGTCGCCGTGCACCTGTGCCCGAGGCAGCATGTCGGGGCGCATGCGGCGGGCGGCCCCTGGGACGTCCCAGCGAGGGTCCCCTGTCGTGAACGTGTCCAGGGGCGCGTAGAGCAGTGTCGACGGGCCGTTGCCGGAGCCGCGGAGGACGGCGGCCGCGTTCGCCTGGAGCCCGTCGATCCGCTGGACGTGCGACTCGACGCGGGCGGTCCGGGCGAGGCGGGCGGCGATCCAGGACGCCAGCTCGCCCTCCGCCCCCGTGGGGCTCGCGATGTCGACGACGCCGGTGATGGCGGCGCGGAGGTCCTCGCCGGTGACCTGGCCCATCACCTGCGCGACGGCCTCGTCGATGCTCATTTCAGCGGGTGCTTGGCGAGGAAGCGCAGGCTCAGGTCGTTGTACCGGTCGGGCTGCTCGTGCTGCGGCCAGTGGCCGCAGTCGTCGAAGAGGACGAGTTCGGAGCCCGGGATCGCGTCGTGCATGGCGGTGGCCTCCGGGACGTCGCCGAACGGGTTGTCGCGGCCCCAGACGATCAGGGTCGGGGCGGTGATCTGCGCCAGGTCCGCCGGCTTCAGGATGTTCCGCAGCCGTGTTTCGAGGTCTTGCAGGCACAGCAGGTTGTCGATGTTCGCGACGAAGCCGGGGCGGTGGTAGATCTCGTGCCGGACGGCGACGAGCTCCTCGGTCGCGTTGGCCGGGTCCGCCATCAGCAGCCGCATCCGGCGGCGGGTCAGCACGACGTCATCGGTCTGGACCGCGCGCCGGGTGCTCGTCCGGATCCGCTCCATCACCTCCGGGTTGGCGACCGTGCCGCCCGCGCACAGCAGCTGCAGCGACGCGATCCGGTCGGGGGCGTCGATGGCGGTCCGCCCGCCGACCCAGCCGCCGAGGGACTCGCCGACGATGTGCGCCTTGCCGATGCCGACGGCGTCCATGTAGGCGAGCAGGTGGTCGCGGTAGCGCGGGATCTCGTAGGGGTGGTCGGGCTTGCCCGTGTACCCGTGCCCGAGCATGTCGATCGCGTGGCAGCTGTACCGCTCGGCGTGGGCGCGGAGGTTGCGGGCGAACGCCTCCAGGTGGCCCGACGTCCCGTGCAGGAAGATCACGGCCTCGGCGCCGTCGCCGGTGCGCAGGGAGCGGGTCGGGATGCCGCCCGCGTCGACGGTCGACAGGCGGAAGTCCAGGTCGGCCAGCTCGGTCCAGATGGTGCGGGCCAGGTCGTTGCTCATGTCGCTTTCCTCGCGGTCAGTGCTGGTTGATGCGGGTCACCCGGGTGTTGATCCGGTCGGTGACCCTGGGGAGCAGGGCCTGGTAGGCCGCCATGCGGCGGCTCGCGAGCGCAAGCCCGATGACGGCGAGGACGATGGCGCCGAGGACGTAGATCTTGTTCATGTTCCCCTCACTTTCGGGCGTCACGGGTGGGCGACGGAGCGCAGGAAGCCGTCCACGATCGCGTGGTAGGCGGCGGGACGCTCCTCCTGCAAATGGTGGGAGACGTGGTCCATCACGTGCAGGTTTCCGTTCTTCACCATGCGGGCGAGCATCATCGGGTAGTCGGGGGTCAGGAAGGCGTCCTCACGGCCCCACATGAACAGCGCGGGCGCCTCGACGCGGCCCAGCTCGGCGGTCAGGTCCTGCCACTCCCCGCGCGGCGAGTCGGACATCGCGGCGAGCTCGCGCTCCTCGGGGTCGAGGCTCTGCCGCCACCGCATCTCCAGCGTCTCGTCGGGGAGCCGGTCCGCGTCGTACCACTCCAGGCGGGTGATCAGGGAGCGCATCTTCTCCCTGGTCGGGCCCTCGCCGCCGTAGTAGACGTCGCGGGCGTTCCGGCCGCGGTGCCCCTTCTCGGGCAGCGGGGCGAGCGGGCCGTAGAAGACCGGCATGCTCCCGGTGATCACCAGCGAACGCACCCGGTCCGGGTAGGTCGCCGCGAGGCAGAGCGCGATCGTCCCGCCCCACGAGTTGCAGATGAAGTCGGCCTTCTGCACGCCCAGCGCGTCCATGAGCGCGACCGTCTTCGCGGCGTGGTAGTCCCACATCGGGCCGCTGATCCGGCACTTCTCCGACTTGCCGTACTGGAGGATGTCGACGATCAGGCAGCGGCGGTCGCGCGCGAACAGCGGTGCGGCCGGCCCGAAGTCGCTCCAGCCGGTGCAGCCGGGGCCGCCGCCGTGCAGGAAGATCGTGTCCGGGCCGTGCCCGAGGTCGAGGTAGTGGTAGCGCACGCCGCCGGCGTCGGCGTACCGGCCCGCGGGCATCGGGCCGGCGGCGGGCGAGGTGAGCCGCTGGGGCGAGACGGTCATGGTCGTCCCTTCTCGGTTTCGGCGGGTTCGATGACGGCCGCGGCCATGCCGGTGAGCCACTCGGGCATCGGCGCGTAGACCAGCGGCCGGCCGGGGACGAACCCGAGCGCGGACGCCATCACCATCCAGGTGCGGATCTCCTGCCCGCCGTTGCCCGCCTGGGTCTCGATCTCGCCGGAGCTGAGATCGGCGTATCTGCGCAGGTCTCCGTGTTGGAGGTCGCTGAGGAACGTCTCGTCGAACCCGGTGTGGATCGTCGGTTGGGCGGCCACGATGATCTCGCGGCGGCGCCGGTCGTAGCGGGTCCATTGGCCGCGGCCGTTGAGCCAGGCCTCGACCAGGAACTCCTCGTCCTCGCCGTCGGGGTCGGTCCAGTCCGACGGCCACGGCAGCCGGTGCGACAGCCCGCCTGAGGCGACGACGGCGACGCGTCCCTCCCCCGGCATCCGCGCGATCGCGGCCGCGAGGTTCGCGCCGAGTTCGACGCAGCGGCGCATCGTGGGCAGCGGGGCGGCGAACACGTTCACCACCAGCGGCACGATCGGCACGTCGAGACCGTCCAGCAGCCATTGGACGGCGTGCGACTGGCCGTGGTCGATCGTGAGCCGGGCGGAGATCGCGACCTCGGTGCCCGCCTCGACGAGCCCGGCGGCCAGCGTCCGCGCGAACTCGGGGTCGGTGCGCTGCGGCCCCTTCGGCGTGCCGCCGTCGCCCGCCGCGATGACCTCGCCGACCCCGAGCGTGAACGACGGGATGAGGTCCAGCCAGAAGCCGCGGAAGTGGTTGGAGCCGACCACGACGACGGCGTCCGGCCGGGCCTCGGCGAGGCGGGCGCGGGCGGCGGCGAGGCCGTCGCGGAACGCCTCCGCGCGTTCGGTGTGGACGACCTTGTCCCAGTGGGTGTTCATCAGCGTCGAGTGCGAGGCGCCGGCGCCGAGCACGATGGAGGCCATCGGTCGCCGTCCCCTCAGGCCGTGGGGTCGGCGGGGGCGAGTCCCTGCTCCCGGAGGCGGTCCAGCCGGTCCTCCGCCGTGTCCTCGGCGAGCCTGCGCCACTGCAGCAGCGACTCGTCGGGACGGTAGAGCTTCTCCGGCGGCGCGTCGGTCACCTCGACCATCCACTTGTCCTGGCCGGAGAACTGGCCGTGGAACAGCCAGCGGACGGCGCCGAGGTATTTGACGTAGAAGGGCAGAGTTTTGAGGCCCTTCTGGAAGTCGGCCATGACGCCGACGTAGAGGTGGTTGTCCGCGTCGACCGGCACGTAGAACTCGTAGTGGATGAAGGTCGGGTAGGCGATGCGGAGCACGCCGGGCATGCTGACGGACGCGAAGCCCGGAAACTCCTGGGCCGCGATCACCGGGTTGACCTCGCGGTGCGAGGAGGTGTTCCCGATGTTCCTGGTCTCCTTCGGCGGTTTCGCCTTGTACCAGGCCTGGCCGGACCAGCGGCCGAGCCCCGGGAACTCCGCCTCCCAGTACTGCTTCTCCTGGACGCGGTAGATCCACCGCCCCCGCTTGACGATCTTCGTCGTGTTCCACACCGGCATGGGCTTGAACAGCCGCCACAGCGCGGCCCGGTGCAGGTACTTGGCGTGGCCCTCGTCGTAGCCGTTCTCGCAGGCGAACCGCCAGTTGCCGGCGCGGGGCTGGATGCGCTGCCCGAGGACGGCGGCGTTGTCCACGAGCTCCTCGGGGAGCTGCTCGTCGATCGGGTGCGGCCGCTCGCCGTCGCCGACGTACACCCACGCCATGCCGAGCCGCTCCTCGACGTGGTAGGTGGGCTGCCTGACCTTCCCGCAGATCGGCGACTCCGGGCCGTCGGTGATCGCGGCGATGAGGTCGCCGGTCTCCAGCCGGAACGTCCACCCGTGGTAGACGCAGGAGACCGTGCCGGGGAACTGCTTGTTGCCGTAACTCAGCGGGACGCCGCGATGCGGGCACCGGTCCTTCATCCCGAAGATCCGGCCGCCGTCGCGGATGAGGAAGAGGTCCTCTCCGAGCAGGCGCACCTTGCGGGGCTTCTCGCCGACCTGGTCCGCGAAGCAGACCGGGTACCAGTAGCCGCGGAACCCGGCGGCGGCCGCCTGGTAGTGCGGCCAGGTCGACCAGTCCTGGCGGCCGGGCAGCATGCCCTGGCGACGGCGGGCGGTCCGCTTCGGCGCGCCGGGAGCGGTGGCGTTCGCTGTCTCGCTCATGGTCCGGAGGACACCACCGGTCGGGAGCCGCCGACAACGCGCGCGGTTCGCCTGGCGGACCGCGTCCCGAAATTCGGCTCGGGTTCGTTCAGCGGTCCGCGCGGGGCGCCGGGCGGCCACGGATTTCCTACATTCCTCCGCCGAAGGAACCGAGATCCCCGGCTGGAGGCAGGCCATGGCCGCACCGCAGTCCATCAGCACCGACGTCCTGATCGTCGGGGCGGGCCCGACCGGGCTGTACGGCGCCTACTACGCGGGGTTCCGGGGCCTGTCGACGGTCGTGGCCGACGTGCTGCCCGCGCTCGGCGGGCAGGTCACGGCGCTGTACCCGGAGAAGGAGATCCGCGACGTCGCCGCGATCCCCGCGATCCGGGGCCGCGACTTCGTGACCGCGCTGGCGGCCCAGGCGGCGGCGTTCGATCCGGCCTACCTGCTCGGCCGGCAGGCGGTCCGGCTCGCGTACTCCGGCGGTGAGCCCGTCGTCACGCTGGACGACGGCACCGTCGTGCGGGCGCGGGCGGTCGTGCTCACGGCGGGCATCGGCACGCCGACGCCCCGCCCGCTGCCGTGCGGTGCGGAATGGGCCGGCGTCGCCCTGTCGTACTTCGTGACCGACCCCGCCGTCCACACCGGCCGCGACGTGGTCATCGTCGGGGGCGGCGACTCCGCGCTGGACTGGGCGGACGCCCTCGGCCCCATCGCCCGCAGCGTCACCCTGGTGCACCGGCGGGCGGCGTTCCGGGGGCACGCCGCCACCCTCGCCCGCGTCCGCGCCGGTGCGGCCGCCGTCCACACCGACACCGAGGTCGTGCGCCTCGACGGCGACCTGGAATCCGGGACGCTCACCAAGGTCACCCTCCGCGGCCGGAGCGGCGACGAGACCGTCGTCGCCGCCGATCACGTGATCGCGGCGCTCGGTTTCATCAGCGACCTAGGCCCGCTCCGCGACTGGGGCCTGGACCTGCGGGGCCGGTCCGTGGCCGTCGACCGGAGCATGCGCACCAACCTTCCCCGCGTGTACGCGGCCGGAGACCTGACCGAATACGACGGCAAGGTCAGGCTCATGTCGGTCGGCTTCGGCGAGGTGGCGACCGCGATGAACCACGTCGCGGTCGATCTCGATCCTGACCTCACCCTGTTCCCCGGCCATTCGACCGACGTCGCCTGAGAGGACCATGAAAATGAGCTACGTCATCGGCTCCGACTGCATCGACATCTTGGATCGTTCATGCGTCGATGTATGCCCCGTCGACTGCATCTACGAGGGCGCCCGCAAGAGCTACATCAACCCCGGTGAATGCATCGACTGCGGAGCCTGCGAGGTCGAATGCCCTGTCGGCGCCATCTTCGTCGACCGGAAGGCGCGCAAGGACCCGGAACTGAAAGTGCACCTCGACGACTCGCGCGCCTTCTTCCAGGGGATGCTGCCGGGACGTTCGGAACCCATCGGAAATCCGGGCGGCGCCCAGGCTTACGGCGCGATCGGCGTCGACACCCCGCTCGTCGCGGACCGTCCCGCCTAGCGGTCATGTTCGGTCCGGCGTGTTCTCCAGCCATTCTTTGATTCGCTGAGACTGGTCGAGCTCGGCTTGATGCACGCTCGGTCGCGCACGGGCCAGACGCTGACGGATTTGCAACGCCTCATCGATGGTGCGCAGTGCTTCTACCTGCCGTCCCAGTGTCCCTAGGCGGATGGACTGGTTGTTCAGCGAGGACGCGAGGTTGGGGAGAAAGGCGTCAGGCCGCGCTTCCGCCAGGGTGCGGTAGGCCGTCACGGCCTCGGTGATCGCCTCCAACGCCTCCTCCCGCCGCCCCAGGCCCGACAGACGGTTGGACTGATTGTTCAGGGAGACCGCCAGGTTGGGGAGAAAGGCGTCAGGCCGCGCTTCCGCCAGGGTGCGGTAGGCCGTCACGGCCTCGGTGATCGCCTCCAACGCCTCCTCCCGCCGCCCCAAGTCCGACAGGCGATTGGACTGATTGTTCAGCGAGGACGCCAGATCGGGGAAGAAGGCATCGGGCTGCGTCCGGACCAGTCGTCGGCGGATCTGGACGGCTTCGGTGATCGCCTCCAGCGCCTCCTCCCGCCGCCCCAGCTTCGCCAGGTGGTTGGACTGATTGTTCAGCGACATCGCCAAGTCAGAGAGAAAGGCATCGGGCTGCGCTTCGGCCAGGGTGCGGTAAGCCGTCACGGCCTCGGTGATCGCCTCCAGCGCCTCCTCCCGCCGCCCCAAGTCCGACAAACGGTTGGAGCGGTTATTCAACGACATCGCCAAGTCAGGGAGAAAAGCATCGGGCCGCGCTTCGGCCAGGGTGCGGTAGGCCGTCACGGCCTCGGTGATCGCCTCCAGCGCCTCCTCCGGCTGCCCCAGGTCCGACAAACGGTTGGACTGATTGTTCAACGACATCGCCAGATCAGGGAGAAAGGCATCGGGCCGCGCCCGGGCCAGTTCCCGACGGATCTGGACGGCTTCGGTGATCGCGCCCAACGCCTCCTCTCGCTGACCCAGGTCCGACAAACGGTTGGACTGGTTGTTCAGCGACATGGCCAGGTCGGGGAGAAAGGTGTCGGGTCGTGCCTGGGCCAGTTGGCGACGGATCTGGACGGCCTCGGTGATCGCCTCCAACGCCTCCTCCCACCGCCCCAGGCCCGACAGCTGGTTGGACTGATTGTTCAGCGACATGGCCAGGTCAGGGAGAAAGGCACCGGGTCGTGCTTCGGCCAGGGTGCGGTAGGCGGTGACGGCCTCGGTGCTGGCCTCCAGCGCCTCCTCCCGCCGCCCCAAGTCGGACAAGCGGTTGGATCTGTTGCTCAGCGATCCGGCCAGGTCGGGGAGAAATGTGTCGGGTCGTGCCTGGGCCAGTTGGCGACGGATCTGTACGGCCTCGGTGATCGCCTCCAGCGCCTCCTCCCACCGCCCCAGGTCCGACAGGTGGTTGGACTGGTTGTTCAGCGAGGACGCCAGGTTGGAGAGGAATGCGTCGGGGCGTTCCTGGGCCAGGGTGCGATAGACCGAGACGGCTTCGGTGACGGCCTCCAGTGCTTCCTCCCGCCGCCCCAGCTGGCCGAGAGCCACCGCCAGGTGCCGGCTCCAACTGGCCACCTCTGCGGGATCGGCGTCAGCAGGGAGAAGGTCGCGCACCCGCCGCGTGACCACCGCGTCCGCGGTCGCCAGCGCCACCGTCGGATAGGGGATCCTCTCCGCAATACGCCGGAGATCCTCCAGCGTGGCCGGGACATCCCTCAGCACATCGGCCAGCAGGTCACCCAGCCGCGTACCGGTCCGCTCCGCGACCACGATCGCCGCACGCGCCAACCCCGCCAGATCCCGCCGCAACATCTCCTCGATCAACCCCGGCGCGCGGTCATGATGAGCACACGCGCGCGCCAGCACCGTCAACGCCCGCACCGCCTCAGACGACCCCAGACCGGTGAGACAAGCGCGCCGCAACAGCTCATGTGCCGCCAACTGGCTGGTGGCATGCCGCTCGGCCAGCAGGTCAGGGCGCAGCAGCTCCACCCGCCCGCCCTGCACCGGATACAACTGCCGCAGCCATCCCGCCAGCGCCCCCACCCGCTCCTCATCGGCGACCGCCAGGTCCGGCACCCGTCTGATCACCGCCCGCAGGGACGACTCGTCCCCCTCCTCCTCCGGGTCCAGCAAGAGCACGGCCGCCGCCACGACCTGCTCCAGCACCGGCAACCGCACCGCCAGCCCGGCACGCCTGGCGGCCTTGTCCCACAACCGGCGCTCATGCCCCAGCAGCCGATCCAGCACCCCCAGATCCGCCGCCGCCCGCCCGCCAGAGGTCCCCCGCTCGTCGTCCAGCACCGCCACCAGCGCCGCCGCATGCAACACCAACACCGGCAACCGCACCGCCGACCCCACGGTGAACCTCACCCGCGGGACCGGACGCCCCCGCACCGCCGCATAGAACGGCAAAGCCTCCTGCATGACCTGAACGTCATCACGCCGATCGTCCAGCGCCGCCGCCAACTCCAGCACCGGCGTCCGCGCCACGAGATCGCGCGTCGCATCGGACTCGGTGTCCAGTGAGGTCCACCACTCACCCGCCTGCCGGGCCAGCAACAACACCCGCACCCCGCCCGCATCCCCCACCGCCTCACACGCCGCCACCTCGGTCAACATCGCCGCCAGGCCAGGACGGGTCTCGGCGTAATCGACCAGCAACAGCACCCGCTGCCCCACCCGGCCGGCCGCCTGCACCGCCGCGACCTCATCACCCGGCTTGACCGGCTGACACTCCCACTCCCCAAAGGGCAGCGACTCGGCCAGCCGCATGCCCAAGCGGGTCTTGCCCACCCCACCCGCGCCCGTCACCAACCACACCGGACACGCCGCCTCATCAGCACACCACTCCCGCAACCGCTCCAGCTCATCCACCCGCCCAACGAACTCCACCACCGCACGCTCCGGCCGCAGCAACCCCGCCACACTCTCCTCATCGGACGCCGCCAATTCACGCGTCCCGACCAGGGCGCCCCGGCGCGCCTCCGACTCCGCCACCGCCGCCCGCTCGCCCTCCACGACCCTGCGGCGAGCCATGATCGCCTCACCGGCGAAGAAACCCGCCGCCGCCCCCGCGATAGCCCCCACCGTCCCCAACAGCGCCCGCACCGCCAGCGGCCACGACGACGGCAACAACGGAACCACTGCCGCCACCACACCCGCCGCCACAAGCAGCAACACGAACCCGAGCACCCGACGCCGCGCCCCACTTTCCATGAAGCCCAGCATCACCCAACCATCAAGATCACCAACATGAAAACGCGGCGATCACCGGGATGTGACCCAAGCCGGTCGATCAACGAGCGCCACACCGGACCACGCCTCACCCTGGCCGATCCAGGCGCCCTGACCAGGGGCGATGGTGGCGTCAATTCAGGAGCCATTGTTCGTTCCGGAAGGTGAATCCATGCGCCGTGGAATCGCCGGCGCCGCCAGTCCGGGGCCGGACGCTAGTCGGAGCCGGACGAGATCCAGGAGTGGTAGGCGCGCATCGGGGCGGCCGTTTTCAGCAGCATTTCCTCGTACTCCTCGGCAGGGTCGGAGTCCAGGACGATGGCGCCACCGGCCCCGAGGCGCAGCGCGCCGCCGGTGAAGACGGCGGTGCGGATCACGATGTTGAGGTCCGCGGTGCCGGTACAGCCCAGGTAGCCGATGGCGCCGGAGTAGACACCGCGCGCCTCGGTCTCCAGCGAGTCGATGATCTCCATCGTGCGCAGCTTGGGGGCGCCGGTCATCGAGCCGCCCGGGAAGCAGGCGCGCACGGCGTCCAGGGCGGTGACGCCGTCGCGGAGCCTGCCGCGGACGGTGGACACGAGCTGGTGCACGGTGGCGTAGGTCTCGGTGGCCATCAGCCGGGGGACGGTGACGGTTCCGGGAACGCTGACGCGGCCCAGGTCGTTGCGGAGCAGGTCGACGATCATGAGGTTCTCGGCCCGGGCCTTCGCGCTGGTGCCGAGCGCGGCACGGAGCGCACGGTCCGCGGCGGGGTCGGCGCTGCGGGGGGCGGTGCCCTTGATCGGGCGTGCCTCGGCGTGGCCCGTCCGGTCGACGCGCAGGAAGCGTTCGGGCGACGAGCACGCCACCCGCACGTCGCCGAACCTCAGATAGGCCGAGTACGGGGCCGGGTTCGTGCGCCGCAGCGCCCGGTAGAAGCCGAACGGGTCACGGTCGGGCGGGGCGGGGAGCCGGGCGGTGTTGGTGAGGCAGATCTCGTAGCTCTCCCCCGCCCGCAGGGCCGCCTGGCAGGCCCGGATGTCGGCGATGTAGCGGGCCCTGTCGCGGACGAGCCAGGGCTCGGCCGCGGCGATGTCGGTGACCACCGGGGGCGGCGGGCCGCTCGCGGCGGGCTCCGGGACTCCGCGCAGGGTCTCGGCGGTCGCGTCCAGCCAGGTGGTGGCGTCCTGCCGTCCGGCCGGGGTGTCCTCGCACAGGCACAGCAGGTGGGTGACCCGCTCCTGGTGATCGACCGCGATGAGCCGGTCGGCGAAAAGCCAGCACGCGTCGGGGGCGGGCGACCGGTGCCGGTTCGGCGACCCGCAGTCGGCCTTCAGCTCGTACCCGAAGTACCCGACGTACCCGCAGGCGAAGTCGAACGGCAGTTCGGGCGCGTCGATCCGGCGCCGGGCGAGCCGGTCCGCCAGGACGTCGAAGATCCCGGTGCGCGTCCGGCCGACCGGCCGTCCGGGCCGCTGGATCTCGGCCATGCCCGTCGTCACGTCGTACCGGACGACCTCCGCGAGGGGCCCGGAGCCGTCCCCGGCGAAGGAGAAACGCGCCAGGCCGGGCTCGGCCTGCGCGCTGTCCAGCCAGAACGCGGTGGGCGACCCGGCGTACAGGCGCTCGAAGACCGTCTCCAGGTCCACCGGCACGGGGAGCGTGCGGGTGAGCAGCCGGAAGCGGGTGCTCACGGCCGGGACGCCCCGCCGGCGGGCAGGAGCCCGGCTCCGCCGCGGCGGCGCGCGGTGATGTCACGGAAGTTGGCGAGCAGCCGGTGCCCGTGTTCGGTCAGCACCGACTCGGGGTGGAACTGGACGCCCCACAGCGGGCGGGTCCGGTGCCGGAGCGCCATCAGGACGCCGTCCTCGGCCCACGCGGTCGCCTCCAGCGTCGGCGGCAACGGCTCCAGCAGCCGGAAGGAGTGGTAGCGCACGCCCGTGAACCCCTGCGGCACGCCCGCGAACAGGTCACTGCCGTCGTGCCTGATGGTCGACAGGTGACCGTGCCGCGGCCACGGCGCCGGGCTCACCACACCGCCCTCGCCCGCGCCGATGCCCTGGTGCCCGAGGCAGACGCCGAGGAGCGGAACCTCCGTCCGGGCGATCAGCGCCGCCGCGCCGCCGAAGTCGCGGGCGCGGGACGGATGCCCCGGCCCCGGCGACACCACCACGTTGTCGAACGCGCCGAGATCAAGGTCCGCGCACACCGCCGCGTCGCCCCGCACGACCGTGGGCTCGACCCCGTTGACCACGGCGATGAGCTGGAAGAGATTGTAGGTGTAGGAGTCGTAGTTGTCAATGATCAACGTCCTGATCATGCTCTCCCCCGCACGCACCCGGCTCCGTCGTCCCCGGACGACCGCCCCGACGATACCCGGGCCCCTACCGGGGTCCGGCCGCCGCGGGCCTCACACGGCTCCGCCGGCTTCCGGTGGGTCTGGACCTGCTCGATCAGCAGGCCCTCATGTCCCCCAAGCCGCCGCTCATTCTCACCGCGGCGCTCGCGCTCCCCGCCTGAGGCGGTGTCACCTCCAGCGTGATCTGGGCGCGGGATCGCACGTTGAGCTTGCGGAGGACCTTGGCGACGTGCTGCTCGACGGTCCGCGTGGACAGGACGAGCGTGTCGGCGATCTCCCGGTTCGTGTGGCCGAGCGCCACCAGCCGGGCGACCTCGCACTCGCGGGGCGAGAGCTGGTCGCCGTAGCCGCGGCGGCCGCGGCGCGTGGGCAGCACGACGCCGTGACCGCGCAGCACCCGGCGGCAGCGCGCCGCGTCCCGGGACGCGCCGAGCGCCGCGAACTCCTCCACGAGGCTCGCCAGCTCCCGGGTGGCGCCGCCCATCGCCATCCGGGATCGCGCCGCCGCCTCCGCGGCGCGGGCGGCGTGGTACGGCTGCGGCAGGGCGGCGTAGGCGGCTCGTGCGGCGGTGAACGCCTCGGCCGCGCCGGCGTCGTCTCCGCGTCCGGCGGCGAGGACGCCCCGGCAGGCGGGGAGCGCGGCGGCGGCCATCGGGGCGTCCCGGCCCGCGATGCCCTCGGCGAACTCGTCGATGATCTGCTGGGCCTCGGCGGGTGAACCGGCGCGGACCAGCGCGACGACGGCCATCGGGACCAGGTCGCCGGCCCAGGTCCAGATTCCCTTGCCGCGGATCCGGGCGAGGCCCCGCCGGGCCTCGGCCACCGCGTCTTCGAGGTCGCCGCGCGCGGTGTGCAGCCGGGTCATCGCGCCGGACGCGGTGGCGAGGACCGTCGCGGGCGCGTTCGCGGGGTCGGCGAGCCCGGCCGCGTCGAGTTCCGTGGCGGCGGTGCGCCAGTTGCCGAGCGCGGACGCCAGCAGGCCGAGCACGAGATGGGCGTCCGCCGCGATGCCGGAGACGCCCTGGACGATCTCCAGCGTCTGCCGCGCCCGCTCGGCGAGCCCGTCCCAGCGGCCCGCGTACCAGTCGAGACGCAGCGCGGTGCCCTCCATCGTGCCCTCGACGAACGCGGCGGCGCACTCGGCGGCGAGGCGCCCGCCGGCGGCGCGGAACCGCTGCGCCCGCGGGTAGTGGCCGAGCCAGGTGGCGGCGTCGGCGAAGTTCCCGCAGGCGCGCGCGGCCTGCCTGCGGTCGGTGCCCGCGCCGGCGGCGCCGATCAGCGCTTCGGCACGTTCCCAGACGGTCGAGTCGCCTTCGAACATCCGCAGCGTGAGGTGATTGCCGCGCACCGCCGTCCGGACGGCGGGGTCGGGCTCGGCGGCCACCAGATCCTCGGCGCGCTCGATCCATCGCAGGTAGACGGGGAACGGATGCTCGCCCCAGCTCGGCATCGCCAGCGCCGCCATTCCCCTGGCCGCTAGCGCCGGACGCTCGCGCAGTTCCTCGACGGCGGTCTCGGTGCTGGCCCGGCCCGCCTCGTAGTCGCCCATCTGGTTGTAGAGGAGCAGCCCCAGGTTCAGCCTGATCTCACCGCGCAGGCAGCCCGGGATGTGCTCGTCCCGGACGACGGTCCGCAGCAGGTCGACGGCCCGGCGGTTGGTGAGGCCGAGCACCGCGTCGCGGCTGAACTCGACCGCGATCCTGGCGCGTTCCTCCCGCCCGAGACGGGAGTCGGACAGCAGTTCCTCCAGGATCTCCACGGCGACCGCCAGATCGCCCATCTGGCGGGCCGTGGCGGCGGCGGCCTCGGCGTAGCGCTGCCATTCCGCGACCATTCCGGCCTCGCGCGCGTGGTAGGCGAGCTGGACGAGCGGCTGCGGCTCCTCGTCGGCCAGCGCCCGGACCGCCTGCCGGTGCAGCCTGCACCGGTCCGGGCCGGGCAGCGCGGAGTAGACGGCCTGCTGGGCCAGCGCGTGCCGGAACCCGTACCTGTTCCTGCCGCACTCGTACAGGACCCCGGCGAGCAGTGCCTCGCGGATCGCGCAGGAGCGGTCCGCTGCCGGGGCCGGGGTGTCGCCCATGACCGCGCCGATCAGCGCCTCTCCCGCTGGGAGGCGCAGGACCGAGGCTGCCCGCACGGCTTCGGCCGCCGCGGGCGAGAGCGGTTTCATCCGGTCCGCGATCGCCTCCTGGAGCGGGGTGGGGACCTCCATCCCGTCCAATACCCCCGTCTCGCCCCGGACCGAGGCGGGCAGGGCCCGGACAACCTCCTCCACCACGAACGGGATGCCCGCGCTGCGCCGGTGCAGTTCCTCGGCGAGGTCCGCCGCGACCTCGGGGCCGGGGGCCTCGGTGACGGCGGCGAGCAGCCCGCGGACGCCCTGCACGTCGAGCGGGCGGAGCGGGAGGAGCAGGCCGGTGGTGCCGGGAGGGTGCCGGAAGGCGCGGCCCAGCGGCAGCCGGTCGCCCGACAGGTCCTCCGGGCGGTAGCTGAGCACCGCCGACAGGCCGGCGGGCGGATCGTCCACCAGGAACCGCAGCAGGTCCCGGGTGCCGTCGTCGGCCCAGTGCAGGTCCTCGACGACCATGACGGTCTCGCCGAGCGCGCCGAGCAGCGCGTGGACGGCGCGGAACACCCGGTGCTCGCGGGCCCGCGCGTCGTGCAGCGGTTCGAGCGCGGGCGGCAGCCGGTCGGCCAGTTCGGGCAGGTAGGGGCGCAGCGCGCCGCAGACCGGGCTTGGCTCGGCGACCCGGTCCATGGGCAGATGCCGCAGCAGCTCGAAGACGGGGCCGTAGGGGAACGGCTCGCGGAGCGGGTGGCAGCGGCCGAGCAGGACCACGCGGTCCCTGAGCGACGGATGCCGCAGCGCCTCGTGGATCAGGCGGGTCTTGCCGATCCCGGCCTCTCCCTCCACCAGCGCCACGGCGGGTGGGCGGGCGGCGACGTCGAGCAACGAGTTCAGCTCGCCCGTCCTGCCGATCAGGACGGGCGCAGCCGGGGTGCGAATGGGCGGGGGGTTCATGGACGACTCCGGCGGGTGACGCCGCGGCCGGCCTGTTCCTGGGAGCGAGCGGGTGACTGGGAGCGATTGGCAACCGGTACCGCGGTGACAGTGAAGTTAAGTCTTGTACCGGTCCGCGACAACCCCACGTCCCGAAATCCCTGGTCCCGCCCGGCCCCCGCGGTTCGCCGGAGCACGGAAACGGCGCGCGTCCCCGCCAGGTCGCTGACGGGGACGCACGCCGTGTCTCTCCCGGATCTTCGCCGGGGCGGGAAGGGTCAGTCGATCGGGATCGGCTGCGTCTTGCCCAGCTTGCCGCCGCACAGGGACGGCGCCATGACCTCGGACGCGCTTCCCCAGCCGGCGCACTGGTAGCTGCTGTGCCCGTACCAGTCGTGGCCGAACTCGTGCGCGGCGAGCAGCCGCTGGTCCCTGACACCGCCGAGGAACAGCGCGATGCGCTGGCCCTGGCCCCAGTTGCAGCCGACGATCCTGCCGCCTCCGCCGCAGTCGCTGATGTAGCTGTTACGGCACTCGACCGGCGTCCCGCCGCCCTGGGTGAGCCCCTGCCACGCCGCGGCGCCCGCGGCGATCACCGATGCGGACGCCTGGCACGACCCGGTCAGGTAGTAGCTGCGCCTGCTCGGGACGGGCCAGCCGCCCGGCGGGGGCTCCATCAGGGCGGAGCCGGCCGCTTCGAGCTCCTCCGCGGTGATGCCGTGCGCCTCGACGGGCTGTGCCTGCGCGCTCTGCGTCTTGGCCGCCGCGGCGTCGCTCTGGACGCCCTGGGTGAGTTCGGCGTGTGCGGGGGCGCCGTTCACGACCACGACGGCGGCGACTGCGGCCAGGCCCGTTCTCGTCAGCCGTTTGCTCGGCATGTGCCTCTCCTCCATGGGGGGTTGGGGGTGTACCTCCCGGCGGCCCGGGGCCGCCGGGACACACGGTCGATGGAGTGAGAGGGAGAAGCAATCCCGGAATCGAAAGATAGGTCTACGTATTAAATAGGCGTCCTGGTCGGGCGCTTTCAGAAGCGGCCGGCCGTCGCCGCGCAGGCCGTTGTGGTCTGCAATTCATCCCCTTTTCGGGAACGGGATTCCGAGGGCCGGCGGGCGGCGGCCGGGCGGCGGCCCGGTGCGGGACCGGGCCGCCGCTGCGTGCCGGGAACTACCAGGTGTGGGCCACGTCGACGACGAGGCGCGTGCCGCCGCCGTCGCGCGGGAGGGTGAGGACGCGGAACGGCAGCCGCGCACGGACGCCGACGCCGATCGTGGTCTGGCTCTCGAACGAGGCCGCCCCGGCGACCTGCCGGAACGTGCGGTAGCCGCTGACGTTGGCCAGCTCGGGCGAGGTGGCCGGGAAGCCGGGCGCGGTGGCCGCCTGGACGATGATCCGCAGCTTGGCGCTGCCGCGCAGCGGAACCGGCTTGCCGGAACCCTCCTGGACCACCTCGTCGACGTATCCGACGAGGTGGCCGAAGGCGGTTCCGTCCACCTCGATGACCAGTCGGTCATAGCAGGACTGCTGACCGGTGCGGACCCGCTCCAGTGGGCCCTCCGAGTAGCCGCTCAGCGAGCCTTTCTGCAGCGAACCCCAGGGGGTCGAGCAGGCCGCCGACGCGGACGTGCCGGTTACTCCGATGAGAGCGGCCGACAGTACGAGTGTCAACAAGCCCCCGATAAATGCGCGCATTTCTGGACCTCCGTCGCGCAAAGTGACATCGATGTTGAAGAAGACGTCTCCTGTCGCCCAATGGTTGGCCGGGTGCCGAGTCCGCATTCGGCCGCCGGCGTCCAGAACTCCACACCCGTCCCACGCGACCCGCGCGGCCCGCGAGGCCCCGCGACCTGGGGCTGATACGGCCCGGCATCGTGGGTAGGGAGGGGATATCCCGGGGTGCGGGGGAGGAACCGAGGGACGTGTGATGCATGACGGCGACAGCCGTGCGATGGAGTGGCTCGCGCTGGAGGCGTTCGATCCGACGCCGGTCGCGGTCGCCCTGACGGCCGGGCCCGGCCACCGGGTGGCGTACACCAACCGCGCCTTCCGCGCCTTCGTCGGCGACCCCGAGCTCGGCCGGCCGCTCGCGGAGGCGTTCAGCGACCGGACGCGGCACGACTACGCCGGCCTGTTCGACCACGTGCTGGCCACCGGGGAGCCGGTGAGCCTCGTCGAGGCGCCGGTGCGGGCGGCGCCCGCCGCCGGCCCCGACCGGTTCCTGTCGGTCAGCCTGTCCCGGTTCACCCACGGGCGGCCCGGCGTGCTGGTGATCGCGGTGGACGTGACCGAGCAGGTCGCCGCGGCACGGCGCGCCGACCGCGCCACCAAGGAGCAGGAGCGGATCCGGCGCCGGTACGAGAGCCTGGTGTGGCTGGGCGCGTCGATCGTGTGGGTGGCGGACCCGCAGGGCCAGGTGACCGAGTCGAGCGGCGTCTGGGAGCGGCTCACCGGACAGTCCTGGGAGGAGTACCGCGGCGACGGCTGGTCGGACGTCCTGCATCCCGACGACCGCGCGGCGGCGCTGCGCTCGTGGACCGAGGCGTGCGCGGAGGGCCGGCCCTGGCACTACACCTACCGGGTGCGGGGGCGGGACGGCGAGTACCGGCACTACGACGTCCAGGCCGCGCCCGTGTTCGAGGACGGCGAGGTCGTCGAGTGGGTCGGCACCTGCACCGACGTCGAGGAGCAGTGGCGGGAGCGCGAGCGCAGGGACCTGCTCGACCGGGCCGCGGCGGCGGCCGTGGAGCAGGCCGAGCTGGCCGAGGTGTTCGGCGCGCTCGCCGACGTGCTCGTCCCCACGCTGGCCGACGGGTGCGGCGTGTACCTGCTCCCCGACCTGGTCGACCGGCCCGCGGGCGCCCCGATCGTCGTGCGCCGGATCGCCACCGCGGCGCGGCCGGGGACCCGGCGGCAGCCGCCGACCGGCGAGGAGCGCTTCGCCCCCGACAGCGGGTTCGCCCGCGCGATCAAGCGGCGCCGCCCGCTGCACCTCACGTTCCCGCCGGGCCGCCCGCCCGAGGATCTGCTGCCGAGGTCGACCGTCGCCTTTCTCACCGAGGCCGAGGCCACCAGCATCGTGCTGATGCCGGTCATCGTCGACGGGACCGTGGCGGCGGCGGTGACCGCCGCCCGGCTCGCCGACCGCGACCCCCTCGGGCCGGACGACGTCGCGCTCATGCGGCAGATCTTCAACCACACCCACGACGCGCTGAGCAACGCCGTCCAGTTCCACCGCACCCAGCAGGTGGCCCTGGCGCTCCAGCACAGCCTGCTCGCCGACCCGCCCCGGCTCGACGATCTGGAACTGGCCGCCCGGTACCTGGCCAGCCCCGCCGCGGCCGAGGTGGGCGGCGACTGGTACGACTCGTTCGTCCTGTCCGACGGCGCGACCGCGCTGGCCATCGGCGACGTCGTCGGCCACGACCTGGCCGCCGCCGTGGAGATGAGCCGGCTGCGCAACATGCTGCGCGTGCTGACCGCGGACCGGCTCACCCCGCCCTGCGAGATCCTCCGCCGCCTCAACATCGCCATGGAGACGGTGGACCCGGACGCGACGGCGACCTGCGTCCTGGCGCGCGTCGAGCAGCCCGAACCGGGCCGGTACCGGCTCAACTACGCCGTCGCCGGGCATCCGCCGCCGCTGCTGATCGCTCCGGGCGGCGGCGCCCGCTTCCTGGACGAGGTCGCCGACCCCCTGCTCGGCTCCCCGCTCGACCAACCCTACCGCAGCGCGATCGAACCGCTGCCGCACGGCTCCACCCTGCTGCTCTACACCGACGGCCTCGTCGAACATCCGGGCGAGGACCTGGACGCGAGCCTGGAGCGGCTCCGCCGGCATGCCTCCGCGCTCGTGTCCCGCCCGCTGGAGGACTTCTGCGACGCCCTCCTGGACGACATGCCCAGCACCGGCACCGACGACATCGCCATGATCGCCCTGCGCGTCAGCCCGTGACGCCGCCGCGTCCGGCGGCGGCGCCCGCCCCGGCGGGCGGGCCGGGGCGGGCGGGCCGGCGGTCGACGCGGCGGTCAGCGGGTCGGCGGGTCGGCGGGTCAGCGCGTCGGTGCGGGAGCGGTGGCTTTCCGGGTCCGGTAGTTGCCGACCGTGGCGGCGATTCCGGCGACCAGGGCGACGGTGACGCCCGCGCCCCGGACCAGGGCGCCGGCGTACTCGCCGAACGCGCCCGCATCGGCCAGGCTGCCGACGAACCCGGCCACCTCCGCCAGCGCGGCCAGCACGGCGAGGATCGGCGTCCAGCGCCAGCGGGTCGCGGCCATCAGCGCGGCCACCACCAGCAGGATGATCATCCCGGGCGGGACGACCGGCATCTCCACCCCGGCCACCTTCTGGATCAGGAGCCCCGCGGCCCCGGTGACCAGGCCCGCCACGGTGATCAGTTCGGTTCGGTCGAGCGTCTTCATCGCTGCGCTCCCTGTTCGGTTCCTACGGTGAAGTGATGATCGGATGCGGTTCCGGGGCGCGGCGTCGTCCCCGGGGAGGCTTCGCCCCTACGCCGGACGGCGCAGGCGGCGGCGAGCACGGACGGGCGCATCAGCGCGGCCGGCGGGTCGAGGAGCCCGATCACGCGCACCAGCCGCCCCGCGATCTCGGGGTCGCGGGACGCGGCCGCCTGGACGCGGCCGACATAGGCGTTGAGCAGCCGGATCGCCGGTCCGCGCCGTCCCGGCACCTCGGGCATGGACAGGTCGGCCGCCACGGCCATCCGCCACGGGACGTCCAGCGCCTTGGCGACCGCGCGGAAGTACCGCCGGGTCAGGTCGCGGGCTCCGGCGGCGTCCAGGCAGCGGGCGAGCACCCGCGCCTCCAGGCACGCGACCGTCATCCCCTGGGCGTAGATGGGGTTGAAGCTGCACAGCGCGTCCCCGGTCACCAGCAGGCCCGCCGGGAACCGCCGCAGCCGCTCGTAGCGGTGCCGCAGGTCGGACGGGTAGCGGTGCGCGGAGATCTCCCCGAGCGGCTCGGCCGCGCGCACCGCCCTCGCCACGTCCGGCGGGGCCAGGGTCTCCATGTAGGCGAGAAAGCCCTCGGGGTCGGCCGGCGGCCGGTGCCCCCTGTCGAGCCCGGCGACGGTCAGCAGGTGCCGGTCGCCCTCGACCGCGATCAGGGCCATCCCGCGCGGCCGTCCCGGCCCCGGCCCGACCACGACGGCCTTGTCCGGCAGCGCCCCCAGCGGCAGCCGGACGGGACGGCTCGCGTACGCCACCCCGACCTCGATCTCCTCGCGCGGGGCCGGATCGTAGCCGAGCGACTCCAGCCAGAGCCGGGTCCGGGCGGCGCGTCCCGTCGCGTCCACCACCAGGTCGGCGGGGAGCTCCTCCTCGGCGCTGCCCGGGACCCGGCGCATGATCCGCACACCGGTCACGCGGCGGGGATCGGGCGCGACCAGCCCGACGGCGTCGCAGCCGTGGGCGAAGACGACGCCGTCCAGCGCCCGCACCCGCTCACGGACGGCGCCCTCCAGCAGCGGGCGGCTCGCCTGCACCGCGCGGTCGCTGCGCGGCACCCGGCACAGCGCGTGCCCGCCCAGGTTGAACCGGTGCTCGGTGCTCGGGTCCGCGACCACGGCCCCGGCGTCGACCAGCTCGTCCTCAAGGCCGGGGAACAGCTCCTGCAAGACCTCCTGCCCGCGCGGCATCAGCATGTGCGCGTGCCGTCCCTGCGGCACGCCCTTCCGAGGCCGGCCCGGCTCGGGCGGTTCGTCCCGTTCGACGATCGTCACCTGGTCGTAGGCCCCGGCCAGAACCCGGGCGGCGAGCAGGCCCGCCATCCCGGCCCCGAGCACGACCGCGCGCTCTCCGACGCGTCCCATCTCCGTACCTCCTTCGTAGCGGCGAGGTACGACGACGATCCGGCGGTCCGGTGTCCATCCGACAGGCCATTCGCTGTCCGTCTACTGCCCGATCCGGTGGCCTAGCGTGAGCAGGACAGGCGGGCGGGTGCGCGGAGGGTGCCGATGAGCGGGACGTTCGGGGATCGGCTGCGGCGGGCCCGGCGGCGCCGGTTCGTCGGCCGGTCCGGGGAGATCGAGCTGTTCGGCGGCGTGCTCGACGCCGGGGCCGACGCGCCGTTCTCGGTGCTGTTCGTGCACGGGCCCGGCGGCGTCGGGAAGAGCGCGCTGCTGGCCGAGCTGGCCGAGGAGGCGCGGCGCCACGGGCTCGCGCCCGCGCTGGTCGACGCCCGGACCGTGGACCCGGCGCCCGAGGCGTTCGCGCGGGCGGCGGCCGGGGCGGGTCCGGGCCGCCGGGTGGTCATGATCGACACCTACGAGCTGCTCGCGCCGCTGGACGACTGGGTCCGGGAGACCTTCCTGCCGTCGCTGCCGTCCGACGCCCTCGTGGTCATCGCCGGACGGGACGCGCCCGGCCCCCGCTGGAGCGCCGATCCGGGGTGGCGGGAACTGCTGCGGGTGGTGTCGCTGCGGAACCTGCGCCCGGAGGACACCCGCGCCTACCTGCGGGTGGAGGGCGTCCCCGACGACCTGCACGAGCAGGTCCTCGCCATGACGCACGGGCATCCGCTGGCGCTGTCGCTGACCGTGGACATGATCGTCCGGCAGCGGCGGGAGGGCCGCGCGGTGCCGGACGCGCTGGCCGCCGCCCCCGACGTCGTCCGGGCCCTGCTCGGGCGCGTGATCGACCAGGTCCCCTCGCACCGGCACGCGCGGGCGCTCCAGGTGTGCGCGCACGCCCGGTTCACCACAGAGGAACTGCTGCGCGCCATGCTCGACGGCGACGGCGTCCCTGAGTTGTTCCGGTGGCTGCGGACGCTGTCCTTCATGGAGGAGGGGGAGCACGGCATCTACCCGCACGACGTCGCCCGCGACATCCTGGACGCCGACCTGCGCTGGCGCGATCCGGACGGGTACGCCGCCCTGCACCGCAGGCTCCGCGGGCATTTCGTCGAGCGCGTCCGGCAGGCGACGGGCAACCGCCGCGACCGCCGCAAGCACGTCGCGGACGTGCTGTTCCTCAGCCGGTCCCATCCGGTCGTCAGCTCGTACTGGCAGCTCACCGGGCTGGGCCGCTTCCGCACCGACGAGGTCCGCCCGGACGACCACGCCGCCCTCCTCGACCTGACCCGGCGCACGCAGGGCGAGGAGCAGGCCCGGTTCGCGGCGTACTGGCTGGACCGCCGGCCGGACGCGTTCGGCGCCTTCCGCGACACCTCCGGCGAGATGTTCGGGTACGCGGCGTTCCTCCCCCTGCACGAGGCGGACGAGCGGGACCTGGCACACGATCCGGGCGCCCGGACGATGTGGGAGTACACCCGCCGCCACGGCCCGGCCCGTCCGGGGGAGAGTGTCATGGCCTGGCGGTTCTTCGTGGACTCCGAGGCGCACATCCGCCCGTCCCGCGCGGAGACGCTGATCCGGCTGTGGAACGGCCAGGAGATCATCACACGCGGGCCGCGTGCGTGGGACGTCGTCTCCGTCCCGTCCGACCGCGACTACTGGGACCCGCTGCTAAGCCATTTCGACTTCCACCACGCCACCCGATACGAGATCGGCGGCCGCCCGTACGAGGTGTACGCCCACGACTGGCGGCGGCTGAGCGTCGAGGAATGGCTGGAGCTGACCGCCGAACGCGAACTCGGCGCCGAAGCGGCCCCGCCCACCGGGACGGCCCCGGAACTGGTGCTCTCCCAGCCCGAGTTCGCCGACGCGGTGCGGGCGGCGTTGAAGGATCTGCATCGTCCCGAGCGGCTCGCTGGGAATCCGCTCATGCGGTCGCGGCTCGTCCGCCATCGTCCCGGGACGCTCCCGGACCTGATCGCCGAAGCGGCCGGGACGCTCCGCGGCGAGGAGTCGCTGTACCGGGTCATCGACCGCACGTTCCTGCGTCCGGCGCCGACGCAGGAACGCGCCGCCGAGATGCTGGGCCTGCCGTTCAGCACCTACCGCCGCCACCGCGACCGCGCGGTCGAGCGCATCACCACCTGGCTCTGGCAACGCGAGATCCACGGCCCCACGGACGGCGGCGGCTAGCGCGCGGCGAGGTTCCAGTGGCCGGCGGTGAGCTTCGCGCGGAGCTCGCTCGCGCTGCCCGCGTGGACGATGGTGCGGGACCCGCGGACCGCGGTCCACCGGTGGGCGTGCCGGTCGAAGATGATGCCCCAGCCGCCGGCGGAGGCGGGGTTGAACTGGGCCCGGACGATGGCGAGTTCGCGTTCGTACGCGGCCTCGTGGTCCTGCGGGCCGATGGCATGGGGCTGCAGGCCGACGGCGTGGCGCTGCGGGTCGGCGGCGTGGGGCTGCTCGATGGCGTGGGGTTGCTGGAGGGCCATATGCGTTCCCGGGGGGTGGACGCCGGTTTGGACAACGTTTGGACGTTTCCATCTTGACGTCGCCGCAGGTCGCCAGCCCAATCTCACTTGGCCATCGCACGGAGGCTATGCCCCGCCACCGTCGGTGATCCCGAAGAGGCGCGGGCGGGGAGCGGGCAGGGAAAGGCCCCGCCGATCGGGGGCGTGAAACTCGGCGGGGCCTTGGCATGCGGGGCCGGGCGGGCCTTCGCGGGATCTCTCAGATCAGCCCCACTGGCCGGGCTCGTAGTCGCCGGCGGGCTGCTGGGTGATGACGTTCAGCCGGTTCCAGGCGTTGATGAGGGCGATCTCCGACACCAGGGCGGCGAGCTGGTCCTCGTCGTAGTGCTTGACGGCGTTCGCCCACACCTCGTCCGGCACCCCGCCCGCCGCGTCTGCGATGCGGGTGCCCTGCTCGGTCAGCTCCAGGGCGGCGCGCTCGGCCTCGGTGAAGACCTTGGCCTCGCGCCAGGCGGCGATCATGTTCAGCCGTGCCGGGGTCTCCCCCGCGTGCGCGGCGTCCTTGGTGTGCATGTCGACGCAGACCCCGCAGCCGTTGATCTGGCTGGCGCGGATGTGCACCAGCTCGCGCGTCGCGGCGGGCAGGGTCGTCTTCCCCAGTTCCTTGCCGGCCGACTGGACGTACTTCATGAACTTCGCCGTGGTCGGGTTGCCGTAGTAGTCGAATCGAGCGTCCATCACGTTCTCCTTGCCGTGTCAGCCGTTACACAAGGACAGACGGGACGACCAGGCGTGATGTGACATCGATACGGATGTGAAGTGCTTCTCACCGCTGGACGGGGATGTTGGGCACCGGGTGGAAGGCCGGAATCTCAACGGTGACGTGGGTGGCGGTCGGGCTGATGAGGAACACCTGGCTCAGCAGGATCTCCTCGCCCTGGGAGACGAAGCTGTAGTCGATTCCGGGCGGGTTCCGGTAGCACAGGCACTGGTTCTCGTGGAAGAGGGTCGCGTGGCGCCGCCCCTCGTACACGATGCGCACGCCGGACGGCGAGACGACCGACTCCCCCCAGCGTTCGGAGGCGGCGAAGTCGCCCGGTCCGAGGCTCTCGGAAGAGTCGCCCTCGTTGCGCAGCGTCCAGTAGAGGACGCCGAGGCCCTGCCCGTCCGCCTTGAAGCCGTTGATCTTCACGACGGCCCCGGTGCGGTCGGAGCCGTTCGAGTTCTTCGCCTGGGCCGGGTTGAACTTGGCCTCGGCCAGCACGGGCAGGGTCGGCCTCGCGGTCGGCCCGGTGGGCCCCGGGGAGGGTGCCCGGCCCTGAGCGGGAGCGACGGCGCCGTCCGCTCGCGCGGGCGAGGCGTGCAGGGCCGGGCCAGCCAGCAGGAGCAGGGCGGCGAGGAGCGCGGTCATCGGACGGCGGGACATGCGGATGCTCGCTTTCATCGTGCGCACTGCGTTCTTCGAGCGGGCGGCGTTCATCGGGCGGGCGGCGTTCTTCGAGCGGGCGGCGTTCATCGGGCGGGCGGCGTTCATCGGGCGGGCGGCGTTCATCGAGGGGACGGCGTTCATCTCGCGGAGCGTGCTCATCGGGCGAAGCCGATGCTCACGCGCCGGTTGCGCTTGCGGTCCTCCTCGGTGTCGTTGCCGGCCACCGGATCGGCCGAGCCGTGCCCCGCCGCCCGGTAGGTGATCCCGGGCTTGGTGACCATCGGCGCCAGCGCCTTCTGCACCGCCTGCGCCCGCCGCTGCGACAGCGGAACGTTGATCGCGTCGTTGCCGGTGTCGTCGGTGTAGCCGTCGATCGTGACGACGGTCGCCGCCTTCGACGCGTTGATCTGGGCTGCGACCCGGCGGAGGACGTCCTGCGCGCGGGGGTTCAGGTCCGCCTTGTTGAGGGCGAAGAGCACGTCCGCGGAGAGGCGCACCTCGACCTTCTGGTCGTTCTCGGTCTGCTCGCTGCTGCCGTCCAGGGCCTCGGACTCGTCGGTGAGCGGGACGATCTCGGGACCGTCCAGGGCCACCTTGGCGGGATCGCGTTCCTGCTGGCCCTCGGGCGCGGTCACCGGGCCGGGCTTGTCGCCGATCGGGACGTCCATGAACGGCGGGGTGTTGGGCACCAGCAGCATCACCTTGCGCACCGGCGGCACCGGGAAGCTGACGAAGTACTCGGCGCTCGCGCCCGGCTCGATGAACATCCCCGATCCGCCCGCGATGGAGCAGACGCATGCACCGTCGGCGCCCCACCACGGGTAGTAGCGCTTGCGGTTGACCCCGTCGACGAGTGTGACGCCGGACAGGGAGTCCTTGGGGGCCCGGCGTCCGCCGAGGTCGGACTGGCTGAACAGGAACGATCCCTCGGCGCCGGTGTGGGTGACGCGGAGGCGGGCGGTCACCGCCTTGCCGGAGGTCTTGTCGAGGGAGAGCAGGTCCACGCGGACGGGCTGCTTCGCCAGGATCCACTGCGACATCCCCGTGGCCGGCAGCTTGCCGCCGCCCTCTCCCTTACCGGTGCCTCCGCCCCCGTCTCCGCCGCCGTCCCCGTCTCCGAATCCGGGCAGGGAGCAGCCCGCCAGCAGGACCGTCCCGGCCACCGGGACGGCGGCCAGCCGCCGCAGGGACCGCTGCCGGGAGCGTCGGGAACGTTGCAGGGATCGGCGGAGCATTCTGCACCTTTCACGGGATACGGCTGGCGGGTTGCGAGCGTGCAGGCACCGAGACCGCGTTCGCGTGACGACCCGGTCTCGGTCCGTTCTGGTGGTCTACGCTGTGCCGCGTTGTGCAGCAAGGGGGCCCGAAACTGCACAACCCGAATGACGCGATGAAGCCGGAAACCGACGAGAGAACCGGGGGTGGCCCGTGCCCCGTCCCGAGCGAGAACTCGACCCGAAGGCCGATCCGCTGCACGGTTTCGCGCACGGGCTGCGGGAGCTGAGGCGCGAGGCGGGGGAACCCGGCTACCGGGAACTGGCCGACCGGACCCGCTTCTCGGCGTCGGCGCTGGCCGCGGCGGCGCGCGGGGAGCGGCTGCCGAGCCTCCAGGTCACGCTCGCCTACGTCGACGCCTGCGGCGGGGACCGCGAGGAGTGGCGGCGGCGGTGGGAGGACCTGCGGCGCCGCCTCACGGAGGAGACCTCCGACGCCCCCGACGCGGAGCCTCCCTACCTCGGGCTCTCCCGGTACGAGGCCGGGGACGCGGGACGGTTCTTCGGCCGCGACGCGCTGGTCGACGAGATCGTCGCCAGGACGCGGCGGGACCGCTTCGTCGCGGTGTTCGGCCCTTCGGGCAGCGGGAAGTCCTCGCTGCTGCGCGCGGGCGTCGTCCCCCGCCTGGGCCTGGACGCGGCGGACGCGGCGGTCGTCACGCCGGGCGAGCACGGCGTGCCGCCGCCCGGCGCGGAGGTGCTGGTCGTCGACCAGTTCGAGGAGGTGTTCACGCTCCGCCCGGACGCCGCCGACCGCGACGCCTTCATCGACGCGGTCCTCGCCCGCCGGGGCCGGACGGTCATCGCCGTCCGGGCCGACTTCTACGGGCGCTGCGCCGAGCACCCCGAGCTGGTCGCGGCGCTGCGCGACGCGGGCGTGCTGGTCGGCTCGATGCGCGGGGAGGAGCTGCGCGAGGCGATCGTGAAACCGGCCGCCGCCGAGGGGCTGGTGCTGGAACCGGCGCTGGTGGCGCGGGTGATCCAGGACGCGGGCACCGAGCCGGGCGCGCTGCCGCTGGTGTCGCACGCGCTGCTGGAGACCTGGCGGCGGCGTCGCGGCAAGACGCTGACGCTGGCCGGGTACGAGGCGGCGGGCGGCGTGCACGGCGCGATCGCCGACACGGCCGAGGAGATCTACCAGCGGCTGTCCGAGCCCGAGCGGCGGGCGGTGCGGCGGCTGATGACGCGGCTGGTCACGGTCGGCGACACGGCCCCGGAGCTGACCGTGCGGCGGCCCGTGGCCCGCGCCGAGCTCGACGGCGCGCTGCGCTGCGGCGCCCTCGTCGAGCGGCTGGCGCACGCCCGCCTGATCACCCTCCACGACGACGAGGTCGAGATCGCGCACGAGGCGCTGATCCGCACCTGGCCGCGGCTGCGCGAATGGCTCGCCCGGGACCGCGAGGGGCTGCGCCTGCGCGCCCGGCTGGCCGCGGCCGCCGCCGAATGGGACGCCATCGGACGCGACGAGGGCAGCCTCTACCAGGGCCCGCGCCTGACCATGGCCGCCGAGTGGGCCGAGGCGCACGACGAAGACCTCGGCCCGCTGGAACGTGACTTTCTGGACGCCTCGTCCGCCGCGCACCGCAGGAGGACGGCGGCGGCCGAGCGGCGGACTCGTGTGCTGCAGGGGCTGGTGTCGGCCCTGTCGGTCCTGCTGCTGGTCGCCGTCGCGTCCGGGGGCCTGGCGTTGAGCGAGCGGGCGGAGGCCGACGAGCAGCGGCGGCTGGCCCGGTCCCGGCAGCTGGCCGCCGAGGCGGTGGCGCGGCTGCCCACCGACGTCCGCGGGGCCGCCCGCAGCGCCGCCGAGGCGTACCGGATCGCCCCGACGCTCGACGCCCGCAGCGCGCTGCTGAGCATCGCGGCCCGCCGCCCCTACCAGGCCAGGCTGAGCGGGCACGCGGGCATGGTGAAGGTGGTCGCGATCCGGCCGGACGGCGCGGAGCTGGCCACCGGCGGGCAGGACGGCACCGTGATCCTCTGGGACGGCCGCGCGCACACCGAGACCGGCCGGCTCCGCCCGGGCGGCGGCGCCGTGCGCGCCCTGGAGTACAGCCCGGACGGCGGCCTGCTCGCCGCCGCCGACCTGGGCGGCGGTGTCACGCTGTGGCGGACGTCCGACAACGCGCGGGTCGCCCGCATGCAGGCGAAGGGCGTCCTCGACGGGCTCGCGTTCAGCCCCGACGGGCGGCTGGTCGCCGCGTCCGGGGCGGCGAAGAAGACCATGGTCTGGGAGACCTCCACCGGCCGGAAGGTCGACGAGCTCGGCGGGCACGGCGGCCAGATGACCGAGGTCGCGTTCGCGCCGGACGGCCGCCGGGTGGCGATCGCGGACGAGAGCGGCCGCGTCGCACTCTGGACCCCGCGCACCGGCGGCGGGGAACCGGAACCGGCAGAGACGCTGAAAGTCAGCGACGCGCCGCTCTTCGCCGTCGCGTTCAGCCCGGACGGGCGGCGCCTGGCCGCGGCGGGCGAGGACTGCGAAGTCCATATCTGGGATCTGGCCGGCCGACGCCTGCTGAAGCCCAAGCGGCGGCTCGCGCATGCCGCCCCCGTCCGGGCACTGGCCTTCACCGACGGCGGACGGACGCTCATCTCCGCCGGGTACGACCAGGTCGCCAAGCTGTGGGACACGGGTTCGCAGACCGCCGTCACCGAGCTCACCGGCCACACCAGCGGGCTGTACGACGTGGCCGCCGCCCCGGACGGCGGGCTGATCGCCACCGCCGCCGCGGACCAGAGCGCGCTGATCTGGGACCGCCGGACGATGCCGTACACCGGTCACACCGGCTGGGTGAACGCCGTCTCCCTCGTCGAGGACGGCCGCGCCGCCGTGTCCGCCGACCAGGACGGCGCCGTCCGCTGGTGGAACACCCGCGACCACCGCCCGGCCGACACGCCCGCGCCGCCCGTCACCGGCGCCAAGGCCGGGCTTGGGGCCATGGACACCGCCGCCGGTGGCCGGACCGTCGCGACCGGCGGCGACGACGGGACGATCCGCATCTGGCAGGACCGGCGCCTCGCCGCAACCCTGGAGGGACATTCCGCGGGGCTCCGCAGCATCGCCTTCGCCCCGGACGGCCGGACGCTCGCCGCCGCGGACCACAGCGGCGCGGTCATCTGGTGGGACCTGGCCGCGCGCCGCCCGCTCGCCACCCTCAAGCGCGGCCGTCCGCTGGTCGGCGACGTCGCGTTCAGTCCCGGCGGGAAGACGCTCGTGACCGGGGGCGACGACCGCGCCCTGACGTTCTGGGACCTCGGCGCGCGGCGTCCGGTCGCGCGGGTGTCCGGGCACGCGGGCGACGTCGAGGAGATCGACTACAGCCCGGACGGGCGGCTGCTGGCGTCGGGCGGCGGCGACGGGCGGGTGCTGCTGTGGGACGCGCGGTCGCACCGCCGCGTCGGCGTGCTGGCCGGGCACGCGGCGGAGATCCGGGCGATCGAGTTCGCCCCGTCCGGCGACCGCCTGGCCACGGCGAGCCTCGACCGCTCCGTCGTCGTGTGGGACGTCCCCGCACGCACGCGATGGGCCACGCTCACCGGCCACACCGACATCGTCCTGGGCCTGTCGTTCGGCCGGGACGGCCGCACGCTGCTGTCCTCAAGCGGCGACCAGACGATCACCGCCTGGGACCTGGCCCCGGAACGCGCGGCCGCGTCCCTGAAGACCGTGTCCCGCTGAAGTGCTGCCCGGGATCAGCCGTGGACGAAGACGCGGTGGATCTTGACGGGCTTGGCGGGTTCGCCGTCCTGGGGACCGCTCGGGCCGGGAGTGATCCCGCCCTTCACGATCCGGTCGAGGACCGGGAGGCCCCAGGTGACCTTGCCCAGCACCGTGTACGCGGGCGGGATCTCGGCCCTGGAGTGGACGAGGAAGAACTGGCTGCCGTTGGTGTCCGGGCCCCAGTTGCCCATGGCGACCGTCCCGCGCGGGTAGGTCTCCTTGCCGGTGAGCTCGTCGTCGAACTTGTAGCCGGGCCCGCCCTCTTCCGCCCGGTAGATGTCGCCGCACTGCAGGACGCCGAGCCGCTGCGAGTTGGTCAGCCGCCAGCACCGCGTGTCGTTGTAGAACTTCTGCCGGGTCAGGCTCACGAAGCTGTGCACGGCACAGGGGGCGTTCCCGCGGTCCATGCGGATGGCGACGACGCCGAAGTTGGTGACCAGGACGACGTCGACCTTGCCGTGGGCACGAGCCTTGGAGTGAGGCGGACGCACAGGCTTGGCGGGCGGGTTGTCGGGCGTAGGGGTGTACACGCACCGAACCTTGTGCCCGCCACCGGAAGGCGACGCGGGAGCCGCCTGGGCCTGGGCGGCACCTGCTGGAAGGAGCGCGGTGGCAAGAGCGGCGACCGACGTGAGGACGGCCCAGCGGGGTCTCATAACGCCCCAACGTAGTGATCACCGAGCTACCGGCATAGTGGCAAATCCCGACGAACCCCGGTGTCACATGCGGAGCTCCGGCGGTGCTCTACAGGTATGGACCTTGTAGGGCAAGGTGGGAGCGCACCGGCCGCCGCGCTCCCGGCCGCCCTGTCCGCAGATGGACACGGCGGCGTGACCGGGCGTGCCGAGCGAAGGGGCGGCGGGGTGGCGGTGCCGGATCGTCCGAGCCGGGAGGCGGCCGTCCGGGCCGACCTCGAAGAGGTGTTCCGCGCGGCGTACCCGCGGGTCGTCGCCGTCGCCGCCCGCGTGCTCGGCACCCGGGACGAGGCCGAAGACGTCGCCCAGGAGGTGTTCCTGGCGTTCGCGCGCTCCGCGGTCCCGGCGGGCGAGGCCGGGGGCTGGCTGTCGGTCGCCGCCGCGCACACCGCGCTGAACCATCTGCGCTCCGGCCGCCGCCGCACGTCCCGCGAAGAGGCCGCCGACGACGGCGGAACCGTCAGCCCTGACGTCGCCGACACGGTCGTGACCCTCGACGAGCGCCGCCGCGTCCGGGAGGCGCTGGCGCGCCTTCCGCGCAGGCAGGCGGTCGCCCTCGTCCTGCGGCACAGCGGCCTCAGCTACGCCGAGGTCGCCGCCGCCCTCGATCTTTCCCCCGGCAGCGTGGGCACCACCGTGCGGCGCGCCGAGTCCGCTCTGCGGGAGGAGTTGAACCGCCATGCGCCATCCGAGTGACGGCACGCTGCGCCGGCTGCTGGACGAGCCGTCCGGCGTCGCCGGCGCCGACCGCGATCACGTCGCCGACTGCGCGTCATGCCTGTCGGAGCTGGCGGCCGCCCAAGAAGACGCGACCGCCGCCGCCTCCACCCTCGACATCACGTTCACCCCGGACGTCGAGCTCATCGTCGACGTCGACGCCGGCTGGCACCGCCTGACCACCGCGATCGCCGCCGGGGAAACACCGGAGGCAACCGCCGACCCCCCGAGCCGCTGGCAGGCGAAACTGCGCAACCCGGTGGTCGCCATCGTCGGCGTCGTCGCCCTCCTGGGCGGGGCCGGTGTCGCGGCGGCTGCGGACTGGTTCCAGATCTTCCGCGCCGAGCAGATCGCCCCGGTCACCGCCCCGCGCGCCGACCTCGTGCGGCTACCGGAGCTCGACGCCTTCGGCGACCTGGTGGTGACCTCGAAGATCGAGATCCGCCCGGTGGCCGACGCCGCCGCCGCGCACAACGCCACAGGGCTCCCCGTGCCCCGCGTAGGCAGGCTCCCCCGCGGCGCAACGGGAGAACCGAAGTACCGGATCGCCGGCAAGACGAGCGCACTCTTCACCTTCTCGATGGCGAAGACCGCGCAGACCGTCGCGGCGGCCGGGGGAAAGGCGCCGCCGCCACCCCCCGGCCTGGACGGCAGCAGGTTCCGGCTGGGCGCCGGTCCCGGGATCGTCGCGGCCTGGTCGCAGGGCCGTCCCGTCCCGTCCCTCATCGTGGCCCGCGCGATCGCGCCCACGGTGTACTCGGCGGGCCTCCCGTTCGCGACGGCCCGCGACTACCTGCTGTCCCTTCCCACCCTGCCGGAGAACGTCAAGGCGCAACTGCGCACCTACACCGGCACAGGGACGACGCTGCCCCTGTTCGTGCAGGTCGAGAAGATGGAGACCGCCACCGCCGACGTCGGCGGGATCCCGGCCACGGTCCTCACCGCACGCGACGGCGCGATGTCGGCCGTGGTCTGGGTGGACAACGGCGTCGTCACCGCCGTGGCGGGCTCGCTGAGCGCCCGCGAGGTCCTGTCGGTGGCAAGGGGGCTCCGGTGACGCCCCGCACCGAGCCCGCGAAGCAGCTCCTGGCGGAGCTGCCGCCGGCACCAGCCGCATGGTGCTCGGGCCTGCGCAAGAAGTACCGGCGGCAGACCGCGGTCAACGACGTGTCGTTCACCGTCGGACGCGGCGAGGTGGTCGGCCTGCTCGGTCCGAACGGCGCCGGGAAGACGACCGTCATCAAGATCCTGCTGGGCCTGGTCCGTCCGGACGCGGGCGAGGTGCTCCTGCTCGGACGCCCCGCACGAGACCCGCGCGCCCGCGCCCGCGTCGGCTACCTGCCGGAACTGTTCCGCTACCAGCCATGGCTCACCGCCGCCGAGGTACTGCGCCTGCACGTCCGGCTCGCAGGCACCACGGTGCCTGACTCGGAGCGCCGCGAATGCCTGTCCACCGTCGGCCTCGCCGACCGGGCCGAAGACCGGGTGGGCGGCTTCTCCAAGGGCATGCAGCAGCGCCTCGGCCTGGCAGTGGCGCTGGTCGCCCGACCAGACCTGGTCGTCCTCGACGAGCCCACAAGCGCCCTCGACCCGCTCGGCCGCGCCGACGTCCGCGACCTCCTGCTGTCCCTGCGATCCCGCGGAGTCGCGGTCCTGCTCAACTCCCATCTGATCGGCGAGGTGGAGCGGGTCTGCGACCGCGTCGTCATCCTCGACAAGGGCCGCGTCGCCACGTCCGGCACCCTGGCCGAACTACTCGGCGCCCGCGAACTACGACTCCGCCTGGACAACGTGACCCCAGAGGCAGAGGCACGCCTAGCAGCCACCGGCCGCCTGACCCGCACAGCCGACGAGTACACAATCGAACTCCCCACCACCCACGACCCCGCCCAGACCGCGAGGCAGGGCGCCGGGCAGGGCAAAGGCCACGACATCGAGCAGGACACCGGGCAGGGCCTTGCCACCGTCCCGGACCTCGTGGCCGATCTGGTGGCGCTCGGGGTTCGGGTGCACGCCGTCGAACCCGGGCGGATCAGCCTGGAAGAACGGCTGCTGGACATCCTCCGCACCGGCCCCGGAGAGGATCGCCGATGACCGTCCGGATCGTTTTCACCATCGCCGCCCTCACCCTCCAGGAGGCGGCGCGCAGGCGCGTACTGCGCTCGCTCGCCGTGATGACGGTGATCCTGCTCGGCCTCAGCGCCTGGGGGTTCGCCCGGCTCGACGCCGAGTTCGGGACGCTCACCAGCGGAGAGGCCCGGCTGGCCGCGTCCACGGTGCTGAACCTGGTGATGTTCGGCCTGAGCCTGATCGCCGCCCTCGGCACCGCCTTCCTCGCCGGCCCCACGTTGGCGGGCGAGATCGAGTCGGGGACGGCACTGGCCGTCCTGGCGCGTCCGATCCGCCGCTCGGCGGTGCTGCTGGGCAAATGGCTGGGCCTGGTGGTCTTCGCCAGCGGGTTCGTGGCCGTGGCGGGGCTCGCTCAGTTCGTCATCGTCAAGGTCACGATGGACTACTGGCCGCCGGAGCCGGTGACCGGCCTGGTGCTGCTGGCCGCCCAGTCGACCGTGCTGCTCACGCTGGGCCTGCTGCTGTCCACCGTGATCTCGCCGATGGCGTCGGGCATCGTCGCGGTCGGCCTGTTCGGCGCCACCTGGATCGCGGGCGTGGTCGGCGGCGTCGGCCAGGCCCTCGGCAACGAAGGCGTCGAGCGGGTCGGGGACGTCTCCCGGGTGCTGCTCCCGACGGACGGCCTATGGCGCGGGGCCATGCACGCGATCCAGCACCCGGCGTTTTCGGGAGGGCTTCCCGGTGGGTTCGACGGCCACCCGTTCCTGAGTGACGCCCCGCTCACCGTCGCCTACGCCGCCTGGACCCTCCTCTGGGCCGCCGTCGTCCTCGGCCTGGCCGGAGTCGCCTTCCAGCGCCGCGACCTCTGACCAAAGGACCATCACCTACCGCCCGACAGTCCCCAACAAGCCCTCCGCCACCAACCACTAACCAGCGAGCCCAGCCAGCAAGCCCCAGCAACCGGGCACCGGGCACCGGGCACCGGGCACCAGAGCACCACGCAGCACGACCGGGCGCCACGCACCACACCCACCACGCATCAACCGCTGGACACCGGAGGCACTGCGTCCACCAGGCCCCACGGCGCCAGGTATCAGCGCACCGCGCACGCATGCAGCGCACCGGGGCGCCGCTTTGCGGCCATCGGCGGCCCGGGGGCCGGGGCGTCGGTGGCGGGTGGGGGTGGTTATCGGGCGAGAAGTTCCTTTAGGGCTGTGTCTATGAAGGCGGTGTCTACGGGGTTGGTGCCGTGGCCTGCGAAGTGGCCCCAGACGCTGGGGATCACGCGTAGTTCGGCGCCGGGGATGTGCTGGACGGCCCAGGCCTCGTCTTCTGGTGGGAAGTACAGGTCCTTTTCGCCGGGCATGACCAGCGTCTTGGCCTTGATGGACGCTAGCGCGGCCTTGGTGTCGCCGTTGAAGCCCGGGGTCTGACCCACGTCGGAGTTCTGCCATGTCCAGAGCATGGTGAGGAGGTTGTTGGCGTCGCGGTCGTCCAGGAAGAAGCCCTCCCAGAAGCCGACGAGGAAGTCTTCCAGGGAGCTGAAGCCGAGTTGCTCGTAGAGGCGGTCCCAGTAGAACGCCTGGGAGAAGCCCCAGCCGGCGTAGACGCGGGCGGCGGCGCGGAGGCCCTTGGTGGGTGGGCTGGTGTACCAGCCGTTCTCGAACGCGGCGTCGGCGGTGAGCGCGGCCTTCACGCCTTCGAGGAACACCTTGTTGTGGTAGCTGCAGCGGGACGAGCCGCAGAACGGGGCGATGCGGTCGACCATCTCGGGGTGGCTGACGGCCCACTGGTAGGTCTGGCCCGCGCCCATGGACCAGCCGGTGACCAGCGGCAGGCGCTCGATGCCGAAATGCTCCGTGACCAGGCGGTACTGGGCCTCGACGTTGTCGTACATCGTGACGTTCGGGAAGCGGGCCCGGTCGTAGGGCGGCGGGGTGTTGCTGGGCGAGCTGGACAGGCCGTTGCCGAGCATGTTCGGCACGATGATGAAGTAACGGGACGGGTCCAGCGCCATGCCCTCGCCGATGAGCCACTCGTTGTCCTGGTGGCGGCCGGAGTACCAGGTGGGATAGACGATGGCGTTGCTCTTGTCTTCCGCCAGGTCACCGTAGGTCTCGTAGGTGAGTTGCGCCCCGCGCAGGGTCGCGCCGCCCTGCAGGACGAAGTCGCCGAGTTCGAACGTCGTGGCCATAAGCCCCCCTTAGTTCAGGATGAAACTATTTCCTGAGGAATCAATGGTCAAGGGGGGTCGAGGGAAGCTGGTACAGGACGTCGAACTCCAGGCCGTCCGCGGCGGCGAGGAACATCTTCTGCCGCAGGTGCCGGTCGCGGACCTCGACGGGGCCGCGCGGGCCGTCGTAGCCGAGGCCCTCCGAGAGGGCCGTCATCCGGCGGACGTCCGGCTCGCCGCCGCTGCGGCGGAACAGCTCGGCGAGCAGCCGCACGCCCTCGTAGCACGACTCGCCCATGCTGTTGAGCGGCGGCGCCTGCGGGCCGAAGCGGCGGTGGTAGCGGGCGCCGAAGTCCAGGCCGTCGCCGGTCGGGAGCGTCTCGAAGAACCCCGCCGCCGCGAACAGCCCGCGGGTGCCCTCCACGCCGGACGCGAGCAGCATGTTCTCGTCCATCAGCGGGCTGAAGCGCAGCTGCTCCAGGCCCGCCGCGCCGAACGCGCGGTTGAAGGCCACCGCGTCGTCGCCGACCAGCAGCATCAGGACGGCCTCGCAGCCGCTCGTCTCGATCCTGCGCAGCGATTCGGAGAAGTCCTTCGTGCCGAGCTGGACGTAGATCTCGTCGCACAGGGTCGCGTCTTGTTCGCCCAGGTAGGACCGTACGGCGCGGGCGGTGCCGCGCGGCCAGACGTAGTCGTCGCCGACGATCGTCCAGCGGCGGATGCCGAGCTCGGACGACAGCCAGCGCAGCGCCGGGCGGAGCTGCTGCTCGGGCGTCTCCCCGGTGAGGAAGACTCCCGGCGCGCGCTCGCCGCCCTCGTAGAGCGCGGTGTAGACGTAGGGGACGCGTCCCGCGATCTCCGGGACGAGCCGCTGCCGGACGGTCGAGACGTGCCAGCCGGTGACCGCCTGCACGGCGCCCGATCCGACCAGCTCCCCGACCTGCCCGGCGACCCGCGCGGGCGGCGCGCCGCCGTCCACGACGGTCAGCCGGAGGCGGCGGCCGAGCACGCCCGCCTCTTCGTTGATCTCTTCCTCCGCGAGCCGGGCGCACAGCTCGGCAGAGGGCCCGAAGAGTCCCGCGGGCCCCTGACGCGGCACCACCAGGGCGACAGCCAGGTCGTCCATATCGGGGACGTTAGTGGATCCTCGCCCAAAATAGTTCCGATGAGACGGTAATCTTGTATCTCGCGATGACTACAACAGGTATGGCGCAGGACGAGCTGGACTTGCCGCGGATGCTCGCGCGGGTCGAACGCGGCATCGCCGCAAGGCTCGCCGCCGCGCTGAAGACGGCCGGCTCCACCGTCGAGGAATGGCGCGTGATCTCCCTGCTCGCCGACGGGGCCGGGCACACGATGACCGAGATAGCGGAGTTCGCCCTGCTCCCCGCACCGACGCTGACCAAGGTGATCGACCGCCTGGTGTCGGCGGGGCTGGTGTTCCGCCGCGTCGACGACGCCGACCGGCGCCGGGTGCTGGCGTTCCTGTCCGAGCACGGCCGCGAGACGGCCGACGAGCTGACCGCGGCGATCGAGGCCGAGTGGCGGGGCGTACAGGACGCGGTGGGCCGGGAGGAGCTGGCGCTGCTGCGCGTGCTGCTGACGAGGATGTCCGCGCGGCTGACCTGACCCGCCCTTGCTTCCCTTCAGAATATTTTTGTTCGGAAGCATCAGCGGAGATAGTTCTCGAACGCGGCGGCCAGTGACTCGGCCATCCGCTGCCGGTCCCGGGCGCTCGACAGCTTGGCCGCGTCCCCCGGGTTCTGCATGTTGCCGCACTCGATGAACACGACCGGCACCGTGGACATGTTCAGCCCGCCGAGGTCGCTGCGCCGGTCCAGGCCGTCGCGTCCCCGATAGGTCGAGTAGGGGATGCCGGTGCCGGAGCGGTAGGCGTCGCGGACCGCCGTGCCGAGCTTCCGGGACGGCTCGACGATCGGCGCGTTCTTCCCCACCGCCTCCGGCTCGATCACATGGAACCCGTGCCCGGACGGCTCCGCGCCGTCGGCGTGGATCGACACGGACGCATCGGCGCGCAGGCGGTTGCCGATGGCCGCCCGCTCCGTGACGCAGGGCCCGACACCGGTGTCGTCCTTCCTGGTCAGGGTGACCTTGGCGCCGCGGTCCCGGAGGACGCGCGCCAGCCGGTTGGCGACGTCCCAGGTGAAGGCGTGCTCGCTGTAACCGTCCCGCGTGTTGGTACCGACCGTGTTGCACGGCTTGTAGCCGTTGCCGACGAAGACCTTCCTGTCGATCTCCTCCTTGTGGTCGGCGTTCCCGCCGTTGTGACCGGGATCGACGACGATGACCTTCCCGCTCACCGCCGACCCGCCGGTCGCCGGTGACCCGCCGGTCGGCGTGGGCGAGACGTCCGTGGCCGTGGGCGTGACGCCCGTCGCCCTGGGCGCCGGCTCGCGGTCGGATCCCCCGCACGCGGCCAGCACCGCGAAGCACAGCCCGGCCCCGACGGCCACTGGCCCGCTCCCCCGAACACGCACCGGTCGTCCCCCCGTGACAGCTCGCTCGCCCCCCTGACAATCTGCGCAGCGCGGCGCCGCCTAAACAAGCAGGTCCGGGCGGCATCGGGGACGATGGGTCGATGACGAGGTCGTGGTGGGGCTGGGGCAACGTCGAGGACGCGGTCCACGGCGCCGAACTGGACGCGCTGCTCGCCCGAGCCCGCGCGCTGGCACCCGGCGAGCTGGTCGATCACGAGCCGCCGAGCATCGCCTCACTCGGCCTGCCCGCGCCCCGGATCTCCGCGCCGACCGCGCTCGCCGCGCTCTGCTCCGCCGACCCGGCCGACCGCGCCGCGCACGCGCACGGCAAGGCGTTCCGGGACGTGGTCCGCAACCTGCACGGCGACCTGCGGCACGTCCCCGACCTCGTCGCCCGGCCGCGCGGCGAGCGGGACCTGGTCGACCTGCTCGACTGGTGCGGCGCCGGCGGGATCGCCGCGATCCCCTACGGCGGCGGCAGCTCGGTGGTCGGCGGGATCGAGCCGCGGTTCACGGACGGCCGCGCGGCGGTCACGGTCGACATGGCCCGGATGGGCCACGTCCTGGAGATCGATCCGGTGAGCCGGGCGGCACGCGTCCAGGGCGGGGCGTTCGGCCCGCACCTGGAGGACCGGCTCAGGCCGCACGGGCTGACGCTGCGGCACTTCCCGCAGTCGTTCGAGTTCTCCACGCTGGGCGGCTGGCTCGCCACCCGCTCCGGCGGCCACTACGCGACCCTCGACACCCATATCGACGACCTCGTCGAATCGATGCGGGTCGTCACGCCGAGCGGCGTCGGCGAGTCGCGGCGCCTGCCCGGTTCGGGTGCCGGGCCGTCCCCGGACCGGCTCTTCCTCGGCAGCGAGGGGACGCTCGGCGTCATCACCGAGGCGTGGATGCGGCTGCGGGAGCGTCCGCGGTGGCGGGCCAAGGCGTCCGTGCGCTTCGCGGACTACGGCGCGGCGGTGGCGGCGACCCGGGCCGTCGCGCAGAGCGGGCTGAACCCGGCGAACTGCCGGCTCCTCGATGCCGCCGAGGCGCTGGTCAACGCGGGCGTCTCGGTCGGCGGCGGGGTGCTGGTGCTAGGGTTCGAGTCCGCCGACCATCCGGTGGACGCGTCCCTGGAGCGTGCCGTGGAGATCTGCCGCGATCACGGCGGCGAGGCCCCGGACGTGCACGCGGACGGCGAGCCCGGTGACACATGGCGCTCGTCCTTCCTGCGGATGCCCTACCAGCGCGACGCGCTCGCCCGGCACGCGCTGATCGTCGAGACGTTCGAGACGTCCTGCACCTGGGAGGGGTTCGACCGGCTGCACCGCGCGGTCACCGAGGCGGCGCGGACGGCGATCCGCGAGGTGGCGGGCGACGGCGTGGTGACCTGCCGGTTCACCCACGTCTACCCGGACGGGCCCGCGCCGTACTTCGGCGTCTACGCGCCCGGCCGCTGGGACGGCCTGCTCGCCCAGTGGGACGAGATCAAGGCGGCCGTGTCGGCGGCGATCGCGGCGAACGGCGGCACGATCACCCACCACCATGCGGTCGGCCGCGACCACCGGCCCTGGTACGACCGCCAGCGCCCCGGCCCGTTCGCCGCCGCGCTCGCCGCCGCCAAGGCCGCGCTCGACCCGGCGGGAATCCTCAATCCGGGGGTGCTCCTGCCCGAAAGGGATTCGCCGGAACAGGCATGACCGACCGCGTTCAAGCTGCACGACCGGCCTGATCTGCCCATAGATCGGGCCGACCATTGGCGGAAAGTGCCGACATTCTTCTTACACCGGCGTGGTTCGGTCCATTAGCTGGGCTGGGCTGGAGCGGGCTGAGCTGGGGCGGAGACGCGACGGCCGGACAGGGTTGCCGGAGCACGGCGCGCTGGTTACCGTTCACTCGATTAAAAGGAAAGTTTCCTATCAGATCCGAGGTCGAACCCGTGGCCCGCTCGCCCCCCGCCGGCCGTCCAGCCATGCCCATCAGACCTACCTCGGGGTTCGGGGGATTCCCGCATGTCCACATCTCCTTCCCGGGAGTGAAATTGAGAAGACTCCGCCCTAGCCTCCTCTTCACCGCCCTCTGTGCCCTCGTCCTCGCACTGCTCGTCCCGACCCCGGCGAACGCCGCGGCAGGGGCGACGGCGACCTTCACCAAGGCCGCGGACTGGGGTTCGGGCTACGAGGCCAGATACACGATCACCAATGCGACCGAGTCGGCGCTCTCCGGATGGAAGGTCGAGTTCGACCTCCCGGCCGGCTCGACCATCGGCTCCTACTGGGACTCGCTGCTCACCAAGTCCGGGCAGCGGGCCACCTTCACCAACCGCAACTACAACGCCACCGTCGCCGCCGGCGCGTCCGTCACGTTCGGGTTCCTGGTCAGCGGTTCGGGCACTCCCACGAACTGCACCGTCAACGGCGGATCCTGCAGCGGTGACACCAACCCCGGAGCGCCCTCCGCTCCCGGCGAGGTGTCGGTGACCGGCAAGACGGACACCTCGCTCACCCTGACGTGGGGCCCGTCCACCGGCTCGGTCGACGGCTACCGCGTCTACGAGGGCGACGACGTCCGCGCGACGGTGAACGCCACCAGCACCACCATCTCGGGTCTGCAGAAGTGCTCGGGCCACACCTACACGGTGAAGGCCTACAACGAGGTCGGCGAGTCCGCGGGATCCGCGGTGTCCGGCACCACGAGCGGCTGCACCGTGCCGGAGATCGGCAAGCACGCGGCTCCCTACCTGTACCTCGGCTGGGGCAACCCGCCCGACCCGGTCACGGTGATGAACGCGAGCGGCACCAAGACGTTCACGATGGCGTTCATCCTGGCTCAGAACGGCTGCAACCCGGCCTGGGACAGCCAGCGCCCGCTGAAGGGCGGCGTGGACGAGCAAGCGATCAACAAGATCCGCGCGGCCGGCGGTGACATCATCCCGTCCATCGGCGGCTGGTCCGGCAACAAGCTCGGCCCGAACTGCTCCTCCGCGGAGGCCCTGGCCGGCGCCTACCAGAAGGTCATCGACGCCTACGGCCTCAAGTCCATCGACGTCGACATCGAGAACACCGACGAGTTCGAGAGCGCGGTCGTCCAGGACCGGATTCTCGGCGCCCTGAAGATCGTCGAGCAGAAGAACCCCGGCATCCAGACGATCCTGACGCTCCCCGTCCTCGCCAGCGGCCCGAACTCGTGGGGCAAGCGCCTCATCGACCGCGCGGCCGAGCTGCAGGTCCCGGTGGACATCTGGTCGATCATGCCGTTCAACTTCAACGGCCACTCGGACATGTACGGCAACACCGTCAAGTCCTCCGAAGGCCTCAAGGAGGCCCTGAAGTCCGCCAACAAGTGGACCGACGAGGTCGCCTACTCGCACATGGGCATCTCCGGCATGAACGGCCGGTCCGACGTGGGCGAGATCACGACCACCGCGATCTGGACCCAGATCCGTGACTGGTCGAAGTCCAAGGGCCTGGCCCGGCTGACGTTCTGGGCGGTCAACCGCGACCGTGCCGGCGGCAGCGGCACCAACCAGACCGACTGGGAGTTCAGCAAGATCACTGCCGGTTTCATGTCCTGACCCCTGACCACCCTCTAGGCGGCCCGCGTCCCAGCTCCGGGGACGCGGGCCGCACACTTTCCAAACCCGCCCCCGCCCCACTCCAGGCCCGCCTCCGAACTTTTCCGGACCCGCCTCCAGACCCGCTCGCGACCCGCCGATTGGCACATCGGATGGGGCTTCCGCCGCCCTGACCGCGTGGCCTAATTGGCGAATATCGCCAATGAATCACGCCCTCCCCCGGCGGACAGTGCCGATATTCCGGAGGGCCCGGGCTGGTTCGGTGTTCAAGCTGGGGTGGTTGCCATATGCATGTGTCTGACCTTCAGCAAAGGGCTTGCCCAGGTCACGCAGGCTGGTTACCTTGCTCTCAAACTGATAGGAAACCTTCCTATCGATTAGCGATCTACAACTGCAGTACCTACTCGGGGTTCGGGGGAATCCGCCAGAGCTTCCTACCGATGGAGTGAGAGTTGCGCCCCCACCCCCATGCACGCTTGCGCCCCCGTTCCGTCCTCAGCGTCATAGCCGTCCTCCTCGTCGCGCTTCTCGCGCCGCTCGGCAGCTCCCCCGCCAACGCCGAGTCGCTCGCCGCGACGTTCACCAAGCCCTCCGACTGGGGCTCCGGGTGGGAGGGACGCTTCACCCTCACCAACGGCACCGACCAGGCGATCAGCGGCTGGAAGGTCGAGTTCGACCTGCCGGCCGGCACGACCGTCGGCGCGTACTGGGACGCCCTGCTCACCAAGAACGGGCAGCACCAGACGTTCGAGAACCGCAACTACAACGGCGCGGTACCGGCCGGCGGCACCGTCACGTTCGGCTTCCTCGGGAACGGTCCTGGCGCCCCCGAGAACTGCAAGTTCAACGGCAACCCATGCGACGGCGGTGACACCGGCGGCCCCGGCGATCTCGGCGCGCCCGGCAGCCCGACCGTCACCGCGCGGACCGACACCTCGCTGACCCTCAGCTGGCAGCCCGCCTCCGGCGAGCCCACCGGCTACCGCGTCTACGAGGGCACCGAGCTGCGCGCGACCGTCAGCGGCACCACCGCCACGATCTCCGGCCTCGCCAAGTGCACGACGCACAGCTACACGGTCAAGGCCTACAACGCCGACGGCGAGTCGCCCGCCAGCACCGCCGTCACCAGCACCACCAGCGGATGCGTGAGCAGCGCGCTGCCCAAGCACTTCCTCACCGGCTACTGGCACGACTTCGTCAACCAGGCCCGGCCGCTGAAGCTCTCCCAGGTGCCCAACGAGTACGACGTCATCGCGGTCGCGTTCGGCGAGTCGACCAGCCGCTTCGGTGAGGTCAGCTTCCGGGTCGACCCGGGTCTGGCCAGCGCGGTCGGCGGCTACACCGACGAGCAGTTCAAGGCCGACGTGAAGGCGCTTCAGGCCAAGGGTAAGAAGGTCATCCTGTCGGTCGGCGGCGAGAAGGGCGCGATCTGGGTCGGCAACAGCAGCGCCGCGACGCTGTTCACCGAGTCCATGACGAACATCATCAGGGAGTGGGGCTTCGACGGCGTCGACATCGACCTGGAGAACGGCCTCAACCCGCAGTACATGGGGCAGGCCCTGCGCGCGATCCGTGGCAACGTCGGCAACGACATGATCATCACGATGGCGCCGCAGACCGTCGACATGCAGTCCACCGGCGGTGCCTACTTCCAGCTCGCGCTGAACATCAAGGACATCCTGACCGTCGTCCACATGCAGTACTACAACTCAGGCACGATGCTCGGCTGTGACCAAGGGGTGTACTCGCAGGGAACGATCAACTTCATGACGGCGCTGGCGTGCATCCAGCTGGAGAACGGGCTGCGTCCCGACCAGGTGGCGCTGGGTCTCCCGGCGGGCGCCGGTGCGGCGGGCGGCGGTGTCGTCTCGCCGGGTCTGGTCAACAACGCGCTCGACTGCCTTGCCAAGGGCACGAGCTGCGGCAGCTTCAAGCCGTCCAAGACGTATCCGGACATCCGCGGCGCGATGACCTGGTCCATCAACTGGGACGTCACCAACGGCGGCCGGTTCGCCGGCACCGTCGGACCGCACCTGGACACGCTTCCGTAACCGATCCCGCTCCCGCAGCGGGACATGCTGCGGGAGCGGGACACGTTTCGCCAGAGGGACGGACATGAAGAAGATCTGGGCCCCGGCGGTGCTGACCGCCGGGCTGCTCGTCGGGCTTCCGAGCCCGGCGCAAGCCGAGAACGTACTGGCCAACGCAGGTTTCGAGACGGGGTCGCTGAGCGGCTGGACGTGCGCGAGCGGCGGCTCCGTGGTGAGCAGCCCCGTGCGGACGGGCTCGTACGCGCTCGCCGGCGGGGTCACCGCGGGCAGCACGGGCCAGTGCACGCAGACCGTCAGCGTCCAGCCGAGCACGGCCTACACGCTGTCGGCGTGGGTGCGCGGCAGCTACGTGCACATGGGCGTGACCGGCGGGGCGAAGACGTGGATCCCGTCCGCGTCGAACTACACCAAGCTGACGGTGTCGTTCACGACCGGAGCCGACCAGAAGTCCGCGGAGATCTTCCTCCACGGCTGGTACGGCACCGGCGCCTACCACGCGGACGACGTGGAGCTGGACGGCCCCGGCGGCGAACCCCAGCCGGGGGTGCCGGGCGCGCCCGCCGCTCCCAGGCTCGGCACGGTCACCGACAACTCGATCGCGCTGTCGTGGGAACCGGCGACCGGGACGGTCACCGGCTACCGCGTCTACGAGGGCACGGCGCTGAAGGCCACCGTGACCGGGACGAGCACCACCATCTCGGGCCTGGCCAAGTGCACCTCGCACAGCTACACGGTCGCCGCGTACAACGACGTCGGAGAGTCGGCCAGATCGGCGCCTGTCAGCGGCCGGACGAGCGGCTGCGTCGACTCCGGGCTGCCGAAGCACGCGCTCATCGGCTACATGCACGCGAGCTTCGCCAACGGCTCCGGCTACGTGCGGATGGCGGACATCCCGGACGCGTGGGACATCATCGACCTCGCGTTCGGCGAGCCGACGTCGGTCACCTCCGGCGACATCCGGTTCAACCGCTGCCCGGTGAGCGAATGCCCGAACGTGGAGAGCGACGAGGAGTTCATCGCCGCGATCCGCGCGAAGCAGGCGCAGGGCAAGAAGGTGCTGATCTCGATCGGCGGCCAGAACGGCCAGGTGCAGCTCACGACGACGGGCGCGCGGGACGCGTTCGTCCGGTCCGTCTCGGCGATCATCGACAAGTGGGGCCTGGACGGCCTGGACGTCGACTTCGAGGGCCACTCGCTCTACCTCAACAGCGGTGACACCGACTTCCGCAACCCGAAGACGCCGGTGATCGTCAACCTGATCTCCGCGCTGAAGACGCTGAAGGCGAAGTACGGCGAGAAGTTCGTGCTGACGATGGCGCCGGAGACGTTCTTCGTGCAGGTCGGCTACCAGTTCTACGGCGGTGCCGGCGGCGGGGACAACCGGACGGGCTCCTACCTCCCGGTGATCCACGCGATGCGGGACGACCTGACCGTCCTGCACGTCCAGGACTACAACTCCGGTCCCGTGATGGGGCTCGACGGCCAGTACAAGAACATGGGCGGCGCCGAGTTCCACATCGCGATGACCGACATGGTGAAGGCCGGTTTCCCGGTCGCGAACACCGGTCACACGTTCCCCGGGCTGCGGCCCGACCAGATCGGCATCGGGCTGCCCGCCGCGATCCCCGCGGGCAACGGCCACACCTCGCCCGCGCAGGTGCAGCAGGCGGTGAACTGCCTGGTCAAGGGGACGGGCTGTGGCTCGTACCAGCTGCGCGGCGGGACGTCCCCGGCGCTGCGCGGGCTGATGACCTGGTCGATCAACTGGGACCACTACTTCAAGTGGGAGTTCATGAACGCCCACGAGCCGTTCCTCAACGGCCTTCCGTAGCGCCGACGGCCTTGGCGCCGGCGGCCCTTCGGCAGGGCCCCAGAGCTTCCTTGAGGAACACCCACCCCCACCGGAAGGAAACGAAGTGAGATCGACCCGAGCGAGAAAGGTCGCGGCCGTCACGGCCGCGGTCCCGGCGGCGTCCGCGCTGGTGGTGCTGAGCGGCTCCACCGGCGCGAACGCCCACGGGACCATGTCCGACCCGCCCAGCCGCGTCTACGTCTGCAAGAACGAAGGCCCGGAGGCGCCGAAGTCGGCCGCGTGCAAGGCGGCCGTCGCGGCCGGCGGCACCCAGGCGTTCTACGACTGGAACGAGGTGTCGCTGCTGGAGGCCGGCGGCCGGCACCGGCAGATCATCCCGGACGGCCAGCTGTGCAGCGCCGGACGCGCGAAGTACCGCGGCCTGGACCTGGCGCGTGCCGACTGGCCCGCCAAGCGGATGTCGTCCGGCCCGCAGACGATCACCTACCACGCGACCGCGCCGCACTCGGCCAGCAACTTCGAGTTCTACATCACCCGCGACGGCTGGAGCCCGACGCAGCCGCTGCGCTGGTCGGACCTGGTGCACATCCAGACGTTCAACCGCCAGAACCCGACCACGTTCACCAAGTGGACGATCAACATCCCGCCGCGCACCGGGCGGCACATCCTGTACTCGATCTGGCAGCGCGTGGTCGGCAGCCAGGAGGCCTTCTACACCTGCTCGGACGTCGACTTCGGCGGCACGACCACGCCGCCGACCGACCCGCCCACCGATCCCCCGACCGACCCTCCCACCGACCCGCCGACGGACCCGCCGAGCGGCACCTGGACGGCCGGCACCGCCTACAGCGCCGGTGACCAGGTGACCTACAACGGCGTGACGTACAAGTGCCTTCAGCCGCACACGGCGCTGGCCGGCTGGGAACCCGCGAACACCGCAGCGCTCTGGCAGCAGGTCTGAGCGCGACGAGGATGAAGCGCACGCGATGAGTTGCCCCAGATGAAGCGCCACGCCACCGGCCGCCGCCGCGCCACGGGACGGTCCGCCCCGGAGGCCCCCACCACCACGGGGGCCCCGGCGGCGGGCCGGCCCGCGGCCGACCCTCCCGCGGCCGACCGCCCAGCGGCCGACCGCAGCGTCACCGTCCGCCACACGGCCGAGCCACCCCCTCCGGCCGAACCCCCTGTGCCGGACGGCCGCGCTGCGGGACGCCCCG
>NZ_JBIRAX010000023.1:0-42309 GCF_044326375.1 Actinomadura sp. 3N508
GTAGATCCTTCAGGAATCCCGACGAAACGTCAATCTTTTCACGACGGACGCAGCAACCCCACTGGCCTCGTCAGCAACTCAAGAACCAAACCCAGGGTGATCATGAACCCACGGGACTCCCGGTAGAAACCCGCGGGTTCACCAATCCGGGGCCAGCGTGATCGTGGGGAAGAAGACGCTGGTTGGTGCTGACCGGACGCGGGATGCAGGCAACGCGGTGGTGGAGACCGCGATCCTCGCGCCGGTGTTCATCGCGTTCCTCGCCGGGCTGCTTGTCGTGATGCGGGTGTCGCACGGCAGCGCTGTGGTCGCACAAGCCGCAGCCGATGCCGCACGTCAAGCGTCCATTGCCCGCACCGCACGTCAGGCGAAGGCCGAGGCGAGCACCAGCGCGATGCACACCTTGCGCGACCGGGGCCTGCACTGCACACCGTCCGTCCGACTCGACCTGGCCGGGTTCAGACGTCCGGTCGGGCAGTCGGCCACGGTATCCGCCGAGGTGACCTGCGTCATCCAGCTCAGCGACGTTGGACTACCAGGGATGCCCGGCACCCGAACGGTCACCAAGACCCACCGATCACCAGTCGACCCATACCGAGCGGCCCGATGAGCATCACTACCCGGGCACGGCCACGCGAGCGCGTACTCCAGCACCGATCCGAGCGCGGAAGCGTAAGCATCTTCGCCGTCATCATCACATTGGTCGTCGTGGTGTTCTTCGGCGCCGTCGTCGACTTCGAGCAGGTCCTCGAAGCCCGGCAGGACGCCAACACCGCCGCCCAGGAAGCCGCCCGCGCCGGTGCCGGACAAGTCGACCAGAACCGCGCTTACACCCGCGGGCAGTTCGTCGTGGATCGTGAGTCCGCGATCCGAGCGGCGCGCTCCTACCTGCGAGCCAGCGGCTACGAAGGCACGGTGACCACCGCCGGAAGGCGCACCATCCGCGTCCACGTCTCTACCACCCGTCCCGCGCGGTTCCTGTCGGTGATCGGGATATCCGTCCTGCATGCCGAGGGTGCCGCGACCGCGAATCTGACCACCGGAGTGGAAGGAGCCCAGCAGCCGTGAGCTACACCGGACGCAGCCGCCTCGCCGACTTCGCGCGCGGGCTCGGCGCTCTTGCAGTCTTCGTGTTCCTCCTGGTCGGATGCCCGGCCGCGATGTACGCCATGGGCGGCTCACCCGTCCCAGACCGGCTCCCGTCATGGGAGGAGATCAGCGCAACCCTGATGCGGCAGGACACCGACCAGAGCGTGTTCCTGGCCACGATCTTGCTCATCGGCTGGGGCACATGGTGCCTGTTCATCATCACCGCCTGCGCCGAGGCGATGAACTACCTGGCCGGACGATCCAGGCCCGCCCTGCCGCGACCGATCCGGCCGCTACAACACCTGGTCCGAGACCTGGTCGCTACGGCCACCCTCACCTTCAGCACCGTCGCATCCCTCGCCACCTCGGCCTCCACCACGACGCACACGTACGCCGCGACCGGCGTCCATGCTGTCGCTGGCTCCGAGTTGGGCACGCAAGAACAATTGTCGGCTGGGCAAGACACAACACCACGAGAACCGACCGAATCGGACTGGACTCCACTGCTGGCCGATGAGTCCCCAGCCCAGCCGGAGACTGACCAGCGATCTTGGCGAACCCACATCGTCAAGCGAGGCGAAACCCTCTGGAGCCTCGCCCGCCGTACCTACGGTTCCGGCGACTTCTACCCCAAGATCTTCAAGAACAGCCGAGGCATCGACCAACCCGACGGAATCCCCGCCCTCACCGACCCCGACGTTCTCCACCCCGGTCAGCACATTCGGCTCCCGCGGGCGAGCGCGCGAGATGGTGCGTCGTCACCATCGCAAGCCACCCCATCACCCGCAACCACACCCTCGGCACCGCCCGGACCAGACAAGCCCAGCGGCACCCCACCCCCACCTCGCGCCACGTCCGACAAGTCAACGGCAACCCAGGCACCGAGCCCGGTCGTGGCACCGCCCGCCGACCACCCCGCCAGGCCAACATCCTCGACGCCACCCGACCAGGACGGCCACCACTCACCTATGGGGATCTCCCTTCCGTCCGGCTCCCGCATCGGCCTCGGTCTCGCCGCCACACTCAGCGTGGCCGTGGCCGCCACCCGCCTGCACCAACGCCGCCGGCGCCAGCTCAACACCAACCCGGGCTCCTTCGGAAGCACCACAGAGCCCCCACTGCCTGACTCGGTCCTCAAGGCCCGCCAAGCCCACATGGACACCTACGCCGACCACAACGCCCCCACACCGCCCGATCCTGAACTCCTCCACGAAGACCTGCTAGACACCGAACCCAACGCCCTCGTCATCGGCACGCGCGGGGACCACGCTGTCGCCGTCCCCCTGCCCGGCCTCAGCCTCAGCCTGTCCGGAGACGGCGCCCATGCCGCCGCACGCGCCATCACCACCGAACTCCTAGCCAAGGCCCACCGCTACCGCGCCGAGATCGTGATCCCACAGGGCGACGCCCAAGCCCTCTTCCCCGGCACCGACACCACCGGCCTAGCCACGGCACTCGAAGGCCTGATCATCACGCCGTCCCTGAACGAAGCCGTCGAACACCTGGAGGCCGAACTCCTCCGCCGCAGCCGAATGTGCCAGATGGCCGATCTGCCTGACGTGGCCGCCCTGCGCATCGACGACCCCGCCGAACCCCTCCCGACGACGCTTCTAGTCGCGACAGCCCCCACCCAAGATGCCCAGACCCTGCACAACTCCGCCACCGTGCATGCCCTTGCATCGCTCGGCCGCCACTACAGCATCGGCGCGCTACTACTTGGCGCCCGGACAGCCGGCACCAGCCTGACCCTCGCCAGCGATGGAACCGTCACCGACGCCGACGGCCCGGACGCCGACCAGTTCAGCGGAGCCCACCTGTTCCACCTGACCGCCAACGACGCCGCCGGCATGCTGCACACCATTCAAACCGCCACCGGAACCGAACCCGACTCCCCCGCGCCCACAGCGAGCACCGACACCCCATCTGAACCCGCCCCACCCAGCGCTACCGCCCTCATCCCGCCGCCCCGCCCCACCGCCGAGGGCCACCAACCTCCAGCCCGCCTCCAGGTACTCGGGCCAGTCCTCCTGCACACCGCGGACGGCCCCATCACCTCCGGCCTACGCACATCCGCCAAACATCTGCTCACCTACCTAGCCCTGCATCCCAAGGGCGCCACCCGCGACCAAGCCATCGGGGCACTGTGGCCCGATCTCACACCCGAATCCGCAGTCGTCCAGTTCAACACCGCCATCACCAGCATCCGCAGAGTCCTGCGCGCCGCGATCGGCCTCACCGAACCCAAGTTCGTCCTCCATACCGCCGGCCACTACCGCATCGACCCCGACCTCATCGACGTCGACCTCTGGCAACTGACCACCACCCTCATGGACACCGAACGGGCCGCCGCCGACACCGAGCGCATCGACGCGCTCGCCCCGGTGAGCGACCTCTACACCGGGGAATTCGCCAGCGGACTGGAGTACGAATGGGCCGACGCCCACCGCGAATACCTCCGCCGCGCCGTCGTCGACGCCCTCGGACACCTCGTCCAACTCACCCAACAAGAGCAACCGGAACGAGCGCTAGCCACCCTCGAACGAGCAATCACTCATGACCCATACTCCGAGACCCTCTACCGAGACGTCATGTACCTACAAGCCCAACTCGGCCGCCCGGACGCCGTACGGCGCACCTACCAACTCCTGGCAAGCCGCCTCAACGAGATCGACGCGGAGCCCGACGAAGACACCCACCGACTCATGACCACCCTCACCAAACCGCAGTGCTAAAGCCGCCGCCCGGACCCCACCCTCCGACTAGGCCCGCTCAGCCACACGGCGGTCGGCGGCGGGCTCCTACCGCTGGACCCAGCGTTTCTAGCGAGGGTCAGTGGTCCGCGAAGCCCGTCGGCGAGTGCGGAGGGCCCTCCAACATCCCGATCCAGAGCGGAACGAGTCGCAGGAGGGCCCTCGTCCCTGCTTACGGCAGCCAGGTCCAGGACGATCCGCCCGACCGGATCCACTGGAGGACGGCCCAGATCATCGCCTTGATCACTTCAAGGCCAGTTCGCAGCCGCCAGTAGAAGCGCCTGGGCTCGTCGTCGTCCTGCTTTCGGGGGACGCTCATGGAGCGCTGCTCTCCTCTCTGACCGGATTCGTTTGGGGCCCGGCCGCTACCCCTTGGCCGGACGGTCCGGCACGCGTACCCCCGACGGGTCAGCTGGGAGAGCCGAGGTTGACGGCAACCGCTCAGGCACTGGACCCGCGCACCCACCCAATGGAGTGACCAGGGTAGATGCGCAGCGATCGCCGCTCAATGGAGGCAAGAAGCTCGCCCCCCGCCGGGTCCCGGCACGGACCCGTCCGCTCACTAAGAAGGTTGTACGCCGCGACCAGCACAACTGTGTTGTTGCTCACATGGGCCGCGATCCCAAAGACGAGCCCGGCTGACGTGCGCAGTCTCAGCTCAATGCGTCGTCGGAGTTACTAGTCGGCCGCGGGGCGCGTCCATCGGCGAGGGTGGGTCCTCATCGAGCGGTCCGAGATGACTGCGGCCCGAGTCTGCCGGGCGGGGCTTGGCCGGCGTGGACGAAGCTGGCCGGGTCCAGGTACTGGTAGCGGCCAGCCAAGGGCCCAGGCCAGACGATCGGATCTCCAGCCAGGGCAGAGTTGGAGACAGTGGTGCCGCTGGCAGCGACGACGGTGACGTCGGCCTTCCTCCGAAGAAAGGCGAGGAGGCTGCACGCCTGATCAGGCGAACATCTGCCAACCTGGCACTCAGACATCATTGCGTGAGTGATCGTATCCAAAGAGTTGGAGGGCCGTCCGATCCTCACGAAGTCGTCCGGCAGAACCGGAACGAGAACAGCCTCTGGTGCCGTGATGTAGGCATGGCACACACCACCGACCGAGGTTCCAGGCCGATGACCGATGATCGCGAGCTCACCGCTGCGGAGATCGAAGCCGTCCAGCGCGAGCAGTTCTATGCAGACCGCGACGCGGTCACCGCCGAGCTGTATCCGCGCTCACCAACATGTCGGCGGGCCATTGGTACCGCCGTGTGATCCGCCCGCTCGCGCCCGTTCCACCGGAGTACCTCACACTGCCGCTGTCCCGTATCAGGATCAGGGACGAGGAGGGCTTCCGGCTGGAGGTGACGGTCGCGCAATGGAACCTGCTGTGGGAGGCGGCGCAGCTACGGCGCCGGTTCTTCGCCGAGGACGACCTGCCGCCAGCCATCTACCGGGTCGCCGACCGCGGGGACGTGAACGTGGTGTTCGTGCCCCGGACCGAGAGCCGGTACCCCGGAGTACTCCCCGCTGTTCCACCTGCTGGCCCACCCGACGGTTCAGCGCCACGGGTTGCCGGCGTTGCGCTGTGGCATGTGGCCCTATGGGGGCTCCTACGTCGCGCCGGTCGACCGGTTCCTGCCTTGTGACTTCGAGGAGCGGCTGTCGCGGGCGTGGGCGTCGACGGTGTGGCGGCACCTGGTCTCCGGTTCCCCGATGCGGGCGTTCTCCGGCTCCGATCCGATCCGGCTGCTGGCCCACAACCTGGACTTCTGGATCCCGCCGGTGACCGCCGCGATCCAGGACATCCTCGGCGGGTTCCCGCGTGTGGCGAGACCGTCGGGGAGGAGCCGGTTCGGCTGGAGGACGGCTCCGTCTTGGAGGGCGCGGTGGCGGTCAGCCCGCGGGTGGGCAGTGACCTGTGGCGGGGCCAGGCCGAAGCCGCTGAGGTCGTGCGGGCGGCCGTCGAACACGCTGAGACCGACGGCCAGCTGCGCGGCATTATGGATGCGGTGCGGGCGCATCGTGTACAGGACGACTTCTCCGAGCACTGGTCGTTCGCGCGCGAGGACTTCGAACGCAAGCTGTACAGCAAGCGCTCCAAGGTCACGGTGCGGTTCGTGGAGCTGACCGACACCATCCCGGTGCAGGGCCCTGAGACCGAGGTCCTCGACGGCCTGGTGTACGGCGACTTCCTGGCCTTGCTGGATCCGCGCGAGCGGCAGGTAGTGGTCCTGCTGCGCAGCGGGGTCACCAACCTGACCGAGATCGCGCAACTGCTGGGTTACGCCAAGCACAGCCCGGTGTCCAAAGCGCCTGGCCCGCATCCAGAAGAAGGCGAGCGCTTACTTCCGTCAGATGTAGGCGCAACCGGCAGAGGCGAAGGCGATCTACCAGCCTGCGGGCGATTCGGGGTGGTCAGAGCGCGCCCGCTTTGTCTCCCGACGTCGAACTTCCCTAAAGGCTCCCTGCATTCCGCAACCGGAACCGCCTCGCCACTGTGAGACAAAGCCCGACCTTTCCCAGCACCGGTGGCAGAGCCAGCCACCTGGGTTCGTCCGCCTCGACGAGCCCGTGACCTTAAATGGGATGGTCGCGGCACCTCGGCTGGTGCACTCTGGGCTGCATGCTGATTCGCCGGAGGCGAACGCGACTCCCGGGCCGGGGTCGTTCTATACCGATCTGGAACGCGACGATTTTGTGGTTAGCACTACGCAACTACCCACTCGAATCCGAGCGGGCCTGATCTCCCTATTCTGAATCGACTTCGCTGTCGAGAATGTTCAGGAACCTTTCGGCGGCGTCCCGAATCTGCTTATCGGGCGACTCGATCAAGTCGGCCAGATAGTCGATGAAGATGCGGCCTCGGATTTGGGCTGCTTCGGGCGAGGTTCCCATTAGGGTGTTCAGCACCAGTTGGGCCGCGGTGGAGGTGTCCTGGCCTGGGCCCTGTGTCAGCCCAGAACGTAGGACCTTGTCGAAGATCGCTTCCTCGAGTCTGCGGGTGGCCTCGAACTGGGCGTCGATATCAGATTGTGGAGGGTGGGACGGCGGGGCCAGGTAGGTGGGGAGATAGCCGAGCTCGCGGGCCTTGGCCATCCAGCGGCTGGCGGTGATCTTCTCCACTCCCCAGTGGTCGACGATGGCTTGGCGTGGCCCGCCCGGGCGCTCGGTAAGCTCGGCGTTGACCGCGAACCAGGCAACCTGCAAGTAGTGCTCGGCGGGCCAGGACCTGCCCTGCTTGGCTGTGTGTGTGCTCGTCGCGGCGGCCAGCTTCCTGAATCGATCCTCCCACTCGGTCCTCAGAGCGCCTTTGACCCAGGCCAGCACCGTTCCGATCGGAGTGCGCCGGACGACGTCCTTGGTGATGGGCGTGGGATTTTCCGGATCGCGCGGGACGATCGCCACTCGGGTGATCGAGGCCCTCCCGTTCACCAATCTTCCCTCGACCTCATAGACCCAGGGCCCGGGGATAGTAGTCACGGTGAGGCTGACACCCTCCTTGCCGCTGGTGAACCCCGTAAGCCAGCCCGAGGCCCCCTGTGTGTTCAGAGAGATCTGAGCGTTGATCAAATCCTCCATATGATAACCCCCCCGCCATAATGTCGGCCTGTCGGTCTGGATCCTAGCAGGCTGAGCAGGAAGGCTAAGAGCAGGCGAAGTCCCCCCCTCGGGTCGCACCCGAAGGCGCGTCGCAGATCGCTCTCACCAACAAGCAGGATGGAGAACCACCAAAATGGGCGTAGGCCAACCAGAGTCGAGTGAGCCAGGCGGCGGGGCGAGGTTGCCGTTGCGCTGGGTGGTGATCCTTGCCATCGCCGTCGCGATCGGGATCACGGTCGGAATGACGACGGATTCGGGCGCCGGGGTCATGGCGGGGATCGCCGCGGCAGGGTTCCTCCACCTGGCTGTCCTCTAGCCGGGGTCAATCGAATCGGGGCGCGGCTGCGGGAAGTCCGGCCAGTGCCGCAAGGTGTCCGCCATCGCCAGAGGTCGTAATTGTCGCTAAGTAAGGGACACCCGGACCTGCCGAGCCTGATTAGGCGTCGCAGGACCGGGATGCGTCGTCGCTGGTGCTCGTGGTGTTGATCTGTCTCATCACGTTGTGGAAGCTGGCGCTGGCTGCGGTCAGGCCGTCTTCGAGTTCGATAGCGCGGCGGCCGAGCTGCTGGTTGTCATCGGCGAGCAGACGCCTCTGATCGCCAGGCTGGTTGGCTTTGGTGAGTTCGTCGACGCGCTTCACAAGGCTTTGGTTGGAAAGCTGGCCGAGGTGGAGCAGTGATTGCTTGAGTAGTTGATCAAGCTCGGTTCGCAGACGTTTGTTCTGCTTGCGGGCAAGTTCCAAGTCGGTGGCCAGGCTCGCAGCACTGGCAGTGCGTCCCAATCGCTGGCCGTACGGGCAGCTTGACGAGTGCCGGCCTGCTCGATGTGTTCACGGACGCCGTCGGCATAGACCAACCAGGTCGACATGTTCGCGGCGCGGGCGATGGCGGCGAAGGCGTTCGGATCACCGCGACGGATCATGCCGTCGAGGGTGGTGCGGACGCGTTGATGCTTGGTGAGCTGTCGCGGCGGCGGGGGGCATCGCGGAGCACCTGGGCGAGGACCGCAAAGCGACCCCCTGCGACGAGTACGAGTCCGGCGTCACCGCGCCAAGGCTCTCCACCCCCTGGACCACGTCGAAGATGGTTACCGTCGACAAGCCCGCGAGGAATGGACTCTCCCTGCCGACCGCATCGTCATCGCCTTCGGGCGCGCGGGCCCGGCCTCGAAAACGGTGCGGGGATCCAGCGTGGTCCCCGACTTGTCGGCCTCATCCAGGTGGCGTGCCTGCCAGACCAGCTCGGCGCGATGTGAGCGCAGCATCATGTATCCGGTCGGCCCGTGGAAGCGTCCATGGACCGCGTCGCGAGTGGTGGTCAGGCGCATCATCAGGCCGTGCCCGCGCAGCGGCTGCCAGGGAGGGACGATGACTCCGCCCGGCCGGGTCTGCTCCACCCACGCATACGGGATCTCCGCAACGGCGACCGTCGCGTGAACACGCTCATAGAGCGCGTGATCATCGAACCCGGCGGCGCCGTCGGCGACGACCACATGCGGCGCGAGGCCCGCTTTCTCAAGGTTGGTAATGGCCTGCTGGGCGACGTCGGCGTCCACCTCCACGCTGGTGACGTTCTGCTCCCCAACGCGCGCGGACAGCAGCGCGGCGGTCCTACCCGACACCGGGTACACGGCAGCGCTCACCGCGCAGATCGTCACCAAGTCCGGCTCGGTCACCTCCGTGGAGGTCGACGCCGCGCTCGCCGCCCAGGCCGTGAAGAACCTCGCTGCCGCTGTACCCGGCGACGGCACGCCCTCGGTGATCGTGGGAGACGGCACTGACGGGTACGCGGCGGCCCGCGCCGTATGGCCGGGTTCATGCGACATGCTCGGTCCAGGAGATCCCGTATCCGTGGGTCGAGCAGTGCAGACCCGGCGGCCGGATCGTCACCCCGTACGCGTCGTGATTCGGGCACGGGCTGATCGCCCAGGTCGATGTGATGCCCGACGGCAGCGGCCTTGGCCGGTTCCCCGGGACGAGCGGCAACATGCAGCTGCGATCGGACGCCCCGACCTGGAGCGCTTCGGGCTCACCGTCACCCGTGACGGCGGCCAACTGTGGGTTGACCAGCCAGACAACCTGGTTGACGCGTAGTGCCTCACCATTGTGCTACGGACGACCCACGCGACCGCATCAAGGACGACGAGGAGCAGCGCTTCCGGTAATGCCCGTAAGGTGTCGCCGGGCGAGCAGAACGTTCGGGTCGCGGACGAGGATGGCAGCCACCACGACGGCGTACGGTTCGGGGCGGGCTGGGGAACTGGTGCGACTCATAGCCCGGCCAGGCTAGCGGGCTAGCCACCGGCCACCGGTCCACGTCCAGACGGACGGGTCTGCTCGACCTGTGACGCCCGCCCTATTCCGCACTCGCGCCAGCCTCGTTGACACAAGCCGTGACGGGATCCGGCCCTGCACCTTAACCTGGGATTGTCTAGGTCACCAAGGCAAAAGGAACAGGGCCGATGCCCAAGCTTAACCCCGAATCACTTCCCCCAGACGCACCCTTCAGCACGCGACTCAAGTACTTCCGCGAGCGTACCGGCAAAACCCGTGCCGTTGTCGGTGGCCTGGTCGGACGATCGGCTGACTGGGTCAAGTCCCTTGAGACCGGCAAGATCGCAATGCCGCGACTCCAAATGCTGATCCGCCTAGCCGAAGTGGTCGACGTCGACGATTTGGGCAAGTTGACCGGCGACCATCGCATGTCACGAGCGATCTACACCAAGCACGCTCATGACGCATTGGACAGCATCCGCGATGCTCTGGCGTCGTACCCGATGCCGCCCCCCAATACGAACCCGATCCCCGCCGATATCCTCACTGGCCGGGTCCAGCAGGCATGGCGAGGCTGGCACACCAGCCGGTACGAACGCGATGCTGTCGCTGGCGTCCTACCCGGCCTGATCGCTGATGCCCGCACCTCCGTGCGTCTCCTCGACGGCAACGACCGGCGCAAAGCCGCCCAGCAACTCGCGCAGGCGTACCACATCGCCCAGTTGTACGCCTCCCACCAGCCAGCGCCTGAACTGGTGTACATGACCGGCGACCGGGCCATGCACGCCGCGCAAGACAGCGACAATCCCGCCGCGATGGCCGGCGCCGCCTGGTACCTCAACCACGTATGGAGGGACGCCGGCGAAGCCGCCGAAGCCCGCGTCGAGATTGCCCACGATGTCGCGGGCATGCTCCGCCCCGCCGATTCCAGCAACGACCGAGCCCTGTTCGCTCTTATGCATCTGGCGATTGCGTTGTCGCACGCCAAGCTCGGCCGAGAAGGTGACGCCTGGCGTCACCACAACGAAGCCAAAAAGGCCGCAAAATCGCTCGGGGCTGGGTACGCACACCCGTGGCTGATGATCGGGTCCGGGATGGTCGCGCACTATGCGGTCACGATCCACCTGGACCTGCAACAGCCAGGCTTGGCCGCACAGGCGGCCAACAACATCGACCCGGCCGCCATCCCGTCCCGCACCCGCCAATCCCGGTACCTGGTGGAGGTGGCACGCGCCCACCACCGCGAAGGCGACAATGTCGCCGCTGTCCACCTGATGAACAAGGCCGACGAAGTGTCCGGAGACACCTTCGCTTTCTCGATCTTCGCCCAATCCATCGTGGCGGAGATGCTGCCGAACCCTCCCGCAACTGTCGCCGAAGACGTCCGGAAACTCGCTCGAACCCTCCGCCTGCTCGCCTGAGCATGATCGCGGGAGGGGGAGGATTCCTCCCCCTCGACGGATGGGGAGAATCTCTACCTCTCCGAGGTGCGCTGATGCGCATCAATGTGTCTTGTGACGCAGGCAACAGGAACCGCTAGCACAGCGCGGGATTGTCGGCTTCCCACTGGGCCCGCCATCCCGGTGGACGGCCCGGCCCTGCCGCTCCGGGAGCTGGAACGCCGCCTCGAAGTCCGCAAATGGGCATGCGAACTCGTGCGCGACGGCGACGACACCGTGCTGCGGGTAAGCGCGCCGGACGCTGGCGACGACCCGAAACGGACCGTCGAAGTCGTGGTCCGAGACCGCGGCCGCGGTCCCTACTTCGCCTACCTGAGAACACCAGATCGTCTGCTCGCCACGATCGAGGACCTCGACCGCGCCGTCGCCGCCCTGGACCTCGTCCACGGCAGCAAGCCGCCTCCTCCCCCGCCGGTCCCCGAGGGACTGGCCAGGGCTGCCGCCGAGACCGCCGCCGAGTGGGCGGACGGCACGGCGACCGGAGACGCCTCCCCTTGACCGCGGCGGCGGGGAGACCGACGGCTCTCCGTCCCCACACCGCCTCCCCGCCGCCGCCTGCACCCCGCATTCGCCAACAGGGAAACCCCCACCATGAACGCAGCAACCAACACCGCCGACCCCATCAAGCAGGCCAAGGCCGCGCTGAAGAGGGACTTCCCAGGGTGGAACATCGTCTACTCGAACGAGAGGCGATTGTGGGGCTTCCGCGACCCGGAGCTACGATGGACGGACCCGGGCGATCAGGTCACCGCCGTAGTGGCCGAGACCGCCGGGGAGCTGCGCAAGAAGCTCACCGCGGCCGAGGAGGGCCGCCGTGAGGTGCCCGGGGCGGTCGCTTCATGAACCTGCCTGAGATCCCCCTCGACTTCGACAGGGCGCGACCCGCCGGCGTCTACAACTACTACCTCGACGGCAAGACCTGGACGGCGAAGGACCGGGAGACCGCCGAGGCGGTGATCCAGAACGCGCCGGAAGCGCGGGAAGTGGCGAAGGAGAACTTCCTGTTCGCCGGCCGCGCGGCGAGCTGGGTGGTTACCGAATTCGGCATCCGGCAGGTCTTCGACGTTGGTGTCGGCCTTACGGACGATGTTCCGCTGGACTCGGTGGAGACCTGCGTCCTCCAGGCCGCCCCGGACGCGACGGTCCTCGCGTTCGACAACGACGAGGTCGTCCTCGTCCACGCGCGTGCCCTCCGCCGCGGCTACCGCCGGGTGCTGCGCGGGGACATCACCGACCTCGACAGCATCCTCAACCATCCTGACCTGACCAGCCGCCCGGACCTGGTCGGCCGTATCGACCTGACCAAACCGATAGTGATCGTCCTGGCCGCTGTCCTCCATTTCGTGGACGACGCGGCCGCGGTCATGGCGCAGCTGCGGGAGCGTCTGGCGCCCGGCAGCGTCGTCATCCTGTCGCACGCAACCGAGACCGGCACCAGCGCGAAACGCGTCGCCGGGATGACCAAGGCCTACGAGCGGGGCAACAGCTCGATCATCTTCCGGTCGGTGGAGGAGATCGCCGCCCTCGCCGACGGCTGGGATCTGCCGTCGCCTGGTTTGGTCGACGTTCAGCTCTGGTCCCCAGATGGGAGCTACGCGAAGGAGGTCCACGACAGCGTCCGCGTCCTCGGCATGGCCGCCGTCCTGCGTAGCGGACCCGTCCCTCAGCCGGGAGGTGACCGTGCCGCACTTTGACGAGTACGGCGAACACGACGAGGTGTCCGGTACGAGGCACCTCACCGTTGGTGAAGGGTCGTGGCCGACGCTGTGGAACTACTGGGCTGGCTTCAAAGACCACTACACCGCAGACCGACAGCTCGGCGACCTAGTCGCAAAACAGAACCCGGAGATCAAGCGGGTCGCGGCGCTGCGGATCGCGGCGCGGACGCGGCTGGTGCGGTACATGGTCGCCGCGGCCAGCGTCCGGCAGATCATTTTCGTCGACTGTGACATGCCCACCCACGACGAGGGCCACGAGGTCGCGCACCGCATCGACCCGGACGTGCGGGTGCTGTACAGCTCCGGGCACCCGGTAGTGATGCTCAACGCCTGCGTGCTCATGCCGGACTGCGAGTACGTCGAGGTGCCGGCCACCGACCCCACTGCCCTCCTCGCTGGTGCCGCCGAAGTTCTCGACCTGGCAGAGCCGGTAGGCGTGCTGCTCCTGAACACCTTCGACGTCCTGGACGTCGACACCGCCCGGCACATCACCCGTACCTTTGCCGCCGCTCTCGCGCCGGGCAGCCACGTCGGGATCGCCCACCTCACCGCCAAGCCCGGCCCGCCCACCAGCGACAAGCCGCCGATCGGGCCGAGGCTGGACGCCTTGTTCACCGCCCGGCACATGCCCCCGCCGGTCCTCCGCACCCCGACCGAGATCGCGGGGCTGCTCGACGCCTGGGAGCTGCTAGACCCGGGCGTCGTCCCGCTCTCCCAATGGCGGCCTGAATTCCTGCTCCACCAGCTCAACACCGAACCGCCCGGCGACATCCGCCTCGTGGTCGCCGCCGCCCGCAAGCGTCCTGCGGTCGCTTTCCCGATGACTCCGGCGCACCTGCGAGTGCCCGGTCAGCCCGATCCCTCCAACACGGAAAGATCCTCGTGTCCTTAATCCGAATCCCCAAGCGGCGCGTGAGCTTGGCCGCCGCGGCGGTCCTGGCCGCTGGCGCGGTCGCCGTCTCCCTCGTCCAGGCTGTCGCCGACCCGGCTGCCCCCAGGAGCGTCTCCCCGGTCGCCGCAGAGCAGCAGCTCGCCGTCGGTAGTGTGCGGTTGACGCTGGACATCGCCCCCAACCCGGCCTCACCCCGCAGCCGCTTCTCCGCTGGCGCGGCCGGGACGCCGGTCGAGCCGGTGCCGCCGTCGCAGTGCCAGCAGGTCTACGGCTCCCCAGGCTGCTACGGGCCCCCGCAGATCAACGCGGCGTACGGCATCGACCGGCTGCACCGGCGGGGCCTGACCGGCAAAGGCCGCACCGTCGTCATCCCGATCTGCTACCACAACCCACACCTGCGCGAGGACGTGGCCGTCTACTCCCGGCACTGGGGCCTCCCTCCAGCCGAGGTGGAGACGCTGCAATACGGCGACGTGCCCACCGCCGACCCCAGATACCCGGAACAGGCGCTGTGCGCGGCCGAAGCGACCGTGGACGTGCAGGCCGTGCACGCCACCGCGCCCGGCGCGAAGATCATCGTGGTGGAGACACCCCGCATCCCGTCCGGCGGCACCAAGGGGCTGCGCGAGCTGATCGAGGCGATCGGGTGGGTCACCCGGCATCGCAAGGTCGATGCCGTCACCATGTCGTGGGGCGCCTACGAGGCCCACTTCCCCGAGCAGGCCGGACGCAAGGGCGACTACCGGCTGCTCACCGCCCTGCGCGGTCCCCTGCGGGCGGCGTACCGGCGCGGGACGACGCTGATCGCCGCGTCCGGCAACACCGGCCCGACCGGACCCAACTTGGCCGGGACGGCGTTCTACCCGCATCCCACTGCGGCCTGGCCCGCGTCCGACCCGCTGGTCGTCGGGGTCGGCGGCACCCGTGTCCATCTCGATGACCACGGCCGCCGCACCCAGCCGGACGAGGTGTGGGGTGACGAGGGCGGGCACGCCACCGGCGCCGGCCTGTCAGCGGTCTTCCCCCGCCCGGCCTTCCAGCGCCGCGTCGCCGGCGTGGTCGGCAACCAGCGCGGCGTCGTCGACCTCGCGCTCAACGCCTCCGGTCAGTCCCGCGAGTGGTACTACAGCCGCGGCTACAACCCGCTGCCCGATCAAGAGGACGGGTGGATACGGGTCGCCGGGACTTCGATCGCCGCTCCCAGATTCGCGGGGATCGTCGCGCTCGCCGCGCAGCAGGCCGGGCGACCCCTCGGAGACATCCACCAGGCGCTGTACGCCGCGCCCGGCTCGCCCCGGCACGGGCTCTACGACCTGACCACCGGAAGCAACTCCGCCAACAGCGTGCCCGGCTTCTCGGCCCGGCAGGGCTATGACCTGCCGTCCGGGGTCGGGACCGTCGTCGAGGCGGATCGTCTGGTCACCGCCCTGGCCCGGGCCGCGGGCTGATCACCCCCGTACCCGCTGATCCTCGCCCGGCCGCGGACACCTGAACCGTGTCGAGTCCGCCGGCCCCGTCACACGGTCGGGACCTTTGGTCTGCGGCCGGGCGAGCCTCCCCCTTCACCCCTGACCGGCCGCCGACGCGTCCGTGCGGCCCCAGTTTTCTCGCAGATTGGAAGGCATCGCGAATGGCCAAGCTCCGGCTCAGCTACGTCAACGTCGAGCACGGCGGACGGGACACCACCACCGGGTACTCGGCCTACTCCGGCGACGGCGGTGGCTATGACTTCGCGAAGGTCACCGGGATGTTCCACGACGGTGACTGGCCCGACGTCCTGGTCCTGGGCGAGGGCGACCGGTACGAGCTGAACGGGATGGAAGGCGCGCACGAGGCCGCCGCCGCGATGCGGGACGCGGGCGGCCCCGCATATTCCCCATACCCGTGCGCGCTACCCCGCGAGTGGGGCATGTTCGCACCCGTCATCTACGTCAACCCGCAAAAGGTCGTGGTCCGCCGGTTCTACTCCCACCGGCTTCCCGACTTCGCCTCCCGCAACCGCAACCTGCTGCTGTTCACCCTCCCCAGCCGCACCGACCCCATCCGGATCGCCGCCACGCACGGCGACATCTACTCCGGCGACACCCGCCTCGCCGACAACCGCCGGTTCGACCGGCTCGCCGACCCGGCGATCCCGTGCGCACTGCTGGGCGACTGGAACACCGTCCCCAGCGGCCCCCACTTCGAACCCACCGACATGAACACGCCCGGCGTGCACAACCCGCGCGGGATCAACTACCGCGTCCAGTTCCAAGGCGGCGCCCGGCAGGCCGGTCCGCACGTCTACGACACTCGCGCCCTGGACGCCCTGGTCGGATGGTGGAACCCCGACACGCAGCAGCGGGAGGGCGGCGTCGGGTTCCATCACGCCGCCGAACTCGCCCAGAACTACACCCCCACGCAGATCGAGCGGCCCAACGGCCGCCAGTGTCTGGTCATCGACGGCATCCTCCTCAACGACCCGCTCCGTGACGCCTATGTGCCCGACTCCTACCGCGTCCACGACTTCCGCGAGCCCGACGAGCCCGAGTCCGACCACAAGCGCGTCAGCGTGACGGTGGAGATCTGAACAGTTCGACCTGCCCTCGCGAGCAACCTTGATCACAAGCATCGGTGGCCTGCCCGACCTCCCCTACTGGAAAGCGGACCGTTCATGCCTGACAAGCCCGCCATCATCCGTGTCGCCACCTACAACCTGTTCGAGGGAGGCTTGGACGGTGAAGGGGCCGAGCCCGACGAAAAGGACGACACCCGACTTCAGCAGCAGGTCGACCTGCTCTCCCGCCTCGGCCTGGACCTGGTCGGGCTCCAGGAGGCCAAGTGGAACTACTTCGGGAATGATCGCCTGAAGAAGATCGCCGAACAGCTCGGCATGACCTACTGGTTCCTGGGCCGCTCCCACTTCTACGGCTGCGACATCGCCGTCCTGGCGCGCCCGAGCGACCACCTCACCGTCGTGGACACCCGCCAGCTCACCGGCCCGCCATGGGTCCACACACTCATCAACCTCCACCTGCAGATCGCCGGGATTGACGTGCATTTCCTGGTCGGCCACTCGGCGCCCTCCAGCCCGACCATGCGCCTCGCCGAAGCGGAAACGGCCACTGTCCACAAGCACCAGAACGTCATCTACGTCGCCGACTTCAACGCGGCCGCAGAGGACGACGACCCGGACACGACCGGCGTCGACCGGGCCAAGGCCGAGAGCAAGCTCGACAAGCGCCCCGCCGGCACGCTCACCGCCCACGGGTTCTACGATGTCGGCCGCCTTTGTCGGGACCCGACCCCGACCGTGGGGCACACCGACGACACGGTCCCCCACCGCGGCGACCGGATCCTGACAACGATGCCCGAATGCGTCACCGGGTACGGCGTCGAGCTCGGCGGCGACCACCTGTCCGACCACCGGATCGTCTGGGCCGAGTTCGCCATCGGCGGGTAACCCCGTCTCCTTGAGCCCCCATCCTCGAGACCTGAAACCCATCCCATGCCCAAGTCCTCCCTCGCCGCTGGCGCGGCCGTGCTGGCGGTGCTGTTCGGCACGCACTTCGCCGCCGCTCTGAACGACTTCGCCGACCTGGTCGGTGTCGACATCGACTGGCCTGGCTTCCCGGTCCCGGTCAATCTGCCAGCCGCCAACCTCACAGCCGCCGGTATCTGGCTGCTGTTCCGCACCTGCCGGCCCACACACGGCCGCACCTCCGCCCGTGCAACCGGGCTCACGGCCGGGTTCGCCATCGCAGGGCTGCTGCTCTTGCCCAACCCCGGCCAAGTCGCCGACACCGCCGCGACCGTGCTGCTGGCCGCAGCGGGTGCGTGGCTATGCGCCCAGGTCGCCGCCGACGCCGACGTAACTCTGTGGCGGGGACGGCTGCCCGGTGAGATCGTGCGGCGCTGGGACATCAACGCGGTCACGGCCTGCACGGTCATGCTGGCCGGGCAGTCGACCTCGATGCTGCTCGGGGGATGGATCGCGCAGTTCGGCCCGGCCGCGACCGACCAGGCCGACGCGACCGGCCTGCCGAACCCGGTCCTGTTCGCCACCCAAGCCCTGGTGGCCGGACTGCGGGAAGAGATCCCGCTGCTCGCGCTGCCCGCCGTGCTGATGGCCGCCGCGCGGCGCCCCGCCTGGCAGATCCTCCTGGTGGTGTGCGCGCTGCGGATGGTACCGCACGCCTACCTGGGCGCCCCCGCGCTGGCGACCGTCGTGTTCGCCGGGGTCGCCTGGTGGATGTACCGGGCCACCGGCCGGATCGGCCCGGTCATCGTCGCGCACACCCTCTACAACGCGACAGTGCTGTTCGGCGGCGCCCTCGGCGGATTGATGCTGCTGGCGACCATTCCGGGCGCCGCCCTGCTCCTCCTGCACGCCCGCGAGGCCGCGCCAGCGTGGCTGCGCAGATGGATCCAGGACAAGCCCGCCCGCGACCGTCCCGTCAAGGCGAAAGGGCCCGCACTATGACCTCGACGGATCCGCTGGAGGTCGACCCGTTCGCGGCCGACGACCCCAACGCGCGGATCGGTCACCTGTACCGGCTCCGCCGCGCGGCCCACCGTTTCATCGTCCGGTACGCCGAAGCGCTGTGGGCCGTGGAGCAGGAGTTCTCCGGGCGGTTCACCGCCCCGCCGACCGTCACCGCTCTGCCCGCCCGCCAGCGGCCCAAGGCCCTTGTGGCCGACGAAGCGGCGCGCGTCTGCGACGCGCACCTGTATGGCCTGGACGAGGCGGCCACCGCCACCGCCGTCGCCCTCGGCGCCCGCATGGTCGAGTTCAACTCCAGCGACGCTGGCCCGGACGTTCAGCGGGCGTGGAGCCCGGTCGCCGCGCCACCCGCCGCGTCCGGTCTCCTGCGGTGGGCCAGTGGCATCGGTTACGACTCCCTCGGTGTCCCGTTGATCGCCGTCCTCTGGGGACCCCTATCGGATGGCACGTGGCTGGCGTTTTGGGCCGATAACCGCGTCGCCGTCCGCAACGACATGGCCCAGGACGGCCGGACCCGCAGCCAAGCCCGGCTCGTTCTGCAGGAGTTCGGTCCGCTGGCCACCACAGGAATCGCCACCACTCATATTCCCCGCCCGGATGCCGAGCCGCCCACCCGGCCGCCCGCCGTCCCGTGCGCAGAGTCCCCGCCCGCACCGATCGACCCGCTGCTCGCGCTGACCTCGACCGTCGTGTCCTCGTGGGCGCTGCTGACCACGCCCGGTGCCGCGCGCCTGGCCACACGCGCCCCCAAGGACGATGCCGCCCGCGACCGCCGCGCGGGACTCACACCCCGTCCCGCGACCCTGGCCACCAGGCCAATCGACACCCACATCGCCCAGTGGCCGGGCTGGAAGGCTTCGGCGTGACATCCAAGTATGCACGAGCATGGACAAACGACTTGCAGAACGCCCTGGACGCCCTGGAAGACCAGGCCGAAACCACGCTGCGCGATGTGCGCGCCGGGGTGGACGTTTCGACGCTGACAGAGATCGTCCATGCGCTGGAGTCGCTGAGGAACGTAGTCGAGACTTTCAACGAGGTGGTAGCAGCGGTGGACGGGCGCGCGAAATGGCTCCGGGAGGCGGAACCGACCGAGCGACGCGACGCGACCGCACTGAAGGTCATGGACGCCGGGCTGGCAAGCCTTCGCCACGCCCAGCAGGCAGCGGTGCTGGTGCAATTCCTGTTGGGGACGGGGGGCTGCGACCTGTTCCAGGTCGCGGACGGCGAGGTATAGGCGGTGTCGGCGACCCGATGCCAGGCCTGCGGAGACCCCGTCCCCGTAGGGGCGCGGTGCGGTCTGCGCTGGGGGTGGGTAGCTGTTTTGTACTGCGAGCCGGTCGAGACGGGAACGGTCGGCCGATATTGGTGCCGCCCAGAGGAGGCCGCGCAGGTGGTGGGCGTCAGCACGGCCACGCTGTGGGACTGGGCGCAGCACGGCCTGATCACGGTGGTTCACCACCTCGGATCCCAGAACTGGCTGTCCCACCTGCCGGAGCTGCGCGTGCTCGCCGAGATCGTCCAAGCCTTGGAGATCGGTGGCGACGCGGCGACGGGGAACCTTGTGCTGCTCGCCGAGTACGTTAACTTGGCTTCGCACCTGGGATTCCAGTGAGGCCGCGACCATGTTGGGCCGACACCCCTGAGCCCACTTTCACGCCGATCTCACCGGACGCTGGCACACCAACCGTCGGCAGGTGGCAGCGTGGCCGCCGCCATCGTCGGCGCCGACGAGGCCGCATTGGAACCCTCCTGGCCCGGCTCCGCGATGACTCGCGCGCGCCACCGTTGCTGCCACCCGCTACGTGTTCTGCGACCACGTAGCGCTCGTCTTCTGAGGTCGTCCAACTCGAAGCCGAAGGCGCATGGTCTGCTGAGCCTCACCCATCAGAGCGGTCCGGGCGGAGTGAAGCTGATTCCACTCGGATGCGAGTAAGCCGCGGCCGCTCCGGCCGGTTTCAGGAGTCGGGGGAGCGGTCGCGGCAGAGTTGGGCGGCGTTGACCGGAGCGTTCGTCGAAGGCGGACTCAGTCGCGCTTGTGCGGCAGCCACAGGTGGGCTTTGGCTCTGCGGGTTTCCTTGCAGGTGACGTTCAGGGCTGTGTAGGCGTCTTGATCGACGGCTCCATCATCGATGGCGGCGCGGTAGAGGTCATCCGAGACCAGCATGCCGAGGTCGGCGTAGTGGGCGGTGGCCATGACCCGTTTGAACGCGCTGGCGTCCAGCAGGCGGAAGAGGTGGTTGACCGCGTGGCCGAGTACACCATGAGCGTCGTATTGAACCTCACCGCTGTGGACAGCCATGCGCAGCCGGAGCCGTGTGAGCTCGTTGGTGAGCCGATTTGCGCGACGCAGCAATGCGGTTGCGTGGTGCGCGAGGGGATCGAGGGTTTCGGACGACTGCACGCTCGGCGGGAGGATGATCAACGCGCCGTCGCCTCGGTCTTCGCGATGCGAGTCCTCCCAAGGGAGCCCTGTCATGGTGAAGGATTCGGTCAGCAGCCCGTACATGGTGTCGCGAAGCACGCGGCGGATGTCGTTGCTGCGGCGCCGGTCGCCGAAGTTGGGGATATCGACGCCGATCAGTGTGGTGTTCATGTAAAGAGCAGCTCGCTTGATCGGTCGGGAGGGACAGAATCGTTGGTTGGGCGATAAATCTCGAAGCGCAGCGTGCTTCATGACCGTATGCGCCGTCAGTTACTTCGCTGGTAGCCGCTGTGCGTGAAAGTGGCTGGGCGTGCCATAAAGCATCTGCTCATCCGCCCAGAAGTCCTCAAGTTCTTCTGCGGAAAGCTCATTCACGGGAACAGCCGGAAGTGACCGGCCAGTGCGAATTATCCAGGTGGTGACCAGCGTCAACGCCAAGCTGGCGTCGCCTGTCGGCAATGTGCTGCTTTTCTGAGGCCGGCTGAACGCGAGCGCCCGAGGAAATACAGAAGATTCGTGATGAGGCACTACTGGGCTTTCGAAAATAGATCTGCAAGGACGGGATCCACCATGCACGCTGGTCGCAGCCGATGGACGAGGAACGATCAATCCCGGATGAATCTGGGACGTCACGTCCTACCGGCTGGTACATCCGAGATTCATCCGGGATGCTCCGCAGTCGTGGCGGTTGCCTATCAGATGTGCATCGACGGTTGTCTTGTTACCTGGCGTGACTCAAGCCAGGAAATGTGTCAAGTGACCGGCCTGTCCCTGGCGAGGCTGGCATGATGTCGATGCCTTGAAACCACAGATCTCTAACCGTGGACGGAACTACGATCATGACAGACGAAGATCACAAGCGCCACTTTGATGAAGTGATCTCCCTGCTGGCCCACAATCGCCGCGTGGCAGGAGGGCCCAGTTATCAGACAATTGACAAGATTTCGTCGGACCTGGAGGCCGAGCAGCGCCTGGTTTGCGGCATTCGGGTCATTCGGGTTCCGCGATCAACGGCCCATAACGTGTTCAGCAGGACCTGGTCCCGCATCCCCCGATGGGAACTGGTGGAGTCGCTGTGGGCGACGCTCTACCGGCATGCCGAGGCGAAGCGGCGCGGTATCGGCAAGATGTTCTCCCTGGCCGATCTTCAGGCTCGTTATCGGGATGTGGAGACCGCCTCAGCCGAGGCTGCCGACCTGCCCCAACCCGCCCCCCAGCCTGTCGCAACAGCCCACGATGGCCGCGATGACCGGACGGGCGCGGAAACGCTGCTGAGCGCACTGGACTGGGACGCCTACATCAACGCCCCTCAAAGAGCGGCAGCTGCTGTCGCCGCCGGCGTCCCCGGCAGGCGGTACATGCGGGAGGTCGACGGGGACTTTGTGGCCGAACTGTCTGCCCGCAGTCGTCATGCGTTCTGGCGGGACTATCGGGACGTGATCCCCGACTGGTTCGAGCTCTACGTGATGGCCGAACCGGAACTGGCCGAGATCAGGACCTACGCGCCGCTGTGCGTGCCCAGTCTCCTGCAGACCGGCGAGTACGCCAGGCTCGTCATCGCCCGTGATCTCCCGGAGATCTCGGAGCGGGAACTGCAGCGCCGAGTGGAGCTTCGCCTGTCCCGCCAGAGCATCCTCTTCCGCCCCGACGCCCCCAAGCTATGGATCATCATCCATGAACGCGTCCTCCGCGAAGACACGGGCAGCGCACCAATAATACAGGCCCAGATCCGGCATTTGATCGCACTCGCGGCGCGTCCGAATATCACCCTTCAGGTCATGCCGACCGCTCAGGCCAACGCCGCGTTTATGGACGGCCCGATCACCGTGATGAGGTTTCCCGAATCTCACATCAACGACATGATCTTCCTCGAACACCGTGACCACGCGCTCTACCTGGTCCGCAACCGTGACCTCACCTACTTCGGGCAACTCTTCTCGACTTTTCTCGTCACTGCACTCCCGCCGGACGAAAGCATTCGCTTCCTTCACAATCTCCTCTGACCCAGAAATCAATCAGCGGACCAGAAACTCGTGCATTCATTCGGAGAATCTGATGGGATGGGCAGGAAGGCGCAAACGACAGGCCCAGGAGGTTCACGATGGCGAGCGACTCCGAAGAGTTCCTGGCACAAGCGGACAAGGACCTCATGCGGGGGATCGACTACAGCGTTCCCCACTCGGCACGCATCTGGAACTACTGGCTCGGCGGCAAGGACAACTTCGCCATCGACCAACAGGCAGGTGACCACTACGCCGCTCTCTTCCCCGGGATCTTCGACCTGGCCCAAGCCGAACGGGCCTTCCTCGGCCGCGCGATCCGCTACCTGGTCAGCGAAGCGGGCATCCGGCAGTTCCTCGACGTCGGCACCGGCCTGCCCACCGAAGACAACACCCACCAAGTCGCCCAGACCCTCGCACCCGACAGCCGCGTTGTCTACGTCGACAACGACCCCCTCGTCCTCGCCCACGCCAACGCCCTGCTGATCAGCACCCCTGAAGGCGCCACCGACTACATCGACGCCGACATGCGCGACCCGGACCGCATCCTCGCCCAAGCTACGGGACTACTGGACTTCAACCAACCCGTCGCGCTGCTGTTCATGGGCGTCCTCGGCCACATCACCGACCACGACGAAGCACGATCCATCGTCTCCCGGCTGATGGACGCCCTCCCACCGGGCAGCTACCTCGCACTCAACGACGGCGCCAACACCAACGAAGCGTTCAACCGGGCGCAGCAAAGCTACGACGACACCGGAGCCGTCCCCTACCGGCTACGCAGCTCACAACAGATCACGCAGTTCTTCGACGGCCTCCACGTGATCGAACCCGGGATCGTCCCCATACCACTATGGCGCCCTGACCTCGGCCACCCAGGCGCGCCACAAGCCATGGACGCCGTCGGCGGAGTCGGCAGGAAGACGTGACCACCAAAGAATGATGGTGCACGGCACAGCAACCTGAGCGACGACCTCGCACACCGAGCGTTCTTCCCTCGCGGCCGCGACCGTCCCCAACGCCGCACCGTACTCCGTTCTCCCCGCTGACAGCCCATGAGCAGGTCGGGGGTCGAGCCCAGATCCGGCGACCGAGCAGCGTCGCGCCGTGTTGCTGTACGCGGAGGCGTCCTCCAGCGTCACACCACGGCGGCGTCTGCTCAGCAGCATCACTTCTCGCACGCGGCGTTCCGACTCATGCAATCGGCGGGCCTCCCCAATCCACCAGGCATTCGCCGGGGCCAGCCACGGCGTGCGGTTAACCATGACGCTCCTTCGAAGTCATGACCGTGATCAAGGGAAAGGCCGTGTCGGTGCTGGTGTGCCGATCCGTGAGTTGATCAGCGATTAGGTGCTGGACGTGCCGCTGGAGCGGTCGAAGGACGAGGCGGGCAGAACGAGCCGGAGCACTACAACGTCGACGTCGGATTCTCCTCCGTGACGACTGCGGGCGTGGGCCGTATCCATGTGTCCGCGGTGATCCTGTGTCCGAGGTGCGGGATGCCACCTGGTAGCCGCTCCCTGTGGCCGAGTGGATTGTCGGGCACCGCATTGCGCGAGCGATCAGCAACACAGGGGTGCCCCTCCGGCTAGTCTCCGCCCCCTCTTTATCCATCAGGGTCCTCTTGACCTTCATGCGGTCGCGGTGGAGAGTCGGTGGGGCGTGTGCAGTCCTGCACAAAGGGTGGAGGGTGTCGTGGCTCTGGAGTTCATCGGTGGGGACCCCGATAGCGTTGATGGCCAGTCTCCTGCGGTCGCGGTGGACACCGAGCGTGGTGAGATCGTCCTGCAGCTGTGGAAGGCCGACACGGCCGTCGATCTCGGTGGGGTGTTCGGTGGTCTTCCCGAGCATGAGACGCGAGGCCGTCTTCCTGCGCGGATGATCCCGCTGCTGCGGGCCGCACTTGATCGACTGGAGGGACTGGACGGTGCAGACGCTCCCGCTGCCGACGCCTGCGGGCTGGGTCGAGCTGTTCGCTGGCGCCGACCGGGCTTTGCATCATCTGGAGCTGTGGGACCGGTACGCGGTCGACACCGAGGACGAGCGGTACCGCAGGTGGCGAGAGACGGGCCATTACCCGGTGGTGGAGAACGCGTCCTGGGCGGCGGCCGGGTCGGCGGTGCGGCGGGGCGTGGTGATGGAGCGGGCGAGGGTGGTGTCGCGGCCGGTGTCGGAGTACATCGTGTTCGAGCACGCGGCGACGGTGCAGAACCTGAAGTTCGGTGAGCGGGTGCGGTGGCTGTGGCGGGAGGACGCTTCGGATCTGCTGCTGCCCGGCAACGATTTCTGGCTGGTCGATGACCGCCGGGTGATGTTCAACCTGTTCGATGGGGACGGCCGGCCCACGGCGGTACAGGTGACCGAGGATCAGCGTGTGGTGCGGGCGTGTGCGGGGGCGTTCGCCGCGGTGTGGGAACGCGGTGTCGATCACGCCGATTTCGTGATCTGACCCGTGTCCTTTTCGGTGTGATGGCCAGTTCTCCGTCCTCGTCTGCTGATGCTGCGAGGAAGGCAGGCTCTGGGCAACGAGCTGGGTAGGGTTCGGCTGGCCGCGGGTCTGTCTGCGGTGGCGTTGGCGCAGACGACAGGTGCGGTGTGCGGCAGGGCATGGCATCGCACGAAGGTCTCGAAGCTCGAGCACGGCGTCACGGCTCCTACGCCGGAGGACATCCGAATCTGGTGGAGGTTTGCGGTGTGCCCGAGCGAGTTGAGGGGCTGATCGAGCAGCGCACGGCGGTCGCGAATCGCCAACGGAGACATAGCCGCCGGTACGTCGGCGTCAGTGGAGTCGTCCTGCCCAAGTCCCACAGAAACTCCAGGTTCGTACAGCCTCGCAGATGCTTTGACCTGTCTTCACGGCTGCCGCCGATAGCCTTGGTCCGTGGCTTATGAGGGCTCCCAACAGCGAACGTGTGGCGCTGCGATCGCCGATGCCCGGGTTGCGGTCACCGAGTATGACGAAGCGGTTTCCTGGCTGGAGCTCGCCGTGAAGGGGGCGATGGATCCGATCGCGGCTGAGGTTTGGGCGTTCGAGGAGACCTTCCAGTATGTGCTGCTGGTGAAGCACCGGTGGCGTGGATGGGTCCCGCCCGGCGGAACCGTCGAACCTGGTGAGACGCCGCGAGAGGCCGCCGTTCGCGAATTCCGCGAGGAGACCGGACTTAAGGCTGACCTGCTGGAGTTGCCGGCGGCGGTGACGGTGCGGTCCTATCGGTCGGATTGGACGCCCACTCTCGGGCTGTCGTATGTAGCGGTCGTCGATCGCGCGGCCCCCATCGTTGGTGAACCACACCAACCGGCGGCGTGGATGCCGTTGGCACAGGACTGGGGTGGTTTCTTCCCTGAGGATGGGCCTCGGATCCGCAACTATGCGCGCCAGTTGGGTTCGCGCAGGGCGGGCAGCGCCACCTGAGACTCGCCCTCAGTGCGGGAGGTCGAATATTGCTAGGTCGGCCGCGCTCGCGCTGATCAGACTTTGGGAGGCCAGGAGTAGCACCCAGACGGATTGCAGGACTGGCTTCTCGTAGACGCTCTGGTCGGCGAAGCCGATTCGCGCGTTGGCGATGGCGCGTTCGGCCAAGGTTTGGAGGTCGGTTCGGTCCGCCCACTGGACGGCGCGAACCTCGTCTGCGGCCATCTGGATCTGGCCTGCGAAGGTGGCCTGGTAGAGGGTCCAGTAGTGTCCGATGCCTTCAGGCCCGGCCGGACGGCGGCATGAGTTGGGCAGCCAGGTCTCGCTCAGCTGGCGAAGGCTGACGACGGTGAGGCCGACCTCTTCTCGGACTTCGTTGCGCGCGGCGAACTCGGGGCCGCCGTGTTGATCGATGTGGCCGGCGACCGGGGCCATGCCGAAGGGCGCCGTTGCTCGATCGATGAGCAGGTAACGGTCCTGGCTGTCGGTGATGATGACGCCGATGCTGGTGTTGTCGCATGGGACGTCGGGTCTCGGGGTCACTGGCATTGGCCCCCTGGTCAGGCTTCCGCGGTGACGATGAGCCAGGTTGTGTTGATCACTCGGGTCTTGTCGACCTTGGCGTAGGCCTTCTGGAGGATCGCCATGCGCTGGTCGTGGGTGAGCTGGCCTGGTGGTCGAGCGAACAGCGGGATGGACAGCCACGCCCGTTTCTCTTCGACGGTTCCGGCATGGGAGACCGTGTCCATGTCCACGCATCCGAACCCGGCTGAGGTGAGTTGGTTGCGGACGATCGTGGGCGTCAGTGTGGGGCCAATGTGTTCCTGGCGGGGCGGAACGTATCCGTGGTCGGCGACCGCGATGGCGTTGATCAGGTCGTTGAGGGACGGCGTCGTTCGTTCTGGTTGGTCGCTGGAGCTGTTGTGTCCGGCGAAGGCTCCGCCGATGTTGAAGACGAACCGGCCGCTGGGGCGGAGGATCTGTTTAACGGCGGCGAAGACGGCGGGGGTGTTGGTCTTCCAGATCGCTGAGTTGCACACCACAGCATCGACCGGTTCGCGGATGTGCTCGGCGACGCTTTCGGCTTGAGAGCAGATCCAAGTGATCCGCGCGTCGGCGTGGGTCCGCTGTCCGACGGTTTGCATCGCAGTGGCAGCGTCGACGGAGATGACCTGGGCATGTGGCGGCAGGGTCTCCAGGAGGACGGAGGCGGTGATGCCGGTACCGCCGCACAGGTCGACGACGAGCCCCTTCTCCGCGAGGTCGGCGCGGACGGCCAGCTCCCGGCTGGTGGCGGCGTAGAGCGGATAGGTGCGGGTGAACTGATCATACAGTTCGGCGTTGGTTTCGTCGTCCCATCCGGCGATTGCGTCGGGGGGCCGCATGGGCCTCCTCTCCTTGGTTGGAACTGGTCGTCTGTTCCACGGCTGATTTCAGAAGAGTGATTCTTGGTGCGTGGTCTGGGGTGAGGTGTAGTCGCCGGTCAGGATCCGGCGGCCTTTCAGGACGTTGAGGTCCAGGACGTATCGGGCGTCCAGTTCATCGGTTGATAGGCGGGCGAGGGCTTGGCTGCCCGAGCAGGACTGGATGAGGAATCGGTGTTCGCCGTCGCGCAGGTCATGTGGATAGACCACGCGTCGCCCCGGTGGCTGCGGGGACCGGATTTCTTGGCCTTCGGCTGGCGGTTTCCACTCGTGCCTGGTGGGGCGAATCCCCATGTCTGCCAGTGTCGAGAGCGCGCTGGTCACGATGTTCTCGTGGGTGGTGCGGGCACGGTCGGGGTCCGGTTCGGCCAGGGCGGCGAGTTTGGCGGCGGTGCGGACGGTTTGAGTGAGGCCGAGTTGTCGGCTGAGGGCGTCTTCGAGGTGGCGGACGGTTCGTCCGTCCGAAACTTCGGTGAGGTAGGTGGCGTGCACCGGCCCCTGTTCGTCGAGTCGTGACTGTCGGCGGGTGGCTGCTGCTGTTCCGACCTTGCTGACCGTGTTGGCGAAGGTGGCGATGTAGAGCAGGTGGGGCTGGTTCATGTAGGTCGCCAGTGCGGGTGGGGTGTAGCCGTCTTTGTGGAACTGGTGGGCGAACCGGAATTCGTCCTCCTGTAGGCAGGCCGGGCATTGGCCACCGGCATCAGATTCCGCCTGACGGGGACACGCCCGCAGTTCGACCTGGAAGGTGTGGGCGAACTGGTAGCGGCCAGTGCAGTACCGAGTTGGGGCCGCCACCCTGAATCCCAGATTCAGTCCCATGAGGCTGATGGGTGCGAGGCGGGCGGAGGCGGTGTCGGCCAGCAGAAGCGTCGGGGTTCCCGAGGCCCAGGTGACGCCGTGCCATAGGTACTGGTGGCCAGGTTGGAGATCCACCGATGTCCTCTCATGTTCCGTTCGGCCGCCGAGTCGATCAGGCGAGTTGGAGACCGAAGTGTTCGGTCAGCTGCAGGAGGGCCTCGTTCAGCACCAGATCGGGGGTCTTTCCGTTGACGTCGATGGACGTCCACGCGTGATCGTCAGCCTGCTGGCGCAACTGGACGGCGACGTCGTCTTGGTAGGAGACGAAGGCCTCGTTGTTTGCTCCGCCCCGTCCGGCTTCAAGGGCGCTGAACTCCTGCTTACGGCGCAGCGCTTCCTCGGCGGTGAGTCGGAGGAACAGCACCATGTCGGCAGGGGTGAGGTGGGCGAAGACTTGGCGGGCGAGGCCGGTGGGCACGTCAGGGTTGATGGCGTACCGGGCGAGGATCTTGTGGTGGGCGTTGTCGAGGATGACGTGGCTCCCGGCTCGCAGAGCGGGCTGGATGACGAGCCGGTCCTGGAGGGTGTACCAGGCGGCGAGGGCGAACAGCCAGTAGTGGTCGCCGCAGGCGGCGCCGACGTCGGCGTTGCGTTTGTAGACGACGGCGTTGAGCTGGTCCATGTAGGCGGACAGATCGGCGCTCATCGGAACCTCGGTGGTGTGCTTGCCGATCAGGACCGCGTCTTGACCGGCGTCCTTCAGCGCCGCATGGAGCGAGGCGGCCAGGGTGGATTTGCCCGCGCCGTCGATGCCGGCGACCGCGATCAGTTTTCCGGGAGCTGTGGTGATCATTTGTGGTCATCTCCGTTAGCGGGGTCGTCGAGGGTCCGCAGCCGGTGCTGGATGATCTCTTGGATGCGGTCGAGGAGTTCGGTTCTGCGTTCGATGACCGTGCTGAGGCGTTCGTTGGACAGGTCGGACGGATAGGGGCGGGCCAGGTTGTTGGAGATGACGTGCAGGTAGCCGAACTCGATACCGGCCGTGTGTGCGGCATGTCCCATGTGGCCGATCTCGGGATCGACGAATTGGTTTCCGTGGTGCCGGGCCAGCCAGTTTCTGTCCTCCAGCAGGGTCGAGGGCGAGGTGACGTGGATTCCGGTTCGGACGTCGGGCTGCTGGGCGGCCGTGTCCCCGAAGAAGTTCCGCCATGTGGTCGGGTGTGCGGGCAGGACGCTGATGTTGCCGGTGGCCAGGCAGGTGTTGGGGGCGATGGCGGGGTCGAGTGCGCCGACCTTGCCGACATACACGACGCGGCGGGCGCCGAGGGCGGCTAGGCGGGACACGACACGGCCGGCGGCATCTCCCCAGATGCTGTGCAGATAGCCCAGGTAGAGCACGCGTCGTCCCTGGATTTCGGCGCGTTGCCAGGCGTAGCCGTGCCCGTGCGTCCAGGAGGCGTCGCTGAGGAAGTGGCCGAGTCCCCATCCCAGGACGACGAGATCGTCGCCGGACGGATCGATGCTCAACCTGTCGACTGCCGCCGCGCATGCGGTCTCGGTTGGGAGTTCGTAGTCGACCTGGCCGCGGTATCGTCCGGCCATGTTCAGGTAGGTGGCGATGATGAGGGCGTAGTGGCGGACGTAGTCCCGCCCGGGGAAGCACTTCACGACGAGTTTGTCGTCTTGGACTTCGGCCGTGGGGCGCTGCCAATTGAACAGCTTGTCGTTCTTCTCGTTGGCCGAGACCACGCAGCTCCGGTCGTAGTCGCCGATCACGTGGATGCGGGCCCAGTCGAAGTCCTGGACCAAGTTGTGAACTTTGATCTCCAGGTAGCGGCGCAGGCTCGCAACGCTCATGGTGTGCCGGTAGGCGTCAACGGGGGATGCTCCCAGGAGCGTCGAACGGGGTGCGTGCAGGTCGATGGACGTCGGGGCCGTCATGCCGCGTCCCGGATCTGGATGGGGCAGTTGGCCGCGCACCGGACGGTGTTGATGTTGTGGCGGATCAGCGGGAACCGGCCGGGGTCGATCTGTTCGACCGTTTCCACTCGCGGTGTGGGGGGCTTGTCGTAGGGGCCGTCGGGCAGCATCCGGATGCCCATCGCGCCGAGGAGGACCGGAGCGGCGCCGTCGATCGAGCTGATCCACTCATGCTCGCGCTGCTCGAACAGTTCCAGATGGCCGGTCCGGCCGAATCCGAGCAGCCGGTACACCTTGCTCGGGTCGACCAGTCCGTGGTCTTCCAGGTAGCCGGTGGCCGCCACGCGGTTCCTCGACAGCGCCAGGCTGGGTTCCTTCCGGCGGGAGGCTGGGAAGGCGATCGCTCCGATGTGGGGACTGGCGGCGAAGTGGTCGTAGCAGCGACGCCACTGGTCGTCGTCGGTGGCGTGCACGACTGCGCACAGCCGGAACTCGTCGCTGATTTCCCGGATCTGCCGGGCGGCCAGATCGCTGGCGTGCATGGTCGCGGGGGCGTCGTGCATCACGTCGGGCAGGACGATCTCTTCGGCGCGCACGGCCTGGGCGGCGCGCACCAGGTCGGCCGACTTGAGTGACTCGCCGAGGTCGAAGACGCCGTTGTCGACGATGATCGTGGCGCCCCGTCCGGCTTCGTCCAGGAAGAACGCTCGATATACCGGGTCGGACAGGACCCGCTGTGCCGCCACATGGTGGACGGTGGCGGGCTCTTGGGCGGCGAACTCCCGCAGGTAGGCGGTGGGTGCGATCACCGACACGGTGATGCTCTTGGCCGGGTTACCTGCCACGTTCGTCACCCCAGATCAACACGTGCTCGCGCGTGGTCAGATTCCAGCCGTGGGTCAAGGCGGCGTCGGCGGCCATCCGCATTCGCTCGATGACGGCCGCCGGGGTCGTGCCCTCTGGCGACAGCCAGATCTCGGTCAGTCCGAACTCCTGCTGGAGTTCGGCGATCTCCGCCAGGTCGTCGGGGCCGCAGACGACGAACTTCCAGCGGGCCTGGCCGCTGTCTCTGAGTTCGCTGATCGCGTCCGGTTTGATGCGTTTCTTGCGCGGCATCGCCGAGGAGGCGAGTTTGGGAGCGGCGTTGAACTGTGCTCCGGTCGCGACCAACTCGGGGCCGGGTCGGATGGTGGCGTTGGTTTCGATCTCTACTCGCCGACCGTGCGATGTGGCTCGTTGCGCGAGTGTCACGAGGGTGTCCTTGTGCAGGAGCGGCTCCCCGCCGGAAACGACGATCAGATCCACGGGCGCAACGGAAGGGCTGGCGGTGGATGGGTCGAGCACCATCAGCTCGTCCCAGATCTCGTCGCTGGTGAGGTGCCGCACCCCCTTATTGAAGTCGTGGGCGGCACGGTTCCAGGTGTATTCGGTGTCGCAGCGCATCCGGCCCTCGACCGGAGCGCCGGCCGTGCGCGGAGCCCTGGCGTAGCCGCATGTCAGGTTGCAGTCTCGGAAGCGGACGAACAGCGCGCGGCGACCGAGATTCACGCCTTCGCCCTGGAAGGAGTAAAACAACTCAGCGACCGGCGCCGGCCGCAGGCCGGTCCGGTGGACGGCCAAGGGGATGCTGGAGGACATGGCTTCCTCTCGCGTGTGCGGGGAGCAGGTGAGGTTTCGACCGCTCGGGAGCGATCAGACAGACGCGGCGGTACGGCCGTACTCGGCCCAGGTCGCGGACGTCTCGCTGACTCGGACCGACTCGACCATCGCGCCCTCGGGGAGCGGCACGTTGGCGGTGCACCAGTCGAACAGGACTCGCGCGAGGTTCTCGCTGGTCGGCTCGACGTCGATGACCTCGTTGAGGTCCTGGTGGTCGTAGACGTCGGCCAGGTGCGCCTTGACCGCGTCGAGGACGGCGAAGTCGGTGATGAAGCCCGGTCCCGACAGCCGCGCCGCGGTCAGAACGACCTCAACGGCGTACGAGTGGCCGTGCTGCCGTCCGCACTTGTGCCCTTCGGGCAACCCGTCCAGCCGGTGAGCGGCCTCAAAGGTGAACCGCTTGCTGATCCGGTACCTCATGCGGCCCTCCGCGTCCGCGGCATCGCCAGCTGCAGAAACTCCGACCGCGCGGCGGGGTCCTGGTGTAGCTGACCCCGGGTGGCGATCGTGACCGTATCGGAGCCGAGGGACCGGACACCGCGGCGCGTCATGCACATGTGCTCGGCCGACAGCACGACGCCCACACCGCGGCACTGCAATTGCTGTTCCAGGAACGCGGCAATCTGCTGGCCGAGTTCTTCCTGGACCTGCATCCGGGCGGCGAACGTCTCCACCGTCCGGGCCAGCTTGGACAAGCCTGCAATGCGCTCACCGGGCAGCACGCCCACCTGGGCACATCCGGTGAACGGCAGCAGGTGATGGGCACACACCGAGGTGAACGGCACGTCCCGAGCTAGCACCAGCTCGTGCTGCCCCTCGTGGTTGGGGAACGTGGTGAACTCCCACGTCGGCGCGGTCAGCAGCTCCGCCAGGCCGGCGACCATCCGCTCCGGTGTACGACGAGCGGCCTCGGTGCCCTCCGGAACCCCCAGAGCGGCCAGCAGCGCGGCGGCAGCCCGTTCAGCGGCACCGAGGTCGATGGCGGTGGCCCCCGGCAGGGGTTCCGCGGGCTGATGGACGGTGTCGGGATGTGCGGCAGTGAGCACCTGATCTCCTTCGATCCAAGTCCCAACGAGCGCCCTCAAGCCAACCCGGCGGCAGCCCGTGCGGCCACGGCGGCGATGAGGCATCTGTGATGCATCCATGCGGCAGCTGCGTCACTGATCTGGGCCTGGCTTACGCTGACGTTGATGACCACGAGCGGGCGGAGGTGCCCCTGTGACGGCCAGACGGCGACGCCTTGCCGAACGCCGCAAGGCCCTGGGCTACAGCCAGGAACTCCTCGCCGAGCAGCTCGGCACGGACCGCACCACGGTCGGTCGCTGGGAACGCGGAAGGACCGCCCCTTACCCGTTCATCCGCCCCAAGCTCTGCCAGGCCCTCCAAGTCACAGACGACGAATTAGAAACCCTGCTGACCTCAGACGACGAGCCCTCCCTGCCCACACCGCACCCGGCACCGGCCATCACCGGCCGCATCGTGACCGAGCCCGATCCGACGGGTGAGCTTGACGATATGTACCGCCGTGAATTGCTCCGTCTGCTGAGCGTCGCGGGCACCCTGGTAGCCCTACCGCCAGCAGCCGACGCCGCGGACTTCCAATGGACCGCCTCCGCCGAGGCCGCCGGAGACCTTGAGCACTACGCGCAGCTCAATGCCCACCTGTGGCAGGTCTTCGGACTATCGAAATCAAAGCGCCTGGCTTACCCACTCGTCCACGACCACCTCAACCAGCTCATCCAAGAGATGGACAGGGTCCATTCACCCACAGTCCATAAGCACCTCTGCGTATTGGCCTGTGACCTGTTCCAACTCGCCGGCGAAATCTTTTTCGACAGCAACCAATACACCGACGCCGCCCACTGCTACGCCCTCGCCGCAGCCGCCGGCCGCGAAGCGAACTCCCACGACCGATGGGCCTGCGCACTCACCCGCCAGGCCTTCGTCAACATGTACGACAAGCAGCACGCCCAGGCATCATCGGTCCTATCGGTCGCCGCCCGGGTCGCCCACCACGGCGACAGCCAGTTGTCCACCCGCCATTGGGTCGCCGCCGTCCAGGCCCAAGCGTTCGCCAGCCTCGGCGACCACGACGCCTGCAACCGCGCCCTCGACACCGCAGACCACGTACTCGACGCCCCTGGCCCCGCCACCCCGGGCGGATGGCTCCGCTTCGACGGCTGTCGCCTCACTGAGGAACGCGGCACCTGCTACCTCAGACTCGGCCAACACGACCGCGCCGAAGACGCACTCACCCAAGCCTTGTCCCACACCGTCTCGCTGCGCCGTCGCGGCAGCCTGCTCACCGACCTCGCCACCCTCGGGCTCCAACGCCGCGACCTCGACCAACTCCTCTCCTACGCCGACGACGCTGTCACCGTGGCCGAGCAAACAAACTCCTCCGGCTACATCGGCCGCAAACTCCAAACCCTCCAAAGCCAACTCGCACCCCTGCTGTCTGACCGGCGTGTGGCACTCCTCAACGATCGAATTGCACAGTTGTCGATCGCCGGATGAACGAAAGGACCTCGATGCCAACCAGCACCGACGAACACGGCCGCATCTTCCGCGAAGCATGGATCGCCGGAGTGACCAAGCACTACCCCGGCGAACCCAAGCCCGGCTACATCGCCCCATGGGACGACACCCCCGAATGGGAACGCCAAGCCGCGGGAGCCGTCTACGAGCAGGTCCGCACCTTCGTGGAGATCAGCGCCGGAAACACCTCAAAGCTGACCCGTGAGCAAAAAGGCCGCTTCGTCGCCACCTGCTGGATCGCCCAAATCCACAAGCACATCCCCGCCCCCAAGCCGTCCTACGTGGCCGACTGGGACGACCTTCCGAAATGGCAGCAACAAACAGACGCCGACATCTTTGAATGGATCGAACAACACTTCTAGTTGACGAACAGCCACTTTTAGTTGCCCACTCGAGCATGCGCCCCCCGGGCAACTCTTCCTCGCCACCGGGACAGATCACTCGCCCTGAAGGATTGTACTTTAAAGGCTAACAACTCTAGAGCGCCTAACCGTCCAGTGGCGCTTCTTTGGGCTGCTCCAGAGCGTCTGCAATTGCACTGAACTCGGCAAGAGCAGCTGTCAAGTCCTCAACGATTTCACGAGCGATGACTTCCGGCGGCAACAGACTATCGGCGTCCTCTAGGCTTTGGTCCTTCAGCCATGTGATGTCAAGGTTGACCTTGTCGCGAGCGATCAGCTCGTCATAGGTAAACGCCTTGAACCGCTCGGTTTCGTTGCGGTTCTCGCGGGGCTCACCGGGCCGATAGCACTTTACAAAGTCGTCTAGATGCTCACGGGTTAGCCGGTTCTGCTTGAGAGTAAAATGCTGGCCGGTACGAAAGTCATACACCCACAGTTTGGACGTCCACGGCAGGTCCGGTCGGGCTGGCTTCTTGTCGAAGAAAAGTACGTTGGCCTTAACGCCACCCGCGTAGAAGATCCCGGTCGGCAGCCGCAGCAGAGTGTGTACGTCGAACTGCTTGAGCAGCCGCCGCCGGATTGTCTCACCTGCCCCGCCTTCGAACAGCACGTTGTCCGGCAGGACAACGGCAGCACGGCCAGGGATACCGAGCATGGATGCAATGTGCTGCACGAAGTTGAGTTGCTTGTTCTTGGTGGTGACCCAGAAGTCCAGCCGGGAGTACTCGATGTCCTCCCGACTGGCCCGCCCATCCAGACCGACGATAGTGATGGACGACTTACGTCCAAACGGTGGATTGGCTAGGACCAGACTGGGATAGACGTGGGACGGCTCGGCTAGTGCATCTCGAACTTCGATCAGCGAGCGGCCGGTGGGCCTACCGATCCCGTGCAGCAACATGTTCATCGCCGCCAACCGGGCTGTGCCGTCCACCAACTCGACCCCGCTGACGCCGCCTCCGGCGAGCTTGTCGCGCTGCTCGGGCGTCAGATCACTGCCGTAGCGGCGCTGGATGTAGTCATGTGCCGCTAGCAGGAACCCACCAGTCCCGCAGGCCGGGTCGCAGACCACATCGTCCGGGCTCGGCCGGACGCAGTCAACTATGGCAGCAATCAGCCCACGAGGCGTGAAGTACTGCCCTGCCCCTGACTTGACGTCCTCGGCTCCCTTGGCCAACAACTCTTCATAGGCGTCGCCCTTCACATCGACGCCCTGGCTAGACCACTCTTCCTTGTCGATCAGATCGACAATCAGCTTTTTGAGCTTGGCCGGGTCCTGGATCCGGTTCTGTGCCTTTCGGAAGATGACTCCGAGCGTATCCTTGCGGTGCCCAAACTCCTGCAGGACGTAGCTGTACGTGTCCTCTAGTTCCTGACCGTCAAGGTCCATCAGCAATTGCCAAGCATCGCCCACGGGTTTAAGCGCCAGGTCTGGGAAGCTCTTACGGCTGGCCCGCTCATGCCCCATCTTCAAGAATAGAAGGAGCGTGAGCTGCTCCACGTAATCGATCGTAGAAACCCCGTCGTCCCGCAGCACATCGCAGTAGTTCCATAGCTTCGCGACCAGCCGCCGCGTCTCCGCAGTGCTCACAACAGTGTCTCTTTCTGGGGCGCCTTCTCGCTCTTGGGTTGGCGTGGCCGGCCCGCTGGTTCTTGTGACCCCCGCTCCGCCTGAATTCGCTCCAACAACGCGGAGGCAGGCTCGTCCGCCGAGTGCTGCTTCGCCAATCGCCCCGCAACCGCTTCGCTCAGGATCGCCTGCCTAAGACTTACTTGACGTTTCCATGCATTTTCAACCGACTCTCCTAGCCGCGCGATGCCACTTTGCAACAATCGAACCTCTTCGACAAATTTCCGCTGTATCGATTTAGAGATGACAGGTACGCCAACACTCTCGATAGTCGATTGACCAATTTTTGGCATGGAGCCTGCCAGTCCCTTGGCCGAAGCCTTCATGCACTCTCGAACTCTACTACTAGAGAGTATATACTGAATATACTCTGGCAGAAAGTCATCAGTGACCCGAACCCGAATGAGCAGGTCGGGAAAAATGGCCCAATCGCGCTTCCCTGCATATAGTGCTGATTTGCCAACTAGGTCAGGAGTATTGGACCGCTGGACTAGTATGTCGCCCGGCTCCAGCCACAATTGCGACACGCGCCCAGGTTCGGCAACCGTTAGCTTTGTATATTGGTCATCAAATTTGCCCTTTGTTACTGCCGACAGCGTGAGAGTTCGAATTCCCGATCCATCAGTCGAAGCTCTCGCCGAATGCCCATTCCGCAGCGGTTCACGCAAGATATCTCCAAGCTTTCGCGTCGACTCTTTCGCCAGACCGGCAATTGTATAATCGAGCACCGCCTGGTGCAATTTGCTAATACGAGCTCGATTTCTTGAGACAATATCGCTGGCAGCATCGAGCTGCGATAGCCGGTCCTCGAGGGCGGCGACGATGCGATGCTGTTCAGCAATGGGGGGAACAAGAACAGCGATATCTTTGAGTGAACTCTGCGAGATATTTCGCATTGAATCTTTGGTTCCTGTTGCTCGCCGCGAGATCTCATTTCTAATATGGGGCGAGCTCAGAAGATGGGCGAACCAGCGACGGTCAATGTAAGACGAGGGGACCAAACGGAGACTCTTGTCACTCAAAAGCAGAAGTGGACGACATTCATTAACAAATACCGAGGCGCCCACATAGGCCTCAGTGTTTGCTCTGCTAACGAGGATGTCTCCAGGCTTGATCTCGTTAGCAGGGTCGATCTCGATGTCCGGTCGAACCGCTTTATTTTCTGTCTCTTTAAATTCTCCCCAGGTCATCGCACTCACCTTAATAATGCCCCATTCATCGGGGCGAGCAGGGCGAGCTTCGCAGCGGAATGACTTGCCCGCCTCAATGCGCAACAGGAGATCATTGAGGGTGGCCTCAGCCCAGCCAGAGGGAAGGTCGGTCATGCGGTGAGGTTCCGGTTCAAGTCGGAGAGAAGAGTCTCGGCGTTTGTGTCGCCGAAGGTGCTCAGGAAGCCGTCGATGCCGCCCCGGTCGGTGAAGGGGGGCTTCTCGAGTTCGGTGGGGTCGATGGCGGCGTGGGTAATGACCACATCACAGATGCTGTCCAACCACCATCGCTGGTCAGCGGTGAACTCGACTCCAGCTTGCTGTTGCTTCACAAGCCAGGCAGCGTACCGCTCCTCTACGACGCTTCGGTGCGGTTTGGGTTCGGTGTCAAGGCCGAGCTCGTAGCGGATGAGCCCGATGAGGTCGACGGGTCCGTGCTGGTTGCCGCGCTTATCGGCGGCGAGGTCGAGTTGCTCGTAGGCCTTCCACAGCTCTTCGGGCGTCCACTCGTGCGGGGGTCTGGCGATGCGGGCGGCCAGTTCCTTGAGCTTGGCGTAGGCGGCGCGGCCAGGCAGACCGCTGCGGTAGGCGGCTTCGATCGCGGTGATCTCGTCGCGGTGTTGCTCTAGGTAGGCGCGCCATGAGGTGACGACCTCCTGGGCGCGGAGCTTGGGGTCCTGGGCGGCGGCTTCGATGAGGGTGTCGCGGTTGACCTCGTCCCAGTAGACGTCGTGGGCGCGGCGGATCTCCAGCAGACGCTGGCGCAGTCCGGCGTTTTCGGCCAGCGGCCGGACGGCCTGGACGACCAGGGCATGCACGGCGGCCTTCCCCGCCTGACCGCCCTTGCCATAGGCCTCCAGCAGCGCGTCGGGATCGGCGCAGCTGGATACCGATGCGATCACGTCAGTGAGGGGGCGGCCAGCCAGGTTCTCCAGCTCGGCTCGCTCGTCGGGGGTGATCTGGACGTTCAGGCGGGCGAGGCGTCCGGCCAGGGTGGACGCCTCGTCTGGGCTGATGGTCAGGTTGCCGGCCTTCCGGAGCAGGGCCTCGAAGCTGATCTGCTTGTCGCTGTGCTGCACCAGCGGGGTCGCGTCCACCCGTGGGGAGTCGGTGACGCCGACGGCGTCGATGATGACGAAGCGAGTCTTCACCTTCACGTCCGGGGTGACCTGCTGGAGCTCGGCGGGGTCGACGGTGCGGGCGCCGCGGCCCTTCATCTGCTCGAACAGCGCCCAGCTTTTGACCTCGTTGAGGAAGAACACGCATTCCAGCGGGCGAATGTCGGTACCGGTGGCGATCATGTTGACGGTGACGGCGATGCGCAGGTCCGGGGAGTTGCGGAACTCGGCGATCAGCGCGTCGGGGTCGGCGGCCTTGTAGGTGATCTTCTTGCAGAAGTCGTTGCCCTTGCCGAACACCGTGCGGGCCATGGTCACGATCTCCTCGGCGTGGTTGTCGTCCACGGCGAAGATCAGCGTTTTGGGCACGTAGCTGCGGCCGGGGAAGATCTCGGTGAACAGCCGGTCGCGGAAAGTCTCCAGCACCAGCCGGAGCTGACCGGTGCTGATCACCTTGCGGCCGAGTTGCGTGCCGGTCCAGGTGAGGTCGTCGTCGAGTTCCTCGTAGCGTCTGCGGCGGGTGGGGCGGCTCATGATCGGGACCACGGTGCCCCGGTCGATGGTGGCGCCCTGCTCGGCGTGCTCGGTCCGGATGCGGTAGACGTCGAAGTCGACGTTGACGGCGTCCTTCACCGACTCGCGGTAGGTGTACTCACTGACCAGGTTCTGGCCGAAGAACCCGAAGGTCTGCTTGACCGGGGTCGCGGTGAGCCCGACCAGGTAGGCGTCGAAGTACTCCAGCACCTGGCGCCACACGCCGTAGATCGACCGGTGGCATTCGTCCACGATGATCAGATCGAACGTCTCCGGAGGTAGGTCGGCGCTGTAGGCGACCTCGACGACGTTGTCGGCGTCGTAGCTGTCGTAGCTCTCGTCCTCAACCTCCGGATCCACCGGCTCGCCACGCAGCCGGGCGTACAGGCGCTGGACGGTGGAAATGACGACCTTGGTCGAGTCCTTCATGGCCGCGCCGCCAAGCCGCTCGACGTTGTACAGCTCGGTGAACTTGCGGCCGTCATCGGGCGTGACGAAGTTGTCGAACTCGGTGTAGGCCTGCTTGCCGAGGTTGTTGCGGTCGACCAGGAACAGCACCCGCCGCGCTTTGGCGTACCTCAGCAGCCGGTAGGTCTGGGTGACCGCCATGTAGGTCTTGCCCGCGCCGGTGGCCATCTGGACCAGCCCGCGCGGCTCATCACGCACCAGCGACTCCTCCAGGCCCGTGATAGCGCGGGCTTGCGCGGCGCGCAGCCCCCGGGTGTCCAGGGGCGGCAGCACGCGGAGCCGGGCCCGCAACGTGGGCGGCTCGGATTCGGTGTCGGCTTCGCGCATCCAGCGCGCCAGCGTCTCGGGCCGGTGGAAGCAGAACACCGACCGGGCGCGCGGCGCGGGATCGAGAGTGTTGGTGAAGTGCGTCTCCACCGCGGTGGTCTCGTACCGGAACGGCAGCGGGATCCGCCAGGCGGCGAACTGCTGGGAGGCGGTGAGGGTGTCGGCGTAGCGGGCCGACTGCGCCTCCACCGGCGTCAGGATCATGCCTTCCCGCTTGGCCTCGATCACCCCGACCAGCTTCTGGTCCACCCACAGCAGGTAGTCGGCCACGCCCTTGGCAGTGGGCACCTCCCGCACCGCCACGCCTTGGGCGGCGAACAGGTTGGTGGCCCTGGCGTCCTGGACCTCCCAGCCGGCCAGCCGCAGCATCTCATCCACCCGCTGGCGCACCTCGGCCTCGGTCAACGGCTTGGCGGCCGCGTGCTGAGCCCGCGCGATGAACGCATCACGATCGACCGCCCGCACCTTCGGCGCACTGGCGACCTGCGCGGCGAAACGCTCTTCGGCCTCGGCCAGCTGTTGCTGCGTCCGCTCGACCAGCGCACGCAACGCCTCCTGGTCGGCCAGAACCTTCGCCAGCTCAAACTCGGCCTGCTGGCGCGCGCGGGCCTCGGCCTCCAGCTGGGACACCTGCCCGTCCCGGCTGACCTTCACCGCGGTCAGCCGCTCCCGCAGCCGCTCTAGCTCCTGGCGCAGCTTCTCCAGCTCAGCGCGTTCGGTCTCCGAAGCGGGCGTCTCAGTTGCCGGATCCGGCGGCGGAACGAACCCCAGCGGCGCCGGGTCACCGCTGGCGGCTTTGTGGAACCACACCCCCAACTCAAAGCAGTTCCGCACGCACGACAGGGCCGCTTGTACGTCTCCCCAGTACGAATGGACGGCCCGATTACCGGAGATTCGGACTTCATCAAACGCCTGCCGGACATTAGGTACCAGAACACCCGCCTTAGCCAAGGCAGCAATCCTGGCGTTGTGCGTCGTTCCCTGCACGGAGGTCTGCGTGCGCGCGACCAGCAGCCGCGCCAGGGTCTCAGTGAACCGCCGCGCCTTGCCCATTGCGGCGTCCGGGTCGCTGTAGATATAGGCCTCGGCCGCCGCCCCGTCCACCACCAGCAGCGGCTCGTGCTGCAACAGGAACCCGAAGTTTCGCGACCGCCCTGCAAGCTCCTTGAACGAGTCGGCCATGTCCCTCACTCCCGCACCCAGGTGTCGCGCAGAACGTTGCAGGATATCTCCTTCAACCGATTCTTCCCAGGGGTTTCCAGACCTAGTGACACGTTACTGACATCTGAGTTCGTAAGATTTGCAGCCCCACAGAGGCACCCAACCTCGGGCACCTGTCGCAGACTCAACCAAAGGACGCGTTCTCGCACATATGCGTCGGACGGAGTCGAGCATGACCACGGCGGAGCGATGGCGGCTCTGTCGCCGCATCGGACACCGGGTCATCGCTCGATGACTGGCCGATAGACGGCCAAATGCTCACGGACGCCAGCAGGGGAGATTGGGAACACGGCGAGCACAGCACGATGATCTAGAACGAGGGAGGATCTTTGGGGTCGATGTGGATTGCGACGTCTGCACCGGCCCCCGGGGAGACCCTCATGCTCACCGTAGCGCCCCGCTGAGCGAGACCGGCCGCCTGCGCGTGACCTCCTGCGTGTCGATGACGGGCAGCCGCTGCGGCATAACGTCCACGATCAGCACCACACTTGGTCCCAGGGAGTCGGCTCATCGACCTCGACGAGGGCACAGTCCTCGTCGAGGTCGGTCCCTGGCCGGGAAACGTCCCCGGCAACGGTTCGGAGGCATGTCCGCCAAGCCGCTCAACAACCCGCTTGCGGCGGCCTGGCCAGCTTGCTTCGACTGTCGCAGGGCGGCGGGACCGCCGTCGTGCCCGGTGAATTCAGCGAGTGGTTCGAACGTGATTTCCCCCGCCTCGTCGGATTTGTCATGACCTTGGGAGCTGGACAGTGCGCCGCCGAGGACGCGGCCCAGACCGCCTTTGCCGAGGCGTACGCGCGCTGGGACGACATTGCCCAGCCGCGGGCATGGGTCCGTACGGTTGCCACGCGCGGTCACGTCCAGCGGAGTGGTGTAAGAGTCGCCTCCGCGTGATCCTGTTTCTGCAGGTTAAGCGGTGAGTTCTCGCTTGTCGATCTTGGGGTCGGGTGTGGTGTCTTCGATCACCCGCAAGCGTGC
>NZ_JBIRAX010000024.1:0-26124 GCF_044326375.1 Actinomadura sp. 3N508
TGTGCTCAGAGAGCGCCATCGCCTCTCACCTTCCATCACATCGTCGTTCGCTTCACCTCCGAGTCAACTCCGTCGCTGACCTGCGCTGCAGGTCCGTTCGGTGCACCGATGGGGGGACCAACGTCCCTTCTCACGGTGATCTGAAGGGGCCGAACGACCTGCGGTGAGGCGCTTCTCGGTGTGGGATCGGGCGCGCATTCGCCGCCTGGCCTCTCGGCGCCGTCCGGCCATGCTGCGGAGGCCGCTACGGCCGCCGACCGTTCCGATGCCGACGCCGTTGTCGTCCACGCGCACTGTGAGCTCGTCGCCGACATCCACGCGCAGGGTGGTCTCGGTAGCGCGGGCGTGCCGGGCGACGTTGGACAGCGCCTCCTGGACGACGGCCAGCACATGCTCGCCGGTCTCGTCGTCGACGGCGGTGTCCAGCAGCCCGCCCAGCCGCACCGAGGGCGCGAACCCCTGATGCTCGGTCGCAGCGTCGACGAGCGTGTGGAGTCGGCCGCGCAGCAACTCCTGCATCTCCGGCCCCTGCAACACGAAGATCGTCAAGCGGATCCGGCGGATGGGGCCGTCCAGTCCCGTCCGCGGACGCCGGCCCGGCCAGCGCTTCCCCACCGGGTCTCTTCGTACAGCCCGGCGTTCTCGACCGCGCTCCCGGCTGCGGTCGCGAGCGTGGTCACCACGACCTCGTCCTCTTGATCCGACTCCCCGCCGACCTTCTCGGTGGGCTCAGGTTCCCGAACGCCTCGTCCCGCACCGGATCGGGACGCCCAGGAACGTCCGCATCCACGGATGGTTCGGCGGGAAGCCGTGCAACCAGGACCAGCTCGCCGCCGACCGGGGACCCCCGAGTCGCTCGCCTACCGCTCCTCGGTCAGCACCTCGCTGACGGGACGCCGGACGGTGGCCAGCTCATCCCCGTTGGGGACACCGAGCCGCAGCAGCATCTGCGGGTGAGCGTCGCCGCAGAAGTGCGTGCGGATGAAGGAGCGCAGCTCGGGCACCTGCAACGCCTGCGTGTGATACGCGGCCGACAGGTCATGCTCGGCCGCGCGCAGCAGGACGCGCTGGAGCGCCTGGCCGGCCTCCAGCCAAGCGGTGGGTGTGTCCTCCCGGGTGACCAGGAGCAGCACGGTCCCGGCGATGGCGGTGTCGTCGTCGCCGGACGGTTCCGTGCCCCAGCCCTGGCCGCGTGCGAATTCGCGTGCCGGGAAATGCGGCTCGGTCCGCGGGGTTTGCTTGGGGTAGGCGCCGTGCTGGACGCCGTCCTGGCGGGACGTGGCCGGTGCCGGGGCCCAGCGGGCGATCTCCGCCGCATACGAACGCGTGCGCTGCTGGACGTGCTCGGCGGCGCCGGTCAGGGCGGCGAGGGCTCCCTTGACGTGCGCGTCCACGGCCTGGACGAGCCGTCCTCCCTCCTGTTCGGCCGCGTGCCGCAGCGCCGCCAGCACACCGCCGCTCACCGGGTCGGGCCGGAACCCGCCACGGTGGCTGCGGCGCCGCCGGATCTGCGCGTACTCGCGGGCGGCGTCCTGCGCGTCCCGCTCGTCGCCCGGCTCCAGGTGGACGTCGGCGAGCAGGTGCGGTCGGTCGGGGTCGGGCAGCAGCCGCACGACGGGCGCGAACCCGTGGGCGCGCAGCGAGAGCCGCAGGTTGTACAGGGCCGCGCCGCAACTGATCAGCATCTCCCGGCCTTCCGGGTCCGCGACGTCCAGCCGGCGGTCCGGGTCGGCGCTCAGGCTGATCCGCGATCCGCGCACGCCGAACCGCCACGGCTGGGTGTTGTGCACCGACGGCGCCCACACCGCGTCCTCAACGGCACGCTGGACAATATCGGTAATCTCCGCGGGGGAAGTGTTCTGGGTCTGCATGATCAACTCTCCTCTCTCCTTCCAGTCCACCACCGGGACCGGCGTCTCCACAGGGACGCAGGTCCGTCGCGCCGGACCCAATGGCCTCCGGACGCCGGGACCTTGGTCCTGCGGGTAGAGGACCTCCGGCTGCCTGGGGAGCATGACGATCGCGGGGTAACGTCCAAGACGTCAGCCACTGAGCCGAGGGAACCGATGCCATGACGGGCCAATCGCCAGCGAACGCGGGAACGATCCGGGTGTTCCTGATGGACGATCACGAGGTCGTCCGGCGCGGGGTGGCCGCGCTGCTGTCCGCCGAGGACGACATCGAGATCGTCGGCGAGGCCGGCACCGCCGCCGAAGCCCTCGCCCGCATCCCCGCCGCCCGGCCCCACGTCGCCGTCCTGGACGTCCGCCTCCCCGACGGCGACGGCGTCACCGTCTGCCGCGACATCCGCTCCCAGATGCCCGAACTCGCCTGCCTCATGCTCACCTCCTTCGACGACGAGAACGCCCTGTTCGACGCCGTCATGGCCGGCGCGGCCGGCTACGTCCTCAAGCAGATCCACGGCTCCGACCTCGTCGGCGCCGTCCGCACCGTCGCCACCGGCCAATCCCTGCTCGACCCCCGCAGCACCGCCCGCATGCTCGAACGCATCCGCACCCGGCAAGAGAAGAAAGACCCCCTCCAAGGCCTCACCGAACAAGAACGGCACATCCTCGAACTGATCGGCGAAGGCCTCACCAACCGGCAAATCGGCGAACGACTCTTCCTCGCCGAAAAGACCGTCAAGAACTACATCTCCAACATCTTCGCCAAACTCGGCATGAGCCGCCGCACCCAAGCCGCCGCCCTCGCCGCCCAACTCAAAGCCGACTCGTCCGTCTCCAAGGGCAGATCCGAGTAGGGCGGTCTTCCAGGCTCGCCCGGCGGCAGCGCAGCGTTCGGAGGCATGGGACCGCCGATCCGGGGGGACCTTCGGCCCTGTCTGCGCGTGCCCTGGGATTACAAGGTAGAGGCATCAGGAGGTGGGGCGATGAACACCGGTTCTGCCCTTGTGGGCGCCGCTCCCGGCGATGGCCGGGGGCACGTGGGAGACGACGGCTGGCCCGCTTCGATGTGGATGTGGAGCGCGCCGATGGTTCTGATCGGCACCGGGGAGTACGGCGAGCGGCTGGCCAGGGCCCGATGATGACGGCGCTGGCGCCCTACCGCAGGCCCGCCGAGGACGTCGTGCGCGAGCTCGGCGGCGACCCGGCCGACGGCCTGACCTCCGGCGAGGCGGCGAGACGGCTGGAGCGAGACGGCCCCAACACGCTGCCCGCCGACCGCGGGCACGGCCCGGTGACCCGGTTCCTGCTCCAGTTCAACAGCCCGCTGATCTACGTGCTGCTGGTGGCCGCCGGGGTGACGGCCCTGCTCGGCGAGCACGTCGACGCGCTGGTGATCGGCGGCGTGGTGATCGTGAACGCCGTGGTGGGATACGTCCAGGAGTCCCGGGCGGAGAAGGCGCTCACCGCGCTCGCGGCCATGACCCAGACGACGGCGACGGTGGTCCGGGACGGCACGCCCCGCACGGTGGCGGCCGCCGATCTGGTCCGCGGCGACCTGGTCGAGCTGGACGCGGGCGACAAGGTGCCCGCCGACCTGCGGCTGCTGCGCACCGACGAGCTGGCCGTGGACGAGTCCGCATTGACCGGCGAATCGGTGCCGGTCGCCAAGGACCCGGCGGCGCTGCCCGAGGTGCCGCTGGCCGACCGCACCGCGATGACCTTCTCCGGCACCCTGGTCACCGCCGGGCGTGCGACCGGCCTGGTCGTCGCCACCGGCACCGGCACCGAGCTGGGCGGTATCCAGCGGCTGACGCGCACCACAACCACGGTGCGGACACCGCTGACGCGCAAGATCACTCAGTTCAGCAAGGTCGTGACCGTGGCGATCCTGGCGCTGGCCGCGCTGACCTTCGTGATCGGCGTGCTGCGCGGCCGGGGGTCGGCGGAGATGCTGACGGCCGCGGTCGCGCTGGCGGTCGGCGCGATCCCCGAGGGGCTGCCCGCGATCGTGACGATCACGCTGGCGCTCGGGGTGGCCCGGATGGTGGGGCGCGGCGCGATCGTCCGGCACCTGCCCGCCGTGGAGACGCTCGGCAGCACCACCGTGATCTGCACCGACAAGACCGGCACGCTCACCCAGAACCAGATGACCGTCACCCACATCACCGCCGCCGACCGCGACTACACCGTCACCGGCACCGGTTACACCCCTGCCGGCGAGATCCAGCAGGACGGGCGGCCAGTCGATCTCGACGGCCACCCGGTGCTGCGGGAGCTGCTGCTGGCCGGGCTGGGCTGCAACGACGCGCGGCTGCTCCACGAAGGCGAGGACTGGACGATCACCGGCGACCCGACCGAGGGCGCCCTGCTCACCAGCGCCGCCAAGGCGGGCCTGGACCACGTCCCGGCCCGGGCCGCCGTGCTGCCGTTCAGCTCCGAGCGCCGCTTCATGGCCACCCTCCACGAGGACGGATCCGTCTACGTCAAAGGCCCCGTCGAGCGGATCCTGGAGCTGTGCACCGACGCCGCCGGCCCGGACGGCGAGCCCGTCCCGCTCGACGCCGCCGCCGTCCACGACCGCGCGGAAGGCTACGGGGCGCAGGCGCTGCGCGTGCTGGGCTTCGCCCGCGGCCGCACCGGCGCCGCCGATTCGGACGAAGGCGCCCTGGACGAGCTGCCACCGCTGACCTTCCTCGGCCTCCAGGCCATGCTCGACCCGCCCCGCGCCGAGGCCGCCCAGGCGATCCGGACCTGCCACGACGCGGGCGTCCAGGTCAAGATGATCACCGGTGACCACGCCGCCACCGCCCGCGCCATCGGCGCCCGCATCGGGCTGGACGGCGCCGTCATGACCGGCGCCGAGCTCACCGCCGACGTCCCCGCCGAACGCGTCCGCGACACCACCGTGTTCGCCCGCGTCTCCCCCGAGCAGAAGCTCCGGCTCGTCCAGGCCCTCCAGGCCGGCGGGCACGTCATCGCGATGACCGGCGACGGCGTCAACGACGCGCCCGCCCTCAAGCAGGCCGACATCGGCGTCGCCATGGGACGCACCGGCACCGACGCCGCCAAGGAATCGGCCGACATGGTCCTGACCGGCGACGACTTCGCCTCCATCGAGAAGGCCGTCGAGGAGGGCCGCGGCGTCTTCGACAACCTGGTCAAGTTCATCGTGTGGGCGCTGCCGTCCAACGTCGGGCTCGGCCTGGTGCTGGTCGCCGCGATCCTCGCCGGCACCGACCTGCCGATCCTGCCGCTGCAGGTGCTGTGGCTGAACATGACCGCCGTGCTGGTGCTCGGCCTGCCGTTCGCGGTCGAGCCCAAGGACGAGCACATCATGACCCGCCCGCCGCGCGACCCGTCCATGCCGCTGATCTCGCGGGCGCTGACCCTCCGGATCCTGTTGGTCTCGGCGATTCTGCTCGCGGGCGCGTTCGGGCTCCAGCACTGGGAACGGGCCCACGACGCCTCCCCCGAGGTCGCACAGACCGTCGTCGTCAACGTGTTCGCGCTGACCCTGACGACCTACCTGTTCAACTGCCTGTCCCTCGACCGTCCCCTGCTGTGGCGCGGTATCCGCCGCAACCCCTGGGTCGCGGTCAGCGCCCTCGGCCTCATCGCGTTCCAGCTCCTCTATACCTACACCCCCGCCATGAACGACCTGTTCCACTCCGCACCGCTCGACCCGGCCGCCTGGGCCCGCATCGCCGTCATCGCCGCCGTCTCCTACGCGGCGGTCGAACTGCTCAAACTCGCCCAGCGGGGCCACTGACTTCTCGGCGGGCCAGGGCTACAACGGCCTGGGTATGTTTGAGGCCTCAGGCGCGTTTCTTGAGGTAGAAGTCGCGGTTGAGGCCAGGCCTGAAGCGTCGCGTCGTGTTTGGACACACTCCAGGGAAGGCGTGGGAGAAGGCATTCCGGGCACAGTGCTGAGACACAAACTAGAGGCCCGGCATATGCCGGGCCTCGTTCGCGTGCGACGGCGTCGATCAGACGCCGCGGTGATCAGCCACTACCGTGACCGGGCAGTGCGCGTGGTGTACGAGCGCATGCGTCACCGCCCGGCTCCGCGGGACGGTCAGGCCCTCGCGGCCGCGCGAACCCGCGATCACCAGGTCAACGTCGCGGGATGCGGCGACCAGCGCGGCGGCGGGGTTGTCCTGGACGATGTCTTCCACGACGTCCACGCCGGGGAAGAGTTTGCGCAGCGGCGCGTGCGCCTCGATGACACGCCAGCGGGCCCGCTCCTCGACGCGTAGACTGCGGGACCCCGTGATTCCGCGGCCGAAAGTCCCTGTCTGTAGGGACGACGGTCACCGGACTCCGCGCAGTTGCTCCGGGCGAGATGGGGCATGGGTGAAGCCGCGGCCATCGCCGGAGCGGCCGCGGCTTCGGAGGGAAAGTGCGGGCGGCTCAGCGGGTGAGCACGACCTTGAGCGCGCCGGTGTTGGCGGCGTCGGCGAACACGTCGTAGGCCTTCGGGAACTCATCCAGCGTGAAGTGGTGGGTGATGAACCGTCCGGCGTCGAGTTGGCCGCCGGCGACCAGGCGGAGCAGCGTCGGGGTGGAGAAGGTGTCCACCAGGCCGGTGGTGATTGTGATGTCGCGGATCCACTCCTCTTCCAGGTGCAGCGCGGCCGGGGCGCCGTGCACGCCGATGTTGGCAATGTGACCGCCCGGCCGGGCCAGCGCGACCGTCAGCTCGAACGCCTCCGGGACGCCGACGGCCTCGATCGTCACGTCCGCGCCAAGCCCGCCGGTCAGGTCCCGGACGGCGGCGAGCGGGTCCTGCCGAGAGTTGTTGACCGTGACGTCGGCGCCGAACTGCTTGGCCGCCTCCAGCCGACTGTCGGCCAGGTCGATCGCGACGATGGTGCTCGGGCTGAACAGCCGCGCCCCCATGATCGCCGCCAGCCCGATCGGCCCGGCCCCCACCACGGCCACGGTGTCGCCGGGCTGGACGGCGCCGTTGAGCACGCCGACCTCGTAGCCGGTCGGCAGGATGTCGGCGAGCATCAGCACGTCCTGCGCGGGCACGCCCGTCGGCAGCGGGTGGACGGAGGTGGCGGCGAACGGCACCCGCACGTACTCGGCCTGCGTCCCGTCGATCTTGTGGCCGAGGATCCAGCCACCGCCGCCCAGGCACTGCCCGTAGCGGGCTTCACGGCAGAACCGGCACGTCCCGCACGCGGTGATGCACGACACCAGCACCTTGTCGCCGGGCTTGACCGTCCGCACGCCCGGGCCGACCGCCTCGATGGTGCCGACCGCCTCGTGGCCGAGGATCCGGCCATCGGTCACGGCCGGGACATCGCCCTTGAGGATGTGCAGATCGGTTCCGCAGATCGTCACCGCGTCCACCCGGACGACCGCGTCGCCGTCCTCAATGATCTGCGGCTTGGGAACCTCTTCCCACGCCCGCTTACCAGGGCCGTGATACACCAGCGCTCGCATAACGTGCCTCCTTCATCGGTTCTGCTGCCACTTCCAGCCTCGAATCCGGCGGTATGGCGCCGATAGTGCCCAACGTCCCGACACGCAAGCCCAACGTCCCTGCATGAGGACCGGGTACGGGTGGTGCGGGCAGCAGAAGCGCCGCGACGACCGGCGCATCTCTCGATGCGTCTCTTCGGCGCCATCGTCGATCTCGGTCTGCTGCGGATGGCCGAGCGTCATCTGGCGTGCAGGGCGGTGCGGGTGCCCGCGGCGATCTCCAGGTCTTCGCGGGCGGTGACCACGACCGCCGCCACCGCCGCGTCCGGCGGGCTGATCAGCGTGTCGCCGTGAGCGGCGGCATTGCGTTCAGGGTCGATCCGTGCGCCCAGGTAGGCCAAGTCGGCGACGAGGCGTCGGCGGGCTAGAGGATCGTGTTCGCCGATTCCGCCGGTGAACACCAGCGCGTCCAGGCCGCCCAGTGCGGCGGTCATCGCCGCCGCGCACGCCCGCAGCCTGTGGTGGTAGACCGCCAGCGCTGAGGCGACTGCCTCGTCCCCGGCGGCGGCACGCGACCGCAGCTCCCGCATGTCACCCGTCCCGGCCAGGGCCCGCAGCCCAGAGTGGTGCTCAAGGCCGTCGCTGACCTCTGCGGCGGGGACGCCGTGCGCCAGCAGCCACAGCGGGATGCCCGGGTCGATTGCGCCCGCCCGGGTGGCCATGACCAGCCCGTCGAGCGGCGTGAATCCCATCGTGGTGTCGACCGAGCGGCCTCCGGCGACGGCGCACAGGGACGCGCCCGCCCCCAGGTGGCACACCACCAGGCGCAGGCCGGAAAGGTCGGCGTCCAGCAATTCCGCCGCGCGGCGGGCCGCGTAGGAGTGGGACAGGCCGTGGAAGCCGTAGCGGCGCAGCCCGAACCGTTCACGCCATTCGGCGGGGATCGCGTAGGTGGCGGCGGCCTCGGGGAGGGTGGCGTGGAAGGCGGTGTCGAAGCACGCCACGGCCGGGACGCCCGGCAGAGCCCGGCGGATCTCCCCCAGCGCGTGCAGCGACAGCGGCTGATGCAGCGGCGCCAGATCGGCCAGCGCGTCCAACCGTTTGGTGACCTCGTCGTCGATCAGTACGGGTTGGATGTAGTCGCGTCCGCCGTGGACGAAGCGGATGCCGACCGCGTCCGGGCGCGGCAGCCGCGCCACGGAGGCGAGCACGCGCTCGGCCGCCCGGTCGGCTCCGCCGGTCGGCAGCTCGATCCGCGCGCGGACGGTGTCATCGGCTTCCAGCAGGCTGAGTTTGACGCTGCTGGATCCGGGATTGACGGTGAGGACCCGCATCGGAGTTCCTTCCCGGCTCAGTGGGACCAGGCCCAGTCGCGGATTTCGGGGGCGTCCTCGCCGTGCTCGCGCGTGTAGGCGCGCAGCCGCAGCCGCTCGTCCACCATGCGCTGCCGGATGTGGCCGACACGTCCGCCGAGGGACGAAACCCGGTCGATGACGTCCATGACCAGGTGGAAGCGGTCCAGGTCGTTGAGCATGACCATGTCGAACGGCGTGGTGGTCGTGCCCTCTTCTTTGTAGCCGCGGACGTGCAGGTTGCCGTGGCCCCTGCGGCGATAGGTAAGCCGGTGGATCAGGTACGGGTAGCCGTGGAAGGCGAAGATGATCGGCTTGTCGGTGGTGAACAGCGCGTCGAATTCGGTGTCGGACAGCCCATGCGGATGCTCCTCGACCGGCTGCAACCGCATCAGGTCGACCACGTTCACCACCCTGACCCGCAGATCTGGGAAGAACCGGCGTAGGAGGTCGGCGGCGGCGAGGGTCTCCAGCGTGGGGACGTCGCCCGCGCACGCCAGCACGACATCGGGATCGGCCCCATTGTCGGTGGACGCCCATTCCCAGATGCCGATGCCGCGGGTGCAGTGCGCCACGGCCTCCTCCATCGACAGCCAGACCGGCGCGGGCTGCTTCCCGGCCACGATCACGTTGACGTAGTCGCGCGAGCGCAGGCAATGGTCGCCCACCGACAGCAGTGTGTTCGCGTCCGGCGGCAGATACACCCGGACGATCTCGGCCTTCTTGTTCATGACCACGTCCAGGAACCCCGGGTCCTGGTGGGTGAACCCGTTGTGGTCCTGGCGCCACACATGCGAGGACAGCAGGTAGTTCAGCGACGCGATCGACCGCCGCCACGGCAGGTCCCGGGCGACCTTCAGCCATTTGGCGTGCTGGTTGAACATCGCGTCGACGATGTGGATGAACGCCTCGTAGCTGTTGAACAGCCCGTGCCGTCCGGTCAGCAGGTAACCCTCCAGCCAGCCCTGGCACAGATGCTCGGACAGCACCTCCATGACCCGGCCGGCGCGGGCCAGGTGCTCGTCGGTGTCGAGCGTCTCGCCCGCGAAGACACGGTCGGTCACCTCGAACACCGCGCCCAGCCGGTTGGACGCGGTCTCGTCCGGGCCCATGATCCGGAACGTGGACGGGTTGTCCGCGACGACGTCGCGCAGGTAATTGCCGAGGACCCGAGTGGCCTCCGCCATGGGCTTGCCGCGCTCGGCCACCGGCACCGCGTGCACCCGTGGATCGGGCAAGTCGAGCGGGCGCAGCAGCGTCCCACCGTTCGCGTGCGGGTTGGCGCTCATCCGCCGCGCTCCCTCGGGCGCCAGTGCGCGCAGCTCCGCGACCAGGCGGCCGTCCTCGTCGAACAACTCCTCCGGACGATAAGAGCGCAACCACGCCTCCAACTCCGCCAGGTGGCCAGGATCCTGGCGGACGCCGGCGAGCGGCACCTGATGAGAACGCCAGGTCCCCTCCACCGGCAGCCCGTCGACCACCTTCGGACCCGTCCAGCCCTTCGGCGTCCGCAGCACGATCATCGGCCAGCGAGGACGGTCCGTCGCGCCATCCTCGCGGGCGTCGCGATGGATGCGGGCGATCTCGTCCAGCGCCCGGTCGAGCGCGGCCGCCATCTGCCGGTGCATCACGGCCGGGTCGTCGCCCGACACCACGATCGGCGCATGCCCGTACCCCTCCAGCAGCCGGACGAGCTCTTCCTCTGGAATACGGGCCAGCACCGCCGGATTGGCGATCTTGTATCCGTTGAGGTGCAGGATCGGCAGCACCGCCCCGTCGTGCACCGGATCCACGAACTTGGTGGAATGCCAGCTCGCCGCCAGCGGCCCGGTCTCGGCCTCGCCATCGCCGACGATGCACGCCACCACCAGGTCCGGGTTGTCGAACGCGGCGCCATAGGCGTGCGCGAGGGAGTAGCCGAGCTCACCGCCCTCATGAATCGAACCGGGCGTCTCCGGCGCCACATGACTGGGCACCCCGCCCGGGAAGGAGAACTGCCGGAACAACCGCCGCATCCCTTCCGCGTCCTGCGAAACACGCGGATACACCTCGCTGTAGGCGCCCTCCAGCCACGCGTTCGCAACCGCCGAGGGGCCGCCGTGCCCCGGCCCCATGATGTAGATCATGTCCAGGTCACGGGCCTTGATCACCCGGTTCAGGTGGACGTAGCAGAAGTTCAGCCCCGGCGAGGTGCCCCAATGCCCCAGCAGCCGCGGCTTGATCTGCTCCGGCTGCAGCGGCTCGCGCAGCAACGAATTGTCCAGCAGATAGATCTGCCCGGCCGACAGGTAGTTCGCCGCCCGCCAATAGGCGTCGATCAGTTCAAGTTCGGTGCCAGACGGCAGGACGCTGTGCGCGTTCGTCGACGTCACGGTTCCTCCATACGCTCGTTGATCACAGCGCATCACACCGCACCGCTCCGCAGGCAGGGCCGAAGGTCACACTCCGCCGCCCCTTCCCTCAGCGCCACTCAGGCGATCAAATGCCTGTACGTGGCCGCTTTTCGACGCGGGAGCCCGCAAAGGACCTTGGTCCGTTGCACACGGAAGGCGCGGAGGTATTCGCTGTGAGGTGAAGGAACCAGGAGGACCACCCATGCCCGAGTTGCGACCACCGAACGAGCACAGCGAAAAGCGAAGGACGCGCCGATGCGTGTGATCTCAGAAGGCCAACTCGCCGCCATGCTGGCGGGCTTGCCGGGACGGCCGCGCGTGGTCGCCGGAGGCAACTTCGCCACCCCACGACGCCTCCTGGCCCTCCTGAACGGCGCGCTCCCCGAGTACCGGCTGTTCATGCTCAACGCCCAAGGCGACCTACCGGACCGAGACGGCGTCGACCTGGAGACCCCGTTCGTCGGGGCGGGCATGCGCGGCCGCGCCAACCTGCGGTACTTCCCCTCACGACTATCGCTAGTACCCAACCTCCTGAAAGGCGCGCTGCCACCCGACGTCGTCCTCGTGCAGACCTCCGTCCCCGCGGGCGGAACGGTCTCGCTGGGCATCGAGGTCAACATCCTGCCCGCCGCCATCGAAGCCGTCCGCGCCCGCGGCGGCCTGGTGATCGCCCAACTGAACCCGCAGATGCCCTACACCTACGGCGACGCCGTCCTGGCCACCGACGAGATCGACTACGCCATCAAGACCGACGAACCCCTCGCCACCCCGGCGACACGGCCACCCGGACCGGTCGCAAACCAGATCGGCGAACGGGTCGCCCACCTGGTACCCGAACACGCGACCCTGCAACTGGGCATCGGCGCCATCCCCGACGCCGTCCTGGCCTCCCTCCTGGACCGCCGCGGCCTAGCCGTCTGGTCAGAGATGTTCAGCGACGGCGTCCTGGCACTGGAGAAGGCGGGCGTGCTCGACCCCACGACCCCCATCACCGCCTCCTTCGCCTTCGGCAGCCGGGAACTCTACGACTGGGCCGACCGCAACGAACGCGTTCGGATGCTGCGCACCGAGAAGACCAACGACCCCAACCTCATCGCCCGCCGCCCCCGCCTGATCTCGGTGAACTCCGCCCTGCAGGTCGACCTCTACGCCCAGGCCAACGCAAGCCGCGTCCGCGGGGTCATCTACTCGGGATTCGGCGGCCAGACCGACTTCGTCGTCGGCGCCCTGCACTCCCCCGGCGGCCACGCCATCATCGCGCTGCCGTCCTGGCACCCCCGCGCCGACGTCTCCACCGTCATTCCCCGGCTGGCCGGCCCGGTCACCTCGTTCCAGCACAGCTACATCGTCAGCGAGCAGGGCACCGCGACCATCTGGGCACACGACGCCGCATCCCAAGCACAGCAGATCATCGAAGAGGTGGCCCACCCGTCCGCCCGCGACGACCTACGCCGCGAAGGCCGCCGACTAGGCTTCCCCCTCCCCTGAACAAACCCGACGACCTCACTACCTGCGCACGACTTCGGCACGCTTCGCGGCATAAGTGGTCGTCCAGGTTTCAGCAAGCGGACCGTGCCGGCAATGCCGCGGTCTGTGGCGCCCCATCGGCCACGTTGTCACCTCGCCTCCTAGGAAATGCGCCGCTTCGCCGATAACTCCAATGCGGTTGATCGAAACCACGCCCGGACAGTTCCCGTTGTTGCTGGCTGTCAGGGCATCTCGGATAACCCAGCCGCCGATCTGGCAAAGCGTCTACCTGTGGTGGCGAGCCTCGACCAATCCATTGCCGTGACGTATTCGCGTGTCTCCTCCTTCTGGATCGTGGAGCCAACTCGGCCGGCCAAATCTCGGCGGGTGGCCGAGTGTGGCCCCTGGGCGCCGCGTCGGGACGTTACGGCGAGTGATCGGCATACGCTGGCACTGCGCATGCGAATAATGGCCCTACGTGATTGCGCGTATGGGTGGCCGTCAGAGCTCCCACTGTGCGCGCGAGGGCAGGCGCGATTAGAGGAGCAAACGCAGTGCATCAGATGGCCAAGGGCGCCAACATTGACCTGTCCGGCCTGACCACGGCGACGGGGCCGGTCACTGTGGCGTTGAGCTGGATCGACCCTTCTGGTGAAGGTGAGGCCGATGTCTCAGTGCTCTTGGTCGACGCCAATGGCAAGGTCGGCAGCGATGCGGACTTCGTCTTCTACAACCAACTCGCCACCGCTGACGAATCAGTGCGTCTGCTGGGTAAGGCGCCCACGGCCACCGGCAGCGAGGACCGTATCCTGGTCGACCTGGACGCGTTGCGACCTGAAGTGCAGAGGGTGGTCATCGCCGCCAGCCGCTATGCGGGTGCGACGTTCGGGGCGCTGGACGATCTACGGCTCGCCGTCTCCGAGGGTAACGGAGAGGTGCTGCTGACTTTCGACATCAACGACGCCGACACCGAGACCGCGTTCATTTCGGGGAGCTGTACCGCAGGGCGACGCCTGGAAATTCCGAGCGGGTGGGCCAGGGCTACACGTCCGGGCTCGCGGGCTTGGCCGCCGACTTCGGCATTAACGTCGACGACACTGAGGAAGAGGAAGGAGCCACCCAGACCCCCACGCAGCCGACCGCCACACCCGATCCGGAACAGCCAGGCCCCCCCCGGCCCCCGCCACCACAAGCCCGCCCGTTGGGGCAACGCCCTCCAAGAACGGTGACCCTCCTAAACGCGTCCGGACGTCCAAGAAGAAGACGACCGTTCCCAAGGCGGTCAAGATCAACCTGGCCGAGCATCCGTCCTGGCAGCATGCCCGGCTGTTCCCCGTCACGGGCCTGCAGAACGACCAGGAACGCGAAATACGCGCGACCGCCACACTACTGGCCGTCATGGCGCAGGTGCCCGAATTCGGCCGCCGTCTGACGGCCCGCTTCAACGCCCCCGCCGGGACCATCCAGACCTTCGCCGAAGCCTCCTTCAAGCACGGCGACGGTAAGGTCCGCCCCGACGGGGTCCTGCGTGTGGCCAGGGCCGGCCGGATCTGGACCGCGCTGATCGAGACCAAGACCGGCGGCAATCCCCTCAAGGCCGACCAGGTCGAGGCCTATCTGAGCGTGGCGGCCCGGCACGGCTACGAAACCGTGATCACGTTGTCCAACGACCTGGCCTTGGACAACGAGCATCCCTTGAAGGTCGACAAGCGGCTGTTGCGCAAGGTCGCTCTGCGCCACCTGTCCTGGGCCGAGGTCGCGCACGAGGCCGAGATGCTCTGCCTCCACGACGGCGCGGCAAACCCCGTTCACGCCTGGCTACTGAGCGAGCTACTGCATTACCTGCGTCAGGACAACGCCGACTGCCAGGGCTTCCGGGACATGGACGCCGCCTGGGTCCCGGTACGCAATGCCGTCACCAGGGGCACGCTGCGTCTGGGTGATCGGCGCGCGATGCAGGTGGCCGAGAGCTGGGAGAAACTGATCCGGCAACTGTGTCTGCGCCTGAGCGGTGAGACGGGCTTGGCCATCGCCCCCGTCCTCCGCAAACGACGCGACGGAGATGCCTCGGTGCGACGCCTGCAGACCGTGACCTCCCTGGTGGAGTCCGGTCGCATGAGTGCCGAAATCCGAATCCCCAACGCCGGCGGCCCGGTCCTCCTCGAAGCCGACCTGCGCACCGGGCAGATCGAAACCACGGTCGAAGTCCCCGCCGCAGCCCGCGCCCGTCCCCTGACCCGCGTCCAATGGCTGCTACGCCACCTCAACAACGCCCCGGCCGAACTCCGCATCGAAGCACTCGCCCCCAAACAAAAGACCGGCCCCTGCGACCTGCTGAAAAACCTCCTCACCGAGCCCGGCCTTCTCATCCCCGAGGACACGCCACAGATCGACACCTTTCGCCTGACCCTCGCGACCGGGCTGGGAACCAAACGCGGCACCGAAGAAGCCGGCTTCGTCCGCAGCATCGACACAGCCATGGACCGCTTTTACCAGGAAATACTCCAGGTCCTGAAACTCGAAGCTATGCCCGCTGGCGAGGCCAGGGGCGCCAGCTGAAATCTGGCCTCACCGCACCCGCGCGCACCAAATGATTTGCATATCAATTATCCCGAACTGCAACGTGTTCCCGCTCAAGGCCTCGTCTGCCTCGCCGTCCGATCACAAACGCAGGAGACTTTAAGATTGGCCAGTTCAGCGGGATGAGGGTCCTTTCGTCGCACTTTCGGGCTCCGAGTCATGATGTGAACCCGTCGAGGCGTGTGGCACCGAGGAGTCCTACCGTTCAGGTAACGCGTCCAGGGAGAAGACCTGCCGTGCTGTTCGGGATCGCGGGGGCCGCGCCGCCGCGGTACTGCTTGCGGCATGGGTCGGCACCTCCGCGTCGGCGCCCTCAACGAATGCCTCCGTTTGGCGACGCTAAGGCGCAACACGGCGTCGCGATCATCGCCGGGGCACTGACGAACCCGTCACCTGAGCTGGGACGTCCGTGCCTCGCGTGCGACGGGCACCACCGCATGATGAGTAGGGAAGTGATCTCAGTCTCGGGCGGTTCCCGCCGGTACCACGGGCGGGCGCGCAACCTCCTACAGCTTGTAGGGCATACTCCAGGCAATCAGACAAGCGGCTGGAGATCGGTGATGACCACCCAAGACAGACGCAAGGCGGATGAGAGCGGCATGCCTGGGGGCACTGCCTCGCACAGCGGGCATCACGGACACGATGCGGGGCATGCCTCTCACGGCCACGGCGGGTCGGTCTCCTGGACGATGGCGGCCCAGGCGACGTTGCATTGCCTGACCGGCTGTGCCATCGGTGAAGTGCTCGGCATGGTGATCGGGACAGCACTCGGTTGGTCGAATGTGGCGACGATCGCCCTTGCAGTCGTGCTGGCGTTCATGTTCGGTTACGCGTTGACGATGCGCGGTGTGCTGAGGGCCGGGCTCTCGCTGCGAGCCGCTTTCAAGGTCGCCTTGGCCGCCGACACGGTGTCGATCGCGGTCATGGAGGTGCTGGACAACGCAACGATGGTGATGATCCCTGGAGCCATGCACGCGGGCCCGGCGAGCGTGAAGTTCTGGGGCGCCTTGGCCATCGCGTTCCTCGTCGCGTTCGTCCTCACCACACCGCTGAACCGCTGGATGATCGGACGGGGCAAGGGGCACGCCGTCGTCCACCAGTACCACCATTGAGAGCGCCCCGGCCAGAAAGGCGGTCTCCGGCACAATGTCTGCGGAATGGAGGTGGGCTACGTGGCTGGATTGGGGGGATCGCTTGAGCGTTCCATCATGGACGTGCTCTGGGACGCGTCCGGTCCGCTGCGGGTTCGTGAGTTGCTGGCCAAGCTGAATGAGAACAGCGACAAGGCGCTCGCCTACAACACGGTCCAGACCGTCGCCGAGCGGCTGGCGCAGAAGGGACTGCTGCAGCGCACCCAGGACGGGCTGGCGTTCCGCTACTCCCCCACGCGCGCGCGGGAGGAGTACGCGGTCGAGCTGATGCTCGACGCGCTCATCGAGTCTCCCGACCACGGAAGCATCCTCGCCCGGTTCGCCGAGAGCGTCCCACCTGAGGACGCGCGTCACCTGCTGGAAGCCCTACGCCGCCGCACGGCCGACTCCGAGGACGGGTGACAGCGTGATCTATCTCGTGATCGGCCTGGTCTCCACCGCGGCCCTGCTGGGCTGCCTGGCGGGGCCGGTCCTCGCTCGGGTCGGGCGTCCCGCCGCGCACCCGGTGATCGCCATCGCCTGTTGGGTCGCGGCTTTGGCCGGGACGGTCATCGCCGGTGTCGGCGTCGTCGCGGCGGCTTTGCTGGCGCCGCCGGCGCCCGGTCATGGCGCCCTGGAGTGGTTGCGGGGCTGCCTTCCGCATCACCGGGACGAGGCGATCATCATGGCGGCGGCCGCCAGCCTGGTCCTGCTGGTGGCCTGCTGCGCCAGAGTGGCGCACGGTCTGCCCCGGGTCGGACGTGCGGTGCGTCACCGGCGCCGGCATCGGGAGATGCTCCGGCTCGTCGCCACCGAGCATGAGGGGCATGAGGACGTTCTCGTCCTGGACCACCCCGTTCCCGTGGCCTATTCGCTGCCTGCCAGGCGAAAGGCGATCGTGGTCAGCACCGGTGCGCAGGAACTCCTCAGCGCTGAGGAGTTCGACGCGGTCCTGGTGCATGAACGAGCCCACGTGCGCCAGCGTCATCACGCGCTGCTGCTCATGCTCGATCTCGTGCACGCCCTCCTGCCGTGGCCGCCCACCGTCCGGCGGGCGAAGAAGAACCTTCCGCTGCTGCTGGAGATGGCCGCCGATGATGCGGCGGCGCGGGCATGCGGCAGGCGGACGCTGGTCGACGCCCTGCACCGGCTCGCGGCGACACCGGGGGTAGCCGGCGCTCTCGGCGCCGCGGGCCCGTCGACGGGAGGGCTGGCGGAGCGCGTACTGCGGCTGGAGACCACCGAGGTGAGCAGACCGCGCCGGGCCGCCAAGGCCGCCGCTTCCGCCTTCGTCACGCTCGCCGTCGCCGCTCCCCTCGCCGCCGCGACCGCGACGATCGCGGAACTGTCCCACATCTGCTGAGACCGCTGGGGCGTTTTGTCGTCATCGACTACTTGGGTGGCGAATGAGGCCACTATCTCCTACGCTTCGTAGGAGGTCGTAGCGAGGCGTCCCCGCCGGGGACGGCGACGGCCGCGCCGAAACTCCCGGATCCACAGGGTCCGGGGAACCGGGGAACCGTTTCTCCACCTGGGGTGAATCCGCTCCCGCGAGCGGCAGGGCGACTCCGGCCCGAACCCGGCAGCTCACCCGGTAGGCGGTACAGGAGAGGACACCACATGCAGCGACGAGCTGCCGGACACCTGACGTCGGCCCGCCGCCGGGTCATCACGGGCACGGCCTGGACGGCGTCGATCGCCCTGTCCGCGAGCCTCCTCGCTCCCCCACCGGCCTCTGCCGAGCCGCAGCCGACCCGCAAAGAGCTGACCGAGCAGCAGAAGAAGCTCGCCGACGACGCGGAGAAGCTCAGCGAGCAGTACAACGGATTGCGCGTACGGCTGCAGCAGGCCCAGCGCGCCGCCAAGGTCTCCGAGGCCAACGCCGCGCGCCAGAAGAAGGCCCTCGACGAGGCCCGAGCCCACATCGTCAGGCTCGCCGCCGACAGCTACAAGAACGGTCCTGCGGACCCGGCGGTCGCATTCGCCTCCGCCGGTGACCCGCAGGCCGTCCTGGACAAGTCGGCCACCCTCAACTACTTCGCCCAGCGGGACAGCATCCGCCTCACCCAGCTGCTGCAGACGATGCAGGCCGCCGAACACGCCCGCAAGTCCGCCGAAGCCCGGACGAGGCAGGTCCGCGAACTCACCGACCAGGCCAAGAAGAAGCACAAGGAACTGCAGGCCAAACTGAAGAAGGTCGAAGCCAAGCTGGGCTTCGGCCCCGGCGCCCGCACAGGTGCGGGTCCGGCCGTGAACGTCGACCCGGGCGGCGCCTCGGCCAAGGCCATGGGCGCGGTCCGGGCCGCCTTGAGCCAGCGCGGCGTCCCGTACTCCTGGGGCGGCGGCAGCGCGTCGGGCCCCACCTACGGCACCGCGCAGGGCGCCAACATCAGGGGCTTCGACTGCTCAGGACTGACGCTCTACGCCTACGCCCAGGTCGGCATCAGCCTCCCCCACTACACCGGCAGCCAGTTCACCGCCGGCACCCGCGTCTCGCAGAGCCAGCTCAGGCCCGGCGACCTGGTCTTCTTCCACAGCGACCTGCACCACATGGGCCTGTACATCGGCGGCGGCAAGATGGTGCACGCCCCGCAGACCGGCGACGTCGTCAAGATCAGCTCGATCTCCGGCCGCCCCTTCGCCGGTGGCGTCCGCGTCGCCTGATCACGTCTGATGCGGCCGATGACCCGAAGAGCGCGTGACCGGCCCGACTTCGGAGCAGGAGTGGGGCGGTTGAAGCGGTCACCGGAGCGCTGCCGACGAGCCTTGAAGCTGCCGGTCGGTCTGCTCCTGCTCCTCTGTGTGCTGGCGATGCACGGCTTCCAAGCGTCGCCGAGCCCGCGCGAGATGGCCGGAGTCGCACTGGCGGCGACGAGCCCCGTTCACGACGCGACGATGAGCGCGGCTGAGAATGCCGTGCCGTCCGCGGCGAAGGCCGTCCATCAGCCCTCGGGTAGAGATCATCCAGGTGGTCAGCACCAGGAACATCCGGGCGGTCAGGTCTGCCTTGCGATGCTGGTCCTGATCTCGTTCTTCGGAGCGATCGTCGCGCTGCTTCTGCGCGGGCCGGTGACCGTGGCCCGGCGTCTCCTGATCAGGGTCCGGATCCCGCTGGTGGGCCGGCCGCCACCGAGACCGTTCCTGCACCGGTTGAGCGTGTTGAGGCTGTGACAGGCCATCGGCGCCTTCATGGCACCCAGTTCCCTGACGTCACAGACTTCGACACGGAAGGTTCTCCATCATGAAGCGCGCTTTCGCGCTCGTCGCCGTCCCGGCGCTGACCATCAGCCTGGCCGCCTGCGGCGACAACGGCTCCGGCGACGGCAAGGACCCGATGGCCGGTCACTCGATGCCGACCAGCGCGTCGCCGTCCGCCAGTGAAGGCTCGCGGGGTCGGCACAACGAGCAGGACGTCATGTTCGCCCAGATGATGATCCCGCATCACCGCCAGGCGATCGAGATGGCCGATCTCGCCGTCACCCGCGCCGCGTCCCCCAAGGTGAAGTCCCTCGCCGCGGACATCAAGAAGGCCCAGGACCCGGAGATCAAGCAGCTGTCCGCCTGGCTGACCGGCTGGAGATCGTCCGTGCCCGCGCCCGGGACAGGCGGGACGGGCCACATGGGCCACGGCGGCATGGACGGCATGATGACCGACCAGGAGATGAAGGATCTGCAAGGCGCCCAAGGCGCGGCCTTCGACAAGACGTTCCTGGAAATGATGATCAAGCATCACCAGGGTGCCGTCACGATGGCTAAGGCCGAGCAGTCCTCCGGGCGGTTCCCGGCGGCCATGAAGTTGGCCGGGGACATCGTGTCCACCCAGACCGCCGAGATCACCAAGATGCAGAACCTGCTCAAGCAGTAGGTACCTCGCGCAGCAGCTCATGAACGGGCGAGGCCGCCGCGCCTCGCCCGTTCCGTCTGCGGTACTCGTTGGATGGGCAGGCGCGGAACAAAGGGTCTTCAGGCATTTCGCCTGGTCCGCGTCGTTCTCCGGCAGGCTGGGATCGGGCCGACGGTGCGCCGCCCGTGCGGACATCCGGCGAGTGACCTGACAAGCAAGATTCGAGCCGGTCCGCCCCAGGAAGAGTCACTAGGCGTGTTGCTCGACGTCGATCTCCGCGCGGAGGCCCCGCGGATTGACCCGCTGAACGCCGTGCTGGCCGCTCTGTTCGTCCTGCCTTTCTGGTCGGATGGCTGGCCGGTGCGCTCGTGCGGGCCGCGTGGGCGGTGCTGAGCACGACATGGGCGACGCCGACCGTCGGGTTCCGGAGCGCGCGGGGTGCTGGCGGGAACGAGCCCGGCTGATGGACCTGGTCGAGCAGGTCGCTGAATTTCTCAAGCGGTTCAGATCGTGACGTACGTCTTGTTTGACCTCAGCTCGAAGAATCGGCCGATCCGACTCCAAAGCCAGCCGCACGGCCCGCTCCCGGAGCTCCTGAGGGTACTTACGTGGTGCTGCCATCGACGGTCATTCTCCTCCCTGCCAGCCAAGATCATGACTGGCTTGAAGGACGTCATCGAACCCGGGGCACCTCAGTCCTCCCGGGCCCGTCCGTGCGCGGCGGCGTTCGTCGCTTTGCATGACGCGCCAGATGTGGTCGGTCAGGCGGCGTTTGGCTTCCTTGGGGGTCTTGCCTTCCGCGATCTTGCGGTCGTAGTAGGCGCGGCCAGCGGTGTGGCGCATGCGGATCTGGATGACGGCGATGGTGTGCAGCACGGCGTTGAGCTGCCGGTCTCCGCTGCAGGAGAGCCGGTGGCGGGCTCTGCCGGCGCTGGCGATCTCGATCGGTGCGGTGCCGCAGTAGCTGGCGAAGGCGGCAGGGGGTGGGGAAGCGGCCAGCGCGTCCGGTGCGTGCGATCAGCCGGGCGGCCATCACTGGCCCGATCCCGGGCGTGTCCATCAGCGTGCTGCCCGCCTTGGTGACGGCCTGCTGGAGCAGTTGAGCGTTGGCGGCCAGTTGCTCATCCAGCCGGTGGATGTCGGCTGCCAGGTCCTTGGCCAGTTGCTTGCGGACGTGCTCGACCGGCCCGGCTGCCGCACGGCGCGCTGCAGAGCCGCCGCCGAGTCGACAGCTGGGCGGGCGCACCACCGGGCAGCAGGCCCCGCAGCAACGTGTGCAGCTGGTTGACCGCACGCACCCGGGTCTGGGTGAGGTTGACGCGCCGTTCGTCCAGCAGCGCCAGCGCCGTGGTGTGGTCTTCGGCGTCCACCGGGCAGGCGTCACCCTGGGTGGCCGCGCTCGTCGCCGCCGCTGCGGCATCGATCTGGTCGTTCTTGCGGCCTCCGCCGCGGGAGAGCTGCCGCGCTCGCGCGGTCGCGGTGGGCGGCACGTCCAGGACCTCTTCCCCGCGGGCCAGCAACCACTGCGCCAAATGCCGCCCAGCCCGCGAGCGTTCTCGATCACCCACCGCCGTCGCGGCCACTGCCGGCCCCGCGCCAGCAGCCGGCGATACCCCACCAGCGCGGCATCGATCCGGACCGAGTCGATCGGCTGGTTGGTCGCGCTGTGCAGCGCGGTCGCGGTGTGGGTGGACTTCTGCGGGTCGACACCGAGAAGAATCACCGAGCACGGTCTCGTGCAAAACGAGACGACACGGGCGCTGATCCGCAGCCGACACGCCGACTTCCCGGAGCCCATTACCACCGGGTCACGCCTCTGTTGAGTCAGGCCGCAGAGCGGACGCCGAGCGGGTGGCATACCCCGGGAGAGCCAAACTTCGGCAGGCACATCACGAGCCATCCCACCCTGCGCCCTACGACTCCCTACGGCGCGCTACGGGCACAGCCGCCCCGACCCACGAACCGAACCGATACAAGTCGGCACCTCATTGAAAGATCAAAGAAGACCACCAGCTTTCGTCCTTGCCGGAGGTTCGAGGGTGCGCCCCAATCCAACCTCCAGCAGGGAGGAGCGGAGGGAACTTGGCTGTCAAATGTCCGGCAAGCAACTGTCACAGTCTTCTCATGCGGGGGACGGGCTCAGGTAACGCGCGGGTCTTCGATGTATAGGTATTGCTTGCCCACCTGAGGCCGAAGACTATGAACGGCGCATTGGGGTATTCGAAGGGATGCAGTTGCGACAGTTGTAGCATGCAAGCTTATCGCGCTTCATTCGGGGGAAATGTGAGAAAATTGGCAATCCTGCCCATAATTGGCCCCAGCAAGCCGAGAGCGACACACCTGACACGAGATTTCATCAACCGGACAACCATTAAGGTCGCCGCCTACCTGGATGACCAGTCGGGTAGTCGTGCGACATTCGAATTCCTTGTCTTTGACTGGTTCAGGCTGACGGGGATGACGGACGAGCAGTGGGCGACGGTCGGCCACTCATTCGGGCTCTTTGATCTCGCGCGTCCACTCATCACCCAAGGACTCGGTGTGGACTTGACTCCGTTCACCCACTTTGCATTGGTCATCGATGACCCCGACGCCCGAAGCGCCGCTTGGGCGCCCGGCAAGCCATACCTTCACCTGAGCGCCATAGATATGACGCCGGCGCTGTTCGCACACGAACTAGGCCACATGTTCGGCGCTAACCACTCCCGGTTGGATCAGCCCCTCGGGTTGAATGAGTATGGCGATCCCTTCTGTATCATGGGGGCAGAGGGCGGAAAGTGGTCGTTTGACGACCCGTCCTTCAGCTTTCGGAAAGAATTTGGGGAGCCCGACTGGCGCTTCTGTGTTCAATGCTTCGCGCTCTACTTTGATGGCAACCCCACACAGAAGGGGACGTGCCCGGGGGCGGCGATCGCTGGAACGGGCCATGCGACAGAGTCATCCGCGTTTAACCACGTTCTTCGTCACGGCATCCCTTCCGGGCCGGAGGAGTCTGGCTGGCGGCTCTGCGGGAAATGTTTCATGTTGTTCTTTGGCTCCGACGCCGGTCAGAGCAGGTGCCCCGCAGGCGGCGGCCATGATGCAGGGACCGGGGGCCGCAATTACGCCCTTCCGCGTGACATCCCACCCGGTCCTGAACAGTCTGAGTGGCGGAAATGCCAAAACTGCCGCTCCCTCTTCTACAGCCGCGATGCCGAAAGAAGCCGGTGCCCGGCCGGCCCCGCTGGCTCGCCCACTCCCCACGTGACCGCGGCTTCGAGTTTCAACTATGCCCTTCCGCATGACATCAACGATCACAATGCCTCGGGGCCGGGCATGATCGCCTCGACCCTGCTCGGATGTGGGTGGCTAAACCTGGGCCAGCACGGAGTCGACCTTGGACCCGCGTTGCGTTCAAGGCCAGGTGAGATACATGTGCAGCTTCGGCGGCTGCGGGGCGCCCCACCTGGCGATACACCTCAGCCGCCTAACGTGGCATTCGCCGACGGCCTGGCCAACGAGCGGGTCCTTATCGAGTACCGTGCCCGAGATGCCGAGTGGGACCGTGCCATACCCGACTCCGCTCCGGGAGAGCCCGGATGGGTGCTGGTGCATCTCACGTCCGGTAGCCCGCCGCATGTCACCTCGACGCTGATCGCTCGACTCTCCGCGAAGCTCAGCTCCACGACATTCATCCCAGAAGCGTTTCTCTCTCTCAGAGTCGTCGACCGCGATGATGCGGCAGGCTCGATCACACTGCGTGTGCGAAGCGAGACTTGGCCCGTGTTCGGCGCAATGACGGAAAAGACTACGCTTGCCGAAGCAAGCGATGTCAGCCCGTCAGTGGTCTCCAATGGCGAACGCATCTTCCTCGCCTGGAAGGGCAGTAACAACCTGAATTTGAACCTGCTGGTGTCAGGAGACAACGGCGTCACTTATGGTGGAAAGCACACGTCAAGAGAGACCTCCGAGTTCTCGCCAACACTGGCAGCCCTCTTCCATACGGTTTTCATCGCATGGACAGGGGAAGACAGTAGGCTCAACATCGCTGAAGTAGAATTCAGCAACCCGCAACCTCCACAGATCATAGGTCTGAAGCGGAAGGTTACTCTCGCCGAGAAAAGTCCCTTCCGGCCATCCCTAACTAGCGATCTAAACGGCGCCCTATACTTGGCCTGGACCGGAGAAGACAATAAACTCAACATCATAATATCCTTGGATCGAGGCGCAACCTGGAGCGGGAAATTCACTTTTAGAGAAACCTCTGATGGCGGGCCTGCAATCTTTTCCCACGCAGGCGGACGATTGTTCCTGGCCTGGAAAGGCTCCGACAACGCAAATTTGAACGTTGCCAGAGTGCACCAGCAGTTGGCCAGCGAACCTCCGCAGACAAAAATTATAGCTGGCCTCGGGAAGAAGGCCACTCTGCCCGAGACTAGCGATTATGCGCCAGATCTCGCATCACAAGATGATCTGCTCCTCATGGGATGGACCGGCGAAGGAGACGAGGAACTGAATCTTGCCGGGCCGATGGGCGACACGAGTGGGTTCGGCAAGCGAGTGTACGCGTCGGAGTCCTCCGAGGCCGGCCTCGCTCTTACCACTCATAACCGTAAGCTTCTGCTCTCCTGGCGGGGATCCGGAAATGAGCATTTGAATGTCGCGTCAGTGGCGCGTTTGAACCGGGTGGTCGATGATTTTACAACCGGCCCTTTCGACTTTGACATCGGCTCGGTGGCCAGCGCAAGGAAGTTCCAGCAGGGTTCGATGCTGGGCGCCATGCGCATGGTACGCGTCAGCAACCTTTCTCCTGCACAAACGGCGAGAGTGAAACTCGCCATCGACCAGCTTAATCTGGTGCTCGGTCCGAAGCATATTGCCAACCTCGCGGTCGGCTATGGGCTGCGGGAGGACCCGTTGGCGCCCGGCCTGGGCATCAATCTGCATGAAGGTGGCGCCGACAGGATCAGGGTAATGATTTCGCACGTTGCAGGCATCGGCGTCTACCTGTACGCGCATATCTTTACTCCACACAGAACGCATTACTCCAGTGCTTTCGTCGGTGCGGGGCCAACTGAGTTCCGATTCGCCGACTTCGCCGGTCAGGGAGCAATGGCAGGCGTAGATTTCACGAATGTGACCCACATCCTGATCACGTTTCAGGTCGTCGGAAGTTGGCCTGGTGCGACAGTTAATTCGCCGAGCATGACGCTGGATGCCATCGAGATCCGCGGCCCAGCCGGCGCCTAGCAACCTGCCCCCCACGCGTGGTCAGGTGGATTCGCCACTGGCAGCCGACAACCACTAGTCGCCTCGCCACCCAGCACAAAATGATCAAAGATTCACTCTACGTGGGCAGGTAATAAGAAATGGCCGATATCCGGATCGACACCAGCGGTCTTACATACACACAATTCTTGATCCCCGGGCACAGTCCAGTTTTGGACGGTGCCAGCGCTCCGACGGTCCCACTCGAGCCGGGAGTTTACGGCTTTGAGCAGATGGCAGGCCAGCCGGCGAATTTCCAGTTCCACGTCACCGACAACGGGATTATCGAGTACGACCTGGCTTACGAACAGTTCCTGAGCGGTCGCGGAACCAGCACCCTCTCCATCCGCGGGTTCACGATGACGCTCGACGGAAGGGCTCTCTCACACGACCTCCTTCCTGTGGTGGTGGGAGGAAGCGTCCTCGAACGGGATCGTACCCACGAATTGACCTTGGTCCCGATGGGGGGCTACCGCTTTCAACCGGGTGCGTACGTAGCCGACTTCTATTTCGGCCTGACGACCGATGGCCAGATCGTAGTCGACCAGCGCTTCTCGGAGTTCGCGCAGGCGAGTGGCCGCACCCTCACCATCAGGGGATACAAAATCACCATCGACGGCCGTCAGCTCTCACATGATCTGCAGGTGTACGGCATGTACGGAAACATGCCGATCATGTCGAACACCACCACCCACGAGCTGACATTGATCCCACAAACCCAAAACGGGTACCTCCTCCAACCGGGCGCCTACATAGCCGACTTCTACTTCGGCC
>NZ_JBIRAX010000025.1:0-18223 GCF_044326375.1 Actinomadura sp. 3N508
GCTCCCGCGATTGGACTCGAAGCACACCCAGCCACATTCCACCAGGTCAGCACCGACCCGACCAGCGCGCACACGTCCGCCAAGGTCCGGCACAGCCCGCAAAGCCGTGCCCCCATCGTCAAGCAGCCCGTCAGGCAGCGCTGTGCCTCCAGCCGGCATCTTGGAGCAACCGACGGGCGCAGGTCTCCGAACCGCCTCGGCCGTCGACTCCTCGCTTGCAACCCCAGCCCACCCCCGTCAAGACACAACTCCTGGCCCTGCACAGCGGTAGACCGAGCAACCTCGACGTCCACCCGTGCCCGCCACGACTGGTCACTCCGTCCGACACCCATCCCCGCAACCTCGCGTCCGGGATCAGGGCTCTACTCACGACCAGCACACCCGTTCGGACAGTCCAGCCTGTCATCTTCCGACGCCGCGTTTACAGATAATTAGCCCTCAACGACAAGTTCTGTGGTCTAGCACAGCCATCCAAAGGGCCGCACTAAGCAGCACGCACGGTACAAGATGCCACAACCTAAAGGACGTTCTCACTGTTGAAAGCCGTTCGTATACGGTTTGATGTGACTCAAGTAGTGCCCTACCGTCCCGGCAATGTAATGGCGGATCCTAGCTGCCTTCTGAAGAGCATCATCAACAGGTTCAAGGAAATAAACTCCATACGCTCGGAGCGCCATCTCACAGGCAGCAACAGCCATCTCCACGGCAGCGCCGATCATCTCTACTTGGGGCCTGGGACGCACGCCAGTTGGATGACTCTTGTCTTCAACCATTATGGATCGGAGATACCATAGATTTCCGTGTACGGCACCCGAGCCAATCCGATAAACAATCGGCAGATCAACAAAAAGCTTGTTGATCTGTTCAGTAAGATTGACATTCTTCGGTATTGAATACTTGGGTACAGAGAGACGCACCTCCTTACCGGTGACTTCGATACCCGCGGTACGCAATTCAGCATCTATATGCTGCTGACGTTCCCGCGCCTTCTGAGTGAACTCGGACGATATGAGCCGATCGGGATAATCATTCGCCATGGCCATTTCGCGCGCGACATCTTCGTTAAGCTCACGCGCTATTCGAAGCAATCGAGTCTGCCAGTCTCCCTCCGGGGCATGCAGATACTGCATTTTCCAGGCCGATTCTACCGCGATACGCGCCACGGAGATCGGACTATAGATAGAGACATGTTCATCATCAGCAATTATTCTCGTGAGCGCCCATACGTGGTCCAAAAGGCTAGCTGACAACATGTTCGCCAAGGCCCCGCCGGAGTAGAGCAGGCCCTGACGTGCGTCTCGCATCGCCCTGGAACCCCGACTTCGAGCATTGCGAAAGTCGGTCTTAAATGGAGCACCGGATCGAACTGAAGGAGTTTCGACAAGGAGAATATTGCGAGCATCCTCGTGTTGTTGACACAACAATCGGTGAAGTTCCCTAAGAATCTCTCCTTCAGGCGAGTCGCCAGTCTGCGACAGCATATCGAAGACCTCTTTCGGTAGATGCTGCATCAATGGTCTAACCTCCCCTAATGATTTGAACGTGCTTCACAGTCGCTCACTCATCAGCTAGGAGCAGGGAGCTCATTATCTCATAAACGACCCCGTCCACCCATTCCGCATCTTCGTCTTCTTCGGTTTCATTCTCGGGTTCCCCCGCTGGCGCGATACGAAATTCTTCCATCGCTGCCACGGCCGCTGGCCAGCGGCTGTAATGATCCTCGAACATTGCAACATAATCAAGTGCACGCACGAAAACATTCAAATCCAACGCTTCGTCCCCGGATCCGCCATACTCGTAGAGATCCATGAGGCGATCGACGCCAGCACTCGCTTCCTCATCGATGTCATCCAATACCCCCTTGTCCACGAACTTGGACAATCTACGAGCATAGATCGCCGCAGTGAAGACTCCAGCTTCGGTGCGATCTCGATTCAAGAGAGCACTTAGGCCTTCCATAACTACGGCCTTACGCTGTTCGCATACGTCGGGGTGCCGGGCTCGGGTGACCTCAAATATGAGTTCCGCTATGTCCTCATAGTCCCCACCATAAACACGTCCTTGTACGCTAATAAGCTCTGCAACTTTGGCACTGAGGCGCGGCAATTCAAGATCGGCTGAAATTCGCAATGCTATGACTAGACGGCCAACGAAACCACGCGTCGATTTGGCTGACAATTGGATGGTTGCCAATGTCGCCTCCTCAATTTCGTGGGACAACTCTCGTAGGTCTATCTTCTGGTCGCCGTCTACAGTGTTGCCGGACTCCGAATGATAACTCCAGAGATTAGCCACCTGATCAAACGAGAAGGCATGTTGCAGAATGTCCGAAACCAACTCCATGTCGTCTGCCATCTTGCGAACAAAGAAATCATTGACAGAAGGATTGCTAAACTCTATGAACTGTCGAGGTGGTTCATTTGTCACTTTAACAAAAGTGCCATCAAGAATTTTCAGGCTGTGCCTGATCTGTTGTTTACTCCAGCCACCAAAACTTGAGAGTGCTTCCTGCAAACGTTCGAGATGGGCCTCGCCGCCAAGCGAGAAAAGCGTGGACAGCAGAACCCGATCTTTTTCGGTCAGCTGGTTCTCAAATACGTGCCTCCATACACGCATCGGATCTGCCAGACTAGCCTCTAGTTGAGAAGCAGCATTCCCCAAGGATGCATCAAATTCTGTTTTCAGCACGTCCGCCAGGACCCGCGGATTGAAACTTCGGTGATCAATAATCCTTCGATAATGCTCGGGACGAGCAAGCACCGCCTTCTCGCGCGCCGGCCAGTTTGACCAATAGGCGTGATTATAGAGTATTCTAGCCCGAGCCTCTCGATGAAATTCGCTCAAATCGACAACGCAGGTGATCGGAAGAAGGTTCTCTCGATCGAGCCGCTCATAGCGAGCCTTGCCCTGGGCTAGAATATAGTTACGACTAGTAAATATGAGCCTTTTCAGAGGATCCTTGCTAATGACTCTCGTCAAGGAAAGCAGCCGCCTATCTTCATTTTTGAATAGCTTGTCTTCTAGTGTGCTCTGTCCAAGAAAATCATCGTACACAAATATCTGCTTCGAATCAGGATTCCACATTCGATAAACATCTTCGATATTTTCTGATATTTCAACGAGCTCATAACCTTCAGAAGCAAACCGTGCGCACAGAACTTGTGCCAATGTAGTCTTACCAACGCCCGGAACTCCTGAGATGATGCAGACGTGATGCGAATCTAGAACCTTTAGTGTCCGATGAAAGGCGCCGGTCGGCACATAAGTGCGCAGTGTATCTTGTATTTCTTCAACAAAATGGAAGGAGCGCCAAATGATATTTTTAGAAATCATCGCTTCGAGTATCTCTGCATCATTCAACCAAAGCCTTATATGCCTCCTCACTACTGCTGGGTTCTGTCGAAGGAGGGCGTTTATCTCGTCAAGCCCAAAGATGTCGCTAGGTGATTTCACAAAAGGCTGAAAAGCTTGATAAAGCTCATCTTTGGCATTTTTCGTCATTTCGACAGTCGTGGCAAGTATGTACCGTGTTGGCCTAAATCGCCTAACTTTGCTCAGCTCTCGGTTCAGCATATGTCGGACGAGCTTCGCCCGCCCACTCTTTATCCAGTGCTTACACTGGATGACGACGTGCTCTTTCCGGTCGCTCATATAACGAAGGTCGACGCCGCCGTCAGCTCCAGGTGTGAAAAGCTCCAACCTGACTCCAAGCACTTCTTCAAAGAGATCTTTGCATAGACACTCGAAGTCGAAATCAGTCAACTTATTAAGGCCCATTTGATCCATAAGCGTCCCGCCCTAATCCCGGCTCGAAGCGTGTCGACTCTGTGGAGGAGAACTCATCTTGGGGGGTGTCCGATAGATGAGAACGGGGCCGATCCGCTAGAGACTTCGATAGTAACCAACTATGAGACGCGGAACCGGGGGCTCACCGAGGAAGTGCCGGGTTCGCAAGTGCTTCCCACCGGCCGTCATCTCGGACGTGACGAAAGACGGCACAGCTCAATGGACGCACACCTCCGTCCTCGCGGCAGCCGGCTCAGCCCCGTCAGGCGCGCCCGCACGGGCGGTCAGGCTTCTCAGGCGTGCGCTGTGAGGCCCCAGCCAGACCCGGGATCAGTCCTCCCATGGCGGTTGGCGGTGCTTGTCGTGGATGTCCTCCCAGAAGCTTTCGAGCGCCCACTCCTGCTGGCGTCCGTCACTCTCGAATCTGATCACGGCCAGGTCCATCGCTCGCGTAGCCGCGAACACCATGTACGCCAGCTGCACGTACTGTTCGTCAGACGGGTCTTCGATGCCGATCCTCAGCCAACGCTTAGCCACGGTGATGTCCTCAGCTCGGTCTAGCTCGGAGGCGTCAGCCGTAGCCTCGGCTCTTGGGCGTGGATGCGCAATCGACAAGACCCTTACCCGGCCGCCATCGCAGTTGAGGTCACAAGAGGGAGGTTCCGTCGTGGACGCGAACGAAGGGGCCGTCGTCTCGGAGGGCATCCGTCACACGTACGGCCCGGGCCTCTGGCATGCACTCAGTGGCCTCCGACGGGAGAAGCCACTTCACCGAAGTGGCCTCATCGGACGTTTGGGGCTCTCCACCGACTGGTCGGCACAAGATGGCCAGAGAGACAACGCCTAGCTTCATATTCTTGTACACACCCGTTAGGCGCTCCGGCTCGACCTTCAGACCGGTTTCTTCTAGCACTTCCCGGACGACTCCTTCATAAGGAGTTTCATCCAACTCCAAGACGCCTCCGGGTGGCACCCATCGGCCGTCGTCAGCTCGCTTGATGGCGAGAATGCAGCCATCTGAGCGCCGCACAATTCCTGACACGCTCACCGAGTGACGCGGCAGGTCAGCGTTGCTCTTCACTCTTCAGTCGTCCATTCATAAGTCAGCTTCCATAGCTGGCTAGGAAACGCGTTGATCACAACCTCAAGGGGCCTACCCGCTCCGTCCAGGGCGAACCGGACCACTTCGAGAACGTGTTGAGCAGTGCTGATCCGCAGGAAGTCGGCCTCCTCCGAAGACGCTCTCCTAGACTCGATCTCTTCAGCAAAACGCACTACCTGATGTCCGCGCTTCGCCAAGCGCTCATAGAGTCCCGTTGGCCCGGTATCCGGGAATGCAATATCGACGTCGCCGGCAACGGACATCGGAATGTACGATGCAGCCAGCTGCACCGGGCGTTCGTCCGCGAACATGTGGCGCTTCCGGATTAGGGTCAACTCCCCTTCCGGCAGGTCTAGCCGTGTCGCCACCTCAGGAGGCGGGTCAACAGCCTCGGCCTGTACTAGCTCCGTTCTCGGGGCAAGGCCTGCCTTACGCATTCCCTCAGCAAAGCTGCTACCCGAACCATTTCCCCGTGATGGGATACGGCGGACTCGCTTGACCGTGGGAATGTCGAGCACAAACGAACCTACGCCTCGTTCCGTCCGGATAAGCCCCTCTGATTCGAGGACTCCAATAGCACGGCTAATCGAGGTCTGGTTGAGCCCGTATTTGCGAGCCAGCTCGGGCTGGCTGGGCAGCGCGGCGCCTGGCCCGTAGGTGCCTCGGACGATGGCCTCACGAAGATCGTCCGCCACCTGGCGGTAGCGCGATCTTGGGTGCTGCAGGGGCACGACCTCTCCTCCGAGCTGCAGGATCTTATGACCACAACCCTAGCGCGCAGCTCTCGTGGGCCATGTTTTTCCAGGTCAGAGTATCCATCGCTTTGCATCCTTGCTACTTATGATATATGTGTTAACCTCTCCTCTCGGAGCGAGCGGCCGACCACGGACGCTTGCGCACCAGTACGGAACGGCTCCCGGCGAGGTGCCATCCCGGGGCCCCGACTCTTCTGGAGGTAAGCCCATCGTGACTAGTCCCTCTGTTCAGGCGGCGTCCCCCGCTCGGTTGTACCGGGTCGGTGAGGCGATGGAGTTGTTGTCGTTGTCTCGGTCGGTGATCTATGAGCTGATCCGGTCGGGTCGGCTGCGGTCGGTTCGGGAGGGCCGTTCGCGGCGGATCCCGGGTTCGGCGATCGCCGAGTACATCGCGCTGTTGGAGAGCGAGGCGCGCTGATGGCACGCACCCACGGTGAGACCGGCACCGGCCTGGAGGTGAAGCCCGCGGCCGCCGGCAGTGCGCCGGTGTCGGGGCTGCGGATCCGGCTGATCGGTCTGCCGGAGGAGGTGCTGGCCGGCGCTGAGGTGCTGGCCGAGGTGTTCGAGCTGGTGGAGGTGTCGCAGGCCTACCCGTGCCGTGGCGCTTCCCGGAACGTGCGCGCCTATGTGGAGGCGCGGTTCAAGACCCCTGGAACGTAGAGCGGCCCTCGTCCTGGCGACGCAACCGCCGGACGAGGGCCTTGATCGGACCCTTGGGAGGTCCAACCCGATGAACTCTCATTCTGACACCTCCGCGGCCCCGTTCTGGGTCGATGAGGACTACGACCGCCAGTACGCCAGCGACGGCGTCTCCCGGTACGGCGCCTACGTCCGGGACCGGCTGGGCAGCTCGTTCGCCGAGTGCTGGGACGGCACGTGGGACGAGCCGTCGACCCAGCGGGCCGAGTTCGCGGCGGCGGCCTGGCGGACGGCCACCGGGCCGGTGATGGCGCCCGGCTACGTCCGCCACCACCCGCGGGTGCTAGCCACCCAGGTCGAGCGCAGCCATTGGGACGGGTCGCTGATCGCGGCGGTGAGCCTGGTGGCCCCCTGGCCGACCGAGCTGGCCCGCTCGTCCGGGTGGCAGCGCAGCCTGTCCTGGCGGGACTGGCCCGCCGAGCTGCACGGCGAGTGCTACGACTTCGTTCACCCCACCGAGCGGGACGTGACCGAGTCCGCGTTCCTGCAGGCCAGCCTGGCGCTGACCTTCCCGGTGCCGCTGGAGCGGCTGCCCGCGGCCCCGTCCGGTCCGCGCAGGGACGTGGTGAGCGCCGCCCGTCAGGCGGTGCAGGTCCTGGCCGCCGAGCTGAACTACACGGTGCGGCCGGTCCTGGACGTCCTGGAGGGGCGGCGGCCGCGATGACGATCTCCTCCAGCCAGACCGCCACCGCGGCCGCCGTCGTGGCAGGCATCGACAGCGTCCGGTTCGCGGCCGGTGCGGGGACGCCGTGCCTGGCGTGCGACGCGGTGTTGAGCGGGCTGGGGTGCGACGCGGCGCTGATCGCGTTGGCCGGGCTGGTGCCCGAGGCGTTGCCGCTGTGCGGTTCCTGCCGGCGGGGTGTGGTGTACCTGCTGCACTTCGCCCGCCCCTACAAGCACGCGCGGCACTACATCGGCTGGACGCGTGACCTGGCCGGGCGGCTTGCGCAGCACGAGAGCGGGGCCGGGGCGCGGCTGCTGCAGGTGGCGCGCAATGTCGGGATCGAGTGGCGGCTGGCGCGGCTGTGGCCCGGCGACCGCGGACGTGAGCGCGCGATCAAGCGGCAGGGCGGCGCGGCCCGCCGCTGCCCGCTGTGCGGGGTGCGGCCCCGCCCGATCCAGATGACGGTCACCGGCGGCTGTGCCGGTGCGGTGAGGGGTGTTGTGGCATGAGGATCCACAAGAGCAACCAGGCGCCCGCCGGTGAGCCCGGCGTGCCGGAGGAGCTGGCCGCCGAGCTGGCGCGGCAGCGGGAGCTGGCGGACGCGCGGCGGGCTGATGAGCTGGAGCGGGTGCGGGCTGAGGCCGGGCACGGCCGGTCCCGCGCGGACGTGGCCACCGAGGTGCGGCTGGCCGAGCTGGAGCGCGCCGAGCGTGAGGCCGATGTGCGCGCGGAGGCGGAGCTGGCCCGGATGTACCGGGAGTTCCGCGCGTCCGGTGCCCGCACCCGGATCAAGGCGGACATGGCGCGGTCCGGGGAGGCCCGGGCGCTGCGGTTGGAGTGGCTGCGCAGGCTGAACCTGCGCGTGCTGGTGCCGCTGCTGCTCGGTTTCGGGATCTGGTCGACGACCGGCGTGCAGCAGGGCGCGGCCAAGATCATGAGCGTCGACAAGGGCGACCCGGTGTGGTGGGTGCTGTGGGGCCTGGAGGCCCTGCTGATCGGCGTGGTGTGCTGGATCATCGTGGTCCGCGCCCGGCTGGCCGCGTCCGGCGGCAGGCTCGCCAGCCACGCCGAGCGGCTCGCCGCGGGCTGCCTGACCACCTCGATCTTCCTGAACCTGGTGGCCGCGGTCCCGACCGGCGAGGGCCCGCACCCCTCGGGATGGGCGATCCCGGGCGCGATGTTCGCGCACGCGATCGGCCCGGTGGGCGCGGCCCTGGTGGCGCACCTGATCGGCATCATCGACACCTCGATCTCCGACGCCGACCCCTGGCACGAGGGCGAGGGCGAGGACCGGCGGCCGGTGCCGCGGCTGGCCGAGATGGACCTGCAGCCGCCGACCGTCGTCCCCGCCGCGCGCACCTCGGAGAACACTCCGGAAAACGACCTAGGGAACGCGCTCGGGAACGCCGCCGGGAACGGTTCCAGGAACACCGCGGACGCCGCGCAGGCGCTTCCGGTGACCATGTGGCCGGTCCTGCGCGAGAGCCGTCCCGCGCTGCAGGTCATCGCGCGCCCCGCGCCCGCCAAGAACGGTAAGGGCGTCTCCAAGGGTGCGGCGCGAACCGGTGGTGACCGGGACGGACGGCCGGAGGCGGGAACGCCGCGCAGGCCGCGCCCGAACAAGGGCGTGCCCGTTCCCCAGGCCGCCAAGCCGCTGCCCAAGACCAGCCGGGACCGCACCGATGAGGAGCTGCAGGAACAGCTCGCCGAGCTGCTGGACCGGGGCGAGATCGAGCCGGGTGTGCGGGCGGTGAAGGACGCGCTCGGGATCGGCTACGAACGCGCCAAGCGGATCATGGCGGCGCTGGCCGAGGAGGTCTCCGCCAAGACCGACAACGACGATCTCGGCGAGGCCGCGCGTCCGCTGACGGTGCTGGCGGGGGGTGCCAAGTGAAGAATGAGCTGGCCACGCTGCTGTGGATCTTCCTTGTCTCCCTGCTGGTCGTCCTGCTGTCCGAGTCGGCGATGACGGTGCTGGAAGCGATGCTGCCGGGGGGTGCCTGGTGATGGGCACCACTCGCGTGAGCGCGGCGGCGGGGACGCCGTACGAGCTGGACATGCGGCGCCAGCTCAACCAGGCCCGCCAGGACCTGGCCGAGGCGCACACCGAGCTGGCCGTGCTCCGTGACCAGGCGACGGTCCAGCAGCACCGCCACACCGAGCTGCACGTGGCCTACGTCGAGCTGCTCACCCACGCCCGCGCGACCGCCGCGGCGGCCGCGCTCGGCGAGCTGGCCCCCGCCCGCTACATCGCCGGTCACCTGGAGGAGATCGGGCTGCAGCCCGCCCCCGGCGCCGTCCCCGACCAGGTCGTGGCCGAGGGCCTGGCGGTGTCGGTGCGGCTGAGCGGAGGTGACCGGGGATGACGTCGGCGACCGTGTTCACCTGCGTGTTCATTGCGCTGTACGTGGCGCACCAGGTCGGGGACCACTGGGTCCAGACCCACACGCAGGCGTGCGGCAAGGGCGCGCCGGACTGGCGTGGCCGGATCCTGTGCGGGCGGCACGTCGCCACCCTCACCCTGACCAAGGCCGCCGTGGTGGCGGTGGTCGCGGCGGTGCTGTCGCTGCCGCTGAACGTGGCTGCGGTGGCGTTCGCGCTGGCCGTGGACGCGATCTCGCACTACTGGGCCGATCGCCGCACGACGCTGGCGCGGTTGGCCGAACGCGTGGGCAAGGGCGAGTTCGCCCGGCTCGGGGACGGCGCCGCCGCCCCGGCCGGGACGGGCGCCTACGCCCTCGATCAGAGCTGGCACGTGGCGTGGCTGCTGGTCGCGGCCCTGATCGCGCGCCTGGGGACGGGCTGATGCCCGCCCCGCCCCTCACCGGCAATCCCGCCGGTGACCAGCGAAAAGGGCCCCGCCGGAGGTCCTACCAAGAGCACCGGCGAGGCCACCTCACGAAGAGGCAGGTCCCAGTATGTCCGACCAGCGCACCAGCAGCGGAGGAACCGCGACCACCAGCACCAAAGGCATGTACGGCAAGGGCCTCCCGCACGGCGGCGAGGACCGCACGGGCAAGGGCGGCCGGTGAGCAGCGACGGCGGCACGGCGTGCTGCCCGGACTGCAACAGCGACCGGAACGTCAGCTACGGCGGCCGTGAGGGCGGCACCGGCCGGAGCAACGACGTCTGGAACTGCACCAGCCACGGGAAGTTCACCACGCCCGCCCGCTGACCAGCCCGCTGACCAGGCACAAGCGCGGGGCCGGCCCCTAGCCGGACCGGCCCCGCCATCCCAACGGATCAACCGATTTTCCGAAGGAGTTCCCCATGATGGCATTCACCATCACCCACGCCGGGGCGACGGCGGCCGTGAAGGCGGCCGGTCCCCCGGCGGCGCCCGCCACGCAGGAGACGACGGCGCTGGTCGTGGCGCAGCAGCAGGCGCCGACGCAGCTGCCGGGTGAGGCCGAGGGCGGCACGATCATGATCGTCGTGATCGGCGGGTTCCTCTGGTACATCCTCAAGCACAAGAAGGCCAAGCCCGTGCACGTCATCGTCTCGTTCGCCGCGGGCGTGCTGCTGGCCGGGAGCCTGTTCGGGCTGATGGCCCGGCAGGTCTCGGCGAGCCTGGGCACCGGCCTGAACACGATGTTCAGCACCGTCACCACCACCGGCGGCGGCACGGGCTCGGGCACCGGCCGCTGAGGACCTGGCCGTGACCGACAGTGAGCGGCGGCGGCGCGGGACGCCCCGGGCCGCCGCCCGCCCGGCCGGGCGCCGGCCCCCGTCTCACGGGGGCGTCTCACCGGCCCGTCTCACCCCGTCTCACCCCGTCTCGTCCCCCCTCTTGACACGCCCCAAGGCGCGCGCGTACGCGCGCGCGCGAGGCGCTGCTGAGACCGCCCCCGTGAGACAGCCCGCCCGGACCGCCCTGGAGGGGACCCCGATGGCCTTCGACCCCGACGCCGTCCCGGCCCGGCCCGCTACGGCGCGTGAGCTACGCGCGCAGCGCCGCCGTGCCGACAACCGCCGGGAGTTCTTCGCCGCCCGCCGCGGCGCGGCCGCCACCGCGCAGGACCGCGCCGCGACGGCGTGGGACCAGTGGCGCGCCCTGATCCGCGACCTGCCCGAGGCCGACGCCGAGCGGCTGGCCGAGGAGATCGCCGACGCCATGGCCGACCAGATCGACCACATGACGACCTTGCAAGGAGACCGGCCGTGATCGTGCAGCCGAACGAGGACCCCGGCGAGCGCGCCGCGCGCTCCGGGCCGGGGCCGGGCCGAGGAACGGCCGGGCCCGTGGACATGACCAAGACCACCGACCAGACCACCGCGCCCGGCGAGCTGCCGCGCCGTTACCGCCCGGGCGCCTGGACGACGCTGCTGGACGCCGTCGACCGCTGGCGCACCCGGGACCAGCCCCCGCCGCCCTCCCCGTACGAGGACGAGCCCCGCGCCGATAACGTCGCGCCGCCGGCGGCCGCGGCCGCGGCGACGAAACCCGGCGCTGAGGAGACCGAGCCGGACGGGTGGGCGGCCCGGCAGGGCGCCCGGATCACGCTCGGCGCGAAAGTGGCGAGCGGGCGGTTCCGGGTGTGGATCACCGCGGCGAACCTGACCGAGGACGAGCTGGCCGACCGGACCGCCGCGCGGCTGCGGGCCGAGGCCGAGGCCCGCGCGGAGCAGGAACGGGAGCAGGCCCGCGAGGCCGCCCGCGAGCGACGCGGCGGCAGCCGCTCCTACCGGGCCCCGCGACGGCGGACCGAGCCCGACGCCGACGAGATCAAGCTGACCGATGCCCAGCTCGCCTCCACCCGGTCCCGGATCCGGTGGGCGCGCGGCGGCGGCTCGGCGGTCGCCGTCGTGGTGGGCTGGCAGGCCGTGCTGCGGATGCCGCTGCTGCTCGGCGTGCTGCTGCTCGGCGGCCTGGCGGGCGCCTGGTGGCTCGGCTGGCGGGCCGAGGTCGAACAGCGGCGGCAGCAAGAGCTGCAGGCCCCCGAGCCCGCACCGCAGGCCGCCGTGGCGGCGCCCTCGGCCGAGGACGCCACCCCGCCCGAGGGTGTGCCGGTGCTGGCCGACGACGACGGCCAGGGCGAGGGCCAGGGCGACGGCCATGTCGACAGCGAGGGCGAGGATGCCCCGCGCTATTCGCTGCCCGCCGGCGACCTGCTCAGGACCGAGCCGCCCGCGGCCGGTGGCGACCGGGAGGCCGAGCGGGTCCGCGAGCGGCTCACCAAGGTGCTGGACGACCACGGCGTGAACGCGAAGGTGACCGGGCACACCCGCGGGCCCACCGTCACCCAGTACGAGATCGTCCCGGCGCCGGGCGTGAAGGTGGAGAAGGTCACCGGGCTGCAGAAGACCATGGCGATGGCCACCCGCGCCGCCTCGTTGCGGATCCTGGCGCCGATCCCCGGCAAGTCCGCGATCGGCGTGGAGATCCCCAACGCGGTCAAGGACCTGGTGAGGCTCGGCGACGTGCTGCGCTCACCGGCCGCGGCCGCCGAGCGGCACCCGCTGATCGTCGGCCTGGGCAAGGACGTCGAAGGCCGCACGGTGCTGGCCAACCTGGCCAAGATGCCGCACATCCTGATCGCCGGAGCGACCGGCGCGGGCAAGTCGACCTGCATCAACGGGCTGATCACCTCGATCCTGATGCGCGCCACCCCGGCCGAGGTCCGCATGATCCTCATCGACCCCAAGCGGGTCGAGCTGACCCCCTACCGCGGCATCCCGCACCTGCTCACCCCGATCATCACCGACCCGCGCAAGGCCGCACAGGCGCTGACCTGGGTCGTCGGCGAGATGGGCCGCCGCTACGACGCCTTGGTGGGAACCGGGGTCCGCGACATCGGCGCGTTCAACGCCAAGGCCGCCGCCGGGAAGGTCATCGACCAGGAGGGCCGCCGGGTCGAGCCGCTGCCGTTCCTGCTGGTGGTGGTGGACGAGCTGGCCGACCTGATGATGATCGCGCCCAAGGACATCGAAGACTCCATCGTGCGGATCACCCAGCTCGCCCGCGCCGCCGGGATCCACCTCGTGCTCGCGACGCAGCGCCCGAGCGTGGACGTCGTCACCGGGCTGATCAAGGCCAACGTGCCGTCCCGGCTGGCGTTCGCCACCAGCTCGGGCACCGACAGCCGCGTGGTCCTGGACCAGACCGGCGCGGAGAAGCTGCTCGGCCAGGGCGACGCGCTGTTCCTGCCGATGGGCGCCAGCGCCCCGGTCCGGCTGCAGAACGCCTACGTCTCCGACAAGGAGATCAACCGCGTCGTGGCGATCTGCAAGCGCCAAGGCAAGGCCCTGGCCGAGCCGCTCCCCGCCGAGCCCACCACGGCCGAGGACCGGCCCTACGACACCGCGTACGCCACCGTCCCCGCGGCACCGGCCAGGCCCGAGGACGAGCGGCCCGAGCCGACGCCCGAGGCCGCCCCGGACGCGCCCGCACCGGACGCGCCCGCACCGGACACGGCGCCCACCCCGCCGCACCCCGAACCGGCCGCCGCCGACCCCACGCCCGAGCCCGCGGCCGAGCGCGAGCCGACGATGCCCGAACAACTCGTCAGCATCCTGACCGCCGCCGGCGGCGGCCCGCTCGGCTGGCGCGAGCTGGCCGAGACCGCCGGGATCAGCAAACCCACCGTGTACCGGCACATGGCCGCGCTGGTGAAGTCCGGCACCGTCCGCGCCGCCGCTGACGGCGGGTGGGAACTCGTCCCCGACACGGTCGCGGCCGCCGACGCGGACGAGGGCCAGGAGGACGAGCCCGCCGAGCGCGACCGGGCCGTCGACGACCGGCCGGACCGCGCGACCGGCGCCGACCGGGACCAGGCGGCCGAGGACGGCGACCGCGAACCCGACGATCACGAGCTGCTGATCGCCGCGGTCGAACTCGTGGTGTCCACCCAGTTCGGATCCGCCTCCATGCTCCAGCGGAAACTGCGCGTCCGCTACGCCACCGCCCTCGCCCTGATGGAGCGGATGGAGCGCCTGGAGATCGTGGGCCCGGCCGCCGGATCCAACGCCCCCCGGGACGTCCTGAAAAGCCCCGACGAGCTGGAGGGCCTGGTGGCCGAGCTGTCCCTCTGACCTTCCCCAATCCCGAGATCAACCGACCGGGCGGGGGCTCTAGCCAGCCCTCGCCACTAACCCGAAGGGAAACACCTGATGTCCGATCTGCTGGAACGCTCATCCGCGCTGGACGGCCTGGTCGAGCGCGGCGACGCGCTCCACACCGTGATCGAGAAGGTGGGCGATTACGCGCCCTACGTGGCCGAGGTGCTGGAGCTGCTCGCCACCGTCACCGACCAGGTCACCGCCGAACGGCTGGAGGAGTTCGCCGATCAGTCGCTGGACCTGCGACGCACGAACATGGCGATCCTCGTGGCGCTGCTGCACGACGGCTTCCACGGCCTGGGCTCGCTGCTGGTCTCCATCGACCTGGCCGAGTGGCTCGGCGAGGACGAGGCGATCACCGGCTCCCGGGACGCCCTGGACAGCCTCACCGAGGCCCTGGCCGCCCTCGCCGAAGGCATCCGCCCGGGCGAACGCGAATAGGCCACCCCTGGCCCGGACCGCTGCCCCGTGGCGGTCCGGGCCTTCCTCGGCCCGCCAAATCACACCAGGCCCGCTGCTCTCACCCTGCCCAAACGCAGGCCTCGTCCTCGCCCGTGGAGGAACCATGAACGCTGCCCGCACGCACCACGCCGCATCACCGGCGGTCACCCGATGACCAAGCCTCCGCTGCGCGTGCTGGACGGCGGTCACGACGACCCCGACCCGCACCGGTCCCTCCCGCACGATCTTCCGGCAGAGCGGCAGGTGCTCGGCGCGATGATGCTCTCGGCACGCGCCGTCGCCGACGCCCGCCAGATGCTGGACGGCGGCGAGTTCTACCGGCCCGCCCACCAGGAAATCTGGCAGGCCATCTGCGACCTGGCCGACCGCGGCGACCCGTGCGAGCCCACCGCCGTGGCCGCCGAGCTCGGCCCGCGGCGGCTGACCAAGGTCGGCGGCGGCCCCTACCTGCACACCCTGATCCAGGACACCGTCTCCTCCACCCAGGCCGGCTACTATGCCCACCGGCTCGCCGAGCTGGCCTACGCCCGCACCGTCGCCACCACCGGGATCCACCTCACCCAGCTCGGCCACCAGGCCGCCGACGGTGACACCGCCGACCTGCGCGGCGCCGTCACCGCGGCCGTCCAAGACATCACCACACCCGACGCCCGCGGCTGGCCCACCCCCACCCCGCTGGAGGCCACGCGGGAACTCCCGGCGTTCCCGCTGCCGATGCTGCCGGACTGGATCGCCGAATACGCCGCCCGCCTCGCCGAGCAAACCCAGACACCGGCCGATCTGTCCGGCTGCCTGGCTATGGCCGTCCTGGCGGTCGCCGCCAGCGGCAAGGTTTGGGTCCAAGCCCGCGGCTGGCGAGAGCCGACCAACCTGTTCACCGTCATCGCCCTGGGCCCAGGGAACCGCAAATCCGAAGTGTTCGCTGCCATGACCGGCCCGATCCGCGCCGCCGAAACCATGCTCCGCGAAAAGGCACAGCCTCACATCACCGATATCGCCATTCAGCGGCGCGTCGCCGAGGCCGATTTGGAGAAGGCGGAAAAGGCGGCGATCAACGCCATCGACGCGATCGTCCGCGAACAGCATTTGGAGGACGCGCGGATCGCCGCCGAACGCGTGCAGGAACTGCAGATACCGGCCGAGCCGCGGCTGTTCTCCGACGACGCCACACCGGAGATCCTCACCTCGCAACTCGCGCAGCAGGGCGGGCGGATGGCGGTCCTCTCGCCAGAAGGGGAGATCTTCTCCATCGCCGCCGGGCGCTACAGCGGCGCACCCAACTTCGCCGTCCTCAAACACGGCCACGCCGGTGAGGGCATGCGCATCGACCGCGTCGGACGCCCGTCGGAGATCATCGAATCCGCGCACGTCACCCTCGGCATCTGCACCCAACCCGACGTCCTGGCCGGACTCGCCGACACCCCGCAATTCCGCGGCCAGGGCCTGCTCGGCCGGATCCTGTACGCCGTCCCGGCCTCGCTGCTCGGCTACCGCGACGCCAGCCCCGACCTCATCCCCGCCCACATCACCCAGACCTACGCCGACACCCTCACCAGCCTCATCACCCGACTGCACGCCCTCACCGAGCCGATCGCCCTCACCTTCACCGACCGGGGTCTGAGCGCAGTCCAGGAGCTGCTGCGCGAAACCGAACCGCGCTACCGGCCCGGCAACGACCTGGCCCACATGCCCGACTGGGGCGGCAAATACCCCGGCGCCGTCATACGCATCGCCGGCCTGCTCCACCTCGCCGCACACCATCACGGCACCTGGCACGCGCCCATCACCGCCGACACCTTCGCCTGCGCACGCCAGATCGGCGACTACTACCTCACCCACGCCCAAGCCGCCTACGACCTCATCGGCGCCGACCCCGACCTCGCCGACGCCCGCGCCCTACGCGACTGGATCACCCGCACCGGCACCCACCGCTTCGCCGCCAGCGACGCGGTCCGAGCCCTGCGGCCCCGCTTCCGCAAGGTCGCCGACACCGAACCAGGCCTGCGCGTCCTGGAAGCCCACGGCTGGATCAGACGCCTGCCCACCCCACCCCGCTCCACCGGGCCCGGCCGCACCCGTGCTCCCGTCTACGAGGCCCACCCGCACGCCTGCGAAGACGGTCCGGGAGACCCGTAACCGACCTCCGGGACCGTTACGCAGGGTGACCGCCATCCGGCGCCGATCCCCCGCTCGGGCCCTCCAACGCTGGTTTTAATGCAGAGAAATTAATTGTTCTGCATTAAAACCACGTCTCCAAGCGCCCAACCCCGCTCTCACACCCAAGCCCCGTCACTCAGTGTGATGGATCACTCGAAGGAGATCACGATGTCCACGCCACCTGTCGCCACCCCCGAAGAGCCGGGTGACGGCAACGAACCCAGGAAGGCGACACGCCCGCGAGGGGACGGCGGGCTGCGCTGGAGCGAGAGTCGGCAGCGCTGGATCGCCGAGATCACCATCGGGTACACGCCCGCCGGCAAGCGGATCGTCCGGTCGGCCAGCGACAAGCACAAGAGCAAGGCGCTCAAGAAGCTGCAGCAAAAGCTGCGCGACCGCGAAGACGGGCTGCCCAGCGAGGACACTCGATACACCGTCGCGCAGGCCGTAGAGAACTGGCTCGAATACGGGCTTCCCGACAGGGACGAGAACACCATCAAGAACCGGACGAGTCTCGCTCAAAACCACGTCATCCCTGACCTCGGTGCCCGGAAACTTCGCGAGCTATCGGCGGACGATGTAGACCGCTGGCTTGCGCGGAAGGCGAAGACCCACAGCACGAAGACGCTCAAGGAGATGCACTCCATCTTGAAGCGGGCCGTGGCGAGGGCCCAGGCGCGGGACAAGGTAAAGAGAAACGTCGCCCTGCTCTGCGAGGTCCCGCGCGGCAAGGGCGGCCGCCCCTCGAAATCACTCTCGTTCAAGCAGGCCGTCGCGCTGCTGGAAGCGGCAGAAGCCAGCGGCGAGGCCGACATGCACACCTACATCGTGCTTTCGCTGCTCACCGGCGCGCGTACGGAGGAATTGCGGGCATTGCGCTGGTCCCACGTCGTCGCCTACCACGACGAGCAAGAGACGTGGCTTCCGGTCGATGAGGCCGGATGGGAGCACCGCGAATTCGCCATATACGTGTGGCGCTCCGTCCGGCGGGGCGGCGACACGAAGACCGAGAAGTCGAGACGCAGTTTGAAGCTGCCGGCCAGATGCGTCCATGCGCTCCATGACCTCTACAGTGCGCAGGGCGGCGCCCACATGGACGCCGGGGGCGCCTTCCCGTTGCCTTCCGACCGGTTCGTCTTCCCGGGCCCGGACGATGGCGAGCGCGACGCCATGAGCATCCTCCGCGGATTCCGGAGGGTGGCGGAGCGCGCCGGGCTGACGCCAGAGGAGTGGACGCCCCGGGAGTTGCGGCACAGCTTCGTCTCGCTGCTGTCGGACAACGGGATGCCTACCGAGAACATCGCCCGGCTGGTGGGCCACAGCAGCACCCGCGTGACCGAGACCGTCTACCGGCACGAGCTGCGGCCGGTGCTGGAGGACGGCGCCACGGAGATGGATCGCATCTTCCCGGGCGCGATCAGCGATCGGTAGTCAGGCAGTTGGTCAGGCAGAACGCATTCGAGTCCGTCTCGGCACTCCGAGACGGACTCTGACCTGGCATTACGTGCTCACAGTACAGCTCCCGCGATTGGACTCGAA
>NZ_JBIRAX010000026.1:0-8662 GCF_044326375.1 Actinomadura sp. 3N508
GCGTGGGGCCGGGTCAACGCCTTGGCCCCTGGGCCTACCGTGAAAGCGCGGTCGCGGTCAGCCCGCGACGGGGACGCGTCCGGTGTCGCACGCCAGGATCGTCCGCTGGACCTCCCGGAGCTTGCGCCCCGGCTCGAGGCCGAGCTCGCGGTCGAGGGTCTCCCACGCCATGCGGTAGACGCGCAGCGCGTCGGCGCGGCGGTCCGAGCCGTACAGGGCGCGCATGAGCTGCTCGTAGAAGACCTCGTTGAGCGGGTACTCGTTGATGAGCCCGTACAGGGGGCTCACCACCTCGCGGTGGCGGCCGAGCAGCAGCCTGGCCTCCACGTCCATCTCCAGGCACTCGACCCGGGTCTCCTCGACCCGGGCGACGAGGCTGCGGCCGATCGGCCCGAGCGTCAGGCCGCTCATCATGGGGCCGCGCCAGAGGCCGAGGGCGCGTTCGAACACCGCCATGGCCTCCTCGAAGCGCTCCCGCATCAGGAGCGTCCGCCCCTTCCGGACGTGGTCCTGGAAGACCAGGTAGTCGACGTCGGCGGGGTCGACGCGCAGCAGGTAGCCGGGCGCCTGGGTGATGATCGGGCCGGCGTCCGCGCCGAACCGGGACAGCAGCTTGCGCAGCTGGGAGATGTAGACGTGCAGGGCGGGCAGGGCCCGCAATGGGGGCTGCTCGTCCCAGATCTCACTGATGAGCTGCTTGGTCGAGACCACCTGGTTGGGGCACACCAGCAGCACGGCGAGGGCGGTCTCGATCTTCTGGGCCGGCACGATGTGCGAGATGTCGCCGTCCACCAGCCGGACCGGCCCCAGAACCTGATACTTCATGCGTCGTCTCCTCCACCGGATCCGGTCACTCGTGCGCCGGGTCCTGCTTGGCGAGCTCGGACCGCACGCGGGCGGCCAGAGCCAAAGGCGTCGGGTGTTCGAAGATCTCGGCGAGCGGCAGTCCCACCGACGTCAGCTCCTCGACCCGCTGGCCGAGCAGTGCGCCCTGGAGGGAGTCGCCGCCGCTGAGGAAGAAGTTCGTGTCGGGCTTCGCGCCGGGCACGCCGAGCAGGTCGTGCCACAGCCCGAGCAGTTCCGTCACGAGCTCGTCGCCGGTGTCGCCGGCGTCCGCGCCGGCGTCGGGGCGGGCCGCCGGGCGGGCGGCGGCCGCGGCCTCCTCCTGCCCCGCGAGCCGGGTGAGCGCCGGGTAGTCGACCTTGTCGTTGGCGGTCTTCGGGAACTCGCCGACCACCGCGAACCGCGCCGGGACCATCGAGCGCGGCATCCGCTCGGCCGCCCACCGCCACAGCTCCTCGGGCTCGGGCGGCGTCCCGGCCGCGGTGACGAACGCGACCAGCCGCCCGTCCGCGCTCGGGTCGCCGTGCAGGACGACGGCCGCCGCGCGCAGCACGGGATGCTCGGCCAGCGTCGCCTCGACCTCGCCCAGCTCGATCCGGTTGCCGCGCAGCTTGATCTGCCGGTCGGCGCGGCCGAGCAGGACGAGGCTGCCGTCCGCGCGCCAGAACGCGTCGTCGCCCGTCCGGTAGACGCGGCCGAGGCCGGGGACGTCCGGGAAGCGCTCGGCGGTCAGCTCGGGGCGCCCGTGGTAGCCGTCGGCGAGCCCGGCGCCCGCGATGCACAGCTCGCCCCGCACGCCGATCGGCAGCTCCCGGTTCCGGTCGTCCAGGACGTGGACGCGGGTGTCGCGGATGGGGCGGCCCACGTGCACCTGCCGGTCCACGGGGCCGGACAGCACCGCCGACGTCGACCAGATCGTCGTCTCGGTCGGGCCGTAGACGTGGTGCAGCTCGCAGCCGGTGCCGAGCAGCCTGCGGGCGAGCTCGGGCGGCAGCGGCTCGCCGCCGCACAGCGCCTGCCTGCCGCCGAGGGCCTGCCCCGCCTCGTCCAGCACGGCCCGCCAGGTGGTGGGCGTGGCCTGGACGGCGTCGGCGCCGTGCCGCACGACGAGGTCGGCGAGGACGCGGCCGTCGAGCCGCGCCTCGTCGGGCGCGACCACGACGCGGCCGCCCGAGGCGAGCGGCACCAGCAGTTCCAGGCCCGAGATGTCGAACGCGAACGTGGTCAGCCACACCATCGCGTGGCCGTCGCCCGCGCCGAGCTCGGCCGCGAAGTGCGCGACGAGGTTCGCCAGCGCCCGGCGGCCGACGAGGGTGCCCTTCGGGCGTCCCGTCGAACCCGAGGTGTACATCAGGTAGGCGAGGGCGTCCGGGTCGTCGTCCGGGGCGGGGCCCGGGGCGGCGTCGCCCGTGGCGGGTACCGGCGGCACCTCCACCGCGCGCGGGATCTCCACGTCCGGCCGCTTCCCGGACCACAGCAGCGTCCCGGCGCCGGAGTCGGCGAGCTGGTAGGACAGCCGCGAGGCGGGGTGGTCGGGGTCGAGCGGCAGGTAGGCGGCGCCCGCCAGCCACACGCCGAGGACGGCCGCGGCCAGCTCGGGGCCGCGGGGCGCGGCGACCGCGACGATGTCGCCAGGCCCGGCCCCCTCCAGCAGGTCGCGGACGGCGAGCGCGCCCGCCCAGAGCCCGCCCCTGGTCACCACGCGGTCGCCGGCGACCAGCGCGGCCGCCGCCGGGTCGGCGGCGGCGCGGGCGTGCACGGCGGCCAGCACGCCGGGGGCGTCCTCCGCGGCGGTGTCGTTGGCTGCGCCGATGACGGCCCGGTCGTGCCCGCCCCACGCCCGCAGGGCGCCGACGGCGGCGTCCGGGTCGCGGTCGAGCGCGAGCAGCAGCTCCTCGAAGCGCTCGATCATCAGCTCGACGTCGTCCCGGTCGAACAGTTCCGAGCGGTAGACGGCGCGGATGCGGATGCCGTCCGGGGCCGACATGACGAAGAACTCCAGGTCGAACTTCGCCGAGCCGTTCTCCAGGTGCAGCGGCTCGGCCTTGGTGCCGCCGAGCGCGAACGCCGGGACGCCGAACCCCTCCACGTAGTTGAAGGCGTGCTGGAACAGCATGTTCCGCCAGGTGTCGCCGGTGCGGCGGGTGCGGCGGGTCAGCTCGTCGACCGGGACGTCGGCGTGCGTCAGCGCGTCGAAGTACCCGTCGCGGGTGCGGCGCACGAAGTCGCGGACGCTCTCCCCCGGGTCGAGCCGCATCCGCAGCGGCAGCACGTTGATGTGGTAGCCGATGGCGCGCGGCGCGTCCTGCGGCCGGATGTTGGCCGGGACGCCGACGACGAGCTCGGGCCCGGCGCCGTGCGCGTCGAGCAGCAGCAGGTACGCGGCCAGCAGCACGACCGTCTCCGGGGCGCGGACCGTGCGCTGGACCCGGCGGACGGCCGCGACCGCGGTCTCCGGCAGCGCGCGGACCAGGTGGTCCCCGGCCAGCGTCGGCGCCGGGACGTCGGGGCGCCCGCAGCGCAGCGCGGGCGGTGCGCCGGTGTGCCCGGCCAGCCGCTCCCGCCAGTACTCCTCGCTCGCCGGCCGCACCGGCGGGTCGGGCAGCGCGGGCGCTACGGCGTCCAGCGCCGGCGGCAGCGGCCGCCCGGCGGCGAGGCTCTCGTAGGCGGCCGCGAACTCCTCGACGAACACCGGGATGGACGTGGCGTCGAAGACCAGGTGATGGACGACGAAGCACAGGGCGTCGCCGTCCGGCCCGGCCAGCAGGCCCGCCCGCAGCAGCGGCGCGCCGGTCATCTCGAAGGGCTGCGCGACGAAGGGCGCGAACTCCTCCTCCGGGTCGCCGCCGGACGAGGTCAGCCGCACCACCTCCGGCGCGGCCGACTCGGCCTCGTCCGCGGGGAGGACCGTGCGGATCAGCTGCGCGCCCTCGGCGCGGTAGCCGGTGCGCAGCGACTCGTGCCTGCGCAGCAGCGCCGCGAGCGCGGCGCTGATGGCGGGCGGCGAAAGCCGGCCCTCGGTGCGGAAGGCGAACGCCAGGTTGTTGGGCACCCCGCCGGGGACCATCCGGTCGAGGAGCCACAGCGCCTCCTCGCGGACGGTGGCGGGCCGCCTCACGGGCGCGTTCCGGACGGGTGTGCTCACCGGTCCACCTCTCCAAGCAGGTCGCTGACGGCCGCGACGACGTTCGCGTCGCGCAGCAGTTCGGCGTGCGGCAGGTCGAAGACGATCTCCCGGGCGACCGTGCCGTCCCGCTCACCGGGCGGCAGGGTGTTGAGGCCGTTGTGCGGGGTCGCCGAGGTGATGGCCGTCGCGGTGGCCCAGCCCGCGCGCGGGTCGAGCTCGGCGGCCGACACCAGGTAGGACAGGAAGGCGCGGAAGCCGCCGAGCAGCTCGGCGGTGCGGTCCGCGGCCAGCCCGACCTCGGTGAGGGCCGGTTCGCCGTAGGCGACGACCAGATCGCTCAGCGCCATGGCCAGATCCGGCATGTTGGATATGTCACTTAAAGCCCGGTCGCCGTCGGCGCGGGCCGCGTCGGCGCGGCCCGGCCGCATGAACCCGGCCAGGGCGCCGATCGCGTCGCCGAAGTGGCGGTGCAGCAGCGCGGGGTGCGGCCGCTCCGGGTCGAACACGATCAGTTGCGGGGCGTCCTGCCAGGTGGCGACGCGTTCCGCGAGGCCCGCCGCGAAGACGCTGCCGACGCAGTAGCCCAGCACGGCGGTGACCCTGTGGCCCGACGCCCGGACGTCGGCGGTCCAGCGGTCCAGGTGGTCGTGCGCCGTCCTGTCGGCGGGATCCGGCGGAGCGGTCTCCCAGACGGCGCAGTCGGTCTCGACCTTGGGAATCAGGTCGCTGAAGGATCCCACGGTCCGGCCCGTGGTCGCGGAGAAGTCGGACGCGAGAATGAGGTCCCCCGTAGTGGAACCCCGAAGGACGTTATACGTCGCAGGCTGTTCCATGTCCCCTCTTGATTTAATCCGATTGGCGTGCCTGAATCGAGCTCAAGGCTCGCATCCGGTTGCATGAACCGGAACCCCTATCCATGCCGGCGGCCTGCCGCCATTCCACCTCCTATCGCTCCGGTAGGGGCCGGTAGGGGCTTCTGCCGCCTCCCCGGTAACACCTACGCTCCGTCCTGCCGGACTCAATTCAGTCCGCCGGGACGACCACGAAATTAAGGGGAGAGAATGGGCGTAGACGGCACCTGGCATCTGACTCTCGACAGCGCCATGGGAAAGCAGGAGTTCGATTTCGACATCAAGGCGGACGGGACCGGGCTGATCGGCACCGGGTCCGCGGAGGGCCGCGAGGTGGTCCCGGAGATCATCGGCGGGACGCTGGACGGGGACACCGCGTCCTGGAAGCTCAAGGTGCGCAAGCCGATGCGGATCACGCTGACCTTCACCGTCAAGGTGGCGGGCGACGAGATGACCGGCAAGACCAAGGCCGGGATCTTCGGCAGCTTCCCCGTGACCGGCCAGCGGACATGAGCGCCACCGCCCCAGGCCCCGTCCCCGACCACGCCCCCGACCACGTCCGCCCGTTCGCCGGCACCACGGCTGTGGTGACCGGCGGCGGCTCGGGGATCGGCCTCGCCACCGCGCGCATGCTGGCCGCGCGCGGCGCCGAAGTCGCCTGCGTCGACCTGGACCCGTCCGCCGCGACCGAACCCCTGTTAGGGGTGCGCGGCGACCTCGCCGACGACGGGGTCGCGGCGGCCGTCGCCACCGCGGCCGAGCGCCTCGGCGGCATCGACGTCCTGATCAACCACGCCGGGCTGCTGGCCCGGGGCTCGTTCGAGGTCAACGAGCTCGACGAGTGGCGGCGGGTCTTCGAGGTGAACGTGCTCGGGCTCGTCCGCGTCAGCCGGGCGGCGATGCCGTGGCTGCGCAAGTCGGCAGGGGCGGGACGGAACCCGGCGATCGTCAACACCTGCTCGATCACCGCGCTGGTGGGGATGCCGGGCGGGGCCGCCTACGGCGCGTCCAAGGGCGCGGTGTACTCCCTGACGCTGTCGATGGCCGCCGACCTGCTGGCCGAGGGAATCCGGGTGAACTGCGTGGCGCCGGGACCGGTCGACACCCCGTGGGTGCGCCGCGAGCTCGCGGCCGCGCCCGACCCGGAGGCGGCCCTGGCGGCGGTGCACGCGCGCCAGCCCAACGGCCGGCTGATCACCGCCGAGGAGGTCGCCGAGGCGATCTGCCACCTGGCCGGGCCGCTGTCGGCGGCCACCACCGGGACCGTGCACGTCATCGACGGCGGGCTGCGCGGCCTGCGTGTCCCGGCGGCCGCCGGACGGTGATTGACAAAATGACATTCTGACGTCAGAGTGTCCATATGACACGCAAGAAGCCGGCCGAGGACAGGCGCGTGGAGATCCTCACCGCGGCCATGACGGTCTTCGGCCGTTACGGCTACCGGCGCACGTCCATGGAAATGATCGCCAAGGCGGCGGGCATCTCGCGGCCCGCGCTGTACCAGCACTTCAGCGGCCGCGAGGACGTCTTCCGCGCGATGGGCGCCCACATGCTCGACGGGGTGCTGCGCAGCGCGCGGGAGGCCGCCGCGGCCGAGAACACCCTGGCCGACCAGTTGTACGCGGCCCTGGCGATCAAACTGCGGACGGTGCTCGGCTCGGTCGGGGCCGGGCACCGCGCCGAACTGCTCACCGAGGCCGGGGTGATCGCCCCCGACCTGATGCTCTCGTTCAAGAACCGGTTCGCGGCCCTCGTCGCGGACCTGCTCGCCGCCGCGACCGGCGGCCCGGATCCGCTCGCCCCGGGCATGACGGCCGACGAGTGCGCCGACCTGCTGCTGGACGCCGTCGTCGGGATCAGCCAGGCCGACGGCACGCCCGGCCAGCTGCACCGCCGGCTGCGCCAGCTGGTGGAGCTGACCGTCCGCGGGCTCGGCACCCCCGAACCCGTACCCGCGGCCACGCCATGAACGGCACGGCGAACCGCACGGCGAACCGCACGGCGAACCGCACGACCGCACGCGCACGACCACCCGCACCAATCCGTCAATAACGTCCGTCAGGAGACCCGAGGGAAATGGACGCCGACACCGTTTACCGACGCCGATGGCTGACCCTGGCCGTCCTCAGCCTCTGCCTGGTGATCAGCGGGCTCGACGCCCTGGTGATCGCCATGGCGGTGCCGAACATCCAGAGCGATCTCGGGGCCACCGTCGGGGAGATGCAGTGGTCCGTCGACGCCTACACGCTGGCCTTCGGCGCCCTGTTACTGCTCGCCGGCACCCTCGGCGACCGCCTCGGGCACAAGCCGATGCTGCTCGGCGGGCTGGTGCTGATCCTCGGCTTCTCCGTCGCCGCCGCCTTCGCCGGGACGCCCGCCACCCTGATCGCCTTCCGCGCCGGGATGGGCGTCGGCTCGGCGATGGTGATGCCCGCCACCCTGGCGATCATCAAGCACATCTTCCCGCCCGAGGAACAGGCCAAGGCCATCGGCGTCTGGTCGGGCGCCGCCGGGATCGGCATCCCGCTCGGCCCCGTGATCGGCGGGCTGCTGCTGGACCACTTCTGGTGGGGCTCGATCTTCCTGATCAACATCCCGGTCGTCGCGATCGCGCTAATCGGCGGGGTACTGCTGATCCCGTACTGGCGGGTGGAGCGGCCGACCCGGCTGGACCCGGTCGGCGCGCTGCTCGCGGTCGCGGGCCTCGTCCTGCTGGTCTACGGGCTGATCGAGGTCCCCGTGCACGGCTGGACGGGCACCCAGACCCTCGTCGGGCTGATCGCCGGCGTCGTGCTGCTCGTCGCGTTCGTGGCCTGGGAGGCCCGCACCCGCACCCCGATGCTGCCGCTGTCGCTGTTCGCCAACCGCCGCTTCAGCGGGTCCGCCGCCGCGCTGACCTGCCAGGCCTTCGCGCTGTTCGGCAGCCTGTTCGTGCTCACCCAGTACTTCCAGATCGCCCGCCAGCACGACCCGCTGTCGTCCGGGCTGCGCATCCTCGCGATCTGCACGCTGATCATCTCCTCCCCGCTGGCGCCCTACGTGGTCAAGGCCATCGGCGACAAGCTGACCATCATCACCGGCCTGCTGATCATCGCGGCGGGCGCGTTCGCGCTGTCCACCGCCGACGTGACCGCCGAGACGACGGTGCTGGTCAGCCTGGCCGTCATGGGCTTCGGCATCGGCCTTTCCATCCCGCCGTCGGTGGACGGCATCCTCGCCAACGCGCCATCGCACCAGGCCGGCACCGCGTCGGCCGTCAACGACACCGCGCTGCAGCTCGGCGGCGCCATCGGCGTCGCGGTGCTTGGCACCGCGATGACGTCGGCCTACCAGAGCGCGCTGCCGTCGCTGGCGGGGCTGTCGGACACCGACCAGTCGCAGGTCCGCGACTCGCTGGGCAGCGCGCTCGCGGCGACCGCGCGGCTCGGCCAGGACGGGCAGCGGCTCGCCGCCCAGGCCACCGACGCGTTCGGCACCGGCATGGGCGCGGCCGCCGTCACCAGCGGCTGCGTCGCGCTGCTCGGCGCCGTCATCACCCTGCTCCTGATGCCCCGCGGCCAGAAGTCCCCTGCCGCGGCGCATGCCGGAGTGGCCGCGAGTGACCCGCAGGACGCGCGCCTGGGCACAGGCGTCGCGGACTGACCCCGACGGGTCCGCCGCCGCTCCGGAATCGGGCCGCCCCCCCCCCCCGCGGGGCCCGGGGGGGGGGGCCCCCCCGCGGCCGACCCTCCCGCGGCCGACCGCCCAGCGGCCGACCGCAGCGTCACCGTCCGCCACACGGCCGAGCCACCCCCTCCGGCCGAACCCCCTGTGCCGGACGGCCGCGCTGCGGGACGCCCCG
>NZ_JBIRAX010000027.1:0-8366 GCF_044326375.1 Actinomadura sp. 3N508
CTTGTTCCCCGGGGGGCCACCCCCGGACCCCCGATGGGGGGGGCTCCGCCCCCCACGCCCCCCTCCCGGCTGAGCCCATCGGCAACCTGCGGGCCCAGCGCATCTTGCTCTTTGGGGCTTCGCCCCTTGCCCCCTGTCGGCTGGGGCCTTCGGGAACGTGCGGGGCCGGCGTCTCTTGCGCTTCGAGCACTTTGGGGCTTCGCCCCTTGCCCCCTGTCGGCTGGGCTCTTTGGGAACGTGCGGGCGGGCGCATCTTGCTGTTTGAGCGTTTGGGGCTTGTCCCTTTCGGGCGGGCTCTGGCCTCTACGGCACCGTTTCGGCTGAGGCCGTTGTGTCCGTGGGGGTCTTGGTCTTCGGGCTTTTTGGGGCTTCGCCCCTTGGTCACGGATTCGGGAATCTGTTCGGCGACCGGTGGGGGCCGCCGGGCGTTTTTCTTGTGCGGGACGGCTGGAGCAGCGGCTTGGAAATGGTTTCATGCCTGGTATGGGAAGACACCGCAGGGGGGCGCGCGAGGTCACTGTGGCCGACCTCATCGACGAGTTGCGCAGGTTCGAGCCGGGGATGCAGGTGCGGCTTGCCATCCAGCCGCGGCTGCCGCAGGAGCATGCCATCGGGCCTGTGGGGGAGGCCGACGGGGTCGTGTGGATCGGAGACGGGGGACAGCGCGGTTACGCCCCCGAAGAGGTCCGCGAGAACCTGGGCTGGGTCTGACGCAAAAGGTTCGCCATGACGGCGGCTGCCTTTCGTCCGGCCGTGCTTCACCATGTCGATCATGCGGAACAGCCACGGGGTGGCGTTGCATGATCGAGATGAGGGTTGACCCATGAGAAGCCGGATCTCCGTAAGAACGCTGCTGCCCGCCCTGCTGGTCGTGGCGACCGTCACGGCCGTGGCCGCGCCCGTCTCCGCGCACGAGGCGCCGCCGCCGGCACCGGAGACCTCCGCCGCGGACAGCGACACCGACAAGGAGGACTGCGAGCTGGCGCTCAAGGCTCTCGCGCACCACAAGCTGCTCCCGGTCCAGCCCGAAGTAGCCCAGGCCCTTTGCTCCAGGAACAAGACGGCAGAGGACCAGCCCGAGATCGCCCCCTGACGGGCACCGCGTCCTAACCGCTCCCAACGTGCACTAGGCTTTACTCCGATCGAGGGGCTATGGCGCAGTTGGTAGCGCGCCTCCATGGCATGGAGGAGGTCTGGGGTTCGAATCCCCATAGCTCCACCGAAACGAAGAGTGGTGGGCCTCGGCCCACCACTCTTCTTTTGTCTCGTTCAGGCGGTGTAGCGGAGGACGGCTCCCACGTGAAGGTTGGGGTTGGGGCCGTCGGGCGGTAGGACGACCAGTTCCCCGTCGGTCGCCGCCGTGGCTCGGATCAGGGCGGCGTCCGCGCGGGTCTCGCTGGGGGACGTCACCCCGAACTCGTCGTGAAGTTCCTCGGCGGTGGTGGCGATCTGCGCCGGGTCCGGGCCGACCCACAGGCAGGCGTTGGAGAACGGGTCGTCCTCCAGGAGAAGCGTTTCGACGCGTCCCTGGCGGACGGCCTCCGTGGTGGCGGGCAGGCCCGAGACGGCGCGCTGGCCGTTGGCGAGCTCGCGGTCGAAGCGCTCGGCGACGGTCATGATGCGTTCGGCCGTCTTGAGGTTCAGGATTCGGCGGACCTCGGCGTCCAGGTCCGGGTCGTCGACGGTGGTGTTCTTGTCGGTCTCGACGGTGTGCTCCAGGACGTGCTCGGACACCTCGTCCAGCACGGCAGTCCGGGCGCGGGTGTCACCGGCGATCACGACGGCCTCGGCGCCCCAGCGGTCGGCGGCGCGGTCGATCTCGTGGGCGACCTTCTTGGCGTTGGTCTTCCACACGTTCTCCGACGAGCGCTGGAACCGGGACTGGTTCCAGTCGCCCGCCTTGGTCTTGCGGATGGGGTAGTCCTCGTCCCCCTGGACGTCGATGTGCCGGTGCCTCCCGTCGGCGCCGACGCAGTCGATCGCGCCCCCGCGGCGGTCCACGACGGCCAGCAGATGGGGGAACTTCTCACCGCGTTCGGCCAGGTAGGGGAGGACGTCCGGGAGCGGGGCCAGGGTCGCGCGGGGGGTGCGGGGCGGGCCGGGGAGCCGTTCGGTGTGCGCCACCTCACCGTCCACCGCGAAGATCACGAGTCCTTCGGAGCGGCGCGCCCGCGTCTCCTCGTCGATGGTCTGCTCGATCGCGCGGAGCATGCCCTTCGGGGCGTGCTGGGCCTCCAGGTCCGCGCGAAGCGCCCGCCACCGCAGCTCGACGGCCTTGGAGGCGTCCTCGGTCGTCCGGGTGAGGTCGGCGTACACCGACGCGAAGGGCCCCGGACGCTGGTACAGCGATTTGAGGAATGCCAGATCCATGGGGTGGCCCTACCCGTCGCATATGGGACAAACGTAAAGAATGAGGCGGCCGGGCCGGATGGCGGCGCCCGTGGTCAGTGGTCGCGCAGCGCGCTGATGAGCTGGGACTTGTTCATCGACGAACGTCCCTTGATGCCGATCTCGCGGGCCCGCTTCAGCAGGTCTTCCTTCGTCCAGTCGCTGTACGAGGGGTTCTTGCCGCCCTTGCGGCCGACCTTCTTCTTGCCCTGCCCCGCCGACGCGTTCGCGATCCGGGCGGCCTTCTCCTTGCTCTCGCCCTTGTCGCGGAGCCGCTGGTACGTCTTCTCGTCCTTGATCTGTGCTCTAGGCATATCGGACAGGTACCCGGCACGCGCGGGCCACACATCGGCGACAATGGCACCCGGGAAGGGGATTCGTGCGCATTCGCATCCTGGGCCCGCTCGACGTGCGGGACGAGGCCGCGCGGCCCGTCGAGGTCGGCGGCCGGCGGCTGCGCGCCCTGCTCGTCCGGCTCGCGGCCGAGGCGGGGCACCCGGTGTCGGCCGACCGGCTGCTCGACGACCTGTGGGACGGCGCGCCGCCCGCCGGCGGCGGCAACGCGCTGCAGGCGCTGGTCTCGCGGCTCCGCGGCGCCGCCGGACGCGACCTGGTCGAGCACGGCCCGGCCGGATACCGGCTCGGCATCGACCCGGCGCAGGTCGACGCGGTCGCGTTCGAGCGGGGCGTCGCGGCGGCCCGCCGTGAGGACGATCCCGCCCGGCGGGCCGAGGCGCTCCACGAGGCGCTCGCGCTGTGGCGCGGTCCCGCGCTCGCCGACGTCGCCGACGCCGGATTCGCCGCCGCGACGATCGCGCGGCTGGACGAGCTGCGGCTCGCCGCCGTCGAGGACCGCGCGGACGCCGAGCTCGCCGCCGGGCGGCCCGTCCCGCCGGTCGCCGATCTCGAACCGCTCGCCGCCGCGCACCCGCTGCGCGAACGGCTCCGCGGGCACCTCATGCGCGCCCTGTACGCGGCGGGACGGCAGGCCGACGCGCTGGAGGTCTTCGAGGAGACGCGCCGCGCCCTCGCCGACCGGCTCGGCGTCGACCCGTCCCCGGAGCTGTCCGCCGTCCACCTGGAGATCCTGCGGCAGGACGTTCCGGCCGCCGAGCCGCCGCCGCGCCCGGAACGACCGCCGCCGGACCTGCCGCGGCCCGCGCGCACCAACCTGCCCGCCCAGCTCACCAGCTTCGTCGGGCGGGAGGAGGAGTCGCGGCGCGTCGGCAAGCTGCTCCGCGAGACCAGGCTCGTCACCCTCACCGGCCCCGGCGGCGCCGGGAAGACGCGGCTGGCGGGGGAGAGCGCCGCCGCGCTCATCGAGGAGATGCCGGACGGCGTCTGGTTCGTCCCGCTGGCGCCGGTCAGCGACCCGGGCGACGTCGTGCAGGCCGTGCTGCTAGCGCTCGGGGTACCCGAGACCGTCCGTCCCGGCGAGACCCGCGTGATCGCGCGGCCCCTCGAACGGCTCACCGACTTCCTCGCCGCCAAGCGGATGATCGTCGTCCTGGACAACTGCGAGCACGTCCTCGACGCCGCCGCGCGGCTCGCCGGGCACGTCCTCGCGCAGGCCGAGGGCGTGCGGATCCTCGCCACCAGCCGCGAGCCGCTCGGCATCACCGGCGAGTCGCTGTGCCCGGTGCCGTCCCTCCCGCTGCCGGACGACGCCGTGACCGACCCCGCGGACGCGCTCGGCTACGGGTCCGTCCGGCTGTTCGCCGACCGGGCCGCGGCCGTCCGCCCCGGCTTCACGGTCGACGCCGGAACCGTCGCCGACGTCATCGCGATCTGCCGCGCCCTCGACGGCATCCCGCTCGCCATCGAACTGGCCGCCGCCCGGCTGCGCTCCCTCACCTCCGGCCAGATCGCGGCCCGGCTCGGCGACCGGTTCCGGCTCCTCACCGGCGGCAGCCGCGCCGCGCTGCCCCGGCACCGGACGCTCCGCGCAGTCGTCGACTGGAGCTGGGACCTGCTGGACGACGTCGAACGCACCGTCCTGCGCCGCCTGTCGGTGTTCGCGGGCGGCGCCGCGCCGGACGCCGCCGTGCACGTCTGCGGCCTCGCCGCGCCGGACGCCCCCGAGCCCCACGACGTCATCGACGTGATCGCCGCGCTGATCGACAAGTCGCTGGTGATGGCCGACGGCAACGCCGACGTCCGCTACCGGCTGCTGGAGACCGTCCGCGTGTACGCGGGGGAGCGGCTGGAGGAGGCGGGCGAGACCGGACGTGTCCGGTCCGCGCACGCCGCCTACCTGGTCGACCTCGCCGAACGCGCCGAGCCGGAGCTGCGCCGCCACGACCAGCTCCGCTGGGCCGAACGGCTCGCCGACGAACGCGGCAACGTCACCGTCGCGTTCCGGCACATCATCGAGACGCGCGACCGGGAGTCGGGCCTGCGGCTGGTGGCGGCGCTGGTGTGGTTCTGGCTCATGCGCGACCTGGAGATGGAGGCGGGGCACTGGGCGGTCGCCGTCCGCGACATGGTCGGCGACACCGTCCCGCCGGACCTGGAGGAGCCGTACGCCCTGTGCGTCGTCACGGCGGGCCTCATCTCGCAGATGAGCCGGGAGACCGGGCCGGTGCCGGAGTCGCTGAGCGCGATCTTCAACAGCGTCCCCGAGCTCGTGCCCGGGACGCCGATGCATCCCGTCCTCGCCCTCACCGAACCCGCGTCCAGCATGTTCAGCGGCGACATGGACGAGATCGAGCGGCGCCTGCGCCGCGTCCAGGACCACCCCGACCCGTGGGTCCGCGCCGTCACCCACGCCCTCCTCGCGCACATGAACATCAACACCGGGCGCATCGACGCGGCAGCCGAGGAGGCCGCCGACGGCTACGCCCGGTTCCGCGACCTCGGCGACCGGTTCGGCATGATCCTCGGGCTCAGCGGGATGATGCAGGTCGCCATGGCCCGCGGCGAGCTCGCCGACGCCGTCCGGTTCGGCGAGGAGGCGTACGGCTACGCGACCGCCGGTGTCAGCCCCGAGCAGGGCGCGTCGATCCTCACCCAGCTCGCGCGGGCCCGCGCCGACCAGGGCGATGTCGCGCGGGCCCGCGAGGAACTCCACCTCGCGATGGCGCAGATGGACCGGATCGGCGAGTTCGCCGAAGCCGCCGGGGCCTCGCTGATGCTGTGCGAGCTGGCCCTGAAGGAGGGCGACCGCGAGGCCGCCCGCCCGCACGCCGACCGCGCCCTCACGTGGGTCGAGCCGCGCGAGCACCGCCCCGACTTCGCGCAGATCGTCCGCCGCACCTACAGCCGCCTCGGCTGTCTCGCCGAGGAGGACGGCGACCTGGACGCCGCGCTCGGCTGGCACATCCGGGCGTTCCGCGACGTCAAGAACGACGCGCTGATGGGCAACCCGGCCCTGGCCGCGCTGGTCGAGGGACTCGCCGCCTTCGCCGCCGCGCGCGGCGGCCGCTCCCGCACCGCCTGCACCCGCGCCGCCGAACTGCTCGGCACCGCGCACACCCTGCGCGGATTCCGCGACACCGGCTGCTACGACGTCCACCGGACGCTCACGGCCGCCGCCCGCGTCCTCGGCGACGCCGCCTTCGCCGCCGCCTACGACCGCGGCCGCCGCGTCACCCGCGAGGACGTCTTCGCGGCCGGCCCCGCCATCGTCCACTCCACGGCCCCAGCGGCCCCCGACTCCGCTGTGGTCCCGGACTCCGCATGACCTGGGCGGCCGGGTGTCAGGCCCGCCGCGAATACATCCGCATGGCCAGCGGGAACGTGACGACGACGATCCCCGCCGCCCACGCGAGCGTGTACCAGACGTGGTTCCCGACCGGCCCGCCGACCATCAGCGCCCGCATCGACTCCGCGAGATGCGTGACCGGGTTGACCTTCGTCCACGCCTCCAGCCACCCCGGCATCGTGGACGTGTCCGGAACGAGGATGCTGCTCCCGAACGTCAACGGCATCACCCAGATGAACGACAGCCCCTGGACCGTGTCCGGCGTCGGCGCGACCAACCCCACCAGCACCGAGATCCAGCAGACCGCGAGATAGAACACGTACGCGAGCGCGAACCCGGCCAGCACCGACAGCGGATCGGTATGGAATCGGAACCCCAGCAGCGACCCGAACCCGACCAGAACCGTCATCACGGTCACGAACCGGGCCGTGTCCCCGAGCACCGACCCGATCAGCGGCGCGGAACGCGCGATCGGCAGGCTCCGGAACCGGTCGAACACCCCCTTGTGGATGTCCTCGTTCAACGCCGTCCCGAGCCCCATCGTCGCGAACATCGCCATCTGCGCGATCAGCCCCGGCAGCAGTTTCTGCAGGTAAGACTGCGTGTCGCCGGCCACCGCCCCGCCGAACACGTACAGGAACAGCAGCAGGAACACGATCGGCATCAGCGTCGTGTCCAGCAGCTTCTCCGGCGAATGCTTCAGCTGCGCGATGTTGCGCCACGCCAGCGTCAGCCCGTGCCGCAGCGTCCGCCGCGGGCTGATGTGCGCGGGCGGCTCCTTGGCCGGACGGCGCCCGTCAACGGTGATGGCGGTCATGCCACGCTCCCCTCGGGGACGAGTTCGGACGCCGCTTCTTCGGCGAGATGACCGGTGAGTGTGAGGAACACCTCGTCCAGGCTCGGCATCCGCAGCGCCAGCTCCGCCGCCGTGATGGACGCGTCGTCCAGCCGCCTGACCAGCGCCGACAGCAACCGCGGGTCATGCACCGGCGCGGTCACCAGCCCGGCCGGCTCCTGCACCTCCGGCTGCTCCCCGATCAGCTCGGCGACGATCGCGGCGAGCTGTGCCGTGCGGTACGGCTCGGCCGCGCGGACCACCAGCGTCTGCCGCCCGATCCGCCCCTTCAGGTCGTCGGACGTGCCCTCCGCGATCACCCGTCCGTGGTCGAACACCGCGATCCGGTCGGCGAGCGCGTCCGCCTCCTCCAGATACTGCGTGGTCAGCAGCACCGTCGCCCCGTCGGCGACGACACCGCGAACCGTGTCCCAGACCTCGTTGCGGGCCCGCGGGTCCAGCCCCGTCGTCGGCTCGTCCAGGTAGATGACCTCGGGATGGTTGATCAGGCTCGCCGCCAGATCGAGCCGCCGCCGCATCCCGCCCGAGTACGTCTTGACGGCGCGCGACCCGGCCTCGGTGAGCCGGAACCGGTCCAGCAGCTCGCGCGCCCTGGCCTTCGCCGCCCGCCGCTCGAAGTCCAGCAGCCGGGCGATCATCACCAGGTTCTCGATGCCGGTCAGCTCCTCGTCCACGGACGCGTACTGCCCGGTCAACCCGACCATCGCGCGCACCTGGACGGCGTCCTTGACGACGTCGTAGCCACAGACTTCGGCCCGCCCGGCGTCCGGCTTCAACAGCGTCGCCAGCACCCTGACGGCGGTCGTCTTCCCGGCCCCGTTCGGCCCCAGCACTCCGAGGACCGTGCCCCGGCGCGCGGAGATGTCCACGCCGTCCAGAGCCTTCGTGTCCCCGAACCGCTTGCGCAGCCCTTCGGCGCGTATCACATCGTCCATCGGTCGCCCCTCACAGATCGTCGGCTTCTTTCGCTCTGCCGCCCACAACCGTCGCCGAGCGAACTGACACGGCGCGGACATCGGGCGAGCGCCCGCTGACGTCGCGCTGACGGGGTACTGACCTCCGGCCACCTAACCCCTCCGTGACCAGGAGGTTTCCACCATCGGACGAGGAGATGGACGCTCCGATTTGACGGGCCGTCCGGGGCTGCCTAGTCTTCGTCGTGCCCCAAGGGATGTGGGACGCCGAGAGGCGGACGGCCCAGGGGCAAAGCCAACAGAGAAAATCGGTTCGCAGCTTGATCCGGGCCGGGGTACTCTTAAGTGGCAAGCCCGGGACGGGATGCAGGACGCCGCAAGGTGGCCGGCCCGTAGGGCACCTCCCATCGAAGCGATCTTGGCGGGTTCTTCGCCTGCGGGTTCGTTGACGTGTGGGAACTCGGTTCATCTGCCTCCGTCGAAAAGATCTTCCCGGATCTGCTTG
>NZ_JBIRAX010000028.1:0-7808 GCF_044326375.1 Actinomadura sp. 3N508
CACCCTCACCGGCGGCGCCGCCCCCGGCCGCCTCACCGACGGCACCCCCATCCCCGCCGCACACGTCCGCCGCATCGCCCTCAGCGCGGGCGTCTCACCGCTGATCCTCGGGCGCGGCCATGTGCCGTTGTATCTGGGCCAGCGGGTCCGGTTCGCCACCCCCGGCCAACGCCAGGTCCTCGAAACCCTGTATCCGACGTGCGCGGTACAGGGGTGTGAGGTGCCCGGGACCCTGTGCGAGGTGGACCACGTCACCGGCTGGGCAATGGGCAGCCCTGCCGACATCGACCGGCTGGCCCTGTGCTGCGGATGGCACAACCGCTTCAAACACACCAACGCCGAACAGATGAACATCGTCCGCGACAGCACCGGACGCCACATCTACCGCGTTCTCCCACCACCGGACGCGCATGGGCCACCCGTCCACCTCGCCCAAGCCGCCTAACAACCGCCCACCCTGCAACAGAAATCAGCGGGCGAGCTTGATCCTCATGAAACAGGCAAGCCGATGGACGTCCTGCCCGACCACACCGCTGAATTGTGCGCAAATTTACGACGCCCCCGTGGGTGGTCACATCGGCGCCGTCCACGCCGCTCGCCGAGCCGGGTGGCTCATTGCGTGGAACCTGATCTGCCAAGGTTGCCGACTTCTTCAATCTTTCCGGCGGGGGCTGGACATGACCCCTCGACGTAAGCCCGCGCCGCCGCTGCCTCACCGGCGGCTGGCGACCGGCTCTCACGACTGACTGTGGGCCACGCCGCCGGTCGCTCCGGCCGAGTTACAGGTTGCCGCAGGGGATGTAGGAACGCACCTGGGTTGAGGTGCTGTTGTCGTTATTGTCCAGGACGGTCAGGGTCACGGTGTACGACTGGCTGCGGAGGCACCCGAAGGAGAATCCCGCGGTCCGGGTGGCATCGTTCAGGGTCAACACTGGCGTGGTGAATGTCTCGGGGGAGGCCGTGAACTTCGGATTGAACGGGCCTGTGCCTCCGAACCAGCGGGCGGAGCAGGAGATCGACCACCGGGTGCCTTGGGCGACGGGCCGTCAAGGGCGTAGTTCGTTGCGTTGGGCCTTGGTGAGGCGTGCCACGACCAATTCATAGGAGTGGTCGATCAGCTCCAGCAGTTCGTCTTCGGGGACCGAACCGTCGAGGGTCACGGTGTTCCAATGCCGCTTGTTGAGGTGATAGCCCGCAGTGATCGCGGGATAGCGGCCGCGGAGATCGACGGCCAGATCGGGATCGCACTTGAGGCTGATGCTCTCCTCCGCCGAGCCCAGCGGCACGAGCGCGAACATCCGTCCGGCGACTTTGAAGACCGCCACCTCGTCGCCGAACGGATAGTCCTCCACAGCTCCTTGCTTGGCCAGGCATTCCGCTATCACTCGGTCGCGCTCCGAGCCGTCCGCCATCACATGGCCCCCTGTCCATACAGGCCGTCGAAGACATTCTGCCGCGTGACCGGATCAGGCCGGTTCGCTATAGGGCCGCTTTAGAGCGGCCTTAGATCAGGCCCTGTGCGAGCATCGCGTCGGCTACGCGCTCGAAGCCTGCGATGTTGGCGCCGACTACGTAGTCGCCGGGGGCGCCGTAGCGGTCGGCGGTCTCGTAGCAAGTGTCGTGGATGGCGCTCATGATCCCGGCGAGCTCCTCCTCGACGCGGGTGAACGTCCAGGACTCGCGGCCCGCGTTCTGGCGCATCTCCAGCGCGCTCACGGCGACACCGCCCGCGTTGGCGGCCTTGCCGGGGCCGAACGCCACGTCCGCCTCCTGGAAGACGTGGACGGCCTCTGGCGTCGTCGGCATGTTCGCGCCCTCTGAGACGGCCTTGACGCCGTTGCGGACCAGGATCGCCGCCGCCTCCGCGTCCAGCTCGTTCTGCGTCGCGGAGGGGAGCGCAATGTCGGCTGGGACGTCCCAGACGCGGCCGCCAGGCACGAAGCGGGCGGACGCGCCGCGCAGGGTGGCGTAGTCGGAGACGCGGCCCCGGTCGACCTCCTTGACGTGCTTGAGGAGATCGAGGTCGATGCCCTTCTCGTCCACCACGTAGCCGCCCGAGTCGGACACGGTGATCACGTTCGCGCCGAGCTGCTGCGCCTTCTCGATCGTGTAGATCGCGACGTTCCCGGAGCCGGACACGACGATCTGCTGGCCGTCCAGGTCCTCGCCGCGCCGCCGGAGCATCTCGGCCGTGAACAGGACGTTCCCGTAGCCGGTGGCCTCCGTCCGGCCCGCTGAGCCGCCCCACAGCAGGCCCTTGCCGGTCAGGACGCCCGCCTCCCACCGGTTCGTGATCCGCCGGTACTGGCCGAACAGGTAGCCGATCTCGCGGGCGCCGACGCCGATGTCCCCGGCGGGGACGTCGGTGTGCTCGCCGACGTGCCGGTGCAGCTCGGTCATGAACGACTGGCAGAACCGCATGACCTCCTCGTCGGACCGGCCGTGCGGGTCGAAGTCGCTGCCGCCCTTGCCGCCGCCGATGCCGAGCCCGGTCAGCGCGTTCTTGAAGATCTGCTCGAAGCCGAGGAACTTCACGATGCCGAGGTTGACGGTGGGATGAAAGCGCAACCCGCCCTTGTACGGGCCCAGCGCGCCGTTGAACTCCACCCGGAACCCGCGGTTGACGTGGACGCGGCCCTCGTCGTCCTGCCACGGGACGCGGAACATGATCTGGCGCTCGGGCTCGATCAGCCGCTCGACCAGCTTCGCCGCACCCAGCCCGGGACGCGCCCCGAGCACCGGGCCGAGGGACTCCAGCACCTCGTGGACGGCCTGGTGGAACTCCGCCTCCCCCGGGTCACGCCGCAGAACCCTCTCGTACGACTCCTCCAGGACTGCCAAGATCTCGGGCGGGGCCGGCAGGCGAGGGGCCAACGGCATGGTGAAGATCCCTTCGTCGGATACCCCTCCATGCTAAAACCTGCTTTTCACCGACTTTGACAAGCCCCCACCACAGGACCTTGCCGATCAGCTCCAGCTCCCAGCCCGGGTTGCCCCCTCAATAGACCCCTGCTAGGCCCCCGCCACGCCCGTCCGCTGCGCCCGTCCGCCTCCGCTCGTTCGGTACGGCCGTCCGCCCCGCCTGGTCGTGGGAGCCCGTCTGGGGGGACGGAACGATCAGGCGGGGCGGTAGCGGCAGGCTGGGGCGGATATAAGCGCATTGAATGCGCGGGGTATAACGGACCGGGTCGCGTCCTCCCTGGGTGAGGACGCGACCCGGCGTGGGGCGACGTCCGCTATGAAGCGTCAGACGTCAAGATCAGGCGTCGCACTTCTTCCACGCGAGGTGGTAGGTCGTCTTGACGCTACCGTCGGTGGAGTCGAAGGCCATGAAGCTCGTGTCCTTCGAGGCGCCCTTCATCACGCGGAGCTCGGTGTTGATGTTGAAGTTGCGGTCCTCACCGCAGGGCTTCCAGACGAGCTCGGCGACCTCGGTGCGGTCGGAGAACTGCCAGTTGTCGGAGTACGAGCCCTTCACCGTGTGCGAAGACTGGCTCGTCTGCGACTGACCCTGGTGGTAGTAGCTCGCGCGCTGCAGGCCGGTCGCGCCCTCTTCGAGGTGCGCGAAGCCGCGGTAGTCGGCTCCGGCGATCGCGTAGGTGAAGCCCTGCGGCACGTGGACGCGGAGGGCCAGCTGGCAGTTCTTGCGGAAGTCGGTCGGGTTGGAGCTGCCGCCGGCCTGCGCGAGGTAGTCGCTGTAGGTGACGGTGAAGCCCGTGTTGTCGCTCGCCGGGGCGACCGCGGTGGTGCCGGCGGGGCAGCCGGAACCGTTCACGGTCAGCAGGTTGAGGGTGATCTGCTCGTCGGGCGGGGGGTCGTTGACGTCGGCGGACGCGGTGGGGGCCGCGGCCAGGGCCAGCGCCAGGGCGGGGATCGCCGCCGCTGCCGCAGTCAGGCTTTTACGCATTGTTCTTACTCCTTCACCACGCGGGGGGGCACTTCATCCACTCGAACCGGTAGATGGTCTTGATGCTGCCGTCGGCGGAGTCCATGGCCATGAAGGCCATTTCCTCCGGGTTCGAACCCTTGGTAACGCGGAGCTCGGTGTTGATGTTGAAGTTGCGTTCCTCGCCGCACGGCTTCCAGACCATCTGACCCACGTCGTTGGTGTCGGTGAACTGGAAGTTGTCGGCGTACTCACCCCGAAGCGTGTGCGTCTTCGCAGCAGTCTGCTGCTGGCCCTGGAAGTAGTAGCTGGCCTTCTGCACACCGGTCGCACCGGCCGGCAGGGACGCGAAGCCCCTGTAGTCGGTGTTGGAGATCGCATAGGTGAAGCCCTGGGGGACGTGCACCTTCATGCTGATCTGGCAGTTCTTGCGGAAGTCCGTCGACGCCGCGCCACCGCCTGCCATGACCGTGTAGTCGCTGTAGGTGACCGTGAAGGCCTCCTTGTCGTCCGACACTGCGACGGCGGCCGTTCCCGCCGGGCAGCCGGACCCGTTGACGGTGGCGATCTCGATCGTCACACCGTCGGGTCCCGGGACCAGGTACGACCCGGGAGCAGCGGCCGCCGCCGGCCCCGCTGACGCGGCGGCCATGGCGATAGCAGCGACCGCCGAAAAAACGATCCCTTTACGCATGCGATTCCTCCTTGCTGGAGCCTGCGCAAAAGGAGAGTAAAGCTGGCCGTTTAGAACGGTCAATCACCAACTTTCAACACGCGAAAACCGGGCCTTGACCTCGGTACACCTGCGTTGATCAGCAAGAATGGAGCGTCCAACGGCATTCATTGTGAACGGAACGTTCCATCAAGTTGAGGGATAGAATTCAATCGGCCTTACAGACCACATAGAAACCGTTCCAGAACCCGCGTGACGTGCGGCGGAACAGGGTGCCGGATGGCGTCTTTATGCCTTGGCACATTCCGGCCAACTCAATGACGTTTACCCACCATGCCGCAGAAGTGCCGCCAGGACTGCGGCCTGGCTGTGGTCGATGTCCCTGGTCGCCGTGAGGAGGGTGATGGTCCCCTGGCCGGCGAGCTCCCGAAGACGGTCCAAAGAGGCCGCTCGGCCAGGATCCTCAAGTTCGGCCTTGTATCGGCGGGCGAACTCGTCGAACTTATCAACACTGTGGCCGTACCACTTGCGAAGCTCGGTGGACGGGGCGACATCCTTCGCCCACTCGTCCAGCCGTGCCTTCTCCTTCGACAGCCCCCGCGGCCACACCCGATCGACGAGGATCCGCTTTCCGTCACCGGAAGAAACCTGGTCGTACACTCTGCGCAGTCGAACGTCCATGAGACCCCCCTCCCCGCCGTTCCCCCGAAAATGCCGATGCCAAGAATGCCGACCTCGAACGAATACCGCGCCGCACGGACCATCGAAGGCCTCAAGGCCCCAAGCCGTCGAGAACCCCTAGCCCTCGAAGGCCCTGCGGCTCCGAAGGCTCCGCGGTCCTGAAGGCCCCCGCGGCTTCGAGGGCCCGGCGGCTCCGAAGCTCTGGGATGTCGGTGGGGTCGCGTACGGTGCCCGGCGTGGCGGATGAGGAACGGGCACGGGCACGGGCGCCGCTGTGGCGGCTCAGCCCGGCGCAGCGGCTCCTCGAAGGCGGGGCGCTGCTGAACTCGCTCGCCTTCTTCGCGGCCATGCCGTTCGCGCCGCTGTACCTGAGCGAGCACACGGCCCTCGGGAAGCCCGCGGTCGGCGCGGTCGTCGGGGCGGTCGCGCTCACCGCCGCGTTCGGCGGCCTGCTCGGCGGGATGATCGTGGACCGGCTGGGCGCCGTCCCGCTCATGCGGGTCGGGCTGCTGCTCTACGTCGCCGTCTACGCCTTGCTGGCCACGGCCCGCGCCGCCACGGCGATCATCGTCCTGTTCCTGCTGCTGGGCGTCGCGCGGCTGATGGTGGAGCCGGGTGCGAAGAAGCTGCTGTCCCAGGTGGCGGACGGCGAAGGCCGCGTGTTCCGCGTCCGCTATATGACGCTGTGCGCGGGCGCGATCGGCGGCCCGGCCATCGGCGGCGCGCTCTACCAGGTCGGCGCGGTGGCGTTCTTCGCGGTCCCCGCTGGTTTCTACGCTGCCTACCTCGTCCTCGTCGTGCTGCGGCACGCGGACCTCGCGGCGCTCGAGCCGATCCGGTCGCGCCGGTCGCGTCGGTCGCGCCGGTCGCTTGGGCCGCCGCCCACCGTGCGGGGACGCGCGTCGTCCCGGAGTCCGGTGGCGGCGACGCTGCGGGACCGGCGGCTCCTCGCCGTCGTCACCGCCGGGATCGTGGTCTTCTTCGTCTTCTCCCAGATGGAGTCCATGATCCCGCTCTATATGAAGAGCAGGTACGGCGACCGCACCGAGGAGTACTTCGCCGCGCTATTCATCACCAACGCCGTCCTCGCCCTGGCCCTCCAGCTCCCCATCGACCGGGTGTCCGGACGGCTCGGCCGCAACGTCATGGTCGTCGCCGGTGCGCTGAACTTCACGGTCGCGTTCGCCTGCTTCTGGGCGAGCCCGTCCAGCCTGGCCTGGCTGTACGTCGGCATCGTGTTCTGGACGATCGGCGAGGGCATCCTGCTGCCGATGCCGGACATGGCCGTCCACGAGATGGCGGACGACGAGCACAAGGGCGCCTACTTCGGCCTGTCCGAGGTCCGCCAGCTCGGCTTCTTCCTGGGCCCGTTCGCCGGCGGCTTCCTGCTGGACGCCGGAACCGTGCCGTATTTCGCCGTCATGGGGACGTTCATCTTCCTCTGCGTCCCCCTGCTCCTCCGGCGCACCGCTGCACAGCCCTCTGCCCCGGCCCACGACGAAAACGCCCGAGTCCCCGACCCGACCTGACCCGGTGCCCGGTCACGGCGGACGGGGCGGGGTGGGGCGGTCGGTGGTGGTGGCGGTTCGGTGGGCGAATTCCGAGGCCGCGGTGCGGCGGGCGAACTCGCCCGCCAAGGCACGGCCCAGGACGTCGTCGTCGGGATGGTGCCGTTCCAAGTAGGTAAGGGCCTCGGCGAGTTCCCCGGCGGTCAGCCGACGCACCGGCTTCGTCGCCCATCGTGGAGGCGCGCCGCCGTCCGGACGTCCGGACGGGGGAGCCGCGGGCGGTTCCGTGTTCACGAGTCACACCTTTCCTTCGGTCCCGGTGACCAGCGGCGCGGCGGCAGGTGACGCCCCTGCCGCCTCGAATAGGATCGCCGCGTGCATTGGTGGAGCCAGCAGGCCTTTGACGCCGCCGCGGAGGCGCAGGCCGCCGACCCCTCGCCGGGGAATCTGATGGCGGCGGCCCAGGTGCAGGCGCTGGTCTCGATGGCGGAGGCGTTGCACCGCATCGCGTCCGTCCTGGAGGAACGGGACGGCGCCGAGAACGCCCCGAGGGCGACCACTCCGAACCCCCGCCCGTCCACCTGCGCAGGCCATGACCGATCGGCGGAACGCGTCCGACCTGCATAGCCCGCCCGCCATACGAAACCCGCCCGCTTTCCAAAGCCCGCTCGGCTTGCGCAGCCCCTTCGGTTTGCGTGCCCCGCCAGACCTGCGCGCCCCGCCAGACCTGCGCGCCCCGCCAGACCTGCGCGCCCCGCCAGACCTGCCTGGCCCGACCGGCCCGTCCGCCTTGCGGAGCCCGCTCGCTTTCTGAAGCCCCTCGGTCCTGCATGCCCGGCCAGACCCGCGTAGCCCGTCCAGCAGGCGAGACCCGCTCGCCTTCCGATGCCCGTCAGGCGTGCATGCCCGACCAGCCCCCCGTATCCCTTTCGGCTTGCGTAGCCCGCCGGCCTTGCGTAGCCCGCCGGCCTTGCGTAGCCCGCCGGCCTTGCGTAGCCCGCCGGCCTTGCGTAGCCCGCCGGCCTTGCGTAGCCCGCCGGCCTTGCGTAGCCCGCCGGCC
>NZ_JBIRAX010000029.1:0-7683 GCF_044326375.1 Actinomadura sp. 3N508
CCCGGGGCTCCGCCCCTGGACCCCCGTTTCTCCTTGGCGCCGCCGAAATTTCGTCGCCTCCTTCTGCCCCTGTTTGGGGGTGGTTGTGGGGACGGCGGGCGTGGTTATGATCGCGCGAAAGGTGGGCTCACGGGAGGGTCTACCTGGGGTTCTGGGTGGGGAGGCGTCCATGGAGCAGGCGGTTGCTCGTGCGCGGCAGCATTCGGCTGGTGATCTTCTGCATCGGACGGCGCGGCGGTATCCGGACAAGGTGGCCGTGGTCAGCGGGGAACGGCGGGTCACTTTCGCGGAGTTCGACACGGCCGTGAACCGGGCGGCGCATGCGTTGGTGGAGCGGGGCGCCGGCAAAGGGGATCGGCTCGCGTTGCTCAGCCACAACTGCTGGGAGTACGCGGTGCTGGCGTTCGCCACCGCGAAACTCGGGGTGGTGCTCGTGCCGGTCAACTTCATGTTGAACGCGGATGAGACCGCCTACATTCTCGGGCATTCCGGGGCCTCTGGGATCGTTGCCGAGGACGCGCTCGTCCCCACCGCGGAGAAGGCTCTGGCCATTGCGGGAGTCGAGGGCGGAGTGCGTGGGTGGATCGGGTTGTCCGGGGGCGTTCCTGCGGCCGGGTGGGAGGACGTCGGGGTCTGGTGGAGTGCCGGGCCGGACAGTGCGCCCGAGGTTCTCGTCGGGGACGACGATCCGTTGCGGCTCATGTACACGTCCGGGACCGAGTCGCGTCCCAAAGGCGTCATGTTGTCGAGCCGCTCACTGATTTCGCAGTACGTCAGCTGCGTCGTTGACGGCGGGATGACCGAGGACGACGTCGAGGTCCATTCGCTGCCGATGTATCACTGCGCGCAGCTCGACTGCTTCTTCTCGGTCGATGTCTATCTGGGGGCGACCAGCATCATCGTGCCTGGGCCCGACCCGGCTGTGCTGCTGGAGACCATCGAGCGGGAGAAGGTCACCAAGCTGTTCTGCCCGCCTACCGTGTGGATCGCCTTGCTGCGCCATCCGGACTTCGACAGGCGGGATCTGTCCAGCCTCCGCAAGGGGTACTACGGCGCGTCGGCGATGCCGGTGGAGGTGCTGCGGGAGCTTCTGCGGCGGCTGCCCGAGGTGCGGCTGTGGAACTTCTACGGGCAGACCGAGATGGCGCCGCTCGCGACCATTCTGCGTCCGCATGAGCAGTTGGAGCGGGCGGGGAGCGCTGGAAAAGCGGCCATCAATGTCGAGACCATCCTCGTGGACGACGATGGGAACCCTGTTTCTGCGGGCGAGGTCGGGGAGATCGTGCATCGCAGCCCCCATGCGGCGCTCGGGTATTACCGGGACGAGGAGAAGACCGCGGAGGCGTTCCGTGGCGGGTGGTTCCATTCGGGGGATCTCGGCGTCATGACCGAGGACGGGTACCTCTCCGTCGTCGACCGGAAGAAGGACATGATCAAGACCGGGGGCGAGAACGTCGCCAGCCGGGAGGTCGAAGAGGCGATCTACGAGATGGAGGGCGTCGCGGAGGTCGCCGTCTTCGGCATCAGCCATCCCCGGTGGATCGAGGCCGTCACCGCCGTCGTCGTGCCCAAGCCAGGTGTTGAGTTGAGTGCGGTCGACGTTGACGCGCATGTGCGGGAGCGGCTGGCCGGGTACAAGCGGCCCAAGTATGTGGTGCTCGCTGATTCCCTGCCCAAGAACCCGAGCGGCAAGATTCTCAAGCGGGAGCTTCGCGCTCAGCACGGCGGCCTCGCCACCTCTTGATCAAGAATCCTGGGTTCGCAGGTTCTCCGCGGTTTCGTTGCGGTGAGTGGGTTGGTCCAGGTGGGGGGCGAGGGTTAGGGCCAGGTGGAGGGTCAGGCGGTCTTGGCCGTTGGTGAGGGTCAGGGCCGTCAGGTCTTCTATGCGGCGTAGGCGGTGGTAGAGGGTCTGGCGGTGGATGTTCAGGGACTGGGATGTTTTCTGGACGTTGCCCGCCAGGTCCAGGTAGGTGCGGGCTGTTTCGGCCAGGTCCGGGTGTTGCAGGAGCTGCTCGGTGCCCTTGGTCTGGGTCGTTTGGGTCAGGGCCTCGTCGCCTGCGGTGCGGAGGAGGCGGAGGACGCCCAAGGTCGTCCAGTCTCGGGTTTCGCCGGGGGCGGCGGTGCGGGCGGCGACGCGGGCGCGGAGCCAGCCCTCGTGGACGTGGTCGAGGGTCGGGCATGGGGCATAGACGCCTGCCTGGACGGGTGTGTTGCGCTCCTCTAGGAGGCGGCGGGCTCTGTCTACCGTCGTGCGGGCGACCGTCTGGGGGAGGACCAGGACGTGGTCGCGTTGCCACACCGTCGTCAGGGCGGAGTGGGGGAGTAGCCAGGGGTTCAGTGGTTCCGGGCTTGGGGTTCGTAGGACGGCGACCGTGAATGGGGCGTCGGGGGCCGCGGCCTCTGTGAGTTCCGTCGCGGCCTGGGTTCGGGTGTCGGGGTGGGCGGAGAGGAGGTCGGCGACCTTCCAGCCGAGGTCGTCGCGCTCGCGCGCCTGGCGGGCCATGAGGAGGCCGGCGCGTTCGCAGAGGGGCATGGCGCGGGCGGCCTCGGCGCCGGTGATGCGCTCCTGGTCGTCCAGCAGCCAGAGATAGCCGTAGGTGACGTTGTTCCAGCGGACGGGCAGGCAGAGGCGGCCCAGCTGGCCGACCGAGGTGTCGGCGGGGATGCGGACGGGGCCCGTCGCGCGGGCGATGCCGTGGCGCTCGAAGCGGGTGCGGACGGCGTCGGTGGCGCGGCGGTGCAGGATCGACTCCATCCGGACGGGGTCGATGGTGTCGCCGTGGGGCGCGTAGGCCACGAGGTGGAAGTCGCGGTCCTCCAAGGTGGCGGGGGCGTGGAGGAGGTCGGCCGCGTTCTCGGCGATCTCCTGGAGGTCCATCGACGCCTCCCCTTTGTACGTTTGTATGAAGAATTGGGGTTCAGGAAGTTACATCCGACTATACGTGGTGGGGGCGGACGCTCTTAACGTGCTTGGTGTTCCTCGTTGATGGAGGGTCTGATGCTCAGTCCTTTGCTCCTCGCCGCCGCGCGTAGCCGGCGGATGCGTGGTGTTGTGACGTCCATGCCGCTGACCAGGGGTGTCGTCGACCGGTTCGTCGCGGGGGAGGATCTGGACGCCGCGCTCGGGGTGGTCAGGGAGCTCGGGGCCGGCGGGCTGAAGGTCACTCTTGATCATCTGGGGGAGGACACCAAGGATCGGGGGCAGGCCGAGGCCACGCGGGACGCCTATCTGGAGCTGTTCGCCGCTTTCGCCGAGCAGGGTCTTGCCGGGGGCGCGGACGCGTCGGTGAAACTGTCGGCGCTCGGGCAGATGCTTCCCGGGGACCTCGCGCTCGACAATGCGCGGGAGATCTGCGCGATGGCGGGACGGGTCGGCATGACCGTCACGCTCGATATGGAAGACCACACCACCGTGGACTCCACGCTGGAGATTCTCGGGAAGCTGCGCGTCGACTTCCCTTGGGTCGGCGTCGCCATTCAGTCGATGCTGCGGCGCACCGACGGTGATCTCAAGGAACTGATCGGGGACGGGTCGCGGGTGCGGCTGGTGAAGGGCGCCTATGCGGAGCCCGCGTCGGTGGCCTATCAGAGCAAGCGTGAGGTTGACCGCGCCTACGTGCGGGCGCTGCGGACGCTCATGCGCGGTGACGGATATCCGATGGTCGGCAGCCACGACCCGCGCATCATCGAGATCGCGCTGGCGCTGGCCGCCGAGCGGTCGCCGTCCTCGTATGAATTCCAGATGCTTTACGGGATCCGGACGGCCGAGCAGAGGCGGCTCGCCGAGGCCCACCAGATGCGCGTGTACGTCCCGTACGGGGCCGACTGGTACGGGTATTTCATGCGGCGCCTGGCCGAGCGGCCCGCCAATCTCGTGTTCTTTCTTCGTTCGTTCGTTTCGCGTTGAGCAGGAGGGTTCCCTTCATGGACGCCGTCACCAATGTTCCGACCCCGGAGAACGAGCCGGTGCGCGGCTACGCCCCGGGCAGCGCCGAGCGGGCCAGGCTAGAGGCGAAGCTCGCCGAGCTGACCGCGGAGGCACCGATCGACCTGCCCATGACGATCGGCGGGCAGCGCCGGCTGGGGGCGGGCGCGAAGGTCGCCGTCGTCCAGCCGCACAGGCACGCGTCCGTTCTCGGGACGTTCGGCACCGCGACGCAGGACGACGCGCGGGACGCGATCGCGGCGGCGCTGGAGGCCGCGCCGGCCTGGCGGGCGCTGTCGTTCGACGACCGGGCCGCGATCTTCCTGCGGGCCGCCGACCTGCTGTCCGGGCCGTGGCGGGAGACGCTGCTGGCCGCGACGATGCTCGGGCAGTCCAAGACCGTCCAGCAGGCGGAGATCGACAGCCCGTGCGAGCTGGTCGACTTCTGGCGCTTCAACGTGCACTTCGCCCGCCGGATCCTCGCCGAGCAGCCGATCAGCGGCCTCGGGGTGTGGAACCGGTCGGATCACCGTCCGCTGGAGGGGTTCGTCTACGCGATCACCCCGTTCAACTTCACCGCGATCGCCGCGAACCTGCCGACCGCGCCCGCGCTGATGGGCAACGTGGTGGTGTGGAAGCCGTCGCCCACGCAGACGTACTCGGCTGTTCTGCTGATGCGGTTGCTGGAGGAGGCCGGGCTGCCGGCGGGTGTCATCAACCTGGTGACGGGCGATGGTGTCGCTGTTTCGGATGTCGCGCTCCAGCATCCTGATCTGGCGGGAATTCACTTCACCGGGTCCACCGCCACTTTCAAGCATCTGTGGAAGACGGTCGGGGCCAATCTCGACAAGTTCCGCGGCTATCCCCGGCTCGTCGGCGAGACCGGCGGCAAGGACTTCGTCGTCGCGCACCCGTCCGCCGACCCGGCCGTCCTGAAGACGGTGCTGGTGCGCGGCGCGTTCGAGTACCAGGGGCAGAAGTGCTCGGCGGCGTCGCGGGCGTACATCCCGCGGTCGATCTGGGAGGGCGGGTTCAAGGACGAGTTCGTCGCCGAGGTCGAGGGGCTCACCATGGGGGACGTCGCCGACCTGTCCAACTTCATCGGCGCGCTCATCGACGAGCGGGCCTTCGCCAAGAACAAGGCGGCCATCGAGCGGGCCCAGGCCGACCCCGACGTCGAGATCGTCGCCGGGGGGACGTACGACGACACGGTCGGGTACTTCGTCCGGCCGACCGTCCTCGTGTCCGGCGACCCCGGGAACGACATCTTCCGCACCGAGTACTTCGGGCCCATTCTCGGCGTCCATGTGTACGACGACGAGCGGTACGAGGAGACGCTCGCGCAGATGGAGTCCGTCGCCCCGTACGCGCTGACCGGGGCCGTCGTCGCGGGCGACCGGGCCGCAGCCGCGCACACCGCCGAAGTGCTCCGGTACGCGGCCGGCAACTTCTACATCAACGACAAGCCCACCGGCGCCGTCGTGGGGCAGCAGCCGTTCGGCGGCGCGCGCGCCTCCGGCACCAACGACAAGGCCGGATCGGTGTTCAACCTGCTCCGCTGGACGTCGCCGCGCTCCATCAAGGAGACCTTCGTCCCGCCGACCGACTACCGCTACCCGCACATGGGCTAAGCGGCCGTTATGCCCGTGGCTGGGAGCGACACCCAGCCACGGGTGAACGGTGATGCGATCCGTTCTGCGTTGTCTATGTCGACGCCTACGTTCGGGTGCGCGTGGAGCAGTTCTTCCAGGGCGACGCGGGCTTGCAGCTTGGCCAAGTGTGAGCCGATGCAGAAGTGCACGCCGCTGGAGAAGCCGAGATGGCGTGGGATGTCCCGGGTGATGTCGAGGTCGCCGGCGGACGGGCCGAACTCGCGCTCGTCCCGGTTCGCCGCGCCGAACAGCATCATGACCTTCTCGCCCGCCGGGATCTCCGTCCCGTGGAGCGTCACCGGGCGCGTCGTCGTCCGGGCCAGCGCCTGCACCGAGCCCTCCAGCCGCAGGAACTCCAGCAGCGCGTTCGGGACGAGCGACCGGTCGGCGGCGAGCCGCTCGCGCTGCGCGTGGTCGCCGTCCAGCAGGGCCACCCCGTGCGAGATCAGGTTCCCGGTCGTGTCGTTGCCGCCCGCGACCATGACGAAGCAGAACCCGAGAATGTCCCAGTCGGTGAGGCGCTCCCCGTCCACCTCGGCGGCCGTCAGGGCGCTGACCAGGTCGTCGCCGGAGGGGTCCGCGCGGCGCGCGGCGATCACCTCGGTGAAGTAGCCGAACATCTCGGCCACCGCGTCCGCCGCCCCGCCCTTCATCGCCTTCAGGTGGAAACCGTCGTCCTGGAGGGTCGTCAGCGCGGACACCCACGGGCCGAACCGCGCCCGGTCCGCCTCCGGGACGCCCAGCAGCCGAGCGAGCGCGAACGTCGGCAGCGGCGACGCGAAATCCTGGTGCAGGTCGGGCCGGGCGCCGTCCGCCGCCTTCTGCTCCATGAGCCTGATTCTCGACCTGGCGAATCCGCGCAGCACCTCCTCCAGGGCCGCGATGCGGCGCGGTGTGAACGCGTGGCTGATCAGGCGGCGCAGGACGGTGTGCCGCGGCGGGTCCAGCATCACGATCGTCGGGGCCAGGCCGAGCGTGCCGATCTCGTCCGGATAGAACGTCAGGCCCTGGGCGGACGAGAACGTCCCCGCGTCCCGCGTCGCCGCCCAGATGTCCTCGAACCGCGACAGCGCCCAGAACGGCGGATCATCGTGCCGGTGGACGGGCTCCTCGTCGCGGAGCCGCCGGTACGCGGGATAGGGGTCGGCCTGGAATCCGGGATCGAACGGGTCGTAGACGTCCACTATGGGACCTCCGGCTCTAACGGCCACCGTTAATAACGCTCCCTGTTAGTATCATCGGCGTGCCGAAAGACGCAAGAGCCACCCGCGAACGCCTCCTGCGCGCCGGCGCCCGCCACTTCGCCGCCGACGGCATCGACGCCGCCCGCACCCGCGACGTCATCGCCACCGCCGGACAGGGCAACGACTCCGCGATCACCTACCACTTCGGCTCCCGCGCGGGCCTCCTCGAAGCCATCCTCCGCGCCGGCATCACCCGCATGGAACCCGCCCGCGCCGCCACCCTCCAGGCCCTCGACGACCCCTGCGACCTGCCGGGCATCGTCGCCGCGATCGTCCACCCCACCGCCGACGAACTCCACACCGAACAAGGCCGCGACTTCCTCCGCATCACCGCCCAGCTCGCCGGACGCGCCGGCATCCGCGACCACCACCCCCCGGCGCTCCTCGACGGCACCAGCCTCGCCCGTCAGCTAGAGCTGCTCGAAAGCGCCTGCCGCGCCGTCCTTCCCGAACCCCTCGCGCTCGAACGCATCGCCATCGCCATCGCCTTCCTCACCACCGCCCTCGCCGACCGCACCGGCCGCCTCGACCCCACCACCCCCCAGCACACCCTCCTCGACCACCACACCTTCGTCGCCGACCTCACCACCATGCTCACCGCCGCCCTCCAAGCCCCCGCACCACCCCAAACCAGTTTGCGCAACCACCCCCCGCCCCATACAGTTAACCCATCACCGCGGGGTGGAGCAGTTCGGTAGCTCGCTGGGCTCATAACCCAGAGGTCGCAGGTTCAAATCCTGCCCCCGCTACGGATCTGGGTCCGTGTGGTCGGGCGTTTTGCGCCCTTCCCGCGGGCCCTTCGCCTTTTCCCGGGGGGACGACCCCCCGGAGCCCCCCGTGCCTCCGCCATCCCCCGCCCGCC
>NZ_JBIRAX010000003.1:0-904992 GCF_044326375.1 Actinomadura sp. 3N508
GCACGCTTGCGGGTGATCGAAGACACCACACCCGACCCCAAGATCGACAAGCGAGAACTCACCGCTTAACCTGCAGAAACAGGATCACGCGGAGGCGACTCTTACACCACTCCGCTGGACGTGACCGGGCTCTTGGCGCCGCTGTGGGTTGGTCGGGCCTTGGCTTCTCGTAGTGCGGTGTCCTTGGTTGATCGGGTTGCCAAGGGTGTGACGTCAGCGGGGGCGGACTAGGCCGGATTCGTAGGCGGCTATCACTAGTTGGGCGCGATCTCGGGCTTGGAGCTTGGCCAGGAGGTGTCCGATGTGGGTCTTGACGGTGGCGGGGCTGAGGTGCAGGTGTTCGGCCAGTTCGGTGTTGGACAGGCCTCGGGCTACGAGGGTGAGGACCTCCCGTTCGCGGTCGGTGAGGCCGTCCAGGCTCGGAGGGAGCTGGATCTCGGGGCGGCGGACGAACTCGGCGATCAGGCGGCGGGTCACCGTGGGAGCGAGCAGGGAGTCTCCGGCGGCCACCACGCGGACGGCCGATAGGAGGTCGGCGGGCGGGGTGTCCTTGAGGAGGAAGCCGCTGGCCCCTGCGCGGAGCGCGGAGTAGACGTAGGAGTCCAGGTCGAAGGTCGTGAGGATCAGGACGCGGATGTCAGGGAGGTCTGCGCAGATCCGCCGGGTCGCCTCAATGCCGTCCATCTCGGGCATCCGGACGTCCATGAGGACGACGTCGGGGCGTTCGCGTTCGGCCAGTTCGACGGCCTCCGCGCCGGTGCCCGCCTCGCCGACGGTGCGCAGGCCGGGAGTCGTGTCGAGGAGGACGCGGAAGCTGCCCCGCACCAGGGCCTGGTCGTCGGCGACGAGGACGCGCAGTTCCAAGGGGCTCCTAAGGCTCGTACGGGAAGACGGCGGACACGGCGAAGCCGCCTTCGGGACGGGGTCCGGCGGTGAAGTCCCCGCCGTACATGGCGACGCGTTCGCGCATGCCGATGAGTCCGTGGCCGTCCCCGCCCGGGAGCACGCGCACGCCGGGGCCGTCGTCGGTGACGTCGATCCGGATGCGGTGCCCGTCGTCCCGGATGCTGACGCGGCAGCGGGCCGGGGCGGCGTGCTTGACCACATTGGTGACCGCTTCCTGGACGATGCGGTAGGTGGAGAGGCCGACGCCTTCGGGGAGGTCGCTGGTGTCCATGCGCAGGTCCACCTGGACGCCGGCCATGGCGGCGCGCTCGGCGAGGGCCGTCAGGTCGGCGAGGCCCGGGGAGGGGGCGAGGTCGGCGCCCGCGTCGCCGGACGAGCCCGGTGAGCCCGGGGAGCCCGGGGAGCCCGGGGCGCTGCGGAGGACGCCGAGGAGGTGCCGCATCTCGGCGAGGGAGCCGCGGCTGGTGGTCTCGATGACGCGGAGGGCGTCGACGGCCTCGTCCGGGCGGGCCTCGGCGACATGGACGGCGACGCCCGCCTTGACGGCGATCAGGCTCATGCTGTGCGCGACCACGTCGTGGAGCTCGCGGGCGATGCGGAGCCGTTCGTCCGACACGGCCTGGTCGGCGAGCTGCCGGGCGGAGCGCGCGGCGTGCGCGCGGCGCTCGCGGACGCCGCGGCCGAGCGACCAGGACGCGCCGAGGAGCGCGACGCCGAGCAGTGCCTTGCCGATGATCTCGGCCTGCCAGTTGGTGGGCCCGAGCGTCGCGCTGCCGAGGATGAGGAGGGCGCTGACCGTGCCGATCAGCGGCGTCGGGATCCAGCGCCGGCGGCGGCGGGTGAGCGCGACCGGGTAGAGGGCGAACGCGGCGGCGGCGAAGAAGTCCCAGGGCAGGCCGAGCAGGAACGTCGCGGTCGAAGCGAACAGGACGGCGGCGAAGACGGGGACGGGCCACAGCCGCCGGGCGGCGAGCGGCAGGCCGGTCGCGGCGGCGAGCGGGATCGCAAGGAGAAGGGGGAGGTCGGTGTCCGTGGCGAACATCAGCAGCGCGAGCGTGTACGTGACGGCCAGCCCGGTGTCGAGGCCGATGAGGCCGCGCCTGCCGAGCCGCCGGAGGAGCGGGGGCCGCAGCTCGGATTCGTCCACGTCACGACGGTATCCGGACGGTCCGGACGGGCGCGTCCTCCCGGGGTCGGAGGCGGCGGGACGGTCTCGGAGCACGGTCTGACGTGCGAGTCCGACCGCGCTCCGATGTGCGCGGCGTCGGCGAGCACGACGGTTGACCGCATGATCGAAGTACGCGAGCTGACCAAGCGCTACGGCGCGACGACGGCGGTGGACGGGCTGTCGTTCACGGTCCGGCCAGGTGCGGTGACCGGGTTCCTCGGGCCGAACGGGGCAGGCAAATCGACGAGCATGCGGATCCTGCTGGGGCTGGACGCGGCGACGTCCGGTGAGGCGCTGGTGAACGGCGCCCGGTACGCGGCGCTGCGCCGCCCGATGCGGGAGGTGGGGGCGCTGCTGGACGCGGGCGCCGTGCACGGCGGGCGGCGGGCGTTCGACCATCTCGGGTGGCTGGCGCGCAGCAACGGGATCGGGGTCCGGCGGGTGACGGAGGTTCTGGAGCAGGTGGGCCTGGCCGGGGTGGCGCGTAAGCGGGTCGGCGGGTTCTCGCTCGGCATGCGGCAGCGGCTCGGGATCGCGGCGGCGCTCCTCGGCGATCCGGCCGTGCTGATGTTCGACGAGCCGGTGAACGGCCTGGACCCGGACGGCGTCCGCTGGATCCGGGAGCTGCTGCGTTCGCTGGCCGCCGACGGGCGGACCGTGCTGATCGCCAGCCATCTGATGACGGAGATGGAACTGACCGCCGATCGGCTGATCATCATCGGGCGGGGCCGGCTGATCGCCGATACGTCGGTGCGGGAGCTGGCGGACCGGTTCCGGCGCGGGGTGCTCGTCCGCACGCCCCGTCCGGCGGAGCTGACGGCGGTCCTCGCCAGGGCGGGAGGCACCGTCGACTCGATGCCGGGAGGCACCGTCGACTCGATACCGGGTGGCGCCGTCAAGTCGGTGCCCGGCGGCTCGGTGGAGTCGGTGCCGGGCGGCGGCGCCGTCGAGTCGGTGCCTGGAGGTGTGCTCACGGTGAACGGGCTGGACGTCGCCGCGATCGGGGACGCGGCGGCCGCGCACGGCATTCCGCTGTACGAGGTGAAGTCGCAAAGTGCCTCGCTGGAGGAGGCTTACATGGAATTGACGGCCGGGCGCACCGAGTTCGGGACGGTGGCGTCGTGATCGACGCGGTGGCGGCGGAGTGGTGGAAGCTGCGCTCGGTCCGCTCGACGTACTGGACGCTGGCGGCCGTGGGCGGATTCTTCCTGTTCGTCCTGCTGATGGCATTCCAGATGGCGCACATATGGGACGGTCTGTCCGCCGAACGCCGGGCTGATTTCACGCTGCGTCCCCTTCAGGAGCTCGGCGCCTGGGCGGCGGCGCTCTGCCTGGGCGTTCTCGGCGTGCTGTCCGTCACGTCCGAATATCGGACCGGCATGATCCGCACGACCCTGGCCGTGATGCCCCGGCGTGGGACGGTCCTTGCCGCCAAGGCGGCGGTGGTCGGGACGGTCGCCCTGGTCGCGGGCGAGGTCATGTCGATCGGCTCGCTTCTGGGGACGCGGCTCGTCGTCGGCGACCGGCCCTTCCCCGACCAGCGGGCGTCCATCGCGCACGACCTGCCGGACTTCGCCGTCGCGGGAACATCGGTGGTGGTCTTCGCGCTGCTCGGGGTGTCGCTGGGCGTGCTGCTGCGCTCGACGGCGGGAGCGCTCGTGTCGGTGGTCTTCCTGTGGCACGTCCTGCCGCTGCTGACCTTCCAGCTTCCGGAGCCGTGGAACGAGCGGGTCGGATCGGTGCTGCCCGGTGCGCTGCCCGGCCAGGTCGCCGGGCGCAGCGCGGACCACTCCATCTACGGCGACCTGCTGTCCCCGGCCGCGGCGGCGGGTGTGATGCTGGCGTACGCGCTCGTCCCGCTCGTGCTCGCGGGCATCGTCCTGTCGCGCCGCGACGCCTGACCCCTGCCCCCCATGTCAACCGCGAGCCACGTCAACTGCAGGTGCTGCCTCAGGGCGATGAATCTCGGTCCGTGCGGCTCACAACCGGGCGCCTTAAGAGGATGCATCCAGGGCCGTGCGCCTTAGAACGGTTCGTCTCAAGGGGCTGCGCCCTAGAGGGCGCGCCTTTAGGGGGGTGCGCCTCAGGACGGTTCGTCTCAGGACGGCGCATCTAGGGCCGTGGGTCTGGAACGGTGCGTCTCGGGACGAGCGACAGGCGCGGCGAGCGGGCGCGGGTCTGACAGCCCGGGGCGGGGATGCTCCGGACGGTGTCGTCCTGAAGGGGGCCGGGGCGGTGGCCGGCTGGTGGGTGCGGGCGGAGCCGGGGCGCAAAGCGGGGCGCTGGTCGACGGCGGCGCCGGTTTGGGGGCGCCGCCGTCGGTGGGGCTGCGGGCAGGCTCGTTCAGCGTGCCTGTAGGGAGGACGCGCGGAGCGCGAGGCGTTCGCGGAGGAGGTCGATGGCCTCGAGGATGCGCGGCGCGGCGGCCTGGGCGCGGACGCGGCGGCCGTCCAGGTCGACGATCGCCTGGGCCAGGGCCGGGCGCGGCAGCGACGGGTCGGCCACGACACTCAGCGTGACCTGAACGGATGAGACGCCGTGCGCGGATTCCAGTGCGCGCCGGACGGCCCGCTCCGCCGCCGCCCGCTCGTGCGCCGTGACATCGCCCGAGGTCAGGAATCGGATCTCCGGTCGTTCGCGAACAATATTCATGATTCCCCCAGGTGCACTGTGACAGCCGCGTCCCGCGCGGCGCTAATAAGGAGAGGCGACGATGATCGCCTGTCGCAACCAGTGAAACGTCTCGCCGTCGCAGATCTTCCCCGTGCCGGACGAGACCTTCATCACCCGCGCGTCACCGGCGACCTGGGGCCCATGCCGTTCTGACATGATCTGTTCGATGGCACGGTCCCCAAATATTCACCGGATTGCGGAGCGTCCTTCATTCAGCCGCCATACAAGTCGGATGTGAAAATGGCCACCTCCCCAGATTGGCCGTCGTCGGCACTGGCGAACACCGGCCAATTCGTGCACCATGACCGGCGCCTCCGACGGGAAAAGTCAAGCCGCCGGGCCGGGCCGGGAGGAGCACCACGTTCCGCAGTCGTCCGGCCACTGACAGCACTGGTCACAGGGTGTGTCCGCCGGTCGGCGGCCTGGGCGCGGGGCGGCGACCTTGCGCCTCGAACGCCTTATTCGACCTTCCCAAAAAGGCGGTCCCATCCTCTAACATGGGGCCGGTGCCGTACCGCGCTCCGAAGTAGACCGTCGACTGGCTGGTGACCCCTTGGCCCAGGATTCAGCTGCCTCCACACCTCCGTCCGAAGGTGATCCGGCCGGACGGCTGATCGAATATCCCCGCCGCGGCGGGCCGACGGTGCTGCGCATTCTGCTCGGCGCTCAGCTCCGCCGGATGCGCGAGGCGAAGGGAATCTCCACCGAGCAGGCGGGCTATGAGATCCGCGGTTCGCATTCCAAGATCAGCCGGATGGAGCTCGGCCGCGTCGGCTTCAAGGAGCGCGACGTCTCCGATCTGCTCACGCTGTACGGGGTGTCCGACGCCGCCGAGCGCGCGTCGCTGCTGGAGCTGGCGAAGGAGGCCAACACCCCCGGCTGGTGGCACCGGTACGGCGACGTCCTCGCGAGCTGGTTCGAGGTCTACCTCGGCCTGGAGGAGGCGGCGTCGCTCCTGCGCGCATACGAGCTGCAGTTCGTCCCCGGCCTGCTCCAGACCGAAGACTACGCGCGCGCCGTCGTCCGGCTGGGCTTCTCCGACGCCGCCGAGGACGAGGTCGAGCGGCGCGTGCAGCTCCGCACGACCCGGCAGGCGCGGTTCACCTCACCGGGCGCGCCGACGCTGTGGGCCGTCGTCGACGAGGCGGTCGTGCGCCGCCCGCTCGGTGGCCGCGAGGTGATGCGGCAGCAGATCAAGCATCTGATCGAGATGTCGGAACTGCCCAACGTCACGCTGCAGATCGTGCCGTTCGGCGCAGGCGGCCACGCCGCCGCGGGCGGCCCGTTCACGATCCTGCGGTTCGCCGAGCCCGGCCTGTCCGACGTCGTCTACCTGGAGCAGCTCACCAGCGCGCTCTACCTCGACAAGCCGACGGACGTCGACACCTACATGCGCGCCATGAACAACCTCTGCATCACCGCCGCCCGCCCCGACCGGACAGCGGACTATCTCGCCGACATCCTGCACGACGCCTGACCCGCCCGAGCCCCAGCCCGCGCCCGCCGTGCTAGGTGGCCGGTGGGTCCAGGACGGGCTCGTCGCGGCTCCGGCTCCCGCCGCGGAACTCCGCGACGACCTCGCCGCCTGGGACACGGCGGACCGTGACGTCGTAGATTCCGCTGCGGCCGTAGCGGGTGCGTTCCACCGCCGTCGCCTCCAGGACGTCCCCGCTCCGGGCAGGCGCGACGAACACGACATCTGCGGACGCCGCGACCGTCACCGCGTCGTGGGTGTTGCACGCGTAGGCGAACGCCGTGTCGGCCAGCAGGAAGACGTATCCGCCGTGGGCGATGCCGTGGCCGTTCACCATCGTGTCGCCGACCGTCATACGCAGCCGTGCCCGCCCGGGCGCGATCTCGGTGATCTGCATGGCGAGGTCCTGCGCCACCTTGTCGCGTGCGTACATCGCTTCGGCGCATCGCCGCGCCACCTCAGCCTCGTCCACGTGGACAGGGTAGGAGAGGCCGGTATCGGAACGCCTGTCCGGGGAAGGTGATCTAGGGTTCGGCCGTTACGGAGAGGCCGTGTCACGGCACGGCCGTTACCGACCCGCCGGACCCGCCGGACCCGCCGGACCCGACCCTAGGAGAACCCATGCTGTACGGAAAAGAACACGTCGCGCGGTACCAGGAAACGGACGGCGCAGAAGGACACGACTGGAACGGCACCGTCACGCTCCTGCTCACCACGACCGGGCGCCGCACCGGGAAGGAGCGTACGACGCCGCTCATCTACCAGCTCGACGGGGACGCCCATGTCATCGTGGCGTCCAAGGGCGGCGACGACGACCATCCACTCTGGTACAAGAACATCCAGGCGAATCCCGAAGTGAAGGTCCAGGTGAAGGGCGACAAGTTCACCGCGCGGGCCCGGACCGCGACACCGGAGGAGAGGCCGGCGCTGTGGTCCAAGATGACGGCCGTCTGGCCCGACTACGACGAGTACCAGACGAAGACGAACCGCGAGATTCCGGTGGTCGTCCTCGAACGCGTCTGAGCCGGACGGCCGGGGGCGCCCAGGGCGTCGGCGCCCGGGCGGCCGAGGCGCTGCCGGGCGGTTTCTCTTTCGCGGTGCGGGGCGGGGCGTGTAGCGTCGCCGTAGAACATTCATTCGACCATCGTCCATCCGACGCAGCCGAGGTGCCGGGGTGCCGACGTCACAGAGTGCTGACACCGAGCCGCCGCGACGCCTGCTGAGGCGCTGGGACATCGAGGCGCCGCCCGCCGCCCCGAGACCGCGGAACACCCCGGACACGCCCGGCGGAGGCGCTGGTCCGCTCGGCGGTGTCGAGCCGCTCGGCGGGGCCAAGGCCGGGCGGCGATGCTGGCGGGTCGAAACGGCCGGCGGGGTGTTCTACCTCCAGGAGTACGCCGAGCCCGACCGCCGCCGCCTGCTGTTCCGGCATTCCGTGACCGCCGCGCTGGACGAGGCCGGCCTGCCGGTCCTCGCGCCGCTGCCCGCCCGCGGCGGCCGGACGCTGGTCACCGCCGCCGGGCGCGGCTACGTCCTGTATCCGTGGGTCGGCGGACGCGGGCGCGACGGGTTAGAGCTCACGTTCGGCCAGTGCGAGGCCCTCGGCGAGCTGCTCGGACGCCTGCACGCCGCGCTCGACCGGCTGACGCCGCCGGTGCAGCAGAGCCTGCTGATCCCGACGCCGCGCGCCGCCGCCGCGGCCGAAGCCGTCGAGGCGATGTTGCGGGACGTCCCCGGCGACGGCGACGGCACCGACTTCGACGCGCTCACCGGGCGCCGCCTGCGCGAGCGCCGCGACCTGCTCGGCGAGTTCGCCGACCACCAGCCGCCGGAGATCGAGGTCAGCACGGTCGGGCATCTGCACGGGTCGTTCCATGCCGGGCACCTGCGATACGGCGGGGCGGGCAACGTCACGGCGGTTCTCGGCTGGGGATCGCTGACGACCGGTCCCGTCGCCGGCGAGGTCGTGCGGGCCGCGGCGCGGCTGTTCGCGTGCGACGACGAGCGCGGGCTCGACCTCGACCGCGTCCAGGCGTTCGTGCGCGGCCACCGCTCGGCGTTCCCGCTGGACGCCGGGCAGATCCAGTCGGCGGTGCACCGGGAGTGGTGGGAGCGGCTCTGCGACGTGGCGTCGCTGCGGCACCGGTACCTGGGCGAGGACGGCGCGGGCGGGCGCGGCTCCGCGGCCCTGGTGTCCTGGTGGTCGGCGCAGCTCGACCGGACGCTCGACGCGTTCGCCGCCCCGTACACCGCCGTCCATTCGGACGCGTCCGGCGACGGCCCGGCGTTCAGCGACAACCCCGCGTTCGGCTAGCCTTCGCCGCCGGGCCACAGGGTAGGGACGCGTCGTGTGGTACAAATTCTGGATCGATCAGTCTAAAAGGAGTGGACGATGAGCGCAGTCGCGATGCTCGGCACCGGGATCATGGGCGCGGCGATGGCCCGGAACCTGCTCAAGGGCGGCCATCAGGTCGCGGCGTGGAACCGCACCCGGTCGCGCGCCGAACCCCTGGCCGCGGACGGCGCGACCGTCGCGGACTCCCCCGCCGAGGCCGTCACCGGCGCCGACGTGATCATCACGATGCTGAACGACGGTGATACGGCCCTGACGGTGCTGGCGGAGGCGTCGCCGGGGCTCCGGGAGGGGCAGGTCTGGGCGCAGATGGGCACGGTCGGTGTCGCGGACGTGCCGCGGCTCGCCGAATTCGCCGCCCAGCACGGGCTCACGTTCACCGACGCGCCCGTCCAGGGCACCAAGCAGCCCGCCGAGCAGGGGAAACTGGTCGTCCTCGCGGCCGGGCCCGAGAGCGCGCGGACCATCCTCGACCCGCTGTTCGGCGTGCTCGGGTCCAGGACGCACTGGCTTGACGACGACGGCGCGAGCGGCGCGGGCACCCGGCTCAAGCTCGCCGCCGTGAGCTACGCGATCTCGCTGACGTCCGTCATCGCCGAGTCGATCGCGCTGACGGAGGGGCTCGGGCTCGACCCGGCCCTGCTCGGCGAGGTCCTCACCGGCGGCCCGCTCGACAACGCCTATCTGCAGGTGAAGATGAAGGCGATGCTCACGGACGATTTCGAGCCGAGCTTCGCCGTCCGCAACGCGGAGAAGAACACCCGGCTGATCCACGAGGCCGCCGAGGCCGCGGGCATCCGGGTCGACGTCAACGACGCGTCCGGTGAGCGGTTCCGCCGCGTCATCGAGCAGGGGCGCGGCGACGAGGACATGGCCGCCACGTACCGCGCGAGCTTCCCGGCCTGAACCGCCGCCCGGCGGGCCTGCCGGCGGGGGGCGGGGTGGTGCCGGGCGGGCGGCGGGCAGGGGTGAGGATGGTGGGCATGGACGTTCTGAGCAGCCGCATCCTGTTGCGACCGGCCGATCCGGCCCGCACCCAGCGCTTCTACCGGGACGTGCTCGGGCTCGCGACGTACCGGGAGTTCGGCCCGGCCGGCTCGCCCGGCGTCGTGTTCTTCCTCGGGCCGGGGTTCCTGGAGGTGTCGGGCCACGGCGCGGGCGAGCCGGGCTCGTCGCCCATGATCTGGCTCCAGGTGCGGGACGTCCGGGCCGAGCACGAGCGGCTCGCGGCGGCCGGGGCGCGCGTCACGCGGGAGCCGCGCGCGGAGCCGTGGGGCCTGGTCGAGATGTGGATCGAGGACCCGGACGGCGTCAAGATCGTCATCGTGGAGGTCCCGGACGCCCATCCGCTGCGCCGCGACCCGCGCTCGTGACGATGACCGGCTACTGGAACCACAACACGCACTACCACGGCGTCGTGCTGCGCGGCGTGCCGCGCGGGTGCCGCGAGGCGCTGGACGTCGGCTGCGGTGACGGGCTGCTCGTGCGGCGGCTGGCGCCGCGTGCCCGGCACGTCACCGGGCTCGACCGGTCGCCGGAGATGATCCTCAAGGCGAAGGCGCTGAGCGCCGGGGTCGGCAACGTCGACTTCGTCGAGTCGGGGCTGCTCGAGTACGACCTGCCCGAGGACCACTACGACTTCGTCTGCAGCGTCGCCGCGATCCACCACATGGACTTCGTCAAGGGGCTGACGGCGATGCGCGATGCCGTCTGTCCCGGCGGAAGCCTGGTGGTCATCAGCCTGGCGAGGAACGGGAGCCTCCGCGACTGGGCGTATGCGGTGGCCGGCGTCCCCGTGCACCACGTCCACCGCCTCCGCAACCGGCGGCGCGCGGACGGCGGACCAGGCGCCCCCATCGCCGACCCGGACATGACGTGGGACGAGGTGCGCGACGAGGCCCTGCGGCTGCTGCCCGGCGCCGTCTTCCAGCGGCACCTTCTCTGGCGCTACTCCATCGCATGGCGGAAACCGCGCTGAACCGCCGGCAATCGCGCTGAACCGGTGGGAACCGCGCTGACCGTTCCGGTGCGACATGCGAAAGCTGGAAAAGGCTGGAAGTGTCGGGCTGCGGCTGTACTGTCTGCCGCATGTCCAGGCCCCCCGGCGTCCCGACCCCCGACGAGCTGGAGGCGCGCATCGCGGAGCTGCGCGCCACGGTCCGGCGGGCCATCGCGGCGGGCGACCGGCGGAGGGCCCGCGAGCTGCGCGCCGAGCTGCGCGACGCGGAGCAGGCCTGGGACGACGCCGTCCTCGGCGACGACCCCGAAGCCGCGAAACGCAAACCCGGCGAACGGGAGACCGGGCAGAGCAAAACCGGGAAGCGCGCAACCGGGGAGGGAGAGCGCGGGCTGCTCCCGGTCCGTGAGCAGGTTCACCAGGCGCTGACCCTGATCGGCGCGCCCGCCGCGCCGAAGCTGATCGGGGCCGTGTACGCGACGTTCTTCCCGGGCGAGATCCCGTCCACCCGGCTGACGAGCCTGCGGCGCGACGAGGAGCGCTCCTTCCGCACGGCCCCCTACGCGCGGCCGTACTACCTGTGCGCCGCGCTGACCGCCGACCTGCTCGCGCCCGCGCGCGGGCTGCTCACCGTCAGCACGTGGCCGCTGGAGCAGCGGATCGTCGGACCGCTGAGCCCGCGCACCGACTTCCTCACCGCCGCCGCCCGGCTCGCCGAGCACGCCGCCGCCGGACGCGGGACGCCGTCACCCGCGGTGCAGCGGCTGCTGTGGCGTTTCGCGTCCAACATTCCCGGTGCCGCGACCGGTACGGTCGGTACCGCCGATCCGGCCGCGCTCGCCGAGGCCGCCCGCGCCGAGCTGGACGTGCACCGGGAGGCCGACCGGCGGCGGCGCGCGTCCGCCGCGCGCCGCGCCCGGGACCGGCTCGACGACGCGGATCGGCTCTTCGGCAGCCGGCTCCGGGCCGTCCAGGGCTCCGGACGGCGCCGCACCGCACAACGCTCCGGACCTCGCCCAAGCTCCGCCGCCAACCCCGCCCTGAGTGGAGAGACCGACCGATGACCGACACCGCGCCGGACCTGGACCGGCTGCGCGGCGCCGCACCGCCCCGCAATCACGACGCCCGCACGATCGCCGCGCTGACGTCCAATCCCGGCTGCGCCCGGCGCGGGGTGATGGACGCGGCCGGCGTCGACAAGGACGCGGTGGCGCGGGAGCTGGGCTTTCCCGCGCCGTTCGGGCAGTCGCAGTTCGCGATCACGCGCGGGAACGTGTTCGAGGCGCAGGTGAAGGCGGACGGCTGCGCCGAGCTCCTGACGCTGCTGCGCGACCGGCTCGGCCTCGACGTCCCCGAGGTCGCCTACGACGATCTGGAGGTGGTCGCCGGGAACGAGGGCCGCGAGCTGCGGCATTCGCGCACCCGCCGGCTCCTCGCCCGCGCGCTGGAGACCGGTGAGGGCACGCTGTTCGACCATCCGCTGCTGCGGCTGGAGATCGCCGGGCGTCCCGCCTACCTGGAGCCGGACGTGATCGCGTTCCAGTTCGCGGGCCGGCTGCACGTCATCGAGATCAAGTCGTTCGCCGTCGTGGACGGGCAGGCCGAGCCGGAGCAGGTCGCCGCGGCGGCGCGCCAGTCGGCGGTGTACGTGCTGGCGCTGCGCCGCCTCGTGACCGAGCTGGGCCACGATCCGGAGCGGGTGTCGCACGAGGTGTTCCTGGTCTGCCCGGAGAACTTCTCGAACCGTCCGTCCGCGACGCCGCTGGACGTGCGGCCGCAACTCGCCGTGCTCGAACGGCAGCTCGCGCGGCTCACCCGCGTCGACACGATTCTGGCGGAGCTGCCCGCGGGCCTGACGTTCGAGCCCGGTGAGGAGCTCGGCGCGTCGGTCCGGGCGGTGCAGGCGCGGTACGCGCCGGAGTGCATGGCGGGTTGCGAGATGGCGCTGTTCTGCCGGGACGAGGCGCGGGCCTGCGGCGAGACGGGCGCGCTGGGCCGGTCCGTCCGCGACGATCTCGGCGGGATCGACACGATCGGCACGGCGCTCGCGCTGGCGGACGGGTCGCTGACGCCGTCCGACGATCTGGCGGAGACGGCCGAGCAGCTGCGCGCGGCGGCCCGGCTGCGCGCCGAGGCCCTGTCCGGGGCCGCGTGATGCGGGCGTGAGCGCGCTGACTTCGCTCGCCCGGCTGGAGGCGACGGCGGCCGGGGTCGCGCGGCCGCTCGCGACGGTGCGGCACTGCCACCTGTCGGACTCGCCGCTGGTGCTCGTCCCGCTGAAGCTCGCCGGTGAGGCCGCCGCGCCGCTCGCGGTAATGGCCGGGAGCAAGCGCGACGCCCCGTCGCTGCTTGTGGTGCCGCAGCCCCGCAACCGTGACCTGCGGTTCGCGTTCGCCGCCGACTTCGCCAAGCTCGTCCTGAACCACATCGAGACGAGCCGTGGCGATGTGGAGGAACTCCCGCCCGGCAAGGACGGCGACGAGCGCATCCGGTACGGGAACGCGCCGCAGCTCCTCGTCCCGAACCGGGGCGGCGTCGCGTTCCTGCGGCTGATGGGACGCTCCACACGGTTCCGCAGCACCGAGGGCCCGTACGCGGTCGACCCGGCCGTCCCGGTGCTCGGACGGTGGCTGACCTGGTTCGCCGACCGGCACGACCATCCCGGGTCGTCGCTGCTCGGCGCGATGACGGAGCTGCTGCGGCTGCACTGGGCGACGGGCCAGAGCTCCCTGGAGGACGGCAACCTCGCCGCACTGCTCGGCTGGATCGACCCGCCGGACGGCCTGACCGGGCCGGAGGCGGCGGCCCGCGCCGAAGACCCGGTGATCTGCCCGCCCGCGGGCCCGGCGACCGACCCGACGTTCGACAACGAGGTCCTCGCCCCGGCGGTCGCCGCCTACGACCGGTCGGGCCCCGGCTCCCGCGCCGAGGAACGCCTCCGCGACGCCCTCGCCGGCCAGCTCACCCCGACCTGGGACCTGATGTGGCAGGCCGCCGACGTCCTGCGCGCCCTGCCCGAAGGCGCGAGCGTGCCGGGACGCTGGGAACGCGACCGCGACGCCTTCACCTACTACCACCAGACGTTCGGCGAGGCGTATCCGCAGGCCCGCCGCGATCCGCCCGTCCGGGCGGCGCGGCGGCTGCACGACCTCGAACGCGCGCAGGACGCCTACGACGCGCAGCGCGCCTTCGACGACCCCCTGGTCATGGCCGAGCACCGGCTGGCGGGCCAGGCGTTCGGCGGCGTCGTGACCGGATGCGACCCGACCCGCCTGGACGAGACGGGCAAACGCCCCAAACTGCGCCCGCACCTGCGCGTCGAGACGCAGGACCCGGTGCGCCTCGACGCCGGGACGACCGTCTGCAACGCGGCCCGTCCGGCGCTCAAGGGAAAGATCATCGAGGTCGAGGACGGGGCCGTGCTGCTGGAACTGACGGGCGGGATGGGCCGCAAGCTCACCCCCGAGCCGGGCACCGTCCCGCAGGACGGCGACCGGGTCTGCTTCACCTCCCTCACCGACGGGTCGTTCGGCGCGGCGAAGTTCCCCGACCGCGAGGACACGCCGTGGACGCACGGCGGCCCGCCCGACGAGTACGTGCCGACCGAAGAGGACGCCGAGGAGGACTGGTCGTGACCGAACACGCAACCCGCCACCTGGCACCCGTGCACACGGACGATCTCGACCCCGCCGAGGCCGCGGCGCGGGTCGTCGACGATGTCCTGGCCGACCTCGGCGGCGGGCATCGCGGGGTGGTGGTCGACTCCCCGCCGGGCGCGGGCAAGTCGACGCTGGTGGTGCGGGCCGCCGCGCACCTGGCCGCGGCGGGCGAGCGGCTGATGATCGTGGCGCAGACGAACGAGCAGGTGGACGACCTCATCGAGCGGATCGCGGGCAAGCACCCCGATATCACGCTCGGCCGCCTCTCCGCCTCCGGGTATGTGCCGTCCGAGCGGGTGCTGGCGCATCCGGCGGTGCGGGTCGCGCAGAAGGCCGGCGACCTCGCCGAGCACACCGTCGTGATCGCCACTGCCGCGAAATGGGCGACGCTGCCCGAGGGCTCCTGGCCGTGGGCGATCGTGGACGAGGCGTACCAGATGCGCTCCGACATGCTCCTGCGCATCGCCGGGCGCTTCGAGCGCGCGCTGTTCGTCGGCGACCCGGGGCAGCTCGACCCGTTCTCCACGGTCGAGGTCGAACGCTGGGCGGGCCTGACCTGGGACCCGATGCGCAGCGCCGTGTCCGTCCTGCTGGCGCACAACCCGGGCCTGCCCGTCCACCGGCTGCCGGTGTCGTGGCGGCTGCCCGCGTCGGCCGCGCCCGTCGTGTCGGACGCGTTCTACCCGTTCACCGGCTTCCGCGCCGGGACCGGCCCGGGCGACCGGCGGCTGGAGTTCGGCGCGGGCGGCATGGGCACCACCTACGACCGGGCGCTCGAAGAGGCCGCGGCCACCGGCTGGGCCCTCTACGAGCTGCCCGCGCGGCACACGCTGCGCACCGACGCCGAGGCCGTCCGCGCGACGGCGGCGCTGGCCGTCCGGCTGCTGCAGCGCGGTCCCGTCGCGCACTCCGAGCTGGGGTCGCGGCCGGTGGACGCCGCGCGGGTCGCGATCGGGGCGGCGCACCGCGACCAGGTCACCGCGATCCGCGCCGCGCTCGGCCGGCACGGCGACGGCATCACCGTCGACACCGCGAACCGGCTCCAGGGCCGCGAGTACGACGCGACGGTCGTCCTGCACCCGCTGTCCGGACGCCGCGACGCCACCGCGTTCCATCTGGAGTCGGGGCGGCTGTGCGTGCTGACGTCCCGGCACCGGCACGCCTGCATCGTGGTGGCGCGGGCGGGCATTCCGGAGCTGCTGGACGCGCACCCGTCCGCGGAACCCGTGCACCTCGGCGTGCCGGTGAAGTTCCCGGACGGCTGGGAGGCCAACCAGTCCGTCCTGGCGCACCTGGCCCGCCATCGAGTCCCGGGAGACTAGCCGCGGCCGGCGATCTTCATGCCGAAGATCGCGCCGACCGTTACGAGCCGGCGCCCCGGACGGATACTGTGAGTTCGGGGTGCCTCAGCGATCAGGGGGAGGGACATGGAGGACATCGGCTTCATGTGCGCCCGTTGCGGCGGCGAGGTCCACGACGTCACGCACAACCGCGAGGGGTCGCTCGACGGGGTCGGATACCGCCACAACCGGCGTGTCGAGCCCTGGGACCACGAGCTGGAGCTGGCCGTCGGCGAGCCCGCCCAGCAGGACCAGACCTGCGACTTCTGCGCCGCGCCCGGGCCGAGGTGGCTCTACTACCCCACGCTCGACCCCGAAGACACCGACATGTTCGAGGTAGAGCTCGACACGACGCACCTGTCGGACGACGACACCGCCGTCGCCGTCCTGAACATGCTCTACCCGTGGTACGCGTGCGACACGTGCTCGGTGCTCGTCGCCGACCGCAATGTCGACGTCCTCATCGACCGCGCCCTCGACCGCACCCCCGTCCCCGCGGACGGCCCCGTCGACGAGGAGACCGCCCGCGCACGCCTCCAGGGCTCCCTCTCCGTCTTCTTCACCACCCGCCCAGGCCGCCCCCAACCGTCCCGGGCTGTGTAGCCCAGGGGGTCGACCCCCTGGAACCCCCGGTGCTGCTACGTCCGGGTGTGGTGTGTGGGTGTCGGTGGTGCGGTTTATGATCGATGCCGTTTTGGGTGTGTGGTGGCGAGCACGGGGGAAGCAGCAGATGATCATCGATGGACGTTTTCGCGGGCCCGACGGGTCGGGCAACGGCGGGTATGTGGCGGGGCGGCTCGCCGGGCGGGTGCCGGTCGACACGGTGACGGTGACGCTGCGGCGGCCGCCGCCGCTGGACACCGAGCTGACCGTCACGACGGAGGACGAGCGCGGCCACAGCGTGCGGCTCTGGGACGGGGACCAGCTCGTCGCCGAGGCCCTCGCGGGGGCGATCGTGGTGCCGCCCATCGCGCCCGTCTCGTTCGAGGAGGCGCTCGCCGGGGCGGAGAAGTACCGGGCGGCGGAGCACAACCCGTTCCCGCGCTGCTTCGTCTGCGGGCCCGACCAGGACCCTGACGTCGGGCTCGGGCTCGCACCGGGTCCGGTGGCGGACGGTGTGGTCGCGACGCCCTGGGTGCCGGAGCGGGTGCCCGAGCGGGAGCTGGTGTGGGCGGCGCTGGACTGCCCCGGCGGCTGGTCGTTCGCCTTCGCGGGCCGTCCGGCCGTGCTCGGCACGATGACCGGGCAGGTCATGGACGTCCCGGACGCGGGCGAGCGATGCGTCGTGATCGGGCTCGCGCGCAGCAGCGAGGGCCGCAAGACGCATGCGGCGACGGCGCTGTACGGGGCGGACGGGCGGCTGCTGGGCCGCGCCGAGCAGATCTGGATCGAGATCGATCCCGAGCGGTTCGGGAGCTGATCGACTCGCGCGGCCGATGATCCGTCGGCCGTGAACGATGTCCGGTTCCGCCTGAATCCTTGAAATGTGTCGCCGGACATGGCCAGGCGGTCCGCTCCGGGTGTTCAATCTGAGCTTCCGCGATAACGGAGGCGGGTCCAATGAGCGGAAACGCTTTGCTCCTGGCCGGGATCGCCGCCCTGGCCGTCTACACGGGCGTCCACTGGGAACGCGCTCGCCGCGCCGTGTCGGACCTGCGGCTCGGCCGCAGGCGCGTCAGCAACCTGCGGCAGGCCGTGGCGCGCGAGCGCGGCCACGTGGCGATCATCACCGTGGTGGTGGTGCTGGCGGCCTACGTGGTGGCGAAGTACGGCTGAGCCCGGTGGCACCGGGCCCGCCGGGGATGCGTCAGGGGCCGGCGAAGAGCGGGTCCTCCCGGTCGGCGCCGTTGTGCGGGCGGCCGCGGCCGGGCGGGGGCGTGCCGTGCGGCGGGCGGTTCCCGGCACCCGGTGGGCCGTCCGGTACGGGACCGAGGGGCGCGCCGAGCGGGGCCGGGGCCGGGGCCGCATGCTGCGGGGGCGGTCCGGCCGGTGCCGGGGGCTGGCCCCCGATCGGAGGCGGGCCCGGGGGCATTCCGGCGGGCGGCATCCCGGCGGGCGGCGGTCCGGCGGGGGCGCCGGGGGGCGCGGGTGTGCCGCCGCCGGGCATCCGGCCGCCGGGCGGGACGTTCGACGACAGCGTGTTGTGCGTGAACTGGTCGATCTGGCGGCGGGCGCGGTCGGCCTCGGCGCGGGCGGCGTCGCGCTCCTCGGCGAGGGCGGTCAGCGCGGCCTGCTGCTCGGCGACCGACTGCGACAGCTGCCGCAGCTGGACGGCCTGATCGTTGATCTGGGCCATGAGCTCTTCGCGGTCGGCGGCCGTGGCCTGGGCGCGGGCCTGCGCGGCGTCGCGGTCCTTGGCGGCCTCGTCGGCGCGCGCGTTGGCGCGGACGGCCTCCGCCTCCGCCTCGGACTGGGCGCGCATCGCGGCGGTGCGCTCGGCCTCGGCCTTGCTGGCGGTCTGCATGGCGCGCTGCCGCTGCGCCTCGGTGTCGCGCATCGCGTTGCGCAGGTCCTCGGCGCCCTGCTTGGCGACGGCGGCCTCGACGCGCTGCGCCTCGACGGCGCCCTCCGCCTCGGCGAGCCTGGAGTGCAGGCCGACGAGTTCGGCGCGGGTGCTCTCCAGCGCGGCGAGCAGCTCGGTCTCGCGGGCGGCGACACGGTCGCGCTCGCTCTCTGCGGCGAGCTTCGCGGTCATCGACTGCTGCGCGACCTGGTGCGCCTCCTCCCACGCCTGCTGCGCGGCGTCGCGCTTGGCGGTCGCGACCTTGGCCTCCTCGCGCAGGCGCGCGGCGTCCTGCTCCGCGGCCTCGGCACGCTTGCGGGCGGACGACGCCTCGCTCCACGCCTCCTCGGCCTTGCGCTGGGACGCGTCGCGCTCGGTCTGCGCGATGGCGAGCTCGCGGGCGGCCTCGGCCCGCACCTCGGCGACGCGGCGCTCCACCCCGGCGACGCTCAGCTCGGAGGTCAGCGAGTCGGCGAGCACGTCGGCGGCCCGCTCCAGCCGCTCGACCATCTCCCAGGCCGCGGCGACCTGCCCGGTGAGGCCCGGCGCGTCCCGGCCGCGGTCGCGGCGGTCGCGCGCGTCGCGGGCGCAGGCGCCGTCGTTGTCCTGGCAATAGCGGACCGCGCGGACGGCCCCCACCGGCTGCGGGACGGGACGCCCGCAGTTGGCGCACGGCCACACGGTGACCGGATCGCCCACCCGGGCGACCGCCGTCTCGGTGGACTCGCCGGAACCGGGGCCGGAGCCGCCGCCGGCGACCTTCGTGTCGCCGCCGCCCGGGCTCGGGCCGCCTGCGCCGGGACCGTTCGCCGAACCGGCGCCGGAGGACCCGGCACCGCCGTCCCCCGCGCCTTCGGAGATCGCGCTCTGGGGAGCCGCGGCCGTCCCCTCGGGGCCGCTATTGTCGCGCTCTTCGCTATTAGGCATGGAATGAACCATACGCACTGATCCGGGTTGCTGCAGTGACTTGTGTTGGACACGTGGACACGCGCGGCTCGTGTCTCAGCGACCGGCGAAACGGTCGGTGGCCTCGATCAGAAGGTCGCGGACGCCGGGCTCGGAACCGCCGTGGCCGGCGTCCTCCACGATGTGGAAGGCGGCCTCCGGCCAGGCGCGATGCAGGTCCCACGCCTGGTCGGGCGGGGTCTTCATGTCGTAGCGGCCGTTCACGATCACGGCGGGGATGTGCCGGATGCGGTCGACCCCGGCGAGCAGACCCTCCTCGGGAAGGAAACCGCCGCTCGCGATGTAGTGGTGCGTGATGCGGGCGAACGCGATGACGGCGGCGTCGTCCAGCTCGGGTGGCGGGACGGGCAGCAGCGTGTTCGCGGTGAGTTCCCAGCCGATCCACGCCTTCGCCGCCGGGAGATGGACGGACGGGTCCGGGTCGCCGATGCGGCGGCCGTAGGCGGCGACCAGATCGTCCTGTTCGGCGGGCGGGATCGCGTCCCGGAACGCCGCCCACTCGGCCGGGAACAGATGCGCCGCGCCCGTCGGCGTGAACCCCCACGCCTCGTCGGCCGGGCGGACGAGCCACACACCGCGCAGCACCAGCTCCGACACGCGCTCCGGGTGCGCCTGCGCGTAGGCGAGGGCGAGCGTGCTGCCCCAGCTTCCGCCGAGCACGAGCCACCGGTCGACGGACAGGTGCTCGCGGAGACGTTCGATGTCGTCCACCAGGTGCGGTGTCGTGTTGCGCGCCAGCGACACGGCGTGGTCGCCGGCGTGCGGGAGGCTCCGGCCGCAGCCCCGCTGGTCGAACAGCACGATCCGGTAGGCGGACGGGTCGAACAGCCGCCGGTGGTCGGGCAGGACCCCGCCGCCGGGCCCGCCGTGCAGGAACACGGCGGGCTTGCCGTCCGGGTTCCCGCAGATCTCCCAGTGGATCCGGTTCCCGTCGCCGACGTCGAGCAGCCCGGAGTCGTGCGGCTCGGCGGGCGGATAGAACTCTCGCAACCCCATGCGTCCAGTCATACCCGACGATTGATCATGGTTCGCCCAGGTCGCCGTCGCCTAGGATGCGCGACGTGACGGAGCTGAGGTGCACGCTGTGCGGGTCAACGAACCTGCAGGAGGGGTTCGTGGAGGATTCCGGCCAGGCCGCCCGGGGTTTCGCCCGCTGGGTGGCGGGGCCGCTGGAGCGGGGGCTGCTCGGCGGGGCGAAGCTCTTCGGGAAGTCCCGGCTGCAGATCCACGCCTTCCGCTGCGCGAACTGCGCCCACCTGGAGCTGTTCGCCTACGACGACTGAGAACCGCTACAGCGCGGCCATCGCCTTGCGGATGCGCTTGTCGGAGACGGGGAAGCGCGTCCCGAGCTGCTGGGCGAAGAGGCTGACCCGGAGCTCCTCCAGCATCCAGCGGATCTGGCGTGCGGGCTCGTCGTCGCGGCGGGACGGGTGCAGGCGCCGCAGCGTCTGCTCGTACTCCTGCGCCAGCACGTCGGCCTGGTTCGCGAGCAGCCGGTCGCGTCCGGGGTTCTCGGGGAGCTTGTCGAGCCTGACCTGCAAGGCGCGCAGGTAGCGGGGCAGGTCGGGCAGCCGGGCCCAGCCGGTCGCGGTGACGAACCCGGGATGCACGAGCGCCGCGAGCCGTCCGCGGACGTCGGTCAGCGCCGGGACGAGCGTCAGGCTCGCCGTGCCGCGGACCCGCCGGTCGACCTCATGGGCCTCGGCCAGGACGCGTTCGACGATGGCGACGATCTCGGCGGTGGCGTCGTGCAGGTCGGCGCGGACGTGGTCATACATGGCGCGGTAGCCGTCCTCGTCCCAGGCGGGTCCCCCGGCTTCGGCGAGGAGCCGGTCGGCGGCGGCGGTGACGCAGTCGTCGAACAGCGCGGCGACGGACCCGTGCGGGTTGTGGCTGAGCGCTAGTTTCCCCTGGTTGGTGAGGCGCCCCTGGATGAGCTTCACCGGCGACGGCGCGTTCAGCAGGATGAGCCGCCGGGTGCCGAGCCACATCGCGCGCCGCTGCTCGGCCTCCGTCTCGTACATGCGGACGGACACGCTGTCGCCGTCGTCGGTGAGCGCCGGGTACGCCTTGACGTCGTATCCGGCCTGGTTGCGCTCGTAGGTGCGGGGCAGTTCGCCGATCGTCCAGTCGCGGAGGCCGGAGCGTTCGACGGTCGAGGCGGCCTTGGACAGCGTGCCGCGGACCCTGCCCGCGAGGCGGCGTTTCAGCTCGTCCAGGTCGGTGCCCTCGCCGAGCGCGCGGCCCTTGTCGTCGACGACACGGAACGTGATGCGCAGGTGGGCGGGCAGACGCGACGGGTCCCACGCCTCGCGCACGACCTGGACGCCCGTCATCTCGGTCAGCTCGCGTTCGAGGGCGTCCAGGAGCGGCTCGGTGCGGGGCGCGACGCGGTCGAGGACCTTGCGGGCGTAGTCGGGCGCCGGGACGAAGTTGACCCGCAGCTGCTTGGGCAGCGACCGGATCAGCTCGGTCACCAGCTCGACGCGCAGGCCCGGCACCTGCCATTCGAAGCCGTCCGGCCGGACCTGGTTGAGGATCTGCACCGGAATGTGGGCGGTCACGCCGTCGGCGTCGGTCCCCGGCTCGAACTGGTAGGTGAGGCGCAGCCGCAGCGCGCCCTGCTTCCACGCGTCCGGATAGTCGGACTCGCTGACGCCGCCCGCGGTCTCGTTGATGAGCATCGACTTCTCGAACCCGAGGAGGTCGGGTTCGTCGCGCCGGGCCTTCTTCCACCAGGAGTCGAAGTGCCGTCCGGAGACGACGTCCTCGGGAATGCGCTCGTCGTAGAACTCGAAGAGGGTCTCGTCGTCGACGAGGATGTCGCGGCGGCGGGCGCGGTGCTCCAGCTCCTCGACCTCGTCCAGCAGGGCGCGGTTGTCGTGGAAGAACCGGTGGTGGGTGTCCCAGTCGCCTTCGACGAGCGCGTGCCGGATGAACAGCTCGCGGGACGTCGCCGGGTCGATGCGGCCGTAGTTGACGCGCCGGTCGGCGACGATCGGCACCCCGTAGAGGGTGACCTTCTCGTGCGCCATGACGGCGGCCTGCTTCTTCGACCAGTGCGGCTCGCTGTAGTTGCGCTTCACGAGATGCTCGGCGAGCGGCTCGATCCAGTCGGGTTCGATCTTGGCGTTGACGCGTCCCCAGAGCCGGGACGTCTCGACCAGTTCCGCCGACATGACCCAGCGCGGCGGTTTCTTGAACAGCGCCGACCCCGGGAACACGGCGAACTTCGCCCCCCGGGCGCCGAGATACTCCTGGCCGCGCCGCTGCCTGTCCTTCTTCTCCGCGTCGGCGAGGCCGATGTGCGACAGCAGGCCCGAGAGCAGCGACATGTGGACGCGGTCAGGCGCGGCCTCGGCGGTGTTGAGCGTGACGCCGAGCGATTTGGCGACCTGCTTGAGCTGCCCGTGCAGATCCTGCCATTCACGGACGCGCAGGAAATGCAGGAACTCGCTCTTGCACATCCGCCGGAACGCGCTCCCCGACAATTCCTTCTGCTGCTCGCGCAGGTAATTCCACAGGTTCAGGTAGGCCAGGAAGTCGGATGTCGGGTCGGCGAAGCGGCGGTGCTTGTCGTCGGCGGCCTGCTGCTGCTCGGCGGGACGTTCGCGCGGGTCCTGGATGGACAGCGCCGCCGTGATGATCAGCACCTCGCGGACGCAGCCGTTCTTGTCGGCCTCCAGGATCATCCGGCCGAGCCGCGGGTCGACGGGAAGCTGGGCGAGGCGGCGGCCGAGCGGGGTGAGCCGCTTGCGCGGGTCCTGCTCGGACGGGTCGATGGCGCCGAGCTCGTGCAGCAGATCGACCCCGGCCTTGACGTTGCGCCGGTCCGGCGGCTCCACGAACGGGAACGCCGCGATGTCACCGAGGCCCAGCGACGTCATCTGCAGGATGACGGACGCGAGGTTCGTCCGCAGGATCTCCGGCTCGGTGAACTCGGGACGCGACTCGAAATCGTCCTCCGAGTACAGCCGGATACAGACGCCTTCGGACACGCGCCCGCAGCGTCCCTTGCGCTGGTTCGCCGACGCCTGCGACACCGGTTCGATCGGCAGCCGCTGCACCTTCAGCCGGTGGCTGTACCGGGAGACGCGCGCGGTACCGGGATCGACCACGTACTTGATCCCCGGGACGGTCAGCGACGTCTCCGCGACGTTCGTCGCCAGCACGATCCGCCGCCCGCGATGGGGCTGGAAGACCCGATGCTGTTCGGCGGACGACAGCCGCGCGTAAAGCGGCAGGACCTCGGCGGTGTCCCGGCGCCGGGTGAAGTGCTTGGTCAGCGCGTCGGCGGTGTCGCGGATCTCGCGCTCCCCGCTGAGGAACACCAGCACGTCGCCGGGCGCCTCGCGGCCCAGCTCGTCGACCGCGTCCAGGATCGCCTGGATCTGGTCGCGATCGGGGTCGGCGGACGGGTCCTCCGGGTCGACGACGGGCCGGTAGCGCACCTCCACCGGATACGTCCGGCCGGACACCTCCACGATCGGCGCGTCCCCGAAGTGCTCGGAGAACCGCTCGGGGTCGATCGTCGCCGACGTGATGATCACCTTGAGATCCGGCCGGCGCGGCAGGATCTCCCTGACGTAGCCGAGCAGGAAGTCGATGTTCAGGCTGCGCTCGTGCGCCTCGTCGATGATCAGCGTGTCGTACTGGCGGAGCAGCCGGTCGGTCTGGATCTCGGCGAGCAGGATGCCGTCCGTCATCAGCTTGACGAGCGTGTCGTCGCTCGACCGGTCGGTGAAGCGCACCTTGTACCCGACGGCGTCGCCCAGCTCGGTGCCGAGCTCCTCGGCGATGCGGTCGGCGACGGTCCGGGCGGCGAGCCGCCGCGGCTGGGTGTGCCCGATCGAGCCGAGCACGCCCCGGCCCAGCTCAAGGCAGATCTTCGGGATCTGGGTTGTCTTGCCGGACCCGGTCTCCCCCGCGACGATCACGACCTGGTGGTCGCGGATCGCGGCGAGGATGTCGTCCTTCTTCTGCGCGACCGGCAGCTGCGCCGGATAGGTGATCGCGGGCATGGCGAGCCGCCGCCGCTCGACGCGCCGCTCCGCGGCGTCGACATCGGCGGTGATCTCATCGGTGACCTTGGCGCGCCGCGCGGCGTCCCGCATCTTCTGCGCGCCGTCGATCCGGCGGCGCAGCCGGTGCTGGTCGCGCAGCATCAGCCGCGGCAGCCGCGCACGCGCGTCGGCGAGCGGCGATCTCACACTCGTCCTCATTACCGTCGACAAAGATAGGGCCGGGCCCGTCCGCCCGGCGGGCCCCGCGCGGTGGCACCCCGCGCACCCCGCAAACCTACGAACCGTAGCCGGAGCGCCCCACGGAAAGCGATCCGTTTTCCGGGCAACCTTTTAGAACGTCTCCGTCCAACACGACATTCCGGCCCTGACAAATACGCCACGCGTTCGGTCGTTCACGCCAAGCCAGTGCACGCGCCGACGTCCATCGTTCATCATTGGGAGGCGTGGGCTACCCGACATCCGCCGGCCGCTACCGGATCGACCGCCTCCTCGGCTCGGGCGGGTTCGCCTCCGTCTGGCTGGGGCACGACCCGGAGCTCGACTCGCCCGTCGCGATCAAGATCCTGGGCGAGCACTGGACGCTGCGCACCGATGTGCGGGACCGGTTCGTCCAGGAGGCGCGGCTGCTGCGCCGCGCCGACTCGCACCGGATCGTCCAGGTCTTCGACATCGGCGAACTGCCGGACGGCCGTCCCTACTTCGTGATGACCTACGCCGACCGCGGCACCCTCGCCGAGCGGCTCACGACCGGCCCGCTGCGGCTGAACGAGGCGCTGCGCACCGCCCGGGAGATCATCCGGGGCGTCCAGGAGCTGCACGACCTGGGCGTGGTGCACCGCGACCTCAAGCCGTCCAACGTGCTGCTGCGGTCGTCGTCGTCCGGCGGCGAGCGGCTCATGATCTCCGATCTCGGCATCGCGCGGACCGACGACCACCTGTCGAGCCTGACGCTCCCCGCCGGCTCCCCCGGCTACATGGCCCCCGAGCAGGGCCAGATCGACGGCGCCCCGGACCGCCGCTCCGACGTGTACGGGCTCGGCGCGCTCACCTACCACCTGCTGACCGGCGAGCCGCCCGCGACTCGGCCCCGCCCGCCCGGCGAACTCCGCCCCGGCATCCCGCCCGGCGTGGACGCGGCGGTCCTGCGCGCCCTGGATCCCGACCGCGAGCAGCGCTGGACGTCGGCGGCGGCCTTCGGAAACGCGCTCGGCGAGGCCACCAGCGAGATCGACACCGACCCGCTCCCCGAACCCAAGCCCGCCAGGCCGCCCCGCCGCCGCCCCCGGTTCCGGCGCCGGACACTGATGATCACCGGCGCTGGAGCGGCCGCCATCGCGGCCGCCGGGGCCTTCTGGGCGCTCACCGGCGGCGGCGAGAACGGCTCCGCATCGGCCGGGAGGGACGGCCGGTGGCTGCGCCCCGGGACCGACATCCCCGCCCAGTACCGCGACCTGATCATCGAGGCGGGCACCTGGTGCGAGATGCCCGGCCTCAGCCCCGCCCTGATCGCGGCGATGCTCAAGGTGGAGAGCGGCTTCGACCCGAAACTCTCCGACCCGGCCAAGGACGAGTACGGCATCGCGCGGTGGACGCCCAGCGTCCTCGTGTCCTGGCAGCCGGGCGGGCTCGACAACCCCGAGCCGAGGCCCGACCAGATCACCCCGGAGCTGTCGATCCCGGCGATGGGCCGCTTCCTGTGCTACTGGGGCAAGGACCTGAAGAACGTCCCGGGCGACCCGGCCCTGAACCTCGCCGCCACCTACCGCAGCTCGTCCAAGACGGTCGTCAAGGCGGGCGGCGTCCCCGCAAGGTTCAAGCCGTACACGAACAACGTCCACCGCTACCTACAGACCTACCGCCCCCGCTGACCCGGCTTCACCCGGCGGTCACGCTCAGCGGGGCATTTCCGCAAATACCACGGCGATCAGTAGGTTCATGCCATCGAAGGACGAGGAGACTCGCGGATGCGCATGACTTGGGCGGGCCTGCTCGCAATCGTGGTCCTGGTGGCCGGGTGCGATGCCGTTGGCGGCGCGGGCTCGGACTCGTCCGCATCGGGCGGCGGCGACCGCCGGGTCGAGCGCAAGGCGGCGAATCCGCCGCCGGGACTGCCCGCGGCCTTCACCACCGGCCAGCGACTCGCCTGGTCGACCTGCCCGGCACCGTCCGCGGCGCAGGGTGACGGCAGAGCCCCGGGGAAGGCTTGGGAGTGCGCCACGATGAAGGCGCCACTGGACTACCGGCGGCCCGGCCGCGGCACGATCGACGTCGCGATGATCCGGAAGAGGGTCACCGGACCGGAGCGGAAGCGCATCGGCTCGCTCCTTCTCAATTTCGGCGGTCCGGGCCAGTCCGGCGTCGTGGGTCTTCCCGAGTACGTGCCCCAATACGCGCCCCTGGGCGAGCGCTACGACCTGGTGAGCTTCGATCCGCGAGGCGTCGGCGCGACGGCACCCGTCACCTGCGGAGAGAAGAGGTTCGAGGGCGGCGACGCCTGCCAGAAGCACTCCGGTCGGCTCCTGCCGCACGTCGGCACCTCGCAGACGGCGCGCGACCTGGACCTGATGCGCTATCTCCTCGGCGACGAGAAGCTGAGCTATTTCGGCGTCTCCTACGGCACCAAACTGGGCGGCGTCTACGCCCACCTGTTCCCCGAGAACGTGGGCAGGCTCGTACTCGAAGCGCCGATCGACCCGACGCTGAACCACCTGCAAAAGGACCTCGTCCAGGTCACGGCCTTCCAGCTCGCCTTCGACCAATTCGCCAGGCATTGCGCGAACGCCTACGACGACTGCCCCACCGGCACCGATCCCAGCCAAGCCAATCGACGCGTCGTCGACTTGCTGGCCAAGCTCAAGAACAAGCCCGCGCCCACCAATGGCGACAGGAAACTCGACGAAGGGAGCGCCGTCCAGGCGATCGCGAATTATCTGGACCTCGGCGAGGAAGGCTGGTGGCCGCTGGCGCAGTCGCTCACCGAGGTCATGGATCGAGGCACCGGCAGCAAGCTGATAGAGAAGGCATACAGCCACGGCTCTCGACGCGGCTCCCGCGCCACGGCCCCGGGTGGCAACGGAATGTCCTCTCTCGTCGCGATCACCTGCGCCGATTCCAACCTGCGTCCCGGCTTCTTCGAGCTCGAAAGAACGATCAAGCGGCTCCAGGCGGCGTCCCCGGTCTTCGGCGAGCAATGGGCCAAGAGCGCCTACCTCTGCCACGCATGGCCGTTCAAGGGCGAGCGCGCCGACCCCGACGTCAGCGCGGATGGCGCTTCCCCGATCCTCGTCGTCGCCAACACCGGCGACCCGACGACGCCGTACACGGGCGCCCAGCGCATGGCGGCCGAGCTGGGCGAAGGGGTCGGTGTCCTGCTGACGGTCCACGCCGAGGGCCACGGCTCCTACCCTCACAACCGCTGCGCGGCCAGGGCCGTCAGGAAGTACCTCCTCGACGGCACGACCCCTGCTACCGGCTGCGGTCCGTGACGCGGTCGTCCTCGCGGTCGAGCCAGACGCACTGGCCCTCGCGTGAGACGCTCGACCCGACCGCCAACGCGCGTCCCGCGGGACGCGGCGGGTGCCGATGCTCATCGGCGGCGCTGATCTATGCGCCGTAGACGGGTTCGGGGGTGGGGGCTTTTACGAGCAGGGCCGTGACCGCTTCGCCTAGCTCGGACGGGTTCCAGCGGGCGCCCTTGTCGGTGGACGGGCCGTGGCGGAAGGCGTCCATGACGCAGATCTTCCCGGCCTCGGCCTCGAAGACCCGGCCGGTGACGTGCCGGGAGTCCGCGGAGCCCAGCCAGACGACCAGGGGTGAGACGTTCTCGGGGGCCATGGCGTCGAATTCGCCTTCGGCGGGGGCCGCCATGGTCTGGGCGAAGACGTCCTCGGTCATGCGGGTGCGGGCGGCGGGGGCGATGGCGTTCACCGTCACTCCGTAGCGGGCCAGTTCGGCGGACGCCACGAGCGTCAGGCCGACGATGCCCGCTTTGGCGGCGGAGTAGTTGCCTTGGCCCACGCTGCCCAGGAGGCCCGCGCCGGATGAGGTGTTGATTATGCGGGCGTCGACCGGGCGGCCCGCTTTGGTCTCGGCGCGCCAGTGCCTGCCCGCGTGTTTGAGGGGCAGGAAGTGGCCCTTGAGGTGGACGCGCATGACCGCGTCCCACTCGTCCTCGCCCAGGTTGATCAGCATGCGGTCGCGGAGGAAACCGGCGTTGTTGACGAGGGTGTCGAGGCGGCCGAAGGCGTCGAGCGCGGTGGTGATCAGGGATGCGGCGCCGGCGTCGGTGGCGATGTCGGCGGTGTGGGCCACGGCCTGGCCGCCGAGGGAGTGGATCTCCTGGACGACGACGTGCGCCGGGCCCGAGGAGGCGTCGCCGGTGCCGTCGCGGGCCACCCCCAGGTCGTTGACGACGACGTGGGCGCCCTGGCGGGCGAACTCCAGGGCGTGCGCGCGGCCCAGGCCGCGGCCCGCGCCGGTGACGGCGACGACTCGGTCCTTGCAGATCATCGTTCTTCCTTGTTGACGGTGGCGGCGTCCAGGAAGGCGGGACGTTCTCCCCCGCCGTGCAGCAGCATCGTCGAGCCGGTGACGTAGGAGGCGAGGTCGGACGCGAGGAACACGCAGGCGGCGCCGACCTCATAAGGGTCGGCGAGGCGGCCCAGCGGGACCGTGTCCGCGACGGCCTGGACGCCTGCCTCGTCCCCGTAGTGCAGGTGCGAGAGTTCCGTGCGGACCATGCCGAGGGTCAGCGCGTTGACGCGGATGTCGGGGGCCCATTCGACGGCGAGCGACTGGGTGAGGTTGTGCAGGCCGGCCTTCGCGGCGCCGTAGGCGGCGGTGCCGGGTGAGGGGCGCACGCCGCTCACGCTGGAGATGTTGATGACCGAGCCGCCGCCGTTTTCGAGCATGCGCGGGCGGAGGGCCCGCGCCATGATCAGCGCGGCGGTCAGGTTCAGCTCGATGATCTTGATGTGAGTGCGGACGGGGCCGTCGGCGATGGGCAGGAACGGGGCGCCGCCCGCGTTGTTGACCAGGACGTCGACGCGGTCGAGGCCGTCGGCGAAGGCCTGCGCGGCGTCCGGGTCGCGGGCGTCCAGGGACACGAACCTCGCGGTCCGGCCCGCTGCTTCGGGCAGCGTCTCCGGCTCGCGGCGGGCGACCGCGACGACGTCGGCGCCCGCGTCCAGGAGGGCGCGGCTGATGCCCGCGCCGACCCCGCGAACGCCCCCGGTGACCACGGCGGTCTTTCCGCCCAGGTCGAGCGTCAATGACATTCCGCCTCCTCTGAGAGCCTCTGCTACCTTCTGTTCTAACAAATGTTTGGTGGAAAGGTAGCGCATGGGAGTCTCCACCACGACCCTGGACGGGGTCGCCGAGATCGTCGTGGACGCGCCGCCGGTCAACGCGCTCACCGTCGCGGGCTGGTACGAGCTGGCCGACGCGATGCTCGCGGCGGGCCGCGATCCGCAGGTCGGCGCGGTCCTTCTCCGCGCGGAGGGACGGGGCTTCAACGCGGGCGTCGACATCAAGGAGATGCAGAGCACGGAGGGCCATGCCGCTCTGGTCGGCGCGAATCGCGGCTGCTACGCGGCGTTCGCCGCCGTGTACGACTGCGAGGTTCCGGTCGTCGCGGCCGTGCACGGGTTCTGCCTCGGGGGCGGGGTCGGGCTGGTGGGCAATGCCGACATCGTCGTCGCGTCGCACGATGCCTACTTCGGGCTGCCCGAGGTGGATCGGGGCGCGCTCGGTGCCGCGACCCATCTGGCGCGGCTCGTCCCGCAGCATCTGATGCGCGCGATGGTCTACACCTGCCGCAACGTCACGGCCGATGAGCTGCACCACTACGGCTCGGTGCTGGAACTCGTCCCGCCGGAGCAGTTGCGCGACAAGGCACTGGAGGTCGCGGCGCAGATCGCCGCCAAGGATCGGTACGTGATCCGGCGCGCCAAGGAGTCGCTGAACGGGATCGACCCGGTCGACGTCAAGCGCAGCTACCGCTACGAGCAGGGGTTCACGTTCGAGCTCAACCTCGTCGGCGCCGGCGACGAGCACCGCGACGCCTTCGTCGCCAAGGGGGCCCGGTGACCGGCAAGGTGATGGCGGCCGAGGAGGTCGCCGGGTCGCTGGAGAGCGGCATGACGGTCGGGATCGGCGGCTGGGGGTCGCGGCGCAAGCCGATGGCGCTCGTCCGGGCGATCCTGCGCTCCCCCGTCACCGGCCTGACCGTGGTGACCTACGGGGGGCCGGACGTCGGGCTGCTGTGCGCGGCGGGCAAGATCCGGCGGCTCGTGACCGCGTTCGTCACCATGGACTCGATCCCGCTGGAGCCGCATTTCCGGCGGGCGCGGGAATCCGGGGCGATCGAGCTGACCGAGTACGACGAGGGCATGTTCATGTTCGGGCTGTACGCGGCGGCGCACCGGCTGCCGTTCCTGCCCACTCCGGTCGGGCTCGGCTCGGACGTGATGAAGGTCAACCCTGAGTTGAAGACGGTCAGGTCTCCCTATGAGGACGGGCGCGAGCTCGTCGCCGTGCCCGCGCTGACCATGGACGTCGCGCTCGTGCACATGAATCGTGCCGACGCGCGCGGCAACGCCCAATACCTCGGCCCCGACCCCTACATGGACGACCTTTTCGCCAAGGCGGCCGACCGTACGTATGTGTCGTGCGAGCGGATCGTCGACACCGCCGAATTCGCCAAGGAAGGGCCCGTGCAGTCGCTGCTGATCAGCCGGTCGCAGGTCGCGGGTGTCGTGGAGACGCCGAACGGCGCGCATTTCACCGACTGCGCCCCCGACTTCGGCCGGGACGAGCCGTTCCAGAAGCTCTATGCCCAATCGGCCGCCGATCCGGAGAAGTGGGCGGCGTTCCAGGAGCGGTTCCTTTCCGGCGACGAGGCCGCTTATCAGGACGCCGTCCGCGTCTGGCGGGAGGAGAACCGATGACAGGAGCGGAGCGAGAATCATCGGTTCGACCACCCGGTGGTCTGGGAGCCGCTCCCCAGAAAGGCGGGAACCGGTGAGCGACGTGACCAGGGCCGAGGTGTGCGCCGCGGCGTGCGCCGATCTGTTCCGAGGCGATGGGGAGATCGTCGCGGCGGCCGTGGCCGGGTTCGTGCCGATGCTCGGGTCGCGGCTGGCGCGGGCCACGTTCGCGCCCGAGCTGCTGACCACCGACGGAGGGCCGTCGCTGAGCGCCGAGCCCGTTCCACTGGGGTCGGCGGCGACGGTGGCCGAGGGATGGCTGCCGTTCCGGGATCATCTGTGGCTCGTCCTGAACGGGCGGCGGCACGTGGTGATGGGTCCGAGCCAGATCGACGCGCACGGGAACACCAGCATCTCGTGCATCGGGGACTGGGAACGTCCCTCGCGGCAGCTTCTCGGGGTGCGCGGCGGGCCCGGCAACACGCTGCTTAACCCGACGAGCTACTGGGTGCCCAAGCACTCGACGCGGGTGTTCACCGCGAAGGTCGACATGGTGAGCGGCGTCGGCTGGGACCGGGGCGCGCACGAGATCCGCGCCGTCGTCAGCAACCTCGCCGTGCTCGACTTCGACACCCCGGACAAGCGGATGCGGCTGCGTTCCGTGCATCCCGGTGTCCGGGTCAAGGACGTGGTGGCGGCCACCGGGTTCGAGCTCGTCCTCCCCGAAGATGTGCCGGAGACGCGCCTGCCGGACGATGCGGAGCTGCGGATCATGCGCGAGGTCCTCGATCCGGAGGGGCTGCGGGAGCGGGAGGTCCCGGCCTGATGGAGCAGGTTCTCGACACTGCGCTGACGCGGCTGACGGGCGTGCGGCATCCGGTCGTCCAGACGGGCATGGGCTGGGTGGCGGGCCCGCGGCTGGTCACCGCCGTCGCGAACGCCGGGGGCCTCGGGATCCTGGCGTCGGCGACGATGACGCTCGACCAGCTCGCCGAAGCGATCCACGAGGTCAAGGACCGCACGGACGCGCCGTTCGGCGTCAACCTCCGGGCCGACGCCGACGACGCGGGCGACCGCATCGACCTCCTCATCAAGGAGGGCGTCAGGGTCGCCTCCTTCGCGCTCGCGCCCAAGAGGGAGCTGATCGCCAAGCTGAAGGACGCGGGCCTCGTCGTGATCCCGTCCGTCGGGGCGCGGCGGCACGCGGAGAAGGTCGCGGGGTGGGGCGCGGACGCCGTGCTCGTGCAGGGCGGCGAGGGCGGCGGGCACACCGGCGCCGTCGCGACGACGCTGCTGCTCCCCCAGGTCGTGGACGCGGTCGACATACCCGTGATCGCGGCCGGCGGCTTCTTCGACGGGCGCGGGCTCGCCGCCGCGCTCGCGTACGGGGCGGCGGGCGTCGCGATGGGGACCCGGTTCCTGCTCACGTCCGACAGCTCCGTCCCGGACGAGGTCAAGCAGGTCTACCTGCGGACCGGCGAGACCGTGGTGACCCGGCAGGTGGACGGCATGCCGCACCGGGTGCTGCGCAGCGGGCTGGTCGACGCGCTGGAAGGGTCCGGACGGGTCGGCGGCCTGGTCAGGGCGCTGCGCAACGGGGCACGGTTCAAGAAGCTGTCCGGCATGTCATGGCGCGAGATGATCGCCGACGGGAAGGCGATGAAGCACGGCAAGGACCTGTCGTGGTCGCAGGTCCTGATGGCGGCCAACACCCCGATGCTGCTGAAGGCGGCGATGGTGGACGGCCGTCCCGACCTGGGCGTGATGGCGTCCGGGCAGGTCGTCGGCGTCATCGACGACCTGCCCTCCTGCGGTGACCTGATCGACGGCATCGTCCGGCAGGCCGCCGAGACCCTCACGGCCCAGCAGTCGCTGCTCGTCCCGCGTCAGTAGCGCCCGCCGCCAGGACGCCGTCCAGGCCGGCCCGGTCGATCACGCCGACCGAGAGCGCCCGGTTCGTCTGCCCCGAACCCATGACTACACACTGCGAGTCAACATCCACGGACGGCGACAAACTAGCGTCACCGCGCCACATACTCGGGTATGCTTGGCGTCATGTCAGAGACGACACGAATCACGGTCACGCTGCCCAGCGAGCAAGTGGCCGAACTCAAGAAACTCACCGACAACGTCTCCGGGTTCGTCGCCCAAGCCGTTGCCCGGAAGATCCGCCATCACTTGGTCGGCGAGGACCTCCTGCGCTACGAGGAGGAACACGGCGAGTTCACCGAGGAGGAACTGGCCGAGGCACGCTCCAGGATGTTCGGCAGCGACGCGGCAGGATGGTCGGACGTCGCATGACAACGACCTTCGAGACGCTCGTGCTCGACTCCGAGGGGCTGTCCGCCTGGATCAGGCAGGACCGCAAGGACATGCAGGAGTTCCGAATCTTTCACGACATGGGCGCCGATCTGGTGGTGAGCGCCAACACCATCGTCGAAGTCGCCCATTCGCGGATCAGCATGCCGCGACTCCAGTGGGCGCTGTCCCGCGTGAAGGTCGAACCGGTGACCCTGGAGTCGGCAACGGCCGCCGCGGCACTGCTCAAGGCGTCCGGCCTGCACGGTCACAAATATGCGATCGATGCGACCGTCGCAGAGGCGGCTCTCCGTCAACCTCCACCGGTGGCGATGATGACCTCCGATGTCGACGACATGGTCAAGCTGTGCGGCGACCGAGTGCGGCTCATCAGGAAATGAGCAGGGTCTCCGCAAGCGGTCAGAGGCGTTCGAGGATGGTGGTGTTGGCCTGGCCGCCGCCCTCGCACATGGTCTGGAGGCCGTAGCGGCCGCCGGTGCGCTCCAGCTCGTGCAGCAGGGTCGTCATGAGGCGGGCGCCGGTGGCGCCGAGGGGGTGGCCGAGGGCGATGGCGCCGCCGTTGGGGTTGACCTTCGCCGGGTCGGCGCCGGTCTCCTTCAGCCAGGCGAGGACGACGGAGGCGAACGCCTCGTTGATCTCGACGGCGTCGATGTCGTCCATGGTCAGGCCGGTCTTCTTGAACGCGTGCGCGGTGGCGGGGATCGGCGCGGACAGCATCCGGATGGGGTCCTCGCCGCGGGCGGAGATGTGGTGGACGCGGGCGCGCGGCGTGAGGCCGTGGTCCCTGACGGCCCGCTCGGAGGCGATGAGGAGCGCGGCGGCGCCGTCGGAGATCTGGGACGAGACCGCCGCGGTGAGGCGTCCGCCGTCCACGAGGGTCTTCAGGCCCGCCATCTTCTCCAGGGAGGTGTCACGGCGCGGGCCCTCGTCGGTGGTGACGTCGTCATACGGGACGATCTCGCGCTCGAACCGGCCCTCGTCGATCGCGCGGATCGCGCGCCGGTGCGACTCGTAGGCGAACGCCTCCATGTCCGCGCGGGAGATGTCCCAGTCGCGGGCGATCATCTCGGCGCCGTTGAACTGGGAGACCTCGGTGTCGCCGTAGCGGCGCGTCCAGCCGGCGGAGCCGTGGAAGGGGCCCCGGGTGAAGCCGAGCGGCTCGGCGGCGGTCATCGCGAACGCGATCGGGATCTGCGACATGTTCTGCACGCCACCCGCCACGACCAGGTCGGACGTCCCGGACAGCACGGCCTGCGCGGCGAAGTGCACGGCCTGCTGCGACGATCCGCACTGCCGGTCGACGGTGACGCCCGGCACCTCCTCGGGCAGCCCGGCGGCGAGCCAGCAGGTGCGGGCGATGTCGCCGGCCTGCGGGCCGACCGCGTCGACGCAGCCGAACACGACGTCCTCGACCGCGGCCGGGTCGACGCCGGTGCGTGCCATCAGCGCGGTCAGCACGTGCGCGCCGAGGTCGGCGGGGTGCACGCCGGACAGGCCGCCGCCGCGCCGCCCGACGGGCGCGCGCACCGCGTCGACGATGTACGCCTCGGCCATGGGTGTCTCCTTCGTTCGGGGGCTAGCTCGCCTGGATGCCTTCGAGGAACATGGCGAGGTACTGCTTGGCGATGTCGTCGGCGGACAGCCGCCCGCCGGGCTTGTACCAGTTCGCCGCGACCCAGACGGTGTCGCGGATGTACCGGTAGACAAGGTCGGGGTCGAGGTCGGCGCGGAACGCGCCCTCCTCGACGCCCCGGCGCAGCAGGGTGAGCCACATCTCCTCGAACCGGCGCCGGGAGTCGTTCAGGTAGCGGAACCGCTCGCTGGTCGCGAGGTGCTTGGACTCGTTCTGGTAGAGGACGACGGCCGGACGGTGCCGGTCGATCGTCCGGAACGACTCGACGACGATCTGCTCGAGCGTGTCGCGGGCGTTGAGCCCCGACGCGAGGACGCGGTCGTAGCCGGCCCACATCTCGTCCAGGAAGGTCGACAGGATCTCGTCGGCCATCGCCTCCTTGGAGTCGAAGTGGTAGTAGAGGCTGCCGCCGAGGATCCCGGCGGCGTCGGCGACCTTCCGGACGGTGGTCGCGGAGTAGCCCTGGGAGGCGAACACCTCGGCGGCCGTGGCGAGCAGTTCCGCCCGCCGTCCCGCGCGGGCGGCGGCGGTGCCCTCGGTGTCGCGCCGTCGTGGACTCATCAGTTGGGTTTCCTATGGGTGCTGGGAGGAGACGGAGACGACCTCGCCCGTCATGTACGAGGAGTAGTCGCCGGCCAGGAAGACGATGACGTTGGCCACCTCCCATGGTTCCGCATACCGGCCGAACGCCTCGCGGCGTGTCAGCTCGTCCAGGAGATCTTCGGAGGTCACCTTGACGAGATGCGGGTGCATGGCGAGGGACGGCGACACGGCGTTGATCCGGACGCCGTACGCGGCGGCCTCCAGCGCGGCGCAGCGGGTCAGGGCCATCACCCCGGCCTTGGCGGCGGCGTAGTGCGACTGCCCCTTCTGGGCCCGCCAGCCGATCACCGACGCGTTGTTGACGATCACGCCGGAGCCCTGGCCGCGCATGACGCGGAGCGCGGCGCGGGTGCAGCGCATGGTGCCGGTGAGGGTGATGTCCAGGACGCGTCCCCACTGGCCGTCGGTCATGTCGACCAGGTCGGCCGTGCCGCCGAGGCCCGCGTTGTTGACGGCGACGTCGACGCGTCCGAAGCGCTCGACGGCGCGGTCGTAGAGGGCTTGGACCTGCTCCTCGGACGTGACGTCGCAGGGCAGCGAGGCGACCCGCTCCGCACCGAACTCCTTCTCCAGTTCCGCGGCCGACGCGGCGAGCCGCCGCTCGTGCGCGTCGGAGATCAGGACGCGGGCGCCCTCCTCCAGGCAGCGGCGGGCGGTCGCGCCGCCGATCCCGGCCCCGGCCGCCGCGGTGATCACGACGGCACGGTCCTTGAGCAGGTCGTGCCCGGGGACGTAAGGGGGCGGGGTCATCCGCGTGCCTCCCTGCTTGCGGCCGGTTCGCGGGGCAGGCCGAGCACGCGCTCGGCGATGATGTTGCGCTGGATCTCGTTCGACCCGGCGTAGATCGTGTCGGCGCGGGAGAACAGGAACAGCCGCTGCCAGTCGTTCAGGTCGTAGGGTTCGCCGTCCGCGACGAGGCCCGCTGCGCCCAGGATGTCCATGGCGAGCTCGCCCAGCTCGCGGTGCCAGGTGCCCCAGACGAGCTTGGAGATCGACGACTCGGGCCCGGGCGCCCCGGCGGCGACCCCGGCCATGGTGCGCACCGCGTTCAGCCGCATGATCTCCAGCCCCATGTACGCCCTGGTCAGCCGGTCGCGCAGCAGCGGATCGTCGATCGCGCCGGTGCGCCGGGCCAGGTCGGCGACGCCCTCGAACTCGCGCCGGAAGCCGACCTGCTGGCCGAGCGTCGCGACGCCCCGCTCGAACCCGAGGGTGGCCATCGCGATCTTCCAGCCCGCGCCGGGCGCGCCGACGATGTTGGCCGCGTCCGTGCGGGCGCCGTCGAAGAACACCTCGTTGAACTCGGAGGTGCCGGTGAGCTGGACGATCGGCCGGATGTCCACGCCGTCCTGCCGCATCGGGACGAGCAGGTACGACAGCCCGTGGTGGCGGGACGAGCCCGGCTCGGTGCGGCAGACGGCGAAGCACCAGTCCGATTCGAGGGCGAGGGACGTCCAGACCTTCTGGCCGTTGATCACCCACTGGTCGCCGTCGAGTGCGGCGCGGGTCTGGACGTTGGCGAGGTCGGAGCCCGCGTCCGGTTCGGAGTAGCCCTGGCACCACAGTTCCTCGACGGCGACGATCGGCGGCAGGAACCGGGCGCGCTGCTCGCCGGTGCCGAACGCGATGATCGTCGGGCCGAGGAGGTTCTCGCCGATGTGGCCGACCCTGGCGGGGGCGCCGGCGAGCGCGTACTCCTCGTTGAAGATCACCTGCTGCCGGACGGTGGCGCCGCGCCCGCCGTGCTCCTCGGGCCAGCCCACGCACGTCCAGCCGGCGGCGGCCATGTGCCGCTCCCAGGCGAGCCGCTCCTCGAACGCCTCGTGCTCGCGTCCCGGCCCGCCGAGCCCGCGGGCGTGCGCGAACTCGCCCGCCAGGTTCGCGTGGAGCCAGTCGCGAACCTCGGCGCGGAACGCCCGGTCCGCCGGGGACTCGTTCTCCTTCACGCCGCGAACTCTACCAAACACTTGTTAGAAAGAATCGGCCTCCACGGCGGGCTCCTTCGCAGGCGCAGCGCGCTCGGCGGGCTCCACGCGCTCGGCGGGCTCCACGCGCTCGGCGGGCTCCGCGGGCTCGTCCGTCACGTCGCCGGACGGCAGATCGCGGTACAGGAGGTCGAACAGGCGGTCCCAGCGTTCGAGGACCGTGTCCGGGTGGAACCGCAGCACCGAGGCGCGGGCCTGGGCGCCGAGGGCCCGGCGCAGGTCCCGGTCCTCGATGAGGCGTTCCAGCTCGCGGGCGAACGCGGCGGTGTCGCCCGGCTCCACCAGGGCCCCGGTGCGCTCGTCCAGCAGCGCCCGGACGCCCGGCGCGCAGTCGAACGCGACCGTCGGGAGCCCGTACGCCATCGCCTCCAGCACCGACATCGGGAATCCCTCGGCCCGCGACGGCAGCGCGAGGACCGACGCCTCGAGGAGCGCCTCCTCCACGTCCGCGACCACACCCCTGAACTCCACCGACCCGCGCAGCCCGGGCCCGCCCAGCAGCCCGGCCGTGGCCGCCTGTACCTTCAGCCGCTCGCCTTCCGGCCCGCTGCCGTAGATGTGCAGCCGCCAGCCCGGATGGCGCGCGGAGACCCGTTCCCATGCCTCCAGCAGCAGGTCCACGCCCTTCTCGTAGGAGAGGCGGCCGACGCAGGCCACGACGGGGAGAGCGAGCGTGGGATGCACGTCCGGCGCGACGTGCAGGGCGTTGGGGATGTAGTCGACGTTGGTCATGCCGTCGCGGGCCCAGGCGTCGGCGTCCTCGGCGGTGAGCACGAGCATCCGGTCGGCGTCCGCGTAGTGCTCCCTGACCCGGCGGTACCGCGACGACGCGCGGGTCGCCGCGTACGACTCGTGGCTCATGCCCACGACCCGCAGCCCGGAGGTGTCGGCCAGCCGGACCCACTCCATCGCCCAGACCTGCGCCGCGATCACGACCGAGCCGGGGCGGGCGCCCGCGAACAGCTCCGACAGGCGGGCGGCGCCGCGCCGCTGGACGGACCGCCGCCACAGGTCGCGGGCGCGCGCCGGCACGTCCAGGCGCTGGCGGAGCGTCGCCGGGCGCCGGGCCATCGCGGGCGGGCGCCATTCCCGGTGCAGCACCTCGACGGCGTAGGAGCCGTCCCGGCCGTGGTGGTAGGGCCGCGTCCCGCGGGTGATCCCGACGAGCGTGACGCGGTCGCCGCGCCCCGCGAGCAGCCGCGCCATGTGATGCGCCCAGCGTTGCAGCCCGCCCATGTCGTCGGCGTCGTTGCACACGATGAAGACGTCACGCGGTGCGGCCATGGTCATCCCCCCTCTGGCGCGGCCGGGCGGCCGGGAAACAGCGGTCCGCCACCGTGCGGGCCGCGGTGCCGCGGTCGTGCTCGCCGAACCGCTCGGCGAACGCGCGGCGGCGGGGGGCGTGCGCGGCGTCGGCGCCGTCGAGGGCGGCGAGCGCGGCGACGAGCTCGTCCTCGGTGCGGGTGATCGGGCCGGGGGCGTGCCGTTCGAGGTCGAAGTAGCCGGCGGCGCGGTCCCGGCCCTCCGGGAGGTGCAGGACGATCGGCCGGTCGAGCAGCGCGAAGTCGAACATGATCGAGGAGTGGTCGGTGATCAGCGCGTCCGCGAGGAGCAGCAGCGGGACGACGTCGGGCACGTCGCCGACGTCCCGCATGACCGCGTGCGCGCCCGGCGGGAGGTTCGCGCGGCACAGGTAGTGCGGCCGGACGAGCAGCACGAACTCCTCCCCCAGCTCCCGCGCGAACACGCCGGGGTCGATGGGCGGCTCCAGCGGCCGGGCCGGGCGGCCCTTCGGCCCGGTGGCGAACGTCGGCGCGTACAGGACGGCGCGGCGCCCGTCGCCCGCGTCCAGGCCGAGCGAGCGGCGGAGCCCGTCGACCTCGGCGGCCAGCTCTGGATCGCCGTCCACGCCGTTCACCAGCGGGTCGTTGCGCGGATACCCGGCCGGGAGCAGCCCGGTCCGGACGCCGAGCCCCGCGCACAGCGTCTCCACGTCGTGCCCGGACCGGACGAGGAAGCAGTCGAACCGCTCCGCCATCCGCCGCAGCCGGGCCCGTTCGGCGGCCGGGCCGCTCTTGACGCGCGGCTGGTCCTGGCCCATCAGCTTGAACGCCGATCCGTGCCAGGTCTGGATGTAGGTGGTCTCGGGGCGCTTGCGGAGACCATCCGGAAAACCCTGGTTGTCGATCCAGTACCGGGCTCGCGCGAGCGCGAGGAAGTAGGCCCACGACCCGCGCCGCACGAGCCTCGCGTCTCGCGGGAAGCCCTTCGGGGACGACGCGTACGACCACACGGCGTCCACCGGCCGCCCCGATCTGCGCAGCTCCCGGTAGATGTACTTGGGGTTGTCCGAGTAATGCCTGCCCATATGGCTCTCGAAGACCGCCAGGCCGTGCCGGACGGGCAGCCGGCTGAGCACGCGGTTGAACACGGCGATCTTGGTCTTGCGGGACGTCAGCGTGCGGCGGACGGCCTTCTCCGTCCGCCGGGCCCGCAGCCCCAGGGCCCGCCACGCCAGCCGCCCGGCCGGGGACGTGGCGGCGCGCCGCGCCGTGGCCCCCGCGAGCCGCGCCCACGGCGAGCCCGTCTCCAGGAAGAACGCCAGATGCCCGCCTGCGGTGACGTAGGAGCGGAGCCGGTCGGCGGCGAGCCGCGTCAGCCGGGGCCGGACGGGCAGCTCGACACCGCCCAGCGGCGGCGAGCCGGGGCCCTCGCCGGGCCGGGTGACCACGTCCTCGCCGTCCACCCGGACGCGGAGGCGCACGTCCCAGACCGGATCGAGGAACCCGACCGGCCGGATGCGCCGCCGCGGATCGAACTCGGCCCGCCAGGCGAGCCGGTCCCCCTCGTGCCAAACGGCCGCGCGGACCCGCCCCTTCCGGGCCCGGCGCCGCCGGTCGCCGAACTCAAGAATGGCCGACAGCTTCGCGTCCGGACGGATCCGGCCCAGCGGGTTCAGCACGTGCCCGGCCATCCGGACGCGCCCGCCCCGCACCTCCAGCCGCGTCACCGTGTTCGCCGGGCGAAGGTCCTTGAGCGGCCGCAGGTGGAAGCCGAAGTCGGTGACGTCGAGGATGCGGCGCCCGAGCGTCCCGCGCGGGCGGCTCGTGCCCCAGAACACCCGCCCGTCCCGCTCCACGAGCTGCGCGCGCAGCTCGGGCCGCTTGACGGCGCCGCCGTGCTCGGCGGCGGCGAGCGCGGCCGCGTGATCGCCCTCCCGGATCAGGTACGCGGCTATCGCGGGCAGCGGTTGGGCCTCCTCGAACACCCGGGGATCGAGCTCGGCCAGGTAGCCCGCCGCCAGGTCGAGGAAACGCGACCTATAGCCCGGATCCCGGTCACGCAGTTCGCGCAGGTAGAGGCCAAGATCATGGTTGACGAACTTGACGTCCTTGGCGAGGCGCAGGTCGTAGGCGCCGCGCAGCGCGAACAGCATGTCGATACGGCGGTGGATCTCCAGCCGGTCGGCGAAGTTGGCCAGGTCGGCGCGCCGGTTGGAGATCGACGGCGCCGGCGTGCGCTCCCGCACCAGCCAGTTGTAGACGCGGTGCGGGATCAGCGCCGTCCGTCCGGCCGCCAGGTACGCCTCAGCGGTGAACAGAAGATCTTCGTAGTGGAGCTGCTCGACGAAGCGCAGGCCGTGCTCGTCCAGGAAATCGCGCCGGTACGCCTTGTTGGTCGACAGCGTGTCGTAGAGGAGATCGGGGTGCTCCCGCAGTGGCCCGTAGACGGCCCTTCGCCGGTAGAGCCACGGAAACCAGGGGCGGATGCGTCCCTTCGCGCCCGGCGGCACGTCCAGGAAGATCCGGTCGCACAGCCCGGAGGCGAGGTCGGCGCCCGCGTCCTCGGCGGCGGCGAACAGGTTGAGGCAGGCGTGCCTGTCCAGCAGGTCGTCGCTGTCGAGGAACATCACGTACCGTCCGGCCGCCGCCTCGATCCCGGCGTTGCGGGGCCGCCCGCAGCCGCCGGAGTTGGACGCCAGGTGGACGGCGCGGACCCGGCCCGGATGCGCGGCGGCCAGCCGGTCGGCGGCCTCGCCCGTCCCGTCGGTGCTCGCGTCGTCGACGATCACCGTCTCGACGCCGCCCAGCGACTGCGCCAGCGTGGAGGCGACCGCCCGCGGCAGCCGCCGCACGTCGTTGTAGGCGATCACGACGACGGTGACGTCCGGGCGCACCCGCATGGGTCCCCCCTCCCCCGCGCGTCCCGGGCCCCTTACCGGACGCGTGCACGGGTTCCTTTCCCGGAACGCCGTGATGAGGTCCAAGAACGATCAAAGCCTGTCAACGCTTGGCTTTACCCATCTTCGGCGGCGGCATGGGAGAGCGTCCCTGGAACGTCGGAAGGCGCCCGGCCGAAACCGGACGCCTTCGGATGACGTCTTTCAGATCACGCGGTTCACGCGACCCCGATCAAATGATTCGGACGGCGCCGCAATGGCAGACGCCCGGTACCGCGTCAGGAGGGTCAGGACGCGTAGTCGGGGTAGCCGTAGCCGACGATCTCGGACTTGTCGCGGGTCTTCTTGTTCACCGCGTTCTCGGTGTTGCCCTCGATCGTGTTGACGGTGCCGTTCCCGTTGTCCTTCACGACGAGGCCGACGTGGTCGATGTCGCCGATCTTGCCGCGCGAGCCCTTGTCCCAGTCGAAGAACACCACGGCGCCGGGCTTGGCGGACTTGCCCCAGCGGTCGGTCTTCTTGAACCACTTGGCGTGCTGGACGGTGTAGGCGTCCCAGCCCATGTTCTTCACGCCGGTCTGGGCGCCGAGCCAGGAGACGAACATGTTGCACCACTGCGCGCCGTTGTAGTCCTTGACGGAGAAGCCTCCGTCGCGCTCGGCGGTCGCGGCGGCGTGCGGGGTCGACACGTACCACTTGTGGAACTTGGTCATGCCGCCCTTGCCCTCGGAGATGCCGACCTGCTTCTGCGCGAGCTTGATCACCTCGTCGGGCTTGACCGCGCGCGGCGGGACCTTGTAGCCCTGCGCGCGGGCCTCGTTGGCCGAGAGCGTCCCGGCGTTCTTCGCCTTGGGGGCGCTGACCGGCACGCCGGCCTTCTCGGCGGCCGCGGCCGCCTGGGCCGGGGCCTCGGCCACGGCGCCGCCGGTGAGCGGGTTGACGACCGCGAGCCCGACGGCTCCCGCGAGGACGGCGCCCACGGCGACGCCGACGGCCTTGTCCTCGGACGTAAGGGTCTTCAGGGAAAGTCGATCGAAACGACCGGTCATGCGGGGAATCTCCTTGTCTCCCATGACGCCTACCGGGTTAGCTGACGGATTCGGGCATGGAAGCAGCCCTACGGCGCGGCTCTAGGACGCGCCGATTCACCCCTGGAACCTTGGGTCCCCGGCTCCGTCCGGTCGGGTGGACCAGGACGGACTCGGCCTCGCACCGCATCGCGGCGCATACGGATAGATCTCAGTGACTGATCTTGATCTGAGCGCACGCCTCGACGGGCGCGCATCGCGTGCGGCATCCGCTCCGCGATCCTCGGCCGCGCTTGGCACGGCCGGTGGCAACGCATGGAGTGCGTTGCGTGATTCGGTAAGAAGGTACCAACCTTGTCAAGGAAAGCAAACCAGGCACAAAACTCGGTCCGGCCGGTTCAAAGCCCTCTCAAGGAAGCATCAACACCACCAGGGCCGGGCGTGTTCCCGATCTTTATGGAACTGCCTCTCAGCCCTTTGCCACCTGGGCTTACCGGTCGCCGATCAAATGGTAAAGAAGATCCATTTCACGCGCCCGGCGGCGGCCCGCCCCGCCCCGTCAGGGCCCTCCGGCCCATCCGGGTGAGGCGCACATCACACAGGGCGATGATCGCAGGTCAGCGGTGGTGCCGGTCACTCCACGTGCAGGGCGAACATCGTGGTGTCGTCGGCCGCCCTGTCGTGCTCCATGCGCGCGAGGACGTCGTCCAGCATCCGCTCGGGCTGCGTCGCGCAGTCCCGCAGGATGCCGGTGAGGCGGTCGATGCGCTCGTCCAGGTCGGCGTCCCTGCGCTCCACGAGGCCGTCGGTGTAGAGGAAGAGCATGTCGCCGGGGCTGAGCCGGGTCGTGATCGTCATGTAGTCCCAGTCGGGCACCGCGCCGAGCATCGGATCGCGGACGACCTCCATCGGCACCGCGCGCCCGTCCCGGATCAGGATCGGCGGCGGATGCCCCGCGCACGTCCACTCCAGGACGCGCCCGTACGGATCGAACTGGGCGATGACGGCGGTGCCCGTCGCCGGCGGGTCCATGCTGCTGACCAGCTCGTTCAGCCAGCCCACCAGCCGTCCTGGCGGCTCCTTGGTGCAGGTCAGGCCCAGCAGTCCGTTCCGGGTGCGCGCCATCGACGCCGCCGCGGGCAGGCCGTGCCCGGCCGCGTCGCCGATCGCGAACAGCGACCGGCCCTCCGGGAACACCCGGGTCGCGAACCAGTCGCCGCCGATGCGGGCGGTGCTCTCCGCCGCCAGCGCGCGGATCGCGATGCGCAGGCCCGGCAGCTGCTCCACCTCGTCCTCGTCCGGCAGGATCGCGCGGCGCAGCGTCACCGCGACCCGCCGCTCCTGCGCCATCCGCTCCTGCTGCTTCAGCATCTGCCGCCGGGTCTCCGCCAGCGCCCGCTCCACCCCGCGCCGCCGGGTGATGTCCTGCGAGACGATGTTGATCGACACCGGCAGCCCCGACTCGGCCAGCACCGGCTCGGCGAACACCCATAGGTGCCGCGGCGCCCCGTCCCGGCCCGTCACGCGGTGCTCCGCCTCCACCGGCTCCCGGCGCGAGAACATCGTCTGCACGGCCTCCTCGACGAGCGGGAGGTCGTCGTCGGCCACCACCTTCGGCAGGTCGTGCGGCATCGGCGGCACCTCGTCCGGGTCGAGCCCGTAGTTGGCCAGCATCTGCGGCGTCCAGGCCGCCTCGCCCGTGGCCAGGTCCCACTCTCCGAACCCGATCAGCGCCAGCCGCTCGACCCGCTCCAGCCGCCGCCTGACCCGGTCCTCGTGCTCGTGGTAGCGCCAGGTCACGCACACGCCGGTCGGCACGGCGACGCAGCGCACGCTCATCCGGGACGACCTGGAGAGCCCGCGCTGCGCGGTCGTGTACTGGCTCAGGGAACGCTCCATAGGCTCCCCGCTCTCCAGCACCTCCACGTAGTCGTCGAACAGCCCGCTCAGCACCGCGCCGGGATCGGTCTGCAGCAGCCGCCGCCCGGCGAGCTCGTCGCGGCCCCGCCCGAACAGGTCCCGCACGAGCCCGTTGAGATCGGCGAACAGGAAGTCGGCCACATGACCGTCCGCCCCCCGGACCGGCACCATGTGGGCGGACGCGTCGAGCGCCCCGTCGAGCACGGCCTTGGCCGCCGGGTCGTCCGGCACCTGGGCGAGGATCTCCGAGTCCCCGGCGGTGTCTTCGGCCGTCACCCGCCGCAGGACGTCCTCTGCCTTCGACAGCACGGCCTGGCGTTCTGCCCTGTCGCCCTCCGTCCGGGGCGCCCTGCGACCCGCGGCCACGGCCCCGACCGGCCCGCCGCCCTCGTCCTTGACCAGCAGCGAGGCCGCCTCGCTGAGCTCGATGTCCAGGTCGCGCGCGAGCCAGATCAGATGCTGCAGAGCCTCGCCCGGCGGCACCCCGAGCCGCCGCGCGAGCACGACCCGCGCCTCGGCCAGCACCGCCCGGTCGTGCGCGGCGTCCCGCAGGTCGTCAAGATCCGCAACGTGCACCCCGGGCTGTGCCCAGGTGCCCTCCGCATCCGCCAACCCTGTCCCCCGTTCGGCATGGTGCCTGGGAGAAAAAAGCTACATACGTCAGTGACCAACAATCCGCCTAGAACAGTACAAATCACCCGGGTCTTTGCCCGATTTTTCCCTCCACACCCGAACTTGACCGGTGCGGGTGACCGTCCCAGGAGACAACCGTTCCCCATCTTGTGACTCAGGTCACAGCAGTTGCCCGGCAATCTCCGTGACCCGCCCGGCCGCCGCCCGGAACGACGTCCCGGCCGGATGCAACGTCAGCACCACCACGATCTTCTCCCCCACCACCCCGGTGGTGTGCAGCACCGGCCGCCCGATCCCGAGATCCGGCCGCGCCGCCACCTGCCGCACCTGCCCACCCCTGCACGGCTCCGCCGGCGTGTCCCCGAACCCCGACCACCCCTGCTTCACGGCCCACGGCCTGGGCACCGCCCGCGGAATCCCGAACGTCTGGTCGAACCCGTCCATCCCACAAGGCGTCGACTTCCTCAACTGCTCCAGCACGAACTCCCGCTGCCCCACCGGAGCCTCATCCAGCAGATACCGATACGTCCGCACCACATCACCGGCACTGATCGCCGTGTACCCCCAGAACCCGGGCTTGTCCGCAGGCGGCGGCGCCGTCTCCCGCAACCCCACCCGCCGCACCATCCGCTCGATGACCCGCCGCTGCCCACCCCGCCGCCACAACTCCGTCGCGGCCCTGTCATCACTAGACCGCAACATCACCCCCAGAAGTTTCCGATCCCCCGCCGACACCTCGCGCCCTTGCAGGTAATCCAGCGCCAGAAGAATCTTCACCACCGAAGCCGACCGGAACACCCGCCGCGCCTGCCGCTCCGCGACCACCCGCCCGGCCGCACGATCGAACACCACATAGGACACCCGAACCCCGTCCGGCACCCGCACAGGAGCCCGCGAAACCGCCGGCGAAGTCCGCCCCTCAGGACGCTGAGTAACCGCCCGCCTCTCACCCCCGTTTGGGGCCCCGCACCCGCACACCAGCGCCAAGCACACCAGCCCAGCCAGCCCCGCCCGCCAAGACACCATCCGGCCCGCCCACCAGAGGCCCCACGACCCCGTATCTCGTTACGCAAGACCCCGCGGACTGCGCTACAGTAATCAAGCCCGCTCCAACGGGCACCGGGACGTAGCGCAGTTTGGCAGCGCACTTGACTGGGGGTCAAGGGGTCGTGGGTTCAAATCCCGCCGTCCCGACAGCTGCGACGCAGGTCAGGGCCCTAGTTCTCACTCGTGAGACGGGGGCCCTGTTGATCGTCTAGGGCCTGTCGTCTCACAATTTCTCACATGCCTAGCTGATCTTGTACAGCTTGCCGAGCGCCTCGGCGCCCGTCTGGAGATCCTCGGTCGTCGCGTGCACGTAGGTCTTCTGCGTGAACGCCGAGTCGAAGTGACCCGCCCACTTCGAGATCACCGAGATGGGCACGCCCGCCTTCTCCATGAGACTGCACGTGGTGTGCCGCGAGTCGTGCAGGGTGATGCGCTTCAGCCCGGCCTTGCGCAGGACGCGGCCGAACTCGTCGGAGTACCACTCCGGGTGAACCGGGATGCCCAGTTCATCCGTCACCAGGTACTGCCCGCCCTCGTACCACTCCAGCTCGGCGAGGCCGTCCTGGTACGCCGCGCCGGCGTCCTCGCTTTCGGCGAGCTGGAGCTTTCGGAGCCGCTCCAGCGCGTCGGCGAGGATGTCATCGAGCGGAAGTTCCCGCTCTCCGTTCCGCGACTTCGGGGGCTCGATGATGACGTCGGTCTCGCACACCACGCGGGTCTGCTCGACCTTCAGCGTGCGGGCCTTCAGGTCGACGTCCTCCCACCGCAGACCGAGCACCTCGCCGCGGCGCAGCCCGTACAAGGACAGCCGCCAGGCGACCTCAAGCCGGGTGCCCTCGATCGTGCTGAGGAAGGTGTGCACCTCGGCCTTCGTCCACGTCTCCCGCTCGGCCTGCTGGTAGCTGACGTTGTCGACCAGGTCGACCACGTTCCGGGCGAGCTTGCCCTCCCTGAAAGCCAGCTCGAACGCAGCACGCAGGCGGCCGAGCGTGAGGTTCACCGACCGGCCGGACAGCCCGGTTCCAGGCTTCCCGCCGCGCTTACGCCCGGACGTGAGCATGAACTCCACGAGGTCATCGACGTCCTCCGCGGTGACCCTCTGCGCAGGGGTCTCGCCGAGCCGCTCGCGAACGCAGCGGAACGCGTGCTCGTAGTTCCGTTTGGTGTTGCGGCGCTTCCCACGGGTCTTGACCTTCAGGTAGGAGTCCAGGATCTGGTTCACTGTGACCTTGGACGGCGCAACGTAGGTGCCCTCGTTGGTCTGGTGCCGGATCTTGTCGCGCTCCTTCTCCGCGTCCTTCTTCCGGTCGAAGGTGTACGTCTTCTGTCGGCGCTTCCCCGTCTTCGGGTCCGGGCCGATGTCGATCGTGAACCTGTAGCGCTTCCGGCCGCTCTTCAGAACGACCGTCTTGATCAGGTCATCTGCCATCTACACCTGTCCCTTCTTTGGGCGACCTCTCGGTTTTGCAGGAGGCAATAGCCCCTGCTCTCTCGCCTGACTCAGCAGGCGCCCGACGTGCGCAGGGTGATAACTGAGGCGCTCGGCGACCAGCGCGCGAGGCGCACGGACCCCTCGCTCGACCGCGTCTTTGTACTCCCGAACCACCTGGTCAAGCGGAGTGGCGCCGCCTTCCTCGCGGGCCCGCCGGCGCTGACCGGCCTGGAATCCCGCCAGGGCCTTCAGCGTCTTGTGCAAGGCGTCTTCCTGGCTGGCGTGGAGGCGATCGACCTCGTATCGGAGCTCGCCGGGGAGATCGGTGATCTCCTCTTCCGTCAGGCGCCGCCCCAGCTTTTCCGCGCAGTCGACCACGATGTCCTGCGCTTCCCGCCCACACGCCGCCCAGTTCTTCACCAGGGAGACGTAAGGACGTTGCAGGTCCTTCTGGAGGATCTGCTCTTCGTAGGCGTCCACCGGCCCGGCCGGTTGCTGCGCCCCGGACGCCCCAGCGACCGCCGACCGGATGAAGCGGTCCACGCAGCTCAGCTCGAACTGGACCAGCCGGCCAAGCATGACCTGGGCCTTGATCGTGTAGGGGAGCAGCGGGTCATCGACGGTCACGACCTGCGAGTCGATGAAGGTGTTCTCCACCTCGACAGTGATCGTCGCGTGCTTGGAGTCCCCTACGGCGTAGGAGACCTGGAACCCGATCCTCTGCCCGAGCCGCTCCCAAGCATCCAGCGGTTCAGGTGCTGATACGTCGCCAACCACGCGGCCCACCGTAATACCACTGCGATAAGAACGGCAAGGGTTTGTAGCGTCTCGGCACTCCCCTAGAGGGCTACAAGAGTGATGCTACAAAGGCTCGATGCTGTTGTAGCGTCAAGCTATGGAGATCAAGGATCTCAAGAAGCTCAAAGCAGTCCGCGCCGCAGCGGCAGATGGACAGGCTCGGAAGACACGCGTCGACGCAGGGGTGACACAGGGCGAGGTCGCCGAAGCGGTCGGCGTGGCGCAGTCCACCGTCGCCCAGTGGGAGAGGGGCGCTCGCCGCCCCCGGGGCCTCGTTGCGTTGCGCTACGCCGCCGTCCTGAAGGCCCTCGAAGACGGCGCCCCAACCCCCTCGAAGGACGACGGATGAGTGAGGCAGTGATCGCAACGGCCAGCGCCTCGGCCGATGACGCCCCCACCGATGGCACCCAGTCCGAGGTCGCGCCCACCGCTGAGGACATCCGTAGGTGGCCCGCGACAGTCGATCCAGTCACCGCAGGCACGGCCTTCGGGATCTCTCGGTCGTACGCCTACCAGCTGGTGAAGCAAGGCGACTTCCCCGCCAAGGTGATCAGAGTCGGCGGGAAGAACCGCGTCGTGACCGCTGACCTGATGCGTGTCCTCGGCATCACCGGCACGCACGGTTCCGGCCCCGACGGCACGCATCCGGCCCTGAGCGTGGTCGGAGGCGACGATGCCTCCTGACAGCGCCGCCGACACCGCCCAGCAACTCGTCGGCGCCACCGCCGACATCACCACCCGCCACAACGGCGCCCACACCGCAGCGCTGATCTACGGCCACCACGCCGGGCGGCTGGTGCTGCGCCCCGCCGGCGAATGGGTCCAGATCGACGCCGACGACATCACGGCGGGCCACACCCACGACGACACTCCACTCGCCGACAGGCGCACCGTCCGCGTCTGTGACCGCGGAACCTCCAGGTCCTACGAGGGCATCACCATCCGCGCGATCACCCTCGTGTGGACCTGCCCGGCATGCGGCAGGCCGCGCGGCGAGCCCCGCAACGGCCGCCTCATCGAGGACGGCGAGCACTACCACGTGCACATCTGGGACAACCCGTGCGGCCACATCGACATGTACGGGCAATGCCTCATCGAGGCCGGCGTTCACGCCACCCGGCCGGTGAAGACGTGACCACCGCCGAGAAGCCCGCGGGGCGCGTCGAGGAAATGACCGTCCGAATCCCCGACTACGGGCCGGGCCTGCGCGCCCGACCGCTGAAAGTCACCACGGTCACTGTCAAGACCCGCTGCCCCATCTGCCAAGGCCCGCGCGGGATCCCCGCCCCGGAGCTGCGCGGCGCGTACGGCCGAACCCACGAAATCGACGTCTGGACCAACCCCTGCGGCCACGTCGACCTGAGCGCTGACGTGCTGATAGAGGCGGGCGTCCACCCGCCGTACAAGGACAGGACATGACCACAAACGACACCACTCCCCCCGTGCCCGGCGCGCAGATCGGGGAACGCGTCCTCCTCACCTCCCCCACCGGACGTGCCCGGCACGCCGGCGTGCTGCTCCCGCCTGTCCGTACCGGGGAACCGCACCGCGTCCACACCGACAAAGGCCGCGTCCTGCGCCTGAACGGCGCCTGGCACGCCGCCCCCGAACGGCCCACCGCCGACCGCCGCAGGGACCAGCGCCGCCAGTACTGCGACGCTGGCCGCCCGATCTACCGGTGGGACGACCTCCCCGCGGCACAGCTCGCGACCCGGACGATGCTGCAGAAGCGACTCCGGCGACGCCCCACCGAAGGGCAGGAACCGGTCGCGTCGTACAAGGTGTACCGCGGGTATGCGCCGCTGTACGCGGTCGCCGACACGACGAAGCTGCCGCCGCTGCCGCCCGCCCGGCAGGCCGCCTGGGACCAGGCCCGAACCTGCGCCCGATGCCGCTCGGTGAAGGCGACCCCATACGCGAAGGGCGTCGACGGGCGCAGGTACTGCGAGGACTGCCACGAGCCCGCCGCCCGCGACTGGTGGACCACCCAGCGAGCCGAGGGCCGCCGCGCCGCGACCGCGTGGGCCCGCAGAGTCCTCTGCTACCTCCCGAACGTCATCCTGCTCAAGAGCGCCACCCACAACTCCTCGTTCGAGGTCCGAGCGGAAACGCTCGACGGGGCCGTCCTGGTCGCGGCCGAGGTGCGTGACCCGCGGGACCCCATCCCCGACTGGTGGACCGAGGAGATGCGCGCCAGGACCGAGGCCCGGTACACGCCGATCACACCGGTCGTAGAGCTGCTGCGCTCGCTGGAAGGTCGCCGGTTGGTGACCTGGCGCGGCGACGTCGAGTGGCTCCTGCGGCGCGTGAACCAGTACGCGGGCGTCGACCTGGCGCTCGCGGTCACGGAGCACGACCAGGCAGGCCCGTTCTACGACGAGTGGATCGGTCAGCTAGCCCACGGTGGCCGGACGTTCCGGCACAACCACCGCCTCGATCAGCAGATGCCGCCGGGCGGCCGGGCCACCGAAGTCGCCGGCATCCGCGCGGCGCTGCACGCGATGGCCACCGGCTCCCCTCCGGCACTCGCGCTCGGCGACGGGGCGGAGGGACCTGCATGAGCGGGGAGGCGTTCCACGTCACGATCACCGATCAGCGCGGGCAGGTGCGGGTGCGTCTGCGGCAGCAGTCCGCGACGCGATACGAGGTGCTGTCGCCCCGCGGCGACGTCCTCGGCATCATCGCGCACGACGACGAGTGGTCGCTGTACGGCGACATCTCCACCAGTGTTCCCGTGGTGTTCGGCCCGGACGTGTTCGGGCTCGCCGTCGCGTGGGCGGACAAGCACGCGCGTCTGGTCGACGCTCTCCCCCAAGGGACGCCCGCCCAAGAAGGGCCCGACGCGGCCGGGAGTCGCCGCGGCGGTGTTTCCGCCGAGGATGTCGACGGCCTTGCCGACCGGGCGCGGGCGCTGCTCGGGGAGCTGCGCAGGGAGGCGAACCTGCTGTCGCTGCGGGACGTCTCGGATCCGTCCGGTATCGAGCTGACGCGTCGGTTCTGCCAGCGGCTCGAAACCTTGCTGCGGGAGCACGCCGGTGCGTGACCAGGAGCTGATCCCGTTCCGATGCGAGGTGTGCGGCGCGCCGGACAGGTGGAGGCTGGCCAGGGACCGGGAGACCGGCGCGATCGTCACCGTCTGCGGCTGCGGTGAGATGTTCGAGGACACCGACGCCATCGACGCCGCCCACTGCGCCGGCCGCGAATGGGCCGAGGACCTCGCCCGCGACGTCTCCGCCGCGCTGGCTCGCCGCGGGCACTCCCAGCGTGAGTTCACGACCGCGCTGTCCTGGTTCGCCGAACGAGTCCACGGCGGCCGCCGGTCGGTCGACGCGGACGAGCACCTGCGGAACTGGTTCGGCCTCACCGACGACTACCTCTCCCTGCCCGGCCATGAAGGCGCCTGAGCAGGCTGAGACGCCTGGAGGGCGGTGATGGTGTGGCGACGCTGATCGCGGTGTATCTCGGGCGGATGTGCGTGAACCGGTGCGACCTCAAATGCTACGGGGCGCGCACGCCACGGGACCGGTGCGAATGCGTCTGTGACGGCATGAATCACGGGACTGGGCTGCGTCAGGCCGAGGCGAACACGAGGGCGAGCGCACAGGACTGGGTGGAGCGTCCGCGTCCGCGCGGGTTGGAGTTCGACCAGGTGGAGCTGGGCGCAGGGGTCCAGACGGAGCCCCTGTTCTGACGGCGCCTTTCGTGCCGGCCACCCCCTAGGACAGGCAATCTAATTTTCTTGCCATCCTTGCTTGACATGATTATTGGATTGACTATTGTTGGTTGTGGTTGATCTCCCTCCAACACCCACAAGGAATCCCTATGCCTCTCTCCCTGGTCCTGCGGCCGGACGGTGACCACCAGACGGTGAACCTTCCCCAGACCACCCAGGAACGGCTCAATGCCATGTACCAGACCATCGGCGGCGGCTGCGGCACGGTGCAGCTGGTGACCCTGTCGGGGCAGTTCGACATGTGGGTCGACGAGGAGGGCCTGTACACCCAGGAGCCCAACAGCCCGGCGACGCTGCTCGCCCAGCGGTTCGGGCTGACCTCGCAGACCTATCACGGCACCGCGATCATCACCGGCCCCGAGGTGTCCACCGGGGTCGCGAACCTTAGCAAGGAGCAGGTGGCCCTGCTCCTGGACCTGATCGCACGCGCCTAGCCCTTCAATCACCTGGCGGGTGGTGCCTGCCGACGACAGGCACCACCCGCCAGGGCACATCAGGAAGGAACCCCTTGCCCACGAGCGACCCCAAGAATGCGGACCGCATCGCCTACCTGCTCGACCAGCTCTCTGCGCGGTTGACCTCGGATGGTCCGGACAGCCTCTTCAGCTCATTCATCCGCGTGACAAACGCGATGGTGATGAAGGCCGGCCCAGCCGAGGAAGCGAAGGACCTGACCGCCGCGCTGAGGAGCGCCGCCGCGCTCGCCAGTGAACTGGCATCGCTGACCGACCCCGGCGATCCGGCGCACTGCTCGTTGGACGCCCGTATCGAGGTGGGCGGAGTGCTGATCACCGGCCACACCATGACGTGCCCGCACGGCGAGCCCCGCCACTACACCTGGCAGGACAGCGGAACGCTCCGCACCGGCACATTGGCCGACTACGCCAAGGCATGGGAGCACGGCACCTACTCCGGCGACGGGGGTCTCGGCGGCGAAGTTCGCACCTGGGATGCCACCTACTGGATCAAGGTCGAACACCTCAACACCGACAACGACTGGATTTCTTTCGGGCTGACGGCCGGCAACGAATCGGTCGTCGTCACGATCGACGGCCGCGCCTGACCACACCCCGCTTCCCGGGCCTGGACACCATTCCCGCGCGAGGTGTCCGGGCCCGGCTCATCTCACGAGGAGACTCATGGTCCACCGCGACCATCAGGGCCGGGTCATCGCTCGCCCCACCGGCAACGCGATGTTCTCCTTCCCCCCGACGCCACCCGAATACCCCGGCCTCGACCTGCCTGCCACCCACAGGTTCCTGGTCAGCCTGTCCGGCGGAAAGGACGGTGCGGCTGCTCTGGTCGCGACCGTCCGCGCTGTCCAGGCCGCCGGGATCCCCCTGAACCGGATCGAGACGGTGTTCGCCGACCTCGGCGACGCTGACGAATGGCCCGGAACCCGCGAGCTGACCGCCGCGCAGGCCAAACGCTTCGGGCTCCGCCACCACGTGGTGTACCGCGAGGTGCCCGACGACGCCGGCGGGACCCGGCAGCAGGGCCTGTTGGAGTACATCGGCTCGCGGCGTCAGCAGATGTGGCCGCTCCCCAACCAGCCCTACTGCCGGTCGGACCTGAAGCGCGGCCCGATCCGGAAGCTGAAAACCCGGCTCGCGGACGAGATCCGGCAGGCCGAGGGCGTTGAGGGCCCGGTGAGGATCGTGGAGGTTCTCGGGATCAGAGCCCAAGAGTCCACGCCTCGCAGCCAGCACTTTAAGCAATGTTGCATCGGCGACATCGGGGCGGGATGCGCTAGGCCCCGGTCAGCAGTGTTTCTCTTCCGCAGTCTGTACGAGTTGTAGCAGATTTCTGGCTCCGTGTGATGCATTGAGCAGAGCGATTCCCTCAGGTGGTGTAACGTCAGCAACACTGGTGCATGCTGTGCATCACTCGGTGGACGCTGAGCGGTACTGTTAGCTACGGAGGGTGACAGTGAGCGGGCCTGGACGACGACTGTCCGACGGGGGTACGGGTGAGTCGTCGACGGTTCCAGGGGTCGCAAGTTTGATGGTGGTGCCTGGTGTCGCCTTGCTGCGGCCGGCGGAGGCACTCTTCGAGAGGACGCTGGAGGGTTTCTCCGATCATCAGCGGGCTCGGCGGTTGTCCAAGGACACCGTCAGGCAGCGGGTGCGGATCGCTCGGCAGGTGCGTGCGTTTGCTGATGCGTATCCGTGGGAGCCGTCGTGGAATCGGGCGTTGTTCGATCGTTGGTCGGCGATGCTGGCGGAGCAGGTGGCCACCTCGACGATGCGTGGTTATCAGGCTGACCTCGGGTCGTATTTGTCCTACTTGAACGATCCGGCGTATGAGTGGCCTGAGTTGTGCCGGGAGTTGTTTGGGACGTTCAATGCGTTCGTGGTGCGGGATCTGAGCGTGGTTCGGCACGCCCAGGAGTACATCGGTCGCCCCAATGGGAACCGGCCGTTGACCCGTCCGGAGATCAAGCTGCTGTTCGGGGGCATCGAGCCGGAGATTCAGCGGTTGCGGGCGGCGGGCCACAAGGGTGCCTTGACCGCTGCCCGGGACCTGGCGTTGCTGACCGCGCTCTATGGGTGGGGGCTGCGGCGCCGCGAGGGTGCTCGGTTGGAGACCCACGATTGGCGGCGTCAGGTCAAGCTTGCTGAGTTCGGCGACTTCGCGGCGTTGGCGGTGCGGTGGGGCAAGCCCTCAGCGGGTCAGCCTCCGCGGCGCAGGATGGTGATCTCGGTCTGGCCGTGGGCCGTCCAGACGATCAAGGTCTATATGGAGAGCATCCGCCCATTGTTCTATCTGGACCGGGAGGACGACGGCGTCATGTTCCCGACCGAACGCGGGGAGATGATCTCCGAACGGGCCGTCAATCAACGGTTCCAGCATTGGCGAGACCTGGCTGACCTGCCGGATCATCTGTGCCCACATTGTCTGAGGCACACGTACGTGACTCGTCTGATCGAGTCGGGCTACGACGCCCAGTTCGTCACTGACCAGGTCGGCCATTCGCACGCGGCCACGACGGCGATCTACACCGCGGTCAGCAGCGATTTCAAGAACCTAAAGGTGCGCGAGCATTTGGACGCGGCCGAGGAGGCGGTGTTGCGGCGGGCCTTTGCGCTGGCCGAGGCGGAGGCCGAGATGAACGACGACTTCAGCGATCCGGCGGCAAGTGACCGGCATCGCGGCCGGTGGAGGAGGACGTGATGGCGGCGACGCCCGGTGGTCGCGCGGAGCGCGGCGGCGAGGATTTGGCGGCGCGGCAGCCCCGTTACGAGTGGCGGTTGCGTGAGCTGATGGCGGTGCGCAGGAACTGGTACAGCACCACAAAGTTGGTGCCCGCGCTGCGAGAGTACGGGTTCGAGTTCGACCGCAGCTACATCTACCGGCTCGTCAAAGCCGAACGACCGCCCAAGATGCCGCTGGAGTTGATCCTGGCACTGTGCAAGATCCTCGACTGCCGCTTCGAGGACCTGGTGGCAGAGATCCAGCCGGACGATGTGGCTGACGGACCGGCCAAGCCCGGGCCGAGGCCGGTAGTGCCGGACATGCCGCTGCTGTCCGCGGACTTCTTCGACGCCGAGAGCTGAGGAACGGGCCGTGGGCAGGCGTCGCGACAAATGCATCGACTGCCACCAGCCGCGCTGGATCGAAAAGGCTGGCCGCTGCCACCGATGTCACCAGAACACCCTGGCCAAGGAGCAGTGCACCGGCTGCGGACGCCTGATGGTCCCGAAATCCCACACCGCCGAGGGACCCTGGTGTAGCAAGTGCACGGCGGCGCGCACCGTCGAGCCCTGCTCACGGTGCGGCGAGACGGGACGGCGGATCGCCCAACGCCGCGACCGTCAGGTGGTCTGTTCACGCTGCTGGCAGCGTGAACACAGTGCCCCTCGCCCGTGTGACGCCTGCGGGCGGACCTTGACCGGGATGAGAAGGACGGCGCAGGGCCAGATCTGCGTCACCTGCTACCGCAAGACCTTGGAACGCGAAGCGTGCTGCCGATGCGGGAAGGTCACCGTCCCCTACACCCGCACCGAGGAAGGTCCCTGGTGCACACGCTGCCGCCGTTGGTATCGCGCCGAGCCCTGCTCGTTGTGCGGCAGGACCGCGCCAGTCCAGGTCCGCTGGAACCAGCAGCCGATCTGCAGCATGTGTTACCAGCGCCACTATCAACAGCCCGTCCGCCCCTGTGTGGACTGCGGCGAGGAAAGACCCGTCCTGCGGCACACCGATGAGGGCCCGGTGTGCGAACGCTGCGACAATCGCCGAGCACCGCACGTGCTGTGTCCCCAGTGCGGTCAGACCCGCAAGATCGGCATCTTGAGCACCGGTGTCTGCCGCGCCTGCGCCAAGCGCTCACGCCCACGCCACCCCTGCGTCACCTGCGGCAAGACCCGGCCAGCCGCGTACCGTGATGACGATGGCCGCCCGTGGTGTGAATCATGCCGGCGTTCGGATCAGGCCGAACCGTGCTGCGGATGCGGCGGACGCAAGATCGTCTGCGCCCGCGACGATCGCGGGCCATGGTGCACAGGGTGCTGGGAACTCGTCCGGCCCGGACCGGTGTGCCAGGACTGCGGCGAGCGTCCCGCGATGCCGACCCCTGGCCTCGATGACGGGCTGCGCTGCGTTCCCTGCAACAGCGCCGCGATCGTCCCCTGCGCCCGCTGCGGCGGCCACGCCCGCGCCGAACGCCGCTGGCCCGAAGGTCCCGTCTGCCTGTCCTGCGTTGACGCCGTCCGCCTCACCCACGACCTCTGCCACCGGTGCGGCCGGCTCGCCGCCGTCTTCGGCAGGGACGAGGCCGGGCCGATCTGCCCACACTGCGCCGGGGTCAGCTTCTCCTACCATTGCCCCACCTGTGGCGCGATGGGACGCCTGCTGCGCGGGCAATGCCTGTCCTGCACCGCCCGCGCCGATCTCCTGGCCGCCTTCACCGCACCCGACGGACATCTGGCAGGGTGGCTGGCGCCCTTGGCCGAATTGCTGGAGAACTACGACAATCCTTACTCGCTCTGCCTTTACTTGCGCCGCCCCGGCGGCCAGCTGATCCGGCGCATCGTCGCCAGCGAACTGGCCTGTACCCACCGAGCCCTTGACGACCTGCGGCAGACCACCGCGGTCAGGCACCTGCGGGGGCTGCTCGTGCTGGCCGGGCTGCTGGAACCCCGGGAGGAACAACTCGCCCAGCTCGACCGCGACATCGACCACGTGCTCGCCGGCACCGATGATCCACGCGACAGATCGCTTCTCGCCCGCTATGCCCGCTGGCACGTGCTGCCCCTGGCCCATCACCGCGCCGAACGCCAAACCCGCCTCACCCGAGGCCAGCGGGAAAACCTCCGCCGCCAACTCCTGGCCGCCCGGCTGCTCCTCACTCACCTGCACGACCGCCGGATCGACCTGGCCGACCTCACCCAGTCGGCGGTCGACCGATGGTTGATCAAGAACAAGACCCGGCAGCTCTACGCCCGGCCGTTCCTGCTGTGGGCCGCCTCCAACGGCCTGGCCCCCGACAACGTCGCCATAGCGACCTCGGCCAAGACCGGCGACCGGGAGGTCATGAGCGACACCGACCGTGTCAAGCTCGCGCTCACCCTGGAAACCGACGAGACTGCCCCGCTCGCCGACCGTGTCGCCGCCTGCCTGATCCTGCAATACGGACAATCTTGTTTCCGCCTCGTCAACCTGACTACCGACCAGGTCTTGGCTCACCCCGAGCAACCGGGCATCCTCGGCCTCCAACTCGGCCGAGATCCGCTCTGGCTCCGAGAACGGCTCTCCGCCCTGCTCCACCGGCTCATCCAACAACGTCACCCGCTCGCAGCGGCACTCCGGCACCGCCAAACCCCGTATCTGTTCCCCGGCCTCCAACCGGATCAGCCGCTCACCGCCGCCACGCTCCAAACGCGCCTGCGTAAACTCGGCGTCCCCAGCACTCGAACCGCCCGCAATGGTGCTTGGCTCTCCCTCGTTGGCGCCGTCCACTGGAAGATGCTCGCCGATCTCCTCGGAGTCGCCGACAGCACGGCCAGCACCTGGCACAAGGAGAACGGCGCGGACCGCGCCAGCTACGTCGCCAGCCGTCTCCGCAGCGAATCAACCACCGGCCCTGAGTAGACCCACGCGGGTCGGCGTGAGAAGCCCTGAAGGCGGGTCGGTGGCGGTCGCGCTCGGTGCCTCTCCTGCGGCCGACTCGGACAGCAAGAAGCGGCGGTCAGCGACCTCGCGGAGCGGGCGCCCGGTCGCAGAAGGGCCAGGTCACCCTACCGGCGGCGCCCTCCCATGGCCGCCACCTCTGCACAGAACCCTTCTGTCTAGAAGTACGGCCAGGCAATTCAGGAATGCATGCGGGCTCATCTCGTTCCGGCTGCAGTCATTTCGCCGTGGTCGGCTTCTGGTTGGTGGCCGGTGACGCGCCGTTCGGCGGCGGAGGGCCTTCAGGTGTCGGGGTCGAGTTGGTGCTTGACCTGGGTGATGGTGGGGTTGGTCATGGTGGTGCCGTCGGCGAAGACGACCGTGGGGATGATCTGGTTGCCATTGTTGATCTTTTTGACTGTCTCGGCCGCTGTGGGGTCTTGTTCGACGTTGATCTCGGTGTAGGGGATTTTTTCGCGGTCGAGGTGCTTTTTGAGGCGCTTGCAGAATGCGCACCAGGGGGCGGAGTAGAGGGTGAGAGCGGCGTTGTCGATGGTGGGATCGGTGTCGGTTGTGTCCGGCCAGGTGCTGGCTTCGTTGAGGACTTGCCAGGTCAGGTGGGCGATGGTGGTGTAGGGGGCGAGTTCGGCGGTGTGCTGGAGTCGTCGAAGGTAGTCGTCGGCCCAGGGCCAGATGTGGTTGTGCAGGAGGGTGTGTGCGGCTGCCCAGGCGGTGTCGGCGGTGAGATGGCTGTCGGCGGGCTTGGCCGCGGTGTCGTACAGGTGGGCCAGCAGGGACAGTTCGACGGCGAGGTGGTCGTGTTGGAGGACCGCGTCGTGTTCGTTGAGGACGGGACGTAGCCGGTGGCGGTCCATGAAGTCGTCGATGTCGTGGGCGGAGCGCCCGCCGAGTTTGACCTCGCCGCGGTGGGCGGAGGCGTAGGGCGGGCACTCTGGTTGCGGGCCGATGAACAAGCGGCAGTACTCCACCGCGAGGTCTTCGAGGGCCTTCTGCTGAGGCCGCCCGGTTAGGCGGGCGTCGATCAAGGGTCGCTGATCGTCTGTGGCGGGGGCGTTGGCAGTGGTCAGCTGCCGGTAGAGCGGCGGGTCGATCTCGCGGGCGAGGAGCCGGACGGCGAGGTGGAGCAGTCCGGTGTAGGCGGTGAGGTGGTCGGCGGTGACGGGGGTCGGGCTCATGGCGGGTCAGGCCTTCCGGATCTGGACGACGGTGTCGTGGTAGGCCTGGCCGCCGGCGACCGGGTCGGGGTAGATGGGCAGCAGGTCGTTCTGGGGGACGCTGAGGCTGCCGTCCCACCACATCCGGTCGAGGTCGGCGTCGGCAACGGTGGCGTGGCCTGGGTTGGTGGTGGTGTCTTTGCCGTTGGTGGCGTAGGCGCCGCCGACGCTGCGTCCGGCGTTGTGGGCGATGGCGATGACCAGTGGGTGGACGCCTTCGGTGAGGCGGACGCGGGTGCGCAGGGTGCCCATCTTGGAGCCGTCGCCGCCGGGAACGAGTTTGTCGTTGGGGCGGAAGCTGGTGACCTCGATCCAGTCGCCGTCACCGATTCCGAGTTTGGTGGCTGTGGCTCGGTTGAGCAGGGCGGGGTTGGTGTGGGAGATCTCCTGCAGCCATTTGGATTGCATGGTGCGGTGCGCATTGTGCACGTTGATCTTGTAGCTGGTCATGATGAGCTGGTGGGGCGGGAAGTCGCCCTGGTGGCTGGGGATCGGCTCGTAGACCGGGAGCGGCTGGACATCCCGGTCGACTTTCCTGCCGGACTCGACGATGAAGCTGCTGTAGATCTCGACCTTGCGGGACGGGGTGAGGAACCCGCGCATGGCGACGCCGTCGATGCGGATGCCGATCGCCAGCGGGTCGCCGGTCTTCTGGTCGGCGCCCTTGTAGATGATCCCGGTTTTGGGGTCCTCGCGTGAGCCCTTCAGGTCTTGGGTGGTGAGGACATTCAGGTGCGGTTCGTAGTGCGGTTTCTTGGTGCGGTCGTACCAGACGCCCTGGGCGCGCATGCGGGCGAATCCGCCGGGGATCGGTTTGAAGTATTCGGCGAGGTAGTCCTCGGTGGTCGCCCAGGGAAAATATTTGTCCATCCCGCCGCCGATCCGGCGCGCGAGCTCGGGGAAGATCTCCCGGATGTCCTTGGACTCGCCCTGCGGCGGCACGACGGGTTGACGTAAGCCGACGTAGTCGACCAGGCCTTGGGGTGGGCGGGAGTCGATGTCCCACCGTTCCAGGTAGGTGGCCCACGGCAGGAGGATGTCGGCCAAGTGGGAGGTCTCGGAGTACATCACGTCGATGCACACGTGGAACGGGATCAGCTTCTCGTCTTTGAGGACGCCGCGGACGAGTTGGGCTTCGGGCCAGGACCAGGCGGTGTCGGCGTTGTAGGTCATCAGTGCTGAGATCTTCTGCCGGCCTTCTTTGATCCACAGGTAGATGACCTGGGCGACCTTCATCTTCTTGTCGGGGAAGGCGTTGGCCAGGGGCCAGTCCTTGGCCTCGGCGATGATGCTGCGCGCCGTGGGCTTGTCGGGCACGGGCCCGGGTTCGGGCAGGAGCTTCTTGTCCCACGCCGACTGAGGGTGCCAGCACCAGCCGCCGACCTTGCCCATGTTGCCGACCAGGGCGTTGAGCATGGTGATGGCGCGGTCGTTGTAGTAGCCGTTGCGGTGGGACTGCGAGCCGCGGTTGCAGATCGTGGTGCACCGCGGGGCCGCGGCGGCGAACTCGCGGGCGATCCGTTCGATCGTCGCCGCCGGGACGCCGCTCTCGCGTTCGGCGTATTCGGGGGTGTACTGGGCGAGGTGTTTCGCGATCTTGTCGGCGGGGTGGTTGGACCAGGTGTCCAGCCACTCCTTGTCCCACAGCTGTTCGCGGCAGATGACGTTGGCCATGGCCAGGGCGATCAGCCCGTCGGTTCCGGGTTTGACGCAGAACCATTCATCCGACAGGGCGGCCGTGTTGGACAGCCGGGTCTCGAAGGTGACGAGCTTGGCGCCCTTCTGCCGGGCGCGCATCATGCGGATGGCGACCGGGATGTGGCCCTGGTGGGCTTCGGCCCAGTTGCAGCCGAAGTTCAGGACGTACTTGGTGTGTTCGAAGTCGCCGAGGTCCCAGTCGGACTCTCCGATGGTGGTGAGGATGGCGGCGCGCCGGTTGAGTGAGCACAGCGCCCGGTGGTTGAACGCCGAGGGGGTGCCGTAGGCGTTGAGGAACCGGGAGATGATGTCGGTAGACCGGTTGCGTCCCTGCTGGAACGCGAACTCCTCGGGTTTCCCGCTTTCGCGGATCTTCTTGAGGTGTCCGGCGATCTCGCTGTATGCCTGCTCCCAGGTGATGCGTTTCCACCGGCCTGAGCCCCGCTCACCGACCCGCTTCAGCGGGTACAGGATCCGGAACGGGTCGTACAGCACCGACGGGCCCGCGACGCCTTTGGCGCACACCGAGCCCTGGCTGTTGGGATCGTGCGGGTTGCCGGTGATCTTCAGCAGGCGGCCGTCCCTGACGTGGCCGATGATGCCGCAGGCGGTGGTGCACATCTGGCACATCGAGGCGACCTGCCGCGCTTTCGGCTCGTGTTTGGGGACCGGGGCGGCGGGCTTGGGGCCGCGGATGAACTCGATCGCGCCGAGCCCGATGATCGCGGTCCCGGCTGCGGCGCCGAGGCGGAGCAGGTCGCGGCGCGACAGCTCCCATCCGTCATCGGGCGGGGTGGCGGTGTCGGGAGTTTCGGTGTCGGTGGTCAACGATCGCTCCCAGCTCAGGCGGTGAAGATCAGGTAGCGGAGGGTGCAGGCGCCGATCAGGATCGCGACAGCGGCGGCCGGAGCGGCCCAGCGTCTGCCCCAGGCGATGGTGAGTGTCACGGCGGGCAGGAGCAGGCCGATCCCCAGGACCCCGCCGTACAGCAGCGGCGCCCACTGGCCGGTGGCCAGAGCGTCCAGGGCGGCCTCGGCCGGTTCGCCTGTAACCGACACGGCGGTGAACAGCAAGGCCACGGTGTAGGCCAGCAGCAGCACCAGCGTCACCTGCCGGTACAGACTCGCCTGCCCTCGCGCGGGCTGTTGAGGGATGTCCAGCAGCTGGATCGCGGCGATGCCCATCAGCAGCGCGGTGATGAGGTAGAGCAGGGCCGCGCCGCTGGTGGCGGCCAGCGGGGATACCCACGAGCGGGCCAGGACCGCGATCGGGTAGACGGCCAGGGCCAGGCTGGTGAAGCCGAGCAGCCACACCACGGTCTGGTCCAGGTGCCGCGTCATTCCTCGGGCTGGCGGCGGCGCGGACCCGGGAGTGGCGGCGGCGCGGCGCCGCCACAGCAGGTACAGGGCGGTGCCGAGCAGAAACGTCTTGACCGCGATGATTTTGGCGCCGAGGGAGATGGGCGAGTCCCAGTTCCCGAACCGGGTGAGCATGAGGAAGAACCGTTCGGGCCGGCCCAGGTCTACGGTCAGCAGCAACCCGGCCCCCGACAGCAGAAGCAGGCACACCCAGGTGGCGCGCCAATCCAGCGCGAGGTCGGCGGCCGGATTCCGAGCGCGGCGCCACCAAGTGGCCAGCGTGAGGCCGCTGGGCAGGCCGATGACAGTGAAGTAGGCGGCCAACAGCCCTCCCCACGGGGAGACAGGCAACGGCGCGGCTAGGACGCCGGTCACCGCGTCACCGGTCCTTTAGGTCGGCGTTGGTGTCGACCTGGACGCCGTTCACGGCGATCAGTGGCAGCGCGCGTTTAGGGTCGATGTAGGAGACGCGGGGCTGGGTGCCAGCTTCGGGTTTCCACACGTCGGTGGGGTTGTCACGGATCTTGGTGGCGATGGCGCTGTTCTCGTCGTCGAGGTCGCCGAAGATCCGGCATTGGGTGGGGCACGCTTCGACGCAGGCGGGCTGGCTTCCTAGCGAGGTGCGGTGCTCGCACAGGGTGCATTTGGCGGCGGTGTTGGTTTGGGGGTCTTCGTAGATCGCGCCGTAGGGGCAGGCGGACATGCAGAACCGGTTGAGGTTGCAGTCGCCTTCGTCGATGACGACCTCACCATTGGGGAGGCGGGTGATGGCCTCGGTTGGGCAGGCAGTCAGGCAGGGCGCGTCTTCGCAGTGGTTGCACAGGACGGGGATGAAGTGCCGGGTGGCGTTAGGGTATTGGCCGTCCTCGACGTACAGGACGGTGTCGCGGAACACTCCCAGCGGCACGTCGAACTCGTTCTTGCAGGCGACCGAGCAGGCGTGACAGCCGATGCAGGTGTTCAGGTCGATCAGCATTCCGAAGCGCGCCACAGCAGTGTCTCCTTCAGGGGCTCGTCAGAAACCAAAGGTGCGGGGCGGAAGGTGTGTGCGGGCCCCCAAGGCCCGCAGCCGGTGCTCGGTTGCGGTTAGTGCCGGAAGGTGAAGGTGGGCAGGACCCGGTCAAGCCAGCGCGGGATGCGCCAGTTGGCGTCGCCGAAGACGGCCAGGCTGGCGGGGACGATGAGCATGCGGACGATGGTGGCGTCCAGGATGACCGCGATGGCCAGGGTGATGCCGAGTTCGGTGGGTGGGATGGGGCCGGTGACGCCGAACGCGACGAACACGATGACCATGATGATCGCGGCGTTGGTGATGGGTCGGCCGGTGGCGGCGATGCCGTCGCGGACCGCGGTGCGGGTGTCGCCGCCGAGTTCGTACTTTTCTCGGATGGCGGCGAGCAGGAACAGTTGGTAGTCCATGGACAGGCCGAACAGGATCGCGAAGAAGAACACCGGTGCCCAGGCGTCGATGAACCCTTGAGAGTCGATGCCGATCAGGGACGCGCCGATCCCGTGCTGGAAGATGATGGAGGCGATCCCGAAGGCGCCGGCCACGGTGAGCAGGTTCATCACCACCGAGACCAGGGCGATGATGACGCTGCGGAAGACGATGAGCATCATCAGCAGCGACATGATCAGCACCAGGGCGATGATCCAGGGCGCGGACGCGGCCAGGGCCCGGGTCAGGTCGTGGTTCTGGGCCGCCGGGCCGCCGACCAGGGCTTGCGGGGCGGCTCGATCGAGGTCGCCGCGGATGCCTTTAACGAGGTCGGCGGTGCGGTCGTCGTCGATCGCGGTGGTGGGGGTGACCTGGACGACCAGCCGACCCGTGGCGGCGGGTTCGGTCACCGTCCGGGCTGCGGCCACTCCCCTGCGGCCTTGGGCGATCTGAACGACCTGGGATGCTGTGGCTTGGGGCGTGGTGATGTAGATGGTGGCGCCCGCGCCGGGCCCGAAGGCCTCGGTGAGTGTTTCGTAGCCGTCGCGGCTGGAGTACCCGGCGTCGACCACGCGCGCGCCGGGCATGCCCAGCTCGACGCTCGCGGTCGGGAGCGCGAGGCCGCCCAGGATCAGCAGGCCGGCCAGCAGGCCGAGGGCGGGCCGGCGGACGACGCCGCTGGACCAGCGGGCCCAGCGGGCCTCGCTCGGGCCGGTGCGTGCGGCGCGGCCCCGCAGGACCCGGTCGCCGAGCGCGGCCAGCACGGCGGGCAGGAGGGTCAGGGCGGCGGCGGCCACGGCGAGTACCGACAGCATCATCCCGGCGGCCATGGACCGGAACACCATGACCGGCAGCAGCAGCAACGCTCCCAACGCCATGATCAACGCCAGGCCGGACAGCACGATCGCCTTGCCGGAGGTCGCCAGGGTGGTGGCCAGTGCGGTCTGGGTGTCGTGGCCGCTGGCCCGTTCGGCCCGGTAGCGGGTGATGATGAACAGGCTGTAGTCGATGCCGAGCGCCATCCCGATCATCATGGCGAAGTTCATCGACCACACCGACAGCGGCGTGACCATGGTGATCAGGTGGAGCCCGCCGTAGGAGACGGCGATTCCGGCGGCGGTCAGCATCAGCGGCATCCCGGCGGCGATGAGGCTGCCGAACACGATGACCAGCAGCACCATCATGGGCAGGCCGGACAGGATCTCGGCCTTCAGCATGGCCTTTTCGTTGGACTCGTTGAAGTCGGCCCAGACCGGCCACTCCCCTGTCACGTCGGCTGAGGCGCCCGCGGGAAGCCTGACCCGGTCGACGGCGTCGCTCAGGTCCGCCGCCGCTTCGGGCAGGTGGGCGTCGCTGCCGGCGTGGAGGTGGACGGGGATCAGGGTGGTGCGACCGTCGGAGCTGACGAGCCCGGCGCCGGGCGGCTGGGTGCGCGGATCGGTGACCCGCTCGACCGCCGGGTCGTCGCCGATGCCCGCCAGGACCGTGCCGACGGCCGCCTCGCGCCCTTCGGGGGTCTTCGCCTGGACGACGACGGCGGCGGCTTCTGCGCCCAGAGCCGCGAAGTCCCGGCGCAACTCGTGCCGGACCTGTTCGCTTTCATAGCCGCGGGCGTTCCACCCGGCACCGGACAGGGCGCCGTTGAGCGTGGCGGCGAGCGGCACCGCGGCCAGCACGATCGCCAGCCAGGCCAGCATGACGAGCTTGCGGCGGGCGACCATGGCGGCGGCGGTCCGGTCGGCCAGGGTGCGGCGTCCGCGCGGCGGGTGGTGGCGGACGGGGTCGGACGCGCCGACGGACATGAGGGAACCTCCTGAGAGCGAAGGGCCGTCGCCGACCGGGCCCGTTCAGCCGTCGGGCCCGGTCGGCGGTAGCCGCAAGGATCGATGCGCACCGCCGTCAAGCGACGTCGCGCGGCAACATCGCGGTGATGTTTCGTGTGGTCAGCCGGCGGGCGCCGCGGCGTTCCAGGTGGCGAGCCAGTCGGCTTCCTCGCGTTCCTTGGCGCGGTGGAGCTCTTCGGATGGTTCGGACATCTCGACCTGGGGTCCGTCGGGGTGGTAGAAGTTCCCGGCGCCCTTGGCGGCGCGGTGCCCGCCGACCTCCAGGTAGCAGTGTCCGTTGCCGCCGAAGTGCGGTTCCGGCGCGGCGTAGCCGAGGTGGCGGGCCACGCCGGCGGCGACCGCGTCGGCCTCGCCCGCGGCGAACACCGCGGCCTTGGGCAGCGGCTTGCCGTTGCCGAGGGTGATCGAGGAGACGTCGCCGAGCGCCCACACCCCGGCGGTCTCGGCGGCAAGGGTGGTGGGGTCGACCGGCACCCATCCGGCCGGGGACAGGCCGGCGTTCTTGACCGGCGCGGGCGGCACGTGCGGCGGGATGAACACCAGCAGGTCGTAAGGGACGCGCTCACCGTCGGTGAAGATGATCTGGCCGCCCGCGGCGTCGATGCGCTCGGCCTGGCGTCCGGGGTGGAAGCCGATCTTCTGGGCGTCGAGCATCTGGGTGACCCCCTGACCGACGACGGGTCCGGCGACCGGCATCGGCTGGGGTTCGGGCGTGTAGAGGTCGACGGTGGTTGTGTCGCGGGCTCCGTTCTCGGTGAGCAGGTCCGCGACGAGCATCGCGCCCTCGTACGGCGCGGCCGGGCACTTGAACGGGACGCTGGTCACCAGGAACACGATCTTGCCCGATCGGATCCGGCTGACCTTGGCGTGGGCGTCGACGGCGGCGTCCGGGGTGTAGTAGTGGACGGCGCTTCCCGCGGCGAAGGCTTCGTCCAGCCCGGGCAGTTTCGCGGTGTCGAAACCGGCGCCGAGGGCGATGACGAGCGCGTCGTAGTGGAGCGGGCCGTTGTCGGTCCGGACCTGGCGCTGGTCCAGGTCGAGATGCTCGATGGTCGCGGTGACGCGCTCGACGCCGGGCAGGACGCCGCCGCCCGGGATGACGGTGACGTCATCGAGGGCCCGCCAGCCGCGCAGCAGCCACAGCAGCGACAGGCCTTGGACTCCGGTGAAGGACCGGTCGACCAGGACGACGCGGTCGTCGTCCGGCAGTAGTTCGCGGAGCCGGGCGGAGGTGCTGAGCCCGGCGACTCCGGCGCCGAGGACGAGGACGTTGTTGGACACGGCGATATGCCTTCCTTGTGCGGTGAGCGGGGTCGTGGTGCGCGTGGTTCAGACGTTGACGACCTGGTCGGCCCAGGTGGTCCAGTCGGCGAGCTCGGCCATCGAGGACCGGTGGGCGCCCTTGAGGATCATGTCCTCGGCGATCCCGCGGGCGTCCAGGCACGTGCCGCAGATCCCGACCGCGGCGCCCTTGCTCGCCAGGGCCTTGAGCATGGAGGCAATGTTGTAGAACCCGTTGGGGGTCTTCTGCTCCGACATCACCGACACCACCGCGTCGGCGAACAGGAACACCTTCACCTCGTTGTCCGGCTGGGTCCCGTTAGTGTCGAGCATCTGCCGGGCCCACCGGATGCCGTTGTAGGTCCGCTCCGTCCCGTAGGGCGGGTCGTGCAACGCGAACAGGAACTTCATGTCGTGCTCCTTCGAAGACGCAGGAATCGGAATGTGCTGTGACCTGGGGTGTTTCCGGAGGCGGCACCGAGGCGGCTCCGGAAGATCTTGGAGAGGCGGTCCACGCCGAGGACCAGGATGAGCACGGCCAGCATCAGGGTGGCCAGTTCCTGGTAGCGGAACAGGCGCAGCGCGATGCCGAGGTCCTGGCCGATGCCACCGGCGCCGACGAACCCGATGACCACGGAGCTGCGGAGGTTGCATTCCCACTGGTAGAGCAGCTGGGAGGCGATGTTCGCGCGGGCCTGCGGGATGATCGCCAGGAACGTGGTGGCGGTCCGGGAGGCTCCGGTCAGCCGCATCGCCTCGACCGGGGCGGCCTCGACCGCCTCCATCTGCTCCGAGCACAGCTTGGCGACCACGCCCGCGGCGTGCAGCCCGACCGCGTACACGCCCGCCGCGGGGCCGAGCCCGACCGCGGCGACGAACAGCAGCGCCCACAGCAGTTCCGGCACCCCGCGCAGCGCCGCCGCCACGACCCGGGCCGCGGCGGCCACGGGACGGGGCGCGGCGACGTTCCCGGCGATCAGGACGGCGAGCGGCAGGCCGGCGGCGGCGCCGAGGACGAGCGCGGCGATGGAGATCTGCAGCGTCTCGGCCGTGGCGGTGCCGACCCTGCGCAGCAGCTCGCCGTCCAGCTCGGGTGGGAACAGGCCGCCGAGCAGCTGCGCGGCGCCCTGCCTGCCGTCGATCAGCGATCCGATGCCGACGCCGGTTCCGATCAGCGACCACAGGCAGGCCGCGACCACGGCGGCGACGACCAGCCACCGGATCGGTGAAAGGATCGGCGACCGGCGCGGGGGCGCTGCCCGCTGCTCATCGGGGGCGGGAGGAGCGGTGACGGGGGTGTTCATCGCGCCGCGCTCCCCGCCGTGCCGTAGATGTCCTCGACCGCGCGGGCGTCCAGTTCCGGCCCGTCGAAGACGATGCGGCCCTCGCGCAGCGCGATGACCCGGCCGAACCGGCGGGCGATCTGAAGGTCATGGGTGGAGACCAGCAGGGTGGCGGCGGTCCCCTCCAGATGCTCCAGGACGGTCTCGGCCCGCACCGGATCCAGACCGGACGTGCTCTCGTCGGCCAGCAGCAGCCGTGGCCCCGGCAGCACCGCCCGCACCAGGGCGACGCGCTGGCGCTGCCCGCCCGACAGGTGCTCGACCCGCCGTTCGAGATGGGGGGTGATGCCGTGCCGGTCGGTCAGCTCCCGTAGCGGCGCGGTGTAGCGGCGCGGTACCCGCCCGGCGAGGACCGCGAGCCATTCGGTGAGCCGCCACTGGTAGGTGGTGGCCATGAGCGTGTTGGCCCGCGCGGTCAGCCCGGCGATCAGGTCGTCGCGCTGCCGGACGCAGCCGGTGGCCCGGCGGATCCGCGCCAGTTCGGCGCGCGAACCGAACGGGTCGTGGCCCCCGATCCTGATCCGTCCCGCCGCGAGCGGGACGCCGCCGAGCAACGCACGGAACAACGTGGTCTTGCCCGCGCCGGACGGGCCGAGTACGGCGACCTGCTCACCGTCGGCCAACTGAAGGTCGACCTTGCGCAGGATCTGGTTATCCCCGAGGACCACGGTCAGTCCTTCCACCTCGATGCGCATCGCAGCCCCCGGCTAATTTCCGGCCTCGATCAGGCCGAGTTCGGCGGCCTGGTCACGGACTTCGGCGTAGTCGGCTTCGGTGACCTTCACGAAGCTGTTGGCCCGCATCAGGTCCAGCAGCGCCGGGTCTCGCATCGTGGTGAACGCCGTGGTGATCGCGTTGCGGGCCGTGGCATCCAGACCTGCACGGGCGACCCATGGGTAACCCATCACCTGGCGCTGGTCGATCGCACGTAGCCCGCCGGCCGTGATGCCGCCCTGCTTCTCCAGCCGGTGCAGGATTCTCAGTTCGATCCCGCCGGCGTCCGCGCTGCCGTTCAGCACCGCCCGGGCGGTCGCGTCATGGCCGCCGGTGAATGTCACCGTCTCCAGCGGCGGGCACTTGGTCAGCTGCCGGGCATCGCACCGTGCCCCCGCCGCGACCAGCATCATCCGCGGGTACAGGCTGCCCGAGGTCGAGCTGGGGTCGCCGAAGGCGAACTTCGGTGACGAGGCGAGCAGATCCTTGGTGGAGGTGTAGGGAGCGTCCTTCTTCACCACGATCGCCGACAGGTATTTGGGCGTGCCGGTCTCCCGGTCGACCTCGGTGACCAGCGGAACGACCTTGGTCTGCTGGGCGGCCTGGACGTAGGTGAGCCCGCCCAGGTAGGCGATGTCGACCTTGTCGGCGGCCAGCGCGGAGACCACGCCGGAGTAGTCGGTCGCCACGAACAACTCGATCTTCACACCGAGCTTGCCGGCCAGATACCGGCCGAACGGCTGGTACTGCGCCTTCTGCTTGTCCGGAGACACGTTCGGGATCAACCCCACCCGCAGGGTCTCCGGCATCCCCTCAGAATCCGCCGCCGACGATGAGCATCCGGTGCCCATCACCAGCACAGCGCCTAACAGCACCGCAATCGGAACTCTCCATCGCGCCACGGCTCTCCCCTTGCGTTGGCTCGGGCATCGCCCGAACAGACCTCGCGGAGCCGAAACCCCCGCACTATGCTGTTCCGAACTCCAATATTCCGAAGTTCTTTGGAGAAGATAGATGAGCGGCGACCCCCACCGCAAGACCCGCGTCCTTGAGCAGATCGCTCGTGTCGGCAAGGCGCTCGGCAACGCCAAGCGCCTGGAACTGCTGGATCTGCTCGCCCACGGTGAGAGCTGCGTGGACGCCCTCGCGAGCTCCGCCGGGCTCGGGGTCGGCAACACCTCCGCGCATCTGCAGATCCTCAAGAGCGGAGGGCTGGTGACCACCCGCCGCGAGGGAACGAGGGTCTACTACCGGTTAGCTGATCAGGGCGTCGCCGACGTGTGCGCGCTGCTGCGGCAGATGGCCGCCGCCCATCTGGCCGGCATGGCCGGCACGGCCGCGACCACCGTGGCCTATCGCGGCCAGGGCTCCGAGGAGACCGGGGGCGGTGATCAAGATCGCCGTCCATCGCCGTGACGCCGGCTGCGCCCACGGGGCGGCGCGCCTGCTCGCAGAAGACGGGCTGCGGGCGACCCGTCTGACCGAAATCATGCTTCAAGGACGGCGCACTGGCAGCCCAGCGGACAGCGACAGCCTTTAGAGCGTCGCGGAGGACATCCCCTGGGCGCGGGTTGGCCGCAACCGGCCTCACCTTGTACAGTGTTCCAAAATAGATTGGAACATCAAGGTGGACGACACGACCGCGAAGACGTCGCTGTACGAGCAGTTCGCCCGGATCGGCAAGGCCCTGTCCAACCCGGCCCGGCTGGAGCTGCTGGACCTGCTCGCCCAGGGAGAGCGCAGCGTCGAAGATCTCGCCCGCGCCGCCGGAATGCGGCTGAGCAACACCTCGGCGCAGCTCAAGACGCTGAGTTCGGCCGGTCTGCTGACCACCCGGCGCTCGGGCACCCGGATCTACTACCGGATCGCCGACTGCCAGGTCACGGCGCTGATCACGCAGGTTCAGGACCTGGCGAGCAGCCGGCTGGCCGATGTGGACCGTGCCGCCCGCGACTACCTGGGGAACGTGCAGAGCCTGGAACCGGTGGGCCTGGACGAACTCGCGCGCCGCGCCGACTCCGGCGAGGTGCTGGTGCTGGACGTCCGGCCAGCCGATGAGTACCGGGCCGGCCACATCCCCGGCGCGATCGGGATCCCGCACGACCAGCTGGCCGCGCGGCTGGCCGAACTGCCCACCGGCGCCGACATCGTCGCCTACTGCCGCGGCAGGTACTGCGTGTTCGCCCCCAAGGCCGTCCGGCTCCTCCGCGAGCAGGGCTACACCGCCCGCCCGCTGGACGGAGGACTGCCGGACTGGCGCCAGGCCGGACTGCCCGTGGCCAACGACGCCGCATGAGCGGGCGTCCGGAGGGCCTGCGCGACGAGTTCGTCTATCTCGACTACAACGCCACCACCCCGGTGGACCCGCGGGTCGTCGAGGCCATGCAGCCATACCTGGGCACCCACTTCGCCAACCCGTCCAGCGACCACGCCCTTTCCCGGCAGCCCCGGCAGGCGCTGACCACCGCACGCCGCCAGATCGCCGATCTGATCGGCGCCCACCCGGAGGGAATCGTGTTCACCGGCGGAGGCTCGGTGGCCGACACCCTCGCCGTCCGCGGAGCCGCCCTGCGTCACCGGGACGGGCCCGCCCACGTCATCACCCAGGTGACCGAACACCCCGCCGTCCTTGAAACCTGCCGCGCCCTGAACCGGCTGCACGGAGTCGAGGTCACCCACCTGCCCGTCGACGCCCACGGAAGGGTCGATCCGGACGACCTGGCGCGGGCGCTCACCCCCCGCACCGCCGTTGTGTCGATCATGACGGCGAACAACGAGACGGGCGTCCTGCAGCCCATCGCCGAACTGGCCGCCGCGGCCCACGAGCGCGGCGCCCTGTTCCACACCGACGCCGCGCAGGCCGCCGGGAAGATCCCCCTCGACGTGACCGGACTGGACGTCGATCTGCTGACGATCGCCGGGCACAAGATGTACGCCCCCAAGGGCATCGGCGCGCTCTACGTGCGGCCCGGTCTCGACCTCGAACCGGCCATCTACGGCGGCGGACAAGAACGAGGGCTCCACGCCGGAACCGAACCGGTCGCATCGGCCGTCGCCCTCGGCACCGCGGCACACCTGGCCGCCACCGACCTCCGCACGGGCGAACCCGCGCGACTGACATCGCTACGCGACCGGCTCCACCAACGACTGAGCGACCTGCTGCCCGGCCGCGTACACCTCAACGGCCACCCCGAGCACCGCCTGCCCGGCACCCTCAACATCAGCATCACCGGCACACGAGGCGACCGCCTCCTGGCCTCCGCACCCGGCATAGCCGCCGCGACCGGATCGGCCTGCCACAGCGACAGCCCAGAACCCTCCCCCGTCCTGCTGGCCATGGGACACGACCACGACCGAGCCCTGGCCGCCCTCCGGCTGACCCTCGGACGGTGGAGCACCCAAGACGAGACCGACCAGGCCGCACAGCAGATCGCCGACTCCGCCCATGCCCTCCTCACTCCCCCGGGCAGCTAGCGGTGAGCGCACGGCAAGAAGCTGACGTCGTCATCGACGGTGGCGACAAGTCGTGCACCGAACTTCTCCTCCACCTGCGCGAACGCCTTGCCGGACTTCGGCCGGGCACGCTGGTGCACCTGCTGGCCACCGACCCTGCCGCGCCGCTCGACCTGGCGGCCTGGTGCCACCTGACCGGCCATAACTACCTCGGCCCGGTCCCCGTACGCCCCATCCGTGCGACCAACGCCGTTCCGGGCTATGCGCTGCGTGTCGCTGCCGAAGCCCGGGCCACTCGCCCAGAGGCACCCTGGCATCTGAACGCAGAATGATTCAGCACCCCCGGTTGATCAGCACTCGATCGAGCGGATCCGGTCCATGACGGTGCACGCGACCGATACGAAAGCCACCAGGTCCTCGGCCGATACGCCGTCGAACAGCCAGTTGTAGCCGTCCCGGTACTCGCTCGCCAGGCCGTCCATCGTCTCGGTCCCCCGAGCGGTGAGCGCGACCAGGGTGGCGCGCCGATCGGTCGGGTGCCGGCCCCGTTCGGCGAACCCGTCGGCCTCCAGCGCGTCCAGCAACCCGGTGATGTTACGCGGGGTCACCCCGATCAGATCGGCCAGCGCCCGCTGCGTCATCGGGCCGCGCTGGTGCAGCGCCCACAGCACCGACGCCCGCGCCCGCGTCAGGCCACGCTCGGCCATGCCGCGCTCCATGAACTCCGACGTCATCGCAGCCAGCTCGAACAACCGCTCCAGCGCGCCAGGCCCAGCCGCAGTTTCGGCACCAGGTTCATTGTGTATGTGCTTCACTATGTCGTATCCTCCTGAAAAGGAGAGTAGCCCGAGCCTCGGGAGAGACGCCATGAGCCACCACCATCCGCTGTTCGCCCGCTTCTACGCCCGCACCAGCCTGCTGATGGACCGCGGCCTCGGTACGCACCGCCGCACCCTGCTCGACGGTCTAGCCGGACGCGTCCTGGAGGTCGGAGCCGGCAACGGCCTCAACTTCCCGCACTACCCCGGCAGCGTCACCGAGGTCCTCGCGGTCGAACCCGAACCCCACCTGCGCGCCCTCGCCCAGACCAGAGCGTCCCAAGACGACGGGCAGATCAAAGTGCCGGTCAAGGTCGTCGACGGCTGGGCGGACCGGCTACCCGCCGACGACGGCTCATGCGACGCCGCCGTCGCCTCCCTCGTCCTGTGCTCGGTCCCCGACCAGGCCACCGCCCTCGCCGAGATCGCCCGCGTCCTCAAGCCCGGTGGCCAACTGCGGTTCCTCGAACACGTCCGCAACCCGCGAACCGCACGGCGGCGCGTCCAGCAGACCCTGGACGCCACTGGCATCTGGCCATGGTTCGGCGGCGGCTGCCACTGCTCCCGCGACACCCTCACCGCCATCGAGAACGCCGGCTTCACCACCGGGCATGTCGAAACGTTGACCAGCGCCGACACCGGCGTGCCCTTCCCAACGGCCCCGCAAATCATCGGCACCGCCAGCCGCGCCTGACCCGGGACAGGACAGACAAATCGTGAACACCACCCCATTGACTCCATTGACCGAAGCCGACTTCGACGCCGAACTGGCCCGCACGGCCGAGCCGCTCCTGGTCGACTTCTGGGCCGAAAGTTGCGGTCCCTGCCAGGCCCTGGTCCCCGTCCTGCAGCAGACCGCCGCCGAACACGCCGGACGGCTGCGCATCGCCACCGTCCGCCTCGACGACAACCCCGCCCTGGCTCGCCGCCACCAGATCACCGCACTGCCGACCCTGATCGTCTTCACCGACGGCCGAGAGGTCGAGCGCATCACCGGCGTGATCACCAAGACCCGGCTCCACGATGCACTGGACGCCTTCTTGACCTGGCCCAGCACACCGGAACCTCAATGACCGTCCATCATCGAACGCGGCGATTCACGGCCCTGGACAGCACCTCAACCTTCTGAAACCGCCACGATGCCCTGCGACGTGGCACCGAAGCAGCGTCCACCCGGTGGGCGTTCCACGCAGTTTCTCCCACGGGAGGGATCAGCTCCCTGACGCGGCAGTCCGCAGCGCAGCGAGCACGCGATCGAGAACCGTGGCAAAGGTAGCGAGTTCAGCCTCGGACGTGTCGGCGAGCAGCCGAGCAGTGCCATCGTCACGGTCGGCCCCCCATCCGGCGGCCAGCGCCCGGCCGCGCGGGGTGAGAGAGACCAGGAACGCGCGCCCGTCGTCAGGGTGTTTGGTGCGCGCCACGAAGCCCGCCTCTTCCAGCGCGTTCACCAGGCCGGTCACGTTGCGCGGAGTGCATTCGAGCACGTCGCTGAGTTCACGCTGTGTGAGTTGACCACGGCGGTGCAGCAGCCAGACGACCTCGCCCCTAGCTGGAGTGAGTCCGTTCTCCGCCAGACGGCGGTTCATCATGCCGCCGAGCACCACGGCCAACTCGAACAGCCGGTCCATGACCTCGGTGCCCTCGACGTCCATCCGCCCACCCACCCCAATATAGTGAAGTACACTTCACTATTCGCGTGTTTCCCTTCGTCAGACGCTATCGAGGACGGGATGCATGGCTGACCGATCAGACGCCGCAACCCTCGGCAGAAGCCAGTGGACCGACCAGCCGCTCTGGCGAGTGGGCCTGGTCACCGCGCTGGTCGCCGCGGCGGCCAGCGTTATCGTGTACGCGGTCGCCCGAGCCGCCGGTGTGCCGATGGAGCTGACCGAGGTGTTCGAGGACGAATACGAGCGAATGCCGATGATCAACATGGCGTTCGGGGCGCTTCTGGAGGGAGGAGTGGCCGGAACCGCGCTCGCCGTAGCGTGCCGACGATGGGCCAGACGCCCGCGATCATCGTTCGTGGCGCTTACATTGATCGGCCTCATCGCCTCTTTCGTTCTGCCCGTCATCAGCGACGGCACCACCGCAACCAAAGTCGTTTTGTCGATCAGCCACATCGTCGTCGCGATCATCATCGTCCCAGTACTGGCACTAGCCCTCCCACGCCGAGCACGGTGAGTAGCGTCCAGAGACCAATCTCGCCCAGGTTGCACAGCCCTGGTTGAACAGGTTCACCAGAAAGTCACCGGGCTATTTCACCAACACTGCAGAGCTGTCCCACCAGCTCGGCGAGGCCACTAACTGAGATCACCTGTTTGATGCGGGTGAACCGGACTTCGACCGAGACCAGAGCCTGTGCCGTGCATGGCTGAGCGCCGCCGCTACGACGAAGGGACGAAGCGGCAGCGCCATGACCCACGCCGCAACTTCCGGGCGCAACGCACCACGCGGCCTACGGTCGCGTGAGCACCGACCTGCGCACACCCCCTTCGGTTCGAGAAGCGAACCGAGGACACGCTGGCCTCCTATCAACGCTTCGCCGCAGACCAGACCCTGAGGAGCTTGAGCTCACTCTGCGTTACGACAAGCCGAGCCATTCGACCTCAACGAATATTGCTCTTCGCCAGCAGGCCGCGTTCCGCCCCGGCGGTGACTCCAACTCGCGGCGACGCGTCGATGTGTGGCTGCCCGTGCATCACCTGCTTGAGGAACAGGTGTGGGAGCTGATCGACAACGCCGGCGTCCCCTGGCACTGGATCTACCTGTTCCTGCCCCGCCTGTCGTGCCGGTTCTGCATCGTCGCGCCCCGCGCTCAGCTCGTCGAGGCCGCCCGGCTCGACCCGCACGGCGCGCGAGAACGCGCGAAGCTGGCGGAGAGGATGGGCCACGACTTCAAGCAGGGGTTGTCTCTGTGGGAGGTGATCGCCGAGGCCGAGGCCCTCGGCCCCGTCTCGACCGGCCAGTTGGCGCCCGCGGAAGTGGCAACCCTGGAGAGCATGCGGGCCGCAGGAGGTTCGGCGTGACCACGCTGGAGCTTCCGGGCATCGCCGTCCCTGCGGCCGCCTCTCGCCTCGAAGACAGCTGGGATGGCTGGTGGGTGATCTCCTACGGGCTCGGGGTCGACAGCACCGCGATATTGCTGCGGCTCTGCCAGATGCTCGACGAGGTCGGCGGCGACCGGCGGAGCATCACCGCACCCGACGGGGCCGGCGAGCTGCCGACGCTGCCCGCCGGGCTGACGCTGGACCGCCTTGTGGTCGTCACCGCCATGACCGGCAGCGAGTGGCCGGTGCACCGCGAGCTGGTCGAGAAGCATGTGTTGCCGCGGCTGGCACGGCACGGCATCCGGTATGTCCAGGTTGCCCGCACAGGTCCACGGAAGGGCCACGGGATCACGGTCCTGGACGACTCTCGGGCACCGTCACGGCTGTATGTGGACGGCGCGTACCGGCTCTTCGACGAGATGGTGACGGCGGGCACGATCCCGCAGCTCGGCGGCGTCCGCAAATGCAGCCAAAAGGCTAAGGGGGTCCCGGCCGACGAGGTGATCGCGCTCGTGACCGGCGGTGCTCCGTACCGACAGATCATGGGGTTCGAGGCCGGTGAACAGTCCAGGTGCGTGAAGGACACCGCCGCCAACAGCCCGCTGCGGACCGGGGTGTATCCGCTGGCGGCGTGGGGCTGGACGAGGGAGATGTGCGAGCTGTACATCCACGCCGAGACCGGCGTGTGGTGGGAAAAGTCGGCGTGCACATTCTGCGTATACGCGCTGGCAAACAAGGAGGGGCGGGGCCGGGTGCTGGGTGGGTTCGCCGCCGCCCCGGCGCTGGCGTGGGAGCCGCTGCTGATGGAGACGGTCGCCGAGGGGCTGAACCCGTCGCAGACGCTGATGGCGGGCCGGGCCCTGTACGACTTGATGGCCTCGACGCCGGGGCAGGAGGAGGCGCTGCGGCTGTTCGAGGAACGCGTCCAGGCGGGGCGGTGGGCCGTGGTAGAGGTGCGGCGCGTGGTCACGGGGCCGGGCCGCGCTGCTCGGGCGATCACGGTGCTGAGTGAGGGCGCCCGCGGCGAGTGCATGGCGGATCTGGCGGCGCTCGCGGACCGGGCGGGGAGGCCGGTCGAGACGGCGGGGCGGCATTCGCGGGTGTGGCTGCGGCGCCGCGCTGAGGGCGTGTTCCCGACCGTGGAGCAGCTGGCCGTGGTGGTGCCGGCGACGGTGGCGGACAAGGTGGGTCCGCAGTTCACCAAGGCGTGGGAGAGGGCCACCGCCGCGCCCATGCAGGGGCCGGTGCAGACGCTGCTGGAGCTGGACTGCTGAACACGGGCCGGCATCTCTCTGTGACCCAACTCCATTTGACTTGACATGATTATTGGATTGCCATACTGTTGATGTGTGCCCAGGAAACATCCCAGGCACCCACCACATTTAGGGGCGGGGGCCCCTGAAGACAGAAAGGCACAGCCATCAGCGACGATAACTCCGGACTGATGGGGTGGCCGCCCACCTTCCGAGAGGAGCACCGATGCAACCCCCCAAGCAATCCCCAATCATTTTGGTACGCCAGACCGGCACCGATGGCCGCGAGCGCGTTTACCTCACCCGGCACAGGGCTGCCGAATGGAGCGCTGACGGCGTCCGCATCACCCACACCACCCTGGCTGAGGTCGACACGATGACCGAGGCAGAGCACCTGCTCCTCAATGAACTCGGCGGCGAGCACGGCCCGGACAACTGCGGGCAATGCTGGCGAGAAAGCCACGAGGCCGGCTGAGCCGGGGCCGCGCTGGTTCAGGTGGGCCCACACTCACCAACAACTCTGGGCAGCTGCCCCACTCTCCCAAGAAGGCTTCGATGGAGGCACCTTGACCACGGTCCGTGGCCACAGACAGCGCCCCATATCCCGCGCCGAGGAGTACCTCGCGCTGCGCAACGCGGAGCGCTCCCTCGCCGCAGGGACCCGCCAGCACGAGGAAGAGGTGGCGCGCGGGACCATCCTGGTGCGGCCAGGCACGGGCAGGGTGGTTCGCCTGGCCCTGCGGAACCGTTCCGGTCAACGCGTTGTGGCCGGCTACGCCAGCGGAATGGACGGGAACCTGACCCTGGCGCGTGCGCTCGCCGCAGCCCTGCATCAGGCTCCGAAGGGTCTTACCTGGGATGCTCCCGCCTTCGGCCCGGAGGGGGTCGGCCACGTGATGCAGATGCGGCGCAATCAACGGTGCCCGCAGCCGCGGGCTGACGGGTCGATCCGCTTGGGGGTCCCTGGCGGGGCCGCGGTTGTCGACCGGCACAGCATCACGGCCACCACCGACACGGGGGTGCGGGTGCGGTTCGCGTTGGAAGGCCTCTGGACGACCTTCGGCGTTGCCCGGGTCGCTGATGCGATGCTCCGTGACCTCGCGCCCGAGGCGCACCACCTGACCTACACCACCGAGCCCCGCGGCTGGCATTTGAACGGCACCTTCGTGAGCAAGCGCGGCGGCGGGCGCTACGACGGCGCGTCCACGGCGTACTGCTCGTGCGGGTGGTTCTGCATGGAAGGCGACCGGGCGTCCGCCAGGTGGAGCGCCGCCTGGCATCGCGAGAACCCCAGCGCTTACCGGCCCGCCTGAGGCTGGTGCGCATGCCGGCCGCCAGCTCCATTGGTCTGGCCAGCCCATGCGCGCCAGGCACGGCCCCTCGTCGACCGTGAGGAAACGAGATAGCAATGAGCAGCTTCCCGATCGGCTCCCTGGTAATGGCACGCCGCTGGGTACGCGGGCACCAGGAGCGTCCGCGCAAGGCGATCGTGACAGGTACGTTGGCCGGCGATGTCGTGGTGTGGTTCTACACCCTGGGCGATCCTGAGATCGGGGAGAGCGTCCAGGCGTTCCCCGCCGGAGCTCTCACGGCCTTGGAGGAGCGGCTGGAGGACCGGTCCGCTCGCGCCCTGCTCTCGCTGGAGCGGGCCGCGTCGCGTGGGCGGCTGCCCGAGGGGTTCCAATCCACAGTGCATGGCGCGCTGGTGCGGCGCCGCCGCATCGACCGGGCGGCGGAGGGCTAGTCGGGTGAGTCGTCGGCCGGGGGCGGGGCGGGCGGGCGTGGCGGCGGCTCGTCCCTCTCGTGGGCGCAGTACCTCAACCAGGCTTCGTAGTGGCTGTTCATGGTCCAGCCGCCGCCCAGCTGGTCGACGCCTCGGGCGACGCGCTCGAACAGCGCCCGGTCGGGCCGTAGCGTGGGCCGCCATTTCTTCAGGTGGCGGTCCACCCTGCTCCGCCGGTGCTGTTCTCCCATTTCACCGGGGATCGTCTCACGATCGATTGCGGGCCGTAAACGACCGGCGTAGTCTGCCTAGTGGTGGACCGTCCACCACTCTGGCGGCCGGGGATCTGCCCCCCGGAAATGACGAGGCCCTCACCGCATATGGCCTAGGAAACCTGCGGCGAGGGCCTCGACCGGCGCCGTTGCGGCGTCGGCCAGGCCAAGCCTTCCGACGAAAGGCGTGACCCATGGGTGAGAGTACTCGCCGCAGCAGGGCCAGCGGGCCCGTGAGCCAGCCCGCCCCGGACCCGACCCGGCTCCGGACCGCGCAGCGGTAGGAGTTCCGGCCCCAAGGTTCGGGGCGATGACCGTCTACGCCGTCGCCGTCGCCGTCGCTGGCATCGGCACTTTCGGCGACCCGTGCGTGGTCGCCATGGCCGCCTCCGTGTCCTGCCTGGAGGCGTGGTCGATGGCCAGGTCCGTCCCGACTCGCTAGCCCGCCTCGCCTTCTCTCGATCGCGCACCGCCCCGCCTCAGCCGCGGGTCGGCCAGTCCGCGGTCGCTCCACGTCCGGCTACAGACCCGACAGGGATCTCTCATGACGACCTCGGCAGCTGCCGTGCCCGAACCGACCCGGTCCGCCTCGCCTGGGCGGGGCCTGGTCGGCGATGTCCAGGCGCCCCGACCCGACCCGGCGCCCTCGCTTCCCGCCCCGACCCGACCGCCCGCCGAGGCGCCCCCGGTCGGCCGTCCCGCCCCGGCGATCAAGCCGCCCCGACCCGCCCCGGATGGCCCCGACCGGCGGAGCGAGCCGGGGCGGGTCCGCCCCGACCTGGACCGGCGGGACTGGGTGGTCGACCTCGGAATCGCAGTCGGGGGTCTGGCCGCGATCGTCGCGTCCTTCACCTCGCTGCGGCATCTGGGCGCCTACACCGGCTGGGGTCGCCTCGACTGGCTCTTGCCGACCACGCTGGACACGTTCGTGATCACCACGACGCGGGTGTGGCAGTCCCGTCGGACCAAGTCGGCGAAGGTCCGCCGGTTCGCGGCGGGCAACGCCATCTGCGCTATCGGGTTGTCGCTGGCGGGCAACGCTGTCTACCACGCGATCCACGCCGGCGCCTGGGAGCCGGGCCAGCACATGTGGCTGCTGGTCGTGCTGGTCTCCAGCATTCCCCCGATCGCGATCGGGCTGATCTCGCACCTGGCGGTGCTGCGCAGCCGCGACGACGAGTTCGCAGCCGAAGAGGCGAGGGAGGCGGCCGGCCTCGCCCCCGCCCCGACCTCGCCCCACCCCGCCGCGCCCCGCCCCGCCTCAACCCGCCCGGCCGAGTCTGCTCCGATGGTCCCCGCCCCGGCTGCAGCACCCGACCCGACCCCGGCGTCCGCCCCCGCCCCTGACCCGACCGGCCCTCCCCAGAGCGCCGCGCCGCACGCCGCTTCGGGCGAGCCGACCTCGACTCACCCGACCGACTCCGCGCAGGCCGAGCAGGCCAGTCGGAAGCGGCCCGCCCCCGCCCCGACCGGGATGGGCGAGGACGACCCGCTTCTGCCCGACGCCCAGGCATACGCCGCCGAGCACTTCGAGCGGACGGGCCGCAAGATCGGGGCGGAGCCGCTCGCGACGCACTTCGGGATCGGGACCCGTCGGTCCCGGCTCCTGCGCGACGCCGTCCACGGCCTCCATGAGGTCGACCGTGGGGCCGACTCGTGACCGCCCGGCGGATGCTGCTGACCCTCAAGCGGCGCGGAGAGCGGGTCGGGGACCCGGTGACGGTCGTGGCCGACCCCGACGACTCCACCTGGATACATGACCACCTGGTCACTTTCGTGGATAGGGAAGGGTTCCCCGCCGCCCAGGTCGGCGAGTTCACCCTGACCATCGACGACGCGCCGCGCGGCCTGCCGATCACCTTCGCCGCAACCGTCAGGCCCCGATGATGGCCCGCCTCAAACGCCGGGACCTGGTCCCCTACCGCCGCGACGACATGTACATGGCCCGGATCCGCGAGGCCACGACCTGGTCAAGCCGCCTCAGCCACGCCGTCGACTACCTGAAGGCCGCGCTCCAGGCCCACCCCGACCAGGCCGAGGAGGCCGCCGACGAGGCTGCGGCCGGCCTCGCTGACCTCGCACGAAGCATCAGTTTCGGAGACCGCAAATGACCACGCACAGTGACGCCAGGCAGGGTGCGGAGGAAGAGCAAGAGCAAGAGGCAATGCCCTTCGTCCCCGTGCAGAAGGACCCCAACGCGCAGGCGCGACGTGCGTGCGTGCGCGCGCGAGAGGACGCTACCACGGACCCCGACACCGAGCGTGACGGCGAGAGCGGCACGGCAGCGCCGCGGTGGGCCGCGAGCACCGCCCGGACGCTGGCCAATCAGCCGCCGCTGACGACCGCGCCGCCCACCGTGAAGGCCATGTCCGACCGTGTCAGCGAACGCGTCGACGAACGCGCCGCGCCGCTGCCACGGCTGGCGGCCTGGCTCGGCTGGTACCTGGCGTGCGCGGTCTGCTGCGTCGCGCTCGCCCCCGCCTACCTCGCGCACCTGCCGTATGGGGGACGCCCACTGGTGTCCCTCGCAGACCTCGCCCGCCGCGTCCACCAGGCGGCGGCCCGGCAGCCGACCGGCGCGGCAGCCGCCGCCTACTACACAGTCGGCGCCGCATGCGTCACCGTCTGCGCCGCCGCCTACGCCGTGGTGTACGCCGTCCAGTACCCCGCCCTGCTGGTGCTCGTCGGGTTCTGCGGCGGCATCGCCTGGCTCACCACCCTCTGACCTCGAAGGAACCGAAATGTCTGGACTCGTCGCCGTCGGCACGACCGCGGGGACCGCGACCGCCGGCGCGATGGCCTACTCCATCCGGTGGGCTTTGACCCAGAAGAGGATCCTGCCGACCGTCCGGCTGGTGATGATGCTTGCGGTCGGGGCGTGCGCGTCGGTCGCGTTCGGCACCTGGATCGTGCAGGGATTCGCGCTGCTCCGCCGGTTCGGCTCGGACAACCTGTCGGAGGGCACCGCCGGCCTCATCATCGCGATCCCGGCGGTGGCCGTCTTGATCACCGGCATCTTCACCGTGCACAGCCTCCACCCGAAGAACAAGCCGCAGCCTCGCGACGAATGGGCGGCGTTCATCCTGCCGCTGGCGTTCGTCGTCGGGATCGGCGGCGCGTTGGGCGCGGTGGGGGACAGCCTCGTCGACGGCACCAGCGACATGGCCGTGAACACCGCCGCGTACCTGGTCGGCGGGACGGGCCGCTGATGGACCCGGTGACCGCCGTCGTGATCGGGGTCGCGTTCGCGGCATGGCTGGCGTGGCGCGCCTACGACCACTCCGAGGAGTGGGTCAAGACCGCGCGGCGATGGCGCAAGCAGATGACCGGCGACGGGTACGCCACCTGGGCCCGCAAGCACGACGGTGAGTCCGCGGAGGTGCTGCTGTCGGCCGTCGCGACCATGTCGTGGCAGGTGACCCGCGCGGCGCGCGCGGCCAGGTCGTTCGCCGGTCGCCGCGCCGCTCGACCCGACCCCGCTCCCTCCGCCGGCACCGGCGGGCGGGAGCGGGCGGGAGACGCCGACTCGGCAGAGCCCGGCACCAGACGGGACGAACAACCCGACCACCGGGACCCCGCCCCCGAACCGGCCGCGCCCGAACCAGCCGAGGCGCCCCGCGAAGGACCAGGTCCCGACCCGGCACACGAACCAGTACCCGCCCCCCCGAGCCAGCCCGCGCCCGTCCCGAACCCCGCACCACATGGAGCCCCGATGACCGTGACCAATCACCCGAAGCGCGGCGGCGAGATCGTCGGCCTCCGCGCCGTCCTGGCCGGCTGGAACCGGCTGATCACGTCGGGCGACAACGACCGCGAGCAGGCCGTGCAGGCCGCGGCGTCGATGCGTAAGCTCGCCGACTCCTCCGAGGCGCACTGCCAGCAGATCAACGCGACGCTGACGAACCTCGGGCAGCTGGAGGCCGCGTGCTACGCACACAGCCTGGAACCTGCCGCGCTGGCACACGTGCACCAGGCCATGGTGGCCGCCAACGCCGCGCTCAACGCCCAACGCCGCGCCCACAACGACATCGCCGCCGCCGCCTCCAGCCTCCGCACCGCCGCATCCGCGCACGCCGCAGCGGTCGCGGCCTACCGCGCGGCGCTGACCTACCTCAACCGCACCCACCGGCCCAAGGCCGAAGTCGAGGCCTCGACGGGGGCGCGCTCCGACCGCAACTTCAGCACCAGCTGAACCCGCACCAGGAACCGAACGGGGGATGTGTCATGGCCAGGCGGACCAGGCGGACGCTCGCGCAGATGCAGGAAGAGCTGGAGGAGATGCGCGCCCGGATCGACGCGCACGCCCAAGCGCCGCCCTCGTCCGTGCCGCGCGAGGGGCCCGAAGCCCGTGGCCTCGGCGGCCACCGTCCCCGCAAGTTCACCCGACGCCCGTACCGGCACCGTAAGCACCTTGCGCCGCTGGCCCTGATGGGCGGTCTGCACGCGGCCGCGGCGGCCGCCCACGCCACCGCGGCCGCGCCGCCGCTCGTCGCCGGCGTCACCGCGGGCACCGGCCTGTTGTGGTGGGGGCTGCGCGGACGGCACCGCCTCACCCGTACGCCTGAGCAGCTGTACGGCGCGTCCGCGTGGACCGCCGCCGCCGGGTGGGCGGCGACCGCGGCCGGCACCGGCGTTACGGCTGTTGACGGTGCCCTGTGGACCGCAGGCGCGGCGTTGGCCGTCCCGTGGTGGGTGCATCACCGCGTGCGGCCCCGCCCGGCACGCCCAGACGACGACACGGCCGCCGTGAGCTGGCAGCAGGAGATCCGGCAGGTGTGGGCGGCGCGGGTCTCACGCCCGCAAGGGCCACTGCCCGCCTCGCGGCTCCTGGAGCTCCAGGAGATCCCCGGCGGGTGGCGCGCGGTCATCGAACTCGACGATGGGACCTCGGATGCGGCGCAGGCGCGGGTGAAGGAGATCGGGGCCCGGCTGAAGCTTCGCGCCGACCAGCTCTCGATCGAGCCGCACCCTCGGGGGTTGCATCTGGCGGTCATCCTCGTCCAGCCCGACAACCCCCTGACGGAGGTCCGCCACTGGGACGGTCCCACGCTGGACGTCGGAACGGGTGTCTCGCGGATCGGGATCTACGCCGACCTGGCGGGAGTCCCGTACCGGCACTGGAGGCGCGGCCACGGTCCCGTCCACACCCTCATCGCCGGGACCACCGACGCCGGCAAATCCGCGTTGGTGAAGATGCTGCTCGCCGAGGAACGTCACTGTGGCCTCGTGGTGTCGTGGCTGGTCGACCCGCAGCGCGGCCAGTCCTACTCGGGGTGGAAGAAGTCCGTTCACCGGTTCGCCGGCACCGTCGCGGAGGCGCGGCGGCTGCTGTTCGAGGCGCGGGCCCGCATGTACGCCCGCAACGAGCTGCTGTCGACGTTGGAGTGGGTGGACGAGCGGGGCCGCCGGATCGAGGGCGTGGAGGACTTCACGCCTGGCGACCCCAGGCACGGGCTGCCGCTGATCGCGATCACGATCGACGAGGCGCAGGTGATCCTCGCCGACGACATCTGCTGCGGCCTGGTCGAGGAGATCATCGCGATGTCCCGCAAGTGCGGGATCAAGGTCCGGCTCCTCACCCAGGTGCCGCTGCAGGGGTCGCTGGGCGACTCTCAGCAGATCAAGGACGCCGTCGCGTCGGGCAACGTGATCGTGCTCCGGACCGCCAACCCGCTTTCGGGTGGGGCGGCGTTCAACGGGGCGATGCCCGTCGACCCGGTGCTGCTGCCGAAGGAGTGGCCGGACGGGACGTCGACGTCCGGGCTCGGGTTCGTGTTCGCTCCGGGCGCGGACCGTCCCACCACGATGCGGACGTTGCTGCCGGTCGACGCCTACGGCTGGTCTCAGGTGGGCGAGCCAGCGGCCGCCGACGACGTGGTGGGGGAGATCCCCTCGCTCGACGACAACGGCGTGCCCGTCCCGCCGCCGCTCGACGACGACGCCCCGACCGCTCCGGCGGCGGCGCAGGCGGACACCAAACCACTAGCGCGGGACCGGGTCCTGGCGCTGTTCGCCGACGGCGCGTCCCGCACGGCGATCGAGGTCAAGAAGCACTTCTACGGGCTGCCCGAGGCTGATCAGATCGCCGGCCGCACGGTCGTGCTCGCTCTGCAGCAGCTCACCGAGGCCGAGCTCCTGGACCACCAGGAGCGCGGCCCGTACCGGATCAGCAACGCCGGGCGTGAGGCGTTGGAGCCCCGAATGGCCACCGCCTGACCACCGAACCAACCAAGGAGAGAACGACAATGATCACCAACACCAGTGCGAGTGTTTCCGGCCAGCGTCCGGCGCCCCGTCCGCGCCCGCCTGTTCGCACCGTCCAGCCGACGGCGGCGTGGGACGACGTCGACCGCACCCTGCTGTCCACGCTCACGGGGACTGCGCTGACGGCCGAGAAGATCGCGGCGGCCACCAGTTGGACGCCGAGCCTGGTGAAGAGCCAGCTGATCGCCTTCACCCGACGCGGGCTGGTGGTCAAGGACGGGCAGACCGGCCGGTACGAGCTGACGTTCGCCGGCCGCAACCGCCTCGCCGCACTCACCGCTCGTCGCGGCTAACCCAAAGAAGGAGAGCACCTTATGCCCGCACCACAGGCGGCAGCCGCAACGCGGCGAGGGACACGCCCCTACAACGCCGACGCTGCCCGGACCTGGACCACCGACAAGACCACGGTGGCGACGGTCGTCGATGGGATCGGCAACAGCGCCGAGGTCGCGGCCAGCTCGCGTCTGCTGGCCGGCGTCATCGCCAGGGTCGCCGCACACCGCGGCGGCCTGGCCGCCCTTTTGACGGCCGCTGACCTTCTCAGGGCACCCGCAGTCGATGGCGAGAACCCCGACGCGGTCGCCGTCGCCGCCGTGGCGCACGACGACGTCACGGCGGTCCACTGGATCGGCGACGCCCGCGCCTACGGCTGGGACGGCCGACGTCTGCGGCGGTACACCACCGATCAGACGGTCGGTGAGCAGCTCCGCCGGAACGGGGCCCCGTGGGACCTCGCGGCAGACCACGACAACTGGGTCCGCGCGACGTTGCGCACCGCGGTCATCGCCGCCGTCTACGACGTGGAGATACCCGCCGATGAGACGGTGCTCCTGGTCAGCGACGGCGTCCCCGATGGCGTGCCCCACGACGAGCTGGAGGCCCTGTTGCGACGGTACGACGAGCCCCAGGACGAGGACGGCGAAGCCGTTGGCCTTCCGGCGCTGGCTCGCGGGATCATCGCCGCCGCTCGCGAGGACGAGACGGGGTATCGGGACGACGCGACCGTGGTCGTCCTGCGTCCGGCCGCTGCCCGTGGCGCTGTCCTACGCGACCGCCCCACCCGATAGGTGACTCGACAGAATGCCAATTCCCATCAGCTACATGATCGTTTCGGGGTGTCCGTGATGCCCGGAACACTCCCCCGCGGCTCCGCCGAGCCGCGGCCGCTCGTGCGGGCCCGCCGGGTTCGTCCTCGACACGCCCCCGGACCCGTGCCCGGCGGCGACCTACATCGACTCGCTGGACTCCGCCGCCTCGCGGCACACGATGCGCAAGCGCCTCGCCCGCATCGGCACGCTGATGGTGACCGTCCCGGAGGGTGAGGCCGCTCCCCCCACCGGAACGGCTCGCGTGGTGGCGGCTGCGGTTCGAGCACACCCAGGCGATCCGCGCCGCGCTCCGCGAGGAGACCACCCCGAAGGGCGAGCGCTGGTCGCCGGCGTACGTCAACCAGCATCTGGTGGCGCTGCGGTGCGTCCTCCGGTTCTCGCGCCGCCACCAGCTCATGACCGCCGACGACTTCGAGGCCGCCGCCGACGTCGCACCCGTGCGCGGGCACCGCGAGCAGACGGGCCGCGCCGTCGGCGAGGACGAGATCGACAAGATCCTCCGCGCGTGCCTCACCGACGACGACAACCCCGCGCGGGGAATCCGGGACGCGGCGCTGATCGCGCTGATGCACGCGACCGGCATCCGCCGTGAGGAGGCCGTCCAGGCCCTCCGCGCCCACTACGACGCCGCGCTGCGGACGCTGCGGATCGTCGGGAAGGGCAACAAGGAACGCACCGTCTACGTGCACCGCCGCGCGGCCGAGTGGATCAACGCCTGGCTCGCGCTGCTGCCGGCGAAACCCGGCCCGCTGTTCCGGCCCGTGCACTGGTCCGGCAACGTCCAGGCGCGGGCGCTCAAGCCCAGCTCGGTGAACTACATCATCACCGTCCGGTGCGCGGAAGCGCGCGTCGCGGTCTTCACGCCGCACGACCTGCGCCGGACGTTCATCTCCGGCTACCTCGCGGTCGGCGGCGACATCGTGCTGGCGCAGCGTCAGGCCGGGCACGCCAGCGTCGCGACCACCGCGGGCTACGACCGCCGATCGGACGCCGTTCTGCAGGAGACCGTCGAGCTGCTGTACCTCCCGACCCCGGCGGACGTCCACGCGCTCGCCGCCTAACCCGACAACGCCCCGCGAGAGGCCACCTCTCCCCCGACAATGGCGCTACGGCGCCTCAGAACAACCGAAGGACGATCATGAGCACCTTTATCTACCTGCGCGTCGCGGACGGCGCGAACAGCGACCTGAACTCCGCCGAGGAGGCGTGCCGCGAGTTCGCGGCCCGGCGCGGCTGGGAGGTCACCGACACCTACCGCGACATCACCGGTGGCATGGACAACGACCGTTCCGGCTACGTCCGGCTGAAGGAGGCCATCGCGGCTGGTGAGGCCGCCAGGGTGATCACGACGTCGCCGCAGATGCTGACCCGCGACTACGCCGAAGGCCGGCGCCTGGCGCGCCTCGCCGACGAGCACGGCGCCAAGCTGTACGGGGTGTGGGGCGACTTCTCGCTGATGGGCGCGGACCTGGCCGAGACGGACGCTGCGATGGCCGGCCGGACGGCCGTGCCGCACGTCGACGAACCCGGCGACGAGCGCGTCGAGGTGCGGGTGATGCTGACGTTCGACACCGACGCCGAGCTGGTGTTCGGCAACCGCACACCACAGAACCCGCTCCGGGTGCCCGCCGTCGACATCGTCCGTGACACCGGCATTCCGTTCACCGAGCTGCCCGGCGCGCGGCTCACTGCGGTGGTCACCGAGGACCCCGAGCACGGGCAGCGGGTCACCGCCTACCGGCGCGCCTGACCGCTCTCCCGTCGACCGTGTTCGCGCGGCCCGTCGCCCGTTGTTGCGGATGGCGGGCCGTTTCGCGTGCCAGCTCAGCCTCCGCAGAAGGTCAGCGGTCGGCTGGGATTCAGGGGCTTGCGATCGGCGGAACAGGTCTATCCCAGATGAGGTACTGGAGAGTCACCTCGTCACCCTCATCGACCACCTGAACTCCGGCAACATGGCCGTCCGATGTGGCAAGGCAAAGCCACGTGTTAAATGTGTCCATCTTTGACTGTGAATCACGAGCTAGATGGTCGGCGCACGTGCTTGGGGTCACCGCTCCATCAGCTCTGGCGATCCTCCCGGCGGAGGCCGAGAGGTAGCCAACAACCTCAACGCTGTAGGCCAAATCTGGGCGTTCGACGCTGGCGCCTACCTTCCCGGTTGAAAGACTGGCCTGATGGCCATCTCGAATTGAGATCGTCCCCTGACGGAGCACCCGTGGGTTCTCGGGAACGGGCGAACTCGGAGTCTGCGTCGGCACGTCCACGGCAGGAGAAGCACCGGCAGATGACGTGGACGGCGAAGCCGCCACATTTTCCTTACCTTCCGGCCCAGGCGATCCGGTACACCCTTGAAGGAGGGCAAACCCCCCGGACAAGATCGTGATCACAGCGCCGCCAGCAGCGAGAACGTTCGTCACAGAAACCCGACGAACATTGCTTGCCTCGGACGACTCGGTGTCACTTGACCTGGGCTCGACCATCGCACCCGCCCTCCATCGTAAGACTCACATGGCTCCCACTCTAAGACATCCGACCTGTCTCCCATGGGACTTCTAGGCATTTCGAATTGGTTCACACTAACGGTTCATTCTGACGCCCGGGCTTCCTTGTTAGGGACATCAGTCTTGCTCGAATTCCTGTGTCCAAAAGTGCGTCGCGGCCATGAGTGCCGGATGCCCGAGGTCCTCGGCCACAAGGGCCGGGACGGCGGTCGCTTTCACTGTGTGCCGCCCCCGACGACGGTCGAGGCGTGGGAGTGGGCGGCAGTCGCTCCTCGGCGGCGGTGATGGTGAAGTCGCCAGGGATCAGACCGTCGCGGACGTCGCCAGGCGCAGCGGTGCGGCCGGCCGCGATCACCGGCCCGCTCAAGGGAGCGACGGTGCGCGGGGCCACGCGCAGGGGTGTCGGCCTGGTGCCGGACGCCGCCACGGCGACGCTTCAGCTGAGGCCCGGCAAGGTGGTGGGGATGCGGTATTGGCCGGTGCGCAGCCACTCGACCGGCCGCACGGTCTTGGGGGTGCGAGGCGAAGCCGGGCGGTTGGGACAGCAGCACAGGCCGGGTCGCGCGGTCCGGGCCAGAGCCGCCCCGGTCGTCGCCGTGATCTTGGTAGCCACGACGATGGTCTCGTCCTGGACGTCCGGGGGCGCCCACAAGATGGGCTCGTTGATCAGCCCGCCACGGAAGCCCGGCCTCATATCGAGCGCCCTGCAAGCCCCGCGCAGGTCGTCGCGCACGGAAACGCCGTCGTCCATCGGGATCAGGCCGTCACCGCCCAGGGGGTGATGCGCGCCCACGACCGTGCGCGCCGTCAGCGTCGCGCGCTGGCCTCTCCTACTCGGCGTCTCAACAGGTGGTCGCAGCTGCCCGTTCCAGCGCGGCCGGACGGACACGCTGAGCGCCCCGGCCCGTCTGCTTGACGGGCCGGGGCTCCTGGTTGATCGGTCTCAGCTCAGGGCGAGGGCACCTGACTTGGCCTCGGCCGCGAACGCCTCCCACGCGGCCGGACCGAACACCAATTTGGGCCCGTCCGGATCTTGGAATCCCGGACGGTCACCGCCGCCGCCAGATCCGCCACATCGACGTACGCATACCCGGTGTCCGCACTACGACAGCATCTCGGACAGCAACCAAGAAACTGTTGCGTTACGTCATAGTTTTCGGTAGAGTTTGTGTTGTCGGAACGGAGCGGGAGTGACAGCCCCCCGGACCGGCGGGCCCCGGAGCTTGCCGGGTAACCCTTGACAACTCCAGAGAGGAATTCCCAGGTGGAAGACGAATTCGCGGGTAAGTCGCGCGAGTACTACCTGGCCAGGACGACACTCGTGTGGGAGATGCTGCGGGAGCTGTTCTCGCTGCTTCCGATCGTCGTCGGGCTGCCCGACCTCCGGGCCGACGACTCCGAGAGCGTCGGCGAGGCGGTCGACGCGGTCCACCATGCGCGGGAAGAGCTGCTTCCCCTCCAGGGCATCCCGGCCATTACGGAGTCCCTGATCGCCGAGGGGGCGCTGGAGATGCTCCACGCCCTCCTGATGGTCACGCACACCGAACAGTTCGAGCTCACCGACTGGCACGCGGAACTGTGGTTCCGCTGCCTGAAGCGAGTCGAGTTCATGTGCGGTCGTGCGATCACCTCCATCCATCTGCTGGAAAAGCAGTCGGAGATCCTCCGCACCGACGAGGAGGAGCCGCCTGAGAATCAGGAGTGACGAACGAGGCCCCCGGCGACAGCCGGGGGCCTTCTTCGTACCAGCACCGCCCTGGTCTAGCGGCTTATACGGCTATCTAGGGTCACGCTGCCCACACCAGCCGAAACAGGCGTGCGTGGACGGTCCACTGCGGCCTACAGTCGGGACACACGCGTCAGGCCCGGCGCCTGCACGGGTCGAAGCCCGTCGGTTATCTCTTGTACAGATCTCCCCCGGTGGGCGTTCCCACATCCGTGCCGGCACCAGGTCTGACGCGTTCCCATATACGGGGCAGGGGGCGGGTCGAAGCCCGTCGGTTATCGATCCCAAACTGGCCGGCCAGGTTCGAGTCCTGGCGCCGCCTCTCACGGCGGTGTGGTGTAGCGGCAGCACTCCAGTCGACAAACACCCGGCGGACATCCACACATCCGCCCCTTCCTCCCCCGCCTTCACGGCCTGGAGTCCCTCATGCGTGACCCGCTCGCATCCCTGCCCACGTTCGGCACCCCGCAGAGCCAGCCGCTCCCCGGCAGGGAGGGCGACCAGGTCCGCAACGCTGCCGGCGGCTACGTGTTCACGCTCGACGTGTGGCGGCGCCTGGAGGACTTCGTCATCCTCGGCACCGCAGGCGGCACCTTCTACGTGGACGCCACCGCGCTGACGGTCGACAACGCCGGTGTGGTCCGCGACGCGATCGCCCTCGACGGGCCCCGCGCGGTCGCGGTCGCCGAGGAGGTCTCGACCGCGCGGCCGCCGCGCGCCCCCTCCAACCGCGGTGCCCTGTTCGTGATCGCTGCGGCGTTCGCGTGGGGCGACCACGCGGCCCGGCAGGCGGCCAAGTCCGCGCTGCCTCGCGTTGCCCGCACCACCGACCACTTGGCGACGTGGTTCGGGTACTACAAGGAGCTGGGTGGAGCGTCGTCCGGCCGCGTCGGGAAACTACGGCCGCGCACGTTCCGGTCGCTGCGGACCGCACTGGCGTACCCGTTCGTCCACGAAGACGTCGAGGATCTGGCCTACCGGGCCTGCAAGGCGATGCAGCGCCGCACCCCGCAGAGCGAGGAGTTCCACCTGCGTGACGTGATGCGGATGGCGCACCCCGTCGCCAGCACCCCGCAGCGGGCAGCGCTGTTCGGCTGGATCGCCGGCAACGTCACCGACGACCAGGCCCGCGAGCTGGTCCGCCGGGTAGACGACTTCCTAACCGCGCAGGCGGTCGGTTCCGCACGGGAGGCCCGCCGCGTGATCAGCCAGCGGAATTTTCCCTGGGAGTTCCTGCCCGACCGGTGGCTGACCGAGCCGACCGTGTGGGACGCGCTGATCGACACGATCGGGGTCACGGCACTGCTCCGCAACCTCGGCCGCATGACCAGGCTCGGCACCCTCACGCCGCTCGGTGACGCCACGCGTCGTGTGTCCGCGCGGCTCACCGACGCCGACTCGCTCGCCGCCGCCCGCGTCCACCCCATGACCGCCTACCTCGTCCTCGCCGCCTACCGGGCGGGGCAGACGCCCGCCAGGCCCGGCAAGGAGCCGCAGCACTGGGTTCCGGTCACGGCGGTCTGTGACGCGCTGGAGGAGGCGTGGGAGCTGTCGTACGGGCACACCCAGCCGTCCGGGCGGCGCCTGCTGATCGCCGTGGACGCCAGCTCCTCGATGACCTGGGAGCAGGTCCTTGCAAGCGGCACGCCGGTCGGCACCACCTACCAGGTGGCGAACACGCTGGCCGCGATCATGCTGCGGATCGAGCGCGGCAACGCCCACGTGATCGAGGTGACGACCCAGATGGTGCCGTCGTCGCTGACGGCGCGCACCAGCCTGACCGAGATCCAGCGGTGGCGGCCGTTCGGCGGCGGCACCGACCTGGCCGTCCCGTTCGCCTGGGCCACGGCCGAACACGTCGAGGCCGACGGTGTCCTCGTGCTGACCGACAACGAGACCTGGGCCGGTGAGAAGCACGCGTCCCAAGCGCTCACCGAGTACCGGCGGCGGGTTTCCCCCGCCGCGCGGCTGGTCGTCGCGTCCCTGAACGCCACCGGCACGTCGATCGGCGACCCTCGCGACCCGGGCGTGGTGAACGTCGCCGGCCTCGACGCGTCCCTCCCGACGCTGGTCACCGAGTTCATGCGGCCCTGACCCGCCGATCTCCGGAGCGTCCCTCCGGCACCCGGAAAGCAACGGCCCGTCGCCGATTCCGGCCCCCTAGCGAGGAGACGGGCCGTTGCGCTGTCCCGGGCGTGTCAGGCGCGGGCCTTCGTCGGTCGTCCTTGCGTGCGGGTCCACCGGTCGTCGAACGCCGCGATCGACGCCGCGGTGTACGCCCGCCCACGGGTCAGTTCGGAGACGTGATGCGGGAACCCGAGGCTCGGCGTCGCGGCGAGGCCGGCGATGCGCTGCCGCGCGACACCGAGCATTTTCGCGGCGCCGGTGTCGTCAACGAGGTCGAGCGGGTCGGGGTGCGCTGTGAGGTGCGCCGCCTCATCCGCGCGGAGTACCTCCGCGCCGACGACCGTGGGCGTGCCGGGCCAGTTGGAGACCGCCGCGGTGACCGCGCCAGCCGCCGCTGCGGCAGCCGAGGCCAAGTCCTGAGCCTGGACCGTCGTCCGCACCGTGGCGCGGCCGTGGGCAGGGTCACGGTGTTCCAGGGTCATTCCCTCGGGCAGAGGCGGGGCGGCGGCCTGCGTGGCCGGCCCGGTGAGGGCAAGCCTCACGGTTGCGGCCCATGTGTCCATCGGGTCTCTCCTGTCGGTGTTGGTGCTGATGAGACCACCATACTTGAAAAGTATTGCGTTACGCAATGTTTTACGGTAGTGTTTGAGGTGTCGGAACGGGCGGGGGTGACAGCCCACCGGACCGGCGGGTCCCGGGATTGCCGGTGGCCCTTGACAACTCCAGAGAGGTATCGACGTGGAAGACGACCACGCCGAAAAGCGGTGGGAAGACCTGACCGACGACATGATCACCCTCTACGGGATCATCCGGGCGGTCCTGACCTACCTGCCGCTCCCGATCCAGCTTCAGCACTTCAGCAAGGAGTGGCAGCCTGAGGAAACGATCGCCGCTCTCCATGCGCTCAACCGGGCCCGCATGGAGCTGATCCCCCCGCAGGGGCTTTCCGAGCTGCACACGGAGCTGCTCCAGGCCGCGATCACGGACTGGCTCCTCGGCTACGACCTCGCCGGCTTCATCAAGCTGCACGGGGACCCTGGCGGGTGGCGGCTGGACGGGCTTGAGCACGTGATCCGGCGGGGAGAGTTCGAGGTCGGAAAGGTCGCGCTCGACCTCGGCATCGCCGACTAGCGGCCCGGGTGCCCCCGGTAACCAACCGGGGGCACCTGTCCCGTCTTCCACGTCCCGTCTTTGGGCCCCGAGAGAGAGGGACACCCCAGATGATCGTCGACCTTAGTTAGACGCCATCTCATTTGGTGAGTTGGCGGTGGTGGATCAGAGTGGCGGCGATGCCAACGAAGGCAGGAAGCGCTCGGGCGTGCGTTCGTCGCGGCGATGCAGGCGGCGGCTGTTCAGCCAGGACGACCGTTCGTTCCCTCACCCAGCGGCGCCGGCCCACGTTGGACGCCGGCCTCGCAGGGCTGATCGGCAGGCCGCCCGCCAGAACCTGACCTTGACCGGGGCGAGGACGTCGCGACGCTGGCGTCGGTCGGAGGGCGCCCGGCGGGGGGTCAGTCGTGGGCCGACCACGGGTAGAGTTCGCGTGCCTTGCTACGGCGCTGTTCACGGCGGGCCGCCTGCAGTCCAACTGCGACTATGACTGGCACGATCAGCAAGCACGGGAACACGAGGAACACCGCCATCCACCATGTGAGCCCAGTCACCGGGACCAGGAGGAAGGAGAGCATGGCCAAGCCCGAGCCCACCGCGAGGCCGACGCCCTGCGCGGTGCTCGTCTTGGGGGCGTAGGCGGCGCGGGCCAGGTTCTGGAGCCGCCAGTCGCCGGGGGCGAGGAACTCGGCGAGACGCGCCGTCCACTCCAACGCGGCGGCGCGTTCTAGGGAGAAGGGGCTGCGGGCGTGGGCAGCGAGCTCCCACCAGAGCGCATGAAGCACCTTGGGGAACAGGTGGAGCCGGGTCTCGGCGGGCAGGGTCGGGTCCAGCCAGGCGAGGTCGGTTAGCGCCACGGCGAGGCGTATGAGGTCGGTGTTGCCTCCGTCCAGCTCGCGGTTGACGGCGAGGACGGCGCGCAGCGCGTCTGGTGGGATCGCCGCCGATCCGGCCGTCAACTCGGCGAAACGGTGGTACCGGGAGAGGACCTCGGGATCGTGGGGCGACACCGCCAGCGCGTCGAGTTCGCCTCCCGGGCGCTCCGCCAGCATCAAGGCGTACCGGTGGCGGACCTCCGGGTCGCCGGGCGCGATCTGGAACGCGCGCTCGGTGTGCCCGTGCTGTGCCAGGGACCGGGCGAAGGCCGCCGAGACCACGGGGTCGGCCGGTTCGAGAGTGTAGGCCCTCTCCATGGCCCGGGAATCGCCGCGGGCCGTGAGTTCCCGTGCGTAGGCGCGGCGGATCTCCGCGTCGTCCGGGTCGACCTCGTGGGCCAGTTGGAGGTCCTGGAGCCCGTGGCCGCCTTCGGCGAGGTTGGCCTGGGCGCGGTGGAAGAGGCAGCGGGGGTGCAGGGGATTCATGGACAGCCCGCGCTGTGCCTGGTAGAGGGCGAGTTGGGTCTTGCCCTCCGCGATGCTCTGGCCCGCCTTCTCCGCCCAGCCCTCCGCGTCGTCGGCGTCGAGCCCCGCCGGTCCTGCGCCGAGGGAAGCGTCCCGCAGGACGGTCCGGGACAGGCCACGCAGGCTCTCCACGACCTCGGCGGCGGACGGGCGGGCCGCCGGGTCCTTGGCCAAGGCCCTGCGCACCATGTCGAACATCGGTCCGCCGAGCCCTTCAAGGGACGGCTCACCATGCAGAATCCTCGTGTGGACGGTCCGGCGGTCGTCGCCGAACGGGGGCCGGCCCGACGCGGCGCAGACCACGGTGCCCGCCCATGCGAACAGGTCCACGGCCGTCGTCACCCGTTCCCCCATCAGTTGCTCCGGCGCCATGTACGGCGGGGTGCCCCAGAGCTGGCCGGTCGCGGTGATCCGGGTGCCAGGCTCGGTGAGGAGGGCGATGCCGAAGTCGATGACGCGCGGGCCGTGCGGTCCCAGGAGGACGTTGCCGGGCTTCAGGTCGCGGTGCGCGATGCCCTCCGCGTGGATGTGCTCTAACGCCGCGGCGGTGCCGACCGCGACCTCCTCCAGGGAGGTGCCGCGCAGCGGTCCGTCCTGCCGCACGGCCTCGCCCAGCGATAAGCCCTCGACATACTCGACGACCAGGTACGGCGGGTCGGCCTCAGGGTCCGCGTCAAGGAGCGCGGCCGTGCAACGCCGGCTGAGACTGCGGAGCACGGCGATCTCACGCCGGAACCGGGCCGACACGGCGCCGTTCTCGCCGCGGATCAGCTCGGACTTGATCACCTTGACGGCGACGTGCGCGCCCGTGACGTCCTCGGCGAGATAGACCGCGCCCATGCCGCCCGCGCCGAGCCTCTCCAGAACGCGATAGGCACCGATCGACTCGGGATCGCCAGGCTGGAGGGGAGTCCTCACAGGGGTCTCCTCGGAGTCTGCTGCTCCCGGATCGCCATCTTTTCAGACGCGCGCGTATGGGGCCAAGCCCCGCACGGTCGCCAGTGCACGGTCGATGGTGCGACCGGTGCGCGGCAGCGTGCCGGCTTCTCGTCAGGCGCTGTTACAGAAAGACGAGGAGATCACAGATCGTCCTGCTGTCGTCCCCGAGTGCACCGAGGAGTTCGCGGCGGCGAAGGTGGACATCTGGTGCGCGTGGACCGCGTTGACGGCCGCCGCCCAACTACTGCGAAGGCGGACCGGCCTCCAGGAGAACGCGCCGATCCTGCTGGCGCTGGACCGTGTGAACGGTCCGGTTGCGGAGCGGGCGGCGGCGGAGTTCATTGCGGCCGCCACCACGTTCGAGGGGGCGCGTGTCGCCCTCGGCGAGGCCCGCATGCGGTAGGTAGAGAACAGGCCCCGAGCTTCCAGCTCGGGGGCTTTCTCACGTCATGAAAGCGGTGGGCCGGTGAGGGGGTCCCGCCACTTGCGTGGAGAGGTGACAGTCCTCACCGGCCCTGACAACTCCGAAGAGTTCCCTCATAGTACTGCGGCGTCGGCGGTCCATCAGCTGGCTACGTCTGCTTGTTGCGGGGGCCGCCGGAAATCTTGCGCGCGCGAACCTTCCGGGGCCGGGAGGTCACCAGGCCGGCCGCGTAGAGGGCCTCCATACCGGCGCGGGCTCGTGCCTCGTTGTCCAGGCTGGGCGTCCAGCTGAGCCGGTCGAGGGCTTGAGCCAAGACGGCGACGCCGCGGTTAAAGGCGAACGAGTCTGTACGGGCGGGAACGATCCGCTGCCGGTACTGCCCGCCGAGATGACGCAGGTCGGCGTTTTCGCCTTCGACCGGTTCACCGCAGATTGAGCACTCGTCGAGGTCGGGGACCAAGCGCCTTGCCGGGTGGTCGTGCATAACGCGCTCCGTAGTTGTGCAGGCAACTAATGCTACCGGAAGACGCGTGGTCTGCTTGGGGCAATCTCGTGAGGCAGGGTCCGCAATACCAGGGGGTATGGCCGGGCCGCGAACCCGCCTCAAATGAGATGCCACGGCGATGGACGCCATCGTCGTGCCTGTTCGTGTTCGCTGCGCCTGCCGCGCCTCCTTCCTCGCCGCTCGTATTTACGGCACTGTCCGCTACGGGGGCGGTGGTGGCGCCCGGTCCCTGCATCGTTGAGGTCCCTCGTGGGCGAAGTGCAGCGCCGAGCTACGGTCCCCGTGTTGTCGAGACGAAACCCGCGTCGCGGCTGCGTCGTTTCTCGGGATTCAGAGTCGCCGCGCCGACTCTCTTTTGGTGTCGTTCCTGCGCCGAACTCGACGCCGTCGCCCGCCGGAGATCACGCATACACCTTCCGCCTTATCTACGGCGTCCGGCGCCGGCGGGTTGGTTGCGGGAGATGGCGGGGTACACCTCCCGCAACCAAGGCCAGGAAGGGCCCGCGCCGCTTCTCAATTCCTCCAGAAGGGCGCGCTGCACCTCTACTTCGCCTGGAGCGTTCGCCGGCCAGTCCGGCCGTCCAGTTCACGCTCCGGTGTCGCATGCCTCCCGCGTCGGAACCAGGCCCGCCAACCGGACCGCCCAACACCCGGCGCCCCCGACGTTTCCGTCGACGGAGCCGTTCCCCGTCGGTGCCTTCCCGACCGCGTTGGCCGTTGGGTCGCCTGCGACCCCTGCGTTGCGTACGCGCGCCCCACGTCACCTCCTAGATCACCGGCCTCCTACCCGAGGGGCTCCGCCGGCTCCTTCTCGTACTTCGCGTTGACCAGGGCGATCGCCCCTTGTTGGCTGCGCGGCCACGACGGGCGCAGCAGAGAAACCAGCCGATGTCTCAACCCGTCCATGGCCCGCTTGCCAACCACGATCGGAACCCTAGGTTCGTCGGGTCCGCAAATGGTCTCCAAAGGGTCCTCATCCGGTCCCCATCCGGTCCCCGCCGGGTCCCCGCACAGGTCAACGGGCCGATTCCGCGACCGGATGCGGACACGTTTCGGACAGGAGAGGTGGACGTCACCCATCATCTGAGGCGACAAAGAGGGGGGTACATGCGGATTCTCGTGCTCGACGGCGTCCAGGTGATACCCGATCACGAGCCACAACCGTCCCTGCAGCCCGTTCAGCGGGCTGCGCTGTTTGCTTTGGTGTGCAGTGGCCACCCCGTGTCCGCGGACCAGCTACGCGATCTTCTCTGGCCTCCCGACAGTCAGCCCAAGGACCAAAAGCGCCCGGTAAAGATCATGTCGCGGCTACGGCAGATGCTGGGAGGCGACCGCATCGGCCTCGGCCCCCGCGGTTACGAACTCTGCCTCCCTCGAACCGACATCGTTGACCTGTCCGGATGGCGTGCCCTTGTCGAGGACGCGGGCACGCTCGCCTCCGATGACCCGCGCACCGCGGCGGAGATGTACATCCAGGCCATGCGGCACTGGGCCGCGCTGCCGGTCGAAGCCATGCCCGACACCGCACCGATGCTTGAGCTGCTGCACCGCCTCGAAGGCGAGCGGCTCGGTGCGGTGGAGCGGCTCGCCGAAGTGCAACGCAAGCTGGGCCAGCACCCCCAAGTCGCCGAAACCGCGCAGGAGCTGGTGAACGCCTGGCCCGAACGCGAGCACCTCGTCGAGATGCTCATGTCCGCCCTGCACTGGGCGGGGCGGACCGTCGACGCTCTCGCCGCGTTCGACCGCCACAACGACTACGTGGAACGCAAGATCGGTGCCGTCCCATCCACTCGGCTCCGTGACCTGCGCGAGGACATCCGCACCGGACGCATGGCCCCCGCCCCGCCACCTCCGCCGCTGCCCCCGGCTGATCAGGCCGTCCTCGACCACGGCGGCCGCCTGGATGCGGTAACCCAGCCGCGGCTGGCGAACTACAGCTCGGAAATCGTGTTCGGCACGTACATGTCGCAGCCGCGCGCGTTTCACACCGCGCTCGACCGCGCCGCCGTCAGAAGCATCCTCACCATCGCCCCCGGGGTCCGGGAGGTACAAAGAGAGACCCTCGACCTGACCGCCCGCCTGGTGAGCAAGCTCGCCCGCGCGGGTGTGGTCCAGTTCATCGAGCTCGGCGGCCTGCCCCCCTCACCGCTCGCCGTGCACGATGTGGCGCACCTACCCCGCCCCGACGCGCGCATCCTCTATCTCAACGTCGACCCGGCGATGGTGAGATACTCCCAGCACCTCCTGGCCGGCGTCCGCAACGTGGAGTGTCTCTGGGGCAACCTGGAGACCTTTCTGCAGGCCCGCCACCGCCTAGATCTGATCGACTTCTCCCAGCCGGTCGTCGTCATCAACCAGCACGAAGTCAACATGATCGCCAACACCCCGGAGTATCAGGATCGGTATGCCGAGCTAGGGGAGCTGCTGGCCGCCGGGTCCTACATCACGTTCACCTCCGCGAGCACCGAGGGACTGTCGAGCGGCGTTCCGTGGGCCATGCAGGAGGCGTATCGCACGTCGCCGACCATGAACCTCATCGCACGGACAGCTCCCGAACTCGCCAGCCTCGTTCCTCCCGAGTTCGAGATCCTTCCCCCGGGCGCTACCGACGCGTGGAGGGTCTGGGAGGTGTGGGCCGGGCAGCCGACCCCGAGGCAGAATTCGCCGGGGGAACTCCCCACGCTCAGCCTCATCGCACGGAAGAGCTGACAAACGCGACAGATATGACATTCTGCAGGTTTGTGGGCGCCTGCGGCGTGGGAGGGAACGGAATGCAGCAGAGAAGCCGCCGCATCCCGAAAGAGAGAGCGGATGACTTCTCCTACCCCGTGCCCTCACCTGCGATTCCCTTTCCCCGCCCCGAGCGGCGCCCCGCTTAGCCTCGGCGACGACTGGGAACAGGTCCGGCAGGCCGGAGACCTGGTTCAGGTCACGCTGCCGGGCGGTCAGGTCGCATGGCTGACCACCACCCATGCCGCCGCGCTGGCGGCCTTCCGGCACCCCGACCTGACCCGCGGCGACGCCGACGGCATCCCGCCGTTCCCGATGCTCGGCCCGCTGATCCTCGCCCGGGACGGTGACGAGCATCGCCGGATCCGGCGCCTGGTCGCCGGCGAGTTCACGCCCACTCGGCTCGCCCGGTATCGCCCCCGCATCGCACAGCTCGCGGACGAGCTGCTCGACGCTATGGTCGCCACCGGCGGCCCCGTGGACCTGACCGAGGCGTACGGGTTTGCGCTCCCGCTGACGATCATCGGGGAGATGCTCGGCGTCCCGGACGCCGAGCGGGCCCAGTTCCATGCCTGGTCCGATGGTCTCCTGGTCGGCGCCGAGCACGCCGAGGAGGCATGGCCGTCAGTAATGGCGATGATCGACTACACCAAGGGCCTGATCGCCCAGCGCCGCCGGGAACCGGCCGATGACCTGGCCACCGCGCTGGCCACCGCGCTGGGTGCCGCCGATACCGGCGTCACCGATGACGACGCCGCGCTACTCGCGGTGGGGATCATCGTGGGCGGCTGGGAGACCACCGCCGCCGCGATAGCAACCGGAACCTACCGCCTCCTGACCACCACCCACGAAGGCCGCAGCACCTACCGGTGGCTGGTCGACCATCCCGAGGCCGCACCCGGTGTCGTCGAGGAGCTGCTGCGCCTGCTCCCCTCCACCTACAACGCCACCGCGCTGCCGCGCCGTGCGGCAGTCGATATTCAGCTCGGCGATGTCACCATCAAGGCCGGGGAGCTGATCATCCCCGGGCACGATATCGCCAACCGCGACCCGGCCGTCTTCCCCGACCCGTACCAGTTTGACCCCGAACGCCCCAACGCCCGCGATCACCTGACCTTCGGGCAGGGCGCCCACGTGTGCCTCGGCGCCCACCTGGGCCGCCTCGAACTCCAGATCATGGTCGCGGCGCTGACCAGCCGCCTCCCCTGCCTCCGCCTCGCCTGTGACCCGGAGGAGATCTCCTGGGACACCAGCGTGCTCATTCGCCGACCGCGCGAGATGCCGGTCACCTGGGACGACTACGAATGATCGGGGCTGGCCGCCGGTTTCCCATCAGGTGAAGGCCTCGGCCTCGTCCCGCGGGCTGGCGGCCGCCGTACCGGGTGACCCTCGAAGGCGCCGCCGGCGGTCTCGAACAGCAGGGAGAACGAGCCGTTGCCCTCGGCGAGCCGGGGACAACGGTCGCCGCCGCCGAGCTCGATGCCTGCTCCACCCTGCTCGATGGGCAGGAGGGTTCAGCCGTTGCGGGGACAGCCGCCCATGTCGGCTGCGTAACGAGCTTGCGAGTCCCGGCGGCCGGCCCTGCCTGGGTTCGGGACAAGCCTCCCCCAAAACACATCCAACTTGACATAATTATTAGATTGCCATACTCTGTGGGTGTGACCACTCCTCACCCTGACATCCAGGTGGCATGCGGAATCCCGGAAGTGAAGCAGTTCCGGGAGGCCGATCAGCAGGCCGTCGCCGTGCTGGTGAAGCTGCAGGACGCCGAACACCAGATCAGCGAGGCGCGGAAGGCGCTCGCCCGCGAGCCTGGCAATGCCGTCGCACGCACCAACCTCCGGACCGCTGAGGCCAGAGCGCGGCGGCTCGAACGCGCCCTCGACGACGCCGAAGCACACGCCGCCCAGACGCTGGAGAAGGCACGGCAGGCTGCACCCGCCGCCGCCGAGCACGCCTGGCGCAGCGGGCGCACAGCGACCGAGCGGCGCATCGCAGAAGCCGCCCTTCAGGCGGAGTGGGAGGCAACTGCCTGACCGGTGGGCGGGAGTCCCCCGCCCACCTCCAACCCACCACGGGAGAACACGTTGCGAAACCGCCCCGACCAGGTGCGCGCGGCCCACATCGACGCCGGCGACCTCATCGAAGCCCCCGCTGATCTGGCTCGCGACGCCAGGTTCGGCATGCCGGTCGCGCTCACCCGCGCCGCGCACGACGACTGCGTCGCCTGGACCGACGCCGACGCGGCCCGTACCGGCGCCATCCAGGACGAGAACGGGCGATGGTACGACGTGCTGTACATGGCCGGCCGCGCCCTCCACCGCATGCCCTCGAACGGGCGGGCGCAGATCGCGTTCCAGGTCTGCCGGGTCGCCAGCAACGCCAGCCTTGGTGAGAACGGCGACATCGAGCCGAAGGAGGTGGCCCTGATCCCCACTCGCCGCCGCGACGACGACGGCTTCGCGCCACCATCAGCCTGCCCACGGACAGCTGACCTCCGGGGTGGCGGCGCCGCCATGAGGAGGGCGGCGCCCTCACCCGGCAGCCCCCGCCGTTCTGAGACGCCGCCGTGGTGAACCGGTGCCCGGCTCCCCACGGCGGCCACAGGCGACGGACCACTACGCCAGCCGCAGCGGAGAGTAGACCAGCCCCCTCCCCTGGCTCGCCCGCCTGCGCGAGTCAGGACCCGTCCGGTTTGGGGCGGTTGCGCTCCAGCAACAGACGGTCGGGGATGGGCCAGACGTCGAGCCCGTAGCTCAGCGCCCGGAGCCTCATGTGCCGGTCATCGGTGATGATCTGCACGGGCCGGCCGCTGTACTGGCTGAGCAGGACGGCCTGGTCCACGATCTCCTGATCGGTGATCGGGGCGCGGCGGTGACCGCGTTCCTCGGGCAGCAGCTCGATCGTCACCCTCGCGCGGATTTCGGCTCTTCCGCCCTTGGCCAGTTGCGGGATGTACTGGTCGAGGGCGCGGACCACCTTGTAGGCCCGGCGGGAAACACGTTCGTTTCGGTCGTGCTTCTTCTCGTCGAGCTCAACGAGCACGGCATAGGGCAGCACCAGCCGGACCTGTTCCTCACCCAGCTCTGTACGCCAGTCGACCTGGTCGAACATCGTCGCCTCGATGTATGCGTTGGCGTCGAGGACGTTGATCGCTCCGGGCCCCTCGACACGTTCGCTGAGGGCCTTCATCCGCGCCGTGAGTTCCCACAGCCGCTCCACCTGCACCTCCTGCTCCCTGACGAGCGGCCCCCAGTCGACGTGACCGCTCGGCAGGATGAGGTCGCGGCCCTCGGCCAGGTACCAGTACCGGACGGTGTACAGCGCCTCGCTTTGGGTGCTGTCGACGAAGATGTTCCGGAGCTGGCGGTCGGTTTCGTCGACCCATCGCAGGTATCTGCTCCGCGCCACGTGGTGCTCGTGGTGCTGGAGCGTGGTGGAGGAGTTGCAGCAGGCTTGGATCGCCTTGATGGCGCCAGCGTGGGTGATCCCGTTTCTTAGCTCCATGCGGCGAGCCTCGCAGGCGGACGGAGTGCCCGCGAACGGGATTGACGGTGTGTCGCGGTGCTCTGCGCCTGGGGAGCTTGTTCGTACCTTCAGCCCCCAACGGGCCGGGCCCCAGAAACAACGGAGCGGCCCCCGGCGCCGCGATACTGCGTATCGCCAGCTGGCAGGCGGACAACGCGGGACCTGGCCTAGACCGGCCGCTCGTGCACCAGCGCCTCCCCTGGCACGTCTCACAGGCACCCCGCGCCCGGCTTACCTGGAGATAACGCATGCACTACGGACCCCCGCCGCGGCCACCCCACCGGACCGGTGTCCCCGGAGGAGTCGTGGCTCTCCTCGCCGGCGGCTTCTTCGGGCTCGGCCTACTGGCCGGCTGCGCTACCGGCTATGGAATCGGGTCGGCGCCGCCGACCGATCAGGCCGCCGCGGCATCACCCTTTACGCCTGCGGTGTCCGAGACGCCCAGCCGCGCGGCCAGCACCGAACCGTCCCCCAGCCCAACTACCGAAAACTCCACAGCGCCGGCCGAGCCGACCGTCACGCCCACCACCAAGATCCGCGTCCCCAACGTGGTGGGAAAGAACCATCAAGAGGCCCAGGACTTCATGCAGTCGCACGGGCTCTACAACCTGAGAGAGCAGGATGCGACCGGTCAGAACCGGATCCTGGTGTGGGATCGCAACTGGGTGGTCGTCCGGCAAACCCCGAAAGCCGGGACACTCGTCGCCCCCGATCAGGCCATCACGTTGTTCGCCAAGAAGTTCAGCGAGTAGCCCGGCCCTCGGGCACGGCCGCCCCGCATCGGCCCGATCCCGGTCATGCTGCGGGCTCCGCCGCGCAGTTTGAGCCCGCGCACCCCGCGGTGCACCCGCCGGGTTGTGCGCCGAAAAAACTCGAGATCGGGCTGCACGGCTGACGCGTCCTCGGCCGAGCGCGCCGTTATGAGGAGTGGGCCACGCTCGCGACGATCCTGCCCTAGCCTGCCGTGATCCGGGAACTCAAAGTCTGGCCGCGGCCAGCAAGAGCGCGGCCATGCTCGTGCCGCTGACGATCTTCCCGGTCTCCACCAGCTCACGAATATCGGCGAGCGGCACCCACTCGATCCGCTCGGCCTCCCAGTCCTCGGCCGGCGGTCCGACGTGGGTGGCGCCGTCCGCCCAGTAGATGTAGTGGCGGCTGTCGCTGATGCCCGGAGTGGGGTGCACGATGGTGAGCGGACGCATCGGACCAGGCCTCCACCCGGTCTCCTCCTCCGCCTCACGCGCGGCGGCCGCCTCGGGCGCCTCCCCGTCCCGAACGCCGCCGATGGGGATCTCGTAGCCCCATGCGTCGGTGATGAACCGGTGCCGCCACTCCAGCAGGACCCGCTGCTCCGAGTCGACAACTACCGCGCCAGCACCCGCCTCCGACCGGATGACGCGGTGGTCCAGGTGCCGTCCGCCGGTGATCTCGACGTCGGCGAGGCGGATGTCGAGCCAGGGGTCGCTGTAAAGCGGCTTCTCGGAATGGACCTTCCAACGCACGGGGCCGGCTCCCTTAGTTCGATGGGTACAGGGTCGCCCGTCACGCTACTGGTCGCGGTGCAGCTGAAGCTCGGCACGTTCACGAAACGCACGCACGTCGCTTGTGTCATAGGCGGCAAGAGCACGAACGAGGCCGGTGACGCGGTCATGCAATCGCCCCGACTCCATGCCTTCGGTATGGTCCAGCATCTTCTGCCCGGTGGCTGCGGCGTGCTCGGCGTCCCCGCGTTCTCCCTGCACTTGCGCGAGCGTTGCGAGCCGGTGCGCCTGGCCTCGCAGGTGCGTCCCGTTGGAGGGATGGACGGACTGCTCGGCGTAGGTCTCAGCCGCGGTCAGGTCGCCGAGACGGCGGAGCACCTCGGCATGCTGGGTCTCCAGCAGGCCGGGCTGCACGTACCCGGTCTCCGGTGGCTCGTTCTCCGGCCGTATCTGAATGCCCTCAGCGTGCGTCATGTGACGGTGGCTGCCGCGAATATCGCCGATCCACGCATACGCCTTGGCCTGCAGCGTGTGCAGATCCACCATCAGGGCCGGGGACAGGTGCCCGTCGGCGCCGCGCAGCGCCGTCTGCGCGTACTGCACCACGCGCCGGTAGTCCTTGCGGTACATCGCCTGGTTGGCCAGCAGCGCCAGGCAGTAGCCACCGAACCCGCGGTGGCCGCTGGCCTTGGCCATGCGCAGGGCGTGCAGCAGATACCTCTGGGCGAGGGCCTGACGGTCGGCGTCGTAGGCGGAGATCCCGGCCAGCGCGACCAGGCCGCCGGTCGCGCGCAGCAGCTCCCGGCCAGTGCGGTCGTCGTACCCGCCGCGGACCAGCGGCCCGACCCGGTTGTTGAGGTAGGCGACGATGCGGGGCCGCACCGGGATGCCGCCGACGCGCCGGTACATCTGCTCGTACCGGTCGCGCGCCGCCCGGACCCGTGCAACGTCGCCGGCGCCGACCGCGAGCGGCCCGCGATGGGAGACGTCGATGTCGTCCGGCGGATTCTCCCACGCGAACACCGGCGCGACTGCCGCACTGCCCGAGAGCAGCCGGGTGTGCTCGACCGCCTCGCGCTGCTTGTAGTCGCCGCGCCACAGCGCCGCCGCCTGGTCAATCGCCGTCCGCAGCGGCGTGTCCGACAGGTCACCGTGCCGGGCGCGGTCCATGCCGATATCAGCAAGCGTGAGCCCCCGGCCAAGGGCGGCGCCCAGGACGCGGCAGATCCGCTCCGGGGCATCGCCTCGGGGGATGGCGTTGTCGCGGATCCAGCGCCGCACCGACGCATGGTCATACCGGGTCGTGTGGCCTTGGTTGAGCCGGCTCGCGAGCCCGGCGTAGGACATTCCCGTTTCGTCGATCAGGGCGTCGAGGAGCAGATTCGCCTCGGCCACGACGCGCCTCCTTGCTGGTGATTATCGGCATTGTAGGAGCGCGGCCACCGGGTGCGGCGCGGATCGCGAGCATTCCTTTCACACCCCGTGTGAACCCTTCACCATCACCGGGGCCCGCTCACACCTCCCCAGCTCGCGCCAGTTCGGGCTTGGCTGACACCACCTCGTTACCGCAGGAGTACACCGATGACCGACCGGCCCCGACCGCCAGAGCCCGACGAATGGGCGATCTGGAGGTACGCGCAGGACGGCGTCACGACCTGGTGGGCCACGCGCAAACGTCTCCTTACCGAATCGGAGATGCGGGAGGGGAAGGTCCACACCCTCCGCGCCGAGACCGAGGACGGGCTCCGCGCGCTCCTGAACGAGCAGTCCCCACAACCCGCCGACGGCGCCGCCGCGCCTCACCCAGCGATTGAGACCGGAGCGACAACGTGACCCCGCCCGACCCTGCTAAGAGCCTCGCCGACCTACTCGAAGATTTCCCCGATTTCGTGTGCCGGCACAACCCGTGCCTCCACACGCCGTGGCAGGCGACCCGGGTCCAGTTCGGCGGCCCGAGCGGCGGCGGCTACATCGTGATCCGCGCGAAGACCGCGCAGGGGCTCCGTGACTTCATCGAGGGCGCGCTCCAGATGGAGGCGCAGCTCGCCGCCGAGGCCGCCGCGCGGGTGCCGGTCACGGACACCGCGGGGCGGTGCGTCCTGTGATGCAGCTCGGCGAGGAGACCAAACCCGGCGCGGACGCGACGAGCGTCCCGCCCTTGCCGGATGACGTCAGCGACCTCAAGCGGATGTTCAAGCAGGCGTTCCCCGGCTGGTCGGTCATCTGGACCGACCGGGGACGGTGGTGGGCGACTCGACCGACGGTGGACCGCGACGACCTGTCACACACCGACGCCTCGGCCCTGGAGGCGAACACGCCCGCCGAGCTGTGGGTCAAGCTGCAGGCCGCATCCCGGTGACTCCCCCGCCCCGCGGTCACGTGGCTGCCGGGGGGCGTGGGCGGGGCGGCGCGCCTGGGCAATCCCCGTGGCTCCGGGTGCGTCGCCCCTTCTAGCCAGCTCCCATCCCCCAGCGTGCGCGGGCGGGCACCCCTCGGTCCGCCCGCCCGCGCACCCATCGCTCGCCCGGACCCGGGCGACCCGACCATAGAGAGTCCCCTCGTGCAGCTCACCGTCATGAGCCTGAACTTCAAATACGCCGGCCGCACCGACTCCGACGGCCGCCCCGACCCGCGGTGGCCCGACCAGGTCGACATCATCCGGAAGGTCGACCCGCACATCCTGCTCGGCCAAGAGGCCCACGGCTGGGAAGCCGACCCCCGCCTCCAGGCCGACGCCGAGCACGACCTGGGGATGCGCGCCCACGTCGCCCCGTCCAAGTCCGGGGCGCACACGGTGGTGATGCACCGGCCGGACGTTCTGCGGTGGCGGCACTGGGAGACCAAGTACGCCAGGGAGAGCCGCCACGGGTTCGGCGTCGCCGTCTTCGACGTCATCGCCGACCCGAAGATGAAGGTGCCGCTCACCGTCATCTCCGCGCACCTGCACCCCAGCAGCGCGCAGAAAGCCGCCACAGAGGCGCAGGTCCTGATCGAGCGCCTCTACCGGTACGGCGGGATGGGCCTGCTCGGCGGCGACATCAACCACCTCGGCCCCGCCGACACCGACCCGGACTGGAGCACCGTCCCGCCCTACAACCGCTCCTCCCGCTGCTACCGCCGGGCCGTCCCAGACGGACCGTGGCTCGGCAACCCCCTCGTCGCGCTGACGCTGGCCGACGGCGACCTGTACGACGTCGCCGAGCTCATCGCCGATCGCGAGGGCGACGAGGCTGCGGACAAGGAGCTCCTGGCCCCGACCGGCCACAACGGCGGAGTCCGCACAGACCAGTTCTGGGTCACCGACAACATGGCTGACGCCGTCCTCGGCTATCAGCGCATCCCGACCGGCAAGGCGTCCGACCACGACGCGATCGTCGCCACCATCGATACCGCAGCTCTGCACGAGGTCGAGGCCCGCGAATGGATCTGACGTCTGAGGGGTTCGGGCCCGCCAAGCGGCTCCACGCCGCGATCCGCCAGCGCGCCCCGCAGCTGGCCGCCTGCGTGCTCCGCAACGACGAGTCCGGCCTGTCGCACGTACGGGTCACCGGCCGGGACGCCGTCCCGAGAGTGGTTATGTGGACCGGCCGGAGCTACCAGTGGTGCTCGGAAAGCGGGCCGTGGGAGAGGCTGCCTGCCGATCCGGCGCAGGCCGCGAGCGAGATCGCCGAGCAGCTCGGCGCGGTGACGCCGTCGGCCGAGCCGGACGGCCCGGCGGACGCGCTCCCCTAGGCACCGTGGCCCGGGTCGGCGGCGCGCCCGGGCCACGGCACGGACCTTCCTGAGGCCGCCTTCGAGATCACGAGCGCGCCTGTTCAGATTCCCGAACAGGCGCGTTTCGCCCATTTCACCACAATTGAGAAGCGCACACCCCTGTCATAGGATTCCTCGACGATCCAGAAAAGGCCGCTGAATTCCACAACAAGCCACCCGCCACCCGGACACAGATTTCTCTACGCCTGACCAGGCAAAACAGCCCGGCCCTTTATCACTTCCACACAGATCCATTCCCGCCACGCCAGTACAGGCGCTAGTCTCCGGAAACAGTTCGCACAGAGCCACCTTGACGCCGGCGCAAGGTGGCATACCTCTGCGCGGGCTACCCCGGCCGCCCCCCTAGGCCGGGTAGGTAGGAGGGCGCGTCATGGACGAGCCCAAAAACAAGGTCGTCGACCACGACAGAGGGTGCAGGATGATCTCCGTCTGGCTGGAGCTGACAAGGCTCTGCCTGACGGTCGTCCCGTTCATCTTCATCTGGTGACGGCCGGCGGCCGCTAGCGGCCGCGGGGCCTGGTACCGCGCACAGCCAGCGAGACCAGCGGGTACCAGGCCCCACCTGAGAATTTCTCTCAGGAGTCAGCATGTTAGGCGCCTTTTGGCCGGTATCGCAGTGCCGTCAGCAAGACTCTTCTGATTGTTCTGTGTCGTGTGACACATAACGGGCGGCGGTGAATGAATATCTACCGCCGGTGCAGAATTCTCCACCGAGGTGGGCGGCGCGTCGAGCTTGTCCATCACCGGCTTCTTCTGGCTGCCATCGACCGCTTCCCGCAGGCAGGTGGTTCTCGCTCGCGTCCCGGCACTTGCGAAGCAGCTCGCCCGCTGGAGTTTGCTCCAGCGGGCGGCCGTCGTGCTCGGGGCTATTTCCAGCTGTACGCCTCGGTGTCGCGGGCGAACCTGCCCGGGGGCAGGGTCACGGCGAGGGTGGTGCAGTCCAGGTCGCGGTAGAACGCCCACGCCTCGTCGTCGTTGTTGTAGATCGTCCTGGCGGGCTGCGGCGGCGTCGGATCGCAGTAGTGGCTGACCGGGTTGTGCCAGACGTACATGGTTCCGGTGAAGTCGGGGCCGCTCCAGAAGCAGACGTAGCCCTCGGGGCAGCGGTGGCTGGGGCCGGCCAGTGCCTCGGCCGGTGCTGCCGGGCCCAGGATGAGCGAACCGGCGGCCGCCAGTCCGGCCAGAGCGGCGGTCAGGCCCGGCAGTTTCGACACGGGACGGATGATGGGCATGGCGGAACCTCCTGTGGTGATTTGGTTGCGGCCTTTGGCCGATGGTGGGGTTGGGCGGCGGACCGGTTAACGCGCCGGGTCGTTCACGTGCATCCGGCGGTGCGGAGCCCGGCGGTGAGTTCGGCCTTGATGGCCTGGGACTCGGCCGGCTCCAGGCGCCGGTTGGGGAAGGTCAGGTCGAGGCGCTGCTGCGGGTGGCCGTCGGTGTCGACGGTGACGTCGGCCAGGAAGCGATCGGGGACGACCGTGCTGGCGTTGGGGTAGGTGACCCGGATGCTGTAGCGCAGGATCTTGCCGCCGGGGGCGGTCAGGCACTTCTTGGCGCCGGCCTCCATCTGCTGATAGAGGCCGCGGTTGACGCTGGCCCACTGGGGGACCAGGTCGTACCGCTGGTCGACGCCGTGCAGCGTCGCCGCGATCAGGTGGCCCCCGTCGTATCCGGGCGTGGGGGCCATGTGCCCGACCTTGGTCTGGCATGGGCCGCGGTCGGCTTTGGAGCGGGTGAGGTTGGTGGCCTCGGCCGTCACCGGTCTGCCATGACCGTCGGTGGTGAAGGTGGCGCCGTGGGCGCGGTAAGTCGCGTTGGCGCCGATGTGAGGCTCGCAGGGCACCTGGTCGATCTGTCGCGACACCCTGGCGGTCTGGGTGAGGAGCACAGCCCGATCGGAGGTCTCAGCGGACAACGCTTCGGCGGCCGGAGCGCCGATGACGGCGAGCAAAGCGGTCAAGAAGGTGGCGAGAAGGGCTGTGACGGATCTGTGCCGAGCCACAGCGGTGATCCTTTCGTCGGGAGCGTCCCGACAAGACAATCACGCAATGCAGCTGAACCATAACTCTCCGCTTCTGGATGGAGACGTGACGAACAGGGACGGTCAGGCTTGCCCCTGCGCCACTACCACGCCTACCCCGCTGGGCAATGGCCGGTTGTTGCCGACTTCGGTGTTACCACGCGCTAAAGAAGCGGGTCCGATAGGGATCGGGACATGGTCGCCGCTGCCCAGGCCGAAAGCGCCTGCCAACATACCGATCCTGACAACACATCCTCAGTGTGCGGGGCCGCCGTTGCTGCGGATCGGCGGTGCCTGACACACCTGTCTCCGGACGCGAGAACCGCCTACCTTGCCACCTTGAGCCCCGGATCTGACATCGACGTCCGCGGCGTCACCTTCTCCGAGGACTTGCTCACCGAGCTACTGACCGCGCTCTGTACTCCGCGTACTCCGCAAGGACCTCGCCGGATAGGAACTGCCAACTTCAGTAATGCAGCCTTCACCGGCACCGCGCGGTTCGACGGCGCGACTTTCACCGGCGTCGCGAGGTTCGACGATGCGACCTTCACCGAGACCGCGACCTTCAACGGCGCGACCTTCACCGAGACCGCAAGGTTCGACGGCGCGACTTTCACCGGGACCGCAAGGTTCGACGATGCGACCTTCACCGGCGCCGCCAGGTTCGACGGCGCGACCTTCACCGAGACCGCAAGGTTCGGCGGCGCGACTTTCACCGGGACCGCAAGGTTCGGCGGCGCGACTTTCACGGGGACCGCAAGGTTCGGCGGCGCCATCTTCTCCGGGGGCGCCAGGTTTAACGACACAACCTTCTCCCAGACCGCCGGGTTCGACGAGGCAACCTTCTCCGGCCAAGCCTGGTTCCGCGGCGCGACCTTCTTTTGGGCCGGGTTCGGCGGCGCCATCTTCTCCGGAACCGCAAGGTTCGACGGCGTGGCATTCTCCCAGACCGCCTGGTTCCGCAGCGCGACCTTCGCCGACGCCGCCAGGTTCGACGGCGCAACCTTCTCCTGGGACGCCAGGTTCGACAGGGCGACCTTCTCCGGGATCATCAGGTTCAGTGGCGCGACCTTCACCGGGACCGCAAGGTTCGACGGCGCGACCTTCACCGGCCCCGCAAGGTTCGACGGCGCGACCTTCTCCCAGACCGCCTGGTTCGGGGGCGCGACCTTCTCCCAGACCGCCTGGTTCGGGGGCGCGACCTTCACCGGGACCGCAAGGTTCGACGGCGCGACCTTCACCGGCCCCGCAAGGTTCGACGGCGCGACCTTCACCGGCGCCGCCAGGTTCGACGGCGCGACCTTTTCCGGGACCGCTCTTTTTGCCACAGCGGTTGTGCAGGGCGAGTTGCAGGTTATGGGGATTGCGAAGGATGTGGATGCCAGAAATCTGAGGGGAGAGGGGCGTGTGAGTTTGCGGCTGCGGGCGGCCCGGGTGGATCTGAGCGGCGGAGTGTTGGCCGGTCCGGTGAGCGTGCATGGTTTGGACCGCCCCATCAAAGGCGCGGATGAGACCGCGTTCGCCGATGAGACTGGGCAGGTGCCGCCGGTACGGGTGGTGTCGGTGCGGGGGCTGGACGTTCTCCAGTTGACCTTGACTGATGTGGACCTGTCGCAGTGCCGCTTCGCGGGGTTGCAGCGCGCAGACCAGGTCGTGCTGGATGGCCGATGCGTATTCGCCGATGGCCCGCACGGCCGACGGCGGGTGCTGGCCGAGGAACATCATTGGCGGGCCGCCCGCGCCGTCCGGTCCGGCCGGGACCGGGAGTCGGGCGGGTGGCGACGGTTGCCTGAGCAGGCAGGGCAACGTGTGGAGGTGGTGGGCCCGGCGCGGCTGGAGGTGCTGTACCGGCAGTTGCGCAAGGCGCTGGAGGATGGCAAGAACGAGCCGGGTGCGGCCGACTTCTACTACGGCGAGATGGAGATGCGCCGCGCTGCCGCCACGCGCCCTCCCGAACGGTGGCTGCTCGGGCTGTACTGGGCGATCTCCGGGTACGGGCTGCGGGCCCGTCGCGGCCTGGCTTGGCTGGCGCTGCTCACGGTGTTGTCGATCAGCGGGATGGCGTGGTTCGGGTTCCCGCAGACCGCCAAGGACCAGCAGGCCACCGGCGCCGTGACCACCCCGACGGGGCCGCAGCCGATCACCCTGACCATCCGCCAGTCCAACCCGGTCACATCCCTGGCCGCCCGGGTGGAGAAGGCCACCGAGGTCACCCTCAACGCGGTGATCTTCCGCAACCCCGACGCCGACCTGACCATCGGCGGCCGCTACCTCAACATCGCAGTCCGGATCCTCGGCCCGATCCTGCTGGGCCTCACCATCCTGGCCATCCGCAACCAGGTCAAACGCTGACCGCTAACGAGCATCCCCAGAGACGGCGAAACACCCCGCTCCAGAGGCGGAACGTTCACGTGCTCACGGCCATCCGCGTGGCGGCGCGTCCGTGGACGGCGGCCCGCCCGACCCCGCACGCTCAAGCCCGATCAGGATCCACCGCTGCACTTGCTCCGCGTCCGCGCCGGCATCGCGGAGCAGTTCGACCCCGATCAGGTGCTTCTCCGGGTGCGCGCTCGGTGCGGTGCCGAGGAGGATCCCGGCGACCTGCCCGAGCAGGTCGGTTCGTAGCGTCTCGGCCGGGGGGTGCACCGAGCGGCGGCGCGGCTTCGCGCGGACGGTCGCGATCTCCCGCAGCTCCGCGACCGTCGCCGCCCACACTTCGCCCTCGGGGCGTGTCCAGCCGTGCCGGGTCGCGACGGCGTGAAGCCTCGCGACGATCAGCCGGTCCGGGTCTTGGCGGTACACACCCCCAGTAGAACACTTATTCGAGCGTTGAATGTCCGGTCTCGTACGATATGCGCGTGACGTACATACCCCCGCAAGACCTGGTGGCCCTCAAGCGCGACTTCCTCATCATCGACGCCGGCCTCTCCGGGCACTACGACTTCACCGCCGCGATGCAGCGGCTGCGGGAGCTGACCGACCTCATCCAGGGCCACCCCTGGTGGGCGACTGCCGAGAACGCTTTCGATGCCCGGATGGCGCTCATCAAGGCTGCGAGGGCCGCTCTGCCGGAGGGTTTCCCGAAGGCGATCCCGGAACAGATGCCGTCGGCGCCGGAGCCTGCCTGACAGGCACCACGAATGATCGGTCACGTATCGGCGCAGGGCAAAGGGTGGGGCCCGCCGGGTGCGTGAAGAGCTACGTCGTACCCGCGTTCCCGGCTCGTGCCATCTCAGGCCCGTGGGTCCCCTGACGCGCTCCTCCGCCGCTGTCGACTCGGCGGCGAGGTGGCGCGCTCCGCTCAGCGTACGCCAGACGGGCCGTTGGCCGCGTAGAGCACGTTTCTGCAGGTCATAGCATGTGCGCATGCAGTGGGTCGGGCCGAGGGGATGGGACGTCGAGCTGATCCGCTTGGACGGACGGCCCATGTTCCGGGCTAGGCAGCACCGTTGCCTAGCCCGGCTACTGCGCGAGCGTCCTCGCCCTGGAGGCCGTGCTCGCCCGTGCCGGCCTCACTACTGCCGATCTTGCTGAGGTGATCCGCTCCCGCGCCGTGCAAGGCAGCTCGGGTTCCTGAAGGACATTAAGGGCTATCCCTGGACACGCCGAAACGCCCGCCCCCCGCCGCCGAAGCGGTCGAGAGTGCGGGGCGTTTCGTGTCCTGACGTTCCCGGCTTCGGGGGTTGCCGGTGCTGGAGGTGGGGCGTGGGCCGGCGGTGCGGGTTGAGCTGCCGCATGCCCATCGGAGCAAACACAAGCCGACTTGACATGATTATTTGATTGCCATAATGTGGTTTGTGGATGGCCCAGCAACACCCGGCCTTACCCGGTTCTCCCTGTCACCCACACTCCCGGAGGCACCCGTGATCAGGTTCGACCTTGCCCAGCACCCCAAGGCCGTCGAGGCCGCCATGACGGTCATCACGCAGGCCGCCGACCTCGGCGTGACGTGGAAGCGGCGGACCCTCCCCGCCGCTGCGCTCTTCGCCGCCCAGGAGGTCCACAAGGCCGCGCTCGAACGGGGCTGGACCCGGATGGAGGCGGACATGGTGGCCGCGTTCGTCCTCCAGGTCGGCGCCGAGGACCTCGCCGACGCGGTCCGGGAGAGGGTCATCACCGCCGAGCACGCCAGGGCCGCCATCCCCAGCACCATCCGCTGAACCAGCAGCCCCGCCCCGCCTGAGGCGGGCGGGGCACCCTTCCCGGGAACGACAGAACGGCCCCTCCGTCTCCTCACCGGAAGAGGAGACGGAGGGGCCCTCGGCTGTTCAGGGGCCGGCAGGGTTCAGGCGGCGCGGCGGAACGGCAGCTCGCGCGGGACCGGGTTCCACTTGTCGTCCACGACGGCCACGACGTGCGGGCGGACACCGAACAGGCCGACGCCGGCCGCGACGGCCGACATGAACATGGCGGTCTGGTCGGCGGTCCAGTCGAGACCGAACGCGAGCCCGACCGTCACGGCGGCCTGGGTGAAGCCGATGATGGCCGGGAGGATCTGGTCTCGGGCCACGAAACAGGCGGTGAGCAGGCCGAGCACGGCGGCGGCGCCGGCGTTCACCGCGGCGGTCTGGGTGTGGGACCAGTCGAGGCCGAACGCGACCGCCATCTGGATCGCGGCGGATACGAACGCGAGGATGGTCGCCGGGTCTCGTCCGAGGATCTTCTTCACAGTTGCCTCCTGGGGGTTACGCCGGGCGGCCGGTGCCGCCGGTCGCTCACGGGTCGGTCAGGTGATCGGGGAGGTCCAGGCGGCCGCCTACGTCTGCGGCATACGGGCTCAGTCGTGGACGCGGAGCATCACCGGCCAGGTCTTCGGGCCGACGATCCCGTCGTCGTCGACGCCGCCCCACCGCTGGACGGCCTTCACGGCCGCCTCGGTCGTGTCGTCGAACCTGCCGGTCACGCGCACCTCCGGGTGGCTGCGCGCGAGCAGCAGACCCTGAAGCGACTGGACGTGCTCGCCCGCGTCGCCCCTATTCAGTTCAGGGAGTTTCTTCACGATGTCCTCCGTCCAGTTGCCCCCGCCGTACGCGGGACGTCCGTAACCGGCGATCACGCTGGAGTTCCTGACGCGGCGCTTCACCGCATCCGAGGTGTTCGCCTCAATCGTCTGGAGCCGCCCGCCGCCGAGCACGACCTCGACCAGGCCGACGTGGTCGATCGCGCCAATGGCGTTGGTGGCGCCCCAGTCGAAGAAGACGATGTCGCCGGGCTTGGCGTCGTTGACGCTCGCTGTCGTCCCGCTGTGCCAGCGCCCGGCCTTCTGGAAATCGGTCGCCGCCCACACTGTGTAGGCCCGGTCACCGCCCAGGAGGACGGCGCTGGCGTTGCCGCTGTGCCTCGCCCAGTAGGTGATGGCCATCTGGCACCAGGCCGCGCGGAGGAACTCGTCCCCGTGCCGCTCGGCGTACTCGCGGGTGATCTTGTTCGGCCGGCCCGAGGTGCCGATCCACTTGCGGGCCTCGGCGATCATCCCTGCCGCGCTCATGCGGATGCCCCCGCGCCGCTGCGGAAGGCATGCGTGCGCTTGCACCCGCCGCAGGTGACCCGGCCGAGCCCAGTCGCACTGGTGATCTGCTGGGACGGCCAGCGGCGGCCGACCCCGCACGCGTAGCCGCCGGGCATACGTAGGTGGGTCACGGCTGCCGCCCCTCGCCGCGGAAGGACCCGCCTTCGTCGGGCTCGCCGTACAGCTCCCCGAGGATCTGCTCCTCGTCGGGTTCGGTGGGCCCGGCTTCCGGGTCGGGGATGTCGATACGCGCCATCAGTTCGTTCCTCCCGGGTGATGGTTGATGTGCTGGGTGAGGCGCTCGTCGAGCCCGTCGACCTTCGTCTCGATGCGATCCACCGTGTCCTTGATCGAGTGGCCGCTGTTGGGCGACAGCTCGGTGACGGCGTCGGCGATGCGCACGAACCTGCGGTTCGTCCTCCAGGCCCCGCGGAGAAGGAAGCCGATCGCTGCGACCGCGGCGGCGACGCCGCCGACCCAGATCACGACCTCGCCGAGTTCCTTGATGGTCACAAGGGGCCCCTCTCAGGCCGCAGGGTCGAGAATCAACCACGCGACCTTGGAGGTGTCGGTGGCGTCCTCGCTGGTGATGGTGAAGCTGGTGCCGGCGACGCGGGCGGTGACCGCGACCGCTTTCGGGGCGGCGACGGTGCCGAGCTCCTGGACGGAGAGGAAGATCCGCGAGGTGGCGCCGACCTGGTTGGTGGCGACGGTGGCGGCGCCGGCGGCGAGGGTGGCCTGCCCCATCCGCGCGTTGGCGCCTTCCTTGATATTGAGCCCGGATCCGGCGGGGCCGATCGACAGGTCGCCGGTGAGGGTGCCGCCGGTGGTGCGCAGGTAGGGCGCGACGGCGCCGACCGGGGCGACCTCGGCGAGGTCGGCGAGGTTCACGGCGGGCGCGGCGGCGGGCAGCTGGATCTCGTAGCTGCGGGTGGACTGCGGCGTGGTGAGCTGTTCGGTGACCAGGTACGTGAAATCGGTCGGCAAGAGGTCGCTGTCGTCGGTGGCGGGCAGGTCGACGGTGAAGGCGCCGCCCGCGTCCAGCTGCTTGACGATGCCGCCTCTGGGCAGCAGCACGTTGCCGGTCCCGTCGACGACGCCCTGCTTGGTGGCGAAGGTCACCGACCCGACCGCGGCCGTGCCGTCGAGCTGCAAATAGGTGCCGGACACCGTGACCTTTGAGATATTGACCGGTAGGGGCATGGTCTCTCCTTCAGATGAGGCGCCCGTCGGCGACCGAGTAGAGCTGGATCGGGTACAGGCGGCCGTCCCTGGTGATCCACCACGGGCTTGCCGGTGCGGTCGCCGGCCGCGGCCCGGTCAGGTAGATCTCCGAGATCCGCGTCCGGGCCTGGGTGACGAGCGGCCCGACCAGGCTCACCGCGGCGATACGCGTCGTGGCCTGCGACGGGGCCGGGCCGGTCAGGGCCACCGCGGCGATGCGCGTGGTGGCTTGGGTCGGCGCCGGGCCGACCAGGGAGATGGCCGCGATCTGCGTGGTCGCCATCGGCTACGCCGCCGTCTGGGTGACCCGGACGCGAAGCGCGGACCAGTCCGTGACGGCGGCAAGGTCCTCGGCGGGGACGGTCACCTGGACGTCGGTCCAGGTGGCGCGGACCGTGGAGTCGATGCTGCTGGAGATCACGGTGGCGCCCTGCCGAAGCTCGATCAGCCGCGTCACGGAGGAGGCCGAGGTGTCCCTGCAGCGGATGGTGAGGATCATGTCCTCGTCGGCGCCGGGCGGGACGGTCATGCTCAGGGCCCATTCACCGACGACCGCGACCGGACCGGTCCCGGTCTCGACGTAGGTGCTGTCACGGCCGTCATTGAGATAGGCGGCCTGCGCCAGCCCGGAGGGCAGCGTCGGCGTGATGCTCGGCCACGGGGTGATGTCCGAGGCGGGGTGCACGGTCTGGACACCGGTGGCGGGGGCGAGCAGCACCCCGTACAGCGCCGTGTTGGGCGAGGGTACGTCGGCGGTCCAGGTGTATCCACCGACCTCGGTCAGGTCGGCGATCGCCGCGGCGTTGTCGCCGATGGCGACTTCGCGCTGGGACTGGCCGGCGGTGGCGCCGGAGTAGACGATGCGGCGCGCGGTGAGCTCGGCGGGTTTGGTCCAGGCCGTGATGTTGTTGCTGTTGGGAGACTGGGAGCAGACGATCTCGACGAGCCAGCACCCGTCCATGTCGGTGACGACCGTCGGGGAGACGTGCGTGGCGTGGTTCACCGCGTCGCTGGTGGAGACGATCGCCCGGACCGGGTCGCCCGGATCGGTCCCCGACCACACGCCCAGGCCGACAGCGCCGCGCTCCACCCCGGGCGGCGCCGGGTCCAGGAGCGTGACCAGGGTCCCGGCATCGTCGGGTTTGGCGACCCGGGAGTACACGTGGGTGCGGGTTGTGCCGTTGCTGGTGATGATCTTCCGGCGGAGGTCCCACCCGGCCAGTGCCGGCAGGTCGGCGGAGATGGTGACGCCCATGAGCATGCCGTCCTGCCCCACGGTCTCCGGGGGGATGGTGACGGCCAGGCGCCCGCCCGCAGTCGCGAGAGTGCCGCCCGCAGACGCTCGATACGCGATGGACATCAGAGGGCCTTCCCTTGCTCGGCGATCTGCGCCCAGGCGGCGCGGGATTCCGGGTCGGTGAGCGACCAGGCGCCGGTCTGCGGGTCATCGGCGTCCCAGTACATGAACAGGTCAAACTCGCCCGTGCTGCGCAGCCACGCGGCCGACTCCAGGAGCTCGGCGGGACGCGCGGCCGGATCGGTCGGATGGATCACCCGGCCGAACTCCGGGACGGAGAGGGGCCGGCCGCGCCCGCGGAAGTAGGCGTACCAGCGCTGGAAATTCGCCGCCGTCGCCAGGCTCGTCCGCCCGGCCACAGTTGCCGCGTTGTAGGTGTCAATGCCATAGAAATCCGCGTGGCTGGCCGGGACGATCCAGTCCTCGGCCGCGTACCGCGGACTGCCGGCGCCGCCGGTGACCGGCGCCCCGCTCTTCCACGCCGACCCCAGGTGGACGGGCCCGATGCTGGCGTTGGGGTTGGCGGCCTTGGCCACCTCGTAGAACCGCTGGAACATCTCGACGAATTGCTGCGCGCCGCCAGCGAACGCCGGAGCGGGCGGAGCCGGTTGTGACACTGGCGTATCGTTTTCAGGCTCGTGCCACATGGTCATCCACCAGCGGCGGTCCGTCGGGCCGCTCGCGGCGAGTGCTGTGATGGCCGAGTCCCACACCCCGTCGATCACCTCGACTGGCGGCGCCTTGATGCTGAGGAAGCTGGTCCAGGGCTGCCCGACGTCGGCACCGGACGCGCTGCCGCCGAATGAGGACGGGATGTTGTGGTTGAACTGCCGTCGCACCGTTAGTGGGCCGTAGACGGCGTTCGCCGCCTGGAACGAGCCGGGCGAGGTGTCCGGCCGCCCGACGTACGCGCCGACCAGCAGCCGCAGCGGCGGGGGGCTGGACGCCCGGGCGGTGTAGGAGACGAGCCGACCGTCTTGTACGCCGTACAGCAGCAGCGGCATGTCAGGCCCCGCCCCAGTACTGGTCGAGCCCTTCGGCCATGCCCGTTCCGCCGATCGCTGGCGGCGACGGCGTCAGCGGCTGCGTGTCTAGCCAGATGCAGGGCCTACCGGTCGGCGGCCGATTCGGCCAGCCGCCGGTAGCCGGGTCGCGGCGCACCCACACCGGTACGGTGTCCAGCTCGGCCACCGCCGTCTCCAGCGCCGTGACACGGTTGTCGAGGTCGGTGACCGCGCTGCCGAGGTCGGTCGCGAGCATCTTGTAGCGGGTGCCACCGCCTGCATCGGCCCACAGCTCGGTGATGTTGTCCGGGCCGGAGAACTGGGCGATGGTGCCCTTGGGCAGGGCACCGGCGCCGTCCGCCGAGGTGATGGAGGTGACCGCGGCGCCAGCGGCGTCCAGCAGGTCGAGGTGCTGGACACCGCCGACCTGGGCCGACCAGAACGTGACGACCGCGCCGCCGGCAACGAGGACCTGGTCCTCGGCGCCGAGGGTCATAGTCCAATCGGTGAGGCTCAGGCCGAAGGTGTGCCGCGCCATTTCAGCCCACCATCCACGTAGCCGCCGTATAGACCGTTCGGCCGGCGGGGATGTCCGCTGTCAGCGGGAGGATCGTGACCGCGCCGCTGGATTCGACGAACAGGGCGACCGGGGACCGTGACTGGAACCCGCTTCCAAGCATCCTGAAAGGCGGCCGGAACTGCTGCGCCAAGATCAACGGGGTGGACTCGGCGGCGGTGTCGAGTCCGTTGGTGTTCCACCTGCGCACTGTCATCCGCAAATGCACCACGTTGTTGATCTTGCGGATGAAACAGTCAGAGCTCTTGGTCCAGTGGGTGGCCTGCGGGCCGTTCAGCGTGTAGGTGACGTAGTCGGTGTCCTGATGGAGGACGGTGTCGGTGGTGCCGTTGTAGCCGGTCCATCGGCCCGTGTCGGGCTCGAAGTTGATCTCTCCGAGGCCGGGGTTGGCGCGGCGTTTTCCGGAGTTGGCCGCGCGGACGCGGGTGCCGACGTACACCGGCCGGGGCGTCACCGTCACCGCGGCGGCGCCGTTGGGGACAGGCACCTCGGCGAGCAACTCTTCCCATTTCCCGGTGTCGAATTCGGTGCGGGTGAGGGCGGGCGGGCCGGCGCCGGGGGTGCCGGTGAGCACGACGGCGCGCACGTCCCAGGTCGCGCGGTCCAACTGCAGTACCACCCGGTCGGTGCGGGGCAGGCCGCTGGCGTTGGCGGCGATGGTCAGCGGGACGTCGGTGGACCCGGACGCCCAGGTGAATCCCCGCAGGGACCCGTACAGGTCCTTCTTGACCAGGACTTGCAGCCCGGTGCCGGCCACCACGGGCGCGGGGTCGGCGGGCGATCCGTAGAGGCCGTCGTCGCTGAACCGGGCGGTGATCTTCTCAAGCTCGGCCTCGGTGACGTTGCGGCTGTTGTGATTGGGGCTGGGCCACGAGTTCTGCGCCACGGCACGCCTCCTTCCTTATCGGGCTTCCAGGCGGCCCACGCGGCGGGCCAGCTCCCGCACGGCGCCGACGGTGGTCCGGTCCGTGCTCGCCTCGGCGGTGCCGACGACGCTGGTGACCTGCTCGCCGCCGCGGGGCGTGGCGGTCAGGTGGATCTCGCGGACGATGTCGGCGACCTGGGCGCCGGTCGGCAGCTGTACGGTGACCCGGTCGCCGAGCCCGAAGTCGCGGCCGGCGGCCAGGTCCTCGGTGTCGCGGATGACGGTGGACAGTTCGACCGAGCCCGCCCCGGTGGCGAGGGCTTCCTGCCCTGCCGCGGTGAGCTCGCCGGCGGAGTCGTCGGCGACGTCGCGCCGGTCGACGAACTGTTCGATGCGCCACCAGTCGGCTTCGGCGGCGGTGTCGGTGACGACGACGATGACGCGGTCGGTGCCCTCCCCGCCGCCGCCGACGATGGCGGTGGTCACGGTCGGCGCGGTCAGCTTGTAGCTGAGGCTGGTGAGGTTGCCCAGGCCTTCCGAGATCCGCGCCGTGCCGGTGAGGTCGACCGGCTGGTACACCTCGAACAGCACCTGGCCGCCGGATTGGCGGGTGCGGAACCCCAGCCCGTCGATCGCGGCGACGGTCCGCATCGCGTCGCCGAGCGGCTCGAACCGGGTCCGGAACGTCGCGGCCGTCCCGACGCCGGCGACGGCGCCGAGGGCCAGTGTCGGGATCTGCCGGGCGGCCAGCGCGGTCGGGCCGCAGTTCTCGGAGACGAGGGTCCGCAGGATCGTCTCGGTGCCCGTCGCGGAGAACGCCCGTTCGAGGGGCTGGCTGGCGCTGTCGGCGGGCAGGCCCGGATCGGGGTAGGTGAGGTTCCCGACGATCTTGGCGAGGTCGTCGGTGACGTTCACGGTGATCGGGCCAGGCCCGCTGGTGGCGTTGCGGTCGCCCTGCTGGGGGACCTCCATCGGCCCGGCGCACCACACCTGCCCGTCGCGGATGACGACCAGCCGCGCGCCGGGCTGCAGCTGCGCGAGCACCTCGTTCGAGGCGGGCACCACCAGGGTCCCGGACGCCGGCTCGTTGAACTTGCTGGTGATGTCCAGGCTCGTCCAGGTCGTCACCGGGTCGCCCTGCACGGCCAGGTCCTGGTCGGTGACCAGCAGCCGGATCATGCGGACTCGTAGCGCGGGAAGAACGACAGGTCGACCGCAGACCCGGCGGCGGCGCCGTCCAACTGGAAGGTCACGCTGTTCGGGCCCGGCCGCAACGGCCACAGCACGGCGCCGGGCCAGTTCAGCGCGGCGGTCCAGTTGGAGCCGTCCTGGTAGCGGACGCGCGGCGGGTCGGTGGAGATGGTGACCTGCTCGCCGGCGAGGAGGTTCCCGTGCCCGATGTCGGGGGCGTCTGGGTCCAGGGCGAAGGCCTCGCCGGTGTCCTCATGGGTGGCGGTGATGAGGCTGGCCGGGCCGGTGATGACCCAGTCGGGCCAGGCGTCCACCTCGCCACGCACCAGGATGGTGGTGGCGCCCAGCACCTGCCCCGACGAGATCGACGGGTACGGCTGAAGGTAGTCCTCGCCGGTGGCGAACTCGCGGTGAACCGGCTGCGCGACCGTGTCCCGCCAGTACGGGTCCTCGCAAAACAGCGTGATCACGGCGTTGTCGCTGGTGATGCCGGTGCCCTGCTTGCCCTGTCCCTCGAACCCTCCCTGGTAGTAGGCGTCGATACGGCGGGCGGTGCCGTCCGGGCGCGCGATCTCCAGCGTGCCCGGGCCGAGACGCGTCGTCTGGGTGAACGCCGCCATCAGCGCCCGCCAGCGCCCCAGGAACTCGCTGTGGTCGTCGCCGTAGACGTGCAGCGGCCACACGATGCTCCGTGGCTGCGGCTGGATGTGCCGGACGCCGGCGCCGCCACGAGTCCGGTCGTCGGTGGCCAGCTCGATCGGCGCGGCGTCCAGGCCCGATACCCCCTCGGACTCGGTGAACCAGCCGCGCGGCCAGTCGGTCAGCGGCCAGGTGGTCCCGTCGGGCGCCCGCCAGGTCGCGACCGCGAACCCGATCTTGGGGAAGCCGGCGCCGGGCCCGGCGCCGGGCGGTGCTGCCAGGATCGGCATTAGCGCGGCCTCCCCGTCCGGTTACGCGCGTCGCGCTGGCGCTGCAGCAGCTCCACGTCCCGCACCGTCAGGTCGAGGGTGCGGGGGTAGAAGTTGTAGGTGTCGCCGCCGCGTTCGCCGCTGCTGTTGTCCAGGGCCTTTTCGGCGATGTCCCATTGCCGCGGGTTCAGCAGCGCCTCGGGACGGCCTGTGTGGTTGTCGACCACCGCGCGGCCAGGCGGCACGTATCCGCCGTCGTCGTACAGCAGCGGCCCGTACCCGGGGACGACGCCGCCGGGGTCGCCGGCCAGGCCGAGGAACTTGGCGGCCTGGCCGCCGCTGCGGCCGTCCAGGAACCGATCGGCCAGCGCGCGGCCGACGATGCCGCCCGCCTCCAACCCGGGCGGGTACCCCCACCAGGGCGTGGAGCGGGTCAGCGGATGCTCCGACACGCGGGTGCCGGTCCGGGCCGCCTCCACCACCCAGGTCCGGCCACCATCGACCCGCGAGGCCATGTAGGTGTGCCCGGGGTGGGGCTGGCCGACCGCGCCGGGGCGCGGGCCGGGGATGGTCCGAAGGTGCTGCCGCTGGGTGTAGGTGGTGCGGGTGATGTCGCGGCCGGTGCCGTCCAGCCATCCCCGCATCGTCAGCCCGGAGCAGTCGATGCCGTCCTTGCTGGTGCCGCCCCACTTGTACCAGGTGCCGATGTATTTGCGGGCGGCGTTCACCGCGGCTTGGCTGCCGCCGCCGAAGCCTTTCTTGAACGCGCCGATGACCTGGCTGGCTGCGGTCCAGGCGGCGTCCAGCAGCCGCTGCGGGATCTTGCTCATCGCCGTGCCCCACGGGTCCACGGCTAGGTGTCTGGCGCTCGGGACGAGCTCGCGCGCCAGCCGGTCCCAGGTCTTCTTCGGGTCGTCGAGCAGCGCGAGACCGGCGCTGCCGATGTCGGTCACCTTCGACGCGGCCTTGCGGATTCCGCCCAGCACGTCACCGAGGACGCCGCCCTTGGCGAGCATCTGGAGGTCGCCGCCGGCGGCCGCCCACAGTGCCCGTGCCCTGCCCCGGTATTTGGGGTCGGTGGGGATGACGTACTCGGGGTGCCGGGGGTCGCCCTCGCCGACGATCGCCATGGGGCGGTTGGTCTTCATCGGCACGGCTCGGGCCGCGTTGGCCAGGGTGTCGCCGGCGGCGAGCGCGGGGACGGGGCCGAGCTGGAGCCCGCCGGGAAGGTGCAGCCAGTTGATGACCTTGTTCCACAGGGGGCGGATGCCCTTGCCGTATCCGACGTTGATGATCCAGTTGATGGGGCGTTTCACGCCTGCTGGCAGCCGGTCCCAGGCATCCCGCATGGCCTGGACCCCGCGGTGGAAGGCGATGCGCATTGCCGTCATCAGGTCGCGGACTGCGCCGCTGACCACGGACGTCATGCGCTTGGTCAGCGCCAACGTCCACCCCCAGAACCCGGACCAGCTGAGCCGCAGCGGCGGGAGCCCACCGAACAGGGTTCGGTGCATTCCGCGCAGCCCGGTGCCCACGGCCTCGGTGGAGTCGCGGAAGGCGCCCTGCAGCGCGCCGGGCAGCCAGTCGGCGAACCGCGCCGTTTCGTCGCCGAGGGTCTTGAAACCGGAGGTGAACTGGTCTTTCATCTGCGGCCAGAAGGTGACCGCGAGGTACCCGATCACGGCGCCGAACGGGCCGCCGAAGAGGAGCCCGATGCCGGTTCCGAAGATCTGCGCCCAGGAAAGGAAACGGTTCCCGTCGTCCTCGGCGCCCTTCAGCCCCTCCCCGACCCCGGAGATTTTGCCGGTCGCGTTCTCGGCGGCGCCGCCGACGCGTCCGAAAGCGCCTGCGATGTCGTCAACGGTCGCGAGCAGGTCCTCCTTGAAGAACACGACGATTTCGCCGAGGATCTCGGAGAGTTTCGGCCACCACGTCTGCCAGGTGTCGTAGGCGTCGCGGAACAGTTCGGCCAAGCCGCGCAGGGCAGGCCGGATCCACCTCGTCCAGGCGGACGAGATCGCCTGCCGGACCTCCAGCCAGACCCTGTTGACGATCTTGCGGAAGGTCTCCGACCGGCGGTAGGCGGTGTAGAGCCCGAACGCGAGCGCGGCGACCGCCAGGACGACGATCCCGATCGGGTTCATCGCCATGACGATGTTCAGCACGCGGATCACCGGGGTGAGGATCCGCACTGCGGCGGTGAGGGCGACGAATCCGCCGACGAGCGCGGTCAGCACGTCCGGGGGCAGCGCGGCCAGGATGCCGGTGAACCCCTTGACGATCTCCAGGCTGATGCCCGACAGGGGCAGGAGCGCCGGGACCAGGTTCGAGACGATCTGGACCAGGTTGTTGAAGATGACCGTCAGCGCCGGGAGGTGCTGGCGGACGTGGTCCATGAACTCCCGGAAGGAGTCCGACGACCGCAGCGACTGGCCCCAGCGGGCGAACCGGGCGGTGAGGCGCTCGATCCCGGAGGCCATCCGGGGCGCGTGCGGAAGGAAGGCGCTGAAGATGCCGCCGATGCCTTTGGCGACGTTGCCGGTCGACCGCAGCATCGACGGCAGCGCCTTGCGGGCGACCTTGTTGATCTCGCCGGTGAACCTGGCGAAGCGGCCGTCCTTGACGGCCCGCTCGACCGGGACGAGAAAGTCCCACAGGGCGTCGGCGCCGGTGCGCACCAGTGGTGTCAGGCCGGGCAGGGCCCGCCGCGCGATCTGCACGCCTTTCGCGAACACCGGCATGGTGTCCACGGCGAGCGCGTCGGACCAGTCCTTGAATTCCTCCTTCAGCTTGATGAACTCGATGGTCAAGACGCGGGTGGCCGGCGGCATTTTGGCCAGCGCGTCGTTGTATGCCTTCTGTGCCGCTGCGGCCTGCGCGCCGCCGACCGCGGCGGCCTCTTGCGCCTTGGTGTACAGGTCGGAGGCTTTGGTCACCGCCCCGAGCTGCGGCTTGGCCGCCAGCGCGAACGCGCCGAGCGCCGCGAGCGCGGTGCCGTACGCTGCGGCCGCCGCCCCGGCCCCGGCTGTTAAAGCCATGCCCGCGGTCGTCGCCGCCGGCGCCAGGGTGAGCAGGGTCGCGACCAGTGCCGCGGCCCTGGAGTTCAGCACGTCGAAAGCGCGGGACGAGCCGACGGCGTCCAGGCCGCGGCGGATGTTGGCGGCCAGTGCCTGGACGCGGCCCATCGCGCGCTGCATCAGCCGCTCGTCGACGCGTACCGGGATGTCGACGCCCAGGCCACGCTGCGCTTCGAGTAGCCGGATGCGGAGCAGTTCGCGGAAGCCGGTCATCTCCGGGAGGATCTGGACGCCGACTGCAGCGGCTTGGATCATCGTCACGGCTGCTCACCCCCAGCCGCTGGTCAAGTCTCCTGTTGTGGTCCTGCACCCCCCGGCGCCGGGGGCGGGTCGAACTGCGCCAGGTACCGCTGGATCCGCTCGAACCGTTCGGCCATCGCCTCGGCGCCACCCTCTGCCGCCTCGGCGGGCTCGCCGCCCTCACCGTCGCCGTGGCCGTCATCGCCATGGTTGGGGCGCGGCAGCCGATGGAACTCCGGCAGCTCGATGGGCTCGGTCGTGGGGATGGAGGCCAGCTGCGCGATCCGGAGTTCCTGCAGCAGCTCCTGGACGTCGGCGAGGAGATGCGTGTCGTCCGACCACCGGCGCCCGTCGACGTCGCCGCCGAGCCGGGCCTTCGTGCGGCTGTTGGGTGGAAGCTGCGACACCAGCACGAACAGGCGCCGCAGCGTCATCCGCCCCCGGTGGTAGGCGGCCAGCTGGTCGCGGCCGCGGGGGTAGTACTGGGCCAGGTCTGCCTCTACCTCTTCCGGCGCGGCCTGGAGCGTTTGGAGGATCCACGCTGCTTTCCCCGGCCGAGCCCGGACCGCTCAGTCAGCCGGTCCATCAGCCGCCGGAACTTCCCGAGGCTGAAGTCCGGCGTGTCGGTGTAGTCCAGGAACGCCTTGACTTCCTCCTCGGGGAGGGCGTCCTCGGCGATGGCCTCCAGGTCGTCCTCGCTGGTGGCGGCGTACGCCCACTCGGTCATGGGCTTGAAGTGGTAGACGCGGCCGCCGAGGCGGACGGCGATGCGGCCGCCCGTGGCTTCGCGCTCTTGGGCTTCGGCGGCTTCCTCGGCGTCGATGTCGATGTCGACGGCCTCGTCGTCGTAGCCGGCGCCGGGCGTGTCCTTGGCCATGCGTGTCCCCTTTTCGCGGGTCTGCGGGTCTGCGGGTCGGATGGGGGTGGCGGCGGCCAGGGCGGTGACCCGCGAGGCCGTCCCGGCCGCCGGCTCGTCAGGCCGGCAAGACGATGCCGGCCTGGATGTACTTGCGGACCGTCAGCCCGTCCGAGGACTCGTAGGCGGTGACGGTGTACTCGTAGCCGACGACTTCGTCCCCTTTCCAGGTGATCTCGGTCCGCTCGGTGACCTCGCCTCTGGGGATGATGTAGCGGAAGTAGTTGTCGTCCCCGTCGATGAGGTCGATCGCGAAGGAGCGTTCGTCGCCCTTGTTGGGGCGGACCACGTCGTAGGCCAGGTACGCCGACGGGCCGGCGCCCACGATGGTCATGTCCTCGTACGCCACCCGATCGAAGAGCGACAACGTATGGACATTGGTTTCCCAGCACTTGAACTTGTACGTGCGGGTCGAGGACGTAATGTCCGTCCGGACCGGGCTCTTGTAGCCCCACGGGGTGTGCTGGGCGCGGTCCTCGTTGACGCCTTCGGAGAGCCCGGCGGGGTCGAGCGCGCCGAGGTCGTTCCACCCGGCGCCGTAGGCGTCGGTGGGGTTGGTCGGGGCGATGGTCGCCAGGGGCGAAACGCGGACCTTGCCGGGCCCGACGCCGACCCTGATCCAGGTGACGTTGTCAGCCATGCTGTTGCTCCTTGGGGCATTCGGACGGAGCCCAGCACCCGGGCACGGGTGGGGCGCGAGCTTCGCGGGTCTGCGCCCCGGCTCAGGCGGGGCGGATGTGCAGGGACGCCACGAATCCGCGGCGGATCACGTCGGGAGACGGGTCGGGGATCGTGCGCGGCCCGGTCTCCTCACCGGTGTGGGTGACCACTCCCCCGTTGCGGGTCAGGCCGGTCATGGCCTCCACCAGCGCCCGCAGGTTCTTCAGCAGGTCGTTGGTCGCTTCCAGGGATCTGGTCAGCGCCGAGATCTCTAGGCGGGGGTTGTCGATGCGTTTGCGGGCCGTCCACGTTCCGCCGATCCGTTCCAGCAGTACGATCCCGCCGGTCAGCAGGCCCTCGAACTCGTCGGGGTCGGGCAGCTGCGTGCACACGTGCCGTCCGGGCAGCTGCTCGGCGAGATGGGCGCGGACGAGTTCCTCGGCGTCGGGGAAGGTGACGGGCGTGGTCATCTCAGGTTCGGGTCTGGGCCAGGTCGATCAGCTGACCGCGCGAAAGGTCCTGCAGATCGGCGGGGTTCTTGCCGGTCTGGATCAGGTATTCGAGCCAGGCCGTCCGGGGCGCCGACATCTTCGGCGGCCGAGGCGGCTGGGGCGTAGCGGGCGCGGCAGGCGTAGCGGGCGCGGCAGGCGTAGCGGGCGCGGCAGGCGTCGACGCGGCGGGCTGCCCGAGCGCGGCGGACGGGACGGACGCGGCCGCCCCCTGATCGGAGCCCGGTGCCGCCGTGCCGCCGGGCTCGGCCCCGGCCTGGCCCTGCGCGGCGCCGGCCTCGGCGGCGGCCACGACCCGGCCGAACCCGTCCCGGGACCGTACGGCGGCCTCGTCCTCGCCGATCAGCACTACCGCGCCCGGTGTGCGGCTCTGACCGTCGTAGCCCTTGTGGGGGTGGGCCACCAGGAAATGCGGCATCGTCATCCTCCTCTTGCGGCATCAGCCGCGTTGCCGAGCACGTGAAACGCGGGGCTGCCCGGGTGGTTGACCTGCCTGACCGGGTGGGCCGCGCCTGCCCACCACAGCGCCTGGCCGGGCGCGGCGCGGATGATGTGCGGCCGCACCCCGAACTCCACGGCCGCGGCCTGCTCGTCCTCACTGACCACCAGGCGGCCGTGCCCGTCCGGGGCGGCGCGGACGACCTTGATGGACCGCAGGTAGGACCCGTTCCCGACGTGGCGTGCCGCGCTGGTCCGGGCCGCGGCCGCGACCCGGTCCGCGACGGTGTCCAGGTGGTTCTGCACGCCCTGGAGGCCCGGAATCCGCGCGATCTCCGCGTCGTTGATCTGCACGTCGACCACCTCGTGGCCCCTTCTTCTGGTCTGCCGATTGGGTCGGCGCGGTGCGCCGTGTCCGGTCAGCCTCCGGTGACGCGCGTCGCGGTCACCTCGATGTGGTGCTCGCTGCCGCCGGTCGGGTCGGGCCACACCGCCGGCGTGCCGTCGATCCTCCACAGCTGGTCGTCCCACTCGATGCGGTCGGTCGCGGTCACGTCCGTGCCGGGGTGCAGGAAGACCTGGATGCGGGTGGAGACCCGGTCGGCGCCGCCGTTGGTCGACTCGCCGGCACCGGCGGGCTGTACGCACGCCTCGACGGTCGTGCGGGCAGCGGCGGGCCCCCAGTCGAGGGTGGTGTTGTTGCCGTACCCGACCGCCTTGGCGGCGCGGACGATCGTGACCAGGTCAGTGACGATCGGAAGCATCGTGTCTCCTCCCGTGACCGGAACGGGCATTCACCAGAAACCCGACGCGCACGGGTAGTACAGCGCTCTACGCTCGGGGTGTGACCGATGACGCCCCGTCCTTGCGCGACCTGTTCCCATGGCATTTCCGGCCCACGGGCGACCAGCTCAAGCAGTACCTGACCGGCGGCCTGGTGGTGTTCGACACCAACGCCCTGTTCGACGCCTACCGGCTGAACCCGACCGGCCGCGCCGAGTTCCTCCACACCCTCGGGCTGCTCGGCGACAGGCTGTGGGTGCCGCACCGCGTCATGGACGAGTTCCTCAGGAACCGGCTCACCGTCATCACAGAATGCTCCGGCGCCATCGCCGAACTGAAGAAGGATCTCACCGGTCTGTTCAACAAGGCCAAGGGCGAGATCGAGGATTTCGGCGGTCGCCGGGGCTTGGGCAAGGAACGCGCCACCGAGCTGACCGACATCCTCGCTCAGGCGAAGCAGCAGATCATCGACAAGGCCGCCGAGTTCTACCGTTTCGAGCTCAAGCCGGCCGATTGCCGGGACAACGACCCGATCCTGACCGAAGTCGACACGCTTCTCCGCGGCCGGGTCGGGCCGCCGCTGCCCGACATGCAGGCCGTTCGGGAGGATGCTGCTTACCGGTTTAAGCGGTGTATCCCACCCGGGTACGCCGACACAGCCGACAAGGATCCCGAGGAGGCCATCGGCGACTACGTCCTGTGGGTTCAGCTCTTGGAAGAGACGGCACGCAGGAAGGTTCCGGTCCTATTCGTCACCAACGAGAGGAAAGAGGACTGGGTCGCCAAGCAGCAGGGCGGCGCCTCCCCACTTCCACGCCCGGAACTCGCGGCCGAGGTCTGGGAGCGAGCACACCAGCCCTTCCAGCTCGTCAACGTCCGCTCTTTCCTGAAGCTGGCGAACGCTCATCTCGACGCGGGGGTCAGCGAGGAGACGATCGAGCAGGCCAGCGACATCGACGTCCTTGGCCCCTTGAGCGAATCAGAGATCTCCCCTATTGAGAGAGTCCTGCTGGCGCAATTGGATCAGGGCAGGCTCAACGCCGAGCTCCTCAAATTCGCTCGGAATATCACGCTGGCCGGAAACCAAGTGGCGCACATTAGGGAAGGCTTCGAGCAGAGCCGCCTTCCGGAGACGCTCACGGCATTGTCGGCGCTTCTGCAAATGGACGCCCCGCTGACAAGAGGCGATCAACCTGATGCCAACGACTCCGAGGAAGATGAAGGTCAGTAGGTCCGCGCGTTGATGGGGAGGAGCCGTTCGGCCCGCAGGATCGTCACGGCCCTGTCGGCGTACTTGGAGGGTTTCCGTGAGGGCGACGGCGCGGCCTGCTTGCGGGAGTAGCTCACGCCTCCGACGTTCACGCTGGTGAACTGGGATTTGCCGCCGGTCTCATCGCCGGATTCGCGGATGTAATGGGCTTGGGCGCAGGTGGCGCGTTTGATCGCGGCGGCCTGGACCGGGTCGGTCGCCAGCCCGGCCTCGTCGACGTCGTAGACGGCGCCGATGAGGAGTTCGTCGATGTCCTCGGACGCCTGCTGGAGGTGGCGTGCCGCGCCGGGCCAGGCGGGGATGGTGACGAGGAAGTCTTCAAGATCAACGATCGTTGCGTAAACAACCATTTTTGTCTCGCAGAAGGGGGACGGGTGCCAGGCCCCGGCGGCCGCCCCGCCCGGGGGTTGGAAGGGCTGGGGGTCCCGGAGGCCCACCTCGCCGGGGCGCCCCCGGGGCCTGGCACGTCATCGGGGCCCGCCGCCGTCAGGAGACGACGACGAGCGGGACCTTGGCGACCGTGGTCTGCGCGCCGGCCACCGCCGGGGCGGTGTCGGTCAGCGCGGCCCCGAAGGTGAAGCCGGGCGCCTTGGACCCGGTGTGGAGCGTCGCTACCGAAGCGCGCGCCGCCGCCCCCGCGAGGGTCTGCACCGTCCCCGCGGCCGCCATGGTCGCGGCGATGTACCAGCCCGACGACTTGATCTCCACCGGCGCGGTGAGCGGCAGCTTCTTGGTCGTGTCGGCGGCCCACGCCGCCGCGACCTGGTCCGCGGTCTGGGCGAGGAGGGCCCCGTCCGGGTCGTACAGGGCGTGCCACCAGTGCGTGTACGTCACGCCGGCGGTGCCGCCGGAGGTGAACGCCAGGTTGGTGACGATGTCGCCGCGCGCGAGCCAGATGCGGGCACCGATCGCGACGCCGGTGGCGGTGGCGGTCAGGTCGGCCACCGCCGCCCAGGCGGGGATGTTGGTCCGGACGAAGGTGTCGCGGTCGACGCCGGGCAGGGCGTTGAACGGGTCGTCGAAAACCGGGGAGTCGGCCAGGACTCCGGTGTATCGGCCGTGGACGGTCACTTGCCGGCCTCCCTCTTCTCGTGTTGGGCGACGAGCTCGACGAGCTCGTTCTTGGTTTTGCCGCCCAGCTCGCTGTCGGTGAGACCGAGCTGCCTGGCGTAGGCGGTCCAGGCGGCGACGGGCGCGTTCTTGGGCGGCCTGCGCAGCTGCTCGCCCGTCCCGCCCTCACTGCCGCCGACGGTGGGTGTGTCCTGGCTGGCGGTGCTGGAGGGAGCCGGGTCCTCGCCCGTGCCGTTCCCCGTCCCCGTGGGGTCGGGCTGCTCGCTGTCGGGCTGCGCCGCGCCCTCGGCCACCGTCGGCTCGGACTCACCGCCCGGCCCGGCCGGGCCGGGCGGGCCGGGCGGTTCGTCCTTGGCCTGCGGGGTCTCCGTGGGCTCGGGCGGTTCGGCGGCCGGGTCCGCCGGGGCGGGACCGCCGGGTTCGCCGGCGTCGGTCGGTTCCGCTACGGGGGTGATCCTGTAGCCGTGGCGGCGGAAGTACCCCAGTTCCGCCTTCCGGTCGCCGTCCACGCGGGCGCGGCCAGCGGCGAACGTGACGGCGCCGACCGTGCCGTTGTAGCCCGCCAGAGGCGTCTCCACATCGAACTGCATGGGTCAGACCTTCACGTTCCGGAGCACGCCGGCCGCCTTGGTGTTCTTCAGGACCGGCGCGACGGGCCCCATCTCGACCTCGCCGGACTTGACGGCGCCGGAGGTCGTGTAGTCGGGCAGCCACGTCTCCACCAGCGGAACCCCGGCCATGGACGCGCCGTGGAAGGAGTCCAGGCCGAAGCACACGGCGTAGATGTCGGTCAGCCCCGTGATCAGGCCGCCGGCACCGCCGCCGTCCGGGTCGCGGGACTCGATCGGGATGATCGGCGACGCTCCGTCGAGGCGGTCACCGACGTCGACGAGGACCCACGGCCCGTACCGCTGGATCTGCCGGCCGAGGTCGTCCTTGGTCTCGGTGAACTGGCCGGCGCGGCGCGCCATGGACTTGATCCGCGTGATCGAGCGGGTGTTGCCGAGGATCGCGCGGACGCCGGGCGGCAGCGCGCCGGGCGCGCCCAGGTCGATGCTTCCGACGGTGGAGGGGACGAGGCGGGACAGGAAGTCGTCGAACTCGTCCAGCCGCGTGAGGGCCTTGTCCGCGGTGTCCACGGCCGCGGACGTCCAGTCGGTGTACATGCTCGCGCCGCCCGGGAAGTACTCGGTTCCGGTGCCGGTGAGGGCGAGGTCGAGGCCCTCGAACCCGTCCTCGTCCTCTTCGGTGGCCGGGTCGCCGAGGATCAGCGCCTGCTGGAACTTGCCGCGGACCGATGCCATCAGCTGCTGCATCTGGAAGTTGACCTCGGTCGTGGCCGGGTTACCGAGCCGGGCGATGACCCGGTCGATAGTGACGGCGCCGCCGAGCGGTTTGAGGTCCACGCTGAACCGCTGCCGCTTGGCCTGGCCGGGCCTGTACTCGGTGTTCAGCTTGCGGAACGCGGCCTGCGCCGCCTCGATGAGGCGGGTGTAGGCGTAGGTGAGGCTGGACCCGCCGCCGGTTCCGGGGGTGACGGTGTCGTCCCAGACCATCTGGTCCAGCAGCCAGCTGTAGCGCCGGAAGTTGTCGATGACCATGTAGTTGACGTCATCGTCCGCGTTCACCTGCGCCTGGGCGAGGGTTACGGGCACGGTGTTCTCCTTCGGTTTTGGCAAGGGCCGAGCGCCGCGCCCGCGGGCGGGCTACCTGGCCTGGTCGTAGTGCTTCTGGACCGCCTCGTTGAGGGATCCGGGCCGGGCGCGCTGCCGCTTGGCGCCGGTGTTCATCTCGCCGCCGGACCGGTCTGCGGCCGCGCGCGGCTTGGCCTTGCGGAGGCGGTCGTTTTTCTCGACCGCGTCCTTGATGGCCTGGCCGATCTCGTCCTTGAAGGCCTTGTCTGCCGGGTCCAGCCCGGCGACAGTCTTCAGGAAGCGGGCGCTGTCCAGCAGCGCCTGGGGGTTGGCGTCGTGGTCGTCTGCCGCGAGGTACACAGCCAGCTGTGTCGCGGCGTCGCGGTACTTCTCCGTGTAGGTGTCGGCGCGTTCGCGTTCGGTCTCGGTCGCGGTGTTCGCCGCCTCCAGCTGCTTGGCGAAGTCCTTGGCGACCTCCTCCGGGGAGGGCGGTGTGTCGTCCTTCTTCAGCCCGAGCGCCTTGGAGAGCGCGTCCATCTGCTTGGCCTGCGCGGCCTGCATGTCGTCGAGCTGCTTTTGCAGCGCGGCCTGGTTCTTCTCGGCCTGCTGCCGTTTGGTCCGCTCGCCTTTGAACTCCTCGCGGATCGCGGCGACGGTGCGGGCGGTCTTGTCGTCCCCGCCGCGGGCACGGCTGCGGGTCCGGGACCGGTCTTTGCTGTCCCGGCCGCCGTCCCCGTCCCCGTCGTCGTCATCGTCGTCGGGGTCGTCGGCGTCGTCTTTGCCGCGATCGTCGTCATCGTCGTCGCGGCCGTGGTCGTCGCCACTGGCGCCGCCCTGGCCGCCGTCGGTGTCCCGGCCGCTTTGACCGTCCGTGTCGTCCTTGCCGCTGTCGTCGTCGGCGCCGCCCAGGACCGGCCACACGATCCGTCCGGAGGGCAGCACGCCGACCGCGCGGAGCCCGGTGCGGTCGTGTAGGGGCAGGGTCGACACGTCCGGCAGGTTGAGTGCCGGTTTGGGCGTGGTGTTCATACAGGGATGCCTCCAGGGCATGCGAGTGGCCGGACCGCACCAGGCGGGCCGGTTCTCTGGGTGGTGTGCGAGGCTCGCGCCAGGCGGCCCCGCGTGATCGCGGGGAAGGTCAGGTGCGGGCCGAGCCCGAAGGCTCGGGCTCAGGCTCGGGGTCGCGTTCGCTGGCGGGTTGGTCGCGGTTTCCGGCGGCCTGCGCGGCGGACGGGCCGCCGGTCGCGCTGGGGATCTGGTCGAGCGGCGACGGTGTCTCCGCCTTGATCCGGTCGACCTCTTGCAGGACGCGGGGCTCGTCCCAGTCCGGGTGGACCATCTCCACGCGGGTCCGCAGGCTGACGGCGCGTGCGGAGACCAGCAGCGACACGGTCTGTGCCGTGTCGGCCGGGTCCGGGGTGATGCCGGGCGCCCACTCGATCGCCGGCGGCTGGGGCCGCAGGCCCCGCCGGTCGAAGACGGCTTCGTCGAGCGCCAGCAGGGCGTGGTTCATGTGCGCGAGGACCGGACGCACATAGTTGATCTTGTGGGCTTTGGTTTGGAACGACTGCTCCTTGCGGGCCTGGACCTCCGTCGCGGTCAGCGCGGTCTCACCGGCCAGCCCGAACGACTGCGCGGAGTAGCCGCACGCGCGGACGATGGTCTCCAGCAGCGCCTGCGTGGTGTCCTGGTGCTCCTGCACGCGGATGTCGAATTGGACCTCGTTGATGAGGGCCTGCGACGACATGGGGTTGATCTCGACCGGCGTGAACACCTCACGGTCCAGGTCGAGGCGCGCGCCCTGCCCGCGGCCCTCCGATTCCAGGAGCGCCCGGTCGGCGAGGATGCGGGCCTTGCCGAGCCGGAGGTCGCGCATCCACGACGTCCAAGCCTCGTCGAGCGCGTCCATGAACTGCTCGGCGCCCTGGTAGTCGGACCGGCCCAGGTTCACGCCCTCCGGAAGGGTCCGCCAGATCCGGTTCGGGCGAATGTTGGGGATGTACCCGACGGTCAGCAGGTCGATCCCGGTGGGGATCGCGTCGCCGTTCTCGACGAGCTTGGCGAAGGGTTCGGTTTCCTCGTAGTCGCCGAGCGGGACGAGGGCTCCGAGGCTGGTGGGCGTTCCGGCGTACACCTGGTGGCGGATCACGCCGGGCGCGTGGGTCTCCAGGTGCCGGACGACGCGCTGCTGCCCGTCGTCCTCGATCACCGTCCAGAACTGCACCTCGCGGAGCCGGCCGTACCGGAACGTGGGGATGGCACAGTCGGGCTGCACCACAGACAGCCACGACCGGTCGGAGATCGCCTTGTCCCAGGAGGTGCGCAGGTACACGCCTCCGAGCGCGGACGCCGTCTCCGCCGCCTCCCGCAGGGTGGCCTGCATCCCGTCGTCCTGGAACTCCTGGAGCCGCTCCGTGGTGGCCTTGTGATCGGTCTTGAAGGTGAGTGGGTCGGCGAACAGCAGGTTCGCCGACACGGTCGAGATGTCCGACGCGATCGGCATGTGGAGCTTCGACCGCTGTTCCCCCTCCGGGGTCGGCCGGCCCCAGAACATCCGCGCGAGCGCCCCGACGATCCCGCCGCGGTACTGCGACGGCCGGTTCAGCGGCCGGCGGCGCGGCCAGTTCGGCGGCCGGACCGCGGCCGCACCGGACCCGCCGTACACGTACTCGAGTTCGTCCGGCTCACCGGTCCACCACGCGGACCAGACGGCCATGCGGTCATGGATGGGCGCCAGCTCCGGCGGCGGCCACACGTCGGACATGCGGATCCAGGCCCCCTTTCTCGTGCTCGGGGGCCCGGTTCAGGCCGACAGGTTCAGCGGGTGCCGCGTTTCCGCAGGTGGCATCAGCACGGCCTGCGGAAACGCGGGCTACGGTTTCACGGCGGTGACAGTGCGCCGAGGTAGTGCTCCTCGATCACCGCCCACCGGGCGGCGGCCTCGGCGGGGTTCAGGTGCTCGTCGCGGCGGTACGCGCGCCACTGCCGCCGTCCTTCGAGGTACGCCCCGTGCGTCGGGTAGGCGTGCCGGTGCGGGCACTTCTCCCGCGCAGCGAGCGGCTCCGGCTCACCCACCAGATGGGAGCACCTGGGCACCACTGAGCGTCTAACAGTTGTGACCGAGCGCGACGCATCTCTTCCGTCCCCACCCGATCAGGCCCTCGACAGCGAGGATGCCGCACGCCCAGCTCCCGAGCCGGTGGCTCCGCTGCCGCAGGTGAGCGTACCGGCCCCGGCCGAGCTAGATGCTCTTCCCGCCGATCGGCGACTGGAACTGCTGGAGCTGCAGCAGGAACGTCTTGACCGTCGCCGTGACCGCCTAGACGCCGCTCGCGAACGACGGCGCCAAAGCCTGCACCAGTGGATCAACAGTGGGGTGTTGCTCATCGGAGCGATGCTCGCCGGCGGCAGCCTGCTGGCCACCGCCGCGACCCTACGCACCGGCCAGGACGAACTACACACCACCAAGGAAGGCCAGGTCACCGACCGCTACACCAAGGCCACCGAACTACTGGCCTCCAGCAAACGAGAAGTCCGTACCGCCGCAATCTACGCCCTGGAACGCATCGCCGCCGACTCCCACCGCGACCGCCTCACCATCCGTGACGTCCTGGCCGCCTACGTCCGCGAACACGACCCCGCTCCCACCATCAAATCCGCCGATCTGCCCAAAGAACCTGAGACCGACGTTGCCGCCGCCCTCACTGTCCTCACCCGCCACAGTTCAGTGCTTCACTCGACTCCCAGCCCCGCGCACGTATTCCTGCCCCTTGACCTGCACCAAGCCCGCATCTCCGGCGCCCAGTTTCCCCATAGAGCGAACCTGTCCCGCGCGAACCTGTCCCGCGCGAACCTGTCCAAGGCCAACATGGCCCGCGCGGACCTGACCGGCGCGGAGCTGTACAACGCGGACCTGACCGGCGCCCTCGTATACGACGCGGACCTGACCGGCGCTCTCTTGTACGACGCGGACCTGACCGGTGCCCTCCTGTCCGACGCGGACCTGACCAATGCCACCCTGTACAGCGCGGACCTGAGCGGAGCGGACCTGACCGGCGCGGACCTGAGCGGAGCGGACCTGAGCGGAGCGGACCTGACCGGCGCGGACCTGAGCGGAGCGGACCTGAGCGGAGCGGACCTGACCAATACCACCCTGGACGGCGCGGACCTGAGCGGAGCGGACCTGACCGGCGTTGAGGGAGTGACCGAGGCCGAGATCCGGAGTCACGCCATGGTCGACCGCAAGACTACGTTCGGCTAGTACCCATCGAGCCTAGCCCGGTAGCGCGCGGGGGTGTTCGGCTTCGTCGGCGGCGGCACGGAGTTGCGCGGCATCGCGCCGAGCGCGGCCTGCTCGTCCGCGGTGAGCTGGGCGCGGAGGAACGCAAGTAGCTCATTCATGACCACACCCGCGTCGCAAGGTGCGGCCCCGAGTGCCCGTCGTTCTGATCGCACCGGAGGCCATTAAGCGTCGCCTTGCAGTCCGGCGCTCCGGGGCAGCGGTCGCCGCTCCAGCGGGCGTAGTAGAGCCTGCACCCGGGGCGCGCACACGCGCTGTCTGGTCCTCGGTTTTCCTTCCAGAGGTGCCCGCCATGGCCGGTCCAGTAGCCGTCGGCGTCGCGGTCGCTCATGTTGTCGGCTTCGCCACGTGTTCGATGGTCTCGGCGATGAGCTGCGGCACGGTCGTGAGTGCTTCCCGTAGGAGCTGCTCGATCGCGACGGCGCGGGACCCGTCGACGTCGACGTCGATGTGCTGAACCCACTGGTCGGGCTGGTAGCGGGCCAGCATCGACAGCGCATGCAGGACTGCCCACCAAGCCATGAGCGGGTGGATGGCGTCCGCTCCGGCGACGGCGGGAAAGAACCACCGGTCGCCCTTATAGCCGCGGGTGCGGGCCATCAGGAAGTCGCGGAACTCGGCCTGAGCGTCCTGGAAGTCCCTCTTATCCTGGTCCGGAAGGTTCCAGTACAGGTAGATCGCCGACCCCGGCCATTCACCGCCAGGCTGGAACACCGGGCTGCCGTCAGACCTCGGACCCGCGAGTTCCCATCCCTGCGCGTAGGGGAAGGCGCCCATGTACTCCTCCAGGCGCTCGCGGGGCTGGACGGCCTGCGTGAGCCATGCCGGGAGACCCGCCACTCCCACGCTCCATTGAGGCTGCGGGTCCGGGGCGAGGCTGCGGTGATCGACCCGTAGCGGCATCCGCCTGCTCGCCTCATCCCCGCCGATGGGCCATTCGTGATTGGCGGGTATGCAGTCCCACAGCTCCCGCAGCCGCACGTCCGCGGTCTTGGGCAGCAGGGGTGATTGGAGGATCTCCGAGAGCCGCACGAAACTACCCGCATTGCCTGAAGCGTCGCTCCTGACCTCGATCTCGGGCAGCGGACCATCGAGGCTTCGTGCGCGGATGCCGTGACCCAGGAGCTGCCACCCGTCCCCGGCCGCGAGGGGGGACGCCGACGCCGCGGCGATGGCTCGGCCAGCCTGGCTGAGCCCGTAGAAGATGTGCAGGGGTTGTGTCTCCGGCCCCGCCTGCTCCGCCGCGTGGAACATTTGCTGGGCCTGTTCGAGCGAGGTGCAGTAGGTTCTGCGGCGCTCTGGTGTGCTCCTGGCGGGTGCGGGAGGAGCGGAACGCGTCGCGCGGAGGCGCTCCCAGGTCTTCGCTGTTTCCGCGTTCATCACCGCTCGCCCCGACCCCGGGACTGGTCGGTGAGGGCCGCGACGTGGCGGAGCCAGCGGGTGGCGTTGCCGCCGCGTGCCGGGTGGTGGACCTCGGTCACGTTCGCGGTCTCGTGGAGCGCCTTCCCCGAGAACGGCGGCCGCGGGACCAGCATCAGGCCCGCCCTGGCCAGGACCCGGTTCGCTGGGGTGCGGGCGCCGGCGCGGCGGCGCGCGGCGGGGGTGGGCTGGACGATCGGGACGCAGTTGGAGCAGGCGGCGCCGTCCGGGCCGGTGCTGAACGGTTCCGCGCCGAGGACGACGCCGCAGCGGCTACAGGCCATCGGGGTGGTCCCGTCGGCGGTGGCGAACCAGCGGGCCTGCGGGGCGGCCGTGTCCGCCCATACTTGCGTCTTCATGCCGGTCATCGTCTCACCGCCCGGCCGCCCGGCGCGGGGGCTTCGATGGGCCAGGTGTCGGCGCGCTCGACGTGCCCGCCGCCGCTGCCGGAGAACCCGAACGGCGGCGCGAGGCCCGCGTCCGGGGCGTCTGGTTCGGTGTCGAGCTCGACGGCCAGGACCTCCCGTCCGAGGAGCCGGAGCACGAGTTTCATTCCCGGGGCTCGCCGCCGACCTTGCGGGCGATCACCGCCCGGTTGGGGCCGGGGTCGCAGGGGGCGACCGGAGGTGACACTACGAGGACCTCACCGGGCCGCGCCTCGTCCCGCTCGATGACCGGTACGGGCAGGGCCCCCGGGTAGGCGCGGTTTTCGGCTTCGTCGGCGGCGGCGAGGAGCTGCGCGGCGTACCGGCGCGCGTGGGCCGGTGTGGAGTCGCCGGCATCGCGGCGGATCATCCCGTCCTGGATGCGGGGGCCGACCGGGCGGGGTTCGTGCGGGATCCGCTGGACGGTCCAGGCGCCGCGCCGGGCGAGGTCGAACCGGGCGCGGCTGTAGGGGTTGAACCAGGGCGGGCAGCCGTGGGCGTGCCAGGCGTGCACGTCGGCGTAGGTGAGGAGCCCCATGATCGTGTCGGTTTCCTCGACTTCCGGGTGGTCGTAGCCGCCGCCGACGCCGGTCAGGTAGGCCAGGGGGCGGCCGCCTCGGTCGCAGTCGCGGCAGTGCAGCGCGACGCCGCAGTTCTCGTCCCCCTCCAGCCGGAACCGTTCGAGCTCGCCGGTCTCATCCGGGGCGGGGTCCTCGATCTCGTCGCGGTCGACGAGCAGGTACAGCGGCGCGAACGAGCCGGGCTCGTGGTCGCCTGGCTTGGCGTCGTCGCCCAGGGCGTACAGGGCGCCGGACTGACCGTGCCATCCGATCTGCCGCCACCTGTACCGGTAGCAGCGGCCGGTGGCGCTGGTGGCCACGTGGACGATCTCGCCGTCGGCCGACGGCTGCAGCTGATAGGGGCGCCGGTCCGGCGCTGCGGGGAGCCGCCCGTGCCGGGGCGGGCCGGCGGGCGCGGCGTCAGCGGGGTCTTGGGGCATCGCGGGTCCTTCCAGGGGAACGCGGGTTTGTGCAGGTCGCTCGGATGCGACCTGCGGAAAACGTGGCACCCGCCGGGTTAGGCGGCGAGAGCGAGGTGGGGGCGCCACAGGAACTCGGTGGTCTTCACCCCGTACCGGCCGCCGTCGAGCGAGTGGTTATTGACCTGGATCGGTTCGTCGAGGCCCTTCTCGGCCTGGTCGGGATCCCACGTGTACCCGGGCACCTCTTCGATCCAGCCGGTGCAGGACTCGTGGACGCGGAGCCGGTCGGTCGCCAGCAGGGACGACAGCAGCCGGATCCCGTCGAGGACGCTGTTGTCGGCGAGGGTCGGGCGGACTTTGTCGCGGTGGAGCTGCTGAATGAACGATGCGGCGGACGGGTCCACGACCCAGTAGCGGGGTTGGACACCCCGCGCGGTCGTGCCGGGGATCGGGATGTTCGCGGCCCAGTCCCGCAGCCTGGCGGAGTACTCGGGGTCGGTGAGCTGCCGGCGCGTGACCCTCGCCTCGTACCGCCACTCGTTGGTCAGGTAGAGGCGGCCGTCGACGCCGAGCCCGATCATCTCCGCGGCGAACGGATTCGAGGTGCCGTAGTCGATGCCGCACGCCGGCCACATCGTGATCTCGGGGAGCGCGGTGACGACGTGCCGGTCCTCCGACCACATGTCGTACACGGCGCCCTCGGCCAGGCACCACTCCCCCGCGATGAACCGCCGGTGCCACAGGCCCACGTATTCGGCTCGGAGTTCGTTCTTGAACGACTCTTCGAGGAACGGGTTGTCGTCGAGCACGAAATGCCAGCTGCGCATGTTCAGCTGGTGCTCGCGGAGCAGGAACTTCTTCCGCAGCCAGTGGGAGGGCCCGTCGGGGTTGGTGGTGGCGATGATGCGGGCGCCCGGCACGCGGATACGCGACAGGCACATCGTCCAGAAGCCCTCGGGGACGAGGGTGGCCTCGTCGATGTAGATCAGCGCGGCGGTGGCGCCGCGGATGCGGCCCTCGGCGCGGACGTCGGACGCGCCTACCAGGTGGACGGTGCGGCCGAAGATCGTCGCGACGTTCGAGCCGCGTGTGTGGTCCACGTAGCGGGCCAGCGGCCCGAACGGGCCGAGGGGCTGCATCAGCACCTCGATGATGTTCCGCTCGACCGTCTGGAGGGTGCGGCCGACGATGAAGATCAGCCCGTTCTCGGGTGCCTGCGCCACCGCGATCAGCAGCGCCACCAGGCTCGCGATCGTCTTGCCGGAGGAGACTGCGCCTTCCCACAGGGAGATCTTCACCCGCTCGGACTCGACGATCGAGCGGATCTGCTTGCGGGACATCACACCGGTAACGCGATCCAGGTCGACCGCGAGGGGCATGCGCACCCCCTCTGCCTGTGCCCTCAGACACCGATGCGGGCCTCATTTGGCAAGTGGCTGCGGATGCATACACTGACGACAGGTCGTCGGCTCTCTTCGTAGAGAAAGAGGTCCGCAGGCCATGACCCGTGTTTGATTAGCCTCGAAGGACGAGCGACCGCTCTGCTCGCTCTCGCGGCAACCTGCTCGATCTGGGTGATGGCGCTGATCACCCTCGTGGTGGTCACAATCCTGGGGGGCGTTCTACTCCCCGCCGTGTGGTCGGCTGACAGCACTCGCCGTCGAGACGCGCGAGCCGCACTCAAACTCGTGCTCCAGTGCATCAGTGACCTGGTGCGACCTCGCGGGAAGCGAGGCGGTCGCTAATGCCGCCGTCTCAGGCCCGCGCTCCCCCAACCTCTCACCGCATTTCCGCAGGTCGCTCGGATGCCACCTGCGGAAACGCGGCAACCCGTATTACTCGGCCGGCGCCGCCCCCTCGCCGGTGTCCTGGGCCTCCTGCGCTTCCTGGTCCTCCTGGGCTTCGATCGCCTCGTAGGCGAGGCCGAGCGCGGCGCGGAGGTCTCCGATCATCGTCTTGCCCTTCTCGGCACCGTCGCCGGTGTTGAGCGCCTCGATCTTCAGGGCCTTGTCGAGGGTGATCGCCATGGCCGTATAGGCGGCCTGCTGGTCGCGTAGCGGCGGCAGCTTGGTGGTGACCAGTTCGGGGCCGAGGGGCCCGGTCACGATCTGCGTGTACGGCGACCAGGCCCGCTCACGGAGCCGCTGCGCGTCGCCGTACAGGTCGATCAGCAGACGCGCGCGGGCATGTTCGGCGTCGAACTTGGCGGCCTCGCGTGCGCGCGCGTTTTTGCCTTTTGACCGGTCAAACGCAGACGTGAGGTTCGCGGCTTTGGCGATGTTGGTGACGGTGCCGACGCTGACGCCGTGCTTGCGGGCTATGGCGTTGCGGGAGAGTTTCCCGGCCTTGATCGCGTTGAGGATCTTGGTGCGGGTGTCGTCGTCGATGCGTGGGGGCACACGGGATCACCCGCCTTCGACGAGGTGGGGCAGCGTGCGGGGCTGCTCGGGGGTGGCGGGTGCTGCGGTGCGGGCGTCGGGGAGCAGGCCGAACAGTTTCGCCCACTTCCCGACGGCGGCGTCGGCGCGGTCCCGGATGGAGAGGGCTGGGTTGGGGGCGAGGCCCTGGCCTTCGGCGATGAGGACGCCGGCGGTCTGGATCATCTGGTCGGCGTCGATGTAGGTGGCGAGGGCTGTCGCGAGGAGGGCGAAGGCGGGGGCGGTGCCTTGGGTGAGGGTTCCGGGGGCGGTGCGGGGGGCGAGGGTGTGCCAGATGGTGGTGGCTTCGTCGGACAGCCAGTCCGGCGGGTCGACGGGGGCAGGCACCGTGGTGTTGGTGCCGCCCCCGTCGAGTAGCTGGAGCGCGGCTGATTCGGGAGCCTCCTGGCCAGGCTGGCGGTTGCCGCGCTTGGTCATCGGATCAGGTGCCCGAGGCCCTCGCCCGCTCGGGCGGAGCCGCGCGGCGGGACGGCGGCGGCGTGCTGTCGCCGGTGCCTCGGCGGCGCAGGCCACCGAAGGCGTTTCGGATTCGGTTCCGCATCTTGGGGTCCTCATTTCCCTAGATGGATTTTCAGGATGCTCGCGGCCTGGTGGCCGTCGAGGTACTTGTCGCCGAGGATGTCCAGGCCCGTGTCGGTGAGGAAACGGTCCTTGGCTTCGCGGGAGGGGAACACCGCGGCGAGCCAGTGCGGGGAGTCCAGGACGCTGGTGGGGGCGGCGTCGGGGGTCTGGAATGCGGCGTGGAGGGCGGCCAGTTCGTCCAGGCATTCCTGCTGAAAGCCGCCCTGGCCGGTGAGGCCGGCTAGTGGGTCGGGGTGTGGGGTGGCGGTGAGGCGGTCGGTGACCGACTCTCCGGTTGCGGGGAGGGCTCGGGATGCCAGGAGTGCCTTGGCGCGGTCTCGCGCGTTCTGGAAGATGGTCCTTCCGGCTACCTCGGCGAGGCGGGGCCCGGGAACGTAGCGGCCGTCGGGGGTGGTTCCGGTGGCTCGGCAGAACCGGGCGGGGTCTTGCGGGTCGCGGAAGCAGAGGGCGACCCAGAATTCGGAGTCGGTGGCGAGGCGGAACCGTTCGTCCTCGCGGCGTGCGCGGGCGCGGAACCCCAGTCGCTTGTCGAGTTCCTCGGGGGTGGCGTCTTCGTCGCCGGGCCGCAACTGCGGCTGATCGGGGTCGGCGGGCGGTTCGGCGGCCGGTGCGGTGGTGCCGCGGCCGCCCAGGGCCTCCAGGCGGCGGCGCACCTCGTCAGAGATCGGCACGGTACAGGTCCGTATCTGCGAGCGGGAACCAGTCCAGCACTCGCTGGTAGTCCTCGGGCGCGTACGTTTTGAGCTTGGCCAGGAACCTGCGGTCGAGGCCGTCGAAGCTGCGGCCGAACCACAGGTAGTCGGGCGGTAGCCGGACGCCGGCGGTTTCGATGGCGCCTATGACGTCGGCCTTGCGCCAGTCCCACACGACCTTCTGGGTGTGGGCGTTGGCGTTGATGGGGCCGTGGCTTTTCAGGGCCATGCGGCGGTTCGGGGAGTCCGCGGCGCGCACACCGTCGCACACCCACGAGTCGTCGCCCAGGCCGTAGTGCCGGCGCACGAGATCGTTGAGCTCGCGGTAGGTGAATTCCGGGAGCTTCGCGGCCTCGATGACGTGGCACCGCTCGGGCGGCTGGAAGGTCAGCGCGTTCAGCCACCTGTAGAGCGAGGGGTGCGGCAGGTTCAGGATGGGCCCGTCGCAGCCGAAGAAGTCGGCCATGTAGGCGAGTGACTCCTCCACGAACCTCAGGCCGGGGATCAGGTACAGGTGGTACGGGATCACCTGCACACCGGCGTCACGGAGTGCGAGCCAGGCCGCGAGGGAGTCCTTGCCGCGGCTGAAGCTGAGCAGGACCGGCTTGCCGGCCTCTGCCAGCTCCTTACGGAGGATGGCGGAGGGAGTGACTCCCTCAATCTCAATCACAGGCATGCAAATATTCTTATCAAGTCGGATTGTGTTTGTGTAGATCTCTGGCCGGATCCTGCCACTGGCAGGACTGTCCGGCCCTTCAACCTGCCAGGGACCGGCGGACGGCAGTAGAGGTCAGTCCCTGGCGGGACCTGTCCTGTGGTGCTGTGTAGCGGGCACAGGCAGGGGTGGGGGCGGTCGGCAGTACTCCCTGGTTAGGATCATATTTCATGTCAGAGTTGACATGATTATTGCCTTGCCATATTGTTGTGGTCATCGGCAGGGACACAGGGTCCCGGCCACCACCACCCGGAGGTCAAGATGGCTCAGGACTTCGTCGGCAAGATCAAGGCGCTGCTCGCCAAGGCGGAGCACCCCAACACGTCGCCCGCGGAGGCCGAGGCGTACATGGCCCTGGCGGCCAAGCTGATGAAGGCCAAGGGCATCGAAGAGGCTCACATCCGGGAGACGCGCGGCGACGACCCGGAGGAGATCACCCTCCTGGTGGTCGAACTGTCCATCGACCACGGGACGGTGATGTGCGAGGCCGTCTCCCCGATGATCAAGGCCATGGGCGCGGAGGCTCTCTACAACTCCTACACCGGCGAGTTGACCGTCGTGGGGACCCGCTCCCTCCTGGGCGGCATTGAGATCCTGATCGCCAGCGTTCAGATTCAGATGATCGGCTCCGCCAACAAGGCGGGCGACGAGTACGAGGCGAAGCTCCGGCGCCAGAACCCCCACTGGTCCTACGGCCAGGTCGGGGACGCGGTCGACCAGTGGGTGTGGGACTACATCCGGGGCTACGGGGGTGGGCTGGCCGCCAAGATCCGGGAGCGGGTCGGGGAGTTGGCTGACGAAGCCCCCGGCAACGCCCTGGTGCTTCAGACCGAGGCGGACCGGATCCGGAACTGGTTCCGGCAGCAGTTCCCCAACACGGTCCCCCTGAAGGGGCAGCGCATCCAGAACGCGGACGCGATCCGCCGGGGTGCCAGGGACGGGCGCAACACCGACATCGGGGACACCCGGGTCAACGGTGGCGCCAGCGGCACCCGCCGCGCTCTCGACTGAGCCACCGGCTCCCACCCCCGGCAGGGTCCTCCTGCCGGGGGTTTTCGCATGCACTCACCGCGACCCCCGGCAGCCGGCTACCGGGGGAAGAGCTGCGGCACGGGGACGGACGGGCACGGGGACGGGCAAGGGGACGGGGACGGACGGGCACGGGCCCTGTAGTGGCCTGTGAGGGCCCTTGAGAGCTACCGGGTCACCGGGGATGGCGGGGGCGGTATCAGGCGGTCACAGGTCAAACTGTGGCCATTCATTATTTCTCCCGGATAACTTGACTTGATTATTGGATTGCCATAAGTTGGGGGTGTTGGAAGCAAGCAAGGCAAGAACCGGGAGGACACATGGAGATCGGTGACGGTCCGGACGCGGAGCCCGGTGGCGGCCGGTCCTGGCTGGGCATGGGCGCGCGTGACTTCGACATCGAGGCCGGCCCGGAGGCCGACTACCAGCAGGACGCGCTGTTCCCCGAGCCGGACGCCTGCGGCACCACCGACCTGCTCTCCTAGCCCGCTGACCTGAAAGAGCCTGCTCATGATCAAGACCAAGCTGACCGCGCTGGCCCACTTGCTCAGCCCCGCCCGGCGGGCCATCCGGCCCGAGCGGCTCCAGGCCCTCACCGATGACGAACTCGCCGGCAAGTACCAGGAGTGGGTCGACCGTCGCCCGCACCTGGCCGCCGTGGTGCTCGGCGAGGCGGCGCGGCGCGACCTGGTGAACGAGAAGGCAAGGAAGGAGCGGGCGCGGAAAGAACGGCGACGCATCAAGGAGGCCGAGTACAAGGACGCCTACGCGCTGTGGCTCGAAGCGCACTACAAGATGGCCGAGGAGCACACGCGGGGGCACCTCCTGACCAAGGAGGGATGGGCGTTGGGGGTCGACCCGATGTCGCTGTTCTCCGGGCAGTGGGCGCGGGCGCGCAAGTACGCCAGCCCGGAGCTGCTGGCCTTCTGGGAGATGCGGCCGCGGGTCACCTACTCGGAGTTCAAGCAGCGGTCCCGCGAACAGGCCCCTGAAGAGATCGCGGCCTGACCCCCCAATAGCCGGGCTCCGTCCGCCCGCCCGGGCGGAGCCCACCCCCTCAACAGACAGGAGTTTTCTCCAGCATGGGAAGTATCAAGATCACGCACGGCTTGGCCGAGGGCACGCTGGTGCACGGTACCGAGCAGGGTGATGGGACCGGGAAGATCCTCGGCGGCAAAGGCGGGTGCGGGTTCCGGTTCTCCCGGAACCTGGGTGCCTGGTATCTCCCGCACTCGCGGGACCGGGTATCCAAGTCCTGGGTCATCCGCGACGCCGAGCAGCGACTCACCGCGGCCGGCCACACCGTCACCGTGGAGATCGACGACGCCTCCCCCGGCCGGAACTTCGCCGAGGCGGAGGCCGAGCGGAACGAGCGGGCGGAGACCCGGGCCGAGCGGTACGGGTCGCGGGGCGTGCGCGCCGCCCAGGCAGGGGAAGCCCGGTGGGCGCGCAACCGGGAGCGGGCATCGCACATCCCGATGGGGCAGCCGATCCTGGTCGGGCACCACTCCGAGAGGCGGCACCGCAACTTCCTGCGGAAGCTGTGGCGCAGCGACGGCATCGCGGTCAAGGACATGCAGCGCGGCGAGTACTGGGCGGCGCGGGCCGCGGCTGCGGAGAAGTACAAGGACCGGCGGGAGGCGCTGCCGACGACGCTCCGCCGGATCGAGAAGCTCGACGCCGAACTCCGGTCGCTGGACCGGCGGCTCGCCGAAGCGGCGGAGCGCGCCGCCGATGCCGGCCCGGACGGGCGGGCGGACAGGCTGCGGGCCTTCTGGCGGCGGCTGCTGCGCCGCGAGCCGGTGCCGGTGCCGGACTCCCCTGGGGTGGTCCGGTTGCGGACGACGCGCGAGCAGACTGCCGGGCAGCTGGCCTATTGGCGGGACCACGTCGCCCGCCTGGAGGCCGAGGGCGCCAAGGTGTGGGGGCCTGCGGACTTCTCCAAGGGCGACTTCGCGCTGCACCGGGGCCGCTGGTTCGAGGTGATCCGGGTCAACCCCAAGACCCTGACGGTGCCGTGGCAGCACTACATGTTCAGTTTGAAGGTGCTGACGGTCGAGGCGGCGACCAAGGCTCATCAGAGCGGCGGCCGGTTGAACACCGACCGGTTCCCCTATGACGACGTTCAGGGCCGGATGTCGGCGGAGGAGATGACCGCGAAGCTGGCGCAGCCGGCAGAGCCCCAGGCCGGGTAACCCCCCACGGGCCCGGGGGTTCCTCCCTGCGGGTGGGAACCCCCGGGCCTCCCGGAGAGGCAGGAGACGAGCATGAAGGCACGGGTACGGCAGGTGGCCGGTCGACGCGTACCGGGTACGGCTCTGGCGAGACCGGTTCCGGCCCGCAGGGGCTGCGCCCGCGTGGCCGCGCAGTATTCTGCCCCCATGGAGCTTGACGGGAATATTGTCTTGCAGTCGGCGGAAGAGATCCCCGAGAACCGGGACGAGATCCCCGCTGAGGCCCTGGTCAGTGTCGACGTGTGGGCGGCCTTGCAGGGCGTGTCGAAGGCGACGGTGCAGCAGAACCGGTCCCGGCACAACGCGCGGCGCGGCACGCCCGACGCGCGGCCCGGTGACATGCCGGAAGAGGACAGGACCATCGGCCGGAGCCCGTTCTGGCTGATGGCGACCTACCGCGAGTGGGATGCGAGCAAGCCCGGTAAGGGCTTCGGCGCGGGCCGTCCCAAGGGCACGGGAGGGAATTACTCGCCTCGCGCGCCGCGCACGCTCCAGCTGCCCGGCGACTGCCCTCACTGCGGCAAGGCGGTCCGGCGGAAAGACCTCCCGGAGGGCACGAAGACCCGCAGCAGGCGAAGCCTGGAACTGCCCGCCCTGTGCCCGCACTGCAGCCGGGAGATCCGCGGCGAGGACCTCCTCGCCGCCACGACCTGAACCCTGGTCAGACGGTGGTCCAGTCGGCGGCGAGCAGATCGGTCTGAGACGCGACCCACGGCACGAAGTCACGTTCGGCGGTGAACATCATCAGGTAGGGCCGGAACTTGCAGACGGTGCCCTGTCTGATCCCGGCGGCCTGCGCCGTGTTGGCGTTGATCGGGATGCCGTTCGGGTAGCCGGCTTGGAGCACGATGAACATGCCTCGGCCGTTCCACCCGTCGCGGGCGAGTCGTTCGCCGTCGCGGAGCCGTTCGAGTGCTTCTCCGAAGTGCATGCGTGGGTCACTCTCTTTCAGGTCAGGAGGCGGGTGCCCCAGGGGCGTACGGGCCGGCATCGGCAGCGCGGGTGTACCGCGCCGGGCAGGCCCATCCGCGGGGGGTTTGAGACGAGGAAGTCTTGGCGGTGGGCGTGGCGGCAGTCGGCGGTGGTGGAACCGTCGTGGACTGTGGACCAGCCGAGGCGGTCCCCGTAGATGGCGGCGAGGCGGTCGACCTCGGTGGCGGTGCGGCGGCGGTTGGCCTGGGCGGCCAGGTGCTGCCGCAGGTACCGCAGTTCGGTGGGCATGGCTTGGCGGACCGCGTCGGCGACGCTTTGGCGCCGGGGGCGGGTCGTGATGGCGGTGTGGAAGCGTCGGGCGGCGTTGACCAGGTACCAGGCCCGGTACCAGCGCGCGGACCGCTGGTTGCGGGCGGCCGCGGTCCTGGCGGCGTGTGGGGGCCGGTCGGGTGGGATCCGGCGTGCGAGGCGGGCAGCGGCGCGGATCGCCGCCGCGGCGAGCCGCAGCGGGGAGAGTGCCCGCCGGAGCGCGGACGGGCCGGAGGGCAGTGCGGCGGCGACGGCGTCGATGATGCGGCGCGTGCGGCGGTCGGGTTCCTGCTCCTCGTGCTGCTGGTGGCGCACCGCTCCCCCTTTCACCGTTTCGACGGCCAGCCTGCGCCGTCGCGGCTGAGATGGCTGGCGACGACGGTGGCGGCGGTGTCCACGGGCACCGAAGGCGGAGTGCCGGTGGCGAAGGGCCGCAGGAGCGCGGCGACCGCGTCGGCGGCCGGGTCGCCGCCGGCGCGGTACAGGACCGTGCCGCCCGGCGGGTACTCCGGCAAGACCGGCCCGTCGGCCGGATCGGCGCGGCCGCGCTCGAACCGGTACCGGAGCAGCGCCCACAGGTCGAAGGAGTCGCGGCGAGTGATGAAACCCGTCACGGCCAGGACGTCGAACCTGGTCAGGCCCATGAGTTTGCTGTCGTTGTCCGCCACGATCAGGTCGCGGCGGGGTATGCCGTAGTCTCGCGCCGCCGTGATGGCCTGGGCGTGGTCGAAGGCGCACACGACCGTCAGCATCAGACGCCACCCTCGCGGTCGAGCGCGTTCTGGTCGGCCAGCTGGAGCCGGTCCAGGACGATCGCGAAGGTGCGGGCGGCGTCCCGCACTTTCACGGTGCGGCCCGTGGCGTCGGCGAAGGGCTCGATCAGCGCGGCGAGGGCGTCCACGGCGCGGTCATCGATGGCGGTGGTGTAGACGGCGTTGACCTGCGGCGGCTGCGGCGGCAGTTCCGGCGGGTTCGCGGCGCGTTCGGCGGCGCGGAGGAGATCCCGCCACGCCTGGTGCGCGTCGGGGCGGCGCGCGAAGTCGGCGGTGACCGTCACGTCGAAGGTGTCGGCGCCGTCGAGCCGGTCGAGCTGGTGGAGGAACACGCGGTCGCCGGCCGCGATGTTGAGGGCGCGGGCTGCCTGGTCGGCGTCGGCGGCGTTCAGCGCGCAGATGACCGTCTTCACCGCCCGGAGTCCTTCGCTCGCGCGAGCCGGTCGAGGTGTGCGGCGCGGACCTTGTTGTGGCGGGCGTCTGCGAGCGCGTTGTGGAGCCCTTCCGGCTGCTCGGGCAGCTGCGGGTTCCCGAGCCGTTCGGTCTCCTGGCGGAGGTCGTAGGTCCACATCGGCACGCCGGGCGGCAGATCGACCATGGATCCCCACAGCTGGCACAGCACGACGTGGTCGTAGGCGCCGTACCAGGCGCACAGGACGGGGTCGGGGGTGGCGGCGATGAACGTGTGGACGGCGGAGGCGATCTGCGCGCGGGGCTGCACGTCGGGGTGGTCGAGGTCCAGGTGCCCGTGTATGCAGCGGCAGCGGTGGCCGGGCGGGTCCTGCCGCTGCGGCAGCGACGGCCACACGTTGGCGACCAGCCAGGGGTTGGCGAGGAGCCGGCGGGTGTCGAACTCGGAGGAGACGGCATAGAACTCGCGGCCGTCGTCGGCGACGAGGCCGATGGAGACGAGTTCGATCGGGTGGTCCGGGCCGGCCTCGATGAACTCGCAGTCGTAGTAGATGCGCATCGGTCAGGCCCTCCACGCTTCGGGGTCGTGGCGGCGGGCCCGCTCGGGCATCACGTACGGCTGGGCGGTGTAGTCGAACCCCACGTGTGAGCCGGTCTGGATGTGCGGATTGCCGAGGGAGACGCCGCCCTCGCAGCCGCCCTGGTAGACGCCGGGGCCAGTCCAGCCGGTGCAGGTGTCGCCTTCGTGGCGGCCGTGGGGGCAGCGGTCCAGGTCGGTCCACATGTCGGCGAAAGACCGTGCCCGGGCGGGGTCGGCCGCGGCGGTGTCGTCGCCTGAGACGGTGCCGCATGCGTCACGGTCGCCGCGGGGCTCGTCCTCTGCGAGGGTTTCGAGATGCGCGCGGATCTTCGCGACCGATTCGGTGGCGCGGGTGACGGCCTGGGTGAGCGGCGAGTACAGGACGGTGTCGGCGATGTGCAGGGCCGCGTTCGCCTCGTTGGTGCTGGTGAGGTGCTTGCGGGTCCAGGCCAGCGCGTGTGTGACCTTGTCGAGCTCGCGCACGACGTCGTCGGGGTGCATGGGTGAGGGTTCCTTTGCGGGCGGAAGGAGAGGGGTGCCAGGGCGGCCGTCCCCGGTGCGGCACGCCTGCGTGGGTGCCGCATGCTCGACCTGGGGCGGGCCGCCCCGGCGTGGGGTGGTGATGGGGGTGCGATCAGGGGGCGGGGCGCGGGCGCAGTTCGCGGGGCGAAAGCTCGGTGCCTTCGAGGGCGGCGGCGAGTTTGCGGAGAGCGTCGGCGACGTTGTCGGCGAGCACCGAGGAGTGGATGGTGGCCTTCACGCGCCGTACCGGCGGCGTGGTGTCGGCGTCGGTCTCTTCCCACTCGGTGCTGATCTCGCAGGTGACGGAGACCTCGGCGATGGTCAGGTCGTCCAGCACGACTTTCAGGGGCAGGGATGCGCGGCTCATGCCGGCTGCTGCTCGCCGGCGGAGGCGTGGGTGTTGTCGGGCATCGCGGGTTCCTTCGCGTGGTGGCGGGGTCGGGGTGGTGTTGCGCGGGCGGGTGCGGCCCCTTCGCCCCGTAACCCCCCGCTAGGACTCCGGGGTCGAAGGGGCCGCGTGATCTCCGGACGTCCGCCTCGTGAAAGGTTCGTCCGGAGCGGCGCACTCGTCCCTGGTCTTGAAGCCCGAGGGGGTGCGCAGCCTGGAGGTTCGGTGTCAGCCGGCGAGGGCCGCGCGGGAGGTGCGTTTCGCGCTGCCGCTGGTACGTACCGCGGCGTCGTAGGCGGCTTTCTCGGCCTTGACGACGTCGGCGCGGCGGTAGAGGGGTCGGCGGGGCGGTGACCCGTCTGCGGGTTTCAGGTAGCCGTTCGTCCGCCAGGTGCTGATCGTGGACGGTGAGACTTCCATCGCTTCAGCCGCCTGCTTGGTCGTCCAATACTCCTCGCCGTCGGGGCCTTGGATGGGATCACCCCCTGGACGCGCGAATGCCCCCAGCCGGCGTGTCGGGCTGAGGGCAAAGGTGTTCCAAGCGATTCTTAGTTTGGACCGCAGGTCAGAGCGTTGTCAACGCGGCAGGCTGATCTTCGCTCATGCGGGTTGTGGGGAGGCGGGTAGCCGTTTGGTGCAGGACTGCCCGGCATGCGCTGGTCGGACGCAGACCCAACCATCGGCGTCGGGGTGGACGATGTGCATCACGGGCAGCAGCGGCTGGAGCATCGGACCGTCGACGAACAGTCCGTCTTCGGTGCCGGGCCCCGAGAGGCGCGGGCCCGCAGCGGTAGACAGCACGACTCCTCGATGTGACGTGGCGGGTGGGGCGGCGGGGTAGTCGTCATTGTCGCTGGCGGGGCGGACAGAATGCGATTCCGGCCTTGGGGGTGTTCCGGGCCATTCAGTACCCTCGGCGGGCTCGGCGGACAGCGTCCGCGACGTGCGGCGGATCGGGCAGGAATTCGAGGCGGATCTTCCCCGGCGCCGGCGGGTTCAGGCGTTCGCGGGTGAGGGTGACCAGCGCGGCGGCCGCGTCGCCGAGCTGCTGAACGACCCGGTCGGGCAGCCGATCGAGCGCGGCACGGGCCCGGTCGGGGAACGGCTCATCGGGTGACGTGGAGGCCACGGCGTCAGCGAACGCCGTGGCGAGGGCCGCAACGTACTCGGGCGTGAGGGCTTCCTGCGTCGCCATCGGCGTCCTTCCAAGGTCCAGGACCCGCCGGAGAGACGGGGCAGGCGTCAATCTGCCACGAGCCGGCCTCTCCCCCACCGGCAGACCATCAACTCAAGCCCACTTGACTTGACATGATTATTTGATTGCCATACGCTTGGGGCAAGCACCAACCAGGGAGACAAAATGGACCAGGAAGAATGCGGCCTTTGCGGGGAGCCGATCAAGCCAGGCTCGACCGAAGCCGGTGAGGAGGCCAGCCAGTACATCAAGGGCGGTGAGTCCATCACCGCGCACGACCAGTGCGCCGTGGACGAGGGACTCAAGCAGTCCTGATCATGACCGGCCTGAACTGATCGGGGCATCTGAGCATCGGGACGGCCACCCCAGCCAGGGGTGGCCGTCCCGTTCGCGTGGGAAGGGCCGGGCAGTTGCCGGCCCGGTCATGATGCGAGGCCCTTGGCCGGGTTCTTCTTGCTCCGAGCTGCGTTCCAGGCGGCCACATCCCGCATCACATCGGTGAAGGCAGGGTCGCCGGGGGTGTCCTCGTAGCGGTGGCCGCAGGACCGGCAGATCACGTGATCCTCCAGCCCTGCGGCGCCGTCAGGGCGGACCATGTGGCCGCGTTCGCCGCATGCCGGTTGTGTGCAGGGGACGGGCAGGTCCACGTCGGAGCTGGAGAGGCCGAGGCGGCGCCGGGCGCGGAAGGCCAGGTCGAGGAGTTCGTTGCCGGCGTCGCCGCCGTCCAGCGCCGGGAAGGATGCGGCGTAGCCGGCGTCGTAGTGGCGGCGGACCATCACCCCGTCGGGGAGGTTGTCGGCCTCTTCGAGGGTGATGTAGCGGATCATCGCGTCCGGCCGCAACGCCAGCAGCGCGTCGACCCGCTCGGCGAGGGACCACGCCATCCGCTGGATACCGGTCCGATGGTTCATCCGGCCGGTCTGCGCGGTGGTGTAGCCGCGGCCGCCGGCGACGGCGTCGACCCGTTCGTACCAGGACGCCAGCAGATGGTGGATGCTGCCCATCATTTCGTCCATGCCGGTGTTGACGGGGATGGGTGGCGCCAGGCGTCCGGTGGGGCGAGCGCCGGTGTCCTGCCGGGCCTTGGGGTGATCACCGAGTAGCGCCACGGCGGTGTCGTAGAGGACGGGCAGGGCGTTGATGGCGCGGACGAGCGCGGCCCGGTCCGCGTCGCAGAACGCCCGGTAGGTGGGTGCGGGCTGGCGGAGGGTGTGGCCGCCCTCCCGGACGATCGACGCCGACGCGCAGCGGGTCCCCCGCGCGCATGGCCTGCGGTCGTCGCCCGCGTAGGTGCTGTGGTTCATTGGCTTCCCTCCTCTTGGTGTGGATGCGGTGTCGCCGCCCCTGGCCGGGGCCGGTTCATGAGGTGGGGAGGCGGGCGCGGGCCCCGCACCGCGAGCATCGGTCCTCGCTCCCCCAGGAGAAGATCGCGTCGCGCGTCGCGGATGGCGGGACGTGGCCGATGGCGTCGCATTCCGCGGCGGCGATCCGGCGGTCGAAGTCGGCTTCGTCGGCCCGGCGCGCCGCGTCGGCCTCTGCTTCGAGGTCCCGGCTTGTCTGCGAGTGCTCGGCGTTCACGCCGCCGCTGGTTCCGCGGAGACGTTCGCGGGTGATGATCCCGAGTAGCAGGCTGACGAAGCCGCTGGCGAGGCTGGCCGTGTTCACCGGGAACCCGAGAGCCGATTGGGCGACACACGCGGCGACCGCGAACCCGCCGCCGAGCATGCCGATGAAGGCGGCCGCCGCCAAGGCCCGATGGGCCCAGACAGCGCATTTCGTGGTGCATTGGGTGTTCAACGGTGCGCCTTCGCTCGGTGCCGCCGGCTGGACAGGACATCCGCCTCGTACTGGCTGCGCAGATCACAGGGGATCGGGCCGCGTGGCGGGCAGTGGACGCCTCGCTCGGCGGCCCACGCGCGCACGTCCTTCGGGATGGGCGCAGGGTAGAGGGGGCTGGTGCGGGCCTGGATGTGAGCGTGGTCGATCTGCCCGGTGGCGGCGGCGAGCGCCACGGCGTGGATGGTCTCGGTCGCGCCGAGCTTCTCCGCCGCGCCGGCCAGCACGCGGCGAAACGTTCGCGTGGACAGGCCGACGCGTCGTGCCGCCTGCTCCTGAGGCAGCCCGATCGCGATCGCGGTGAGCGCCGCACGTTCCCGGTCGTCCAGCACCGTCCGGTCGGTGGTTTCCATCAGAAGTCGCCCTCCGCGCATTGCAGGACGGTGAGGCCGAGGTCTCGCCACATCGCCACGACCTTGGCCCGGTCCTCCAGTACCGCCGTGACCGGGCCGACCGGCACGACGAACTGGTCGTACAGCTCCCGCTTGACGACCGTGTCGGGCCGGTAGTCCTCGACGGTCCGCATCAGCAGGGCCTCGCCGGGGACGCCGACGTTCGCGGCCAGCCATGCCGCGGTTTCGGCGCGGCACACCGAGGACCGGCCGGTCAGGTAGATGACTCGGCGTCCGGCCGCGTCGAGCGCCTGGACGATCGACACGACCGGCCGGTTGGGGAGGTCCTCCCCTACCCGGTCCCAGGCGAACGGGTGCCGGACGTCGGGACGGGTTTCGTCGCGGAGCGCGACCGTCCCGTCGACGTCGACGAGGTACAGCTGGCCGCGGGCGGCGGGGTCGGCGAGTGGGAAGCCGAAGAGTTCGCTCATGATGCGGGTGATCTGCGCCCGGGTCATGGTCGGGATCTCAGTGGTTTTGGGCGATAGGGCGACGAGTTCGAGGTCGAACGCCTGGTGCGCGCGCCGGAGCCCGGCGGGGGTGAGGCGGTAGTACCGGACTCCGTCGCGCCACTTCCCTTCGGCGCGGTTGTCGACCTCGAGGTTTGTCAGGACGGTGCCGACGACGCCGGACGGCAGGCCGGTGATGGCGGCCAGGTGTGTGGTGTCGAGGTTCGCGGCGCCGGTCAGCAGCGCCAGGTTGATTCGCCTCACGAAGTCGTGGTCGTGGTGTTCGGGCATCAGGTCTCCGTGGGGGTCGGGGCGTGGCGGTGCGCGGATTCCATCGCCGGGTAGGTGGGGAACAGCTCCGGCCAGCCGGCGCCGGGCGCGAGGGCGGTGGCGGGGAGCGCGCCGACGGCGACGGCGAACCGGACGGTGAGGTGCTCGTGGCCGGCGACGGCGAGCCACCCGGCGCACAGCCGGCCCTCGACGGCGTGGCAGGCGAACATGGGTGCGCCGAGCGGCGCCTCCTCACCGGGGCCGCCGATGGTGCCCGCGGCGTACTCTGCGAGGTTGGCGTAGGTGATGCGGCCGGCTGTGTCGACTCGCCACGGGCAGGTGCGGCATGGCCGGGCGCACCGCTCGATGGGGGGCGGCGTGCCGTCGTCCGCCGCGTGCCGGGTGGGTTTCACTCGGCGCCGCCGGTCGCCGTCGCTGGCGGGGCCGTCCCGGTGTTGCGGCGGTCGATCGCGTCGATCCACTCCAGGACGACGGCCGCGGCCTGGACCAGCTCCCCACGGAGCTGGCCCGGGTCGTCTTCGGCGAACGCCTCGGCCACCTCTTCTGCGAGGATCAGTCGCCAGGTCACGTTGCCTGCGGCGGCGGCCCGCTGGCAACACTCTCGGGATGTGTCGCGGTGGGCGGCGGCGAGCAAGCCGCCGGTGCCGTCGGGGTGGTTCTGTTCGCCCCAGCGGGCTTGGATGCGTTCGCGTTCGGCGCGAACCTCGCGCTCTGCGGCGGTGAAGGTGCTCATCGGTTCCTGTTCGTTGTCGCGGGTCAGATCAGCGCGGTCTGGATGGGGCGTGCGGGGGTGGGCGTGGCGGCAGGAGGCGCGCGCCGCGGTGGTGCGGGAGCTCGGGCGGCCACGACGGCGGTCCGCTCGGCGCGGCGCTGGTCGAGGGGCTGGGCGCAGATCACGCGGATGATCCGTTTGGATGCGTTTTTCGGTTTGGCTTCGTCGCGGCAGGATCCGCACCGGCCCGCCTGGTTCTCGTGGCGGCACAGCTGGAGCTGGCCGGGGTCGGCGGCGGCGCGGGCGTTGTGGTGGTTGAGGCGTGCCTGGGGCGACGGCGGCCGCTGCCCGGCGGGGATCGTGAAGGGGTCGACCTGCTGTTCGGCGTAGAGGCGGAGGGCCTCGACGCGGTCCGGGCCGAGCTTGCCCGCGCAGTCGTCGCCGACGAACCACTCTTTGGATTTGTGGATCGGTCTGCCGCACTTCAGGCAGGTGTGGGAGTCGGTCGCGGCGAGGGTCGGGCGCGGGTGTCGGGTCACCGGTCGCCCCACAGGTGGCGGGCGGCGGCTGCGGGGTCGTCGTGTTTGTCGGTGAGGCGGGCGAGGCGGGCGAGGCCGGCGGCGAGTTCGTGGCGGTCGCGTCGGCTCAGCTCCGCCGACTCGATGCGGATCTCGGGGCACGGCTGTGTGGGGCGGTGGCGGCCGTTGGCGCCTGTTCGGGGCAAGTAGCGGTTCAGGATGCGGACGGCGGCGGTTCCGGCCGCGGCGGCGATCTTGAGGGTGCGCCGGGGGGGCCTGGTCATCCGTGCTTCCTTCGGGCGCGGTCGTCGTTCGCGCGGTCCAGGACGGCGCGTGCATCCCGGCGGTCGTCGGCGGCGGGAAGACCCTCTTTGCCGGGTTCCTGGTCGCGGACCGGGTTGAGGAGGGGCGGCTGGGAACCGAGCCCGGGCGGCCGGTGATCGCATCGGCGCGGCTTGTCCTCGCGGGTCAGGCCGTTGTGGTCGCAGCGGGGGCAGGCGTCGATGGCGGCGCGGCGGGCGCGGGGGCTCACGGGCCGGCCGTCGATGACGCGGAAGTCCGGGTGCTCGTCCTCGGCCGCAGGGTCCGGCTCGGCGCTCCCCCAGGGGTGGGTGCGGCCTTCGATGCGGTCCTGGGCGGCCATGACGATGTCCTCCAGGTCGCCGTTCTTGTGCATCGCCGCCAGGTAGTCCGGCAAGTTGTGGATCGGGATGCCTCGCGCGTGCGCGTCGGCGCGGACCTGCCGGACCGTGAGTGCTGCGGCCTGGTCGTCGGCGTGGAGGTTCTCGCTCAGCCAGCGGATGCCTCGACGGTCCTGGACGGCTTCGCCGAACTCTCCGCGGGGCTCGCCACGATGAGGCTTGTTACGCGTAACGTCACGCGCACCTCCCCCCGCACCCCCCACCGGACCGGACTGACTGATCTCGTTGCCGCTGCTGCTGGCGTCTTCGTTGCTCTCGACGCGGGGACTGACAGATCTATCCCGTCCCGTCCCGGGGTTACGCGTAACGGTTCGGGTGTTACGCGTATCGCCGGGAGGGTCGTCCGGAGGTGTCGCATGGGGGCAGCGCTTCGGCAGGCACAGGTGGTGTTCGCCCCGGTCATGCGCCCTTTTTCGCTGCATCCGCAGTTTGGAGTTCGAGGCGTTGTCGCGCATCCCGCGCGGCGGAATGTGCTCGTCGATCCGGGGCAGGGTGACGGTCCCGAGCGTCACATGTGACGGACTTTGTGACGTCACATGTGACGTAACGTTACGCGTAACACTTCCGGTCTGGGCGGGGTTATCCACAGGCGCATTACGCGTAACGATGGCGTAGCCGATCGCCTCCAGCTCGGCGATGCACGTGTCCGGGTCCGGGACGTCCGACACCCGGCGGGCCTGCTCCAGCGTCAGCCGCCCGTCCCATCGGTGAGACCGCGAGCAGTACTCCACCATCGCCCTGTAATGCCACCGCGCCTCGTAGGAGACGCCATCCCATTCGGCCCTCTGGGTGTAGTCGTCAGAATCGCGCAGCCAGGGCATGCGCCACCGTCCCCTCGCCGCGCGCCGTACGCGATGTCACTCGTGGCCCTTCCTATGGGTCCTGAGGCCCTTACGTGGATGAAGAACTAGCGGGGCGCACCTCGCCCCCTGGCGCTCTACGGCGCTCTGGCGGCCGTCACCCGCTGTCCCTGCGCCGGGCCGGGTGCTCGCAGGCACCGTGCTCGCGGTAGGTGCGCATGCAGCCGATGCAGCGGTACGACCGCTCCAGCGGCTTGGTGCGATCCCGCCAGAACTGGGCGAGGGACAGCTCGGAGCCGCAGCACGAGCAGCGGCGCAGCATCTGCACCACACGCGCCCCGGACGGGGCGGGAGTCGCCCACGTCCAGGCGAGAAGGTCGTCGATGGGCCGATCGGCGGGGACCATCGCGGCCAGCAGCACGATGAGTTCCTGCGCAGCCGGGTCGATGACGCCGTGGCGTGCGCACCAGTCCTTCACACCATCAGGGTCGAGGTCCCGGACGAGGCAGATGATGTCCGTGACGGCCGGCAGGCGGGCCTGCAGCCGCACGTCGCGTTCGTCGACCGGTTCGGTCACCGGCCCTCCCGCGCCCGTCGACGCTCATGCATGGCCGCCGCCCGGTCGCTGTTGCGGATCGCGGCGCGGGTCCGGGCGGTCATCGCGGCGACGACACCGCCGGAGTCCTGCGCCTGGGCCAGGCCGAGGACCCAGGCGTGGCAGTCCCGCAGGATCGGGCAGCGGCGGCACCCCGCCATCGCCTCGTCCTCCCTGCCGCGGACGCACCAAAAGTCAGGGGTGAGGCTGCATGGTGCCGGAGGGGCATCGGGGCCGGGCCGCGGCTGGGGCCGCACGGACCGGTAGTGGATCTTGTCCAGGGTCGGGATCGTCATGACGGGCCACCGGCCCGGATGACGACCTCCCAGCACTGCCCACACGCGACCTTGCCGACCTTCGGGCGCATGGAATGGTCGCGGTCCTCGCAGCGTTCCCTGGCGGCCTTGGCGAGCCGGTGCGTGTCGGCGAGGTAGGGCGGTTCCATCCTCAGCTGCTGCGACGGCCGCCCACCGAGCTTCTTGCGGGTGGACCGCACCGCCGCGGTGGCGTCGCCGACCGTCAACTCGCCGGCGCGGACGAGGTCCTGTGACGCCCGGTCCAGGTCGAGCAGCGCCAGGTGCCGCCGCACCGTCGACTCCGCCCGGTGCGCCCGCTGCGCGATCTCGGACGGTGAAAGGCCACGCGTCGCGAGTCTCCCGTACGCCGCCGCCCGGTCCATGGGGTTCAGGTCCTCGCGGTGGTCGTTCTCGATCAGCATCGTCTCGACCGCCTCGTCCGCCGACATCACCTCGGGGCGGATCACCGAGGGCAGTGCGGTCTTGCCGGCAAGGTGCCCGGCGGCGCGGCGGCGGTGCCCGATCAGGACCCGGTATGCGTCCGCTCTCGTGGGGTGCGGTTCCAGGAGCAGCGGTTGCAGCAGCCCGTGCCGGCGGATCGTGTCGGTGAGCTCCTCCAGGTCACCCAGGGTGCTGCGCGGGTTGTGGGGATGCGGCTCGATCAGCTCGATCGGAACCATCACCACCGGCCCCAGCGGCAGCACCGACCGCGCCTCAGCGGCACCGGCCGGGGCGGTCTTGGCGATCGGGACGTCCCGGTTGGCCAGTTGCTCGATTCGGTCCGTGGACGGGTTCAGCAGCCAGCCCCGCTGGCCGTTGATGACGGCGAGGACTCGCTGACGTGGCCACCCGCAGGCTTCGGCCACCTGCATGGTCGTGGCACCGGCCTTCAACCGCCGCACAACCTCCGATGCTGGAGCATGAGGCATCCGTCCTGTCCTTCCCATTTCCGTGAGGGGTGGTGGGCGCCCGCGGCCGCGGGGTCATCCGGCACGGCGGCGGGCGCCCGGCTCAGCTGTCGAACAGGCCCAGCTGGACCTGTTCGGCGTCGGTCTCGCCGACGCCGCCTTGCGCGGTGGCCTGCGGGGGCTGCCCGCGGACTGCGGTCTGCGTTCCGGCGGGGATGAGGAGGCCGGAGGGGCGTTGCGCCCACCCCCGGGGCCCCAAAGTCTGGACTGTCATTCGTGCCATCCGAGGTCGTGAAGTGCGGCGGCCAGGTCGGCGTCTTGGAGGAGGCGGTCGGCGATGGCGCCGAAGGCGCGTTCTTCCACGGGGTCGGGCAGGGTGCCGGGGCCCTCGGGGTGGCCTGCCATCTCCTCGATCGCCGTGGCCGGCGTGTGGTAGGCCGGGAGACGCGTGCAGGTGGCTTCGCGGCGGAGGCGGACCGCCGACCAGCACAGGCCGATGAGGGTCACCGTCATGACGACGACCAGAGCGGTCCATACGGCAAGGTCAGCGACGCTGACCACGGCCAGGTCGTTCATCAGGGCATCTCCAGGGTGAACAGTGCCGGCTGCCCCGGCTCGGCCTGGGGCACCCGCTCGGGCGAGCGGGCCGGGCCGGTTTCGCGGCAGGGCCGTGGGTTTCGTGGGGCGGGCCCGGTCTTGGCGCACGGGCAGCGGCACACCCACCGGCATGGCTGCTGCCCCTCGCGCAGCACGATCGGCGCGATCACGGCTCCGCGTGGTCCGGTGATCCAGTGGGACGGGTCGCGGTCGTCGACGTCCGGGCCGCGCTGTTGTCGGTGTACGCACAGGTCGCAGCGCCGGTTGAGGCAGTTCCAGCAGGTGCCGTGCTGGCACAAGCACCACCGGTGGAACCCGAACGGGTACCCGGCGTCGAGGCCGCGCATCGCCGCGGGCCACACGTGCTCACGCACCCACGCACCTTCGGCCTCGCTCATGGGCGAGGGCATCGGTACCGGGTCGGCGAGGCCGAGCAGCAGGGTGCGGTGCAGGCACAGCGCCGGGAGGGCGCGGAGCCGCTCCCAGTCGATGGTGTCGAGGTGCGTCACCGGGGCATCTCCGAAACCGTGATCCGCGCGCCGGGCCGAGGGAGCGGGCAGCCGGGGCCGTCCACGTACACCTGGCGGACGTGGCCGTCCACGATCTGCGAGTCGTCGGCGTACAGCACGCCGGTGAGGGCGTCGCCGAGGGCACGGGCGTGGTGGTCCCAGTCGGAATGGTGGCGGCTGGTGGGGTAGGGCCGGGTGACCGAGGGGGGCCGGGCGAGCGCCACTACCGCGTCCAGAGCGACGGGCCCGCTGAACAGGCCGTGCTCGGCGGCCCTCTTGCCGCAGCGCATGCACGTCTTCCGCGCGCCGAACAGGGTGAGCGGGTGGTAGCCGGAGACGCGGACGGCAGCGACCTGGATCAGCGTCCGCCACGTCTTCAGCTCGGCGCTGTTGGAGTGGTACAGCTTCCCGTGCCTGCCGGCGCTGAGGTTGCCCTGCCCTGCCGGCGTTCCGGTGACGGTGACGGTCACCGGCGCCCGGCCCTCCCTGCCGCCGTGAGGGCGGCGCGTCGGCTGTTCTCCAGCCGTGTCCGAGCCGAGCCGGTCAACCATCGGCCGCGTCGCTCTGTGCGCAGCCCGCCTGCGTGGCGGGCTTGACGGGCCGGTAGTCGGTGGCGACCTGCAACCGGGTGCTTTTCACGGCCGCGTCGAACACGACCTCCGCGGCCTTCTGGAGGATCTGCAAGCCGTTGGGACCGGTCAAGGTGATCTCCTGTGCGTTGTTCACGGCGTAGGGCCGGCCGCCGCGTCGAGGGTGCTGGCGGGGAAGATGGACCGTTGGATCGGGTCGGGGATGAACGCCAGGGACCCGGTGACGCGCGCGTACCAGTCGAGGGCGTAGTGCAGGCAGTTCGAGCAGCTGCGCTTGGGGCATACGGGGTCGGGGCGTTTCCGGCCGCCCTTGGACCAGGCGCCCGAGTCGCAGGTGTCCATCAGGTCGGCGTACCGGCGGACACCGACCGTTTTGAAACCGAAGGCGTGGATGGGGAGTTCGGGGTCGAGGTCGCGGAGCGCGAGGAGGATGTCGCCGACCTCCTCAACGCGTTCGCGACGGCACACCGACCCGAGACCGACGACCGCCTGCCACGTCAGGTCCACACCGGCGTCGCCGTACATGTCCCAGCAGGTCAGAAAGTCCGCGAGGGTCCAACCCTGGAGGGTCGGCATGAACGGGCAATCCTCGTCGGACACGTCGGCCCACAGGCGCGTCAGTTCAACGAAGTTCGCGACGGTGCGGGCCTGGTGCTCGCGGACGGTCAGGCCGGTCTTGGCGAGCTTGTCCGGTTCACACATCCAGTCCTGGGACGCCGCCCACGCCAGCTGCCCGATCTCGGTGTCGTAGCGGTGCACCGCGGCGACATACTCGGCCGGGGTCGTCTTCCAGCCCCTGTACAGGTCGAGCTCGGAGAACCCGCCGGAGTCCAGCGCCCACCCCTTCACCGCAGGCCGCAGCGGGCGCCGTGAAGCGAGGCGCCGCGCGAGCCTGCGGTGGCTGACGAACAGCGGCGGCATACCCGGCTGGTCCAGGTGCAGCCACTCGTCCATGTGGGTGGTGAGGTACACGATCAGCACTCGGCAAGTTCCTTGGTGTTGGAGGCTGGCCCGCCCCGGGGCGGGGTGTCGGGGCGGGCCAACCCCGTCCGGGGGTGGGCTAGCGAGAACGCGGGCGCAGCAGCCGGTAGCAGCGGCGGCCGGCGTCGACACGGCGGAGGTGGACCAGGCCCGCGTACATCCGGACCCGCACGACGAACGCCAGCGCGGGCACCAGCCACAGGACGCCGACGATCACCGTCGGCAGCGCGCTCAGGAACGGGCTGACCGCCAGGACGATCGCGCCGACGCCCGCGGCCGCCGTGAGCGCCCCGGCGACGGTCAGGGCCTGGTGAAGGCACCGGGACCTGATCAGGCCAAGCCGTAGGCCCTTGGGGCCGGTCACGGCTTGGCCCCATTGAGGATCTGCCTGCCGCGGAACAGGCTGAAACCGCCCGTACCGCCGCCGCTGTCGCCGACTGTGTCGGCCGCCGACCCGTGTCCGGTCGGCGCGTCGCCCGGGGGGTTGGACGGCACCTGCTCGGGCGTGGACGGTGCGGCGAGGGCCTGCGCGGGCGGGGCCAACTGGGCGTTGTGGGCGGCTCGGGCGGCGAGTGCCTGGCGGTTGGCGTGGTCGAACCGGTCCTTGGGGTGGGGGCGGCCGGTCTCCTGGACGATCCGCGCGACGGTCGCCGCGTGCTTCTCCTTGACCAGCCTCGCCTGCTCCTGCCGGCCGGTCAGCTCGCCGAGCTGGGCGGCGACGGTGCGGAGCATCCCCTCCTGCGCGCGGATGTCCTGCTCGATCAGGCCCTTCCTGCGGTTCAGCTCGGCGAGGTCCTTGGTGCGCTGCTGGTGGTCCTGCTGGAACGGCGCGGCCTCCTCGCGGGCACTGTCCTGGGCCTGCTCGGCGCGCAGGTGCATCGCCCAGTACTCGTCGAGGACGGCGTCGGTGGCCTGCGCGTCGTTGTCGTCTATGGTCATCTGCTCGGCCTTTCGGTCTGGGGCGGCCGCGGGGTCTGCCGCTTCTGGGGTTTGCGGACGCTTGCGGTCCGGCGGGGCTCGTATGGGGTGACAAGGTGCGTGGGCTCGGCGGCGGGTGGCGGCGGCAGGCTGACCAGCCGGTACGAGGCGGACCCGAAGGAGCGGCGCAGGACCTTGCCGCCGCCGGGCGTGATCTGGAACGGGGTGTCGGTCGTCGACGAGGCCCGGTTCATCACGGCGGCCGCGGCCTTCGGGGAGTTGTGCAGGATCGCGGGCAGGTTCAGGTCTGGCAGCGGCACCGCCGGATGGGCCTCCAGCCAGTCCAGGAGAAGCCGCGCGTCGGCGATCTGCCGGCGGCGGGAAGGCTGCGCCGCCATCAGAGCCCCCCGATCAGAGTGATGGTGGGCGTTGGCATGCTGCGGAGCTGGTCGGCAGCGGCCAGGACCTTGCCCGCCCAGGCCTGGTTGTGGTGGGTGCCGTTGAGCGCGGCCGTGAAGTCGGCGTGGATGGCGGTGAGGGACTGGATGTCGGCGGGGTTGAGGGGCCGGATCTCGCTGCCGCACCCGGCGGGGTTCCAGCCGGTGAACACCACCGGCCCGGCCAGCGGCCGGATGTGGGCGCCGAGCCGGATCGCGATCAGGGCGCCGAGGATGTTGCGGGGGTACCTGTCGGGCAGCCGGAACCCGCAGTCGTTGACGAACGCGGTAATCCCGGCGCCGGGGTGCAGCGGCACCCGGTCGAAGCCCTCCGGGCCGAGTTCCGGCTTCCACGCGCCGTCACGCACGTGGAGTTGCTGGTCGTCGTCGACCAGCGCGAAATCGGTCATGTTCCTGTCCTGTCGTAGGTGGGTCGTGCGGCCTCGGTCTCCGGCGTCGCGGGGGTGACGTAGGAGCCCGGGGCCGCACGCCCCGGGGCGGGGTCGGTTCCGCTCTCGGCGGGGCGGGCGTTGTGAGCGCCGGTCCGCCCCGGCAGCCGCGGCACAGTGCGGCTGTGCGGTGCTTGGGGCCGCCTCACGGCCGGTCCCCCGCGTCCTGCTCGGACTGCTGGCCGGTCTCCTCGGCGGCATCCCTGGCGGCCTGTTGGGCGGCGTGGTGGGCGTCTGCGGCCAGGTCATCGGCGTTGGTGGCGGCCCACGCCTCGCGGGGCAGGTTCACCACACCGGGCGGCACCCGGTCCCGGCGGCCGGCCTGGTCCTCGTAGTCCATGAGCTGCCGCATCTCCGGGGAGGTCGGCAACCCCCTGGCGGCCTGACGGACCACCGTCTTGAGCCACATGTCGGTGAACCGGGTGTGCCAGAGGCTGTCGAAGGTGCCCGCGGCTTCGGCGCGCTTGTAGTCCTCGGACCACTCGTCCCGGATGTGTTCGGCGCGGGCCCGGTCACAGAAGTGGATCTGGGAGCGGACGTTGCCGGGCAGCCACGCGAAGCAGTACGCCACCAGCGGCGCGCCGGGCAGGACGATGTTCTTGTTGTGGGTGAAGTCGTCGGGGGCGGGCTTGCCCTGGTCCACCCTCCAGGTGTCGCCCTGGCGGATGTGGTCGAACACCACGCTCTTGACCAGCCCGGACCGGTACATCAGGTCCAGGTAGCCCTGGTACATCGGGATGAATTCGGCGTGACCTCCGCGCGCCACGATCACGGCGTGCTTGCCGTCGGGGAGGAGCCCGAAGTAGGCGGATTGCACCAGGGCCATCAGCACTGACTGGGGGTGGCAGCGCTGGAGCCGGTTGTCGTTGTAGAGGGCGGTGAGTGCGGCGGCGGCGAACGCGCCCGGCTTCACGCAGTCGGGGAGGGACTCGGCCCAGAACGGGGAGTGCGCGTCGATCCAGCCCTTGAGGACGTCGCGGGTGGCCAGGTTCACCAGGCCGCCGCCGGCGTGCTGGTCGGCGTGCCCGAGCAGCCCCTGCGGGCGGCTCTGGCCCTGGCCGGTGCCGGTGGGGTTGAACGGGTTCACGGTCGGGGCGGGCCCCGCCCCCTCACCGGGGGCGGGACGGTCACCGTTGGCGTCGTGGCCCTGGCCGGGGATGACCAGGCGGCGGACGCGGTCCTTCAGCGCGCTCATTCGGAGGCCCCCGCATTCGCCTTGGCGGCCTTCGGCCTGGTCTTGGTCTTGGGCGGGTTGTGGGTGCGGAGCACGCGGGCGCGGTACCGCCCGTACAGGTCAGGCTGCTCGGCCTTGAGACGGTCGAGGTCGAACACCTCGGCGGTGGTGACGTACTCGGCGGCCAGGTCGGGGTGGTCCTCGGTGAACCGGGTCTTGTTGAAGGTGCCGTTCTGGCACCACGACACGGCCTTGTGCCCGTCGACCATCCCGATCTCGTGGTCGCCCATCGAGCGGCGGAGCTGGTTCTCGACCTCGCGGAGGTTCTCCTCCTCGGCCTTGATGCGGCCCCTGATGGTGTCCTTGGCGGCCTTGAGTCGGCCGGTCTCCTCCGGGTCGAGCAGCGTCACCGTGCCGGGCTTGACCCGCCACAGGTGGTTGAGCAGTTCGGTGGTGGCCCTGGACCCGTCCACGGCGGGCTCGACGCCCCCGACGATGTGGGTGTCGTACCAGCCTTTCGCCCACTCCACGAGGGAGGCGAGGAACTCCTCGTCCCGCTGGATCCGGTACCACTTCAGCTGGTTCCCGCCGAGGAGGACGGCGACGTACCCGGCGTTCAGGCCGGACACGGCCAGGCCCCAGTGGACCTGGATCGCGACCGAGTCGGGGATGGAGTCTTCGTCGTCGCCCCACTCGTGGTCCTGGTAGGCGGACCTCTGCTTGCACTCCAGGAGCGCGGTGGCCTGCGGAGCGGCGGCGCGGTGGCGGCGGAGCTTGGAGCGGCGGCGGCGGCCGCGGGCCAGGCTCGGGCAGGTCGGGCAGTGCTCGCAGCACGCCTCACACGTCTTCGGGTCGCAGCACGGCGCGACCTCACCTGGTTCGGCGGGCATGCCCGGCTGGTGACTGCCGCAGCCGCAGGCCTCCACGACCAGGAAGTCGAGGTTCGCGCCCATCCAGTCGGCGGCCTCATGGACGAGCATCCCGGGGTTGGGCCGGATCCCGTGGGGAGACTCCTCGGCGAACGCCTCGGCGATCACCGGTTCCATCCGCTGTCCCCACCGGGCGGCCTCGTGGACACGGGCCGGCTTGGTGTCGGGGCGGGTGCCGCGCATCTCGTGCCACACGGTCAGCGGGGAGGAGTAGTTGTCCAGGCCCATGCAGGCCGCGATCCGGGAGGCGGTCATCCGCCGGGCGCGGGCGGCGTCCCAGGCGGCCTTGCGGGTGCGGGGCGGCAGCAGCAGCCGGCCGGTGGGGGTAGCCAGCTCCGGCCTGCGGGAGCGGTGCGGGTGGCTGGCCTGGTGGCGGCGGGCCAGCTCCTTGACGGCGGTCCCCCGGCTGCCGGGGGGCTGCGCGGACGGTTGAGACAAGGCGGGTACCTCAGTTCCAGGGAGGAAGACATGCTCTGATCTGCATGTCTATGGGTGTGGCCACAACCATAGTGGGAGCAACCACAGGCCACAAGAGGGAATTGTGGTTACGCCCACAATTTCGCCGAGTGGGCTCCGCCGGCCTGCCGCGGGTGTCGCGGGTGTGGCCATACACTTGCCGCCATGGCGGAGGACAGGACGTGGTGGAAGTACGTGGTCGAGCACGCTGGCACCGAGAACCAATCGGAGATCGCCGCCCGGATCGGCCGCCACCCGTCCAGCCTCAACAAATGGCCCCAGGGCGCGACCCCGCGCATCGAGTCCGTCCGCGCCTTCGCTGAGGCATATGACCGCCCCATCCTGGAAGCGATGGTCGCCGCGGGGGTGCTCAGCGAGGAGGAGGCCCGGCAGGGGCTGTGACCGCCGCGCGTTCACTGGTCACCGACCAGCGCCCGGACCTCGCCCCACCGCGCCGACACCTGACCGAGCAGCGCCTTCTCTTTCTCCATCCGCCGCGTCGCTGCGGCCCACAGCCGGTCGTCGCGCCACGCGCTGATCTCGTTCTCGATCAGGTCGGACAGCGTCGCGGGGTCGAGCGCGTCGAGCTCCCAGCTCGACGTTCCGTGCTCGCGGACGTAGCCGCGGGCCCGTGAGTCGGTGAGCTTTGCCGGGTTCGGCGGCGGCTGGTACCGGTCGACCTGGTCGCGGTTCAGAGCGATCCGCCGCACCTCAGCGGCCTCCGCGCCGAACAGGGCGAGCCGCGCGGCGATGTCGCGGGTCATGTCGATCCCGCTTGGGTCGTGGTCGCCGAGGTGGATGACCACGGTGCCCTGGCCGGCCTCGGCGTAGCGGGTCAGGCGGCGGGCGGCGCTCCACAGTTCCGACTGGCTGGTGTAGCCGCGGCAGGAGAAGTACGGGACGTCGCTGCGGTTGCAGACCCGCTGGATCACGCCGACGAGTGCGTCTTTTTCGATCCACACCTCGACCCGTGCGGGTTGGTCGGCCCATCTATCGGTGAGGTATTGCGCGGCGACGGCGTCGATGATCTGCCGTGGGTCGTCCCAGTGCGACAGGCCCCGCAGGTTCCGGGTGCGGTCAACGATGTAGTGCCAGTCGATCAGGCCGGCCAGGCGCGCGTCGGAGACGATCGACCCGAGCCGCTTGTATTCGGACTGCTTGTTCGGGATCCAGTCGCGCGAGACGAACTGGTAGTACAACTGCCTGAGGGTGAGGTCGTAGCCCTGCGCGGCGTAGTCGGCGCAGATTTCGTTCGCGCGCCGGATGATCGCCTTGCTGTCGGCGCTGAACTTTCGCGGGACGTACTCGATGCGCGGCATCAGACGGTCCGGAACCCGTGTGAGGAGCTGGTGTCGGCGCAACGCGCGACGACCGTCTCCGGCAGGGGCTGACGGTGGTCGGCCAGGCGCTTATACGTGGTGTCCTGCGCGCTGCGACGGCCGCGCTTGGGGGCGTTGGCCTGCTGCTGCATACTCTTGTTCACGACCCGTTTCTCCTGTCTGCGGGTCACGGCCTGGAACGGCTCCCGGATTCGTGGTCTGGGAGCCGTTCGCCGTTTACGCCGCGGTGGTGTGCTCCCGCCCGTCACGTTCGGTGTGGCGGGTGATGAGGTGCTCGACCTGGCCGACGAATGGCGGGACGAGTCGGGCGATGTGCTTCGGCGCCGGTGCGTGCGCGTTTTCGGCGACTTCTCGCGCCGTGGTCGCCCAGGTCTCGGCCAAGGCGCGCTGGCAGGTGAGGGAGGTCATCGCGGCGCTCCGCTTGTCTCCCGGAGGGCACGGCGGGCTCGTCGCGACTCGGCGGACTTGGCGGCGATGGCGCGGAAGAAGGCCTGCATGGCCTCACGGGCTAGCCGGTCTCGCTCGGCGCCCGGCAAGGTCCGGTCAGGGTCGACCTGGTTCTTGAACCGTTCCAGGGCTGCATCCCGGGCCGGCCTGGTCCGCTCGGCCCGATCCGTTGTTCGCTCCCATGAGGCGAGCGATGCCTGGCGCGCTCGCTCGGTTCGCTCTTCTGGGGTCAGGCCCAATGCATTCATCCCTCGATCAGCTCTGCGTGTGCCCAGAGACTAGGACAGTGCTCTGACTCTGCGCAATAGCCGAGAGATTCGAGAGTTCCCGCTCTGCGCCAAAGCGGAACGAGGGTGTAGCAGTCCGGAAAGATTGTGCTGCTTGACCTGGGGAGAAGTCCGGCAGATCGCGTGTCGTGCTAGCGTCCTCCCCCGGCGCAGCGCTGTGCTAGCGACTACCGTCTGCATCGGCGCGGACTCAGACCTCAGAGGGTGGGAGCGATGTCCGATCGAGAGCGCATGCAAGAAACCCGAAGACGCCGGGAAGAGGCCAAGGCCGAAGCCGCCGCGCGCTTCGGGGAGTGGCTAGAGGCGGAAATGACCGCTCGAAGCATGAGCAACGTCGATCTTCAGGACCTCATCGGCATCAACAACTCCACGATCGGGTTCTGGCGCCGGGGGCTGCGGATGCCCGACGACTGGGCGACTCTGCGGATGCTGGCCGACGCTATGGAGACGCCGGCGCCGCAACTGGCGGTGCTGGTCGGCTTCTTCCGTCCGGAGGAGCTCGGCGGTGTCCAGGCGCCGGTCCGAACTCGGGATCAAGTGTTGACGTGGATCCGCGGGCATCCCGAGGAGACCCTCGACGCCTTGTACGACTGGATTCAGCAGGAGCCGCAGAAGGCGATGGGCAAGGTGATGGCTCCGATTACGGAATCTCCGGCCGCGAGGCGGAAGCTCGGTATCTCCAGTCAGCGCTGACGGCCGAGGAGCTGGCCAGAGGCGAGTGGGCGGACATCGGGATCGACTGACCACGTGAAGGGCCCCGGCGCGCACGTTGCGCCGGGGCCCTGTCGTCTGAGCACGCTACGCAGTGTGCGTGCGGCTCGCTTTCCTGCCCCCTGTTGCCGCGTCGTAGCCGTCCACGAAGCCGGCGGTGTAGCTGGGCTCCGATTGACGCTCGGACTTGATAAGCCACACGGTCGTGACGACGACCGCCCAGGCGAGTACCGGCAGACGAACCCTCTCGGGTAGCGGCGCCAGCAACCACACGAGCATGGCTGCGACTCCGCTGCCGAGGAGCATCAGGTTTCGCACTCACGCCTCCCCTGCAAATACGACCTCCGAAATCGCCATACCCCCAGCTGTGCATGTATTGGACGCCCTGGATTGGGTGCCTGGCTACAGGCCGATTGACCGTAATTGAAACGAGACGTTACGGACGCGTGACGAATTGACCTCGATACGCGGAGTGATGAGCTGGGCCGGCGGCGCATAGTCATGCCGCGGGTGCTCGACGTTGAGGAGCGCGGCCGCGAGCGTCCCCAGAGCCTTCTGCTAGCACTGCGGCCCAGCCCGTCTGGCCGGCGCCTGCAGACGCTCCGAAACGCGACGGGCCCTCGCGACACCACGCCAGGGCCTCTGTGGTCAGCCCCCGGACGCCACTCCCCACGCTCACGGGGCCGTTCTGGCGCGGGAGATGATGCCAGCGATGGACGCGACCACTTCGGGCTCCCAGATGGCGAGCCACCCGAGGATGCGGAGATCGTAGGCGCCGAGCTCGACTCCGGCGGCCTCGCACGCCGCGGCGAGGCGAGCCCGGTTCGCCGCGCCCATGTGGCCGGGGACGTGCGGGTGCGCGTAGGCGTCGCGGGTCGTTTCGGCGGCCTGCTGTTCTGTCTCGTACGGGCCGAGGTCGGCTGGCAGCTTACTCATGGGTCCGGGCCTCTTCGGATCAAGGCCCCGGGCGGTGATCGGCTCACCGTGTCCGGGGCCGCCCCGTTTCACATCCGTCTCACATCCGTCTCACGGAAGGGGCGGACGGTCGTGGATCGGGGCGTCTGGTCTGGACTTTGACCGGACCCTGACCTACGTCAACGGCCTGTGCGGACTGGCGTGGACCCCTGGTAGCCCTCTGGGGGTCAAGGGGTCGTGGGTTCAAATCCCGCCGTCCCGACACAGGCCAGGCCCGCTTTTGCGGCCTAGCACGCAGGACAGAAATGGATCCCTACGGGAATTCCGTGGGACGATCTTCCGATCGCCTCTTTTCCTCGCCCGCTGGCGGGCTCGCAGCAGCTCGTCCAGCGCGGCCACCGGCGAGTTCGCGGATATGGCATACCCGGCGGCCAGGGACGCCTCCCATCGCGCCGTCAACTCGTCGTTCAGGTCGCCGCGCATCGCCTGCGTGACGTGCGTGTAGCGCCGCTGCATCGAGCCGTCCTCGCGCCCCATCCGCTCGTCGATCAGCACCGGCCGGATATGACCAACATCCGACCGGCACGCAGCACCGCAATACCGCCGCGACGACCGCGAACCCTCAGGCAACCCCAGCCCGAAGTTCGCGCACCCCCGGTAGCCGACGGCGGGCTGGCCGGAGCGGTGCTGCCACGCCGCGGTGTCGTCGCACGAGGTGCACCGTGCCTTGTCCGACTGGGTGGGGGCGGCTGCCTGTGGCCCCCGGCCAGCGTTATCGGTGCCGATGCCCGGCCGGGCGCCGGCCCAGCAGACGGGTGCGGGGCCGGTGCCCGGCGGTGGAGGCCGAGTGTCACCTCCAGGACTGCGCGGGAGGCTCGATGTCCTCCCGTTCTTCTCCCGGGCCGATCTCGTCGACTTGCGAGGGCGGCGCGCAGTTCGGGTCGTGGTACATGATGCGCGTGTAGCCGGTGTGGTTGACGACTGACCGGGCGTACTGGCCGGGGATGTTGGCGCAGACCGAGGGCGGTGCCGGGTTCTGCCGGACCGACCTTTGGCCGGTGAAGTAGGGGCCCGTCCAGAAGCAGACGGCATTGTCCGGGCAATCCTGTCTGGCCGCGGTGGCGGCCGAAGCCGTGGTGGAGGCGGTCGCGGTGAGCACGGTGGACGCGGCCAGGACCGCAAGACCGGTGGCGATCGGGCGCATGAGGTTGGCTCCTTTGGTGAGATGTTGCCACTTGTAGTGCTTGAACGACTACTTTCAGTGACGAAACTTGCATGTCCGACCTGATGCCCGCCACCACCACGACCCCATATCCACGGCAGCAACCGGTCATGACGGCCACAGGTACGTCAAGGCCAGGACGTCCTCAGAAGGCCAGAGCGTCAACGTGGAGCGGATGGCAGCCTCGGTACATCGAGCCGCCCAGCGCGTCCAGTCTGCTTGTTCGGCCTCTCCCACCGCTCGCTGCGCCCGAACTGGCTACTGATCACCTTCCCCGGCGGCAGAGCTCCCGCAGACGTGCGGTGAGCCGCCGCATATTGCCACGCTTGTCGCTGAATATCCACATCTCCTGGTTTATCCATCTGAGATGAAGCCCGCTGTGCCCGCGGGTCATCAATTGCGTCACCCTGCTGCGGAAGCGTTGAAGAAGGTGTGAGGCCGAAGACTCCATCGGCATGTGCCGTCTCTTAGGTCGTGGACCTGGAAGCGGCACTTCTCAGGAGTACCTGGGAGGCGCCCCGGCCTGGTCCACGCTGACGCAGGGGCGACCTTTCTGCATGAGCGCTGACGACCGGTTGGTTCAAATTTCATCCATCCGGCGTCCTCGGACGAAGTGTGTTGGGCCGAGGGGGACCGGCAGCGGCCCACCCACGGCGGACAGCAGGTCCTTCTTCGAGGGTAAGGAGCACTCGATGCGTAGAACACGCGTCGCTCTCATCTCGGCCGGCCTACTCGCAACCGGTCTGCTGGTCGCGGCACCAGCAACGGTGCACGCGGACGACACCACGCGTGTGGCCGTACCCGGTCTGCGTGACCCCGCATTCATCGTGCGCGATGTCGACGGGGTTCCCCACATCAAGGCGAAGAACGCGCACGACCTCTTCTTCGTCAACGGCTGGGTCCACGCCGACGACCGGCTTTTCCAGATGGACCTGACCCGTAAGCGGGCGTCCGGCCGGGCGGCCGAGTTGCTCGGCAGCTCGGCCATTCCGGGCGACGTCCAGATGCGCACGCTGGGAGTGCGCCGCGCCGTCGAACGCAGTTTCCAGGCGCAGTCGCGCGAGACGCGGGAGGCGCTCAAGGCGTACGCCGACGGCGTGAATTCGTGGATCGCGCGGAACAAACTGCCGTCGCAATATGCGGCCGTCCAGGTGACTAAGGTCGAGCCTTGGACGGTGCTGGACAGCCTGACGGTCGCCAAGATATTGGCGTTCAGCCTTTCGTTCGATCTCGACATCGACCGGACGGCACAGGTCCAGGCGTACAACGCGGCCGGATTCGACGGCCACGCCGCCGTGTTCAAGGACGTGTCCCCGTTCGCCGCGTTCACCAACGCCTCGCCCGTCTTCGATTCCACCGGCAAACCGGCCGACCCGGGTGGTGGCTCGCGGCCGGTGGAGAGCAACAAGGGCGTGTCCGGCGTCGCGGCGAAACTGGCGGCCGACTATCTCAAGAAGGCCGAGAAGACGCCACTGCTCGCCGACATCCTGCGCCGCGACGCGGACCGGGGGTCGAACTCGTGGGTGATCGGCGGGCGGCACACGGCGACCGGAAGGCCGCTACTCGCCAGCGACCCGCATCTGGGCCAGGAGGCCCCATCGATCATGCATCCGATCGGCTACGACGGCGGGGGCTACAACGTCCAGGGCGTGAGCGTCCCGGGCGCTCCGTTCATCGTGCTCGGCCAGAACCGCGACATCGCGTTCGGCTCCACTCAGCACGCGGTCGACGTCAGCGACACCTACGTCGAGCAGGTCCGGCCCGACCCGGCCTCGCCGAGCGGGCTGTCGACCCTGTACAAGGGCAAGCTCGAGCCGGTCGTGGCCATCGACGAGTCGTACCGCGTGAACGCCCGCACCCCCGGCCGGCAGGACGCGATCACGCCCGTGCCGGCGGGCGGCGGGATCCCGGCGCAGACGTACATCGTCCCGCGCCGCAACAACGGGCCGCTGCTGTCGGTCGACCAGGCCACCGGGACCGCGTTGTCAGTGCAGTACACCGGGTACTCGGTGACGCGTGAGCTCGATGCGTTCCGGCTGCTGGACAAGGCGCGGAACTACGACGAGTTCCGCGACGCGCTGACATTGTTCGATATGGGCGGGCAGCACTTCGTCTACGCCGACATCAAGGGCAACATCGCCTACCTCACCAACACCGAGGTGCCGATCCGGGAGGATTTGCAGGCCGGCAAGGTGAACGGCAACCCGCCCTATCTGCTGCGCAACGGCACCGGCGGCAACGAATGGCTCCCGGTCGCCAACCGGCAGCCGAACCAGGCCGTGCCGTACGAGATCGTGCCGAACAGTGAGCTTCCGCAGGTGGTCAATCCGCCCGCCGGGTTCATCGTCTCGGCGAACAACGACCCGACCGGCAATTCGTTCGACAACGACATGCTCAACCAGCTCCGTCCCGGCGGCGGAATCTCCTACCTCGGCTTCCTCCACACCGGGACCCGGGCGGGCCGCATCACCGACATGCTGCGGGCCGCCGTCGCCAAGGGCCGGATCACGTCGGACGACGTGGTCACCATGCAGTCCGACACATCGTCGGTGGACGGACGGCTCTTCACACCATTCATCACCGGCGCGCTGAAGAGAGCCAAGGGCAGCAAGAACGCGGAACTGACCGCGCTCGCCGCGGACCCGCGCGTGGCGGAGGCGGTGAACCGGCTGGCCAAGTGGGACCTCACCTACCCGACCGGAATCCCGGAGGGATACGACGGCAATGACCGCAACGGCAAGCTCGGCAAGCCGTCGCAACACGAAATCGACAACAGCGTCGCCGCGACGCTCTACACGCTGTGGCGCGGCCGGTTCCTCATCAACGTCTTCGACAAGCACCTGGCGCAGATCTCGCCGAAGCTTCCGGCGCCCGCCGACTTCTACGCGCTGCCGGCGATCCGGCAACTCCTGGTCGACTTCGACGAGCGCAAGGGCGTCGGCCGGTCCGGAATCGACTTCTTCGCCGTGCCGGACGTCGCCGACCCGGACGACCGGCGCGACCTGCTGGTGCTGCGCAGCGTCCGGGACGCGCTGAACCTGGCCGCCGGCGACGACTTCGCCAAGGCGTTCGGCAACTCCACCGACCAGAGCGCGTACCGGTGGGGCAAGCTGCACCGCTACAACTTCCCGTCGCCGCTCGGCGCGCCGTACTCCGTTCCGTCGGAGGGCAATCGGTTCACCTCACCGCTGCCCGGCCTGCCGGGCATTCCCGCCGATGGCGGCGCGGGCATCGTGGACGCGTCCAGCCATCCGATCAGGGCCGACTCGCCGGACAGATTCACCTTCACCTTCGTCCCGGTCCGGCGGGGCGTCCACCAGGCCACACCACTCGGCATGCGCGGGGTGGACTCGCTGTTCGGCGGCTCCAGCGAGGACCTCGGCGGCGAGTTCGAGCAGAACCTGCTGCCAGGCTGGCTGACCAATGACACCTATCCGATCCGGATGTACCCGTCGGACCTGAAGGGCGCCACCCACTCGGTGACGCAGTTCGCGCCCCTCCGGCAGCAGTGACCGCACCCGTGCCCCGGCCGTCCCGGCCGGGGCACGGCCGTGTCTCAGGGCTTCTCGCGCAGCGGGACCGTGCTGGCCCGGTCTCCCGGGCGAGTTCCTTGATGACCAGCCTGTACCCCGGTACGTACGTTCCGTCCAGGATGCGCGACCGCAGCAGCTCGTAGCAGAACTGGTCCGGGTCGTAGCTGTGGTGCTCGGTGTCCTGGGCCAGGGGGTGCTCCACCACACTCCTGCGACGATCTTGACGCTCCCGCCGAGTTCGGCGACCTGCGCCGGCAGAACCGATACGCAGCGGATCTCACGCGCTGGAAGCCAGGCGGCGGACCAGGTAGGACCAGGCGGCGTCCAGTTGTGCGGGGGCGTAGCAGCGAGCGCGTTTGGCCAGGGCCTCGGCCTCGTCGGAGTGGTCGTAGGTGTCGGCGGCCGCGGCTGCCTGGAGTTGGAGGCGGCACGCCTTTTCGAGGAAGATCGCGGTCAGGACCGCGGTCGGGACGTCGGGGCCGGCGGTGACCAGGCCGTGTCTGTGCAGCAGGAGGGCGTTGCGGTCGCCGATGGCTTCGGCGACCGCGCTGCCGAGGGCGCGGTCGCGGATGAGGTCTCCGGTGGTGGTGAAGCGGGCGATGTCGGGCGGCCAGAACAGGGTGCCTTCGTGGCCGACCGGGCGGAGAGGCAGGCCGGTCGCCGCGAAGGCGACGGCGGACTCGGCGTGGCTGTGAACGACGGCGCCGACATCGGGGCGGGCGGCCATGATCTCGGTGTGGATGGGGTATTCGAGGTGAACGCGCCCGTCCCCGCGCAGGCGCGTCCCGTCACGGTCGATGAGCACGACCCGGTCGGGGGTGATCTCCTCCATGCCGTAGCCGGCGGCCTTGAGCCAGACGCCCGCGCCGCCGGGGTCGCGAATGGAGAGGTGACCCCAGATGAGGTCGGCGTTGCCGTGCGCGGCCAGCACGCGGCAGCCGATGGAGACCTCGTCGGCAGGGGTCACTGCGCGTCCTTGGCGAGGAAGTCGCCGACGATGCGGTTGAACTGGGCGGGCTGCTCGAACATGGGCCAGTGCCCGGCGTCGGTGATCATGTCGAAGGTGCCGTTGGGCAGGATCTCGCTGGCGCGGCGGCCGACCTCGGCAGGGGTGGTGGGGTTGTGGTCGCTCCAAAGGACGAGGGTCTCGTGGTCGATCCGGGCGAGGTCGTCCTCGCCGAGCATGTAGGCGCGGTTGGCCTCGCTGGGCTGTTCGGCGACGAGCTTGGCGAGCGCGTCCTCGGTGCCGGGCAGCGTGTAGTAGCGGTAGCGGCATTCCACGAGTTCGTCGGTGACGGACGCGGGGTCCAGCATCAGCCATTCCAGCCGTTCGCGGACGCTCTGCCGGGTCGGCGCCGACGCCGCCCTGGTGGTGACGGCCTTGACCTGTGCGTGCACCCGCTCGCTTTCGGCGGCGCGTCCGGGATCGGACAGCAGCAGACCGGCGCCGGTGACCGAGACGAGCCTGCCGACGCGGTCGGGGTGGTTCAGCGCGGTGTGGAAGGCGATCCAGCCGCCGAGGGACTGGCCGACCAGGTGCGCGCGTTCGGCTCCGATGGCGTCGAGGAAGCCGATCAGGTGCCGGGTGAAGACGGGCGCGTGGTAGGTGACGTCGGTGGGGCGGGCGGTCAGGCCGTGGCCGAGCACGTCGATCGCGTACACGCGCAGGCCGCGCTCGGACAGCGGCACGACGTTGCGCAGGAATCCTTCGGCGTGGCCGGTGAGCCCGCCCATGAGGATGACGGCGTCGCCCTCCCCTGCCTCGATGGAGCGGGTGCGCCAGCCGGCGGCGTCGCGGAAGCGGGTTTCGGCGCCGAGGGAGTCGGTCCACAGGGTCATGCGGGGTTCTCCTTGTCGAGGAAGTCGTTGAGGGCGGCGTTGACGAGGTCGGGCCGCTCGTACTGCGGCCATTGCTTGGCGGCCGGGACGGTCAGGAGGCGGACGTTCGGGATCGCGCGGGCCGCCGCCTCGACGACGGCCACGGGGGTGTGCCCGTGCTCGCCGCGGATGAGGAGGACGGGCGCCGTCAGGGTGGAGAGCCGTTGCGGGGTGAGAAGGGATGGGGCGTTGTCGGCGGCTCGCACCAGCAGGTGGACGCGCCGGGCCTCCTCGGGGCGGTAGAGCGCGGTCCGGACCTGGACGAGTTCGGCGTCGACCCCGGTGGGGTCGGCGAGGAGGCCGGCGAGCCGGGTCCGGACGGCCTCGGCTGTGGGTTCGGCGTAGGCCCGTCCGCCGCGTTCGTAGGCCGCCTTCACCGCGGGGTCGGCGAGCCGCTCGGCCTCGGGCTGGAGCCCGGCGGGTTCGATGAGGGCGAGCCGCCGTACCCGCTCCGGCGCGCGCGTCGCCGCCAGCGCGGCCGCCCAGCCGCCCAGGGACTGGCCGACGAGGTCGGCGGCGTCCAGGCCGAGCGCGTCCAGGACGGCCAGGACGTGATCGGTCAGCGCCTCCACCGTGTAGGAGCCGGACGGCGACCGCCCGGTGAGCCCGTGGCCGAGCAGGTCGACGGCGATCGCGCGGTGTCCCGCGGCGGCGAGCGCGGGCAGGGTGCGCGCGAAGGTCTCCAGGTGGCCGCCGCGCCCGTGCAGCAGGACGACCGGGTCCCCCGTCCCGAGATCGGCGACGCGCGTCGCCACCCCCGCCGCGGTGACATGCCGGATCTGGGCGCCGAGCAGGTCGGTCCACAGGCTCACAGGTGCTTCCTCAGGAAGGCGAGGGTCCGCTCCCAGGTCAGGCGGGCGGCCTCGGGATGGTGGTTGGGGTGCGTGTCGTCGTGGTAGGCGTGTCCGGCGCCGTCGTAGACGTGGATCTCGGTTTCCTGGCCGGACCGCTTGAGGGCGTCGCCGAGACGGGCGACCTGGTCGAGCGGGATGACCTCGTCGGCGCCGCCGAAGTGGGCCTGGACCGGGCAGCGGACTGCGTCGGCGATGGCGATGCGGGAGCGCACCTGGCCGGTGGGGCTGTAGGACGGCGGCAGTTCGGGCAGTCCGTAGAGCGGAACGGCGCAGGCCAGCCGGTCGGTCCGGGTCGCCCAGGCGAGCGCGAGGCCGCCGCCGAGGCAGAACCCGACGACGGCGGCTCGGGAGGCGTCGACGTCGTCGCGTCCGGCCAGGTGGTCCAGGCCCGCTTCCAGGTCGGGCAGCGCCTGCTCGTCGCGGGCGGCGAGGAACGCCTTGGCGCGGCGCTCCTCGGGGGTGGTGTAGTCCTGCGGGGGGCGGCCCCCGATCCTGCTGTACAGGTCGACGGTCAGGCACGCGAAGCCCTCGGCGGCGAAGCGTTCGGTGACCCGCTCCCGATGGGCGGTGACGCCGAGGTTCTCGTGCGCCATGACGATCACCGGCGGCGGGGCGCCGCCGGGGCGGCGGGACGGCAGGGCCAGATAGCCGCGGATCTCGTCGGCGCCGGCGGGGAATGTCGTCCAAGCGGCTTCGTTCATGCTGGTGTCTCCGGGTCAGCCCGCGCGTGGCGAGGAGGGTGGCTGCCCGGCCGCGGTCCGGCCGAGCAGGTGCTTGATGTGGGTGCCGAGGGCTTCGAGCCGCTGGCGCGGCATGCGGGTGATCCGCCCGCAGACCGCGATCGCGCCGGCGGGACGGCCGCCGACCATCACCGGGACGGCGACGCCGGCGATGCCGGCGATGAACTCGCCGATCTCGACGGCGTAGCCGTACCGGCGGGTGGTCTCCAGCTCGCGGCGGAGCGCGTCGGGGTCGGTGATGCTGGCCGGAGTGCGCTGCGCCAGCGGCAGCCGCGTGACGATCTCCTCGGTCTCCTCCCGCGGCAGGGCGCTGAGGATGGCGCGGCTGATGCAGCCGTTGGCCAGCATCGAGCGCCGGCCGAGCGGCGACAGCGATTCGGGCGAGTGCGGCGCCTCCCGCTTGCCGGTGATGAGCAGCGACCTGTCCCGCCAGTCGATCTCGGCGATCAGGACGGTCTCGCCCGTCGAGCGGATCAGCTCCTCGGCGACGCCCTGCGTCAGGTGGGACAGGGCGTTGGTCGTCGAGACCAGGCTGCCCAGCTCCAGCAGCCGGTTGCCCAGGACGTAGGCGCCGTCGGCCTCCTGCCGGAGGAACCCGCGCTCGACCAGCGTCACCGCGATGCGGTGGGTACTGGTCTTCGGCACCCCGGCGGCCTCGGCCAGCTCGGTGAGCTGGAAGCGCGGGTGCGCGGCGCTGAAGGCGCCGAGCACGTCCAGGGCGCGGTCTACGGAGCGTACTCCGCGGCGGCGCGCGGGATCGTCGGCGGGAAGGGGCCCAGGCGAATCGTTCACGGTGACCTCACGAGCAGTACGGCGGTGCCTTGCTCGCATTGTCGCTGGTCACGACCACGTCGGGCACGGTGGCGATCTTCTTGACACCTTCCGTCCCGCGCAGCAGGCCGACGACGTTGTCCACGGCCAGCTCGCCGACGCTCCTGGGAGTGTTGCTGACGGTGACCGCGAACTCCCCGTCCTTGACGGCCTTGACACCGGCCGCGCTGCCGCCGTTGGTGAGGATCTTGATGTCGTCCCGTCCGGCGGCCTTGAAGGCGGCGAGCGCGCCGAACGCCATGTCCTCGTTGTGGACGAACACGTGGGAGACCTTCGGCCGGGCCTGCAGCATGTTCTCGGCCACGTCCTGTGCCTTGGCCCGCTGCCACATCGCGGGCTGGTCGAAGACGACCTTGGCGTTGCCGCCGAGGCTCTGCTTGAACGCGTCGTTCATCAGGTCGGCGGCGGCGCCCGGCGCGCCGCCGATGATGCCGACCTCGGCGGGCTTGCCCTCGCTGTCCTTGGCGAGCCAGGCGCCGAGTTCACGGCCGACCTTCTTCACGTCGGTGACGACCGCGCCCAGGATCTTGCTCTGGTCCACCGACGCGACGGAGGTCAGGAAGATCGGGATGCCGGCGCGGTTGGCGCGGCCGATCCCGCCCTCCAGCGAGTCGATGTTGACCGTCTGCACGACGATCACGTCGACCCGCTTGACGATCATGTCGTCGATGTTGGACAGCTCCTTGGCCGGGTCCATGGCCGAGTTCGCGGTCAGGACCTTCACCCCGGCGCGGTCGGCGCGCCCCTGCAGGGCGTTCTGGAGGCAGGTGTGGAACTCGATGGAGTTGCCGTTGACGAAACCGATCGTCAGCTGCTTGCCGGACTTGACGGGCGCGGCGGCCTTGTTCCCCTCGTCCACGCTGCAGGCCGAGAGCGCGAGGCCGGCGGCCACGGCGAGGGCGGTGGCGGTGACTCTGGGGCGAGTGGTCCTGGTGCGAGTGGCTTTCGGGACGGGGCCCAGGCTGGCGAACATCGTGATTCCTCCGGGTCGGGGTGAGGTGAGGTGGTCGGCGGAGGGCTGGGGAACCGGTCAGCGGGGGCGTCCGCGCAGATGGTTGGTGATGGCCGCGACCAGCAGGACGGCGCCGAGCGCCACGTCCTGGTAGTGGGAGTCGATCTGGAGCAGGTTGATGGCGTTGGTGACCACGCCGAGCAGCAGCACGCCCAGGGCGGTGCCGACGAGGGTGCCGCTGCCGCCGTGCAGGGCGGTGCCGCCGATGACGACCGCGGCGACCACGGTGAGCTCCAGGTGCAGGCCGCCGGTGCCGGGGCTGGCCGCGCCGAGCCGGGCGACGAGCATGACGCCGCCGAGCCCGGCGAGCAGGCCACCGAGGGTGTAGAGCAGCAGCTTGGTCCGCGCGACGGGGATGCCCGCCAGCCGGGCGGCCTGCTCGTTGCCGCCGATCGCGAAGGCGTTGCGGCCGAACGCCGTCCAGCGCAGCATCAGGCCCGCGGCGACGCAGACGGCGACCGCGACGACGACCAGGGCCGGGATCGCGCCGAACACCTCGCCGAAGCCGAGCGTCTCCAGCGCCTTCCCGATGGACACGCTCTTGCCGTCGATGATCAGCAGCGCGGCGCCGCTGAGGGCGGTGGAGGTGGCGAGCGTCGCCACGAACGGGGTGACCCGCAGGTAGGTCACCACGATCCCGTTGACCAGGCCGATCGTCGCGCCGAGCGCGAGCGCCAGCACGACCGCGGCCCACTGGTCGAGGCCCGCGACGATGAGCTGGGCGGTGACGCCGTGGGTCACGGCGGCGATCGCGCCGAGCGAGAAGTCGATGCCGCCCGCGGTCATCAGCAGGGTGAGCCCGGCCGCGAGGACGGCGACCACGGCGATCTGCTGGGACACGTTGAGCAGGTTCGGGCCGGTGAGGAAGACGTCGCTGCGCAGCGCGGTGAAGGCCCCGACGACCAGGAGCACGGCCAGCAGGCCGAGGTGGCGGGACAGGCCCGGCGGCAGGGCGAGCCGCAGGCGTTCGCTCGTCGCGGTCAGTGCGGTCATGGCTGGTCTCCTCCGGCGATGAGCGTGCCGAGGTCGTCCCGGCTCACGTGGTCCATGGGCAGGTCGGCGACGGCCCGGCCGCCGCGCACGACGACGACGCGGTCGGCGAGCCGGATCACCTCGTCGATGTCGGAGGAGGTGAGCAGGACGGCGGTCCCGCGCTCGGCGAGGCCGTCCACGATCCGGTGGATGTCGCCCTTGGCGGCGACGTCGACACCGCTGGTCGGCTCCTCCAGCAGGCAGGCGGCGACGTCGCCGTCCAGCCACGCCGACAGCAGGACCTTCTGCTGGTTGCCGCCCGACAGCGCGGCCACGGGCGGGTCTTCCTGGATCGTGGTGACGCCGTAGCGCTCCCGCGACGCGCGGGCGCGGGCGTGCACGTCGCGCCAGCGCACCAGCCAGGGCCGACGCCTGCCCCGCCGGACCAGGTCGAGGTTCTCGTCGACGCCGAGGCCCGGCACGAGCCCGTAGGCGAGCCTGTCCCCGGTGACGCAGCGCAGCCCGGCGCCGAGGGCGGCGGTGACGCTGCCGGACCGCAGCACCGCGCCGCGCACGGCGACGGTGCCGCTGCGCGCCCGGCGCAGCCCGCTGAGCAGCCCGAACAGCTCCGACTGGCCGTCGCCCGCCGGGCCGAGGACGGCGACGACCTCACCGGCCCGGATCTCCAGGTCGAACGGCCGCAGCCGGCCCCGGCCGAGCCCGGACAGCGTCAGCACCACGGCACCGGGGCTCCGGGAGGTCTCCGGCCGCCTGCCCTGCACCAGCCGGTCGCCGACCATCGCCCGCACGAGGGCGGGCAGGTCGAGCGCGGCCCTGTCCTCGACGGCCGCGACCCGGCCGTCGCGCATGACGGTGACGCGGTCGGCGAGGGACAGGACCTCTTCCAGGTGGTGCGAGATGTAGATGATGGCCCTGCCCCGGTCGCGCAGGGTGCGGACGAGGCCGTGCACGCGCTCGGCGTCGCGGGCGCCGAGCGCGGCGGTCGGCTCGTCCAGGATGAGGACCCGGCCGCCGTGGTGGACCTCGCGGGCGATCTCGACGAGCGTCTGCTCGGCGGGGTCGAGGCTCCCGGCGGGCGTGCCGGGGGCGATGTCCAGGCCGAGGTCGGCGAGGGCGGCGGCGGCCTCCTCGCGGGCCCGGCGCCACAGCACCCGTCCCGCGCGGGTGGGGAGCCTGCCGAGCAGCAGGTTCTCCGCCACGCTCAGCTCGCCGACGAGCGTGCGCCGCTGGTGGACGATGCTCACTCCCGCCGCGTGGGCACGGCGCGGGGTGAGCGGGCCCTGGCGGCGGCCGTCGATGATGATGTCGCCGTCGTCCTGGGTGATGGAGCCGCAGATCAGCTCCACCAGGGTCGATTTCCCGGCGCCGTTCATGCCGACGACCGCGTGCACCTCGCCGGCCCGCAGTGTGAAGTCGACGCCCGCGAGCGCCTGCGCTCCGCCGAAGGCCTTGCGCACGCCGCGCAACTCCAGGACCGGGGCGACTCCCCCGGACGCCGCCTCCAGGTTCGGGCTTGTTCCCTTCGCGTCGGAAACGGCCATGTCAGGTGCCGTCCTTCCGGGCGGGATACATGTCCTGGTGGGCGACGCCGAGCACGACCATCAGGTTGCGCAGCGCGACCGGGTTCATCCCGGCGTCCAGCAGCCAGGAGGCGTCCCTGGCGGTCACCGCACGCCCTTCCGGCCCGGTCAGCCGGTACCCGTCGAGGACGGTCTCCGGCGACTCCAGGTAGCGCGCGAGCAGGCCCGGCGTGTGCTCCAGCTCCCGTGCGAGCCGGTTGAGCGCGACGATGCTCATGCGGCCACCTCGAAGGCGGCGATGCCGATCCCGACCGTCCAGGCGGGCATCGGGCGGTATGCCAGTACCCGGGCCGGGCCGCCCGCCGCGCTCGCCGCGATGAGCCACGTGCGGATCTCCAGCGCGCCGTTCCCGGCCTCGTCCAGGATCGTGGCGTCGTCCCAGGCGAGGATCTCCCCGGCGTCGCCCCGCTCCAGCAGGCCCAGCAGCCGGCCGTCGAACTCGGCGTTGATGTCGCCGAAGCGGGGCAGCCCGACCCAGTGCGACAGGCCGCCGGTGCCGATCACGCCGACCCGGGCGTCGCCGGGCAGGGCATGCACCGCCTCCCGCAGCGCCGCGCCGAGTTCCGCGCAGCGGCGCAGCGTCGGCAGCGGCGGGGTGTTGCAGTTGACGAACAGCGGCACCACCCCGGCGGCCGCGGCCGCCGGGAGCTTGGCCAGCGGGACCGTAAAGCTGTGGTCGAGCGCCATGGTGTGCGAGCGCGCGAGGTCGAACCCTCTCGCGGTGAGGTCCGCGAGCAGCGCCTCCCCGATGGCGGGACGGCCGGCGACGGTTCCACCGGGGTTGCCGAACTCCGCCCAGCCCTCGTGCTCATCGGCCAGGCCGAGGCAGAAGGCCGGATAGTTCTCCAGCCCGAACGTCTCGTAATGGTCGGTGGCGACCAGGATGACGGCGTCCAGGCGGGCGGCGGCGATCTCGGCGTCGAGCGTCCGCCACGCCTCGTGCAGTTCCCCGGAGATCTCCGGGTCGGCGCCGGGGTTCTTGACGATCGCGCCGACGTGCGAGGTCGCCGCGGCGAACGCGAGCCGTCCCATCACTCCTCCTCCTTGCCGGTGAGCAGGCGGATGTCGTCGGGGTGCGCGGCGCCGCGCCGCACCACGTCGGTGGCCTGGAGCCGGCCGCACGACGGGCAGGAGTAGGCGCGCAGTTCGAGACCCTCGTCCAGGCGCGTGGCATGGCTGAAGGCGTGCACGTCACGGCTGGTTCGGAGCGCCGCGCGGGGCCGCCAGGGCTCCTCGACCGGCGACAGGACGCACCCGCACGCGCACGCGATCCAGCGGGACCCGCCGGCCTCGACCACTTCCAGACCGTCGCCCATCGGGTGGATCCGGATGCGCTCGCCCCGCGGCTGCTCCGGAAGGGGCCGGTCGGCGGGCTGCGTCCGGCGCTCGGCGCGCAGGCCCTCGCGGCGCGCGGCGGTGGCGGCGTCGTCGACCCGGCCGTCCGCCGCCAGTTCCACCCCGTAGAGGCGGGCGGCGGCGTCCGGGGTGACGGCCCCGAAGTCCAGGTCGGCCTGGACGGACGCGGCGGGCCGGTCGAGCGGATCGCCCCAGCCGCCCCCCGCCTGCGGCACGGTGGCCAGGACGTCGTCGTCGCCGAGCTGGTAGAGCCCCTGCCGGCCCCGCATGACGGGCCGCTCGCCGGACAGCTCCGCGACCGCCGGGACCACCCCGGCGGCCAGCCGCGCCTTGACGTCGCTGCCGTGCACGACGGTGCGGGTGTTCTGCGCGCCCGGGTAGCCGCCGAAGATGCCCGTCGAATTGGGCACCTCCCAGCCGTGCGCGGAGTTCAGCGCGGTGACGTCCCGGCCGCCGTGCACGGTGTAGACCGCGCCCATGCTCATGCCGCCGCGGTGGCGGCCCGCGCCGCCGGAGTCCGCGACCAGGCCGCGCCACAGGTACAGCAGCGGGGCGTCCATCTCGACGGCCTCGACATTGGAGATCTTCTGCCGCTCGATGTTGTGCTGGCCCTGCGTCCAGGCGCCGTCGCGGTGCGCGTAGGCGGCGCCGCCGGTGGCGAGGCAGTCCATGATCACGTACGTCTGCCGGGCGCCGTTCTCGCCCGCGCCGGTGAGGACGAACTTGTCCGGCCCGCCCGCAGGGCCCGCCTGCGCCTCGCGCAGCAGCTCATCGGAGCACGCCGCGAGCTTGGACAGGCACTCCAGCGCCGTCATCTCGACGAGCCAGCCCGCCTCCAGCGCACCGCCGCTGACGGCCGCCGGACGCGCCGCGTTGCAGATCAGCCCCTCGGGGCACTCGACCTCGACCGGCTGGAACAGCCCCTCGTTCCACGGCGCGTCGAACGCCAGCGTCGGCAGCAGCGCCGCCGCGATCCCGGCCATCATCCCCGAGTGGGCGCAGTTGATGTACCCCTTGGCCTGCGGGGACGACGCGGAGAAGTCGAAGTGCAGGGTGTCGCCGCGCTTGGTCAGTACCAGGTCGACCTCGTAGGTCGCGTTCTCCGACGACTGGGCGAGGCCGCCGTCGTTGTCGAGGAAGGCACGAGAGCGCAGCCGGGCGTCGGGCAGGAGCGCGAGCCGGTTGCGCAGCCGCCGCTCGGACAGGCCGATGAGGTTGGCCATCACGGTCCGGACCGTCGCCGCGCCGTACCTCTCGGCCAGCGCAGTCATCGCCCGGACCGCGGTGTTGTTCGCGCCGATCAGCGCCCGCAGATCCAGATTGACGGTCGGCGCCATGCGGGTGTGGCCGAGGATCAGGTTCCACACGTCCGTGCGGACCTCGCCGCCGTCGACGAGCTTGGTCGGCGGCATCTGCAGACCCTCCTGGTAGGAGTCGGTCGCGTCGATGCAGAAGCTGCCCGGCGTCATGCCGCCGACGTCCACCATGTGGCACATCGCGCCGGTCCAGGCGAGCAGCTCGCCGTCGAAGAAGATCGGCGCGATAAGGCCGACGTCCTGGGCATGGACGGTGCCCTTCCACGGGTCGTTCACGATGAACATGTCACCGGGATTGATACCGGGCGACTCGGCGCAGTCGCTGATGACCGAGCGCGTGATCGCCGCCATGGACGAGGCGTGCGACAGGATCGTGCGCCCCATCGCGGCGACCGACCCGTCCGGCAGGTAGAGGCCGACGTTGTAGTCGCTGGCCTCCACCACATGGGTGGACCCGGAGATGGCCGCCAGCGTCGCGCCCTGCTCATCGGTGATGGCCAGCAGCCGATGCCGGATCACCTCGAAGGTGATCGGGTCGATGGCGTCGGTGGTCGTCACGCCTCCCCCTTGCAGTCGATGACGAGGTTGCTGTGGTGGTCGACGGCCAGCGACTGGTTCGGGCCGAGCACGACGGTCGTGCCGGCGAACTCCAAGATCGCGGGACCGTGCAGGGCGGCGCCGCCACCGAGGCCCTCGCCGCGGTAGACGCGGGTGGCGATCCGGCCGGTCTCGGGGAAATGCACCTCGCGCTCGCCGATCAGGGCGGCGTCGGGGTCGGCGGCGCCCGGGTACCGTCCCGCCCGGACGTCGGTGATCTTCACCCGTCCCTCGACGCGCAGCGTGTGGATCTCCACGCCCGCCTCCAACAGGGCGGTGCCCGCGCCGTAGATCCGCTCGTAGGCCGTGCGGAAGTCCTCGATCAGCCCGCGCAGGACGCCGGTCGTGACCGGGCCGTCGGGAACGGCGAGCGGCAGCTCGTGCGACTGCCGGCGGAACTTCAGATACGCCACCCGCGAGAGCCGGACGCGCGGGTCGTCGTCCAGATCAGTCCGGCACTGGGCGGCCAGCGCGTCCAGGGTGGCGGAGATGGCCTCGGCGTCCAGGTGGACGGCCGGATCCGGGACGCCGGGCGGGGTGCGGTGAACCTCCGTCGTCTGCACCGCGCGGTACCGGTCGGAGGTGACGGCACCATAGGCGGAATGGACCGTCGACGTCGGCGGGACGACCAGCGTCGCGATCCCCGCGGCCTCGGTATAGGCGTAGGCATGAGTGGGGCCCGCCCCGCCATAGGCGTAGACGACGAAGTCCCGCGGATCGTGGCCCTGCTCGACCGTCACCTTCCGCAACAGGTCGGCCATCTGGTTGTCGGCGACCTTCCGGATACCGGCCGCCGCCTCCTCCACGCTCAGCCCGAGCGGGTCGGCGACATGCACGCGGATCGCCTTCTCCGCGAGCGCGCGGTCCAGCGGCATCTGCCCGCCCAGGAAGCGGGCCGGGTCGATGATGCCCAGCACCACGTCGGCGTCGGTCACGGTCGGACGGTCGCCGCCGCGCCCGTAGCAGGCCGGGCCGGGCACCGACCCCGCGCTCTCCGGACCGACGACGAGCACGCCCGACTCGTCCACGGCCGCCAGCGACCCACCGCCCGCGCCGATCGCGGTCACCTTGATCCGCGGCAGCGCCAGATGCAGATCCCCGACCTCGCTGACCCGCTCCACCAGCGGCTCGCCGCCGATGATCAGGCCGACGTCGAAGCTGGTCCCGCCCATGTCCGAGGTGATCACGTTGCGGTGCCCGAGCCGCGCGGCCAGCGCCGTCGAGGCCAGCACGCCCCCCGCGGGCCCGGAGGTGAGCATCGACGCCGCCCGGCGCGCCGCGTCCTCGGCGCGCATGACGCCACCGCCCGAATCCATGATCGAGAAGTCACCGGTGAACCCCGCCGCGCGCAGCCGCCCCTCCAGGTTCGCGACGTAGTCGCGGATGACCGGCCCGAGGTAGCTGTTGACGACCGTCGTGGCCGACCGCTCGTACTCGCCGATCACCGGCGCGACCTCGTGCGACAGCGTCGCGTACGCCTCCGGCCACTCCGCAGCGATGATCTCGGCGACCCGCTCCTCGTGCGCGCCGTTCACGAACGACCACAGGAAAGAGACCGCCAGCGCCCGCACGCCCTCGTCCCGCAACCGGCGCAACGCCGCGCGCACCTCGTCCTCGTCCAGCGCGACGACATGTTCGCCGCCGGCGTCGGTCCGCTCGGTGATCTCCACGATCCGCGACCGCGCCACGATCGGGTCCGGGTTGCGGCGGGCGCTGTAGTGCCCGGTGCGGGCGCCCATGCCGACCCAGGACGTCATCGACCGCTGGATGAGCATGGTGTCGCCGAAACCGCGGGTCGTGAGCAGCGCGGTCGGCGCGCCCTTGCGCTCGATCAGCGCGTTGGTCGCCGCGGTGGTCCCGTGCGCGAAGTAGACGACGGCGCCACAGAAGCCCGGAAGGTCCAGCCCGTAGGACTCGGCGGCCAGCCGCAGGGCGTTCACCACACCCTCCGAGCGGTCGTCCGGAGTCGTCGGCGACTTGAACAACCGCGGCGGGCGCCCGTCCCGCAGGACGACGAGGTCGGTGAACGTCCCGCCCACGTCCGTCCCCACGAAGAACCGCGGGCTGGAACCAGATGAACTGTCCACGCTCTCCCCACAGAGTCGACGAAAACGTCAGCGCAAACACGACATGCCGTCGATATGACGACCGTGTAGCGCCGTGGATGACACTCTGCGAGGTGGCCCGCCTCACACACAACGCCCCAGTCCGCACAGCGGACTGGGGCGGGGACCTGCGGAAACACCGCCGACACAGGGAGTCGGCCAGAATCTCGACGCCATAGCCGACCCGCTGGGCGAAACCGCCGGAGGCCGCAAGCGCCCGAGGTCTCGCCGCGCCGTCATCACCAACGCAAACGACACGAGCAGCGGCACAACCAGCGCGACTTCACCCAACCAAGCCCGCAGCACAGCCCTCTTCAGCTCACCCGCGAGCTGAGTGCGGTCAAGCCTCCCCCGCTGGAAAGGGGCCGGACTCAGTTGCCAAGGAGTGCAGGCGTGCAGCGTGGTCGCTCTGCGTTGGCCCGCACCGATGCAGCACCTTGTGAGGTGCCGCCCTTCCTACAGGCCGGTACGGGTCTGGCAGGCGTCTTTGGCGTAGGTGACGTCGCGGATGCGGTGCCGAGCCTCGATCTTCTAGTGGCCGCGATTCCACGCGGCCCTCAGCGGGCCTGGCACGATGAGCAGGCACCCTGGTAACGCGTCGACGGTCACGCTCGTCCTTCCATATCGGAATGATCGCTATCGCAATACGGGTGTTCTCGTGGCCCGGCCAAAGCCAGATCGCTAAGACGGGGCCGCTGGGGGTCTTCTCAGCGGGTGCGGCGGGGTCGGTTTCGGCGGTGACGCGGGCGAAGGTCTGTTCGCCGAGCTTGACGTAGAAACCGACCCCAGGCCTAAGCCGACAAGCTGGCTGCACACCAAGCGGTCACGCTACGCACCAAGACCCTGCCAGAGGACCTCTGGCGGGGTCTTTCCACACCACTACGTCCTCACCGGCGATGACGTCCTCATCCTCAACTTGAGTGATCGTTCACTCTCCGGCACGGGGCCGGAGGAGGCCACGGTTCCGGGTGGCGAGTGGGAGGGGTTCAGCTGCAGACCACTCAGGGCCACCGCAGGAGCGACAGTTCGCAGCTGAGGCCGGGCCCAAAGGCCATCAGGACGCCCCATGTGCCCGTGGGCGGGTTGGCGGTGTGCACGTGGTGGAGGGCGTGAATGACGGTGGCGCCGACCATGTTGCCGGTGCGGGCCAGAACGTCGTAGGAGACTTCGAACGCGTCGTGGTCGAGGCCGAGGCCGCGTGCGACGTGCTGGAGGATCTTGGCGCTGCCGGGGTGGCAGATCCATGCTCCGATGTCGGTGGTATTCAGGCTGTGGGGGGACAGGAGGCTGCTGACCGTTGCGGGTGCGGCTTGCTCGAAGGCTTCCGCGGTGCCGGGTTCCAGGAAGGTGCGCAGGCCCTGATCTTCGACGTGCCAGCCCACCATGTGCTGGGTCCCGGGGATGAAGGAGCTGTGGGTGTCCAGGATGCGCGGACCTGTCGGGTGGGTGCCGGCGCGGTGCGCCCCGGCCATCACGATCACGCCGCAGCCGTCGCCGAACAGAGCGGTTTCCACGATGCGGGTCAGGGTCATCGGTGAGGTACCGAGCAGGAAGCAGGGCAGATCGCACACGACACCGACCGCTAGGTGATCGGGGTGGCCGCGCAGGTGGTCGTGCATCCTCCCGGTCATCGCAGCACCGCCCGCGCAGCCGGCGGGCGGCATGCCGATGCGCCGCACGTCGGTGCGCAGCCCCAGGGCGGTGGCGATCTCCACGTCCACGTGGGGTGCAGTCAGGGTGGTGTAGGCCGTGGTGGCCAGCATGTCGACCTGGTTCGGGGGGATCGTCAGGTCGTCGAGTGCGCTGCGGATCGCGGTCACGCTCTGCTCGATCACCGCCTGCCGCTGTTGCGTCAGCGCCTGCGTGAAGGAACGCCGTCCGAGCTGTTCCAGTGGGAGGCTCGTGTGGCGGGTGCGGACGCCGGAGTTGGTGAACATCCGGCGGATCACGCCGTCGCTGCACGGCGAGCGTCCGGTGTCGGCGATCAGGCGCTTGACCGCGGCGATGACCTCGGCGTTGTCGTACCGGTGAGGTGGAAGATCGACGCGGGCGTGAAGTACCTGGCTCCAGCCGGATGCGGGCACGGGAGTCCTCGCTGTCTGTCACTCATGGGGCGCTCTGGCTGCGGCGGAGCTTGACGGAGGGATTTCGCAGAAGCTGTAGGGCGTGGTGGTGTACCGGCCGCCATGCGTGCGGGCGGCGGGCCGAGGCCGGCCATGGGTCACAGGATGTGGGAGGTCTGGCGGCGGGCGAGGCCGTCGGTGATGGCTTCGGCGTGGCGGTCGAGTCTGGTCAGGCGGTTGATGCCGGCAGGAATGGCCGGAGACAGGCCGGACAGGCGGGTGATCTGGCGCAGGTACCAGGGCGCGACGAGGATCTCCGCGGTGTTGGTGACGATGGCCCGGTAGACGGCGTCGGCGACCTGCTGGGCGGTGCAGGTGGGGGCCCAGGGGGGCAGCGGAACCGGCTGGCGGGTGACCATGCCGGCGTCACGGACGAAGGTCGGGCAGATGACCGAGACGCCGATGCCGTGGGAAGCCAGGTCGGCGCGGATGGCGTGGGCGAAGCCGCGAAGGCCGTGTTTGGTGCTGCAGTACAGCGACATGCGCGGAAGGGGGATCCTGCCGCCCAGTGAGCTCATGAAGACGATGTGCCCGCCGCCTTGGCGGGCCATCTGCTCGGCGGCGATGCGCGCCATCCTCATGGGGGCGCGCAGGTTGACCGCCACGAAGGCGTCGATCTCCTCGAGGGTGGCGTCGGCCAGGCTGACGGGGCCGGAGATGCCTGCGTTGGCGACCAGGATGTCGATCGGTCCGGCCTGTTGCATCAGTGCGGCGAAGTCGCCGTCGGCGGTGATGTCGGCGGTGATGGCCGGGCAGTCCAGTTCGTCGGCCAGGCGGGTGAGGGTGTCGGAGTTTCGGCCGGTGAGCACGGGACGGACGCCTCGGGCGGTGAACGTGTGGGCGATGACCTGGCCGAGCCCTCCAGTGGCGCCGGTGACGAGGGCGGTCTTTCCAGTCGGTCGCATGGGTGTGCCCTTCGCGCGCTGTAGGTGATCAACAAGGCGACCTATAGTCACCAATAGTAGTTAATCAACTTCGAAGCGTACCAACGCTGAAATTTCCGGCAGGTGTGGCCGTAGTGCGCGTGTCATCTCACGAGGCAGATAGTGCAGGTCGATGCAACGTGAGCCGGCGTCCGGTGCGGCCGGCATGGCCAGTGTTCAGCGTCGCCGGTGTTCCCCGGTCTCAGCACGACCAGTGAAGGGAAGCAACCGCATGACCACGCATCAGGCCTCGCCCGCTTCCGGCACCTCACCGGCCCGTCCTGTACCCGGCCCGAGCCGGTGGGACCCGCGGACGTGGCACGCGCTGCTGCTGCGGATCGAGCAGTTCGAATGGGCGTTTGAGCGCTACGGCGACATCGCCGGCGTATGGACGCCGAACTTCGGGCCGTTGGTGATGCTGCGTGACGCGGACATGATCACCGGTGCGCTGGCCGCCGAACCAGGGCTGGCCTCCTTCAACGCGCGCCCCAACGCCATCCTGTGGGGTCCGCGGTCGCTGTTCGGGCAGGAAGGAGCCGAACACCAGCGGCTGCGTACATTGCTGCTGCCCGGCTTGGGGCACAAGGCAGTCGGACGGTATCGGGCCGACATCGCCGCGCTCGCCGAGCAGATGGTCGACTCCTTCCCGCCCGCGGGGACCCCCTTCCCGTTGCTGGCACATGTTCAGCGGCCGGTGCTGTACGCGACACTGCGCCACCTGTTCGGCCTGGACGATCGTGCGATGCGCGCCTGGCTGCCGCCGATCCGCGCCCTGCTGCGGGCGGGGATGTCGCAGCGGACAGCGGTGCGATTCGCGCTACGGCGGGCCGGAGCGATGCGGGTATGGCCGGCGTTTCATCAGGCGCGCGCCGCCTGCGGGGCCCTGGTGCAGCAGGAGATCGACCGCCGCAGACAGTGCGGCGACCTGGGCGACGACATCCTGGGCGTGCTGATGAAGGCGCGCACACCCCAGGGGGCACGGCTGACCGATCCGGCCCTGATCGACCAGTCGATCACCTTGATGGCCGCCGGGCACGTCACCAACAGCCTGGCCATCGCCTGGTCGGTGGAACGAGTGATCCGGCACCCACAGGTACTGGAACGGCTGGCCGACGAGGCGACGGCCGCGGACAGCGACGCGTACGCCACCGCGGTGGCCAGCGAGGCGATGCGCCAGCGCCCTCCCGCCGTGGCCGCGCCCCTGGGCGTCACCCGGCAACCTCTCACCCTGGGCGGCTACCGGGTCGAGACCGGGACCGGGATCCTGGTGGCCATCCGGTCGCTGCACCACAACCCGAGATACTTCCCTGACCCGCACCTGTTCCAGCCCGAACGGTTCCTCGACGACCGCCCCGCGCGCAACACCTGGATGCCGTTCGGCGTCGGGCCGAGGCTGTGCATCGGCCGGCACCTTGCCATGCTGCAGGCCACCACCTTCCTGCAGGTAATGGCACGCCGCGTCGTCCTGCGACCCGTCGAGACACGCGAGGAACCCCTCCACCGGATCGTCATCAACAATCACCCGGCCCACGGCTGCATGGTCACCACCGAACCACGCACCACAGCCCGGCGCCCCCCGCACCAGCCACCCCCGCGTCCCGGCCGCCGCGGCCCCGCCGCGGACACCTGCCCGGCCGCCTCATCGGACGGACCGGCCGCCGCCCCGCCCGAGTCCGCGCCCGAGGGTTCCTGCGGCCTTGAGCCATGAACCCGCAGCGATACGCGCGAGTGACGGCGGTCGCCGCACATTTCCCCCAGACCGTGGTGAGCACCCCCGAGTTCGAAGAACGACTCGCCGCCCGCAACCCGGGGCTGCGGGTACCCCGCGGCGTCATCCAGCGCGTCACCGGAGTGCGGTACCGGCATCTGGCCGACCCGGGCATGATGCCGTCCGATCTCGCCGTAGCCGCGGCCCGCGATCTGCTGGAGCGGGCCGGGCGGCGACCCACCGACCTCGATCTGATCATCTACGCGGGCGTCGGCCTCGACGCGATCGAACCGGCCACCGCCCACATGGTCGCCGCCAAGCTCGGCGCCAGCTGCCCAGTGTTCGACGTGCGCAACGCCTGCAGCAGCGTGCTGAACGCCATCGAGGTGGCCGAGGCGCTCATCCTCACCGAGCGCTGTCAGACCGTCCTGGTCGCCTGCGGTGAACGGGGCAGCGAGGCCATCCGCTGGGATCTGGCATCCGCCGACGAGTTCACCGCCGCGATCCCGTCCTACACCGTCTCCGACTCCGGCGCCGCACTCTTGGTGGAGGCCAGCAGCACTCCGGGCATCCTCGGCCGCCACACCCTGGCCGTCTCCAACTCCTACCAGGCAGCCATCGTGCCGCTGGTCCGCACCGGCTCATGCAACTGGCAGATCGGCCGCTTCAGCGTCGATTCCCTACGGCTGGCCGCCGTGGTGCTGAAGCTCGACCCCGCCGTCTGGGAGAAACCCCTCACCGAGCACGGGGTCGGCTGGAACGACATGGCCGCGATCTGCCTGCACCAGACCTCCCGGCCCGCGTTGCAGACCTTCTGCCGGCACGCCGGCATCCCCACCGACAAGGTCGAGACCACCATCACCGACCACGGCAACCTCGTGGCGGCCACCCTGGCGGCCCAGCTGGCCGCCGCCACCACCGCAGGCCGCGTCCAACCCGGCGATCTCATCGCCCTGGTCGGACTGGCCAGCGGTATCAGCGGCGGCACCCTGCTCATGCGCTGGTGAACGAGCACCGGACAAGAGCGGCCCAGACCACAAAGGCAGATCCCATGCTCCGACCGCCCCGGCCCGCGAACCCTGGCGGCGCACTGCGTGCCCGGTACCGTGAACCTCGCGCAACCCCCGACACGCTCATGCCGCTGAGCCCGCTCGCCCCATCCCTCACCGCAGTCCGGCCAAGCGGCCCGACATACCGCGCCAAAAGTGCCCGACCCAACGACAGGCGGTGTTGACTCATGGACTCAGTACCAGCCAACTGCGGCGACCGCTTCATGCTTCTCCTCAGCCCGATGGACGAAGAGAACTGCAACATCGGCGCCGCTATCCGCTTCAATGGACCGCTCCCTGCCCACGACCATTTCCGCCAACTCGCCAACGCGGCCATCGCCGCCGTTCCCGCCCTCCGCTACCGCCTGACCGGCCCGCTGCCCACCGCACAATGGACCCCGCTCGAAGAACTCGACCCCGACCGTCACATCGAATACCACCGCATCCCACCAGGCGCCAACCTCTACGACGCCGTAATGCGGGCCCGGTGCACCCTCCTGCCGAAAGACCAGCCATTGTGGAGGGCGCACATCATCCACGGTTACAGCACCGACGAGTACACGCTGTGCTATCAGGCCCACCACGCATTCCAGGACGGCATGAGCGCCGTCGCGACCCTCCGGGCCACGCTGACCGGCCGCCCACTGCAACCCCCCACCCTCACCCGGCACCCCGGACGATCCACGCTCTGCGGCGCCCTGCGCACCCTCGCCGCACAGCGCCCCTACCCGACCGACCCGCGCTGGCGGCCCCCCGCCACCACCACCAACATCCCGCTGCTGGACGTCGCCGACCTCGACCCGAACATCCTGCACGAGGTCGCCGAACGCACCGGATCCACCATCGCCCACGTCACGCTCGCCGCGGTCGCCGGCGCCCTGCACGACTGGAACCCCACCCGGCAGGGCAAACCGCGTGACTGGCGCCGCCGCAACATCTACCTCAGCGTCCCGACCGGCTTCGGCAATGGACGCCGAAACGGCGCCCTGGGAAACCATTCCTGCATCGTTTCCCTCACCCTGCCCGGTGGTGACCCATCGCCGTACCGGCGGCTCCAAGCCATCCGGGAAGGGCTGACCCTGCAACACATCGTCCACGCTCGTAGAAACCAAGCCTTCATCGAAAGGCTCGGGTTCCTGCCCGCCCTCATAGCCGCGTCCGCACTCGCGTTCGCAGCGCCGCTAGTGGCTCCGGGGCTCGTCACTTTCACCATGCTCCCCACCCAGACAATCGATATCCCCGGGGCGATCGACCTGTTCGCCGTCCCCCCACTTCCCTTCCACGCCGGCGCCGACTTCATCGCCCTGCACACCAGCACCGGAGTCAACGTCGCCTGCGCAATGAACGCCGACCTCCCCGACGTCGGCCAGATCCCCACCCTTATCCAGCACGCGCTCGACGAACTCCACTCCGCGCTAGGCGGTTGAACGCACTCTCGGCGAATCACCGTCCCCAAGAAATTCTTCGGGAGCCGGGTCAGCCGGTCGTCCTCGACCTCCAGCAGCCCGCCCAACTCGGCAACCTGTTCCCCGCTCTGGCCGATCACTTGTGCAGTTGGAGCTGACCGAGGTGTTCGAGGACGAGCACGAGCGAAATGCCGGTGATCAACATGGCGTTCGGGGCCCTGCTGGAAGGAGGAGTCGCCGGAACCGCGCTTGCCGCTGCGTGGCGACATGGGCCAGACGCCCGCGATCATCACCATCGCGCTGGACGGCGCGCATCCGGCCGACGTCGACCCCACCACCGGCGAAGGGCTGCTGGAACAGAGGACCGGTGGCGGGCAGCACGCTGCGCCGTGCTGGTGCCGGCCCGCGTCGTCGCCGGAGTGCTCACCGCAGCGGAAGTAGAGCCACTGGCCGAAGCGGTCCGCAACTCCCTGGGGGTGCTCGCCTCAGCGAACTGCGGAGGCTGTGGCGGTGGGCGCAGTCCTTGGCCGATGGAGACCAGGAGGGAAGGTTGGCCGCAAGTGGCTCGTCGGTTCGTTGCGGTCCGGTGAGGCTGCCCGCCTGAGGTGGTCAGGGGTGGTGGGTGGTGAAGGCGTTGATCGCGGCGCGGGCTTCGGGGCTTTGGATGACCTGAACCTGGTTGGCGGACTCGGCGTCCAAGGCCTCGGCGAATGTGGACCGCCATGTCCGGTTCAGCATGCGTTTCGTGCCGGCCAGCGCGGGCGCGGACAGGTCGTGCAGGCGGCCGGCCAGCTCGGCCGCCGTCCCGTCCAGGCTATCCGCCGGGACGACCTGTGTGATCATGCCCATGTCGAGCGCCGCCGGGGCGCCGACGCGCCGGCCCAGCAGGCACAGTTCGCGGGCCCGCCGCTCCCCCACCAGCCTGGGCAGCAGCCAGCTCGCGCCGCTGTCGACCGACAGGCCGCGATGGACGAACAGCTGCGCGAAGTAGGCGTCCTCGGCGGCGAGGACGAAGTCGCAGGCCAGCGCGAGGTTCGCGCCCGCCCCTGCGGCGGGGCCGCCGACCTTCGCGATCGTCGGGACGGGCAGCTCGCGCATCGCCAGCACGCACCGGTTCGAGACGGCGATGCGGTCGGGCAGCGAATCGGGGTCGTCGAGGAGGCCGGTGACGTCCGAGCCGCCGCAGAAGGAGCCGCCCGCGCCGGTGATGATCACAACGCGGGTGTCCCCCAGGTCGGTGAGGATCTCCCCCAGTGCGCTCCACATCGCGTCGGTCATGGCGTTGCGCTTGGCGGGACGGTTCAGCGTGATCTCGGTGATGCCGCCGTCGCGGGTGACGTCGACGCTCATCGCCGCGCCGCCGGACGGTCGCCGCCGCCGCCGTCCAGGGTCCGCGCGACGATCTCCTTCATGATCTCGTTCGTGCCACCGAAGATCGTCTGGATCCTGGCGTCCAGGTAGGCCCTGGCGATCGGGAACTCGCGCATGAACCCGTAGCCTCCGTGCAGTTGCAGGCAGCGGTTGACGACCGTCTGCTGCAGTTCGGTCGTCCAGTACTTGGCCTTGGCCGCGTCCTCGGCCGTCAGCTCGCCCCGGCCGTGGGCCTCGATGAGGGCGTCGACGAAGGTCTGCCCGACGTCGACCTGAACGGCGAGGTCGGCGAGGGTGAACCGGGTGTTCTGGTGCGCCATCAGCGGCCGTCCGAACGCCTCGCGCTGCTTGCAGTACTCGACCGTCCAGGAGAGGGCGGCGCGGGCGGCCGAGATCGCCGACACCGCGAGGCCCAGCCGTTCCTGGGCGAGGTTCCGCATCAGGATGGAGAAGCCCTCGCCCACGCCGCCGAGGAGGTTCGCGGCGGGGACGCGTGCGTCGGAGAAGAACAGCTCCGCCGTGTCCTGGCTGCGCAGCCCGATCTTGTCCAGGTGGCGCCCGCGGGTGAAGCCGGGCGTGCCGTCCTCCACGACCAGGAGGCTGATCCCCTTGTGGCGTTGCGCGGGGTCGGTGCGGGCGGCCAGGATCACGAGGTCGGCGTTGAGGCCGTTGGTGACGAACGTCTTGGCGCCGTTGACGACGTAGTCGTCGCCGTCCAGGCGGGCGCTCGTGGCCAGCGCCGCGAGGTCCGAGCCCGCGCCCGGCTCGGTCATGGAGATCGCGCCCATCCGCTCGCCGGTCACCATCCCCGGCAGCCAGCGCCGCTTCTGCCGCTCGTCGGCGAAGTGCAGCAGGTACGGCAGGACCACGTCGTTGTGCAGCGTGATGCACATGCCCGACCCGATCACGTTGGCCCGCTGCAGTTCCTCGCCGATGACGGCGTTGAACCGGAAGTCGTCCGTGCCGAGCCCGCCGTACTCCGGCGGGACCGCCATCGCGAGGTATCCGGCCTCGCCCGCCGCGGTGAACATCTCGCGGTCCACCCGCCCGGCCTCCTCCCACCGGTCGTGGTGCGGGAGGATCTCGGCCGCGACGAAGGAGCGGAAGCTCTGCCGGAAGTCCTCGTGGACGTCGTCGTAGAGGCGTCTGCGCACGGTTCCTCCGTTCATCGCGCGGTCCAGCCGCCGTCCACGGCGATGGTCTGGCCCGTGATGAAGCCGCCCGCGTCACCGGCCAGCAGCAGCAGCGGCCCGTCGAGCTCGGCCAGCCGGCCGGGACGGCGCATCGGCGTGTTGCGCCGGAGCCATCGCATCGCCTTCTCGTCGGCGAACATCTCTTCGGTCAGCTCGCTGGGGAACCAGCCGGGCGCGATGGCGTTGACGCGGATGCCCTCGTCCGCCCATTCCGCGCCGAGCTGGCGCGTGAGGTTGACCACCCCGCCCTTGGCCGCGCAGTAGGCCGCCTGCGTGACCGGCCACGAGGCCCCGAGGCCGAGGATCGAGGCGATGTTGACGATGGAGCCGCCCCGGCCCCGCATGGCCTGCGCGGCGTGGACGCTCATCTCGAACGTGGCGGTCAGGTCCACGTCGAGCGTGCGCCGGAACTCCTTGGCGGTCAGGTCGAAGGCGGGTACCGGGTCGCCGAAGCCGGCCGCGTTGACCAGGATGTGCGGGCCGCCGAGTTCGGCCGCCCGCTCGACGACGCGTTCGCAGTCGGCGGTCGAGGTGACGTCGCACGCCTGGGCCACGATCCTGTCGTCCGCCGCGGCCAGCTCCCGCAGCTTCGGCTCGCGGCGTGCGGCGGCGACGACGAGGGCGCCCGCCCCGGTCAGGACGCCGCACATGTGCCGCCCGATGCCGCTGGACGCGCCGGTGACGATCGCGACCCGCCCGTCCAGGGCGAACAGGCCGCTCATGACAGGCGCTCGATGATCGTCGCGTTGGCCATGCCGCCGCCCTCGCACATGGTCTGCAGCCCGTACCGGCCGCCGGTGCGCTCCAGCTCGTGCAGCAGGGTCGTCATCAGCTTGGCGCCGGACGCGCCGAGCGGATGGCCCAGCGAGATGCCGCCGCCGTTGACGTTGAGCCGCTCCATGCCGGCGCCGAGCTCGCGCTGCCACGCGAGGACGACCGGCGCGAACGCCTCGTTGACCTCGAACAGGGCGATGTCGTCCACGGTCAGGCCGGTCCTGGCGAGGACGTCACGGGTGGCGGGGATGGGCGCGGTGAGCATGTCGACGGGGTCGTCGCCCACCACCGCCATGCCCCTGATCGCCGCGCGCGGCGTCAGGCCGAGGCGTTCGGCGGCGGTGTCGCTCATGACGAGGACGGCGGCGGCGCCGTCCACGATCTGCGAGGAGTTCCCGGCGGTCACCCGCCCGTCGGGGACGAACGCGGGCTTGAGCCCGCTCAGCGCCTCCGCCGAGGTGGCGCGGATGCACTCGTCCTCGGTGAGCGGCGCGCCGCCCGGCGCGGTGACCTCACCGGTCTCGCGGTCGCGGACCTTGCGCGCCACCGGGACGATCTCGCGGCGGAACCGTCCCTCGGCGGTCGCGGTCGCCGCACGCTCCTGGCTGCGCAGGCCGTAGGCGTCGAGCTCCTCACGGGTCAGGTTCCAGCGGTCCACGATCAGCTCGGCGGAGATCCCCTGCGGGACGAGCCCGGACGTCCCATAGGAGACGCGGCCGGCGTACCGGGCCTGGACCTCGTCCCCGTACACGGCCCGGATGTCGCCGCCGGGGGCGTTGGAGAACATCGGCACGGTGCTCATGCACTCCACGCCGGCGGCGACGACCACGTCCATGAAGCCGGACGCCACGGCCTGCGCCGCGAAGTGGACGGCCTGCTGGGACGAGCCGCACTGGCGGTCCACGGTCGTCCCCGGCACTCCGGCGGGCCACCCGGCCGCGAGGACGGCGTTCCGCGCGATGTTGGTGCTCTGCGGCCCCACCTGGGTCACGCAGCCCATGATCACGTCGTTGACGGCGGCGGGGTCGATCCCGGCGCGGGCGGCGAGGGCCTTGAGCGTCTCGGCGGCCAGTTCGGCGGGATGCCACCCTGACAGCGACCCGCCCCTCTTGCCCGCGGGGGTACGGACGGCCTCCACGATGACGGGAGTCGGCACGGCATGTCCTTTCACGATCGTCTCGGAGATCAGCTGACGGGGGCGCGGGTGAGCAGCGACAGGCAGCCGGCGGTCACGGCGTCGTCCCGCAGCCGGGACGGGGCGCCCTCCAGCGCCGACGACGCCCGCGCCCGCCGGAAGTACAGGTGGGCGTCGTGCTCCCAGGTGAACCCGATGCCGCCGTGCACCTGGATCAGCGCGTCGGCGGCGCCGTCGAACGCCTCGGACGCTTCGGCCTTGGCCAGCAGGACGAGCCGGTGCGCCGCCTCGCCTTCACCCGAGTCGATCGCCTTGGCGGCGGCGAGCACCAGCGCCCGCGCCCCGGCGACCGCGATCGCGACCCGCGCGCAGCGGTGCTGGATCGCCTGGTAGCCGCCGATGACCTGGCCGAACTGCGTACGGATCTTCGCGTAGTCCACCATCTGCGCGAGGCAGCCCTGCGCGCCGCCGACCTGCTCGGCGGCCAGCAGCAGCCGGGCGGCGTCCCGCGTCCGATCGAGCGCGCCGGTGTCACCGGGGACCGCGGGCACGGCCCGCAGCTCGAGGTCCGCCAGGCCGGCGGTCAGGTCGGTGGCCTGGACGGCCCGCCGGGCGACGTCGCCCTCCGCCAGCCGGGCCAGCACGGGGACGAGCCCCTGCGGTGAGTCGGCAAGGGTGAGCAGCACGTCCGCCGACATGCCGTGGGTGACGGCACGCACCGTCCCGGAAACACGCCCGCCGGAGAGCACCAGCCCCGGGGCCCGGCCGGCGAACGACTGCGGCATTCCGGCGATCTCGGTGCCGTCCAGCAGGGCCCCGGCGCCGTCCGGCAGGCTCGCGCCGGGGAGGCCGAGCGTCCAGGCGGCGAGGACGGACGCCCGCACCGGCCCCGGGTAGAGGCACGCGCCCGCCTCTTCGAGTGCCGCGGTCAGATGGACGAGCCCGAGGCCGAGACCGCCCGCCGCCTCCGGCCCGGCCATCGCGACCAGGCCGACATCCCCGGCGAGGGCCCGCCAGCGGTCGCGGTCGAAGCCGTCCTCGCCGAACGCGGCCGCGTCGTCGCGCAGCGCCCTCGCCTCGTCCAGCACGGAGGAGCCGGCGAAGTACGCGCGCAGCGCGGACCGCACCTCCTCCGGGCTCAGCAGTTCCTCGCTCACTTCGCGCCCGCCCAGCCCCGCTCGGCCAGCCACCCGGTGATCGTGTCGACGGCCTCCGCCAGGTACGGGCGCTGGCTCCGGCCCGAGTAGTAGTGGTTGGCGCCCTGGACGGTGTGCAGCGTCCTGTCCTTGTGCCCGACCGCCTCGTAGAGCCTTCGCGTGTGGCTCGGGGTGCAGGCGTCGTCGGCGGAGTTGCCGATGACGAGCGTCGGGATCTCCAGGTCGGCGGCGCAGCGGAGCCCGTCGCCGTTGGCGTCGTCGTAGCTCCACTGCGACAGCCAGCTCCGCAGCGTGGAGAAGCGCGCCAGCCCCACCGGCCCCATGTTCACGACCTTGGGATCGCCCAGGTAGCACCGGCCGGGACGCCGGTCGTTGGGGTCGACGGCCGGGTCCAGCCAGCGCGGGTCGGCCATCGTGCCGTGGGTGACGAATCCCCGCTCCTCCAGGGGCCGCCCGCTGCCGCGCAGGTCCTCCAGCGTCTCCTTGACCCATGCGGTGATCCGCCGGTTGCGGTCGATCTGCGCCTGCCGGTACCGGGTGAGGAACTCCTCGGTGTACGGCGGCTGGTTCGGGTTGTCGGGGTCGTAGAGGTCGAGTTCGGGGTCGCGGTTCTCCGGGTCGCGCTCGTCCAGGATGGAGGCGTCCATCCATTCGGTGAGCGTGCCGTGCCTGCTGATGTGCGCGGCGAGCAGCATCAGGCCGTCCGCGGGTTGCAGCCCCAGCTTGGTCAGGTCGGGCGCCTCACCGGCGGGGGTGGCGGTGACGGTCGGCGACTGCGCCTGCTGCTGGTAGTACAGCGACAGCGAGCCGCCGCCGCTCCAGCCGCCGAGGATCACGTTGCGGTAGCCGAGCCGCTCGCGGGCGTCCCGGACGCAGGCCCCGAGGTCCTGGACGACCTTCTCCATGATCAGCGCGCTGTCCACGCCGCGGTACCGGCTGTTGCAGTAGATGACGTGGTGCCCCGCCCGGGGCAGTGCGTTGGACATCGGCAGGTAGGCGCCCCCGCCGATCGGGTGCATGAAGACGATCACCGTGTCGGACGGGACGCCGCGCGGCTTGAGCAGGTAGCTCTCCAGCACCACGTCCTCGACCACGCCGCCGTAGGTGTCGCGGTACGCGGAGTCGTCCTTGAAGATCACCAGGTACGGGACGCGGTCGTACTCGTGGCGGTCGGCGGCGGTCATGCGCCCTCCCCGGGGGCCGCGTCCAGCAGGGCCCGGCTCGGGGTGAGCCGGCGGCGGGTGTCGATCGCGATGACCTTCCACTCCACGCGCTGGTCGACGTCGAACCTGCGCCGCGACCGCTCCCGCGCCCGTTCCGGAATGCCGTGGTGGATGCCCTGCGGGACGACGGAGAGCAGCCCCTCCGGCATGTCCACGCCGAACACGCTCCCGCCGTGGTAGAACGCGACCTCGTCGTAGTCGACGTTGCGGTGGTACCAGGGAATGCGCTCCACGCCCGGGACCAGCTCGGCCGGACGCGGCAGGAAGTTCATCACGTACACGCCGGTGGCCTGCATGAACAGGTGCACCGTGGGCGGCAGGTGGACGCTCTCCGACGTGATCACGTCGTAGTCGTCGACGTTGAACGTGAAGGCGACGTTGTCGCCCCGCCAGCCCTCCGCGTCCAGCGGATGGTGGGGGGTGAACAGCGACGTCCGGCCGCCGAGGTGGCGGAGGCGGATCTCGTGCTCGTCCCGCCGCGGCTCCTCGAACACCTCGGGCTCGGGGATCGTGATCAGCGCGGGGTCGTAGGGGAAGTACCGGCCGATCGAGCCCGCCTCGGGCACCCGGAACTCCTCCCGCGCCTCGACGATGAGCAGGTGCGACTCACCGTCCGGTACCTGCCGGTACGTCGTCGCCTTCGGCAGGTAGACGTAGTCGCCCGGACGGTAGGCCAGCCGCCCGAACTCGGTCTCGAAGTGCCCGGTGCCCTTGTGGACGAAGTAGAGCTCGTCGCCGTCGACGTTGCGCTCGTAGAACGGCGCCGCCTGCCCGCGGCGGCTGAGCAGGATGCGGCAGTCGTCGTTGCTCAGCAGCGGCAGCGGCTCGCCCGCCGCGTCGTGCAGGTCGCTCGGTTCGAGCGTCCCGGTCTGGACGTCCAGGGGACGCAGATCGCCCTCGACCCGGTACCTGGACGGGTCGTTGCGGCGGTAGAAGAAGGTGGTCCGGCCGGTGAACCCGGACCTGCCCATCTCGTCTTCCTTCAGCCCGTCCAGGTCGCGGTGGACCTGGCGTGGCGTGGTTCCCTTGCGCAGTTGGATGAAGGATTCCATCGTGTGCCGTCCTAAAGTCAGCCCGGCTTGGGCGGCCGGGGGAGGCCGAGCCCGCGCTGGGCGATGATGTTGAGCTGGATCTCGTCGGTGCCGCCCGCGATGTGCATGGCCGGGGCGCCGAGGACGAACTCCGACCAGGCGTAGGCGTCCGGTTCGCCGCCGTCGGTGAACGCGCGCTCGCCGAGCACCTCGGCCGCCAGCGCGGCGATCTCGTCCACGGCCCGGGTCATGAGCATCTTCAGGACAGACCCGGACACCGACTCCGTCCTGTGGCCCCAGGAGCCGGGCGGCAGGGCGGCGGCGGCGCGCATCGCGGTGACCGCGGCGACGGTCCGGGCGATCCGCGGCCGGTGGACCGGATCGTCCGCCGCGCCGAGCCGCTCGACCAGTGCCGCCAGCCGTTCCAGCACGTACGGGCTGACCGGGCCGTCGCCGCCGATCATGGTCTCGCGCTCGCTGCCGAGGCTGGTCCCGGCGACCCGCCAGCCCTCGCCGACGCCGCCGACGCGGTGGGAGTCGGGGACGCGCACGCCGTCCAGGAACACCTCGTTGAACGCGGACCCGCCGGTCATCTGCCGGATCGGCCGGACGGTCACGCCGGGCGCGTGCATGTCCACCAGGAACACCGTCAGCCCGCCGTGCTTGCCGGCCGCCGGGTCGGTGCGGACGAGCGCCTCGCCGACGTCCGCGAGGTGGCCCATCGACGTCCACACCTTCTGGCCGGTGAGGACCCAGTCTTCGCCGTCCCGGACGGCCCGGGTGGCGACGCCCGCGAGGTCGGAGCCGGCGCCGGGCTCGGAGAACAGCTGGCAGCCGATGATGTCGGCGCGGTAGAGCGCGGTCAGCATCCGCCGCCGCAGCTCCGCCGTGCCGTGCGCGTCGATCGCGGGCGCGACGATGTGCAGCCCGACGAACAGCATCTCCCGGGACGGGAAGCCCATGTCGGTGAGCAGCCCGTCGACGATCTGGTCGTGCTCGCGGGTCAGCCCGCGCCCGCCGCAGTCGGCCGGACCGCTCGGCCAGGCCAGCCCGGCGTCGAACAGCCGCGCCTGGAGCCGCCTGGCCTGCTTGACCTGGAGTTCGTGGCCCTCGCCCAGCTCCTCCACGGCGGCGATCCGGTCGGACGCGCGGCGTCCCCCGGCGGGCCCGGCGGCCGCGTCGCCGGTGAACTCGCCGGCGATCGAGCGCAGGAACCGCTCGGCCTCCGCGCGGAAGGCGTCCAGGCTGAGGGAGTCGTTGTCGTTCGGCACCGTTCAGTCCTCTGCGAGCCCGGCGAGCTTGAGCGCCAGGGTCTTCGCGTCGTCCATCGGGTAGTGCTTGCGGGCCACCAGCCGCTGCGCGTACAGCCCGCCGCCGGACTGGAGCATGGTGACCAGCTGCCAGCCGCCGTAGGCGTCGGCGGTGAAGTCGCGGATCGCGTGGAACAGCCGGGTGCGGTACTCGCCGTCGATGCCGTCCTTGGTCCGCATGTACTTGCGGATGAACGGGCCGACCTCCGCGTGCTCCAGATCGGCGACGGACGGCGCGGTGACGATCGCCCCGCCGCCGATGTCGTGCAGATGCCGGATCATCGTGCTGAACTCGGCGGCGCCGTAGTGCTTGGCGGCGTTGGTGTACAGCTCGCTCGGGAAGTACCAGCCCTCCGGGCTGGCCTCGGCGTTGGCGATGGCCGCCTCCAGGGAGCCGCGCACCAGCGTGGCGTAGATGACCATCTCGGCGATCTTCTCGCGGATGTGCGAGACGCGGTCGGTGCCGTTGGCCTCGGCGATGAGCTGCGCCAGCCCGACCAGGGTGTCGCCGTACTCGGCCAGGTGCGCGGTCCCGCCGAGCCGCTCCCACAGCCCGAGGGAGTGCGCGAACGTCGCGGAGTGCTCGATCTCGCCCGCGAGGAACACCCGCTCGTTGGGGACGAAGACGTCGTCGAGGATGACGAAGCCCTCCGGCATGTTGTGCCGGGAGCTGACCGGGAAGTCGGCCAGCCGCTCGCGCGGCGCGTAGCTGGTGTTGACGATCGTCACGCCCGGCGCGTTCACCGGGATCGCGCACGCGACCGCCCAGTCCTCCTCGCCCGGCTTCATGTTCTTGGTCGGCATCACCACCAGCTCGTGGCTGACCGCCGCCGACGAGATGTGCAGCTTGGCGCCGCGGACGACGATGCCGTCCGGGCGGCGCTCGACGATGCGGGTGTAGACGTCGGGGTCGTCCTGCGCGCTCGGCGGGCGCTTGCGGTCGCCCTTGGCGTCGGTGATCGCCTGCACGCAGCGCAGGTCGTTGTCGCGGCAGTGGGCGAAGTAGTCCTCGATCCGCCGCGCGTACTCGGCGTCGGCCGGGCGGATCCGGGCCGCCGCGGTGAGCAGCGCCAGCAGCCCCTGGGACGTGGTGACGGTGACCATGTCCCAGCCGAGGAGCAGTTCCAGGATGTCCTTCAGGTCCGCGGGGCTGCGCGGGATCTTGAAGTAGGGGCCGCTGGCGTCGTCCCCGGGGCGGTGATGCCGGTCGTACCCGGCACCCACCAGCTTCAGCGCGGTGGCGAACTGCGGGTGGGTGGTCAGGTCCTTGATGTCCTCGCCCTCGGCGACGATCCGTCTGCCGTCGTCGAGTGAGGCGAGGTACTCCTCCCCGGTCATCATCGCCATGGGTGCGTCCCTTCGATCGGCCGTCCGGTCGTGCGGCGGGCACGCCGCGTGCTGCGGATAATACTGATGCTAAATTCAGTTTTAGTCAACGGGGTGCGGAACGCGTCCTGGGCGGGCGCCGATCCTCTAAACTTCGGTTCACATCACCAGGTGCGCGGGAGCGGTCCGCCGTCATCAGAAGGGGTTGCAGGATGCCTGCGAGGCCACCCACGCCCAAGGGCCGGCGGACCGAGGCGGCGTTCCTGGACGCGGCGCGGAAGGTCTTCGCGGAGCAGGGCTACTTCAACGCCAAGATCTCCGACATCGCGCGCGCGGCGGGCAAGTCCCCCGGCTCGTTCTACAACTACTACGAGAACAAGGAAGAGCTGCTCGAAGCGCTGCTGGAGCAGTTCTCCGTCGAGGTCCTCGAGAGCTCGTTCCAGGCGCAGGGCGACGACCCGCTGGAGGGCATCCGCGGCGCCGTCCGGGCCTACTGGACCACCTACCGCAAGTACCTCGCCGAGATGGTGGGCGTGTTCCAGATGTCCATGACGGACGAGACCTTCGCGCAGCGGTGGCGGGAGCAGCGCGCCATCGGCATCCGCGTGGTCCGGGCGGGCATCAGGAACGCGGAGCGGTCGGGATACCGCGTCGGCGCCGCGCCCGGGCTCCTCGCCTCGGCGATCGTCTCGGTGCTGGAGTCGTTCTGCTGGGTCTGGATGGTGTCGGGTGGCGACACCGACGTGGACGCCCCCGACGACGAGGCCGCGATCGAAACGCTCAGCCAGCTGTGGTACCGCGCGGTCTACCACCACGACCCCGAGACCAAGGGCTGAATCCGCAGACCGGCCGTCGCCGTGGCGGTCAGCCCGCGGCCACCGGCAGCCTGGGTCCGGCGCGCATGATCTGGCCCGGCAGCTCGCGTCCGGTGAGCTCCTCGGCGAGCCGCGCGGCACCGACCAGCCCGGAGAGGTCGAGGCCGGTGGCAGAGCCCAGCTCATGCGCCAGATGGACGAAGTCCTCGGTGCTGATGTTGCCGCGGGCCGACGGCGGCGCGAACGGGCAGCCGCCCATCCCGGCGACCGAGGCGTCGAACAGCGTGACCCCGAGCGTGAGCGCGGTCAGCGCGTTGGCCATGCCGAGGGCGCGGGTGTCGTGCAGGTGGAGCCCGACGGGACGGCCGTCCGCGGCGGATCGCGCGACGGGCGCCAGGGAGGCGATCGACGCGGGCGTGGCCATGCCGGTCGTGTCGGCGAGGAAGACCTCGCCGGCGCCCTCCCGGACCGCAAGACTCACCAGCGAGAGCACGGTCTCGGCGGGGACGTCGCCGGCATAGGGGCAGCCGAACGCGGTGGCGACGACGACGCTCAGCGGCGTCCCGGCCTCTCCGGCGAGCCCCGCGACGCGATGCAGCTCGCGCGCCGACTCCTCGGTGGTCATCCGCACGTTGCGCTCGTTGAACGTGCTGCTCGCCGCGACGACGAACACCAGGCGGTCGACGGCGCCGGTGCCGATCGCCCGCTCGGCGCCGCGGCCGTTGGGCACCAGCGCCTCGACCGACACTCCCGGGAGGTCGCGCACCGCGCGGACCACCTCCTCCGCGTCCGCCATCTGCGGGACGGCGCGCGGGCTGACGAACGACGCCGCCTCGATCCGCCGCACCCCCGCCGCCGCGATGGCGCGGATCAGCCGTACCTTGTCCTCGACGGTCAGCGTGACGTCGATGTTCTGCAGCCCGTCCCGGGGGCCGACCTCCCGGACCTCGATCGCGGCGGGCAGCCGCTCCGGCCAGTTCCAGGGCAGCGGGGAGGGTGAGTCGGCGGACTGGACGGGCATGCGGGTTCCCTTCTGGGGCGGCGGCGATGGGCCGGGCGCCGGCGCGATGGTTGCCCGGAGCCGACCACCAAGACTAATTTCAGATTCAGAAAAATCAAGACCGCTGCCGCCTGTCAAGGGATTGCGCCAGAGCCAAGACTGAGACTAGTTTCAGTTTCAGTTTGTTAGAAGGGATCGATCTCCGTGCCCCACCGCTCGCCCGTCCGGCCATGGGACGCCCCGTGAGCCGCACTCCCCTCGACGGCGTCCGGGTCCTCGAACTCGGCAGCTTCATCGCCGGCCCGTTCGCCGGCCAGCTCCTCGGCGACTACGGCGCCGAGGTCGTCAAGATAGAGCCCTGCGACGGCGACGCCATGCGCCGCTGGGGCCTCATGCGGGACGGCCAGTCGCTGTGGTGGGCCCAGCTCGCCCGCAACAAGCGCTCCGTGGCCGTCGACCTGCGCGATCCGCGCGGCCGTGACCTGGTGCGGCGGCTGGCGGGCAAGGCCGACGTCGTGGTCGAGAACTTCGCCCCGGGCAGGCTCGCCGCCTGGGGCCTGGACTACCCCGCGCTCTCGGCCGCGAACCCGAGGCTGATCATGGCGCATGTGTCCGGCTTCGGGCAGAGCGGGCCGCGGTCGCACGACCGGGGGTTCGGCAGCGTGGGCGAGGCGATGGGCGGGATCCGCGCCCTCACCGGGCATCCCGACCGTCCCCCGACGCGCGTCGGGGTCAGCCTCGGCGACGCGCTGGCCGGCATGTTCGCCGTGATGGGGGTGCTCGCCGCGCTGCAGGAGCGCCACCGCAGCGGGCGCGGCCAAGAGATCGACGTCGCGCTGTACGAGGCCGTGTTCGCGCTGATGGAGTCCACGCTGGCCGAACACGAGCTCGCCGGATCCACCCGGACGCGCACCGGCAGCACGCTGCCGGGGGTGGCGCCGTCCAACGTCTACCGGGCGGCCGACGGCGGCGAGCTGCTGATCGCCGCCAACGGGGACGCGCTGTTCGCCCGCCTCTGCGCGGCGATGGACGCCCCGGAGCTGGCCGCCGACCCCCGGTTCGCCACGCACCAGGCCCGCGGCCGGAACATGGCCGAGCTGGACGCCATCGTCGGCGGCTGGGTCGCCGGGCTCCCGCTGGAGGAGGCCGAGCGGCTGCTGGACGAGCACGCGGTCCCCCGCGGCCGGATCTACACCCCGGCGGACATGCTCGCCGACGCGCACTACGCCGCCCGGGAGATGATCGTGCGGCTCACCGACCCGGGCACCGGCCTGGAGATCCCGATGCCGGGCGTCGTGCCGAAGCTGAGCCGGACGCCGGGCGCGGTCCGCACCCCCGGCCCGATCCTCGGCGCCGATACCACGCGGGTGCTGCGAGAGTGGGCCGGGTGCCCGGAGAAGGAGATCGACCTGCTGGCCTCCCGGGGGGTCGTCCGCCGCGCGGACGCCGCCGCTCCCCTTCCCACCTCCGCCGTCCGGCACTAGCAAGGGAGAATCGAGGATGCGCACCACCGAGGCCCTCGTCCGCGGGCACGCCGAGCAGCGGCCGGACGCCGTCGCCTTCGCCGGCCATGACGGCCCGCCGCTCACCTACCGGGACGTGGACGACGCCGCCGACCGGATCGCCGGCGGGCTGCGCGCCGCCGGGATCGGGCCCGGCGACCGGGTGGCCTGGCTCGGCCGCAACCATCCCGACTACGCCCTGCTGCACCTGGCGGCCGAACGCGTGGGCGCGGTGACCAACCCGCTCAACTGGCGGCTGTCGGCCCGCGAGCTGACCGCGGTGGTCGCGGACGCGGGGCCGGGGATCCTCGTCGTCCAGGAGGAGTTCGAGCCGCTGCTGCGGGACTCGCTGCCCGCGGACGCGACCGCGCCCGTCGTCGTCATCCGCGGCGGGGGCGCGGACGGCGGTTTCCGCGCCTGGTACGGCGGCTTCCCCGCGGAACCGGGCGCGCGGGGCACCCGGGAGGGCGACGGGACGCTGCTGTACTACACCTCCGGCACGAGCGGACGGGCCAAGGGCGTCCTCTACGAGGCCGGGCGCTGGGTGAAGGCGCTGGACGCCTACCCGGGGTGGGAGTGGCCGGAGTCCCCCGCCCTGCTGATCGTCGCGCCGGTGTTCCATGTCGCCGGAGGCGTCTGGACGATGTACGGGCTGCGCCTCGGCGCCCGGATCTCGCTGGCCGCCGACGCCTCCCCCGCCCACGTCCTCGGCACGCTGCAGAAGCAGGGCATCACGCACGCGCAGCTCGTCCCGGCGATGCTGCGCGCCATCGTCGACAGCGGGCAGGTGGGCGCGCACGACCTGTCGGCGCTGCGGCTGGTCGCCTACGGCAGCTCCCCGATCACCCCCGCGCTGCTGAAGGCGGCGCGGGCGGCGCTGGGCTGCGACTTCGTCCAGGTCTACGGGCTGACCGAGACCTGCGGGACGGTCTGCACCCTGGGCGCGGACGAGCATGACGAGGCGGGGCCCCATCTGTCGTCGGCGGGACGTCCGGTGCCCGGCGCCGAGGTCCGGGTCGTCGACCCGATGGGCGGCCACGTCCTGCGACCCGGCGAGGTGGGCGAGGTGACGCTGCGGATGCCCTGGATGATGGCGGGCTACTGGGGCATGCCGGAGAAGACCGCCGAGGTCGTGGACGCGGATGGCTGGTTCCGCAGCGGCGACGCGGGCCACCTGGACGAGTCCGGCCACCTGTACCTGACCGACCGCATCAACGACATGATCGTCAGCGGCGGCGAGAACATCTACCCGGCCGAGGTGGAGAACGTCCTCGCCGAGCATCCGGCGGTACTGGAGGCCGCGGTGGTGGGGCGGCCCGACGAGCGGTGGGGCGAGTCGGTGCTCGCCGTCGTCGTGCCGCGTCCCGGCGCCGAGCCGGACGCCGGCGAGGTGATCGCCTTCTGCCGGGAGCGGCTGGCCCACTACAAGTGCCCGCGCCGCGTGCAGGTGGTGGAGGCGCTGCCGCGCAACGCGTCGGGCAAGATCCTGCGCAGGGAGCTGCGCGGCCGCGGGCCCGCGGTCCCTAGCTGACGCGCGCCGGGGTCGCCGCGTGCAGGGCGGGTTGGGCGGTCTGCCGCTGCCTGCCGTTGCCGTCCGGCGCGTCGTCCGGCGCGGTGAAGAAGACCGTCCGGTACCAGATGGCGGCCAGGGTGCGGATGGCGGTCTCGTCGTCCGGCGCCGGGACGCCCTCGTCGCCGCCGCCGACCATCCACACCCAGCAGAACGACTCCAGCGTGGACACCAGCGCGGAGGCCAGCACCTCGGTGTCGAGGCCCGGGTCGTAGCCCTCGCTGCGGGCCCGGACGATGCCGTCCACGATGCTCCGCACCCCCGCGGCGCGGTTGCGGCGCCACTTGAGCGCGTACTCGGGGTCGGTCATCGACATCTGGAAGACCCCGATCATCTCGGGGAGGTACTTCCGGTAGCCGGACCAGTAGGCGCGCACGGCCTCGACGATGTTCTCGTAGGGGTCGCCCTTGTGGTGCAGCCGGGCGGTGGTGCCCTGGACCTCGGACGAGAACTGGCCGAGCAGCGCTTCGAGCAGCTCTTCCTTGTTGTCGTAGTAGTTGTAGAACGACCCGGCCGAGCGCCCGGCGGCCTCCGCGATGTCGGAGATCTTGGTGTTGAAGTAGCCCTTCTCGGCGAACACCTTGCGCGCGGCCTCCAGGAAGGCCGCCTCGGTGCGCCGGCCCTTCGGGGTGTTAGCCATTCCGCTCGGTCCTCCACTGGGTGCGTGCGCTCGTCATGGCCGGATCCCACATCAAGCTGAACATGAATCTATCATCAGAAAAGAGCCGAAGGCCGGGCCGGACGCCCCACGTCCGGCCCGGCCTTCCCCTCCTAGCGCCGGCCCAGGCCGGACGGCTCGAAGCCGTAGACGCGCTTGGCGTTGGCGATCCGGAGCTTGTACTGGACGTCCTCCGGGAGGCCCGCTATCTGCGCGTCGATGGCCTTGCGGACGTCGGGCCAGATCGAATCGCCGTGCGGGTAGTCGACCTCGCACATCACCGCGTCGGCGCCGAGGTCCTCGATGAACCGGATGCCGACCGGGTCGTCGATGAACGCGCCAAAGACGTTCCTGCCGAAGTAGTCGCTGGGCCGGTGCTCCAGCGTCGAGTCCGCCCAGTCGGGACGGTCGTCGTAGTACCGGTCCATCGTCTGGAGCTGGTACGGGATCCAGCCGATGCTCGCCTCGGAGTAGACGACCCGGAGGCCGGGGAAGCGGTCGAACGCGCCCGAGAAGATGTACTCGGTCATGGAGTACGGCGCGTTCAGCCACACCTCGCTCATGTGGGTGAGGTAGTCGCCGTCCTCGGGGCAGTCCACGCGGGACGACGATCCGATGTGGCAGGACAGCGGGAGGTCCATCTCCTGGGCCGCCGCGAACAGCGGGTCCCAGTAGCGGTCCTTGTCGTACAGGGACGGGAAGCCCTGGTGGTGCGGGCGCTCGGAGAACACCACGCTGCGCACCCCGCGCGGCGCGACCCGCTCCAGCTCCTTCACGGCGAGGGCCGGGTCCCACATCGGGACGAGGACGGCGGGGATCAGCCGTCCCGGCGCGGCCGCGCACCACTCCTCGGTCATGAAGTCGTTGTAGGCCCGGATGCAGGCGTAGGACAGGTCGCGGTCGGTGTTGAGGTTGAGGTACGTCCCGCCGAAGCCCGGCATGGTGGGGAAGCACATGGAGGCGAGCACGCCGGCGGCGTCCATGTCCGCCAGGCGGCGCCCGACGTCGGAGCACCCGTCGTACAGGTCCTCGAACCGGGGGACGATCCGCCGCCGCTCGCTCTCCGCGAGCTGGTCGACCGAGCACATCATCCCGGAGAAGAACCGGACGTCGCCGTCGAAGTCCCAGGCGATGCCCTGGTCCCCGCGCTCGACCACCTTCGGCGCGCGGTCCTTGTACTTGGCGGGGACGCGGGACGTCCACGTGTGAGGCGGCTCGATCACGTGGTCGTCGACTGAGATGACCGCCCATTCCTCTGCTGCTTCTACCATGGCGGGCGCTCCTTCCGGTCGTCGGGAAATGACGGGGGCCGTCAGAGGCCGAGCACGCGCTCGGCGTTGCAGTGGGCGATCTTGGCGCGGTCGGCCGCGCAGATCGGGGCGCCGTCGAGGAACCGCACCGCGACGTCGGTGCGCTCGAAGGGGTAGTCGACGCCGAACATGATGTTGTCGGCGCCGACCGCGGCGATGGCGCCGGTGAGCGCCTCCGCCGAGCACACCCCGGTCGTGGTGATCATGACGTTGCTCTCCAGGTACTCCGAGGGCCGCTTGCCGAGCCGGAGCGTCATGAACTCGTAGCGCGCGTCCAGCCGGGCCTTCTGGAACGGCAGGAACTCGCCCATGTGGCCGAGGATGAGGGTCGCGCCGGGGAAGTCGTCGAAGACGCCCGCGTAGATCAGGCGGAGCGCGTGCGCCCCGGTCTCCGCCGCCCAGCCGAACGTGGGGCCCTTGAGGTACGGGTGACCGCGGAAGACCTGCCAGTCGTCCTGCGGCGGGGCGCCGGGGTGGAGGTACAGCGGGACGCCCAGCTCCTCCAGCTTCTCCCAGACGGGGCGGAACTGCTTCTCGTCGAGGTACCGGCCGAAGGTGTGCCCGTTGACCAGGGCGCCGTTCAGCCCGAGTTCGCCGATCGCCCGGTCCAGCTCGGCGCAGGCCGCGGCCGGGGCCTGGAGGGGCAGCGCCGCCAGGCCCGCGAAGCGGGTGGGGTGGGCGGCGATGGTCGCGGCCAGGAAGTCGTTGGCGGCCCGCGCGTTCGCGATCGCGGTCGCGGTGTCGCGTTCGGCCTGGATCCCGGGGGCGGTCAGGGACAGCACCTGGACGTCGATGCCGTGCGCGTCCATCTCGGGGATGCGGAACTCGGTGAAGTCGGTGAGCCTGCGGTTCCAGCGCTCGACGGCCTCCGCCCGGTAGTGCGGGTTCCCCACCATCCCGCCGACCTCGGAGCCCATGCCGGGCAGGGAGAACGCCTCTTCCAGGGCGATCCGCTTCAGCTTGCCGTTGTCGTCCGTCATCGACGTCAGTATGAAGATGAATTTAGAATTAGTAAACCCTCGAAGGCGCCCGGCCGGCGGAGTGCCCGCAAAGGTTGACCAAGTCAACGAACTCCGGGCGAGACCGAACCCGACCAAACCCTTGCCCACTAGAAAAAAACTGAGTATAAAATCACTTTCAGGGAATCGTCCGGCCATCGTTGCTGGTCGCACCGGATGGCGCGGGATCTTGACTCGATGGTCGGAGCTTGACGTCCTCCTTCGCCTGTAGGCGAGGGATTCCAACCCGTCCGCTACACAGAGAGGAGAACGGGTTGAGGTTCGCGGTTCACCGGCCGGGCCAGCGCCCCGCCTCCCCGCGCAGCCACCGTGCGCCCCACGGCGGTGTCTCGGATGTCGCGTGCGGCGTTGACGTCGGCGTTGTCCCGATGTCCGCAGGCCACGCACCGGAACACCGCTTGGCTCTCGCGGTTCTCCGGGGCGCGGTGCCCCCAGGAATGGCAGGTCTGCGAGGTGCAGGCCGGGTCGACCCGGATCAGGCGTCCAGGGGGCTTGTGCTCCAGGCGGGCGGCGAGCCGACCCCAGCCGTGGGCGAGGATGCCCCGGTTGAGCCCGGCCTTGGCACGTACGCCTGTGCCGGGGGCCTCAAGGGTGCCGCGCGCCGACCGGGTCATGGCGGCAACGTTCAGGTCCTCGACGGCGATGACGTCGAACCGGCGCGCCAGCTCCGTGCTGGTCTTCTCCACCCAGTCGGCGCGGCGGTCACTCTCGCGGGCGCGAAGCCGGGCGATGGCGGCCTTGACACGGGCGCGGCGATTCGACCCCTGCCGGGCGCGGGCCAAGCGGCGCAGCAGCCGGTTCAGCCGCTCCGCCTCACCCGCCCCCAACCCGGGCACCTTCAGGGTCTCGCCCGTCGGCAGAGCAGCCGACACCGCCACACCCCGGTCGACACCGACCACCTCGCCATTGCCAGGGGCGGGGACCGGGTCGGGCACGTGCGCGAACGCGAGATGCCACCGGCCGGCGCGGTCACGCGTCACCCGGAACGACTTCACGCCCGCGGGCACGGGCCGGGACGGGCGGAACCGCACCCACCCCACCTTCGGGACCCGCACCGCACCGATACGACGGGACAACCGCCGCACCTCCCAAGCCCGGCCCCGGGCCCCGACGATCCGAAACCCCTCGTGCACTCCGGCCTTCCGCCAGGTAGGGCGCCGGTGCGTCCCGCCGAAGAAGTTCGCCATCGCTTGGGCGAAGTCCCTGAGCGCCTGCTGCTGCACCGTCTGCGACCCGGCCGCCAGCCACGGGTTGGCCGCGCGGGCCTCGGTCAACTGACGGGCCTGGACGCCATACCCCGGGGCAGGGCCGCGACGCGGCGTCCACCAGGTGTGCTGCTCCTCCGCCAGATTCCACACATACCGGGCATGCCCGCAATGCTCCAGCAGCCCTGCCTCCTGGGCGGGGGTCGGGCACAGCCGGTACCGGGACACGCCCCGCAAGATACCGACCACCACCGACAAGCCAAGGAGACCACCGTGCAGCACCACTCCGCGCCTCCTCCCCGCTCTGAAGGACGGGATTTCCACGCTGTAGGTGTCCGATGAACAGACGGACGGCGCTCGCGGCCGCGGCGGCGGCGCTCCTCGGGCTGACAGCCGCCTGCGGGCCGAGCGAGGGCGGGACCAAGTCGGACGACGGGGTGCTGAAGGTCGGCGCCACCTTCGCCTCGACCACCCTGGACCCCGCCCGGCTGCCCATCCGGCAGATGGCCATGTACACCGCTCCCCTGTACGACTCGCTGACCCTCCTCGGGTCGGACGAGAGCGTCCAGCCGCTGCTCGCCACCAAGTGGACGTCCGGCAGCGACGGCGAAGGCCCCTATCTCGACATGACCCTGCGCGGCGGGCTGACGTTCCCCGACGGCACCGCGTTCACGTCCAAGACGGTGGCGGCCAACGTCAAGCGCTCGCAGACCCTCAAGGGCAGCACCAACGCGCCGCAGCTCGCCGGGGTGACGGTCGAGGAGCGCGGGGCCGCCGAGGTCAGGTTCCGGGCGAAGAGCGGGGTCGGGGCGCTGCCGCGCATCCTCGCCGGCTCGGCCGGGCAGATGATCTCCGACAAGGCGATCGCGGCCGGCACCGACCTGAGCCGCACGTCGGCCGGGATCGGGCCGTTCACGCTCCAGCGCGTCCAGAGCAACCGGGTCGTCTACACCGCCAGCAAGAACTACTGGGACGCGAAGGCCGCGGCGGCCAAGACCCTGGAGATCGACTACCTCGCCGACGACGCCAAGCTCAACGCGGTCCGCTCGGGTGACCTCGACGTCACCATCCTCCCCGAGAAGATGGTCAAGCCCGCGGAGACCGCCGGCTACAAGATCGAGCGCCACATGGGCTCGGAGAACTACACGTTCTCCTTCAACACCGCGATGAAGCCGTTCGACGACGTCCGGGTCCGCCGGGCGGTCGGCTCCGCGCTCGACCGCAAGGCGATCTGCCAGGGCCTGCTGGACGGCAAGTGCGAGCCCAACGGGCAGTTCTTCGGCGCCGGCACCAAGGCCTACGCGCAGGGCGTGGACCTGAGCCTCGTCCCCTTCGACCTCGCGAAGGCCAAGTCGCTGGTCGAGGAGGCCGGCGCGACCGGCGCCAAGGTCGAGATCGTCACGGTCGCGGGCAACCAGGTCTTCGAGCAGCTCGCCACGATCGTGCAGGAGCAGCTGAAGAAGATCGGGCTGAACGCGTCCGTCGCGGCCGTGGCGCCGCCGCAGGTGGTGAGCCGGTTCACGGCGGAGAAGAACGTCGCGATGGCGTTCGGCGCCACCGGGAACGCGTTCGACCCGTCCGACACCCTGGACCGCTACGGCCTCGCCAAGGGCCTCTACAACCCCGGCGGGCTGAAGAACGACAAGGTCGAGAAGCTCGCCAAGGACGCCCTCAAGGAGACCGACCAGGCCAAGCGCATGGCGATCTACCAGGAGATCTCCAAGGTCATCACCGAGAGCATGCTGCTCGTGCCGGTGCTGACCCCGGAGACCGCCTACGTCATCTCGCCGGAAGTGTCCGGCTGGAAGGCGCCCTGGGCGCCGTCGTTCCCGTCGTTCCGCGGCGTCAAGGGCTGATCGGATGCCAGAGACCGTCCGGGGAGTGACGCCATGGCGGCGCTGATCGTCAAGCTGATCGCCAGGCGGCTGCTGGCGGCCGTCCCGATCCTGATCGTCGTCACGTTCGGCACCTACCTGATGCTGTTCTCGATCGGCGACCCGGCGTCGGTGGTCGCCGGGGAGAGCGCCTCGCGGCAGCAGGTGGAGCAGGTCAGGCAGGAGCTCGGCCTCGACCGGCCGCTGGTGGCGCAGTACCTGTCGTGGCTCGGCGACGCGGCGCGCGGCGACCTCGGCGAATCGCTGCACCACCGGGGCTCGGTCACCGCGCTGATCGGGGAGAACCTGGCGCCGACGCTGCTGCTGTCGCTGCTGGCCATGGTGATCGCCGTGGTGACCTCGGTGCTGATGGGCTCGGCGATCAGCCTGCGTCCCGGCGGGCTGCTGGACCGGATCCTGCGCGGGGTCGCGGTCCTCGGGATCGCCGTTCCCAACTTCCTGGTCGGGCTCATGCTCATCCTGGTGTTCGCGGTGTGGCTGCCGTGGCTGCCCGCGGGCGGGTACCGCAGCCCGTCCGAGGTGGGGCTCGGCGAGGCCCTGTGGTACCTGCTGCTGCCCGCGCTCGCGCTGGCGCTGTCGCTGATGTGCCAGCAGCTGCGGACGTTCCGGGCCTCGCTGGTCAAGGAGTACGGCGCCGACTATGTCGGCACCGCCCGGATGAAGGGCGTCTCGCGGCGCGGAATCTTCTTCCGCCATGTGAGCCGCAACGCGTCCGCGCCGCTGGTGACGGTGATCGGCCTGGAGGTCGGGGTGCTGATCACCGGGGCGCTGCTGGTGGAGGTCGTGTTCGCGATCCCCGGGATCGGGACGCTGACGCTGGACGCCGTCCGCGGCCAGGACTTCCCCGTCGTGCAGGCGCTGGTGGCGCTGTTCGCCCTGGTCGTGCTGGGCGCCAACCTGGTCGCCGACCTGGTCGCGTCCTGGCTCAATCCCGAGGCGAGGAGCCGGTCATGAAGGGTGGCGTCGTGGAGGGTGGCGTCGTGGAGGCGCCCGGGGTGGCGGAGGCGGCCCCGGTGAAGACCGTCCCGCGAAGGCGGTCCCTGCGGCTCGGCTGGGGACGGCTCGCGGCGCTGGGCTTCGTCGTCCTGTGCCTGCTCGTGACCGTGCTGGTGCCGTTCCTCCCGGTGGCGGACCCGTCTCGGCAGGACGTGGCCCGGACGCTCGCCGACATCTCCGGCGACCACTGGCTCGGCACGGACCAGCTCGGCCGCGACCTGTTCAGCCGGCTGCTGTGGGGCGTCCACACCTCGATGCTCGCCGCGCTCACCGCGATCGGCGTCGCGGCGGCCGTCGGGGTGCCCACCGGGCTGCTCGCCGGGTACCGCGGCGGCTGGATCGACGGGATCACCGGGCGGATCGCGGACGTCGTCCTCACCGTGCCCGCGCTGATCCTGCTGCTGACGGTGCAGGCCGCGCTGCGCACCGGGATCACGGGGCAGATGGTGACGCTCGGGGTGATCTTCGCCCCGCGGATCTACCGGGTGGTCAGGGCCGAGACGATGCGGCTCGCGGTCAGCCCGTTCGTCACCGCCGGGCGGATGTCCGGCTGCTCGCACACCCGGATCGTGTGGCGCTACCTGCTGCCGGGGGTGCGCGACCAGGTCGCCGTGCAGATCAGCTACCTGCTGGGTCTCGCGCTCGTCGTGGAGGCGGGCATCAGCTTCCTCGGCGTCGGCGTCCAGCCGCCGGGCGCGAGCCTCGGCACGCTGCTGACGGGCGCGTCGGCGATGCTCGCGTCCGAGCCGCGGGTGGTGCTCGTCCCCGCCGTGGTGATCACCGTGCTGATCCTCTGCCTGAACCTGCTCGGGGACGTCGAGGACAAGGAGGAGCGGCATGGCTGACCGGGACGATGGCGGGCCCGCGCTCCGCGTCGACGGCCTGACCGTCGAGCTCGACCGGGGCCACTCCCCCGCCCGGCTCGTGACGGACGTGTCCTTCGCGATCCGGCCGGGCGAGATGGTGGGGCTGGTCGGCGAGTCGGGTTCGGGCAAGAGCCTGACGGCGTCCGCGGTGGCGGGGCTGCTGCCGCGCGGCGTCCGGCTGGCCGGCGGGCGGATCGAGCTGGCCGGTGAGGTCGTGGCCGGGGACGGCGTCAGGCCGCGGCGGCGCGACTCGCTGGCGATGGTGTTCCAGAACCCGATGACCAGCCTCAACCCGTCGATGCGGGTGGGCGACCAGGTCGCCGAGGCGCTGCGGGCGCGCCGGAAGGGCATCTCCCGCCGGGACGCCCGCAAGCGGGCGATACAGATCCTCGACGACGTCGGCATCGACCGGGCGGCGGAGCGGGCGCGGCAGTACCCCTTCGAGTTCTCCGGCGGGATGCGCCAGCGCGTGATGATCGCGATCGCGGTCGCCGGGGACCCGTCGGTGCTGATCGCGGACGAGCCGACCACGGCCCTGGACGTGACCGTCCAGCAGGGCGTGATGGACCTGATCGACCGGCTGCGCCGCGACCTCGGGCTCGCGACCCTGCTCGTCTCCCATGACCTGGCGCTGGTCAGCGAGCGCTGCGACCGGCTGCTGATCATGTACGCGGGCGAGCTGGTCGAGACCGGTAAGACCGCGGCCGTGCTCGGCGACGCCCTGCACCCCTACGTGAACGCGCTCGCCCGCTGCATCCCGGAGCGCGCCATCGAGCTGGGCACGATCCGGTCCCTGCCCGGGACGGTGCCCCAGCCGGGGCAGATCGCGTCGGGGTGCCGGTTCCTGCCGCGCTGCTCGTTCGGCATCGACGCCTGCGCCGAGCATCATCCGCCGCTCGCCGAGCACGAACCCGGGCGGAGCGTCCGGTGCCTGCGCGCCGGGGAGCCCGCTCTCGCCGGCGACCCCGATGACCGGGTCACGACGCGGAAGGACGCCGATGTCTGAGGCACTGCTCGAAGTCGAGGCGGTCACCAAGACCTACCGCACCGGCGGCTGGCCGCGCCGCGGCAGGCCGGTCGTCGCGGTCGGCGGGGTGAGCCTCGCCATGGCCGCCGGGGAGTCGCTCGGGGTCGTCGGGGAGTCGGGGTCGGGCAAGTCCACGCTGGCGGGGATCATCTGCGGCCTCACCCGTCCGGACGCGGGCCGGGTGCGGATCGCCGGGCGCGACATCCACGCGGGCCGCCGCGTCGACCGGGAGGTATGGCGCACGGTCCAGATGGTGTTCCAGGACCCGTACACCTCGCTGAACCCCTACATGACGGTCGAGGAGATCGTCGCGGAGCCGCTGCGGCTGTGGCGGGAGCTGCCGGCCGCGGACGCCCGCGAGCGCGCCGCGGAGATCCTCGACCGGGTGGGGCTGGGCTCGCAGGTGGCGTCGCGGCGGCCGGCCAGCCTGTCGGGCGGGCAGCGGCAGCGGGCCTCGATCGCGCGGGCGCTCGCGGTCTCCCCCGAGCTGATGGTGCTGGACGAGTCCGTCTCGGCCCTGGACGTCTCCGTCCAGGCGCAGATCCTCCAGCTCCTGCTGGAGCTGAAGCGGGAGGACGGGCTGTCCTACCTGCTGATCAGCCACGACATCAGCGTGATCCGGCTGGTCTGCGACCGGGTGCTGGTGATGAACGAGGGCGCGGTCGTCGAGGAGTGCACCGCGGAGGGCCTCACCGAGGAGGCCGCGCGGCACCCGTACACCAAGCGGCTGCTGTCCGCGGTGCCCGAACTGGTGGTGAGCTGAGCCTCTGGGCCGGAGCGTCTGGCGCTCCGGCCCGGACGGCGCGTTCTCAGCCCATGGCCTGGGGCCTGAGCCGGGGCTCGCGCACAGGGGGCAGGTTCTCGTAGAGGTCCCGGATCAGCCCGGCCTTGACCTCGGCCACCGCGGGGTCGTCCCACCGGTTGACCCACTGGTAGGGGTCGTCGGCCAGGTGGTAAAGCTCGCCCTCGGTCCCGTCGTAGATGATCTCCCGCTGGGGCGGGCGCATCCCGAAGTCCGCGTACCGGTCGGCCTTCGGCATGCCGTACTCGCGGTCGGTCGGCTCGTAGACGGTGCAGATCCAGCCGTCCTGGACGATCGTCCGCAGCCGGTAGCCGGTGTCGAGCTGGCTGTCCCACTCCACGAGCGCGCGCTCGCGGCCCGACCCGGCGGCCATCGGCAGCGGGCGTCCCTGCATCCAGTCCGGCACGGGCACGCCGGCGATCGCGCAGAAGGTGGGGGCGAGATCGATCTGGCCCACCGGCTCGGGGACCACCGCGGGCGCCACGCCCGCCGACCGCGCCGGACGCCACACCATCGGGAGCCGCATCAGCGCGTCCACGTGGTAGGGCCCCTTGAACAGCAGGCCCAGCTCGCCCTGGAACTCGCCGTGGTCGGTGGTCACGAAGACGTCGGTGTCGTCGCCCCAGCCGCGTTCCTCGATCTTGGCGAGCACCTTGCCGAACGCCTCGTCCAGCAGCTCGTTCTTGGCGTGGACCAGCGCGTTCAGCTCCCGGATCTGGTCATGGGTGAGGTCGGCTGGGACGAAGTCGCCGGGCGCGGCGTCGACGTTGGGCACCGAGCCGTCGTACCAGGCCAGCCAGTGCTCCGGACGGCCCGCCAGGATCTCCCTGATCCGCTCGCCGGACCCGGGGTGGCCGGGCGGCAGGTCGAGCTCGCGCCAGTCCACCCGGCCGACCTCGGAGGCGGGGACGTCCCAGGGGTGGTGCGGGTCGGGGAAGCTCATCCAGCAGAACCAGTCGTCGTCATCGTCCAGCGTGTCGAGCCAGGCCGCGGTCCGGTCGGCCACCCAGTCGGTGTGGTAGTGCTCGCGCGGCACCGGGTTGTGGGCCACGCCCGGCGCGCCGGTGTCGCCGCCCGGCGCCGCCGAGAAGATCCGCAGGAACCCGCCGGTCTCGTCCGGGTGCTCCGCGCGCAGCCAGTTCGCGTAGTGCGAGGCGCCCTGCGGCCCGTGCCCGGCGAACTCGACGTACTCGAAACCGCGGTAGGGACCGTGCTCGCCCGCGAGCGGGATCCGGTTCTGCTCCCACTTCCCGGACGGGTCCGCGATCGGCTCGAAGTGCACCTTGCCGATCAGCGCCGTGCGGTACCCGCCGTCCCGCAGCACCTGGGCGACGCTGGGCGCGTCGTCCGGCAGCGGCACCCCGTTGGCGATCGCGCCGTGCGTCCGCGGGTACTGCCCGGTCAGCATGCTGGACCGGGCCGGAGTGCACACGACGTTCTGGCAGTAGGCCCGCTCGAACCGCACGCCCTCGGCGGCGAGCGCGTCGGTCACGGGGGTCCGCGCCACGTCCCCTCCGTTGCACCCGTACGCGTCGTACCGCTGCTGGTCGGTGGTGATGAACAGGATCCTGCGTCCCATATGACTCCTCCGGGAAGGTGCGGGCAGGCGATCGGCGACTCCAAAAATGATACTAACTTCAGAATTATTAAATCACCATGCCGGCACCCACCGCCCGGACGCGGGTCGCGTCCGGGCCGTCAGGCGTGGCCGCGGGCTTGGTTCAGGGCTTGTTCGAGGGCCTCAGGGTGGTAGGCGGGCAGCACGGCTGCCAGGTGGCCGTCCGGGCGGATGACGTGGACGGTGTCCGGGCCCGCTCGCAGCGCTTCGCGCAGGACCCCGTCGGTGTCGATCTCGGGCAGGGCGTGCACTGCGAGGGGGCCTTCTACGGAGAGTTCCGCGATTTCCCTACGGCGGTCGGCGTTTCCCGCCAGGACGACGAAGGTCGTGCCGAACAGGCGGCGCAGGCGGGTCGGTTCGCCGTCGACCGCGCAGGGGCCGTCCGGGCACAGGACGCCGGGGACCGGAGGACGGACGGCTCCCGCCTCGCGCGGGAATTTGCCGGTCGGGAGCGTTCGCGTCGTCAGTGGCGAGTCCACGTACCAGTACGGCTCGGCCAGCTTCCCGGAGTCGATGAGTGCTCGCGCGTCGGGGTGGGTGACGGCGCGCTCCAGTGCCTCCACCCGTCGTTCTCGTTGTTCCTCCGTGTGCGGGACGAGAAATTCCATGGTCTCGGTGGTCACGCGGAGGTTCTCCCCAGCCGCCGCCCAGCGTTCGGTGTGGTAGGTGGTGAGAATGCTCTCCGGGGCCCAGCCGCGCCGGACGAATGCGAGTTTCCAGGCAAGGTTCTCTGCGTCCTGAACCCCCGAGTTCAGGCCGCGTGCGCCGAAGGGAGCGTAGAGGTGTGCCGCGTCCCCTGCCAGGAAGACCCGTCCGGTGGCGAACTTCTCGGCGCGCCGTTCTTGGAAGCGGTAGGCCGAGGTCCACACGAACTCGTAGGGGATGTCGCCGGTGATCCTCCGGATGCGGGCGTCCAGCGCCCCGCTCTCCCGTTCGGCGTCCAGGTCGTAGTCGGCGGGGACCTGCCAGTCGATCCGCCACGTTCCGTCAGGGCACTGATGGACGAGGACCTGCCTGCCCGGGTTCCACACGGGGTCGAAGTAGAAGCGGCGTTCGCTCGGGAACGGCAGGTCCGCGCGGATGTCGCAGATGAGGAACTTGTCGCTGAACGAGCGGCCGGGGAAGCCGATGCCCAGCAGTTCCCGGACGGTGCTCCGGGAGCCGTCCGCCGCGACGAGGTGGCTGCCGCGCACGACACCCCTGGCGGCGACGTCCGCCTCCACCCCTGAATCGTCCTGCCGCAGGCCGGTTACCGGGTGGCCGTACCGGACGTCCACCAGCGGTTCCGCGTCGACCAGGTCCTGGAGGTACGCCTCGACCTCGGTCTGGGAGATGTTGATCCACGGCGGGACCGCGCTGCGGCCGGGGTCGGGGAAGGTGACCGCGAAGAGTTCGGTGTCGCGGTAGTAGGTGCGGCCGGTCGTCCAGGTCACGCCCCGCGCGATCATCTGCTCGGCGCAGCCGACCCGGTCCAGGACGTCCAGGACGTCGCGCTGGAAACAGATCGCCTTGGATCCCGTGGGGTCGCGCCGCTCGGCTGCTTCGAGGACGACCGTAGGCACGCCGAAGCGTGCCAGGAGGAGGGCCGTCACCAGCCCGACGGGCCCGGCGCCGGCGATGAGCACCGGCTCCGTCTGGTTCATGGTCACCCCTGCAGCTCGTCCCAGACCGCCCGGTCGCGTTCCGCCGTCCAGATGACGGGGCGTTCGATGCCGGACAGCTCGTCCCAGAGCCGGGAGACGTCGAAGGGCAGGCAGTGCTCGAAGATCGGCCACCGGCCGTAGCGGGGTTCCAGCTCGGCGTGGACGGCCTCGAACGCCTCCTTGAGGGTCCCGCCGCGCCGCCGCACGGCCCCGACCCGGCTGATCATCACGTCCAGGAAGTGCCGGGTCTGGCCGATCGCCGCCTCGACCGCCGCGGCGCCCTTCGCGACCGCGCCTCGCCCGCCGACCAGCACCTCGGCGCCGAGCGCGGCGACGGTGTCCAAGGTCGTCGAGGCCCAGTCGCGGTGGAACGCGTCACCGGTGTAGAGCGCGGCCTGCGCCTCCACCAGGTCACCGGCGAAGAGGATCTTGTGTTCGGGGAGCCAGGCGACGATGTCGCCCTCGGTGTGGCCGCGGCCGCAGTACCGCAGGACGAGGTCGCCGCGGTCCCCGCCGAGCGGGATCGTGAACCGGTCGTTGAACGTCGCGGTGGGCCAGGTCAGCCCCGGGATCGAGTCCGGTTCCTTGAAAAGGCGCGGCATGCGCCCGTATTCGGATTCCCAGTCCTGCTTCCCGCGTTCGGCGATCAGCTCCCGGGTCTTCTCGTGCGCCACGATCACGCCGGCGTCGAACGCGCTCGCGCCCAGCACCCGCACCGCGTGGTAGTGCGACAGCACCAGGTAGCGGACGGGTTTGTCGGTGTGCTCGCGCAGCAGCGCGAGCCATTCGCGGGCGGCGACCGGGGTCGCCAGCGCCTCGAAGCAGACGACGAAGTCCTCGCCTTCGACCGCACCCACGTTGGGGTCGCCTTCGGCGGTCAGCGCGTAGACGCCGTCGGCGAGCACGTCCAGGCTGCGGTCCTTCTCCACGAGGTCGGCCGAAGACGCGAACGGTTTCATTCTCTGGGCTCCATTTCCTGGGTGAGGGAGACACCGGCCCCGTCCAGGAAGGCGGCGACGAGGTCGGCGAACTGTCCGGCCTGGAATTCCAGCGGCACGGCTCCACCCTCTATCACGGCCGTTCCGGCGTGCGGTATCCGCTCGGTGAGCGGGCCGAGCTCGGGGAACGCGTACGGGTCGGCGGACGCGCCGACGCACAGCACCGGGCAGCCGATGAGGCCGATCCGCTCCTCCATGCGGTAGGCGCTGACGGCCGCGTGCCCGTGTTCGACGTCCGGCCAGACGCGGAGCGCGTCGCGGACGAAACGGGTCAGCAGGTCGGGGCGCCCCTCCGGATAGAAGGCGGCGCGGCGGGCCCACAGCTCGGTCAGATGCGCGCCGTCCGGCCGTTCGCCGACCGCGTCGATGGGCGGGCGGGCGGCGCGGCGCTCGCGGGCGGCGCGGCGCTCGCGGGCGGCGGCGTCGATGTACGGGGTGGACGACAGCACCAGCCTCCGGACGCGGTCCGGTGCCCGCGCGGCCAGCTCGACCGCGACGACCCCGCCCGTGTGATGCCCGACCAGGTCGAACTCGTCCAGGCCGAGCGCGTCCAGGAGGTGAAGGAGGCCCCTGGCGTAGTTCTCGATGGTGTGCTCGGCGATCCGGGCGGAGGCGCCGAATCCCGGGGTGTCGGGCGCGATAGCGCGCCGGGCGCGCCCGAGCAGCGGAAGCACCTCCCGGTACTCGTCCCAGGAGCGCGGGGTCTGGTGCAGCAGGACGACCGGCGCGCCGCTTCCGCATTCGGCGTAGTGCACCTGGCCCTGCGGCGTCCCGGCATAGGCGAAGCGGATCTCACTCACCGGCGCTCAGCGGCCTTCCCGGTCCAGTTCGTGGTCGATGAGGCGCTCGGAGATCCGTCCGGCGGCGGCGAGGACTGCGGGAACGAGCCTCGGCAGCCGGGTCCGGGAGGTGGGCGCGGCGACCGAGATCGCCCCGGCGACGCGGCCGCGGACGGCGCGGACGGGCGCCGCGACGGACAGGTAGCCGAGCCGGGTCTCCTCGGTCTCGACGGCGTACCCGGCATGGCGGATGCGGTCCAGCTCGGCGCGCAGCAGCCGGGGCGCGATCACGGTGTGCCCGGTGAGCCGCCGCAGCGGGCGGGCGAGCAGGTCGTCCACCACGCGGGACGGCGCGTGCGCGAGGAGGACCTTGCCGGTGGCGGTGCAGTGCAGCGGCATGCGGCCGCCCGTGCGGGACGGGCGGGTGACGCTGCGGTGCCCGCCGAGCTTCTCGATGTAGAGGACGTCCGTGCCGTCGCGGACGGCGCAGTGCACGGTCTCCTGCGTGATGTGGGCGAGCTCTTCCAGGTAGGGCAGCGCGATCTCGTGCAGCACCCGCTGCCGCGGCGCGATCTGGCCGAGCTCGAACAGGCGCAGCCCGAGCCGGTAGCCGAGCCCGGCGCGTTCGAGCGCGCCCCAGGCGACGAGCTCCTGGCTGAGCCGGTGCACGGTCGCCTTGCGGAGGCCGGTGCGGCGCACCAGCTCGGCGAGCGCGACGGCCTCGTCATCGGGACGGAACGCCTCCAGGATCAGCCGGACCTTGGACAGGACCGAGTCGGCCTCCCCCTGGACGGGGTCGACGGCGGTGAGCGGAACGGCAGCGGTGATCATCGGGGCTCTCCCTCGTCTCCGGTGAACTGCTGGAGTCTGGCCCGCGCGGCCGGGTCGACGCGGGTGCCGGGGGCGTCCACGTCCCGCACGCCGGGCACGGCGAGCAGTGCGGGCGCGACGAGTCCCTCGTGGCAGGCGGGACGTCCCGGGCATCCGGCGCACATCCCGGTGTAGCGGACGGTCGGCACGGCGCCGTCGGCGACGAGTTCGAGCCCGCCCCCGTGGCCGCGCATCATGCGGGACAGGGCCTCGACGGTGTCAGGAACATTCATGGGGCACCTCGATGCCGAAGAGCCGGGCCGCGTTGAGGCCCAGGATCTTGCGCTTGTCCTCGCGGGTGATCTGCGGATAGCCGTAGCCCTCGCGCAGGTCGTCCGGGATCTGGAGCGCCATGAACGCCTCCAGGTAGGGGCGCGGCGGGCCGGCGAGCGCCGCCTCCGAGCCCCACAGCAGGCGGTCGGCGCCGACGGTGGCGAGCAGCTCGCCCATCTGCCGCTGGATGAGCCGGGGCCGGACGGGTGTGAAGTTGACCGTCGCCGACAGGGCCAGGTGGATGTTGGGGAAGCGCGCGGCGATGTTGACGCATTCGTCGAAGTAGGGCATCGCCAGGTGGTGGATGACGAAGGTGAGGTCGGGAAAGTCGCGGGCCGCGCGCTGCAGGTCGCCGGGGTGGAGCTGTTCGAGGTTCTCGGTGCCGAACGGGTTGCCCTTGTGGAACTGCAGGACGCGGATGCCGAGGTCGCGGGCCCGCTCGTAGACGGGGTAGGCGAGCTTCTCGTCGTCGCAGCGCCAGCCGCGGTCGACGTGCCCGTTGTAGAACTTCAGCGACACCGCGCCCAGCTCCTCGACCTGCCGTTCGAGGTGCTCCAGCGCGACGTCCACGCCGCGGTGACCGGGGTCGACGCCGCCGCAGAACAGCGCGCGGCCGGGGTAGGCGCGGGCGAACTCCGCCTGCAGCTCGACCGGCGCCCACCAGTCGTCGTACCAGTCGAAGACGGGCACGACCTGGGCCATCGCGATGTCGGTCGGCTCGCTGCCGGGCGGATCACCGAAGACCATCCGTCCCATCGTCGCGGCGGACAACCGGCGGTCGTAGGTCTCCGGGTCTCCGTGCAGGGGCCGCAGCCCCTCGCCGAGGCCCAGCGACAGGTCCCGGACGTGCCGGGCCCACGGGTTCGCGGTGAGCAGGTTCGCCTCGCTCATGTCGTGCAGGTGGACGACGAGGTCGAACACGAAGACGTCATCGATCAACGGACACCTCCAGGACGACGCGTCCTCGCGCGCGGCCGTCCGTGAGCGCCTGCCAGGCGGCCGGTGCCTCGGCGAGGTCGTACCGGTCGGTGCGCAGGATCAGCTCGCCTTCGGACAACCGGACGAGCAGGTCGTCGGCCAGCGCGAACGCCTGCGGTGCCCGCCGGATCATGTTGAGGAAGCGCAGGTCGACATCGTGCGCGCAGCGGGACGGGAGATCGAGTTCGAGGCGGGCGCCCGCCGTGTACCCGACGATGACCGCCACGCCGCCGGGCGTCACCGCGTCGAGCCGTGCGGGGAGCCCTGGCCCGCCGACGGTCTCGATCAGCGCGTCGTACGGGCCCGCGTCGACCGTGCCGACGATCGTCCTGACACCGCCGGGGACCAGCGCGGCCCGCTCCTCACGCGACACCAGCGCCGTCACGTCGGCGCCCGCGAGCGACGCGAGCTGCACGGCGAGGGAGCCGACCGCGCCCGCCGCGCCCGTCACCAGGACCCGCTGCCCGTCCCGGACGGCGGCCAGCTCGTGCACCGAGATCCAGGCCGAGGTGGCGGGCGAGAAGAAGCAGGACGCGAGCATCGGATCGACGCCCTCGGGCGCGAGATGCACCGCCTCGTCCGGGACGGCCGCGTACTCGGCGGCGACCCCGTCACGGGTGACGCCGAGGCCGCCGCCGCGCAGCCAGACGAGCGCGCCGCGCGGGAACCGCTCCGACTCCTCGACCCGGCCCGCGCCGTCGCCGCACGGGACGTACGGCGGCGGCGGGTTACGGGGAAACGTGCCGGACGCGACACTGCGGTCGAGGTGCCCGAGCGCGGCGGCGGCGACACGCACCAGCGTCTCGCCGCTGCCGGCGGCGGGCACGGGCAGGTCGGCGGCCACTTCGGGCGGCCGTCCCGGCTTCTCGATCCGCAGCCCGCGCATGCGGTTCACTCCCCCGCGCCGAGCTGGGCGGCGACGGCGGCGTGGTCGTAGTAGACGGTCTCGTTGACCATCGTGGCGCCCTCGAACCGGAACACGATGACGCCCTCGACGTCCATGACCCGCCCCTTGCAGGGGATGCCCGCCCAGTCGGCGTGCTGGGTGCCGACCGTCCGGCCCTCGATGATGACGGCGTCGGCCGCGTGGTGGACGAGCTCCGGGACGAGCCGCAGGTCCGGGAACGCGCCGAGCAGGTCGCTCAGCAGCTCGCGGACCTGGTCGTCTCCGGCGTGGACGCGGCCGGTCGGGAGGATGCGGTAGTGCGCGCCCTCCGGCATGGTCGCCAGGCACGCGTCGAGGTCGCCGGCCATCTCGGTGGTGAGGTGCTCGATGACGACGGCCTCCCGCCGCGCGCGCAGATCGGCGTCCGGCAGCGGACGGTCGGCGCCCGGCAGCTCGACGCGGGGCAGGTCGGCCGCCGTCATCCGTGCCGTCCCTTCATGTCGGGGGTGTTGTCGAACAGCGAGAAGTCGGGTGCGGGCGCGCCGCGTTCGACGTCGGGGAGGTCGCCGATGACGGCGGCGAGCCATTCCAGCTCGGCCGGGTCGTCGAGCAGCGGGAAGAAGAGCACCTCGTCGGCGCCCTGGGCGCGGTAGCCGCGGAACGCGGCCTCGATGCCGTCGCGCCCGCGGGCGATGCCGGAGATGACGTGTTCGGGCGGGCCGCCGTTCTTCAGGTAGGAGGCGAGGCGGGCCTCGGCGAGGTCGCCGGCCTTCTCGCCGGAGGCGTACCACGTGCTCGCGACGAGCCGGGGACGGCCGGGCCTGCCCGCGCCCTCCCACGCCTGACCCGCGGCGAACGCCTCGAACGCGAAGACCTCCGGCTTGAGACCCCCGCTGACCAGCCCGTCGCCGTGCTCCAGCAGCCGCCGCAGCGCCGGGTCGGACGCGCCGCCGATGAGCAGCTCGATCTCGCCGAGCTCGGGGCCGACCGCGTTGTCCTCGCCCTTGAGGTCCCGGAGGGCGGCGAGGGCGCGGAGCTGGTCGTCCATGATCCGGCCGCGGCGCTCCCAGGGGATCCCGGCGGCCTCGTAGTCGTTGACGCGGTTGCCGACGGCGACGCCGAGCGAGACCCGGCCGGGCGCGAGCGCGGTGAGGGTGGCGACCTGCTTGGCGAACAGCGGTGTAGGGCGCAGCGGGCCGAGGAACGCCGCCGTCATCAGCCGGACGCGGGCGGTCAGCGCGGCGGCCGCCGCCATCGTCATCATGATCTCGTGGTTGACGTAGACGTACCGGTCGGCGACGCCGAGGGAGGAGAACGGGCCGTCCTCGATCTCGCGGATCCAGGTGCGCAGGGTCTCCCCCGTGCAGCCGGGCACCCCGTTGGGAAGCAGGACGCCTATCTCGTTCGACATGCGGGCTCCAGATCAGTAACCGTGGCGGCGGACGTTGGCGAGCGGCTCCCCCGCGGCGTACCGGCGGAGCTGGTCGCCCACCATCCGGTAGGCGCGGTCGCGCCAGTGCTCGGACGAGCCCGCGACATGCGGGGTGATGAGCGCGCCGGGCGCGGAGAACAGCGGATGGCCCGGCGGCAGCGGTTCGGGGTCGGTGGCGTCGAGCGCGGCGCGGACGCGTCCGGCCCGCAGCGCGCCGAGCAGCGCCGGGGTCTGGACGAGGGCGCCGCGCGCGGCGTTGACGAGCAGCGCGCCCGGCCGCATCGCCGCCAGGAACGCGGCGTCCACCATGCCCTTGGTCTCGGCGGTCAGGGGCGCGAGCAGGACGATGACGTCCGCCCCGGGAAGGAGACGCGGAAGGTCGTCCGGGCCCAGGACGCCGTCGCGGGGATGCCGGGCGATGCCGGTGACCTTCGTCCCGAACGGCGCGAGGCGGTCGTGCAGCGCCCGCCCGATCGAGCCGTGGCCGACGATGAGGACGTGCTGCTCGGCGAGGTCGGCCGCCCCCGCCGCGCCGGAGAAGGCGGTGTTGCCCGCGGTGTCCCACTCGCCCGCCCGCTGCCGCTCCAGGTAGTGGGGCAGGTCCTTGTTCATCGCGAGGATCACCCCGATGATCCACTCGGCGACCGGGCCGTCGTGGACGCCGCCGGCGTTGCAGAGCGTGACACCGGCCGGCAGCTCCGGGACCCGGTCGATCCCGGCGCTGAGCGTCTGCACGACCTTCAGCGCGGTCAGCTCGGGCAGGATCTCGGCGAACCGGTCCCCGTCCGGCGGGCCCAGGACGCAGAACTCCGCCTTCGCCGGGACGCCGGTGCCGAGCACCGCGAGTTCGACGCCGTCCGGCAGCGGTCCCATCGCGTCGGTCCCGGCGTCGGCCGGTACAAGGGCGATCACGCGCTCACCTCTCCCTCAGCCCGGCCTCGACCAGCCGGGGGCGCAGCTCCCGGGCGTACTGATCGATCCCGGACTCGTAATCCAGCCACGAGAGCGCGAGCCCGTCGAGCCCCGCGTCGGCGAGTCCGGCCATCTGCTCCACCACCGAGTCGGGCGTCCCGACCAGCGGCAACGCGAAGAACCCGGCGATCGCGGCGGCGGCCATCCCGGCGGCGTCGAAGTCGCCGCTCGCGGAGTTCGGGATGAGCAGGCGGATGGCGTTCGCCGCCGCGTCCTGGTCGCCTAGCTCCCCGACCATGCGGTCGTACTCGCGGCGGGCGGCGTCCTCGGTGGCCGCGCAGACGACGTGCGCCCCGGCGAAGACCATCAGCTTGCGGTCGTGGCGCTCATCGACCTCCGCCTTCAGCTGGGGCACGATCCGTGCCGCGGACGCCGGGTCGGGCACCATCGCGAACGTGAGGTCGGCGTGCCGGGCGGCGAAGTCGCGTCCGGCCGGGCTGAAGCCCGCGTTCATGATGACGGGACGGCCACGCTGCACCGGCTTCGGTTCCGACAGCACGCTCCGCGCCTGGAAATAGCGGCCCTGGAAGTCGAACTCCTCCTCGGCCGCCCAGATCCGGTCGAGGAAGGTCATCCATTCGTCCGCCACCGCGTACCGGTCGTCGTGCTCGCGCTGTTCCAGGCCGAACATGCGGAACTCGTCCTCGTTCCAGCCCGCGACGATGTTGACCGCGAACCGTCCGCCCGCGATGTGGTCGACGGTCGCGATCTGCTTGGCCGCGCTGACCGGATGGGTGACGGGGATGTGGAACGTCGCGAACACCTGGATCCGGTCGGTGACCGCCGCGATCCCGGCCGCCCAGGTGAACGACTCGAACGAGCGGTGCGCGTCCCGCCGCGCCGGGTCGGCCATGCCGCGCCAGCGGGCGACGGGGATCAGCGCCTCGAAGCCCGCGTCCTCGGCGGCCCGCGCGATCCGGACGCTCTCCGCCCAGGTGGCCCGGGGCGCCTCGGGCGCATGGGTGAGGTTGGCGCCGCCCGCCATGTTCGCCGAGAACACGGCCAGCTTGAGCCGGTTGGGACTGCCCAATAGAGGCCCGGTCGACCGGTCGCTGTTCATGGGCGCCTCGCCGGTGGGCGGGTGTCGGCGCCGGCGGCGATCTCGGGGATGTGGCCGAGCGGGGTCGGCAGGTCGCGGCCGTCCGCGAGCCGGACGACCGGGCTCAGCTTCGGCGCCCCGTGCAGCGCCGCCATCTCCGCGTTGGTCTCCGGCGCGGGACGGGAGGCGCGCAGGTGGCCGGGGCGGCCGTCCGGTTCGCGGAAGTGCGGGACGACCTCCTCCGCCATGATCTGGAGGTTCTTCATCACCATCCAGTGCGGCATCGAGCCGAGCGGGCCGCCCGCGCTGATCGCCATGCCGAGGCCGTACTCCTCGATCATCCGCTCGTAGGCCTCGATGACGGTCTGCGGCGAGCCGACGACGATGTAGCCCTGGTCGATGAGCTCGTCGTAGGTCAGCTCCCAGAAGTCCTTGACCCCGGCGGCCTGCCGTCCCTTGATCGTCCGCAGGATCGAGTCGGCGGTGTTGTAGCCGGGCGGCATCAGATGGTGCATCGGGATCTTCAGCCCGGTGCGGAAGAACCACATCACGTGCGGCATGAACTCGCGGCGGGCCTGCTCGTCGGTCTCCGCCACGTAGGTGGGGACGACCCGTCCGAGCTGCGCCGGGTCGGGCTCGTACCCGTACTTGTCCCGGCAGATCTCCCGGAAGAGCGCGAACGACTTCTTGGTCACCCAGTTGGACGTCGTCGTCTGCATGTAGGAGAACCGGCGCTTGGCGACCTCGTCGATCGTGTCGGTGGACCCGGTGCCGGGCATCCACACCGGCGGGTGCGGGTCCTGGAGGGGGCGCGGCCACGGGTTGACGTGCTCGATGTCGTAGTGCTCGCCCTGCCAGGTGAACGGTCCGGGCTCCGTCCACGCCTTCACGATCAGGTCGTGGGCCTCCCAGAACCGGGCCTTGGACGTGGTCGGGTTCATCCCCGAGGAGTGGTATTCGGCGCCCATCCCCCGCACGTGCCCGGAGACGATCCGCCCGCCGGACACGATGTCGAGCATCGCGATCTCCTCGGCGACCCGCAGCGGGTTCTGGTGCAGCGGCAGCGCGTTGCCGATCACGCCGATCCGGATGCGGGCGGTGCGGGCGGCGAGGTGGGCGGCCCACACGTTCGGCGCGTTGATGGTGCCGAACGCGTTCTGGTGGTGCTCGTTGACGATGATCCCGTCGAAGCCGAGCCGCTCGCAGGCGACGAGCTGGTCGAGGTTCTCGGTGTAGAGCTTGTGCGCCACCTGCGGCTCGAAATGGGTGTTCGGCAGCGTCACCCAGGTCGACTCCAGGTCCTCGCCCGGCGGGATGAACGGGTAGGGCATCAGGTGGAAGACGTGGAACTCGAGCCGGTTAGGCATCGGACACCCCCGAGACGAACGCGGTGATCAGCGCGGCCGTCTCCGCGGGCCGCTGGACGGGAAAGGCGTGGCCGCCGGGCACGGTCCGCACGCCGGTGCCGAGCAGTTCGGCCCACCGGGCGGGATGCTCGGCCGGGACGATCCGGTCGCCGTCGCCCGCGACCACGAGGGCGGGGACGCCGAGCGCGGGCAGCCGGTGCTCCAGTTTCAGGTCGTAGCGGAAGTCCCAGATGAGGCGGGCCGCGGCGCCCATGTCGCCGTAGCGGGCCGCGAACCCCTCGGGCCCGCCCTGCGCCGGCGTACCCGGGCCGGGGACGACACCGTCGACGGGATCGCCGCCGTAGTACATGTCGTCGTAGTCGGCGGGGTTCATGATGAACACGTCCGCGATCGGGCGTCCCGGGACCCGCAGCCCGTACGGCGCGAGCAGCGCCAGGCTCCGGACGCGGTGCGGGTTGAACACGGCGAAGTCGGCGGCGAGCCAGCCGCCGAGCCCGTACCCGGCGACGTGCACGCGGTCGAGCCCGAGGGCGTCGAGCAGGCTCCGGTACAGCAGGACGACGTCGTCGCGGCCGGTGACCCAGGACGGGCACGGCGTGTCCCCGAAGCCCGGCGCCTCGGGCGCGATCAGGTCGGCGCCCTCGGCGATCCCGGCGTGCAGCGGGCTCCAGCAGCGGGTGAGCCAGTGGCCGTGGAAGAACAGCACGGGGTCGCCCGTCCCGTCCCGGCGGTAGGCGATCGGCACACCGTCCACCTCGATCCGGTCGGGCTCGGTGCGCCAGCGCACGCCGGCGTCGAGAACGTCGCTCACGATGTCTCCTTGTCCAGAAAGGCCAGGACCGCCGCGCTCCAGGCGGCGGCCGCCTCCAGCTGCGGGCAGTGGCCGCAGCCGGGAAAGATCTCCAGCCGCGCGCCGGGGATGCGGCGCGCGACCTCCTCGGCGAAACCGGCCGGCTTGAGCCGGTCGGCGCCGCCCGCCGTCACGAGGGTCGGCACCCGGACCCTTGAGTAGTCGAAGGGGTCGCCGAGCGGCGGCGGCTTCGCGCCGGGGGGACGCAGGCCGAGCGAGGCGAACGCCTCGTACGCGCCGGGTGCGAGCGCCGCCTCCAGACGTTGCGCGACCACGGCGTCGTCGTCGGCCCACGCGGGGTCGGCGAACGCGAGCCGGATCTGCTTCCGCATGGAGTCGGGCGTCCCGTCGAAGTCCATCAGCGCGTCGCGGGCGGGGCCGGAGATCGGCGGGCCGCCCGCGCTGACGAGGACCATCCGCCGGACGTCCAGCGCCGGGACCTGCGCGGTCTGGTCGCGCAGCAGGTGGGAGCCGCCCATCGACAGCCCCACCACGTCGGCCCGGCCCACCCCGAGGATCTCCAGCAGGCGGGCGAGGTGGGCGAGCATCCGGCCGGCCCGGTCCGCGAAATCGACGATCTTGGCGGTGCCGCCGAAGCCGAGCCAGTCGGGCGCGATCACGCGATGCCCGGCCGCCAGCTCCGGGATGACCGCCTCCCAGGCGGTGCGGGCGCATTCGCCCCACGCCCCGCCGTGGAGCAGCACCACGGGCGGCCCGTCCCCCGCCTCCAGCAGGTGGGTGCGCACGCCGTCCACGTCGAGCGTGCGGGAGTCGACTCCGATCACCTGCACTCCTTCATTCTTGTGACGGTCGTAAGGACATTAACGAGAAGTTGGCACCTTGGGAAGGCTTGTTCTGCTGGGCGGACCTCTTCCGTTCCCTGGCCAGATCCACTGCGGTTCTATGACGACCGTGACTGAACTACTGGATGCGGCCGAATTCCGCGCCGTGCTCGGCCGGTACCCGACCGGCGTCGTCGTGGTCGCCGCGATGGTGGACGGCAGGCCGGAGGGGCTGGCGGTGAACTCCTTCACCTCCGTGTCCCTCGATCCCCCGCTGATCGCCTTCTGCGCGGCGGCCTCGTCGTCGACCTGGCCGCGCCTGCGCCGGGCCGGAGGCTTCGCGATCACCATGCTCGGCGCGGACCAGGAGGCCGCGTGCCGGACGTTCGCCGCCAAGGGCGCCGACCGGTTCGCCGCCGTGCCGTGGTCGCTGACCCCCGCCGGTCACCCGGTCCTGGACGGGGCGCCGGCCTGGCTCGATGTCGTCCCGCACACGATGCAGGAGGCCGGCGACCATGAGCTGGTGCTCGGCCGGGTGACGCATCTCGGCGCCGCGCCCGGCGGTGAACCCCTGGTGTTCTTCCGGGGCGGGTTCACCGGGCTGGCACAGCGGGAGGACGGCGGCGGCGACACGTCCGCGAGCCGGCGGGCCAGATCCGCCGGCCCGCGCGGCCTCGACGCGGAGTCGCCGTTCTTCGGTGTCCTGTCGGCGAGGCTGGACGCCGCGTCCCGATGACCTGCGGCCCCTTAGCGGGCCGGCAGGGCCCGGGAGATGCCGAGATGCAGCATCTCCCGGGTGAAGTCGCAGGAGTAGCCCGTCCAGGCGTCGCGGAGCAGCCGCTCCGGACCCGCGCCGGTGGTGACGCCGGTGGCGCCGTGCAGGCGGACGGCGCGCTGCGCGCAGTCGATCGCCGCGTCCACCGCGCGGGTCTTCGCCGCCGGGACCAGGACGGCCAGCTCGTCGGGCGCCGCGCCCTCGTCCAGGGCCGTCGCCGCCTCGCGGACGAGCAGCCGCGCCGACCGGACGGTGATCGCCATGTCGGCCAGCTCCAGCGCGACGGCCTGATGGTCGCGCAGCGGCCGTCCCCAGCTGCGGCGCTCGGCGGTGTGGGCGCGGGCGAGCTCCTCGGCGGCGCGGGCGACGCCGACGAAGACCGCGGCCAGGCCCACCGCCATGCCGGGGGTGGCGGTCATGAGCAGCCGCAACGCCTCGCCTTCGGGGCCGATGCGCGCGGCGGCGGGTACCCGTACGCCGTCCAGGAACACCTCGGCATGGAACCCGGTGCGCAGGCCGAGCAGCCGGGACCTGGGCCCGCAGGTGAGGCCCGCGGTGGCGGCCGGAACCCAGAACGCGCTGGTGGACTCCACGCCGGGACGGCCGGTCGCCGTCCGGGCGAAGACGACGTAGGCGTCGGCGACTCCCGCGTTGGTCACCCATTGGGCCTTCGCGCCGTCGATGACGTACCCGTCGCCGTCGCGCCTTGCCCGCGTGCGGTAGCCGGACTCCGCGCCCGGTGCGGGGTCGAACAGTTCCGAGCCCGCCACGTCCGGCTCGTTCATGGCACCGGCCAGGACGGTCTCCCCCGCGGCGATGGAGGGAAGCCAGCTCGTGCGCTGCTCGGCGGTACCGGCCGCCAGGATCAGCCCGGGGACCGTCATCGTGAGGTTCAGCCCGGCGGCGAATCCCGCGTCGACGGCCCCGAGTTCCTCCGCGACGGCGACGTTGTCGAGCTGCGTCCCGCCGCCCCCGCCGTACCGCTCCGGGATGAGCAGGCCGGGCAGGCCCAGCCCGGCCGCGCCTTTCAGCAGCACACGGTGCGTGTGCGCCGCCATCTCGGCGTCGCCGGCCGGCAGCGCGGGAGCGACACGGCGGCGGGCGAAGCCCGCCACCGCCTCGCGCAGCGCCGCCCGCTCCTCGCCGCTCATGGCATCGCCTTCCCGCTGCGCAGCCGGTCGATGCCGATCGCGACGACGAGGACGACGCCGCTGACCACGTTGCTCCAGAACGGGCTGATCCCCGCGAGCGTCACGCCGTTCTGCAGGACGCCGAGGAACAGCACGCCCAGAAGTGTGCCGAGCAGTGAGCCGCGGCCGCCCATGAAGGACGTCCCGCCGAGCAGCACCGCCGCGCCCGCCGTCAGCTCCATGCCGATGCCCGCGTCCGGCGAGGTGGAGGTGAGCCGCGCGGCGCCGACGACGCCCGCGATGCCCGCGAGCGCGGCGCACAGCGTGTAGACGGCGATGCGGACGCCGCCGACGTTGATGCCCGCGAGCCGCGCCGCCTCCGGGTTGCCGCCGACCGCGTACACCATCCGCCCGAACCCGGTGTAGCGGAGCACGAGCACGGCCAGGACGAACACGGCCACCGCGATCAGCACGGTGATCGGGACGCCGCCGATCCGCTGCGACCCGAGCTTCACCAGGAACGCGTGCTCGAAGATGGTCTGGGACTGCCCGCCGGACCAGATCTGCGCGAGGCCGTGCAGGAGCGTCCCGGTCCCGATGGTCACGACGAGGAACGACAGCCCCGCCTTGCCGATGAGCAGCCCGTTGGTGACCAGGCCCATCGCCAGCGCGGCGCCGATCGCGGCGAGCAGCGCGACCGGCGCCGGCAGGACGTCCAGCAGCTGCCAGCACACGATCGCCGAGAACCCCATCATGCCGCCGACCGACAGGTCGATCCCGCCGGTCAGCAGCACGAACGTCATCCCGGTCGCGACGAGCAGCAGCACCACGTTCGTCTCCGCGATGTTCACGAAGTTCTCGGCCGTGAGGAACTGCGGCTGCGTGACCGCGAGCAGCACCATCAGCAGCCCGAGCACGGCGAGCACCCCGAGGTACTGGGAGGTGGCCTGGGCCGCACCCCGCGCCCGGCGGCCGGTCGCGGCGGCCCGCCCCGGCGGGACGGCGGCCTCCAGTGCCTTCTCGGACGGCGTCATCTCGATTCCCCTCCCCCTAGCGCCAGCAGCGCGATGGCCTCTTCGGTCGCCTCGTCGCGGTGCAGTTCCCCGGCCGGACGGCCTTCGGCCAGCACGATGATCCGGTCGGCGAGGCCCAGCAGTTCGAGCAGGTCGGAGGAGGCGAGCACGACGGCGGCGCCGTCCGCGGCCAGGTCCCCGATCAGCTCGTAGATGTCCGCGCGGGCGCCGATGTCGACGCCGCGGGTGGGCTCGTCCAGCAGCAGCACCTTCGGGGCGTGGCCGAGTGCGCGGGCCAGGACGAGCTTCTGCGCGTTCCCGCCGGACAGCGTCCCCACCGGGACGTCCACCCCCGGGCAGCGGACCCGGTGGTCGGCGACGGCCCGCTCCGCCCGGTCATGGTCGCGGGACCGGTTCGTCCGCCGGACGGCGCGCAGCCAGGGCACGGCGAGGTTGTCGCGGATCGAGTGGGCGGCGGTGAGGGCCTGCCCGAACCTGTCCTCGGGCACCAGCGCGGCCCCGGCCCGCCGCGCGGCGCGCGGTGACGCCCGCCCGAGGCGCTCGCCGTCGATCGTGACGGCGCCGCCGTGCGGCCTGCGGGCTCCGGCGATCGTCTCCAGCAGCTCGCTGCGCCCGGCGCCGACCAGCCCCGCCACGCCGAGGATCTCCCCGGCCCGGACGGTGAACGAGATCGGATGCGGCGACCGGTCCGTCACCAGGCCGTCGACCCTGAGCCGCGCGTCGCCGGCCGCGACTGGCCGCTTGTGGAAGTACTCGCCGAGGTCCCGCCCGACCATGGCCGACGACAGCCGTTCGTCGGACAGCTCGTCCCGGCCCAGCTCCGCGACCGAGACGCCGTCGCGGAGCACCGTCGCGCGGTCGCAGACGCGGCGGATCTCCCGCAGCCGGTGGGTGATCACGATGACCCCGGTCCCGGCCGCCGCGAGCCGCTCCACCACCGCGAACAGCCGCTCCGGATCGGGGAGCCGCGAGGTCACCTCGTCCAGGATCAGCAGCCGGGGCTCGGTCGCCAGCGCCTTGGCGACCTCGACCAGCTCGCGCTCGCCCGGCGGGAGCGCCCCGGCGGGCGACAGCGGATCGGCGTGCAGCCCGGCCCCGGCGAGGTACGGTCCGGCCTCCGCCGCGAGCGCCGCGCGCCGCACGCCCCGCGCCGCCCGGTTCAGCCGCGGCAGCAGGACGTTCTCCGCGACCGAGAGGCCGGGCACGAGCGTCGGCTCCTGCGAGACCAGGCAGAGTCCGGCGGCGAGCGCGTCCTTCGGGCCGCCGAACGTCACGGGCGTCCCGTCCAGCTCGACCGTCCCGCCGTCCGGGGCGAGCGCGCCCGCCACGATCCGCGCCAGCGTCGACTTGCCGGAGCCGTTCTCCCCGGCCAGGCACACGACCTCGCCCCGGTGGACGGTCAGGTCGGCGCCGCGCAGCGCGGCGACCGGGCCGAAGCTCTTCGCCACCCCCAGCGCCCGGAGCAGCGGCACGCCCACCGCGTCATCGGTGTCCGGCATGTCAGTCGAGCTTGGCGTAGGTCTTGCCTTCGCGCTGCTCGAAGGCGATCGAGAACGGGTTGTTCACCCGCTGGGCGATCGGCTGCCAGGTATCGACGTTGGTCTTGTCGAGCTTCACCGTCGGGATCCAGATCTCCTGCGGCACCTTGGCGCCGCAGATCGCGCGCAGCGCCGCGTAGGCCAGCGCCTGGCCGGTCTTGTCGTAGGGGACGCCGTAGGTCGCGCTGATCTTCCCGGCCTTCACCAGCGGGATCGCGTCGGGCTGCCCGTTGATGGAGACGATCGCGGGCGCGAAGCCGCCCCCGAGCGCCGACGCCGCGCCGATGGCCGAGGTGTCGTTGAACGTCCAGATGCCCTTGAGGTCGGCGCCGTACTTCTGCCGCCACGACTCGGCGATCGCCTTGGCGTCCGCGGGCGTGATCTTCTGGTTGACCTGGCGCTCCACGACGTTCAGTCCGGACTCCTTGGCCCCGGCCTCGAACGCGGCCTTCTCCCAGTTCAGCAGCTCGGCGAAGCTCGGCCCGAACATCGCCGCGACCTTCCCGTCGCCGACGATCCGCTTGAGCTCCTTCGCGCCGTCCGCGCCCGCGAAGTCGACGTCGTCGTGGATCGTGGTGAAGTACGGCCCGCCGACCTTGGTGTCCAGCACGATGATCGGGATCTTCTTCTGCCGGACCTGGGCGAACACCCCCTGCGTCGCGTTGGGGTCGACGGGGTTGGCGATCAGCGCGTCCACCTGCTGCTGCATCAGGGTGTTGATGTCGGAGATCTGCTTGCCCGGGTTCAGGTTCGCGTTGACGGCCTTCAGCTTCGCGCCGTACTTGGCGAGCGCCTTGGCGACGATCTGCTCGATCGCCTGGAAGTTCGGGTCGGGCAGCGGTTCGCTGAACCCGACGGTCTTGCCCTTGGCCGCCGCGCAGCCCGTCCCGTCGTCGCCTCCCGACGCGGCGGCCCGCTTCTCGCCGCCCTCGCCGCAGGCGGCCAGGCCGAACAGCAGTCCGGCCGCCACCATCCCGGCCGCGGTGCGCCGTGCACGCCCGGTCATAAGCCACCTCCGGCAATCTTTCGCATGACGGTCGTCACATCGATGACGACTCGGACCACGGTTCTACCGCCACCTGCGGCATCGCCGTGAGGCCACCGTTCCGCTGGACGAACCGCCCGGGCCACCCCACCGGACGGTGCACACTGGGTGCCATGCAGGAATCCGAAAGCGACCGCATCGACGGGACTTGGACTGGCGCGACACCGTCCATGGCCACCACACCGCGCAGCGGAGCCGCCGCCGACTCCGGGGCCGGACGCCCGAAGATGCTCATCATGGACGTGTGCGGCGCCTACATGCGGCCGCTCGGCGGATGGTTCGCCATCGCCAAGATCGTCCAGCTGATGAACGAACTCGGCGTGGACGAGGCCGCCACCCGGTCGGCGCTGCTCCGGATGCGCCGCAAGGGCCTGCTCGAACCGGAGAACCGGCCGGGCGCGCGCGGCCTGCGCCTCACCGACCAGGCCCTCACCGCGCTGGAGGACACCGACCGCCGGATCTTCGGCCCCCGGCCCCCCGCCTACCTGGGCGACGGCTGGATCCTGCTGTCGTTCTCCGTCCCGGAGGACCAGCGCGCCAAGCGGCACGTCCTGCGCTCGCAGCTGTCGTGGCTCGGTTTCGGGAACCTCGGCAACGGCCTGTGGATGGCCCCCCGGCGCATGCGGGACGCGCTGAAGAAGACCGTCGAGCAGCTCGGCTTCCAGCAGTACGTGCTGATGTTCGAGGCGCAGTACACCGGCTTCACCGAACTCTCCGCACTCGTCGGCGAGGCATGGGACCTGGCCGAACTCGCCACCCTCTACACCGAGTTCGTCGACTGGTGCGCCCCGATCGCCGAACGGTGGCAGGACGTCCGCAGCCCCGCCGGGCCGCAGGCGTTCATCGACTACACCCTCGCCCTCTACCACTGGCGCAAGTTCCCCTACCTCGACCCGGGTCTCCCCAAGGACCTCCTCCCGGACGACTGGGCCGGGCACCGCGCCGCCGAGCTCTTCTTCGACCTCCGGAACCGCCTGGAGGCGGGCGCGATCGACCACGTCCGCAAGGTGTGCGCCTTCTGAGCCGGACGCGGAGCCCGCTCGGCGAGTCCGTTCAGCGAGACGCGAGCCTCCCGCCCGCACCGCTCGCCGACCTACCGTGACCCCGTGATCAGGGGATTCAAGGGACGGCTCACCGCGCCGGACGACGCCGGCTACGAAGACCAGCGGCGCATCTGGAACGAGGCCGTGCGGGCACGGCCCGCGCTCATCGCCCGCTGCGCCGACGTCGACGACGTCGCCCTCGCCATCGGCCACGCCGCCCGCCACGGGCTGCCGCTCACCGTCCGCGCGGGCGGCCACAACTTCGCCGGGCGCTCGCTCGCGGACGGCGGGCTCGTCATCGACGTCCGTGACCTGGACGGCGTCTCCGTCGATCCGGAACGCCGCGTCGCCCGGATCGGCACCGGCCTGCGCTGGGGGCGGGCCGATCCCGTCCTGCAAGAGCACGGCCTGGTCACCACGGGCGGCTCGGTCTCCAAGGTCGGCGTCGCCGGGTTCACCCTCGGCACCGGGCTCGGCTGGCTCGGACGCCGCCACGGCCTCGCGGGCGACAACCTCCTCGGCGCCACCGTCGTCACGGCCGACGGCGCCGTCCGCGACGTCGGCCCCGACGGCGACCCCGACCTCTACTGGGCGCTGCGCGGCGCCGGAACCGGACTCGGGGTGGTGACCGAGCTCCGGATGCGGCTGTTCCCGCTCGTCCGGCCGGTCACCGGCACCCTGATCCATCGCCTCGCCGATGCGCCGTCCGTCCTCCGCCAGATGGTCGAGGCGACCGCGTCGGCGCCACCGGACTTCAACTGGGCCGCGGTGCTCACCACCGCGCCGCCGATTCCGGGGCTCCCGTCCGGCGTCCAAGGCCGTCCGGTCCTGCTCGTCCCCGTCTTTTCCTCCAGCGAGGACGACGCCCACGTGAAGGCCGCGCGGAGCATCGGCCGTCCCGTCCTGGACACCATCGCGCCGACCGACTTCTGCACCTTCCAGACCTCCACCGACGAGGCCGCACCCGACGGCATGTGCTGGGACGTCCGCTCGGAATGGCTGACCGATCTCGACGCGGCCGCCATCGACCACGCGGTCGCCGCGATGGAAGACGTCGCCTCACCGCTCAGCGAGTTCCTCTTCCGCCCGCTCGGCGGCGCGATCTCGGCACCGGACGCCCCCGACACGCCCTTCTCCTTCCGGCACGCCGCCTTCATGACCGAGATCATCGCCAACTGGGCGCACGGCGAAGGCGCACCGGAACGCGCGGCGGCCGGACGGTCCTGGGCCGAGAAGGGCCTCGCCGGCCTGGCGCACCTGTCGGCCGGCGGCCCCGACGTCAACCACCTGGGTTTGGATGAGAAGTCCCCGCGCGTGAACGCCGCCTACTCCCGGGACACCCTGGCCCGCCTCGCGAAAATCAAGCAGACATACGACCCGCAGGAACTCTTCCAACCACCACCCTGGACGACAGCCGGCGCCGCGCATTCGTAAGGAGCGGGGAAATGCCAACTGCCGCCTGTCTTTCAGACCAGCGGCGGCCTAGGGCGCCAACCGATGCACCGCCGAACACCAGGTTCCACCGCCCGGTGGACCGGTTCAGCTCCTCGTTGATGACACCGGTCTCGCAGGTGACCGTCCGCACCTCGGGGTCCACCTCGCCGATCTCGGTGAGGTACTTCGAGTGGTCGATGACGACCGCGTGGTTGACGGTCTCGCCCGACAGGCTCGTCCCGCCGCCGCGGTTGAGGATCGGCACGCCGAACTCGCGGCAGATCCGGTGCACCGCGACGACGTCGTCCAGCGTCCGCGGGATCACCACGCCGATCGGCACCTGCCGGAAGTTCGACGCGTCGCCGGCGTACAGGGCGCGGGACCCGTCGTCGAACCGCACCTCGGCCTCGACGGCGTTGGCCAGAGCCTTCGCGAGCTTCCCGACCGCGATCGTCGTCCGGCCGCGGGGCGGTCCCCGGTATCGAGGGGACGCTCTTCGCCGGCACCTGCTGGGTCTTGGCGGCCATGTGCGGTGCCGTTACCAGCGGGTTTGGCCACCCGCTGCCCGGGGACTCGGGGTTGGTACGGGCATCGAGGCCGCGTCGACCACCGGAAGGGGTTGAAGATCATGGCCCAGCAAGTAGCCGACTACGTCCTCCAGCGCCTCACCCAGTGGGGTGTCAAGCGGGTCTACGGATATCCGGGTGACGGCATCAACGGCATGCTGGGCGCGTTCGACCGCGCGAAAGGCGACCCGGAGTTCATCCAGACGCGCCACGAGGAGATGGCCGCGTTCATGGCCTGCGCCCACGCCAAGTTCACCGGCGAGGTCGGCTGCTGCGTAGCGACCTCGGGCCCGGGGGCGATCCACCTGCTGAACGGCCTGTACGACGCCAAGCTTGACCACCAGCCGGTCGTCGCGATCGTCGGGCAGCAGGCGCGGCTGGCGCAAGGCGCCCACTACCAGCAGGAAGTGAACCTGGAGAACCTGTTCTCGGACGTGTCCGAATTCTGCCAGATCGTCATGCACCCCGGGCAGATGCGGCACGTCATCGACCGGGCGTTCAAGACGGCGCTGACCACGCGCGGCGTCGCGACGATCATCATTCCCGAGGACGTCCAGGAGTCCGACGCGATGCCGTCACCGCCCAAGGAGCACGGTTCCGTGTACTCCAGCGTGGGGTGGAGCCAGCCGCGTGTGCTGCCGAATCCGGAGGAGCTGCGCAAGGCCGCCGGCATCCTCAACGAGGGCGAGAAGGTCGCGATCCTCATCGGGCAGGGCGCGGCCAACGCCCGCGAGGAGGTCATCGAGGTCGCGGATCTGCTCGGCGCCGGGGTCGCCAAGGCGCTGCTCGGCCGCGAGGTGCTGCCGGACGACCTGCCGTTCGTCACCGGCCCGATCGGGCTGCTCGGCTCAAAGGCCAGCGATGAGATGATGCGCAACTGCGACACCCTCCTCATGATCGGCAGCAGCTTCCCGTACGCGGAGTGGCTGCCGGAGGAGGGCAGCTGCCGCGGCGTCGAGATCGACATCGACGGCCGCATGATCGGCATCCGGTACCCGATGGACGCGCACGTCGTCGGCGACGCCAAGGAGACGCTCCGCCAGCTGATCCCGCTGCTGCCGCGCAAGGAGGACCGATCCTGGCGGGAGGAGATCGAGGAGAACGTCCGCGCCTGGAACACCGTGCTGGAGAAGCGGGCCGCGCAGACGTTCAATGGCAAGATCAACCCGCAGGCGGTGGTGGAGCAGGTGTCGCCGCTGCTGCCCGACGGGTGCATCCTCACCGCCGACTCCGGCTCGGGCACCAACTGGTGGGCCCGGCACATCAAGATCCGCGACGGCATGAAGGCGTCCCTGTCGGGGACCCTCGCGACGATGGGACCGGGCGTCCCGTACGCGATCGCCGCGCGCTTCGCCTACCCGGACCGTCCGGTCATCGCGTTCGTCGGGGACGGCGCGTTCCAGATGAACGGCATGAACGAGATGATCACGGTGAAACGGTACGCCGACCGGATGGCCGGCTCTCCCCCGCTGATCTTCTGTGTCTTCAACAACCAGGACCTCAACCAGGTCACCTGGGAGCAGCGGGCGATGGGCGGCGACCCCAAATACAGGGGCTCGCAGTACATCCCCGACTTCCCCTACGCCAAGTACGCCGAGATGTGCGGGCTGAAAGGCATCTACTGCGACGAGCCGAAGAAGGTCAAGGCGGCATGGGACGCGGCGCTGGCGAGCGACCGCCCCGTCGTCCTGGAGTTCGTCGTCGACAACGAGATCCCCCCGATTCCGCCGCACATCATGTCCGACCAGGCCAAGAAGACGGTCAAGGCCGGAATCAAGGACCCGCAGAAGTTCGGCATCGCCGAGCGCGGCTTCCGGCAGAAGCTCACCGAGATGTACGAGAACCTCCCCGGCCGCAAACACGACTGACTGGAGGCGGCCGGGGTCTCGTCCGGCCGGGCTGTCAGGGCTTCCGGGCGAGGGCGCAGATTCCGGGGAGTTCGGGGGGCTCGCCCCACAGGCTGGCCTCGGGGCGCCACCGCGGTAGCGACACCAGCCCCGGCTCCACCAGTTCCAGGCCGTCGAACAGACGGCTGACCTGGTCGTAGGAGCGCACGGTCATCTTCGGGGTGCCGTGCTGGTTCCATTCCCTGATGTTGGCGTGGATCTCTTCGGCGTTGACGAAGTCGCAGGCATGCGTCATGGCGAGATAGCTGCCGGAGGGCACGGCGTCCAGGAGACGCTTGATGATCGCCTGGGCTTCCTCGTCGTCCAGGATGAAATGGACGATCCCCAGGAGCATGATGGCGACCGGCCGGTCGAAGTCGAGAGTCTCGCGCGCCTGGGCGAGGATGTGCTCGGGGTCGTGCACGTCGGCGTCGATGTACGCGGTGGCACCTTCGGCGCTGCTGGTCAGCAGGGCCCGAGCGTGCGTCAGGACGAGCGGGTCGTTGTCGACGTAGACGATCCGGCATTCCGGTGCGATCCGCTGGGCGACCTCATGGGTGTTGTCCACGGTCGGCAGGCCGGTGCCGATGTCCAGGAACTGCCGGATGCCCACCTCGTTGACGAGATGCCACACCACGCGGCCGAGGAACGCCCGATCGGCGAGAGCGGTCAGGACGATGCCGGGAAAGACCTTCTTGATGTCCTCGCCGACCGCTCGGTCGATCGGATAGTTGTCCTTGCCACCCAGCCAGTAGTTCCAGATTCGCGCCGAATGCGGAACAGAGCTATCGATAGGCGGCCACTGAGGCGCTTCGGAGTCATCGACCATATCCGGATTGTCGCAGTCACGGCCCGGCCTGTCCGCCATCACGGCTACGTGCCGCCGCCCGCCGGGGTCGGCTGCTGTTGTGGCGGGGGCGCCTGCGGGGTCGGCGCGGAAGGCCGCTGCCCGGATGAGCCGGGCCTCGCGTCCCGTAGCAGAGTGGCGGTTTCCTTGGTGAGGACGAGCGCGACCAGCAACTGCCCAAGAAGGCGAACGGACCCGCCGAGGCGCTTGATGTGGGGCGCTAGCTCGCTGGGACTGAACACCTTCAGGTCCCGGTAGGAACTCGCGCGGCACAACGCGTAGAGGCTGCTCGCGGCCAGCCACGGCACCCCGGCGAGGAACGGCTTACCCGAACCGGCGAATCCGGCGAGCATGACCAGAGCCGCGGCGACGGCCACGATCGTCACGCCGTGCCGCCATCCGGCCCGGGCACGGATCAGCACTGCGACGCCGATCGCCACCAGCGCCACCCCCGCCGCCTGGACGAGCGGGCGCGGGCCGTCCATCAGGGCAAGGCGCACGCCGAGCGGAGCTGCGAGCAGACCGCTGAACATCAGCGCGATGTTCCAGGGAGTCCGGAGCCGGGAGGATTCCCTCAGGATGGGGTAACGGCCGCAGTAACGGGCGTCGTCAAGGGCGATCCACCCCTCGGGCAGGACGTCCGGTCCCGGCTTGACGGGGTTCTTTCCGGCGAACGCCAGCATCGCCCCGACATTGGGTTTGCGCTCCAGTTCGGGAAGCCGGTACCACGTGGCGCCGGGGCCTGTGGGCCCGTCCTTGGCATGACGGCAGTAACTCGTGGCCTCCAGCGCCCAGGTCAGCAGGACGAACATCGTTCCGAAGACGGCGATGCTCGTCGTCGCGAGTATCGCGGTGGGATCGGTCAGCGCCAGGCCGCCGAGGTCGACGCCCAGCCCGCCGCGTAGGGCGTAGCCCAAGGAGACGGTCATCCACACCCCGGCCACGGCCCACGTCGTATCCAGCGGATTGCGCCCCCGTCGCGCTGCCTCGCGTGCCATGGCGGCCGAGCGTCCCCGCAGGAATTCGTAGGGGATCGTGATCACGAGTACCAGGAGGACGAGCACTCCGACCGGGGCGAGCAGCCCGGTCCACCAGCCGATCAGCAGGGCCGCGCCGATCCGCGCCGCCGCGACGGCCAGGCTCAGCAGCACGTTGCGGCGCGTCTCCTCGTCCGTACTCCCGGCCGGCAGCCGCGATCGTGACCGCCGCTCCGCGTGTGTCCTGTCCTCCCCGATTCCGCGGACGTCGTTGAGCTGGTAACGCACCTGGTAGATGAGAAGGTCGAGGGTCAGCCACAGGCAGATGAAGGCCGGCAGGGCACCCCACTCGCCCGTCGCCCACGCAGCGCAACCGAACGCGATCGGCGCGAAGAGGCCCTTCGTCCATTCCTCGGGACGGGGATAGAAGAGGTACGACAGGATCCCGCGTTCGCCTTTGTGCGTGGTGGCACGCGCGTTACCGCCCGCCTTGGGCAGCGTCTTCTCGGGATCGAGGGTGACGAATCTGTCGGCGGCGTACTGGAACAGGCTGCGTCCCCTCACCGTCGCCATCAAGGTCTCCCACAACATCAGCAGCCCGATCGGGGCGTAGACGGCGCCCATCAGGGCGCGCTGCCAGTTCTCCTGAATGCGCTCGACGGCGATGAAGACGATGAGCCCGCCGAGCCCGATGGCGACGACCACAAAGATCAGGTTGGTCACCAGCAGGAGCGGCCTGCGGCCGCGCCGCATGCTGATGACCACCGTGGTCAGCTCGACCAGTGAGGCCGGCGGAATCTTGAGGGAGGTCAGCGGAGCCGAGCTGTACTTCTTGAGCTCCGCCTCCAGCCCGCGCATGTAAAACGACCTCACCGTGGCCTGCGCGCCGAGCCACAGCACGTACGCCAGCATGGCCACCGGCACTAGCGGCGCCCCGATCAGAATCGCGACCGGTAATCCCCTGTCTCCGCTGCTGGCACCGGCCGCGATCACTCCGACGACCACGGCGATGACGTTGAAGGCGGTTCCCTGGATGGTGTTCAGGCTCCGGTCGTCCATCCGGGCAAGTTCGTAGTCCTTGAGCAGGATCTCAAGGCGCCGGCCGTCGTCCGGAACGGGCTGTGCGGCGGACATTCCTTACCTCCCGGGTGGGCAGGTGACGAAGAAAAGGTGGGCGAGCGGCCTCCCACCTGCCGCCTGCGCCCGGGGGTACCAGGGCGCGGAAACGGCGGTCGGCAGGTGCAGGAAGGCCGCGCCGAGCCGCCAGGCCAGCAGCCCGTCGGTGAGCACCTGATCCCCGATCACGGCGATCGGCCGCGGCAACTCCCCCAGATAAGCGATTCGCCAGGGCTTCCGCGCGTTGGGCTCAAGGGCTGTTTTGGGAGGACGAGCGGGAATGCTCAACGTCCCCGCGCGGCTTGAATTCGAGGCGAAGACCAGCTCCCGCACCGAAGGCGCACCCTGCGCAATGGCCTCCTGCAGCGCGACGGCCCGCTGGGCGAACTCTGCCCGCGTGACGTCCCACGAGGTCACGAAGGGCTCCACGTCAACGACCAGCCCGGCGATCCGTAATTCGGCGACGAGCCCGATGATCCGGGCCGCATCAAGGGGCACCGGATACCGCGCCATCCTGCCCATGGCCCCTCCCACGCCCAACCGCACGCTTGGACGTGGCCCACATCCGTCCCGTTCCCCGGGCGCAGGGCGGCCCGTATGTCGTCACCACCGTCCCTCAAGTGTGCCGACCAGGAAATCCAGTGACCCGCCCGTGTAGTGCCACCACAAGCCCGATCAAGGCTTCGAGGTCAGGTGGGAGGGAATGGCACGCGGCGCTCCACTGCCTCGACAAGGCGCTGGAATTCCGGGCATTGGATGAAATCCTCGGCCGGGCAGTTCAGCACATGCTCGATCAGCTCCTTCGCGGCCTCCGTCAGCGCGATGCGCTTCACAAGCCGGGCGTGATGCTCCTGGAGCAGTTCCCTGCGGTGCTGCGGCTCGGGGGTGGCGAACATCTCCGCCAGCTGCCGGAGGCTGAAACCGGCCTCCTTGCCGCGCACGATCATCGCGACCCGGGCGACGTGTTCCTGCTGGTAGCGGCGCCGGCCGTTCACTCGCGCGGCGGGCTGCAGGAGGTCTGCGCTCTCCCAATGTCGCAGCACATGCGGGGCGACACCGAAGCGCGCCGCGAGCTCACCGATGCTCATACCGGCATTTGACTTCATGTGAACATTAACTTGCAGAGTGGTCCGGGTCGTCAAGGTCACCGCCCGGCGCGCCCAGGCCGCGGTACGTCAACGGCGGTGCGTATGTGAGCACGAGGAGCCGACCGGCATGACAACCACTTCCTCCGCCCCGACGACCTCGGGGCGGTCCGGGACGAGCAACGTCCCCCTGGCGTCCATCGGCCTGGCCTTGGGCGTGTTGCTCTCCGTCCTCGACCAGACCATTGTCGCGATCGCCCTGCCTGCGATCTCCGCCGACCTGAAGAACTTCGACTCGATCAGCTGGATCGTTACCGCTTACGTGCTCGCGTCGACCGCCACGGGCACCCTCTACGGGCGGCTCAGTGACCGGTTCGGACGCAGGAACACGTTCATCGTCGCGATGACCCTTTTCACCGTGGCCTCGGCGCTGTGCGGGCAGGCGTCCTCGATGGGCGAGCTGATCTTCTACCGGGCTGTTCAGGGAATCGGCGCGGGCGCGCTGTTCGCCATTCCGACGATCGCGCTGGCCGAACTCTTCCCCGAGCGTCTGCGCGGCCGCGTGATCGGGCTGCTCGGCGCGATCTTCGCCATCGCCACGCTCGGCGGCCCGCTGGCCGGCGGGGTCATCACCGACACGGCCGGATGGCGGTGGATCTTCTACATCAACCTGCCGCTGGGCATCCTCTCCATCGTGCTGGTGGCCATGGCGGTACGGATTCCCCGGACGGACGCCCGGGCCGGGATCGACATCCTCGGCTCCGCCCTGCTGGCGAGCGCGGTGGTGGCGATCATGCTCGTGGCGGAGTGGGGCGGCCGGGAGCACTCCTGGACGTCCGGGCTCGTACTCGGGCTGATCGCCGCCTCGGTCGCGCTGTTCGGGCTCTTCGGCTGGTGGGAGGGACGCGCCGGCAACCCCCTGCTGCCGCTGAGCCTTCTGACCAACACGGTGATGCGCATCGTGCTGCCGACGACGGTGCTGCTCGGTGCGCTGCTCTACAGCATGGTGGTGTTCCTGCCCACCTACTTCCAGGCCGCCCATGGCATGTCGCCGATCGAGGCGGGACTGGCGCTCAACCCCTGCGTCGCCGCTTTCGTGGCCGCGTCCGCGCTGTCGGGCTGGCGGGCCGCTTCGACGGGCCGGTACAAGCGCTATCTCGTCGCCGGCGGCGGGCTCATCGTGATCGGTTTCACGCTGTTCGCGCAGATCGAGGCCGGCAGCAGCTACTTCATGGTCACCATGTACAGCACGATCGCCGGCATCGGGGTCGGGTTCCTCCTCCAGCTGCTCGTCGTCGTCGCGCAGAACGCTGTCGAGCCCGGGTTGCTGTCGGCGGCCACGTCGGCGGTGCTGTCCGTCCGCGGGCTCGGTATGGCGCTCGGGGTCGGGTTCTTCGCGAACATCCTCGTCCGGCGGCTGGACGGCAAGCCCCCCACAGCCGGCAACCTGTCGGCGACGATCCCCGACACCTTCGTCTACGGCGTTCCGCTCGCGGTCCTGCTGTTCGTTCTCACGCTCGCCATTCCGAGGCGTTCCGCCTCGGGTGAGCAGCCGTCGGCGCAGGGCAAGGAAGCAGAAGCCACTATTTGAGAGGGAGAAAGACCCATGGGGGAACGCATCTTCGGCAATCGCGCGGGAACCGCGCACCGGTTGATCCATCGGATCGGTCACCGCCTCGGCCATTCGCATCATCGGGGAAAGAGCCGGGGAGGTCATGAGAGCTGGAACGGCGACCGGTACGACCGCGTTGCGGCCCGGCTGCTGCGGCCGCTGTACCGCGAGGTGTCCAGCGAGGTGGCGGTGGCGGCCCCGTCCGGGGCGACGGTTCTGGACGTGGGCGCGGGCACCGGCCGGCTGCTCCTGTTACTGACACGCCGGCGGTCGGATCTGGAACTGTTCGGCGTGGACATCTCTCCCGAAATGGTCCGGGTCGCCGCCCGGAACGTCCAGTATTCGGACATCGTCATCGAGCAAGGCGATATCGAACGGCTGCCCTATGCGGACGACAGCGTCGACTTCGTGATCTCGACGTTGAGCATGCACCACTGGGAGTCGGTGCGAACGGCGGTCGCCGAACTGGCGCGCGTGCTGCGTCCGGGCGGCGATCTGTGGATCTATGACTTCCGGTTCGTGTCCGGCCGGCGGCTGAAGGACGCGGTCGCCGAGCAATCGCGCTTCACCGGCCGGGCCGTGGAACGCGTGCCGGTCCGGATCTGGCGGCTGCCGATCACGCCGATCGTCCGCTTCAGCCTCACGGCCGCCCGACCGGCCGACCTGGGCAGCAACGTGGAGTGATCCGGAGCAAGGGCGGCCCCTGCCGGGGCCCCGCCGGGTCGGCGGGGCTCCCGAGGGCTCGGCCCGCTTGGCATTGAGTCTCTTGGCGGGTCGGCGCGATTTCTGGCCGGTGCTACTCGGAAATGTTTTCGGACTCGCCTGGAAATATCGGCCGGAGATGCGCCAGGAAATGATCGCCCACAAGTCGGGGTCGATCACCTGGTGCAGATAGCGAACCAGTCGTGGCTGACGTGCTGCTTTATATCCGATGGAGATCGAATAACGGTGGTCCAGGACGGCCGAGCCAGCTTCCGAAAATGCTGCATGAAAGTTCATGAATCCCCGCCGAACGCGGCTCGGATTAGTCAGCATAAAGTATTCTTGACGCAACCCCCGGCTGACGTGCCGGTCATCTTCGAGTGGGCAATTCACGGGCATCAGGTGATATGGCGGACCGCCACCCCGCGGGTCTGGACCAATTCCCGTCGTCCGATGCACGTCCACGGAGTACCAATGCCAGAACCTCCGGCCTTTCCCTTCCCCTCCGACCATGCCCTGCGTCCCTCTCCGCTGCTCGAAAAGGCGCGCGCCGGGCGGACGCCCGTCCGGGTTCAGCTCGGGTACGGGGCGCCCGCCTGGCTGGTCACCTCCTACGAGGACGCGCGCCACGTCCTCAGCAGCCCGGCCTTCGGCCGCGATCACGAACGGGCGGGGGTCCCGGCCGGCGAGGTCGCCGGGATGACGCCCATCGACCCCTCCAGCGGCACCCTGCTCACCACTGACCCGCCCGACCACACCCGGCTGCGGCGGTTCGTCTACCGCACCTTCACCCCGCGCCGGGTGGAGGACCTGCGCCCCGGCACCCAGCGGATCGCCGACCGCCTCCTCGACGCGATGATCCGGGAAGGGCCCCCGGCCGACCTGATGGACGTGTTCGGGCTCGCACTGCCCGTCGAGGTCATCTGCGATCTGCTCGGCGTCCCGGCCACCGATCGGAGCCGCTTCGTCGCGTGGACCGACGCCCTGGTCAGCACCGGGCTGACCATCGAGGAGGTCCACGCCGCCATCGGAGAGATGAACGCCTACCTGGGTGACCTGGCCGCCCAGCGGATCCACCACCCCACCGACGATCTGATCGGCGCCCTCGTGCGCGAGCAGGTCGAAGGGGACCGGCTCACCGAAGACGAGGTCAACAACCTCCTGCGCGCCCTGCTGGGCGCCGGCCACGAGACCACCGCCTCGCAGATCCCCAATTTCGTCTACCTGCTGCTGACCGGCGGCGACTACGCGCGGCTGGTCGCCGACCCCGATCTGGTTCCCACCGCGGTCGAGGAACTGCTGCGGTACGTGCCGCTGATCGCGCAGGGGTCGATGGTCCGCTTCGTCCTCGAAGACGTCGAGGTGGGCGGTGTGCAGCTGCACGGCGGCGACCAGGTCCTGATCGAGCTCGCCGCCGCCAACCGCGACGCGCGGGCCTTCCGCGACGCGGAGGACATGGACATCACCCGGCGGGACAACCCGCACATCGCCTTCGGCCACGGGCTGCACCGCTGCGTGGGCGCCGCCCTGGCGCGGATGGAACTCCAGGTCGCCCTGGCGTCGCTGGTCACGCGGCTTCCGGGTCTCCGGCTCGCCCAGCCGCCCGACGAGGTGCCCTGGCACATCGACAGGTTCGTGCGCCGTCCGCAGAAGCTCATGGTCACCTGGTAGCCGGGCTGTCAGGCACTGCACACGGACACGAACCGGTGGCTCACCACCCTGGCGCGAAGCGGAAGCGGCGGCCCCGGGAGGCGTCCTTCCAGTCGGCGTAGGGAGAGCGGTGCAGCTGGCCCGGGCCATCGCCGACAGCGTCGCGAACGCGTCTGCCGCGGCGCCGGTCTGGCCGCTGCGCACGCCCGCCTCGACGAGTTCGGCGAGCGCCCACTTGGTGGGGCCGAGTTCGAGTAGGCAGGCGGCGGCCTCCTGGGCGGCGGACAGGGCGTCCTTGTACCGGCCCAGGCCGTTCCAGAGGACGGCCCGCGCGGAGGGCGGAGCGGGCATATCCCAAGCTCATCCATTACAACAGGCTCGAAAAGGGCGGGCACTTCGCCGGCTGGGAACAGCCCGCGCTGTTCTGCGGAGTGGGCCGCACGGGCATCCGGACGCTTCGCTAACTGATCGCCCTTCCGCTACGTGGTTCATTAGGGTGGTCCCCGTCGAAACGGACGGGGGCCTGATGGACGAACGCGAACTCAAGCTGAACTCGCTGTCGCGCTACTCGAAGTCGTCATCGATGTTCGTGTTGGAGGAGTACGGGCACTGTGAGGTCCCTGCGGGCTGCGGCGGTGTCGTATTGCGGTGGCGTAATCCACGGAACGGCGTCCCCTTGCGGATGCTCCTCTACGTGAACGGCGACGGCGAGGTGTATCTGGACGGGGAGCCGCCGCCCTCGGGGATACCGGTGGTGCCGTTCGGCGAGCACGTGCTGGCACTCGAGCTCGCCCTGGCCGATCCGGCCTACGCGGTGCTGAGTTTCGCCGCGCTCTTCCCTCCGGAATCGCCCAGGGTGCGTGCCACCGGTCCGGATGAGCCGAGTGTCTCCGTGCTTTCGGCCGCGGACGGGACGTGGAAGTACACCGCGCAGGCACCCGGCGACGACTGGACGTCGGGCGGGTTCGACGACTCGTCGTGGCGTCCGATGGTCGCCAACGAGGACCTGCAACCGCCGGAGGACCCCGAGCGGGACACGGGCCGCTGGCGGTTCGATGCCGTGCGGCGGCGGGGCGGCGCCGGGCTGGGCGTGCCCGAACCGGCGGCCCGGATCTGGATCCGCAAGACCTTCGAGGTCGGGGAGGACGGCGATGCATGAGCGGCGTGCCCCTCTCGCCCTGATCCCGGAGTACTTCGGCTCCCTGGTGTTCGACCGGCGGACGTCCCGGTACCTGCCGTTCGACGCCGAGACCACGGCCGTGCTGCGCGACCTGCGCGACCGCCCGATCGACCGGCTCCTCCAGGAAGAGGCCGACGACGAGCGCCACGGCCGGCTCCTGCGCTTCTACGAGCACTTCGACGACCTCGGGTTCTTCACACCGGACGGGCGGTTCGCCGGGACGATCCTGGAGGGCCTGGAAGTGCCGCCCGGCCACCTGACCGGGCCGCTCGCCGTCCATCTGGAGGTCATCGCGTCCTGCAACCTGGGATGCGCGCACTGCTTCGCCGGCGACCTGCCGCGCCGCGACAAGCGGCTCACCCTGGACGAGATCGACGGGCTGTTCGCGCAGATGGCGCGCCTCGGCAGCTACCGGCTCGGGCTGACCGGCGGCGAGCCGCTGCTGCGCAAGGACCTCTTCCAGATCATCGACCTGGCGCTCGGCCACGGGCTGGCGCCCTGCGTCACCACCAACGGGCTGCTGATCACCGAGGAGATCGCGCGCGAGTTCGGCAAGCGCGAGCTGGTGTGGCTGAACGTCAGCCTGGAGGGCGCCACCGCCGCGACCAACGACGCGGTCCGCGGAGAGGGCGTCTTCGCCAAGGTCATCGACCGGCTCGCGGTGCTGCGCCGCCATTCGCGGTTCACGCTCGCCTTCACGATCATGAAATCGAACCTCGCGGAGATCGCGGACTGCGCGCGGCTGGCGCACGAGGTGGGCGCCGACACCGCGGTGTTCCGCCCGCTGTACCCGGTGGGCGTCGCGTCCCGGCACATGGACCTGATGCCGACGTTCGCCGAATACAGCACCGCGCTGAACGAACTCGCCTCGATGGAGGCGAACGCGCCCGTGTCGCTGCATCACATCGACCCGTTCAGCCCGCAGGCGCGGACCGAAACGCAGTCGGTCGTCCAGCAGAACTACGGGTGCGGGGCGGGCAACCTCGTCTGCTCGATCTCGGTCTCGGGCGAGGTCAACCCGTGCAGCTTCCTCGGCCCCGGCTTCGTGGCGGCGAACATCCGCGACACCTCCCTCGCCGAGATCTGGCATCGCAGCACGGGCTTCCAGGAGATCCGCGCGCTGCCGTCGACGGAACCGGACGGCGGTGCCGCGTTCGCCGGGGGCTGCCGTGCCCGCGCGCTGGTGCTCGGCGGATCGGTCAACGCCCCCGACCCCTGGATCCTCGACCACGCCGGTTCCGGTGCCCGCAACCCCCTGGTCGTCCTGGACGTCAACGCGGGCGGGGCCGGGTCGTGCGGAGGGGCGTGCGGCTGAGCCATGGACCAGCGAGAACTCCTCACCCAGGCACGCGGCCTGGAGGCGGCCGGTGAACTGCGCGACGCCGCGTCCCGCTACGACCAGGCGTACGCGCTGAACCCCGCCGACACCGAGGTGGCCGAGGCCCGCGCCGCGCTGCTCGACCGGATGGCGGTCACCGAGCACGGCATCACCTTCCGCTACATCCCCGCCGGGACGTTCCTGATGGGCTCACCAGACGGCGACCTGGACGAGCACCCCGCCCACAAGGTGCGGCTCGGCGACGTCTGGATGGCCGAGACCCCGACCAGCTGGTGGACGTTCTGCAATCTCATGGGCTGGGCGCTCCCACCCGACGGGGTCCCGCCGGAGGGCATCGACAGCGACTTCAGGTGGGGCCTGCACATCGGGAACCAGATCCGCTGGCAGTACTGCGAGGACGCCACCACCCGCGCGACCGACTGGCACGCCCACAACCCTCAACTCAGGCTGACCCGAGGCGACGGGGAGAGCGTGTCCGCCGAGGAGTTCTTCGGCAGCGTGCCCCGCGACCCCGAGGCCCCATGGCGCTACGAGCGCAAGCCCATGGTCGGCGTCTCCTGGACGGCCGCCGCGGAACTCGGTGAGCGGATGTCCGACGACCGCGTCCGGTACCGCCTGCCGACCGAGGCGGAATGGGAACGCGCGGCGCGCGGCGGGCTGCCCGGCCGCCGCTACCCGTGGGGCGACGAGCCGCCCACGCCCGAGCGCTGCGACTTCGACCGCTTCTCCGAATTCGCGATCCGCCCGGTGAAGGACACCCCGCCCAACGGCTACGGCCTCTACGGGATGGCGGGTTCGGTGTGGGAATGGACGTCCGACTGGTACGACGCCGAGTACTACCGGAACTCCCCCGCCGCCGACCCGCGCGGCCCGGTCGAGGGAACCGAACGCGTGCTCCGGGGCGGCTCCTGGTCCGACTGCGCCGACGCGGTCGGCGTCTCCTTCCGCATGTCCCGTGAACCCGACGACGGGCTCACCCCCAGCATCGGCTTCCGCCTGTGCCGCGAGGAGCCCGCCCGGTAGCCGCCCCGGGGCGGGTCAGAGGAGGGAGAGCTGGTGCGCCCGGCGCACCGCCTCGGCTCTGCGGGTCACGGCCAGTTTGCGGTTGATGCTCTTCAGGTGTGTCTTGACCGTGTTCACCGACACGTACAGGTTCGCGGCGATCTCCTGCGTGGTCATCAGCTGCGCCACGGACCGCAGCACCTCCAGTTCGCGCGGGCTGAGCCGCTCGACCGGCGCCGTCCCGTTCATGTCAGGCTCGTTCGTGCCCGGGGACGGCACCGCGCCGGTTCGCACCAGCAGCCCCAGCGGTTCCAGGAGCGGGTGATGGGCGTGGAGCAGCTCGGGATCATGGTGCAGGACGGGCCGCAGCCAGCTTCGCGCCATCGCGAAGGGCCGCCTGATCTCCTCGCGCCGGGCCAGGCCGAGCGCCCGGTCCAGGGACCGGCGGCCGTGCCGGGGGTCGCCGTCGCGGTAGGCCAGGCAGGCGTCGAGCAGCCAGGCGTCCACGCGCACGTCCAGCGGCGCCCTGGCGGGGCGGCGCAGCGCCTCCTTCAGAAGGGCGGACGCGGTGCGGTCGGCGCCGGCGCGCACGTCGGCGTATGCGAGCGCCAGCGACGATTCGAGGGACGCCGCCCGTCCGGCGTCCGGGCCATCGGCGCGCCGAGCGTCCCGGCGGGCGGCCTCGACCTCGCCGCGGGCCACGTTCGCCTCGGCGGCGATGAGCGCCAGCCTGCGGTCGAGCCAGCGGGGCCGCGGGGTGATCTCCTCGGCCGCCCGCAGGTCGTCGAGGGCGTGGTCGGGACGTCCCTGGCACAGGTCGGCGCGGGCTTTCAGCAGGTGGTGGACGGCGCTGGACACGGGATCCGCAGGCCCGGACGACGCCCGCGCCATCTGGCCGAGCCGCCCTCGCGCCTCCTGGAGGCGCCATCGATCCACGTCGGCCCATGTCTCCGCGAGGAGTGCCGCGGCACTGGCGCCGCCGTCCGGCGGGGCGGGGACGTCGGGGAGCCGGCGGGCGCGGCCGGCCAGTTCGGTGGCGCGCGCGGCGTTGCCGAGCAGCGCCTCGGTCAGCGCCAGGTCGCCGAGGCAGCGCTTCGTCTGGAAGTCGCCGCCGGCCCGCTCGGCCGCGGTCAGCGCCGCGCCGAAGTGGCGGGCCGCCTGGTGCAGTTCCCCGTGCCACACGTGGGCGGCGCCGCGTCCCGACAGCGCCAGCGCCCGCAGTTCCGGACGGTCGTCGAGCCGCCGGGCGGGGGCCTGGCTCAGCAGGGCGGCCTCGCCGGAGGCGCCCGCCAGGCCGGCGAAGCCGGTCGCGCCGAGGCGGGACAGCTCGACGGCCGCCAGGCACCACCGCGCGGGCCGGGCCACGTCGGGCGGTGAGCGCCGCAGGACCCGCTTGGCGTGCCGCAGCGCGGCCGTGCAGGACGCCTCGTCCCGGCGCCGCGCCGCGACCGCCGCGGCCACGATCGCCGGTTCCGGCCCGGCGCCGGTGAAGGCCGCCGTGTCCGGGATCCCGTCGAGGACGCCGAGCAGCGCGTCGTGCGGCCGCAGCCCGAGGACGGGCCCGATCGCGAGCCGTTCGACGACCATCCGCGACGCGTAGTGCCAGTCCCCCGCCAGGACGGCCTGGCGCACGGCGTCGGGCAGCAGTCCCGCCCGCTCGAACCAGGTCGCCGCCCGCCGGTGCAGTTCCGGGACCATGCCGGGTGACTCGTGCTGGAGGATCTGCCGCAGCGCCCTGCCGAGCATGGGGTGATAGCGGTACCAGCCCTGCCCGAGCGGCTCGGCGAACGCGTTCTGCCGGACCAGGTCCGGGAAGGCGCGTCCCGCCGGAGCGGCCAGGTCGCGGGCCAGTTCGGCGTTGACGCGGTCGGTGACGCTCGTCGCCAGCAGCAGCCATCGCGCGCCGGGTGGCTGGGCGTCCACGACCTCCTCCATCAGGTAGCCGACGACGCCCTGGTCGTCGCCGCCGAACCGGGCCGCGAAGCCTTCGGGGTCGGGGTGGTGCTCCATCGACATCGCGGCGAGCCTGATCGCCGCCGGCCAGCCGCCCGTCCGCTCGCGGAGCGCCCGCACGGACGCGGGGTCCGGCCGCACGCCGTGCTGGGCCAGGACCGCGGCGATCTCGCGGTCCCCGAAGGCGAGGTCGGCGGCGCGGATCTCGGTGAGCTCGCCCGCGAGCCGGTGGCGGTGCAGCGGCAGCGGCGCGTCGCCGCGCGAGAGGACGGCCGCCCGGAACCGCGGGCCCGTGTGCCGCAGCAGGTGGCTCAGCACGTCGGCGGCCGCCGAGCCGGGCCGCGCCGGGACGTCGTCGACCACGACCACGACCGGGGTGCGCGCGGTCCGCAGGGCCGTCGTGATCGCGTCGAGCATGTCGTCGTCGCGGGCCTCGGGATGGTGGCCGGGCCCTCGTTCCGTGGACGGCACGTCGATCCCCGCCCGGGTGAGGCTGCCGCGCAGGGCGAGGCAGAACCCGCGGACCGTCGCCGTCGAGTCGTCGCAGGCGACCCAGCAGGCGATCGGCCCCGGCGGTCCCGCGGCGGTCGCCGCCCACGCCAGCGCCGTGGTGGTCTTGCCGGCCCCTGGAGGCCCGGTGATCAAGGTGACCGGGCCCTGGACCGCCTCGCTCATCCGCTCGGTCAGTTCCGGACGCGGAACGGCCCAGTGGGGCAGGTCCGGCAGGGAGCCGGCCGGGCCGGATCCCTTCGCCGTCGTCCCCGGCGCGGCCTCCGGTGCCATAGGTATGGAAATCCCCGTCGCACTCATTGAGATCATCCCCCGAAAAGGGGGCGTATGCGTCACCGCGGCGCTCTGACCTCGGGCAAATCCCCCTTGTTCCCTCCTTACCCCCCATTGCACCGTCGGAACAACGCCACCCGACGGTGGGGACCCGTGATCCTCATCCCGCCGATCCTGTGAGCGCGGCGGCGGCGCGTCAGCTCCAGGAGCCGGCGGCGGCCTGCCTGGAGTACTTCGCCAGCGCCCAGATCACCGCGACGTCCAGCGCGATTATCACGATGGACCACAGCGGGTAGTACGGCAGGAAGATGAAGTTCGAGACCGCGCTGAGCACCGCGAGCGCGATGCCGACGATCCGCGCCCAGGTCCGCCCGCCGAGCACCCCGATCCCGGCCGCGATCACGAGGAGCCCGATCCCCAGGTGGATCCAGCCCCAGGCCGTCACGTCCCACTTGAAGACGTAGTCGCCGCGGATCATGTACAGGTCGTCGTCGACGATCGCGGCGATCCCCGCGATCGCCCCGAACAGCCCGGCCATGATCATCATGCAGCCGGCGAAGACGGCGAGCCCGACGGCCCAGCCGCTCACCGGCGCACGGCCCGCGTCCGCCTGCGGATGCGCTTTCTGGGTCATGTCGACCCCTCCCCCATGTCGAAGGTGCGTTGCGCCTCATCGTCCGCCAGGGGCGGCGGCGGCCAGATCACCCGCGGCGGATGAGTTCGCGGGGTCACCCGCCGCGGATGATGCGGGTTCCGGTCCCGCGCGGTGTGCTCGTAGTGAAGGATCGCGCCCGGTTCGTCACGTCCGGGTGCGGAGTCGACGAGCGGAGGGGGATCTCATGACCTCAGCGCCATCGGGGGCGGCCGGGCCGGCAGGCCCGCGGACGTCCCACGGAGGGTTCACCGTGCGGGCGGCGACCCGCGCCGGGAGCGCCGGAGCGGTCGCCGGGATCCTCGCGACGCTGCTGGGCCTGGCCATCGTGACCTGGCCGGACGCCACCATCGGCGTCGTGGCCTTCCTCTTCGGCCTCAACCTGGTGATCCACGGCGTCTACCAGATCGTGCTGGCCATCGCGGCCGACGAGGCGGGCGGAGCCGCACGCGTCCTGTTCACGCTGCTGGGCGTGCTGTCGCTGGCCGTCGGCGTGCTCGTCATGCGCGACCCGCTCCAGACGGTCGAGATCCTGGCCCTCCTCCTCGGCATGTTCTGGCTGATCAGCGGCACGGTCGGGCTGGTCTCGACGCTGACGGCGCCGGGCCCGCGAGGACGCGGCGGACCGGCCCTGCTGGCGGGCCTGTGCGTCCTCGCCGGGCTCCTCCTGCTGGTCTGGCCCGGGATGACCCTGACCGCGCTGATCTGGATCGTCGGCCTGTGGCTCATCACCTGGGGCCTGCTGACCGCCGCCCTGGCCCTCTGGATCCGGCACGCCGATGATCAATAGATACCATTCTGGCGTACCGGGTGAATTCATTATCGGCGCTCTATGCCAAGAGTATTAACACTGAAAAATCCAAGGGCCTCTGAAAGGGCTCGGAATCCGGCCGATGGTCTATTTTAAGGAGGCCTTGCTTATACCCCCACATCAGGAGCCGTAATGTCCCCCCGCCGCGTCGGCATCGTCCTGGGTGCCGTTCTCGCCCTGCTATTCGGGATGGCCCTCCCCGTCACAGCCGCCGATCAGTCACCGCACCAGGCCGGCTCGCCGGCCGCCCTGGCCGCACCGCCGATCATCGGCGGATCGTTCGCCACCGACGCCCAGGCGCCGTGGGCCGCCTCGATCTATCGCAGCGGCGGATCGTTCGTCTGCTCCGGCACCATCATCGCCCCGACCTGGGTGCTCACCGCGCGGCACTGCGTCAGCAGCGGCATCAGCGTCCGCGTCGGCAGCGTCTACCGGGGCCGCGCCACCCCGATCACCGTCACCAACTACCAGGTGGCGCCGACGGGCGACCTGGCCCTGGTGCAGCTGTCCACCGCGCACAACACCACCTTCTCCCAGCTCGCCGACGCCAACCCGCCGAACGGCTCGACCAACCAGATCTGCGGCTGGGGCTACACCAGCTACAACGGCCCGATCTCGGAACAGCTCAAGTGCGCGGACGTGCGCGTCACGTCCACCTCGTGCCGCGACTACCACCAGGGGCAGGCGATCTGCAGCAGCAGGATCACCGGCAACGCCTGGAGCGGCGACTCCGGCGGCCCGCAGCGCTACAACAACCAGCAGGTCGGCGTCGCGTCCACCGCCGACGGACGGTCGACGCAGACCTATGGAAGCGTCCCCGCCGGCCGTTCCTGGATTCGCTCGGTCGCCGGCGTCTGACCGCCCGGACGGTCCAGACCCCTACTCGGCGGCGGCTTCGCCGAGGTCGAGCCGGGTGTGGATCGGAATGCCGCCGGCCAGCGACCGGGCGACCGGGCAGCGCTGGGTGTGGCGGTCGTGAGCCCGTCTGACCTTCGCCTCGTCCACGCCGTGGGCGAGGCGAAGGCGGTACCGGACGGTGATCCGCGCGATCCTCAGCACGCCGCCGTCGTCGACGATCTCGCCCTCCCCCTCGGCGACCAGCGCGCCATCGGTCACGGGCTGGCCGAGCGCGCCGAGCATCCCGCCGAAGGTGCCGGCGAGGCAGCCGGTGGCCGCGCCGACCACGTAGTCCAGCGTGGTGGCGTGCGGTTCGACCTGGTCCATCGGCACCCGGTAGTGCTCGGCGACGGGGCCGTGCACCCCCATCGGGACCGGGCCGCCGTCCACCGGGACGGTGACGAGCTTGGTCCGGCCCGGCGCGGGCACCACGGAGACCCGGGAGCGCTCGACGATCGGCAATGCCTCGGTGGCGGTGGTGGTGTCGCTCATCGGGCGGCCCCCGGCAGCAGGCCCTGCGCGCCGAGCCAGGTCCTGATCCGCTCGACGACCTCGGCCCGGCCGTGTTCCTGGTTGACCATGTAGTGGTTCAGTCCCGGAAACTCGACCAGGGTGGAGCGGTCCGAGCCGATCGCCTCGTGCATCAGCCGGGAGTTGTCCGGCATCGCGCCCTGGTCGGCGAGCAGGCTGCAGATCAGCACGGGGACGGTCGTGTGCGGCAGCGCCTCGACCGCGTCCGCGCGCGAATGGCGCAGGCTCCACGAGCTGAGCCAGCTGCGCAGCGTGTGGTAGCGGCCGAGGCCGGCGCCCGCCTCGTTGGCCACCCGGGGGTCGCCGTACATGCTGCCGGCCTCGCGGTCGCTGGGGTCGATGGTGAGGTCGACGAAGCGCGGGTCGGCGACCGTCCGGTGGACGACGAACGCGCGGTCGCCGACGCCGAGCGCGGTCAGGCGGGCGAGCTCGCGTTCGGCCCAGTCGCTGATCCGGTCCATCCGGGCGTGCTGCGCCTTGCGGTACTCCCGGACCCAGTCGGGGTCGAACGGGGGCTTGCGCCCGGGGGCGAAGAGGTCGAGGCCGGGGTCGCGGCGATCGGGGTCGGACTCGTCGAGGACGGACGGGTCGATCCAGCTCGCGAGCAGCCTGCCCCGGCCGGCGTGCGCGGCGAGGAGCAGGACGGCGTCCGCCGGTTCGAGGCCGGCCCGGGTCAGGTCCGGCGGGTCCCCGGCGGGGGTGGCGGTGACGGTGGGGTTCTCCGCCTGGCTCTGGTAGTAGGCGACGGCCGGGCCGCCGCCGCTGAACCCGGCGAGCACGACCCGCTCGTAGCCGAGTTCCTCCTTCATCCAGCGGACGGCGGCGCCGATGTCCAGCGCCACGTTCTCCATGATCGTGGTGGCGTCGTTGCCGACGTAGCGGGTGTTCAGCCCGAGCACCGGCAGCCCCGCCTCGGCGAGGGGCTCCAGCATGAAATGGGTGAGGAAGTTCGACGTCGGGTGCATGAAGATCAGGCCCACATCGCGGCCGGCGCCGTCCCGCCGCACCAGGTTGCCGTGAATGCGCGGATAGTGCCTGGCCAGGCCCGAGTGGATCTCGATGCGGCTCGCGGTGGTGCCGGGGTCCATCGGGATGGCCTGCAGCTCGTGGAGCAGGGTCATGACGTTCACGGCCTCCAACAGATTACCGATTATCGGTCATTGAATGCGTATATTGAACACTGTCGGGTCAGTCGGCGCGCAGTGTCAAGCGAGCGTGAGCCTTGACTCGCCCGCCCGCCGGCCGGTTGACATGGGAGACCCCGGGAGGGAAGTGTGTAACCGTTAGACGAACATGCTAACCGATTATCGGTGTTAACGAGGCGAGGTGGAGGATCGTGGGGGAACTGCCGTCCCTGAGTGAGCGATTGCTGGCCAAGGCCGCGTCGGTGAACCGGCCGGAGGAGGCGAAGAAGGCGATCAACGACGCGCTCGCCGAGCTGGAGCGCGAGGGGATCGCCCCGGGGCTCAAGGTCGGCGAGACCGCGCCGGACTTCACGCTCCCCAACGCGGTGGGCGACCCGGTGCGGCTGGCCGACCGGCTCGCCGCGGGACCGGTCGTGCTCACCTTCTACCGGGGCACGTGGTGCCCCTACTGCAACATCGAGCTGCACGCCTACCAGGAGGCGCTGCCCGCGTTCCGCGCGGAGGGGGCGCACATCGTCGCGGTGAGCCCGCAGGCGCCGGACGACTCGCTCGACATGCGCGACAAGCACGGCCTGGAGTTCGACGTGCTGTCCGACCTGTCGCAGGAAGTGCTGGCCGCCTACAAGGTCCGGTTCGTCTTCCCCGCGGTCGCGCTGCCGTACCTGCTCGACGGGACCGCGAAGGCGCTGGCGAAGCAGCAGCCGGACGGCGAGTGGAGCCTGCCCGTCCCCGCCACCTTCGTCCTCGACCGGGACGGGGTCGTGCGCGCCAGGCACGCCACCATGGCCTACCGCACCAGGATGGAGCCCGCCGAGGCGCTGCGGACCGTCCGCGAGATCAACGAGGCGGCCCGGCGATGAGCGTGATCACCGGGGTGCGGGCGCGCGTCGCCCGGATCCCGCTCGGCGCGGGCCGCGGCGGCTCCGGCGCGACGCGGGTCGATCTGCTGCTGGTGACCGTGACCGACGACGAGGGCGCGTCCGGGACGGGCTTCACCTACGCGCTCACCGGCGGCATCGAGGCGGTGCACGCGCTCACGACCGGGCTCGTCCGCGAGCTGGTGGCCGGTTCCCGGCTCGATCACTGGCCGTCCACCTGGCAGGAGATCTGGGCGAAGACCCACCGGCTGGGACGCGGCGTCGCCCTCCCCGCGCTGTCCGCCGCCGACATCGCGGTGTGGGACCTGCGCGCCCGCCGCGCCGGCGAGCCCCTCTACCGCTTCATCGGCGCGCACCGCGACCGCGTCCCGATCTACGGCAGCGGGCGCGCCACCCACGCGATGAGCGTGGACGAGCTGATCGAGGGCTCCAAGGCGTACGTGTCCGAGGGGTACGACGCGGTCAAGCTGCGGGTCGGGGCGCGTCCGGCGGCGGAGGACGTGGAGCGCGTCGCCGCCGTCCGCGCCGCCCTCGGCGACCGGGTCCGGATCATGGTCGACTGCAACGAGCGGCTCGACCTGCCGACCGCGCTGTGGATGGGCGGGCGGCTCGCCGACCTCGGCGTGTACTGGATGGAAGAGCCGCTGGTGTCGGACGACATCGCCGGGCACGTCCAGCTCGCGGAGCGGGCCGGGCTGCCGATCGCGGTCGGCGAGCACCTGCACGGCCGGTTCGAGTTCGCGAACTACCTGCGGGCGGGCGCGGCGTCGGTGCTGCAGCCGGACGTCCCGCTGACCGGCGGCGTCACCGAGTGGCTGCGGATCAGCGCGATCGCCGAGCCGTTCGGCGCCGTCCTGGCACCGCACTTCCTGCCGGAACTGCACGTCCACCTCGCGGCCGCGGTGCCGAACTGCCCCACCGTCGAGCACTTCCCGCTGATCGACGACGTGCTGACCGAGACCGTCGCGGTCGACGGCGGGCACGCGACGCCTCCCGACCGTCCGGGCCACGGCATCCGCTGGGATCCGGACGCGCTGGACCGCCACACCATCGAGCTTCCCGAGGAGGGATCATGAGCAAGCCGTTCGCGTCCACCGCGGACACGCAGGAGAAGACCGAGACGCTGGAGGTGCTCGCCGACGGCGTGTACGCGCTCACGACCGGCGGCGACCCGAACGTCGGCGCGATCGAGGGCGAGGACTTCCTGGTCTGCTTCGAGGCCCGCGCGACCCCGCTGATGGCGCGGCGCTGGCTCGACCGGCTGCGCGAGCACACCGACAAGCCGGTGCGCTACCTCGTCCTGTCGCACTACCACGCGGTGCGGGTGCTGGGCGCGGCGGCGTTCGACGCGGAGATCATCGTGACGAGCGCCGAGACCAGGCGGCTGATCGGCGAGCGCGGCGCGGAGGACTGGGCCGTCGAGTTCGGCCGGATGCCGCGCCTGTTCGAGGGGCACGAGGAGATCCCGGGCCTGACCTGGCCGACGCTGACCTTCGCCGACCAGCTGTCGATCGAGCTGGGCGGCGACCGTGGCACCGTCGAGCTGGGCTTCGCCGGACGCGGCCACACCTCCGGCGACATCTACGCCTGGCTGCCGAAGCAGCGCGTCCTGTACGCGGGCGACCTGGTGGAGAACGGCTCCGCCGTCTACACCGGCGACGCCTACCACCAGGAGTGGAGCACGAGCACGCTGGACGCGGTGAAGGCGCTGCGCCCGGAGATCCTCGTCGGCGGGCGCGGCGACATCGCGCGCACCGCCGCCGACAGCGTCCAGGCCGTCGAGAGCACCCGCGACTTCCTGACCACGCTGCTGCGCGCGGTCGGCGAGGTCCGCGACAAGGGCGGCTCGCGCCGCGACGCCTACCGAGCCGCGCGCGAGGCGCTGCTGCCCGTCTACGGCGGCATGCCCGTGTTCGAGCACGCGCTGGTGTTCGACACCCAGCGGGTCTGGGAGGAACTGGCCGGCGAGCCGCCCGCCATCTGGACGACGGACCGGGACCACCAGGTCTGGGACGAACTCACCGGCTGAAGGACGACACAAATGGTCTTCTACCGCAGCGCGGGCGAGATCCCGCGCAAGCGCCATACCCGCTTCACCGGCGCTGACGGCGCCCTCTTGCACGAGGAGATGCAGGGCGAGGAAGGGTTCAGCTGGACCCAGTCGTTCCTGTACCACCGCAAGGCGCCCACGGTGATCACGTCGGCGACGACGGTCGAGCCGCCCGACGAGGGGCTGGTCGACAACGCGCCGCTCCTCCCCCGGCACCTGCGCACGCACGACCTGAAGCCCGGCGGTGACCCGGCGCTCGACCGCCGCGTGCTGCTGGGCAATGGGCAGGTGCGCGTGTCGTCGGTGTGCGCGGACCGGGACGGCGTGCTGTACCGCAACGCGTCCGGCGACGAGCTGGTGTTCGTCGAGAGCGGGTCGGGCGTGCTGGAATCGGCGTACGGCACCCTGGCCGTGACCAGCGGGGACTACGTGGTCATTCCCACGTCCACCACGCATCGCTGGCTGCTGGACGGGCCGGAGCTGCGGCTGCTGGTGATCGCGGCGGCCGACGGCGGGCACATCCGCCCGCCGAAGCGGTTCCTCTCCCCCGTCGGCCAGTTCCTGGACGGCTCCCCGTACAACGAACGCGACTTGCGCGCCCCGGCAGACCCCCTTCCGCACCATTCGGGGGAGGCCGAGGTCTTCGTCCGCCACCGGGGCGGCATGACCCGCTACACCTACGCCCACCATCCGTTCGACGTGGTCGGCTGGGACGGCTACAACTACCCGTACGCGCTCTCGATCAGGGACTACACGCCCTCGACGGGCGCGCTGCATCTGCCGCCGCCCACCTACATCACCTTCGAGGGCCCCGGATTCGTCATCTGCTCGTTCGTGCCGCGCATGTTCGACTACCACCCGGACGCGGTGAAGGTGCCCTACAACCACGCGAACGTCGACTCCGACGAAGTGCTGTTCTATTTCGAGGGCGACTTCATGAGCCGGTCCGGCAGCGGAATCGGCCAGGGCTCCATGTCGCTGCACCCGGCGGGCTACATTCACGGCCCGCAGCCCGGCAGCGCGGAGAAGAGCCGGGACGCGGTCCGCACCGAAGAGTACGCGGTCATGCTCGACACGTTCCGCCCGCTGCGCCTGGGCGCCGCGGCGGCCGAGATCGAGGACCAGGACTACGCATGGAGCTGGGCACGCGGCGAAGGCATCCACGTAGACGCCTGACCATTTCCTAACTCCCGGAAGGGGCCCCGCGACAAGCCAGCGGGGCCCCTTCCTCATTCCAGGAATAGCGCAGAAGACCCCCGCCCGGGACGGCGAGCGGGCGGCCTGAAGGACGGCAGGCGGACGTACCCGATACGGCGAGCGGACATGCTCTGGGCGTGGCGGCGTGCTCTGGGCGGACGTGCGAGGGCCGCCGGCCAGGTGGTGGCCGGCGGCCCTGAGCCCGCCCGTGAGCACCGCCGCTACACGAGCTGGGGAGTGGCCTCCACGGTAGCCCGTTCCCGTCCGCGTAGCACGGTGATGCACACGAAGCTGATCAGCGAGAGGACGGTGAGATAGGCGCCGATCCAGAACGTGGAACCGGTCGTCCCATACAGCCAGGCCGCGATGAAGGGCGCGAATCCGCCGCCGAAAATGGCACCCAGCTGGTATCCGAGAGAAGCGCCGCTGTAGCGGACGTCCGCGTCGAACAGTTCCGCGAACAGGGCGGCCTGCGGCCCATAGGTGGCGGAAAGCCCGAGCGCGGTGATGACGACGGCGACGACCATCAGCGGAATGGTCTTGGTGTCCAGCAGGAGGAAGAACGGGATCGACCACACGAGCAGCACGAGCCCGCCGCCGAGGAACACCGGGCGCCTGCCGACGCGGTCGGAGAGCGCGGAGAAGGCGGGCAGCGTGACCAGCCATACGACGCTGGCGATCAGGACCAGCGTGAGCATCGTGTTCTGGCTCAGCTTGAGCGTCTTCGTCCCGTAGCTGAGCATGTAGACGATCATCACGTAGCCGATGGCGTTGTTGGCGAGGAAGGTCCCGCCGGCCAGCAGCAGCTGCCGCGGATTGTCCCTGACCACCGTCAGCAGCGGATTGCGGCGCAGGCCCTGGTCCCGGGTCTCGGCGAACTCCGGGGTCTCACCGATCTTGGAGCGGATGAGCATGCCCGCCGCCACGAGCACGATGCTGCCCAGGAACGGGAGCCGCCAGGCCCAGTCGACGAACCCCTGCTTCCCCACCGTCGCGAGGATGAGCAGGAAGACCGAGTTGGACAGGATCACCCCGGCCGGAACCCCCATCTGCGGGAAGCTCCCGTAAAAGCCGCGCTTTCCGGGCGGCGCGTTCTCCACCGCGAGCAGGACGGCCCCGCCCCACTCGCCGCCGACGCCGAAGCCCTGCAGGAACCGCAGCAGGACCAGCAGGATCGGCGCCCACACGCCGATGTCGGCGTAGGTGGGCAGCAGGCCGATGGCGAAGGTGGCGCTGCCCATCAGCAGCAGCGACAGGACCAGCATCGCCTTGCGTCCGACGAGGTCGCCGAAGTGGCCCATCAGCGCGCCGCCGAGCGGCCGGGCGAGGAAGCCGACCGCCAGGGTGCTGAACGCGGCGAGCGTCCCGGCGAGGTCGGAGGACCCGGGGAAGAACTGCGGCGCGAACACCAGCACCGCAGCCGTGCCGTAGATGAAGAAGTCGTACCACTCGATCGCCGTGCCGACGAGGCTGGCGAGCGCGACGCGTCTGAGGCCGCGGGGTGTGGGTGGGGTGGGGACCGTCATGCGCCGCCTTTCGCCGATGTCTTCACCGATAATCGGTTTCATAGACCGGATAGCGAGAGCATGCACCGTGACGGCGGCCACTGTCAACGACGTGACGGCATCCCGGCGAACGGATCCGCGCCGTCCGCGCGCGAGCGCGGCGGCACGGGAACGGGCAGGTGAGCGGCCCACCGTCAGAACGGAACGCCGAATCGGGCCGGGCGATGGAAGGCACCACACCGCCTGAGCGGCGGGCAGGAGAGCAGGATCAGGACCGCCGCGACGAGGCGCGGCACACCCGGTTGGTCAGCGTCCTGCCGATCAGTGCGAGGTTGGTCAGTGGAGGGCGCGGCCGATGCGGCCGGCGAGCGCGACGACCTCGCGGGCGAGCATGTCGTCGTCGTGGACCTCGTGCGCCGGGACGATCAGCCCGACGGCGGCCTCGGCCTCGCCCGCGATCGTGATCGGCGCGGCGATGCCGGTGAAGTTGGGCACCAGCCTGCTGGTGGTCTTGGCGTACCCCAGGGCGCGGGCCTCGGTGATCTCGGGGTCCTCCCCCTCGACCGGCGGCCGGCCGGCGAGGATCGCCATGCCGGAGGCGGCCTGCGGCAGCGGATGCCGGGAACCCGGGCGCAGGCCCACGTGGAAGGCCGCGTTGCGGGGTTCCACCGAGGCCAGCGCGACGGCGTCGGCGCCGTCCGCGATGTGCAGGACGGCGGTGAGCCCGAGCCGCTCCGACACCTCGGAGAGCTCCGGGCCCGCGACGACCAGCAGGTTGTTCGAGACCTGCCGGGCGAGGCTGAGCAGCGTGGTGCCCAGCACGTACCGGCCGTCGCGGCGCCTGCCCACATAGCCGCGGTTGAGCAGCGTGGTCAGCAGCCGGGCGACGATCGAGCGGTGCACGCCGAGCGCCGCGGCGACGTCGGTCGCGGTCATGCCGTCCGACGCGTCCGCGAGGGCTTCGAGCACCTGGAGACCGCGATCGAGCGTCTGGGCGACCTCCACCGGCTTGCCCGAACGCGTGTTCATGCGCCCCCCACCCCGTCCGCCGTGCGTCATCAACCCACCGATAATCGGACACCGATTATCGCACACCTTGATCGATTGATGCAAAAGGCCGGGCCGAAGGGTTGACATTCGGCTGCCAGCCGTCAGGATTGCTCTATATGCGATCTATATGACCGATTATCGGTCAGAGCTGTGGAGGTGGACGAGTGTCGACAACCGAGAGCCCGGTCGTCATCATCGGGGCCGGACCGGTGGGGATGACCGCGGCACTGTTGCTGGCTCGTCAGGGCGTCCGCAGCACCGTCCTGGAGCGGCGCACGACGCCGAGCTGCGGGCAGTCCCGTGCGGTGACCGTCCAGCGCGACGTCCTCTCCCTGCTCGACCGGCTCGGGGTGGCGGAGGAGATCCTGCGGGACGGCGCGAGCTGGTCGCTCGGACGGACCTACTTCCGCGAACGGGAACTCCTCCAGCTCCGCTTCCCCACCTCGGCGGACGAGCTCTACCCCCCGTTCGTGAACTTCCCGCAGTTCCGCACCGAGGAGCTGCTCCACGCCCGGGCGCAGGCCTGCGGCCTGGTGCGGTTCCGGCACGGGCACACGGTCACCTCGGTCGACGACAGAGGCGACGAGGTGGTGGTGACCGCCGACGGCCCCGACGGCACCGAGACCCACCGGGCCCCCTACGTCATCGCCGCCGACGGGATCGGCAGCCGGGTGCGCGGCGGGCTCGGCATCGCCTACTCCGGCTGGCAGACCGAGGGCCGCTTCCTGGTCTGCGACTTCGCCGCCGACCTGCCCTTCAGCCGGGAGCGGCGGCTCTGGTTCGACCCGCCGTTCCACCCGGGCCGGATCGTCCTCATGCACAGCTTCGGCCCCGACCGGTGGCGCGTCGACTGGCAGATCGAACCCGACGCCGACGAGAACCACTACCTGTCCCGGCTGGACGACATGCTGCGCGGCGTCATCGGCGAGCACGACACGCGGATCCTGCGCGCCAACACCTACACCTTCCAGCAGCGCTGCGCCGAGCGCTTCGGCCAGGGCCGGGTGTTCCTGGCGGGCGACGCCGCGCACGTGGTCTCCCCGTTCGGCGCGCGCGGGATGAACAGCGGGATCGAGGACGCGGAGAACCTCGCCTGGAAACTCGCTTTCGTCCTCACCGGACGCGCGGACGCCGCCCTCCTGGACACCTACGACATGGAGCGCCGTGCCGCGGCCGAGCACCACGTCGCGGTCACCGGCGCCACGATGAAGTTCATGACGCCCGCGTCCGCCGAGGGCGTCACCCGGCGCGACGCGGTGCTCGCCGCCGCGGCGACCGATCCGGCGCGGCGGTCCGACGTGGACAGCGGGCGCCTGTACGAGCCGTTCCCCTACGTCGGCTCCCCGCTGACCGTTCCCGGCGAGGGCGCGGGCGCCCTGGTCCCCGACGGCGCGGCGGGCGCGACCACGCTGCGCGCCCGGCTGGCGGGCGACTTCTCCCTGCTGGCCGTCCCCGCCTCCACTACCTCGCCGCGGGACGTCGAGGAACGGCTCGCGGACGCCACGGCGATCGCCGCGGACCACCGTCTCACGCTGGTCAGGCCGCAGGGTCCGGCGCCGGACCCCGCGACCACGGCCCTCCACGACCGGACGGGCGGCCTCACCGGCTGGCTGCCCGACCACACCGACCGCCTGCTGATCGTCCGCCCGGACTGCTATGTCGGCGCCAGCCTCCCGCTTCCCAGGACCGCCCGCGAGACCGCCGCGATCGTGACCCGGACGCTGGCCGCCACGCTCAACCCCCCGCTCGCGAGCCGCCCGTCCGCCCCCGACCGCCAACCGGCCTGATGGCCAGACCCGCCCCCGCCCCCGCGCACAGCGAGGGTCATGGGTCCGGTGCATCCGGGCCGGCGGGATCGGTGGGAGGCAGCCGGGTCACGTACGGGGACCGGCCACGGAAGCCGCGTTGGAAGCGGGGCGGCGAGCCCGTCCCGAGGAACTCGCATAACCATGCGTCGTGCTCGCTCTCCTCGAAGAGGATCGCCTGGGCGAGGTCATAGGTACGGTCGTCCTTCTCTTCCGTGAGTTCGCACAGGCCCGTGTAGAGGGGTGTCGCGCGCCTGATGGCATCGATGAGTGCGGTCACCAGCGCTTTCGGATCACCTCCGATGCCGTCCGGCAGACTCCCGTCCGCCGGGTCGGTGATCGCGAAATGGACGAGCTCGTCCGGCAGGCGGCCGTCGAGTTCGTAAATGCGCGCCACCAGGGCGTCGAAATGGTGGAGATGCTCGGCGCGAACGTCCATGAGCACCTCTTGCAGATGTGCGCCCATCAGACCCGCCAGGCCGGCGTGCAGGATCGTGTAGCGGTAGTGGGCGGCCAGTTTCGCTCGGGCGGCCGCCGTCAGGTCCCCGATCAGGACGTCCACGTCGACACCGGCGCGCTCGACGAGTTCCCGTGCGATTCTGCTCATGCGTCGATCCCTTCGCGAGACGGCGCCGGCCCGTCACGCCGCGGAGGACTCGGCCGGGGCGCGGTCCTCCGGGTTGAGGGCCAGGAACGCCACCGCGGCCAGGGCTCCCCCGGCCAGGTCGGCCAGCAGCCAGATCCAGAGCTTCGACCAGGCGAACAGGCCCATCGTCGCCGCACCGGTGGCGACCGCGGGGTTGAACGCTCCCCCGGAGATGCCGCCGACCGCGAAGGCCCCGGCCACGACGGTGAATCCGATGGCCAGCCCGTAGAAGCCGTTGTCCGGGTGGTCCCTGCTGGTGGCCACGTTGAGGACGACGTAGGCGAGGGCGAGGGTGAACACCACCTCGGCCAGGAGCGCCGTCCCGACCGCGCGGCCGGACGGGGACAGCTCCGCGACCTTGCCCGGATCCACCACATAGCGGGCGGTGAGCGCGGCGGCGACGCCCGCGATGAGCTGCGCGGCCCAGTAGGCGAGGGCGTCGGCCCAGCGGATCCGCCCGCGCAGCAGGACCGCCAGCGTCACCGCCGGGTTGTAGTGGGCGCCGGAGACGTGCCCGCCCGCGTACACCATGACCATCAGCACCGCGCCGATGGCCAGCGGGGCTAACGGAGCCGTCGCCAGGACGGTGCAGCCCACGGTGAAGACCAGGAAGAATGTGCCGATGAACTCCGCAACGTAACTCCGCATAATCGACCTCCAGCGTTTGGGAAATGGCTCCGACCCCGCAGCGCCCTGAGCCTGTCACCGTGTTTCGCCACTGCCGAGCCCGGCGGGCCTTACGGGGCGATTACGGTCGGCGCCGCGCGCGGCGTAGTTCCGCTCCTGCCTGCGAGGCTCCGCATTTCGTCGCAGGGACGTCATTGCTTCGTAAGGACCCGCCGCCCGCGCCGGACAATAGGGTGACCGGCATGAAGAAGGCGCTTGCGATCGTGATCGGTGCGGTGTCGCTCATCGCCGGCTGCGGGGGCGGCGGCGATGGCACGGCCGCCGTCGAGCCGGCGGATACCGCGTCCCGGAGCCCCGCTGCGCAGAGCCCAGGCGGAGCAGGCCAGGAGGCGCCGCGAACGTTGCGGTTCACGGGCGAGACGCTCGACGGCAAGGCCTTCGACGGCACGAGCCTCGCGGGCAAGCCGGTGGTGTTCTGGTTCTGGGCCCCCTGGTGCCCCAAATGCCTGGCCGAAGGCCCCGATGTGGCGAAGGCCGCCGGAAAGTTCAAGGGCCGCGCGTCCTTCGTCGGCATCGGAGGGCTGGAGAAGAACAAGGGCCGATTGGACGAATTCGTCTCCCGGACGGGCACCGAAGGGCTCACCCACCTCGACGACCGGACCGGGCGGCTGTACGCCCATTTCAAGGTGACCTCGCAGTCGTCGTTCGTGTTCATGGCACCCGATGGGACGACGTCCAAGGACTCCGGGCCGCTCGGGGAGTCCGAGCTGAACCGGCACGTCGGCAAGCTCCTCGGCTGACGCGCCGATGGAGGAGATCTCGCTCGCGCTGGCCGCCGGGCTGGTGGCGGCGTTCAATCCGTGCGGCTTCGCGCTCCTGCCGTCCTACCTGACCCTGCTGATCGCGACGCCGGGCACCGGCGGCATCTGGCGGGCGCTGCGGCTGTCGGCCGCGATGACCGCGGGGTTCGTGACCGTCTTCGGCGCGTTCGGCCTGCTGATCTCGGCGCTGACGACCTCGATCCACCAGTACCTGCCCTGGCTCACCATCGTGGTGGGCCTCGTCCTGGTCGCGCTCGGCGGGTGGCTGGTGACCGGGCGGGAACTGCTGGTCCGGCTGCCACGCCTTCAGACGGGCGGGCTGTCGGGTTCGCTGGCGGGCCTGTACGGCTACGGAGCCTCGTACGCGATCGCGTCCCTGTCGTGCACGATCGCACCGTTCCTGGCCGTCACCGGACTGGTGTCCGATGGCACGGGCATCGTGGCCGGGCTTGCGGCGTTCGCCGCCTACGGCGCCGGAATGGGCCTGGTCGTGGGGTTCCTGTCGATGCTGGTGGCGCTGGCACACGAGGCCGCGGTGGCGCGCACCCGCCGGATCCTGCCGTACGTCTCCCGCGTCAGCGGCGGCCTGCTGCTCCTGGCCGGGATCTATGTCACCTACTACGGCTGGTACGAAAAGCGCGTCAACGCGGGCGCCGCCGCCGACTCCCCCGTCGTCCGGACGGTCACCGAGATTCAGGGCGCGCTGACCGACGGGATCGATCGGATCGGAATCTGGTGGATCACCGCGGCCTTCGGCGTCCTCGCCGCCGGAACGGTGACGTCGCGCAGGCTGTGGCGCCGCCGTCGCAGCGGATCAGGAATCGCTGTGCTGGACGAGCACTCCCGCAGTGCCGCCACCGCCGAACAGGAAGCCCCCACCCAGGAACGCCCTTAGCGTGACCCGGGGCAGAGCCCGATCGCCCAGCCGTTCAGGGGCGGATGGCCTCAATGAACTCGCCGAGAGCATTGCGGCGGCGGGCCGACGAAATGTGATCGATGTAGTCGCGCGAAGCGATGATCTTTCCGTCCCGGACCCGCAGGACGAATATGCACGGCACCCGGAACGGTTCGCCGCTCCCGGTCGTCCCGCGGTATTCGAACTCGGCGACGATGACCTCCGGATCCGCGGTTTCGTGCACGGTGATGTTGGCGGGTTCCTGGCGGAGGGGCGGCAGGTTCTTGCCGGCCGAGAAGTGCTCGCGCAGTTCCTCCCGGGAGCGCATCGGCTCGCCCTCGAACGGCGAGAACGGATGCTCGACGCAGGTCTGGTCCGCGTAGAGGTCGGGCAGCTCGTCCCAGCATCCTTCCGCGACGCCATGCACGAGCTGGAGGAATACCTCGCGAGGACTGGACGCCATGATGCCTCCCGGCGGCACGGTAAGCTTCCGAAGTGATGACTCCGAATATACGGAGTGGAGACTTCGGATGTCAACGGAACCTATGCGCGCCGACGCCCGCGACAACCGCGCGCGGATTTTGGAAGTGGCGGAGGACGTCTTCGGCAGGGGCGGCTCGGCGGCCTCCACCGAGGAGGTCGCACGGCTCGCCGGGGTCGGCATCGCCACCGTCTTCCGCCATTTCCCCACCAAGCGGGCGCTGGTGGAAGCGGTCCTGGTGGGGCATTTCGACCGCCTGTGCGCGGAGGCGCGAAGCCTCGCCGACGCGGACGATCCGGGCCCGGCGTTCTTCGGCTTCTTCCGCCATCTGGTGGAGGACGCCGCAAGCAAACTCGCCATCATCGAGGCGTTCACCAACGCGGGCGGCGACACACACGGCGACGCGGGCGGCGGCGACGCGGGCAGGGCGGCGCAGGGCCCGCGTGACCTGCGCGAAGCCGTCGGCGTCCTGCTCGGGCGGGCCCAGGAGGCCGGAGCGGTCCGGGCGGACGTCCGCCTCGACGAGGTCTACGCGCTCCTCATCGGCGCCTCCCGCGCGGCCGCCCATCTCCGCCTGGACGAGCCGGTCCGCTCCCGCACGCTCGGCATCATCTTCGACGGCCTCGCCCCGCAGCGCTGACGCGCCGGCGGGGCGCCGTGCCCGTCAGGGGGACGGGGCGGTGAAGGTCAGAGCACGGGCGGGGTTGTCCACCATGATCTTGTGAATGGCCTCGTCCGAAACGCCGAGGCGGCGCAGCGCCGGCAGGAAATGGTCGGGAATGTAGCTGTATCCCTGGCCGCCGTACCGCTTGAGCTGAATCTTCTGGCAGACGTCGTGGCCGAGCAGGATCTGGCCCGCGTACCCGTCCTCGACCAGGTCGGCCATTCCGCGGGCGACCTTGTGGTCGCCGAGCAGCACGAGATGTCCCCAGGGGCTGCCCGGCGAGGCCAGGAAGTCGAACTCGATGAAGACGCCCTGGGCGAGCACCCGCCGCGCGAAGGGCAGGTCGACGGCCATGGTTCCAGCGTGGCCCATGACGACGTTGGACGGGTCCACGCCCTCCTCGTCCAGGATGTCCAGGACCGTGAACTTCTCCTCGCCGACCCCGCCCACATGGAACGTGATCGGAGCGCCGGTGATCCGGCTCGCACGTCCGGCGGCCCGGACGCTCTTGAGCTCCCCGGGCGTCAGCGGCGCGCTCTCGGCACCGACCTCGCCGATGATCCCGGCCCGGATCCCGGTGCCGTCCGCGCCGTCCACGATGTCGCGGACGATCACGGCCGCAAGGTCATCGACGGTGCGTTCGTCCATGTCCCGCGGGTGGAAGGTCGGGGTGTACCAGCCCGCCCCCATCACGATGTGGAGCCCGCTGGCCTGCGCCATCCGCCGCAGCGAACCGGGATCGCGGCCGATGCCGAGGCTGGTGACCTCCACGACCGTCCCGCCGCCCGCGCGCCGGAACTCCCCCACCTCGGCGAGCATCTCGTCGAAGTCGGCCAGGACGTCGTTGTCGGCGTTGACGGCGCCGTGCCGGGTGCGGGCCAGGTTGGCCAGGGTGAGCGGTTCGCTCGCCTGCGGCGCGTCCTCGCCCGGCCGCAGCGCATGGGCCGGACGGCGAAGATCGACGAACAGGTGCTCGTGCATCAGCGTGGGGCCGAGCACCGACGGGTCGACCGGCCCGGTCACCGTGAGCACCTGACCGGCGAGGTCGGGAATGGTCGGCGGCAGGTTCATCCGCGGCCCTCCGTCATGGTCAGCCAGCGGCGCGGATTCGCCACCGTGAGGGTTCGCGCGAGGTCGTCGTCCGCGCCCATGAACCCCAGGTAGGGGATGAACTGCTCGGCGACGAAGCCGTACCCGCCGCCTCCGAACGCCTTGAGATCGATCTTGCGGGCGACGCGCGGCGACAGCAGGATCCGCTCGGCGTGACCGCGTCCGGCGAGAGCCAGGACGGCCGCGGCGACGTCCTGGTCGTCCACCTCCCGGTACACGGTCGGGAGGCGCCCGAGCCCGTCGAACTGCAGGAACACGCCGCGGTCGGCGAGCCGGGCGAGGGCGTCGGCGTCGGTCGCGAGACCGTCGCAGTGCCCGATGGCGACGCGGCCGAGGTCGGCGCCGCACGCGGCCATCAGGTCGAGGAGTTCGTGCGTGGCGTCCGCCGTCGCGGCGCGGCCGACCAGCACGGGAGCCCCGGTGCGCCGGGCGGCATACGCGACGCCCATCGCCAGGGCACGGTCGGCGGGCCGGTCGAGATCCAGCGCCGCGATCTCGCCGATCACACCCGCTCGGACGCCGTCCACGCCTTCGCGGAGGGCACCGACGATCTCCGCGGCGAGACGCTCGGCCTGACCATCCGGCTCGGTCGCGAGGTCGGGTGTGCGGGCCGGGGCGTATCCGCCGCAGCCCATCACCACGGCGACACCGGTCGCCTGGGAGAGATCGGCCAGCGCCCGCGCCCGGCGCCCGAGGTCGACGCCGGTCACCTCGACGACGGCGCCGCCGCCCAGGGCGGCGAAATCGGCGAGCTCGGGCCGGACGATCGCCTCCGTGAGCCGCCGGTCGTCCCGGTTCACGACGCCGAGGGCGAGCGCACCGAGCATGTCCATGCGCACCGGCGCCTCGTCTTCGAGGAGACCGTTCGTATCCGTTTCGGAGCGGCCGTTCAGGTCGCTGACCAGGTGCACGGAGGTGACCGTGTGCCCTAGGGACCCCGGATCGACCGGCCCGGTGACGGTCACGACCTGCCCGGTCGTGTTCGGCATGCTCATCCCGCGGACAGGACGGTCGTCATTACTGGCTCCACGCCGGTCAATGTATCGACCGCCGCCCGGACACCCCCTTGTGCGTCACCGCACGTTTGTTGACCTTCCCCGCACACCGATCACCCCCCGGAGCGGTCGAGGCCTGCCCCTGCTTTCAGCAACCGGCCTCATCCGGAGGGCCATCGCGGCTCGGGTCGCCGTCTCCGGTGACCGGCAGCGGTCGGCGTTAGATCTGGCCTTTCACGATCGCCCAGCGTTCGTGGTCCATCCATCGCCCATTGATCTTGATGAAGTTGGGCGAGAATCCTTCTTTGCGGAACTGGAGTCGCTCGACCAGGTTCCGCGACCTGTGGTTACCCGGCTGAATATCGGCTTCGACGCGATGCAGGCCCAGGTCAGTGAAGGCGTAATTGAGCAGCAGTCGAAGCCCTTCGGTCATGTAACCGTGCCCGGCACCGGAGACGAATGCCCCATAACCGATGACCCCGCGCTGGTACGGCCCGCGAACGATCTCGTTGATGTTCACGAACCCCGCCATGGCCTTCGTATCGAGCAGGCAGATCACGAACCCGTCGGCGGACACCCGGTCGAATCGCTTGATGTACCGGTCGAACTCGTCCGCGGTCTTCGGAGCCACGATCCAGGGACGGAAGTACGACTCGCTCCGCCTGGACAGTTCGACAAAGGCATCCCGATCGCCGGCGGCGACCCTGCGGAGACCCACTCTCTCCCCGCGGCGAAGGAACAGATCCTCCGTCTCCTCCGTCGCGCTACGTGCCCCCATGCTCACGATCGGAGAGTACACCTCCATCACTGATCACGCATCGGCCGGAAGCCGATCAATGGCAGCCCGACTAACGTCCTGGTGGGCTGAGGCGATGGAATTTTATGGACGATCTCACCTGAAGAAGGCCTTCCTGAGGATCAGGGGCAAGGCCGCCCTTGACTCCCCATGGCCGCTTCTATTGCCGAGGCTCGTGCCTGTTCTGCATCACCGACACGCACTTACCCGGGCGATTTTTGCACAGCTATTTCTATGGCTTGCTCCGTGACCGCCGGCCCGGCGACGGTCCAGACCGGCGGACGTGGCGACGTCACGCGGGGGCACCGAGCGGCGGGTGCTCGAGCACGCGGGGCTTGTACTCGACCAGCTGGATGCGGCCGTCGAAGGTGCGGTGGTCGGTCATCTCGAGGGCGACGTCCGGATAGCCGTCGTAGATGCGTTCCGCGCCCGTGGCCCCGGTGATCACCGGGAACATCACGACCCGGAACCGGTCGACGAGCCCGGCTCGTAGCAGGGACCGGCACAGGCTCAGGCTGCCGATCGTGCTGAGGAGCCCCGAGCCGCTCGACTTCATGGCGCGGACCGCCTCGACGGCGTCGTCGCGGACGAGCGTGGAGTTGGCCCACGTCAGTGGCTCCTGGAGTGTGGAGGAGAAGACCACCTTGGACGCTCGCGTGAGCTCGTCGACGGACGCCTCTTCTTCGGGCCTGAACTCGTCCTGGCCGCTCGGGACCTCGCCGGCGGCGAAGCCCGACATCAGGCGGTAGGTGTTCGCTCCCATCAGGAGGGTGGCCTCGGGCTGCTCACCGAGCCACGCGAGGTACTCCGGACCCTCCAGGCCCCAGAACCCGGGCCATCCCTCTCCCGATGCGTAGCCGTCAAGGGAGGTGATGAAGTCGACGAGAAGCTCCGACATTGCGATGTCCTTTCCTTGGGTGTCACCAGGTTGACCGGCCGGGAGCCACAAACTCATCGGCCGCGCTGTGGGGTAACCCAGCGCCTCGCCAGTACACCCCCACCGAACCTGCGTTGCGGAGCACTCGACGTGCGCCCAGCACGCCTTCGCACCCGCGCCTTGCGAGGCATCCCAGGGATGCGACGCTCGCAACGACTATCTCTACCCACGCGATGTCTAGGCGGACACATTCCCTAACCGGCTACTCGGCAGGTTCCCGCGCCGTCCGGCCTTCGGGAGCAGTTTCGAGATCACCCAACGGTGGGTTCCCGGCCCGATCGCCCCGGCAAGACCGCCGAACTAGTGAGCCACTGAGGCCGCCGGGCCGATGAGCCGATGAGGGGCTAGCGGGCCCCATGGGTGGACTGGCCGGCAGGCCAGTGGTGACGGCGGCGGTGCCGGTCGGTCGGTCGGTCGGGTCAGCGTTGCTTGCCCTGGCTGAGCGTGTCCACCGACTTGGCAATGCGCCGTTGCCTGGTCTGCTCGGTCTTGGCGCCCTCGATCTGCAGCACGTGATACCGCTGGTTGCTGTACGACAGGCTGTTCCAGGTCTGCTGCGCGGCCGGGTCGGAGGCAAGGGCCTGCGCAAAGTCTTCGGGAACCTCGACCACACGAGGCGCGGTGTCCAATTCAAGGGCGACCTCGGTCTCGTCCCCCGCCTCGACACCGGCCTTGGCCCTGTTCTCGGCGCTCAACGGCAGCATGAACCGGTCGCCGTAGACGGCGATCGTGCTGCGGTAGCTGTGGGCGCCGATGGTCACATTCACTTTCGGCTTCTTGCCCGCCCCGAGTTGTTCGACCACATCGGCCGGGACCTCGAAACCGGTCGCGGTCTTCCCACCCAGTTCGATTGTGGTGCGGAACTTCACCATCGTGCGCCCCCTCCCGATCAGCCCGATCACGAAAGCACACCGCCGTTCAACGACGCAACAGAAGCGGCTGGACGCGGCAGGACGATGCCCACGCCCACGGCGATACCGGGCGCCGAACGCGCAGCACCTGGTCGGGCTCGTCCGCATCGTCCGTGCCGTCTGCGAAGTCCGAGAACGGCAGGCAGGCCCGTCGGACGGGCCGGCGAATTGGGATGAGATCGTCAACCCGCGCGAACAGGGCCATCCATGAACCCGGCCGCTATGTCGCCGGACTTTCCGCGTCAGGTTCGCCCGCCTGATCGGCAGGACACGGGAACGTGCTCAGACATGCAGGGTGGGCCGGTAGATGAGCTCTTGGATATGGCCGTCGAGTGTCCGGCTCTCGATCAGTTCCAGGTCGAAGTCGGCCGCACCCTGGAAGATCGGGTCCGTCCCGGTCTGCCCCGTGAGCGCCGGGAAGATCGTCACCTGGACGCGGTCGACCAGGCCGGCCGCCATCAGTGCCCGGTTCAGCGACAGGCTGCCATGGGAGCGCAACGGCACCTCGGACTCCGTCTTGAGCCGGTCGACGACTTCGACGGCGTCGCCGTTCTCGAGGGTCGCGTCCGGCCAGTCGAGGGGACCCTCCAACGTCGTGGACACCACCGTCGTCGGCATGTCCCGCATCCGGCTGTTCACCGGGTCGAGCTCCTTCAACTCCCCGGAGCGCGGGCCCATCAGCTGCGCGAACTGCCGGAAAGTGGTGGCGCCGAGAACCATCCGCTGCTCCTCGCCGTAGAGGGCGAGACGGCGGTCGAGAAACTCGGGTCCGTGCTTACCCCAGTAGCCGCCCCAGTCGCCGCCGTCGTAGGAACCGAAACCGTCGAGAGTGGAGAATACGTCGAAGGTATAGATAGCGGTCATGATGCTCTGCTCTCTCTCGGATGCGGTTGTTCAGGTATGGACACAGACTGAAATCACGCCGAAACTCATCGCCATCAGGCCAGTGCTGTCGGCAACACCACGAGCGGGAAGAAGGAACATAGCACGCCGATCTGCGGGCCTCGAATATTTCTCCCAACCAGATCGCGCTGGGAGACCTCGTCACCGTCTATCCTCCAGGTCAACCGTTGACAAAAGCGCACCGTCCGTCCAACGGCACATCAGAACAGGCCTAGACGCGAACGCCAATGCCCTTGCCACCCTGGAATACGTACCCCTGATGCCGCTGGGCTGTCGTTCGCCCACTCGCGTAGTGTTCGCCCGCCAGAGCCCGCGCCCTTGCGCATCGGCGATCGGCGACCAGCGATGGGCGACCGGCGGCCGCTCTGGGCCACCGCCATTCCGTCCGAGCTACTACAAGCCCGCGGCAGGCAGGCTGTTAGGACGGGTGACCTGCAGAATCGCAGATATCAGGGCTTGCGAAGCACTCCGCCGAACTCCCTGGCGAGTTCGCGTTCGGTCGAGGCGCCGAGGACGGATCGCAAGGCCGGGTCGACTGGGGCCAATGCCGGCTGCGTGGGGTCGGGACGCCAGTCCATGACGTTGACCATTCCTGGTTCGACGGCTTCCAACCCGCTCACAAGTTCCGCGACCTGGCCGGGCGTACGGCTTTTCCATTTCATGCCGACGCTGTGCATGATCGCGGTGAACTCGTCGGCCGTCTGCTGGTCGGCGCCAACGAACTGGGACAACGCGACGTAGCTTCCAGAAACCAGAGCGTCCGTGATGGTGCCGATGGTGTACCGAGCCGTCTCGTCATCGGGAATCGAGTGCGGAACCGACAGGAACAGCGCAGCGACCGGTTGCGTGAAGTCGATGAGGCGTTGCACGTCGGGGTGATCGAGCACCTCGTCGGGCTGCGTCAGGTCCCGCGCGATCACCGTGGTGTGCTCGTTCTCGGCCAGGACGGCCCGGCCGTGCGTCAGCACGATGGGGTCGTTGTCGACATAGACCACGTGCGCGTCCGGCCGGAAGCGTTGCGCCACCTGGTGCACATTGTGCTGGGTGGGCAATCCGCTGCCGAGGTCGAGAAACTGCGCGATCCCCGCGTCGCGTGCCAGGAATCGGACCACACGGTAGAGGAAGAGCCGGTTGGCCCGCGTCGCGTCGAGAGCTTCGGGAAACCTGGTATTGACCGCCCGGACGGCCGCACGATCGACGGCGTAGTTGTCCTTGCCACCCAGCGCGTAATCGTACATTCGCGCGGGCGTCGGAACGTCGACCGAGATTTTCGCGGAATACGAGGGATCATCCGTTGACACGGCAGGCTCCACATCGTCCAAGCCAGGCTGACTGAGCCCGGGAATCCTACCGGCGCGACAGTCAAGGGAGAAGACCGTACGGTACGTAATTACCGCTGCCCAGACGCCTGGGCATCGCCATACAGCCACTCAGCACCGTGGCACCCAGGTTCAGGTCAGTTCGATTCCACAGATCCGACACAGCCGCAAAGGATGACCGCACAACCTAGAGGCACGAGCCCCTAATGCAGACTGCCGTTGAGAACGGGAACCCGGAGCAACCCGGATCGAGGCGCCCAAGGGAAGATCGTGAGTCAGCCGCACGAGAGCAAAGAGACCTCCTCACGAGACGAGGCGGCGCAGGAGCCCAGAAGCCCAGAACCCGGGAGTTCAGAAGCTCGGGCCCTCGGAAGCTCGGGACCGACCTCGGAAGCGACCGTCCGAGAGCAGATCAAGGGCCGGCTCCGAACGCCGGAACCGGCCCCCTCGCGAGATCCCGATCGTCAGCTGACTTCGGCACCGAATTCCTGGAGGGGCTCGGTCACCGGCTGGAAGAAGGTCACGCCACCGGACTGGCAGTCTCCCGAGCCACCGGACGTGAGGCCCAGCGCGGTGCTGCCGCTGAACAGCGGCCCGCCACTGTCACCCGGTTCGGCGCAGACGGTCGTCTGGATCACCCCGGTGACGGTGCCTTCCGGGTAGTTCACCGTCGCATTGATGGCGGTGACGGTGCCGTCGCGGAGGCCGGTGGTGCTGCCGCTGCGCGTGACGCGCTGGCCGACGACGGCCTCCCCGGCCTCGGTGATCTCCTGCGACTGGCCGTTGTACAGGTTCACGGCTCCTTCCCCGGCCTCCTCGGCCTGGACGATCGCGAAGTCGTCACCCGGGAAGCTGCTCTCCACCGTCGTACCGAGGGCCTGACCGCCTTGCTGGTCGGCGGTCCAGGTGCGGACGACGTTGCCGCAGTGCCCGGCCGTGAGGAAGAAGTCCTGGTCACCGCGTTTGACGTTGAAGCCCAGCGAGCAGCGCGTACCCTGCCCGAAGATCGCGTCACCACCGAGCGCGAAGGTGCGGAGGCGTCCCGGGATCCGGACCATGCGGATCGCCGGTCCCATCTCCCGGGCCATCCGGCGGACGGCGGCCATGCGCGTGCCGGTGACGGAATCGTCCGTCCAGACGGTCACCTTGGATGTGACGGGGTCGACGGCCCAGCCCGTGCCCGGTACGCCGGACGTCGACTCGCGAAGGGCGGCGGTGATCCGCTTCAACGTCGCGGGGTTTCTCTGCAGCGCTTTCGGCACGGCACCGGCGGCGCGCACCATGGCGGCGTCCGCCTGGTTGGTGACCGTGACGACGGGCCGGCCGGACGGGTCGAGGTACGCACCGGCGGTGCGCGGCCCGAGCCGGTCGGCCAGTTCGGCGGCCAGGGCGCCGGCCGATCTCTCCCGGGTGTTCGATGCCTGCTGTCCGGCGAGCGCGGCCTGCCGGTCACCGCCGGACTGGTCCGGCATCCGGACCGCGTACAGCGAGCCGGCCACGAGTCCGGCGGATCCGGCGGTCACCGCGGCCCACGTGACCACGGTGCGCAGACGAGTCTTCCTCGCGGCGTTACGGCGGGTCATTCGTCCTCCAAGGTCCGGTCTGTGCGTGGAGATACGGCGCACGGCCGGACGGAGTTCAAGCGCGGGAGCGCACGCAGGTCACGGACACCGTCAGGCGCCGATTTCGATAGCGTCGTGTTCATGCGGCTTCATGTGGGGTGCGCGATGTGGGCTCATCCGCCATGGCAAGGGCGTTTCCTCCCGCATCCGCTGGCTCCGGGCGAGCGCCTGCGCGCCTACGCGAGCTGGTGCAACGCCGTGGAGGGCAACACGACCTTCTACGCGACGCCGTCACGCGGCACGGTGCAGTCCTGGGCCGAGCAGACGGCGCCGGACTTCCGGTTCGTGGTCAAGCTGCCGAAGTCGATCACGCACGAGCGGCGGCTGGTCGGATTCGATGACGAGCTCCGCACGTTCCTGAGCGCCATGGAGCCTCTCGGCTCGCGGGCGCATGCGCTGTGGGTGCAGCTTCCGGGTTCATTCGGCCCCGCAGACCTCGGGACGCTGGCCGGATTCCTGCGTCGCCTTCCGACAATGCACAGGTATGCGGTCGAGGTGCGTCACCGCGCATTCTTCGAGGACGCCGGGTGCGCACAGAGTCTTGAACGCGTCCTCGACGCCGCCAAGGCCGAGTGGGTTCCGTTCGACACCACCATGTTCTTCCAGAAACGGCCCGGCAGCGACGCCGAACGAGACGCCTGGACGAAGAAGCCCCGCGTTCCACGCCGGTCGGAGGCCCTGACCGACCGTCCGATCGTCCGTTACCTCGGACGGGACGACACGACGGAAACGGTCGAAGGATGGCAGTTCTGGGTCGAGAGGGTCACCGACTGGCTCCGTGAGGGACGCTCGCCGACCGTCTTCATCCACACCCCCGACAACGCGGACGCCCTGACCCTCGCCCGCCGCTTCCACGAAGAGGCAAGAACCCGCCTCCCCGAAATCGCCCCTCTACCACCCCCAGAACCAACCGGCCCACCAACCCTCTTCTAACACCCCACCCACCCCGCACCGCCCGACCGCACCGCCCGACCGCACGGCCTACACCACTCATCACCGCCCGGCTTCACACCCCCCGGCCCGACACCGCGCGCCGATCCGCAGAAGCTGCGCGCCAATGGCCGCCTGGTCGTCGAGACCCACCGCTATGGCAACGTCTATGCCATCGACCTCGACGACATCGCCACCCTGGTCGAGCCCGACATGGTCGATCGGCACCTTGTGGCGGAGCCCGAGGAGCGACTTCTGGGCTCGTTCAAGAGCTCTCCTCGTGATCGTTGACATGAGGCGCCCAGGCGCCGCGGCCAGTGAACCAACCTCGGACAATTTCGGACGAATGGGTCAAACTGTCGCCGCCCGGGTAAATGAAGGGGCGTCCTTGCCGGAAGGAGAGACGCGCCATGCTGGTCCGGGAGGCGATGACCTCGCCCGTCGTGACGATTCCGCCGACGGCCACGGTCCGTCAGGCCATCCGCGTCCTCCACGAGCACGACGTGACCGCGCTGCCCATCGTGGACCGGTCAGGGCAGCTGGCCGGCATCGCCGACGAGACGGACCTCCTGCGCGACGTGTTCGAGCACGACCCGGGAGCGTTGGCCCAGGCGGCCGCCACCGGTGCGGCGCCATCACCGCGTCGCGTGGCGGAGGTCATGACCCGCGACGTCGAAGTCGCCCAGCCGAACACGGACATCGCGGTGCTGGCCGAGACGATGATGAAGATGCGGATCAGAAGCGTCCCGGTCCTGGCCGGTTCCGACATCGTCGGGATCGTCACTTACCGGGACCTCATCGCAATCCTGGCCCACGACGACAGCCGCATCCGTGACGACGTCCTGGCCGCGATCGCAGAATACGGACCGGACGTCGCGCTCTGGGACGTATCGGTGCGAGACGGCGCGGTCGAGGTGCACGGCCGCGCGGACGCATCGGCCCTGCGGATCGTTGACGTCCTGGCGCAGACGGTCCCAGGCGTCACCCACGTCTCCATCCGAGATTGACGCACCGATCCTCGCCGAGAACACGGCACCGCCCACTCTGGCACTACCATCTGGCACTCGACGGCCGAACCGTCCAGGTGCGACGCCGTTTTGCCAGACCGCGTTCGTCCGACCCGCCGCCAGGGCGCAGCAACGACTGGCCGCGCGATGCTACTTGGAGGCCTTGGAACGGGGCTTGGACTTGCGCGGCCGCTTCTTCGAGGAGGCCTCCACCTTGGGAGCCTTAACCGCCTTGCCCTTCTTCGACGCCTTCTTCGCCACCGCGTCCTTCTTGGCCTTCTTCCCCGACTTCTCGGGCTTTTGTTCGTTCTTGGCCTTCTTGCGGGACGGCGAATCGACAACGACACTCACTGCCGTGTCCGGCGCAGCGGCGGCCGCCACGGCCGGCTCTTCAACGACCGGGTCCGCCGCAACCGGCGTGTGAACGGCGGCGGGACCGCTCTCCGCGACGCGGTTCCGGAACGTCTGCCCGGACCTGAACCGCGGCACCTCGGCGGCGGGCACCTCGATCGGAAGTCCAGTGCGCGGATTGCGGGCACTGCGGGCTGGACGGGACAGGCGGTCGAACGTGCCGAATCCGGTGACGATGACACGTTCCCCGGCGGACACCCGTTCCATCACCGTCTCGACGATGGCGTCCACGTGCCGGCGGGCGGCGGCCTCGTCGCTTCCCGCGCGTTCCGCCACGGCTCTGACCAGTTCGCTGCGGTTCATACGCCTTGCCCTCCACTGCAGTGAAATGTACGGCCCAGCGTAAACCTGCGTGATGTTCCGGAGCCGGACATCCGCGTCGGAATCAGCGTGTCTTCCCGGCCGACGCCGCCGAGCGTGCCGAGGTGCCGCGATCCCGACACACGCCCGGCGTCGTACCTCCCTCCGTCCTCCCTCCGTTGGGGGCACAGGCTCAAACCCGGCCCTCCCCCCTGTCTTCCGGCTGCCAGCACGTGCTCGAACACCAGCCTGTGTTGCTGTCTACGCATGCCCGATGTGAAGCCGCCTCCGCCGTCGGCGACCGCAGGAACACATAGCGGAACCGAGTCCGGGCGCCACCTCGCCATTGGGACGACGCTCGGGTCCACCATGGCAATCCACCCGAGGAGCCCGCAGACCTGCTCAGACGAGCACAGCAGGTACCGGACAGCCCGATGCCCTTGCAGTGGGGCAGGCGCGTTCGGGTTGGCGGAGCCGCACCGGTTGGATTCGTCGGTCATCGGTTCCGCTGTGCGCCATGCGCCTCCCGACCTTCGCACTGTCGATTGAAGGGGGAGCCTCCATCGCCGGGCCGGGCCGCTCGTTGCGCGCGTCGAACTGCCGGTTCGCGTCCAGGGGCTCGGGGCGGTCGTCGCGGGAGGCGGGTGGCCTGTTCCGCGCGCCGAACCGGTCGGGCGGCGGCTGCGCCCGGGGGGCGCGGCCACCCGCAGCCGCAGTCCGCGCCGCCCGCTCGCGCCGCCTCATCTCGTGCCAGCTCAGGTCGCGGCGGAACTCAAGGACCCGTCACGACGCTCGCCTGCGAGCCCCGCTCCCGAGCCCGGCCGTGAGCGAGCGCAGCGTCACCAGACACAATGCCCGCTCAGGCCCACTTCAGCGTTGCCGGACCGACGAGCCGGACGCCTGCGCGTGGCTGATGCCTGCCCAGTGCGAGACACACTGTCGAGCGAGATGATGGCTACGCAGGTGGGGCGTCTGGCCAACGGCCCACGACCTACCGTTCCTCTTCCTATGTCTGGACGTGACAGGCGCTGATCGCGGTCGCAGCGGGGCGGGCAGGGCAGGGCGAGGCCAAGCGTCGCGGGACGGGACGCGGACAATCTCGCCGGGGGACGCGCATGTCGGCCTCCACGATTCGGTACAGGTGCCCCTCAATCCGAAGAAGTACAATGACCGCCATGGATGCGCAATCTCGAGTACGAGAAATATGCCTTTCGTTGCCGGACGCGACTGAGAAGCCATTTGGCGGGCACACGGCACCGTCCTTCCGAGTTCGCGATAAGTTGTTCGTGATGACCAGCGAAGACGGCCTTTCGATGACGTTCAAGGCAGGCCCGGGTGTGCAAGAAGCGCTCGTAGCCGAGAATCCCGATCGCTTCTTCGTCCCGAAGTATGTCGGCAGCAAGGGATGGGTGGGGGCGCATCTCAACGTCGACCACGACTGGGACGAAATGGCCGAACTCATCGAGGACAGCTACCGCCTGATCGCGCCGAAGAGCCTAGTGAGACTGCTGGATCGGGACTAGCCTCGCACAGAAACCTAAGGAATGCGCTGGAACCGCTCCATGGAAGCCGACCCTCATCCCGTCGGCATCTCCATCCGAGACCGCCCGAACAGGGCGGCCAGAGCCGCACCCTCACACCTGTGAGCAGAATCAGCGTCTCCCGCAAAAACCCAGCGCATCGGTGGAGGGCGCCACTGAAAGCTCCCCCTCCCGAAACACCGCCTGCACAGATACTCTGCCCACGGACCGCGACTTCGATCGAGCCGGAATGGTCACCATCGTCGGTGGCTAAGGCGAGCGAACCGGCAGGCTATTTTCTCCATTGTTGAATTATCGGGGTTCCATCCTCGTTGGGTTAGTGTGGTCAGAAGCGCCTCCAGATAAGCTGCGGGATGGTTTAAGAAGTTCTTGGTCACCGGGAGGATCTCCCATCCCATCTCCTTGGTGAGCCAAGCTCGCCGTCGCGCGTCATGAGCCCTGGCCTCGGGACCCGTGTGATGACGCTCGCCGTCGTACTCGAGACCTACGCGGAACTCCGGGTAGCCAAGGTCTACGTATAGCCACTGGCCGTCCTCGCCCCTTACCGGAACCTGGGTCTTCGGTCTCGGAAGACCTGAGTCCACGACGGCCACACGGGTCCAGCTCTCGCCTGGTGACGCGGCACCGCGATCGCTGAGGCGGACGATCTCCCGCAGCCGCTTGTTGCCGCGATATCCCGGCAGGCCCCGGGCCATTGCAGTGAGTTCATCGCTGTTCACTCCTCTCCGCAGGAATTGATCGAGCGCCGCGACCGCCTCGTAGCGAGGAAGCCAACGGGCGCAGTCCAGGGCAGTACGTGCGAATGTCGTCATGCGCACCCCGAACTCTTCCGCGACGTGGTCTGCGGGAAGTTCGACGGTTTCTGCGGTGGCCCGTGACGGTGGGTTCTCCGCTGATTCGGGAGTGATGAGTTCGACGTCCCAGTCGGCCTCGTCCACTCCCGGTGGTAAGACGTCAAGACCCCAGATCCACGCGGCGGTGCGCCTGGCGACGACGACGTCCTGTGGCAGGAGATCGCTGAGCGCTGCGGCACGCGAGGCCAACGAAGCCCCCTTGACGGGCACGAAATAGACACCGGCTCCGACAGGGACGATCGAATCGGCGGACGCTCGCTTCCAGGTGATGCTGAATCCGTTCACGTCCCTGATCCTGCCCGCCGGCCCGCCACCGTGAAAGCCGCCGCGAAAATGTGGATAACCTCAGATCGCCGCAGCTCATCCCCGCCGAAGTCGTGATCATGACTTAGATCGCCGACGCCGTCCAACAGCTCTTCGCACCACCCTCAAAGCCGTTGACCTGGGCCAGGCGCATTTCAGACGAAAGCCGACACTCGTCACGCCGTGGCGGAAGCAGCGGTCTCTGACCATTCACCGATGCGCTTGATCAGGTCACGCGTGGCGGCGACTTCCGCGTGGCCGAACGCGGGCTCCACCCACAGTTCACGAGGATCGCGCGCCGCGTCGTACAGCTGTCGGCCATGGTCCAGAGGCAAGAACGGGTCCGCCTCTCCGTGAACGACCAGTAGGGGGATCGGAGCGATCCGTCCGGCAACCTCGTACGGCGCCTCTGGCACCGGATTCCACCCACTTGGCGCAACTCTGGTGCCCCGGGCCAGTCGTACCGCCATCCGCCCAACACGTCGTTCGATCACCCAGTGCACGCGACGCATCGGTACCGTCCCGCGGTAATACCAGCGAGCCGGGGCGCTGACCGAGACCACCGCGTCCACTCCGCCGTGCAACGCCGCGTGACGGACGACGATGGCACCTCCCATGGAGAACCCGGTCACAGCGACCCGGCCGTACCCTCTCCGGCGTGCGGCGGCGACCGCCGCGTCGATGTCGAAGACCTCACGGTCACCGACGGTGGAGCGGCCACCTGATCTCCCATGGCCACGGAAATCCAGCCCGATGACACCGCCGTGCCCGTTGAGAACACCGGCGATCCGCTGGAGTACGGGCTGCCGCCACGAGCAGGTGAACCCGTGTGCCAGGACGAAGCACAGATCGCCGTCTCCCTGCAGATGACCTGCATCGATCCGGACATCGTCAGCGGTGTAGAGCGTGAGCGGTTCGGGAATCACCACGCTTCCCATGGTCGGCCATCGCACCGGCCACGAAGCGCCACCCGGCCGCACCGTCCTCGAATCTGCGGGGTCGCCTGCGTGACCAGGACGAACGAGCGCCAACCTCAAGATCATCATCAACTTTCCTCGAAAATCTTGGATTGACCCGTCGGAGAACCTGCCCGGCGAACGATGGAGGGGCATGAACCACCCGGGACATCTTCAGCCCGACCCGGGGCCGGCGTTGCTCGATCTGTACGACACGGCGCTCCCCCAGGTCTACGGCTACCTGCTGCCCCGGTGCGGACGCCGTGCCCTGGCAGAAGACCTCACGGCAGAGACCTTTCTGGCCGCGGTCGAAGCAGTGCGCAAGGAGCCGCCACCAGCGTTGACGGTCGCGTGGCTGGTCGGCGTGGCCCGGCACAAGCTCGCCGACCATTGGCGGCGCGTCGCACGAGAGGAACGCAGCCTCCAGGTTTTGGACGGGGGTGCCCGGGAGGCCACCGAAGACCCCTGGGACGAGCGCCTGGACGCACTCCTCGCCCGGGAGGTTCTCGGCACGCTCAGCCCCCAGCACCAGGCGGCCCTGACTCTCCGCTACCTCGACGGGCTACCCGTCCCGCAGGTCGCCGAGCATCTCGGCCGCACCTTCCAAGCCACCGAGGCGCTGCTGGTACGGGCCCGGGCCGCGTTCCGCAAGGCCTACACCGACCACCGTTCACCACGAAGACGACCATCAGGACCCCGCGGCAGAAAGGAGGGCCACGATGACTGATCCGCTGGAGGCTCTCCACACGCCGATCGTCCCGGTCGACCCCGATCCGGATTTCGCGGCGCGGCTGCGCGAACGCCTGCGCCGCGCGCTGCTGCAACCCATGGGAGACACCATGACCACCGTCCAGGAGACATCGGCACCGGCACCAGCACCGGTGCGCACCCTCACGCCGTACATCTGCGTCGACGACGGACAGCACGCCCTGCGCTGGTACGCGGAAGCGTTCGGGGCCGAGCTCCGCAGCGAGCCGATCGTCATGGACGACGGGCGCGTCGGGCATGCGGAACTGACCATCGGCGACTCCGTGATGATGCTCGCCGACGAATGGCCCGAGGAGGGCCTCCTCGGCCCCACCGCGCGCGGTGGCCCCAGTCAGTCGCTCTACCTGACGGTCCCGGACGTCGACGTGGTCTTCTCACGCGCCGTCGAGCTCGGAGCCGCACCCGACCGTCCCGTGGCGGACTACCCCTACGGCCGAAACGGCGTCGTCACCGACCCGTTCGGACACCGCTGGATGATCACCACCCCGCCCTCACCCGGACGCCCACGACTGCGTGAAGGCGACGTCGGCTACGCCTCGATCTGGGTTCCGGACGTCGACCGTGCGGCCACGTTCTACGGAACCGTCCTCGGCTGGCACGCCTCGCCCGCTAGCGGCTCCAGCCGCCACGTCCAAGGACTGCCCGAACAGCACATCGGCATGTTCGGCGGACAAGAGCACCGGACGATGTTCCTGGCGTTCGCCGTCGAAGACATCCGTGACGCCATCCAGCGAATCCGCGCCGCAGGGGGTCACGCGGAAGAACCGACCGATGAGCCGTACGGCCTCTCCGCCATGTGCACGGACGACCAGGGCATGAGCTTTTCCATCTACCAGCCCCCGGAGAGGACCAGCCCCGTCGAGGAGAGGCTGGCACAATCCGCCGGAGTCTCCCACGGCGAGATCTCCTACCTCACCATCGGTGTCCCCGACATCACCCGCGCCCGCACCTTCTTCGGCACCGTTCTGGGCTGGGACTTCATCCCCGGCCACACTCCAGGCGGCTGGAGCGTCCGGCTGGGCGACACCGAGGTACGTCCCATGACCGGTATGCACGGCGGCACCGAACGTCCCGTCGTAGTCCCCATGTACGCGGTCGACGACATCGAGAGCGCCGTCACCCGCGTCCGCGAAGCCGGTGGATCGGCGACCGCCCCCGCCCAGCAGCCCTACGGCATCACCTCCGAATGCACCGACGACCAAGGAAGCCGCTTCTACCTGGGCCAACACTGACACCCCGACCGCCCGCCCAGACCACCATCCCGTAGGAGTTCAACCCTGCGAATCTTTCGGGCACCCGCCTGCACCCGATGGCGCAGCCCCGGCGTCCGGCGGAGCCGACCCAAAGGCGCTGAAGTGCTCACGGGCGGCGATCAGGAGCCGCTTGATCGGCATGGACACCCAACGTCCGATCGACCTGTTGCCCGACCACCAAGCCGACACCCCGGCCACCTGCCCAGACACCATCCAGTAGGAGTCCAACCCTGCGAATCTTTGGGGCACGGGCCTACACCCGATGGCGCTGGCCCGCCGCCCGGCGGATCTGATCCAAAGTCGGTGTAGCGCTCACTGGCGGCGATCAGAAACGCTTGATCGGCATGGATACCAACGAGCGGGTCGTGCTCGCCGGGTTCAGCGGCGGCGGACCGGCCGTCGCCTACTACCAGAGCCAGGCGGAGAACCCCACCGCCATTGCCCGACCACGAGCCGATAACCCGGCCGCCCAGCTCGCGACCGCCGACCGCCGACCGCCGACCGCCGACCGCCGACCGCCGACCGCCGAAGTCAAGCACCGCAACCGCGCCCCGCGCCACACCGAGGAAGCCCGCCACGGTGCTCCCGGAGCGATCCGGTGCACCGGGAGGTGGCGACTGGGGCACAAATCGGTTCGGGCCATCGAGCAACCCGTCTCCCGGTACCGCTCCGGTCTGTGTGATCTGTGCGATCCGTGCTCCCCAAGCCGGAGAGCGCACCGCTCAGCCTGGAACGTAGGGGCTTGGCCAGGATCGCCGAACGTACCCGTGCTGAACACGCCCAGATCCACGAGTTCGAGGACTGTGGATACGGCATCCGCTCGACCGCCCGGCGAACGCGCCGTCATGGTCTCCACGCACACCTCACTCGCCGGCTGGCAGGACCTGCCGGACGCCGACCACGAGGCCCGCAAGCACGGCGGCTCGGCATGGGCTCCGGGACTGTGATGCGCCGTCTCCGCATCAAGATCGCCGACGAACTGTCGTGTGCGCCTTGGACCGCACAGACCGACGACAATTCCGGTGATGGGCACAAATCATGACTTCGTCGCAACATCGATTACATGATCGGATAGGCGGCGGGCACGAGATGAGATTTGTCCCGGTTTGTTCGTAGCTGATGGTCGCTGGTGCCTTGGGTGGGCTGAACAGTTGGGTTACTGGGTAGATAGTCGAACGTGTCTGGAGAGCTGGTTGATCGACGGGCTTGGGCGTCCGGTTGGCTGGTATGGGCAGCAGAGACCGCGCGCTGCCGCTGAAGGCGCGCGGGAGTCGGCGGACGGCCAGTGTCCGCGGCGGCGAGCTGCCGGATCCCGCGGAGCGCAGGCGTGAGACCGAGGAGTACGCGCGTCAGGCGATGGTCTCCTCGGCGCGAGCGCACGACCGGGCGGCGAATCTGCTGGAACGGATGGCCACGTCCGATCCGGAGGAGGCCGAGTTGCATCTGCAGTCGGCAGCTCGGCACCGCATGTGGGCGAAGAACGACCGGAAACTGGCGGAACAGTACGCGACGCGAAGCGGAGACCCGGACGGTTTGTGATCGCCCGAGTTGTGCGGGAGCCCCAGCAGGAGGACGGAGCATGGACGTCGATCGGCAGACATTGGACACGGCCCGTCGCTCGTTGCATGGAGTGGCCGAGCTGGTGCTTGCCGGGCCGCAGTACCGGCAGAGCGGGACGATTCGGCTGAGGATCGTCCCGGGAGGGTTCGGCACCGTCCAAGACCCTGACCTGCGGGTGAACGGGACAGAGCTCGTGGCCGGCGACCGGGAGATTCCGCTGAACGGCACCACCTGCAGAGAACTCGCCGCAGCGGCGGGCATCGATGCCGGTGGCGTGGAGGACCTCTACAAGGAGGGCAGCGGCGTCGGACCGGACGACATCCTCGGAGTCGACGCGCAGGCAGCACAGTACATCGCGGATTGTTTCCACCAAGGCCATGAGGCTCTTTCCAGGTTTGCACCGAATTCCATACCAGTACTTTGGCCTGAACATTTCGATGTGGGAGTAAGCCTCGTCGAGGTCAACTACGGCGTAAGCCTGGGTGATGATTACTTGGACGAGCCATATGCGTACGCCGGGCCGTGGACGCCACGCCACGGGACTTTCTGGAACGCCCCATTCGGGGCGGCACGACCGATGCGACTGCTCCCCGACCCCACTGCCCTGCACGACTTCTACGCAGAAGCCATGGATCAGGCCGCAGCCGACAACCCGCCCCACTCCTGAACGGTCACCGTCGCCCGTTCACGACCGCACTGCATGGCAATCCGTCCCAGCGGCGAGCCAGAGCGGTTGAGCCAGTGCGCTGGTGGTGGCAGTCGTGGCGGCGGCGACGGTCGCGACGGTGGGTGCCCATAAGCCGGCAGAACTCTGTGTGAGAGCCAGCCCCAGCCGTGGTCACCGACCCCGTTCGCTTCTGGGAGAGTCCAGCGGCCAGCTGGGGCTGGGTCAGCGAACTGGGCATGAAGGTGAAGGCCCTAGCCGCTCCTGCGGCGGACTGGCGACCGAAACCCACCTGGCCGCGGAGGGCCGCCGCCGCCGTTCTCCCTGCTCGTCACCCCCGGACAACGGACGGACCGCACCCAGTTGGAGCTAGTCATGGACGAGATCCGGTTCCCCGCGTGGGGCTCGGGCGTCCCCGCCGCATCCCGGACAGCGTGAGCCTCGACAAGGCGTCCAGCAGACGAGGCGTCCAGCAATGGCAGATCCGCGTCTGCCTCTGTGAGCGCGGTATCCGGCACGTGATCCCGGAGAAGAAGGACCACACGGGCGCCCGCCTGCGCCGGGCGTCATGTGGCGGACGGCCCCGGGCTTCAACAAGGACCGGTACGAAGATCGCAACACGGTGGAGCGGGCTACCGGGAAGCTCAGCTAGTTCAGAGCCGTCGCTACCCGCTACGACAAGCGCGGGCAGGGCTATCTCGGCATCGTCACCGCTGCCGCCCTCCTCGTTTGGCTCCGATCGCAACCGGAGCCAAACCCGGGCGGGGCGGTTGGTCCTCGGCAGGGACGGCTCGTCGGCTCAGGAATCGAGCACGGCGGCGATGGCTTCGATCTCTACGAGCTGGCCGTCATAGCCGAGCACGGTGACACCCATCAATGTGCTGGGCACGTCATGGTCGCCGAACGCCTCCCGGACGACCTCCCATGCGGTCACCAGGTCCTCCTGCCGCTGGGAGGCAACGAGAACGCGGGTGCTGATGACATCGTGCAGAGACGCGCCGGAGTCCGTCAGAGCGGTCCGCATGTTCTCCACGGCCTTGGCCGCCTGCCCCGCGAAGTCCCCGAGCGCCGCAGTGGAACCGTCCTCGTTCAGTGGGCATGCTCCGGCCAGGAAGATCAGCCGTGACTCGGCCGGGGCCGTGGCCGCGTAGGCGTACTCGGCAACATCGGACAGGGAGGCGGAGCGGATCAATGTGACGGCACGCGGCACGGGCTTCCTTTCGCAGCAGTTCCGGGTCATTCACGACCTTCTCAAAGCTCGGCTCCGCGTTCGACACATTTTTCTGGCCCGTCGACTCCCGCGATGGAGCACGGCCGTCGGCCGCCCGATGGATCTCACGTGCTCGAAGAGACACCCCTGATGCGTGGCGTCACGGGAAGGCACCCGCCATGCCGATGCTGTGGGCACTCTCGGCAGGCGCCTGCGCGTCCGGCCGCTTGCCGACGACCGCATCCGGCTGCGAGCCCTGGTCGGCAAGCCGTCGAGCAAGGCCGTTCCTCGACAACGTGCTGCAAGCCGTCGCGACGGCGTGGGCGGGGATCGTGGCGGTGACGGAGGTCGCCAAGGCGGTGACGTGCGCGGTGTGGCGGTCGGGCCGTGGAGGGTGGCGGAGTCTTACGGAGCGTTAGTGGGAGCTCACTCCGTATCGGGCGGGTAGTGAATTATCGCGCTCCGAGCAGGACGAATCCGGATTCGGCGGCTGATACCGTTGCGGTGCTGCGCGCGAGGAGCGAAATCCGGTGTGAATCCGGTGCTGTCCCGCAACTGTGGTGCCCGAAAGGGCCGAGCCAGGTCGCCTCCCGCGCGTCGACGATTTTCGACCTCGTGGAAGGGCGATCCGTCATGAACGGGCCGCGGCTTCCCTGTAGCCAGGAGGCTTCAGTGAGACCCGTACGTTCCCTCGTCGTGGTGATGGCGGCCTGCGTCGTCACACTCGCCGGTGCATGTGGCGGCGACGACGGCACCACCAAGACGTCAGGCGCGAAGACCGTCACCGTTCAGGCCGCCAACGGCGCGGTGCAGGTTCCGGCCGATCCGAAGCGGATCGTGTCACTCTCCCCCACGCACACCGAGACGCTGTTCGCGATCGGCGCCGGGCCGCAGGTCGTGGCGGTGGACGACTACTCGAACGTCCCGGCGAACGCGCCCCGCACGAAGCTGTCCGGCTTCAAGCCGAACGCCGAAGCGATCATCGCGTACAAGCCCGATCTCGTCGTCCTGTCCGATGACCTGAACGGCATCGTGAAGGCGCTGGAGAAGGTCAAGGTCCCCGTTCTGCTGGAGCCCGCGGCGACCAAGCTGGACGAGGCGTACGACGAGATCAACGATCTCGGCCTGGCGACCGGACATGCCGCGGAGGCGAAGAAGGTCGTCGACGGCATGCGGACCGAGATAGCGAAGACCGTCGCCGCGTCGTCCAAGGCGAAGGGGCTCACGTACTACCACGAGCTCGACAACCAGCTGCACTCCGTAACGTCCCAGACCTTCGTCGGCCAGGTGTACGGGCTGTTCGGGCTCCGCAACATCGCGGACGCGGCGGACAAGGCGTCCGGCGGGTACCCGCAGCTGTCCCGCGAATACCTCCTCAAGCAGGACCCGGACCTGATCTTCCTGGCCGACACCAAGTGCTGCGGGCAGAACGCCGCCACGGTCGCGAAGCGGCCCGGCTGGCCGGACCTGGACGCGGTCAAGAACAAGGGCGTGGTCGAGCTCGACGACGACGTCGCCTCCCGGTGGGGGCCGCGCCTGCCCGAGTTCGCGAAGGCGATCGGCGCCGCGGTGCAGAAGACCCAGTGATCACTGCCCTGATGGACGTTCGCTCGTGAGCCTTCGGCGCCGCCGTTCCGGAGTCGTCCCGGCCGACCGGCTTCCGGCCGGGACGTCCCCGGACGTCCGCGAGGACGTCCGGGGACGTGGTGGTTCGCTCCGGCGGGGGGCGTACTCGGTGCCGCGGCAGCAGGCGCGGTTGCGAGTGGTGCCGCTCGGGGTGGCGGTGGCGCTGCTGGCGGCGACCCTCCTGGCGGGGGTGCTGGTCGGGTCGGCGGGGCTGCCCGTCGGCGGAGTGCTGAAGGCGCTGGCCGACCGGCTGCCGTTCGTGGACGTCGACTCCGGGCTCGCCGTGATCGACGAGAACGTGCTGTTCGAGCTGCGGGTGCCGAGGGCGCTGATGGCGGCGCTGGTGGGCGGGATGCTCGCGCTGGCGGGGGCCGGGTATCAGGGGGTGTTCCGCAACCCGCTCGCCGATCCGTATCTGCTGGGCGCGGCGGGCGGTGCCGGGGTCGGGGCGACCCTGGTGATCGCGCTGGTGCCGGGCGACCCGGGGTACGGGGTGCCGCTGGCGGCGTTCGTCGGCGCGATCTCCGGGGTGTTCATGGCGTACGCGCTGGGCAACACGGCGGGGCGCGGGAACGGGATGGCGAATCTGGTGCTGGCGGGGGTCGCGGTGTCGACGTTCCTCTCGGCGGTGCAGACGTTCGTCCAGCAGCTGAAGACCGAGGAGCTGCAGCGGATCTTCTCGTGGATCCTCGGCGGCGTCGGGTCGGCGGACTGGCACCAGCTCGCCATGGTCGCCCCGTATGCGCTGGTGTCGACCGTGGTGCTGCTGGTGCACGGGCGGCTGCTGGACGTGCTGAGCGTCGGCGACGAGGAGGCGGCGGCGCTGGGGCTGTCGGCGGCGCGGGTGCGGCTGACGGTGCTGATGGCGGCGTCGCTGGCGACGGCGTGCGCGGTCGCGGTGAGCGGGCTGATCGGGTTCGTCGGGATCGTGGTGCCGCATATCGTGCGGCGGCTGGCGGGCGGTTCGTACCGGATCGTGCTGCCGCTGTCGCTGCTCGGCGGCGCGGCGTTCCTGGGCGTCGCGGACCTGGTGGCGCGGACGGCGATCAAGCCCGGGGAGATTCCGCTCGGCGTCGTGACGGCGTTCGTCGGGGGGCCGTTCTTCGTCGCCGTGCTGCGCGCCAGCCGCAGGCGGGTGGACACGTGACCATCGAGATCCGGGGACTGGACGTGGCGCTCGGCGGGCGGCCGGTGCTGAAGGGCGTGTCGCTGGACGTCCCGTCCGGGTCGTGGACGGCCGTCATCGGGCCGAACGGGGCCGGGAAGTCGACGCTGCTGCGCGCCGTTCTGGGCCTGGTGCCGTCCGAGGGCGGCATCACGCTGGCCGGTTCGGACGTGGCGGCGCTGAAGCCGAGGCAGCGGGCCCGGCTGATCGCCTACGCGCCGCAGAGCCCGAACATCCCGGCCGGGATGACCGTCTTCGACTACACGCTTCTCGGGCGTTCCCCGTACATCTCGCATCTCGGACGCGAGAGCGCCCGCGACCGGGCGATCACGGCCGACGTGCTCGACCGGCTGGATCTCACCGGGTTCGCGTCCCGTCCGCTGGACGAGCTCTCGGGCGGTGAGCGGCAGCGGGCGGTGCTGGCGCGGGCGCTGGCGCAGCAGACGTCGGTGCTGCTGCTGGACGAGCCGACCACCGCCCTGGACATCGGCCATCAGCAGCAGGTGATGGAGCTGGTCGACCAGCTGCGGCTCTCCGACGAGCTGACCGTGGTGACGACGATCCACGACCTGACGCTGGCGGGGCAGTACGCCGACGACCTCGTCCTCCTCTCGGACGGGCGGGTCGCCGCGGCGGGTTCGCCGGCGCAGGTCCTCACCCGTGGCGCTGTCGAGGAGCATTTCGACGCGCGGGTGCATGTCGGGCCCGGCCCCGGCGGGCGACCGATCCTGTCGCTGGAACGACCTACGGAACGCCCTGAGGAACGGCCTGCGGGAGGGTCAACGGAACGGCCTGCGGAACGGCCTGCGGGAAGGCCGACGGAACGGCCATCGGGGCGGTCGTCGGATGAAGGGGCGTGGGAGCGTTCGTGAAGGTTGAGATGACGTGGCGGGTGGAGGGCGGGAAGCGGCTCGCGTCCACCGTGTGGCGGGCCGGGGACGGGCAGCGGATGATCTCCTCGGCGATGCTCGGCGGCGGGATCGGCCCGGCCCGCTGGGTGCTGAACGCGCAGGTCCCGGGCGGCTACTCGCGGATGGACCCGGTCGTCCATCTGGAGGAGCTCGCCGCGTCGCACGGCCTGGACGGGCCGGGCGTCGGCATGCTCACGGCGGCGTCGGTGTCCCGCACGATGCGGGGGGACGACGAGGGCGTGAGCGTGTCCGCGACGGTCGGGCTGCGCGTCCCGACCTGGGCCGCCGCGCCCGCCGGGGCCGTCGACCCCGAGCTCGCGCCGATGCTTCTGGACGGCGCGACGCCTCCCTCGCCACCGCTGCAGCCGAGCGGTGAGTCGCCGTCGGCGTGGACGCCCGGGACCGTCAACATCGTCGTCGCCATTCCGGTGCCGTTGAGCGACGGGGCGCTGGTGAACGCGGTCGTCACCGCCACCGAGGCCAAGACCCAGGCGCTTCTCGAAGCGGGATATCCGTGCACGGGCACCGCGTCCGACGTCATCTGCGTCGCCGCGACGACCGGTGGCGGGGCACAGGAGCCGTTCGCGGGGCCGCGTTCCACGTGGGGGGCGAGGATCGCCCGCGCCGTGCACGCCGCCGTCCATGCCGGGGCCCTCGGCTACGCGGCCTTCTTGCAGGCGCGCAGATAGGTACCGGCCGCCGTACCACCCCGGTGCGATACGGCGGCCGGTTCAGGGCCAGTGCAGTGTGGGGAAGGGCCTCACCTCCTAGCTGTTCAACGTCCTGCCAGCGAAGGTCAACCGGCGTGGGGCAGGCGATGTCCGCTGCCGGTCCTGGGGTCGACGGCCAGCGGGTCGGCGCCATACAGCGGCGGTCCGTTCAGGGACGATCCGTTCAGCGGCGGTCCGTTCAGCGGCGGGAGGGGGTGCAGGCCTGTCGGCGGCTCCCGGTCGGCGAAGCGGTGCGGGCCGGCGTCGCGGGGGGCGAAGTCGGGGCGGCCGTCGTTGACGGCGGTCATGGCGTCGACCCGGCGGCGGGCGCGGTCGGCTTCGGCGCGGGCCGCGTCGCGTTCGGCGGTGAGGGCCTTGACCGCGGCGCGCAGTTCCTCGGCGATGCGGGACAGCTGCCAGTTGTGCCGCTCGAACTCCCGTGCCCGCGCCTGGAACTGGTCGCGGTCGGCGACGGCCTGGCCGCGCTTGGCCTCGGCGTCGCGGACGGCGGAGCGCAGGTCCTCGGCGGAGCGTTTCGCGGCGTCCGCCTCGACGCGCTGGCCCTCGGCGAGGGTCTCCGCGTCCGACAGCCGTCCGTGCAGGGCGACCAGTTCCGCGCGGGCGTTCTCCAGCGAGGCGAGCAGTTCGCCCTCGCGGGCGGCGACGCGGTCGCGGTCGCGTTCCGCGGCGAGGCGGGCGGCGCCGGCGGCTTCGGCGTCGTCCTGGGCGTCGCGGCATTCGCGCCTGGCGGTGTCGAGTTCGGCGGTGAGGCGTTCGGCGTCGGCGCGGGCGGCCGCGGCGTCCCGCTGGGCGGTGTCCGCGCGGTCGCAGGCGAGGTCCGCGCGGCCGCGGGCGGAGGCCACTTCGCGCCAGGCGGCCTCCGCCTGCCGCTCGGACGCGTCGCGTTCCCGCTGCGCGATCGCGATCTCTCCCGCGGCGTCGGCGCGGGCGTTGGCGATCCGCCGTTCGACGCCCGCGACGCTCAGTTCGGACATCAGCGCGCCCGCGAGCCGGTCGGCGGCGCCTTCGAGCCGGTCGACCATCTCCCATGTCCAGGCGACCTGGCCGGTGAGGCCCGGGGACTCCAGGCCGCGTTCGCGGGCGTCGCGCGCGGACCGTTCGCACGCGCCGTCGCCGTCCTGGCAGTGGCGGACGGTGCGGACGCCGCGCACCGGCTGCGGCACGGGCCGTCCGCAGCCGGCGCACGGCCAGACCGCGACCAGGTCACCGAGGCGTGTGATCCCGTCGCGGTCGTCGTCGGCGCCGGGCGCCTCGTCGCCGGACGCCTGGCCTGGTGCGGTGCTCGCGCGTGGAGCGGGGGCGCTGTGATCGGCCGAAGCGGTCGCCGCCTCGGTGTGGACGGTGGGGTCGGGGAGGACGGGAAGGTCGGTCTTCGTCGGAGCGGCTTGGGTCGGGGCGACGTCGTCGAGTGGGGCGACCTTCAGGTCTTTCATGTGCCGTTGTACGCAGCGGCGCCCGGCGGCGTTCGACGTCCGCCGCGAATAGTTCGGGAGCGTTCCGCGCGGAACGGCGAGGCGCGGTCAGTCGGGGAATCCGTGCAGGTAGTCGTCCCGTACGCGGCGGCGGCTGAGCTTGCCTGAGGGTGTGCGGGGCAGCGAGGCGCGGAACTCCACCCGGCGCGGATGCTTCTGTTTCGCCAGCCGCGGCTCGCAGTGCGCGAGGAGCGCGGCGGCGAGGGCGTCGCCGGGGTGGGCGTCCTCGGCGGGCTCGACGAGCGCGACCGCGACCTGGCCCCAGTCGTCGTCGGGGAGGCCGATGACGGCCGCGTCGGCGACCGCCGGATGCTGGAGGAGGACGCTCTCGATCTCGGCCGGGTAGATGTTCACGCCGCCGGAGATGATGAGGTCGGTGCGGCGGTCGCTCATGTAGAGCCAGCCGTCCTTGTCGAGGTGGCCGAGGTCGCCGGCGGTGTAGAAGCCGTCGTGCATCGAGGAGGCGGTCTTGGCGGGGTCGCCGTGGTACTCGAAGCCCAGATGGCCGTTCGCGTAGATCAGGCCCGTCTCCCCTGCGGGCAGCGGGCGGCCCTCCGCGTCGAGGATCTTGATCTGGACGCCGTCGACCGGGCGGCCGACCGTGCCGGGCCGGGCGAGCCACTCGTCCGGCTCGGCGAGGACGACGGGGCCGCTCTCCGTCGACCCGTAGTACTCGTAGAGGACCGGTCCCCACCAGTCCAGCATCCGTGTCTTGGTCTCCACGGGGACGGGCGCGGCGGTGTGGTAGACGCGGCGGAGCGAGGACACGTCGTAGCGGGCCTTGACCTCGTCCGGCAGGGCGAGCATGCGGTGGAACATCGTCGGCACCATGACCGTGTTGGTGACGCCGTGCCGCTGGATCAGCTCGAGGGTGTGCTCGGGCCGGAACCGCGACGCGACCACGACGGCGTGCCCGAGGTGCAGCGACATCAGCGCGTGGACGCAGGGCGCCGAATGGTAGAGCGGGCCGACGACCAGGTGGACCTCGTCGTCGCCGGGCTCCAGGCCGAGCTGGCGCATCAGGGTCCGCCGCAGGACACCGGCCACCGTCTCCGGCGCGATGTCGAGCAGCGGCCGCCGGACCCCCTTGGGGCGTCCCGTCGTCCCGGACGTGTACAGCATGATCGAACCCGTCCGGCGTTTGCCGGGCGGTTCGGCGCTGCCCATCGCGCACAGCCCGGCCATCGAGCGGAAGCCGTTCGCGGGGCCCGCGCTCACGCGCCCTTCGGCGGGGATGCCCGCCTCGTCGGCCGCGCCCGACACAACGTCGGCGAACGCGCTTTCCGTGACGACCGCCCTGGCACCGCTGTCGGCGAGGATGTGAGCGATCTCGGGCCTGGTCAGGTGGCGGCTCACGGGCACGAGGTAGAGGCCTGATTGCAGTGCGGCGAGCATGACTGTCAGGAACTCGGGACGGTTGCCGAGCACGGTCGCAAGGGCGTCTCCGGGACGCAGCCCGAGCCCCTCCAGCGAGTTCGAGAGGCGGTTCACTTCGGCGTGAAGCCCGCCGTACGACATCGGCACGCCGGGTGCCAGCACGGCGGGACGGTCCGGGTATTTCTGTGCGATCTCGTAGAAGCCGACGTCCTCGACGTCCATGGGTTACTCCTTAGTTCGGTCAGAGCGGGTGACCTTCACGTCCATCTGACCTATGGCGCGGGGATCAAGTCAAGATTGTGGACGGTCCACAATCGTGCACCCGGGTAAATCGGCCGGTCCGAGTCGGCGATTTAATTGACCGTTCACATACCGGTGAATGGCGTCAGCGCGCGTTTTCGAGGGCGGCGCGGGCCATGCCGTGCAGGAGAGCGCACATCGCGGCGCGGTCGAGACCGGTGGCGCTGCGCGGGGTCGAGTTGAGGAGGCCGAAGGCGGCGTGGACGGCGGCGCGCGTCCGGTCGTCCGGCAGGGCCGGGTTCAGGCGGCGCAGGACGGCGACCCATTCCTCCACGTAGGCGCGCTGGAGCCGGCGGACGCGGTGCCGCTGCGGCTCGGGCACGTTGTCCAGTTCCCGCTCGTGGACGGTGATGAGCGCCGGGTTGTCAAGGGCGAACGCGATGTGCCAGCGGAGCAGCGCGTCCAGCGCCCGTCCCGGATCGGGGTCGGCGGCGCGGCGGACGCCCTCGGCGAGCAGCCGCTCGCTGATGTCGAGGAGCATCTCGGCGAGTACGGACTCTTTCCCGCGGAAATGCCGGTAGAGGGCCGGGCCGGTGAGGCCGACGGCCCGCCCGAGGTCGCCGATGGACACCCCGTGGTAGCCGCGCCGCGCGAACAGCTCGGCCGCGGCGGCGAGGATCTCGGCCCGGCGCGGGTTCGGCGGCGGCCCGGCAGGCGGCGCCCCGGGCGCGGGCCTGCCGGGCGGCGGGCCGGCCGGCGGTGCGCCGGCCGGTTCCGCCGCCGGGTCCCCGGCCGGGTGGGATGTCATGGCCGCCAGTCTAGACTAGAGTTGTTAACAGGCATTAACATCGGCATTGTTAACGATCGTTAACCGGAGGGACGGACGGTCATGAGCGGACCCGGGATCGGCTCCCGCGCGGACGTGACGGCCGAGGCGTTCAAGGCGAACGCCGCGCACAACGAGGCCCTGGCCGCGGAGCTGCGCGAGCACGTCGACCGGGCCGGGCGCGGCGGCCCCGAGCGGGCCCGCGAGCGGCACGTCGCGCGCGGCAAGCTGCTCCCCCGCGACCGCGTCGACACGCTCCTCGACCCGGGCTCGGCGTTCCTGGAGCTGTCCCCGCTGGCCGCGAACGGCATGTACGACGACGAGGCGCCCGGCGCCGGGATCATCACGGGGGTCGGGCGCGTCTCCGGCCGCGAATGCGTGATTGTCGCCAACGACGCCACCGTGAAGGGCGGCACCTACTACCCGGTCACGGTCAAGAAGCACCTGCGGGCGCAGGAGGTGGCGCTGCACAACCGCCTCCCCTGCGTCTACCTGGTCGACTCCGGCGGCGCGTTCCTCCCCCGCCAGGACGACGTGTTCCCCGACCGCGAGCACTTCGGCCGCATCTTCTACAACCAGGCGACCATGTCCGGGCTCGGGATCCCGCAGATCGCGGCCGTGATGGGGTCGTGCACGGCGGGCGGCGCGTACGTCCCGGCGATGAGCGACGAGGCCGTCATCGTCCGCGGCCAGGGGACGATCTTCCTGGGCGGGCCGCCGCTGGTGAAGGCCGCGACCGGCGAGGTCGTGACGGCGGAGGAGCTGGGCGGCGGCGAGCTGCACTCGCGGACGTCCGGCGTCACCGACCACCTCGCCGACGACGACGCGGACGCGCTGCGGATCGTCCGCGAGATCGTGTCCACGCTGGGGCCGCGCGAGCCGCGCCCGTGGGACGTCGCGGCGCCGGAGGAGCCCGCCGCCGACCCGGCGGAGCTGTACGGGGTCGTCCCGCCCGACCCGCGCACCCCCTACGACGTGCGGGAGGTCATCGCCCGCATCGTGGACGGCAGCCGCTTCCAGGAGTTCAAGAAGGAATACGGCGCGACGCTCGTCACCGGCTTCGCGCGCATTCACGGGCACCCGGTCGGGATCGTCGCCAACAACGGCATCCTGTTCAGCGAATCGGCGCAGAAGGGCGCGCACTTCATCGAATTGTGCGACCGGCGCAGCGTCCCGCTGGTGTTCCTGCAGAACATCACCGGGTTCATGGTCGGCCGCGAATACGAGGCGGGCGGCATCGCCAAGCACGGCGCGAAAATGGTCACGGCGGTCGCGTGCGCGCGCGTCCCGAAGTTCACCGTCGTCATCGGCGGGTCGTTCGGCGCGGGCAATTACGCGATGTGCGGGCGCGCGTACTCGCCGCGCTTCCTCTGGATGTGGCCGAACGCGCGGATCTCCGTCATGGGCGGCGAGCAGGCGGCGAGCGTCCTCGCGACCGTCCGCCGCGACCAGCTGGAGGCGCGCGGCGAGGAATGGCCCGCCGAGGACGAGGAGGCGTTCAAGTCGCCGATCCGCGAGCAGTATGAGGCACAGGGCAACCCGTACTACTCGACGGCGCGGCTCTGGGACGACGGGGTGATCGACCCGGCCGACACCCGGCGCGTGCTGGGGCTCGGGCTGTCGGTCGCCGCGAACGCACCGCTGGAGCCGGTCGGCTACGGCGTCTTCCGGATGTGAGGGTGTGATGTTCGACAGCGTCCTGGTCGCCAACCGGGGGGAGATCGCCGTCCGCGTGTTCCGCACGCTGCGGCGGCTGGGCGTGCGTTCGGTGGCCGTCCACACCGACGCCGACGCGCGGGCCCGGCATGTGCGGGAGGCGGACGAGGCGCTCCGCGTCCCGTCGTATCTCGACATCGACGCCGTGATCGGGGCGGCGCGGGCGTCCGGGGCGGGCGCCGTCCATCCCGGGTACGGGTTCCTCGCCGAGAACACCGCGTTCGCGCGGGCGTGCGGCGCGGCGGGGCTGGTGTTCATCGGCCCGCCCGCCGGGGCGATCGAGGCGATGGGCGACAAGATCCGCGCGAAGCGGACCGTCGCGGCGGCGGGCGTGCCCGTCGTCCCGGGACGGGACGAGCCCGGCCTCTCCGACGCTGAGCTGAAGGCCGCGGCCCTGGAGGTCGGGCTTCCGGTGCTGATCAAGCCGTCGGCCGGGGGCGGCGGCAAGGGCATGCGGCTCGTCTGGAACGCGGCCGAGCTGCCCGACGCGATCGCGTCCGCCCGCCGCGAGGCGCGCGGCTCGTTCGGCGACGACACGCTGCTCGCCGAGCGGTTCGTCGAGAACCCGCGGCACATCGAGATCCAGGTCTTCGCCGACGCCCACGGCAACGCCGTCCACCTGGGCGAACGCGAATGCAGCCTGCAACGCCGCCACCAGAAGATCATCGAGGAGGCGCCCTCGCCGCTGCTGGACGGCGCCGCGCGCGAGCGGATGGGCACCGCCGCCGTGGCCGCCGCGCAGGCCGTCGGCTACGTGGGCGCCGGGACGGTCGAGTACATCGTCTCCGCCGACCGCCCCGACGAGTTCTTCTTCATGGAGATGAACACCCGCTTGCAGGTCGAGCACCCCGTGACCGAGTTCGTCACCGGCCTCGACCTGGTGGAGCTCCAGCTCCGCGCGGCCTCGGGCGAGCCGCTGCCGTTCACCCAGGACGACGTGACCCTCGACGGCCATTCGATCGAGGCCCGCGTCTACGCCGAAGACCCTTCGCGCGGATTCCTCCCGACCGGCGGGCGCGTCCTCGCCCTGACCGAGCCCGAGCACGCCCGCGTCGACTCCGGGCTCGACGTCGGGACGGAGGTCGGCGGGGCCTACGACCCGATGCTCGCGAAGGTGATCGTCCACGGCGCCGACCGGGCCGAGGCGCTGCGCCGCCTCGACCAGGCACTGGCCTCGTACACGCTGCTGGGCGTCCCGACGAACGTCGCCTTCCTGCGGCGCCTGCTCGCGCATCCGGACGTCGTGTCGGGCGATCTCGACACGGGCCTGGTCGAGCGAGCCCTGGACGAGCTGACCGCGGACGCGTCCGTCCCGCCCGAGGTGCTGGCCGCCGCCGCGCTGGAGCGGATGCTCGCCCTCGAAGGCTCGGGCGACGACCCCTGGGACGTCCCGGACGGCTGGCGTCCCGGCGCGCACGCCTGGACGCCGTGGATCATCACCCCGTCCGGCGGCGAGCCGGTGGAGGTCCGCGTGCAGGGGCGGGCCGCGGACGCCCGCGTCGCGATCGGCGATGATCCACCGGTCGCGGCATCGCTGACCAGGCCGTTCACCCTCACCTACGCTGGAAGGACGACCTCGTTCGAGGCCGCCCGCGACGGCCACACGCTCTGGCTCGGACGCGCCGGGCACGCCTGGGCGCTGAGCGAGCACGTCCGCGCCGAAGGCGGCCCGGACGCGGCCGGGGCGGGCGACGGGGTGCTGCGCAGCCCGATGCCGGGGACGGTCCTCGCCGTCAAGGCGGCCGAGGGCGACCGGGTCGCCGAGGGGCAGCCGCTCGTGGTCGTCGAGGCGATGAAGATGGAGCACACCGTCACCGCGCCGCTCGCCGGGGTCGTGGCGAAGCTGCCGGTCCGCGCGGGCGCGCAGGTCGCGCTCGACGCGGTGCTGGCCGTGATCGAGGAGGCCGGATGACCGGAGCGGAGCGAGGATCATCGGGCCGGCTACTCGGGGGTCTGGGGGGCGCCCCCCAGAAAGGAAGGGCATGACGATGCGGGTTCCTCTCTCCGGTCTCCCGGCCGAGGTCACGATCTACGAGGTCGGGCCGCGGGACGGGCTGCAGAACGAGAAGGCCGTCGTCCCGGTGGACGTCAAGTCCGAGTTCGTGACCCGGCTGGCGGACGCGGGCCTGCGCACGATCGAGACGACCAGCTTCGTGCACCCGAAGTGGGTGCCGCAGCTCGCCGACGCCGAGGAGCTGCTGGACGTCCTCCCCCGGTCCCCCGAGCTGCGCTATCCCGTTCTCGTCCCCAACGAGCGGGGTCTCGAAAGGGCGCTCGCCAACGGCGTCACCGAGATCGCGATCTTCGGCTCCGCGACCGAGACGTTCTCCCAGCGCAACCTGAACCGCACCGTGGACGAGTCCCTCGCCATGTTCGCCCCGGTCGTCGGGCGCGCCCGCGCCGAAGGGCTGTGGGTGCGGGCGTACGTGTCGATGGTGTGCGGCGACCCGTGGGAGGGGGACGTGCCGATCGAGCAGGTCGTGTCCGTCGCGTCGCGGATGATGGATCTCGGCTGCTCCCAGCTCAGCCTCGGCGACACCATCGGCGTCGGCACGCCCGGACAGGTCACCGCGCTGATCGAGGCGCTCGGCGCGGCGGGCATCGGCACCGAGCGGCTCGCCGTCCACTTCCACGACACCTACGGGCAGGCGCTCGCCAACACGCTCGCCGCGCTCCAGGCCGGGGTCACGGTCGTGGACGCCTCCGCCGGCGGCCTCGGCGGCTGCCCGTTCGCGGGGAGCGCCACCGGCAACCTGCCCACCGAAGACCTCGTCTGGATGCTGCACGGGCTCGGCATCCAGACGGGCGTCGACCTCGACAAGCTCGTCGCGACGAGCCGCTGGCTGGCGAGCCATCTCGGCCGTCCCAGCCCGTCGCGCGTCGTCCAGGCCCTCTCACCCGCAACGGAGACATGATGATCGACTTCACGCTCACCGAGGAGCAGGAAGAGCTGCGGAGCACGGTCGAGCGGTTCGCCCGCGAGAGCGTCGCCCCGGTGATCGGGGACCTGTACGAGCGCGGCGAGTTCCCGTACGAGATCGTCGCCGCGATGGGGAAGATGGGCCTGTTCGGTCTGCCGTTCCCGGAGGAGCACGGCGGGATGGGCGGCGACTACTTCGCCCTCTGCCTGGCGCTGGAGGAGCTGGCGCGCGTCGACTCGTCGGTCGCGATCACGCTGGAGGCCGGGGTGTCGCTGGGCGCGATGCCGATCTACCGGTTCGGGTCGGCGGAGCAGAAGGCGCACTGGCTGCCGCAGCTCACCTCCGGCGAGCGGCTGGCCGGGTTCGGGCTCACCGAGCCGGGCGGCGGCTCCGACGTGCCAGGCGGGATGCGCACCACCGCCCGGCTCGACGGCGACTCGTGGGTGATCAACGGGTCGAAGGCGTTCATCACCAACTCCGGCACCGACATCACCGCGTTCGTGACCGTCACCGCGTTCACCGGCGACGGCGAGATCTCCACGATCATCGTCCCGAACGGGACGCCCGGGTTCACGGTCGGGCGCAAGTACTCGAAGGTCGGCTGGTCGGCGTCCGACACCCGCGAGCTGTCGTTCGACGACGTGCGCGTCCCGGCCGGGAACCTCGTCGGCGAGCGCGGCCGCGGCTACGCGCAGTTCCTCCGCATCCTGGACGAGGGCCGCATCGCGATCGCCGCGCTGTCGGTCGGCCTCGCCCAGGGCTGCGTGGACGAATGCCTCCGCTACGTGCGCGAACGCGAAGCGTTCGGCAAGGAGATCGGCCGCTACCAGGCGATCCAGTTCAAGATCGCCGACATGGAGCTGCGCGCCCACACCTCCCGGCTGGCCTACTACGCCGCGGCCGCGAAGCTGCTGGCGGGCGAGGAGTTCAAGAAGGAGGCGGCGATCGCCAAGCTGGTCTCCTCGAACGCCGCGATGGACAACGCCCGCGACGCCACGCAGATCTTCGGCGGCTACGGCTTCATGAACGAGTACGCGGTCGGCCGCTTCTACCGGGATGCGAAGATCCTGGAGGTGGGCGAGGGGACCTCCGAGGTGCAGCGCATGCTGATCGCCCGCGCGCTCGGCCTGCCACCGTCCTGACCGGCCCTTACACTTCGTCCTGAAGGGACCTCGCGGCCGGCCGTCCTGAACGGAATTCGCCCTGCCAATGGGATTGCCTTTACCGCAACGTGCCTTCAACCCCCACAAAACGTGATCCAAAGGGTGAGCGGCCTCATTAGTATGTGGGCGTGCCACCGCACCAACCGATGGGGGCTTCACGTGCCGGACACAGCGGACAGTGGGCCGCGCTCGGCCGATCTGCGTACAGACGTGGCCCACTCGGCCCGGGTCTACGACTACCTGCTGGGGGGCAAGGACAACTACGCGGCCGACCGGGACGCCGCGGAGGAGATCGTCAAGATCGCGCCGTATATGCGCACGTCAATGCGGGCCAGCCGGAACTTCATGGTCCGCGTCGCGCGCCACCTGGCCGTCGACCACGGCATCCGGCAGTACCTCGACATAGGGACCGGCCTGCCCACCTCGCCCAACCTGCACGAGGTCGTCCAGGGCGTCGATCCCACCTCCCGGGTCGTCTACGTCGACAACGACCCGATCGTGCTCGTGCACGCCCGCGCCCTGCTCACCAGCACCCCTGAGGGCCGCTCTCGCTACATCCAGGCCGATCTGAGCGAGCCGGACGCCATACTGACCGCGCCGGAGCTGCACGAGACGCTCAACCTGAACGAGCCCGTCGCGCTGTGCCTCCTCACCGTCATCCATTTCATCCCCGACGACGACAAGGCCCAGGGGGTCGTCCGGCGGCTGCTGGAGCCGCTCCCGTCCGGCAGCTTCCTCGCGCTCTCCACGATCAACATCGAGAGCGCCGCCCAGCCGAGCAGGGCCCTGCAGAAGCACAACGAGCACGGGATCCGCGCCAAGGGCCGGACGAAGGCGCAGATCACGAGGTTCTTCGACGGACTGGAACTGGTCGAACCGGGTGTGACGGCCGTTCACCACTGGCGCCCCGACGACGAGGCCCGGAAGATCGACGACACGCAGGTCTCCGTCTACGGCGGCGTGGCCCGCAAGCCCTGACCCGCGCCCCGGCGCCCCTCCCGCTGCCCGGCCGGGCGGTCCCGCCTGGCCGTGAACGCCGTGAGATCGGACAGCTCGTGCCGGTCGACGTCCGCGAAACGGCTGCGCAGCGCGTCCTCGATGCGGTCGAGCCGGTCGCCCGGCAGCCTGAACCGCCGCGCGATCCACGGCGGCCGGCGGCCGCCGTGCCAGGCGATCAGCACCCGTCCGCCGGGACGCGTGACGCGGCGCAGCTCGTCCAGCCCGCGCTCCAGAGACGGCCAGAGCGCCACGCTGTTGACCGAGACGACGCAGTCGAACTCGGCCTCGCCGAATCCCGTGTGCTCGGCCGTCCCCACCCGGAGATCCGCCCGCGCCGCCTGCCTCGCGGCCATGGCGCGCATCTCCGGGGACGGGTCGACGCCGCAGACCCGCTCGGCGGGCGTGCGGGCGAGGCGGCGGATCAGCCCGCCCGGCCCGTACCCGACCTCCAGCACCCGCTCCCCCGGCCGGACGGCGAGCAGGCGGGCGACCTCGTCCTGCCTGTTCATCCGCAGCATGAGGCGTCCGGCGAGCCGTCCCCGCAGCCCGCGCGGCAGCACGAACGGCGAGCGGCTGGCCCGGTCAGAGGTCCACGGCCTGGTCTCCATCCCGGGGACGTTCCCTGACACGGCGCGAGGAATCCGGCCGGGGCGGCGGACCCGCGCGGTAGTGTCGGCGGATGCTGCTGCGCGCCTACGGGATCGCTCGCTCCCTGGTCATGTACTACGGCGTCCCGGGCAAGCACCGCCGCGCGACGCGCCTCTACGGCGAGTTCATCAAGCCGGGCGATCTCGCGTTCGACATCGGCGCGCACGTGGGCGGGCGGGTGCGCGTCTGGCGCGGGCTCGGAGCGCGGATCGTGGCGGCCGAGCCGCAGCCCGACTGCCTGCGCGTCCTGCGCCTCCTCTACGGCCGCGACGATGCCGTCACGATCGTGCCGGACGCGGTCGGCGCGCGGCGCGGCCGGGCCGATCTGGCCCTCTCGACGGCGACGCCGACGGTGTCCTCGATGTCGCGCGGCTGGATCGAGTCGGTCGCGGCGGACCGCGGCTTCGCCCGCGTCCGATGGGACCGCTCCGTCGAGGTGGCCGTGACGACGCTGGACGACCTCATCGCGGCGCACGGCGTCCCGGCCTTCTGCAAGATCGACGTCGAGGGCTTCGAGGCGGACGTCCTCGCCGGCCTCAGCAGCGCCCTGCCCGCGCTGTCGTTCGAGTACATCCCGTCCGCGCACGAGGCCGGGCTGGAGGCGCTGCGCCTGGTGGAGCGGCTCGGCGCGACGGCGGGCGGCTACGAGTACAACTACTCCCCCATCGAGTCGATGCGGTTCGGCGCCCCGCGTTGGCTGGACGCCGCCACCCTGGAACGGCGGCTGGAACGCATCCGCCCGCGCGGCAGGTCCGGCGACATCTACGCGCGACTCCGCTGAGCTTGACGGCTAATGCTCTTAGCTTTATGGTTATGGCTAAGAGCATTAGCCGCCGCTGTCGCGAGGGAGCCAGGCCATGACCACCATCACCGCCCCGACCACCATCACCGCCCCGACCGCCACCGTCACCCCGACCGCCGTCAAGCCGAGCCCCGCCCGCGCCGTCCTCCGGGTCGCGTGGCTGGCCAACGCCCTCTTCTGGACGGCCTTCGCCGTCCTCGAAGGCGTCAACCACGGCTGGCTCGCGGTCGTCCTCGCCGTCGCCTTCTTCATCGCGCCCGACCTGACCTTCCTGGCCGGGGCTCGCGACGCCCACAAGGTCGAGAAGGGCCAGCTCCCGCCGCGCGCCGTCCGGTACTACAACACCGCGCACCGGGCGCTGATCCCGGTCGCGCTGATCGTGGCCTACACCTTCGGGCCGCTCACCTGGGCGCCGATCTTTGCCGGGCTGTGCGGCTGGCTGGCCCACATCTCCTTCGACCGCGCGTTCGGCTACGGCCTGCGCACCAGGGAAGGCTTCCAGCGCCGCTGACTTTCACCCCTCCTCCTTCATGACCGCTTCGCGCACCGCCGGGACGATCTCCCTGGCCCAGCGCCCGAGGAACACCTCGTCCAGGGCCCCGTCGCCGGCCGGGAAGAGCGTGAAGCCCGACGCACCGTGCTCCAGCACCGCCCCCGTCAGCTCCTCGGCCCACTGCTCGGCGGACCCGCCGATCCAGCGCCCCGACCGGTCACGGGTCGCGGCCAGCGGACGGCCGGTGATGCGCCCCGGAAGGTTGAAGATCGTGCGGATCTCCCCCGGATCGCGGCCCACCGCCGCGGCGGCCTCATCGATGATCGGCCGCGACTCCCGGTACCGGTCGCTGAGCCAGTCGGCGGCGTGGCCGGGGATCCAGCCGTCCGCGACGCGTCCGGTTGCGGCCAGGGATTTCGGTCCGACCGATCCGGTCCAGACCGGAGGCGCGGCCACGGGGGCGGGCTCGATCTCGTCCACCCGGTAGTGGCGGCCCCGGTGGGTGACCGGCGGGCCGCCGCCCGACAGCTTCCTGACCAGGACGATCGCCTCCTCGAAGGCGTCCACGGCAGCGCCCGGAGAGAGCCGCGGGACGCCCATGTCGGTGATCCGGTCCCAGAGCCCGCCCGCGCCCATGCCGAGCACGACACGGCCGCCGGACAGCGCCGACAGCGACGTCACCGTCCGCGCCAGCATCGGAGCCGGCCGGGTCGGCAGGTTGGTGACGTTCGCGAGGCCCGCGATGCGCTCCGTCCGGCCGAGGACGAACCCGATGGCGGCGTAGGCGTCGAGGCGTCCGCCGATGTAGGGGTGGTCCGACAGGGAGACGATGTCGAGACCGTCCCGGTCGGCCTGCTGGGCCAGGCGGAGCAGTCCGGGCACGTCGCCGACGCCGGTATGGGCACCGAAGCCGAAGACGACGTTCTGCACAGGCATTGTGCCGCCCTCCCTTCTCAAACAGCGGTGCCGAAGAGTTCGGCGAACCGTCCGGTGAACAGATCGGCGCCCTTGTACTCGGCGACCGCCGGGGCCGGCAGGACGGCGGGGCCATCGTCCTCCATGGGCATCTGGCCGACGCCGCCGCGCGGACCGAGCGGCAGCAGGATCATGGGCTCGGGCGACGGCCGGTAGACCGCGGCCGCCCGCTCCCCTCGCAGCTGGGCGAGGATGTTCTCCGCCACGACCTCGGCGTGCCGCATGGCGTGCCCGGCCCGCTTCGCCTCCGCCAGATCGGTGAGGTCGCCGATCGCGTAGACGTGGTCGTGCCCGCGGACGTTGAGGGTCTCCGAGACCGGCACCTCGCCCTGCGCCGTCCGGGGCGTGAGCCGCCCGTCGGCGAGGTAGCCGCTGTTGACGCGCACCCCGTGGGCGCGGAACCAGATGTCGGCCGTGATCTCCGCACCGCCGCCGGCCCGCACGGTGAACGTCCCGGCGCGCCCGGACGGCGTCGCGGGCGGGGCCGCCAACCGCGTGCCCAGCAGCAGCCGGACGTCCAGCTCGTCGAGCTGGCGGTGCAGGTCGCGGCGCAGCTCGGGGTGGAAACCCGGCAGGAGCTCCCCGACCGGATCGACGATGGTCACCCGCTTGCCCGGCCAGACGTCCTTGATCTCACCGGCCAGCTCGAGCCCGACCGGGCCCGCCCCGGTGATGAGCACCCGCTCGGCGCCCGCGAGTTCCTTGTGGGTGCGGCGCAGGTCGTCCAGCGCCGCGTCCGTCGAATCGGCCTCCGGCTTGGCCGGGTAGGCATAGCTGGAGCCGGACGCCAGGACCAGGTAGTCGGCCTCGACGCGCCGTCCCGAGGCGAGCGTGACACCGCCCGGGTCGGCGGAGGCGGCGCGGTCGCGGATCACCGTGCCCCTGGCCATCAGCGTGTCGTAGGGGAAGAACATGTTGCCCGCCCAGTCGGGCCGGGTCAGCGCCCGCAGGGATCCCGCCGCGTTGACGAACGCGTCCCTGGGCTCGATGAGGACGACGTCGGCCTCGGCGTCCAGCGCCTTGGCGACGGCCGATCCCCCGTAACCACCGCCGATGACGGCGACCGTTCGACTCATGATCACACACTCCGCACACACATAGAGGAAGAGTTCGTACTACGAACCATATTAGTTCGTACTCCGAACTTCAACCTCGTATTCGCGGAGTCAGTGTTTGGAGAACGGCCCCTCGCCCGGTTCCATGAAGACCACCGGGACCTCGTTGTCGCGGACGACGCGGCCCAGCACCTCGGCGAGCGCGTCCCGTTCGGCGTCGCCGAGCCCCTCGGCGAGCCTCTCCACCCGCCGGCACGTCTCGGGATAGAACTCGTCGATGAGCTTGCGACCCCGCGGCGTCAGCGCGACCCGCACCGCCCGCAGGTCGTCCGGGTCGGATTCCCGCTGGACCAGGCCGTTTCGCTCCGTCCGGTCGACCAGGCCGGTCAGGCTCGACTTGGCCAGCCCGAGCATCGCGCCCAGCTCGCCCATCCCCCGCGGCCGCATCATCAGCACGCACAGCAGCACGCCCTGCTGCGACGTGATGCCATGCTCCCGAGCCGACTCCGTGTACACGGCATTGACGAGGAACGCGCTCTGCACCAGCGCGCTCACGACCCCGAACCGCTCACCATCCTGCGTACCCACCCGACCAGCATACCCACAGTTCGCACCACGAACTGATTCCTTCTGCGGCGACGGGGTTGTGGTGGCGCCGGATCTCACCCATGATCGGCAGCCCCGGCCGATCGACACCTAGAGGGGAGCCGCTCGTGCCCGCCAACCTTCCATTCACCCGACGTGGCCTGCTCGGAAGCGTCACCGCCGCCGCCATGGGCGGCCTGCTGCTCGGCCCGCCGCCGACCGCTGTAGCGCGGGTCATGCCCCGCCGGTACACCCGTGCCGAGTGGGCGGCCCGCCCGCCCGCGACCGCGGCGACCGTGCTGAACCGCGCTCCCGATCACATCGTCGTCCACCACACCGCGTCGGCGAACGCCACCGACCTGTCGCTGGAGCATGCGCTCGCCCTGTCCCGCGCGATCCAGAACTTCCACATGGACACCAACGGCTGGGCGGACGCCGGCCAGCAGCTCACCATCAGCCGCGGCGGCCACCTCATGGAGGGACGCAACCGCAGCCTCGCCGCCATCAACGCCGGTGATCTCGTCGTCGGCGCGCAGACGCGCGGGCACAACGAACACACGATCGGCATCGAGAACGAGGGCACCTACATGACCGAGGAGCCCACCACCGCGCTGTGGGACGCCCTCGTCGCGACCTGCGCCTGGCTGTGCGACGTCCACGACCTCGACCCGTACGCCGCCATCGTCGGGCACCGCGACTACAACACCACCGCCTGTCCCGGCGACGCCCTCTACGCGCTGCTCCCGCGGCTCCGCGACGAGGTCGCCGGAGAGCTCGGCCTGCGGCGGCGCGTCCGCACATCCCCGCCGCCCAAGCCCAGCGGGCTGCCGGGGCCGCGCTTCACCTTCGACCACGGCCCGGCCGCATAAACGCGGACAGGGCCGCCTCCACGAGGGAGGCGGCCCCGCATCCGGCCGGATCGTCAGCGGCCGACGTACTCGGCGAGATGCTCGCCGGTGAGGGTGGAGCGGGCGGCCACCAGATCGGCGGGCGTGCCCTCGAAGACGACCTTGCCGCCGTCATGACCGGCGCCCGGCCCGAGGTCGATGATCCAGTCGGCGTGCGCCATGACCGCCTGGTGGTGCTCGATCACGATGACCGACTTGCCGGAGTCGACGAGCCGGTCGAGCATCCCGAGCAGCTGCTCGACGTCGGCGAGGTGCAGGCCGGTGGTCGGCTCGTCCAGGATGTAGACGCCGCCCTTCTCGCCCATGTGGGTGGCGAGCTTGAGCCGCTGCCGCTCGCCGCCGGACAGCGTGGTCAGCGGCTGCCCGAGCTTGAGGTAGCCGAGCCCGACGGCGTCCATCTGGGCGAGGATCTTGTGGGCCGCCGGGGTGCGCGCGTCGCCGGAGCCGAAGAACTCCTCGGCCTCCGCGACCGACATCGCGAGCACCTCGCTGATGTCGCGGCCGCCGAGGTGGTAGTCGAGCACCGACGCCTCGAACCGCTTGCCCTCGCAGTCCTCGCAGGTGGTGGTGACGCCGTCCATGAACCCGAGCTCGGTGTAGATGACACCGGCGCCGTTGCAGGCGGGGCAGGCGCCCTCGGAGTTGGCGCTGAACAGCGACGCCTGGACGCCGTTGGCCTTCGCGAACGCCTTGCGGATCGGGTCGAGCAGCCCCGTGTAGGTCGCCGGGTTGCTGCGCCGCGAGCCGCGGATCGGGGCCTGGTCGACGGTGACGACGCCGTCGCGCCCGGAGACCGAGCCGTTGATCAGCGAGCTCTTGCCGGAGCCCGCGACGCCCGTGACGACGCAGAGCACGCCGAGCGGGATGTCGACGTCCACGTCCTGGAGGTTGTGGGCGTTGGCTCCGCGGATCTCCAGCGTCCCGGTCGGCTTGCGCACCGTGTCCTTGATCACGGCCCGGTCGTCCAGGTGCCGGCCGGTGAGCGTGTCGGACCCGCGCAGGTCCTCGACGGTCCCCTCGTAGCAGACCGTGCCGCCCGCCGTCCCGGCCCCGGGCCCGAGGTCGACGACGTGGTCGGCGATCGCGATCGTCTCCGGCTTGTGCTCCACGACCAGGACCGTGTTGCCCTTGTCGCGCAGGCGCTGCAGCAGGTCGTTCATCCGCTGGATGTCGTGCGGGTGCAGCCCGATGGTCGGCTCGTCGAAAACATAGGTGACGTCGGTCAGCGCGGAGCCGAGGTGCCGGATCAGCTTGGTGCGCTGCGCCTCACCGCCCGAGAGCGTCCCGGACGGCCGGTCCAGCGACAGGTAGCCGAGCCCGATCTCCACGAACGAGTCGAGCGTGCCCTGCAGCGTCGTGAGCAGCGGCGCGACCGACGGCTCGTCCAGCGCCCGGACCCAGTCGGACAGGTCGCTGATCTGCATCGCGCACGCGTCCGCGATGTTGATCCCCTTGATCTTCGAGGACCGGGCCGCCGCCGCGAGCCGCGTCCCGCCGCAGTCGGGGCAGGTGGTGAAGGTGACCGCCCGCTCCACGAACGCGCGGATGTGCGGCTGCATCGCGTCCTTGTCCTTGGACAGGAACGACTTCTTGACGCGCGGCACCAGCCCCTCGTAGGTGATGTTCGTGTTCTCGATCTTCACCTTCACCGGCTCGCGGAACAGCAGGTCGTGGAGTTCCTTGTCGGTGTACTCGCGGATGGGCTTGTCCGGGTCGAAGTAGCCGGTCTTGACGATCATCTTCACCGACCAGCCGTCCGCCTTGTACCCGGGGATGGTGATCGCGCCCTCGTTGAGCGACTTGGAGTCGTCGACGAGCTGCCGCGTGTCGATGTCGGAGACCGCACCCCGCCCCTCGCACCGCGGGCACATCCCGCCCGCGCGGCTGAAGGTCACCTTCTCGGCCTTGGACCCGTCACCGCGCTCGACGGTGATCGCCCCGGCCGCCTTCACCGACGGGACGTTGAAGGAGAACGCGTTCGGCGGCCCGATGTGCGGCTGCCCGAGCCTGCTGAACAGCAGCCGCAGCATCGCGTTGGCGTCGGTGACGGTGCCGACGGTGGAGCGGGGGTTGGCGCCCAGCCGCTCCTGGTCGACGATGATCGCCGTCGTCAGCCCCTCCAGCAGATCCGCCTCGGGACGCGCCATCGTCGGCATGAAGCCCTGCACGAACGCGCTGTACGTCTCGTTGATCATCCGCTGCGACTCGGCGGCGATCGTGTCGAACACCAGCGAGCTCTTGCCGGAGCCGGAGACGCCGGTGAACACGGTCAGCCGGCGCTTCGGGATCTCGACGCTGACGTCCTTGAGGTTGTTCACCCGCGCGCCGTGCACGCGGATCAGGTCATGGCGGTCGGCGACGTGCTCCGCAGGCGACTCCGCCTCCGTCCCCCTGGTCATGCTCATCGTCTCTCCATCTGTCAGGTGGAGCCGCCCTCCGCGGTCTCCGTCGGCGCCGCCTGTCACGAGCCCGCCGACTCCGAAGGATACGTCCGGTTCGCCGGACCCGGCCGCGGGAGCGCCCCGGCCGGGGCGAGAGGCCGCCTCCGACCCCGGCGGCGGCCTCGTCCATGCAGGTCAAGCCATGCGGTTCAGCGCTGCTCCTGGATGCGCAGCAGGTTCCCCGCCGGGTCGCGGAAGGCGCAGTCGCGCACGCCGTACGGCTGCTCGGTCGGCTCCTGGACGACCTCCGCGCCGCTCGCCTCCAGCTTCGCGAAGGTCTCGTCGAGATCGGAGGTGGCGAGGTTGATGCCCGCGTACGTGCCCTTCGCCATCATCTCGGTGATCATGCGGCTCTCGTCCTCGGTGATGCCGCAGCCCTCCACGACCGGCGGCTCCAGGACGATCGACGTACCGGGCTGTCCCGCGGGGCCGACCGTGATCCAGCGCATGCCGCCGTAGCCGACGTCGTTGCGGACCTCGAAGCCGAGAATGTCGCGGTAGAAGGCCAGCGACGCGTCCGGGTCGGCGTGCGGAAGGAAGGTCTGGTGAATGCTGATGTCCATGCCCGTCACGCTAGCTGCGGCTCGGTGACCTGCGCTTCTCGATTCCTGATCGGTCGCGTGACCCGCTTGGCGACGCACGGCGCCAGCCCCGCCGTCGCGGCCGCCTGCTCCCGCCGGTACACGCTCGGCGGCACGCCCACCAGCTCGGTGAACCGGGTGCTGAACGTGCCGAGCGACGAGCACCCGACCTCGAAGCACACTTCGGTGACGTTGAGGTCCCCGCGGCGGAGCAGCGCCATCGCGCGCTCGATGCGCCGTGTCATCAGGTACCCGTACGGTGACTCGCCGTAGGCGAGCTTGAACTGGCGGCTGAGGTGCCCGGCGGACATGTTCACGCCGCGCGCGAGCGCCTCGACGTCCAGCGGCTTCTGGTACTCGCGGTCGATCCGGTCGCGGACGCGGCGCAGCAAGGCGAGGTCGCTCAGCCGCTGCGCCTCCGCTGATCTGCTGCTCACCTGCGAAATCGTGCCACGCCACGCCCGATATGTCTAAGCGCGCGGCCCCCGCAGCGGGCTCCTACAGGTGGTCACCCTGCTACTCGGCGCCCTCGAACCCTGGGCGCTGCCCGTCAGCGGACCGCGGCCGGTTAGACGGACACGAATGGAGGCGAGCTTCTCAGCCATGGCTGATCTGGCGCCATCCGGATTTCCTTGAACCATGAGAACCGTAATCCTGATCATCGCCACCATCATGACCGGCCTGACCGCGGGCGTCTTCACCGACTGGTCGAGCACGATCATGCCGGGACTGGGCGACACCGACGACCGCACCTTCGTGACGGCCTTCCGCGCACTCAACAGCGCGATCGAGAATCCGCTGTTCATCGGTGTGGAGTTCTTGGGAGCGCTGCTGTTCATCGGCCTGTCCCTCGTCCTCCACCTGCGCGCGGAGCACCGGCGGACCCTGGTCTGGATCGGCGCGGCACTCGCGTTCTACGTTGTGGCGCACGCGGTCACCTATGCCGTCCACCTCCCCCTGAACGACAAGATCATGGAAGCCGGACCGCTCACCACCGCCAGCGACTACGCCGCCGCCCGCGCCGAGCTGGACGAATCGAAGTGGACCGCCTGGAACATCGTCCGCGCCCTGGCGACGACGATCGCCTTCGCCTGCCTCACCTGGGCCCTGACCGTCCAGCGCCGCGATCGAGCAGACCACTCGTGACGCAGGACCGGTCCCGATGGCATTCGGCGATACTTCGTCCATGCGCGGCCATGCCATCGTCTTGATCTCCTGGCTGATGCTGGCGGGCTGTTCCGCCGGTGGGACCGGCGAACCACCGGCGGCCCCCGCCGCGACCAGGGGACCATCGCACCCCGCCACGCCGGCGCCGACATTCGGGACCACCGCGGTCCCGACCGGGCCGCTCCGGCTGACCGATGAAATGACCCGGCCTGGGACGCGGCTGCGATTCGGCGAAAAGGCGATCGTCCCCGTCCGCGAGTTCTATCGCCTGCAGAGGGTCTACACCGAGGGCGTGATCGGCATCGTCGTGCACCGCATCCGGACGAGCCCGGGTTCGCGGGTTCAGGGCGCCTTCGACGAAGAGGACAGAGCGACCCTGAACCGCCACATCGCCTATTACACCAAGGTCACCATCACCAACGAGAGCGGCGGCGCCTTCACTCCGGACACGTCGGGCCTCAACGCCGATTTCGGCGACTGGGGTCCCGCCGTCACCATGCTCGGCGAGGAGGGCCTGCCGGGCTGCCGGGAAGGGAATCCGCCCGACGACAACGAGTTCGGCCGCAAGGGCGCCGTATGGAAGACCTGCCTGCTCGGTGTGTCCTCACGTTCCCGCCCCATGAAGGCAGTGCAGTACGACGACCCGCCATACGGCAAGGACGTCCAGGCCGAAGATGACCCGTCACCGGACTTCAACAAGCACTACAACCTCGGCCCGATCACCTGGTCCTAACCGGATCACGACCGGAGAGCCCGAAGCCATTGATCGAGGGCTGTGAAATCTTCGTCGGCGAGTCCTCGGGATGACTCGATGTGGTGGAGAAGAGCCCGGCCGCCATGGTGCTCAAAGACCCATTCGCGATCGGCGTCGGTGATCTCGTCGTCGACCCAGGCGAAGGGGCGTCCGGCCGCCCAGTTCACCAGGGTCCGGGTTTTCCAGCTGAGCCCGAACCATTGGTCCAGGCGTTCCCGCGCGTCGGACGCCTCCGGCCAGTTCACGACAGGCAGGTGCGGCAGCCCGATCCGGGGCGCTATCTCGATATTCGCCTCGTCCTCCCAAGCCGTGGCCCAGACGAGTTCGCACGGCAGCGCCGCCAGCCGACGCCCCACCTCGGGGGTGAGGCGGGCCAGGCGCGAATCCGGCGTGGTGCCCCGGGGTTCGCGCTGCGGGGCCGCACCGAAGGGCAGGAGCGGCCCATCGACGTCGAGGAAGAGAACCGCGCTTCGCGCATGGTCGGTCATGCCGCGACGTGTTGATCTCGCTCGATGAGCCTGGCCACCAGGACCACTTGGGGATACTGCGCCCAGCTGATCGTCATAAGTACAGCCCTGAGGGTGGATGGCGGAATCCGAGCAATGGTAGCGCCGTCGTCGAACGTCTCTTGCACAGCTACCTGTCACAATCCACCAGCCCATTTCGTCATTGGGTGAGGCCGGGGTCGAACCCCTGCCCCCACACGCCAAGCAGCAGAGAGAAATGGGGACTCCGATGCACGACACCCCTCCCGAGGGCGCACAATCCGGCTCCGGGACCGGCACGGCGGCCATCACGAACCAGACCGTGCAGGGCAGGACGGCGGTCACCCTCTTGCGGACCGTGGCGGTTCTCAACCTGCTCGGGACCCTGTCGCAGGGCTTGACGGCCGGGATGTTCCTGAACGGCGACGCGAGTTCGATCGATCCGCACCAGACGAGCGCCTTCGTGGTGGAGTTTCTGGTGGTCGTCCAACTCGTGCTGGCCATCCTCGTGTGGCGCCGCAACCGCTGGCTGAAATGGCCGCTCCCCGGGGCGATCAGCATCCTGGTCTTCACCTTCACCCAGGTCGCACTGGGCGTGGAGGGATCGGGCACCGCCCACGTCACCCTCGGCGTGGCCCTGAGCGCGATGGCCATGGCGATGGTCCTACGCTCCCTCCAACTCCGCGTAGCAGACTCGACCACCTGACGTCACGGCGCCCATGCCAGGCTCGACACCAGCATCGCTGGAGGATCTCGATGAGGGAGCCGGTCACAGAGCAGACCATCGCGCACAACCGGAGACTGGCCAAAGAACACCCGGCGACCGGTCTCCCCGAACTGGCTCGCTCCTTGCTGCTTTTCGGCTGGCAGATCGACCAGGACCAGCCGTCGCTGCGCATCCCGTACTTCGAGGAAGGCGCCACTGTCTACCGAAGCCTTGTCGCCGAAGGGGCCGAAGAACACCTCAGGGCGGCCGCGCACGCGATCTCCTCGCTCGGACGCCAGTACTCCCTGGCACACGCCGACGAGCTGTCATTGGCGGCCAGGCACGAGGCTGCGGAACTCAGCCGACGCGCCAACCTGCGACGTGAGAGCACCAAGGCAGAGACCAGGCTTCTCATGGAACTCGGGTACGGCCTGGCTGAAGCCGGGCAGTTCGCTCAGGCCGTCGCCGTTCAGCGCGGAGTGATCGCCATCTATCGTGCGATGGAGACAGCAGGCGGCCATGCCTGGCGCAACGTCATCACGTGGGCGCTGCTCGATCTGGCGATCTACCTTGACCTGGCCGGGCAGACCGGCGCGAGCCTGGAGATCGAACGCGAGGCTCTCGCCCTCGAGCGCCGCATGACCCACCACGCTCCAGACCGACTCGCCGGGCTGGCGATGTGGACCGCCGGAGCATCGCTCAGGTTCGCCGGCCTCGGCCACCACCAGGACGCCCGAGGGCTTATGGAGGAAGCGATCCACGCATGTGAGCGGCTTCCCGCCGAGGGCGGCCGCAGCAGCTTCACCTTCGGCTACCAAGCTCTCCAGGCCGCGTTGTTCGCCCGGTCCGGCACAGCGGACGAGCAGACCCCCACAGGGCGGACACCCCCGATCGGCGTCGACCCGGAACAGCCTCGTCAGCCGGTTCCGGGGCTGAGCTTCCACCACTGGGCCTACAGCGCCAGGCAGAGCTACCGCGCCGGATACGAGGCGATCAACGAAGCGATCGCCGCCACCGCGGACCCGCCGCCAGACGACCCACACGGGCTGGCCGAGCTCGGGACTCTCCTCCGCCGCCGCAACATCCGCGCATCGGTGCTGTTCGACCGCGACTGGGCGCAATTCTTGGAGACCATCACCCCGGCACTGCGACAGAGCGTCGAGGTCGAGCGCCGTCTCCGCGCCATCGCCCCGGGACGAGGGCCCCAGCGGCTGATCCGGGCTCTGACCGATCAGGCCCTCTGCCACCTCGTCACCGGCTCCAACGCCATGGCCGCCGGCGCACTACGCCAAGCCCATCGCCTCTAGGAGCTGAGTGACAGGGCGTTGCCGTTGCGGACCCTGACGAGCCAACCGGCCAGCCGGCCTTCCAACGGACCGTTGCTCTGACCTGCCGATTTTCCGGTTCTGCCGGCGCCTGCCGTTCGGGGAACGTTCATGGCGCCATCACACCGTGTCAATTGCGGGCCGTGGCGCTGGTTCTAGCGTCGCGGGAGTTGATCGGAGCATTGACGAAGCGGAGGTTCCGATGTCCATGCGCATTGCCCTTGCCGGTCTGGCCTTTGCGTCCACGGCCGCCCTGCCCGTGGCGGCCCACGCGTCCACCACCGCAGGTCCCGGTGTCCTGCCTCAGAAGACTCATTTCGATCTGCAGGCCCACCGCGGCGGCATCGGCATGACGACCGAGGGATCGCTGGAAGGATTCGGAAAGGCGATGCGCCTGGGTGTCACCACGCTGGAAATGGACACCCAGGTCACCCAGGACGAGAAGGTCGTCGTCACTCACGACCGGCAGGTCAGCGCCCAGAAATGCCGCGACACCGCACCGGTCACACCCGGCGACCCGATGTATCCCTACGTCGGCAAATACATCAAGGACCTGACCCTGGCCCAGATCAAGACCATGAACTGCGGCTACCAGCAACTACCCGGCTTCCCCGAGCAGGAAGTCGTCCGCAACTTCCGCATGGCGCAGCTCAAGGACGTGCTGAACCTGGTCAAGCGCTACCGCGCCAAGCAGATCACGCTCAACATCGAGACCAAGGTCGAGGCGGGCGCGCCCCACCAGACCGCACCGCGCGAGCTATTCGTCCGCCGGGTCTTCGAGGAGATCCGCGCCTCGGGCATCGAACGGCAGGTCACCATCCAGTCCTTCGACTGGGGCGCACTGAAGTCCATGCACCGGCTCGCGCCCCGGTGGCCGCTGGTGGCACTGACCAACTACGACTTCCTCCAGATCGGCCGGCCCGGCGCCTCCCCCTGGCTGGGCGGACTGGACGTCGACGACTACGACGGCGACTTCGTCAAGGCGGCCGCCGCCATCCGCGGCGTCACGGCCCTGTCGCCCAACTACGGCTTCCCGCAGAACGGCAAGATCGGTGACCCGGGCTTCCGCTTCTACCCCGACCGGGCCATGATCTCGGCGGCGCACGCCCGCGGCCTGAAGGTCGTCCCGTGGACCTGCGACGACCCCGCCACCATGGAGGCCCTCATCGACCTCGGTGTCGACGGCATCATCACCAACCACCCCGACCGCCTCCGCCAGATCATGAAAGACCGCGGCATGCGGCTGCCCAAGGCATACCGGCCCCGCTGACCCGAGTTCACCGCACCCGTCCTTATACGCTGTCGACGGGCACGAGCAGGCCGAAGAGCCGGACCGCGACCCTCCCTTCGGGCAGCGGCGCCGCGCTGTCGGCGACCACCGCCTTTCCGCCGGACCACTCCTGGTTGTCGAGGAGTACCTCGTTGGTCTCCAACCGGCCGTCGTGGTGGGCGACGAAGAAGCGCAGCCCGTGCACCTTTCGAGTGAGCGGCTGCGAGCGCAGCGCCTCCAGCAGCCGGTCGAGCAGGGGCGCGGCGGACGGCACCGGCCGATCGGCGAACAGGTTGATCTGAGCCCCCAGAACCAGCTCGAACGCGCCGTCCGGATGCTCGTATCGCTCCCGCTCCACCTGGTCAGGCGCGGCACCTGAACGCAGCAGGCCGTCGACGATCGGATGCAACGCGCCGCGCTCGAAGCTTCGCAACGCCCAGCCGATCGCGTCGCGCCACGTGGCGCCGTGGCCGGCGAAGCTCTCCACCAGCCATGGTGTGGCAAGCGCCGGGTGCGACACGGCGAAGTCGATCTGGACCAACACCAGGCCTTCCGGAGCTGGGTGGACGAACAGCTTCGCGTCGACCTTCGTCTCGCCGCCGAGCGGCACACCATGGCCCCGTAGCAAGTCCTCGAACACGGCCCGGGGCGACGGTACGCCACCGTCCCCCGGCCGGGCCGGCTCCAGATCCCGCGCCAGCCTGGTCGCGCCGATCTCCAGGTCCGCCAGCCGCGCCCCATCGCCCAGCGAGCTGTTGATCGCGTTGAACTCGGCGCTGCGCACCGCGATCCGTTCGATCTCACCGCGATCGGCCCTTTCGGCGCGTGCCAGCGCGGCCACGAACACCGGCTCGGCCCGCAGGTCGACCCGCCCGCCCGGGGCCTCCACCTCGTCCGGGTACGCGACCTCCCGCAGCAACCGCCGCGTGAACGCCATCGGCAGGAACAGCAGCAGCCGCTCGGCCAGCCACGGCTCGACACCGGCCCCGGTCAGACGGTCTCGCACCTCACCATCACTCGGCGGCTCCGCACCCGCGCAGAACGCCGCGACCCCCGCCTCGACGGCAGCGTCGAACCCCACTGAAACGATCATCGCGAAACCCTACCGCTCAGGTGGAATCCGTCCCATCAAGGTCATCAGCGGTGCCGGCGACGGCCGGCCCGCAGTTGCGCGGAAGGTGGGCGACGACCAGGGCGACCGCATCGTGCGGGTTGTCGGCCTCTCCGATGGACGCCGGGATATGCGGCGAGCGGTTCTGCCACCACACGACGCGGTAGGTCCCATGCGGCCGGGGATCGATCACGGGGACGTCATGGGTGTACGGGAACCCGGTGCAGCGGCTGAAGTTCAGCGACCGGTGGCTGTGGAAGGGAAACAGCGCTCGCAGTCGCGGTTGGGCGTATGCGGCCTCGATCAGGTCATGGTCGACGTGCGGGGCCGAGGTTCGCCGGTAGATCGCCCACCGGACTTCGACCGCGTCGCCGCGTTCATGGGCTTCGGCAAGCGGATCGTACTGGACGAACGAGCACGCGGACTGCAACTCGGAGAGGCACCGGCCCGTCTGCCAGAGGCTTATGGCTCGGGCCGCCGCAGGAAGGTCGGCGGCTTTCGCGCCGGCCATCGCCACGCCCCGCTGCCAGAACTCCATCCGGAAACAGCGTTCTTCGCTGCCCGCGATGGTGGTGACGTGCCGGTGATCGTCACCGACTCGTGTCACGCAGTCCCACCATCCGGGGGAGCTGGTGAGCTGCGCTGTCAAGTCATGCCCGGTGTCGTCGAGCGCGGCCTGCATCGCGGCCCGCAGGCTCCCCGTCCGGGCGATCTCGGGATACAGATCCACGTACTCGGGGCGGGGTTGCCGGGTCACGGCTCCCACTTTGCCCGAGTGTCGCTGATCTTGAACCGGGCAATCAGAAGTGTCCGGCGCCGGTGTAGGCCCGCGTCATCGTGGGTCGTTCTTCTTGCCGTCCATCCCCGCCAGGATCCAAGGGGGTGCTTACCCCGAGCGTTCCGCTCGTACCGAAGCTGGTGAACTGAGGACGCTTCGGGACGAGGCCATAGACCACCAGAACCACGCCGGCAACGACCCACCACCACGTTCCCCAGTTCTTCCAGATGACGAACGCGCCCACGCCAATAGATGCGAGTTGGCTCAGGCAGCCGAACATGGAGATGACCCCGGGCACGGGCGGGATCGCATGGCCGGGCGCGCCGGTCTTGCCCGCCGGGAAAGACTCCAGGAACTGCTTGAGAGCCGCGGCGTCCTCCAGGTGGCCCAAGTCGGTGAGCACCACGAGGGCCTGTTCCAAGGTCGCGCGCGCGGCGCTGTACTGGCCCGATTCAGCTAGCCGCTGGGCCAGCGTTTCCAACGTCGCCGCCTCGGCTTTCCTGTCGGCCACTTCACGCCAGATGGCAAGTGCGTCCCGATGGGCCTTGATCGACCGCGCCAGATCACCGGGGCTCGCCACGGCGAGGATCTGGCCGAGATGCGACGTGGCGAGGGCCTCGGCCGACCGGTCACCGGCCAGGCGGCCGACCTCGACGGCCCGCCGCGCCGTCGCGACGGCGAGACCGGGCCAGCCCGACTTGACGTGGATGGCCGCGAGGTTGGACAACGCGGCGCACTGCCCGTCCACGTCCCCCAGCTCAACGAAGATCGCGAGGGCCTCCTCATGGGCGGCGATGCCCTCCTCGATCCGGCCGGACCATGCGAGCACACTCGACAGGTTGTCCAGCGCCGTGGCCAGGGCCTTCCGGTGCCCCGCCGCCCGGCTGATGTCGACGGCCCGCAGGTAGACGGTGATCGCCTCCGAATACCGCCCCTCCCGAGCCAACGAGAGGCCGCGATTGTTCAGCTCCGCCGCCTCGGCCCACGGCTCCCCGCCTTCACCCGAGCTCACGTCGCGAACCCAGGCCTCAAAGCGGCCACCTCGACGCACAACTGGCCTTCGCTGCCGCTGGGGGTGCTCTTACGCCATAAGGAAAGAACCAACTCTTGGCTGATCATGTCTTTGACACTAGACACCTGCGGTCAAAAAGAAAGAGGGCCGCTGAGACTCGGCCGCCGACCGGTTCAAGAAGGCTTTCGGGAACGCGGGCAGACGCGCCTTTCGGCGAGGACGAGAGCGGCGATGGCGGCCGCGCTCAGGACCAGCACGAGAGGAGTACGCCCCGGGCTCGGGTGTGGCCGTGGCACATCGGCGGCGGGCTGGTCGATCTCATCGACATCGGAATGCAAGAGCGGTTCGAGCTGCCGTCTGGTGTTGGGAATTGCCCGAACCGCAAGCGGAAGCGCGAGCAGCGGAAGGATGAGCACCAGTGTCCCGGTCACGTACACCGCCGTCCTGAGCCCGGGGGTCGGACGGCTGAGATCCCACATGGACGCGTGGGATGCCGAAACGTAGTCGAAGACGGGGAGCGACAGGACGAGGTAGGCCATGGTGACGCCACAGAACAGGTTGACCCGCCTCCGCCATGCCACGTGCCCGCGGGGTGGACGGCCGCGAACGGCGACCACGAAGGTGATCACGAGCGTCAAGGCGGCGACGACCCAAGAGCCGATGTGGAACCCCCAATGCTCCTCCCCGCGCAGCATTTCCGAGACATAGGTGTCGGCGGCCACCACCGCGCCCAGCAGCCGCGCGAAGAGCAGGACGTGGACGGTGACGATCATCAGCCGCAGTACACCCTCGACCTGCCATCCGTAGGCGATGATCAGCCAGATCAGCACCATGCCCAGGGCGACCGCTGCGGACCAGCACATATTGACCGCCAGCACCCACTGGGTCCTTGCCCTGCCACAGACCCGCTCGCCCGCCATGTTGATGCCGGCGCTCGCCGTCAACGTGAACGACATGAGCGCCGTGAGAAGCAGCCGCATGGCCAGGGCGGCCTTGGGGCATCGCCGGGAACCGGTGACGACCTCGATGAGCGCCGCGAACATGAACCCGGCGAGCAGCCCCGCGAACGGCACGGAGGCCTTCGCCGCTTCGATGGGGCTCCAGAGTGTGTCGCAGGAATCCTGCCCGGGGGCCGGTGCAGTCAGGGCCGGGGAGAGTAGAGCCGAGAACATGCACGCAACTTTAAGTTACTGACGAATCACAGAACGTCGCTCCCAGTCCCGTGCCGCGATGGAAAGTGGCGAGATCAAAGGCCACGACGGTTCCGGCGGACCCAGCTGCCGACACTCCGCCCACCACCTGCGCTGGTCACACCGACGCCGCCCCCACCAAGCCCGGGCCCGCACCTGCCACCAACGGCGGCGAGCGATCACGGCGCGCGCGGGTGTGGGCGAACAGACCATCTACCGCTGGTGGAAAATCAAGGAGGGCGTGACCTTCGATATGGCGAGAGAAACCGACCTCGACCTGGCGCTCTTTCGCTGCAAAGCCGCACGAACACACCGTCAGGCTGGCAGCATATGGACATGACTGATCTCTACGATTACTTCACCCAGAAACACGACTACTTCAACTACGACTACTTCAGCGCGCCGAAGCCGCACTGACGATTTTTGATCTCGAGTCGGAAGACGATTCGCCAGAAGTCGTCGGCCTGGAAGACGCCGGCTTCCGAACACTCAAGACCAGAGGGGTCGATGCGTTCCTAGAGCTTGGTCACCTCACGGCATTGCTGGTCGGGCACCCCGTCAGTGACGTGGAGAAGCAGCCGCACTTCTGCGAGACCCTCCTGATCTATCCTGAGAATGACACCACCCAGTTGGTCACTGTCACGGATCAGTTACGGGATGCGCTGGCGGACGCCTCCCCCGAGAAACTGGCCGCGGTTGCCGAACGCTGGCACCAGGCGGGGGAACTGTGGGTGGTCGAGGTGGAGCTGCTGACCGCGTGGCTGTCAGAGTTCGCGGCATTGGCGACGTACGCCCGCACGCAAGGTCACCGTCTCTACTGTCTGACATCGATCGGGTGAGGCCGAGACTACGCCCGCGATGAACGCCGTCGATGGCACGCCGGCCTCTACATGGCGGCGACAGCCGCCTCGTGATCGTTGATCGTCATAAATCGTGATCACCGGACGGCTTCTTTGCCTTACGAAGCAGCCCTGACCGAGATTACGATCTACCACTGCCGTACTAGCAGGTCCGCCCTGACCTCAGGGCTTCCGGGCCACCGCACCGTACCCGTCAACGTGGACAGGTTCGTCCGCCGGGTCGGGCCGCCACTGCGAGATAGAGACCATCCCCGGGTCGACTTTCTCCAAGCCGTCGAAGAGTGCGTCGAGTTGCTCGATACTGCGCAGGTTGTAAGGCAGGGTCCCGGATTCGGCGTACTTCTCGGTGCTGCGTTTGGCGGCCTCGGTCGTGTCCGTGCAGTCCCAAAGAACCAGGTAACTGCCCGATGGAACGCCTGCCATCGTCTCGTCGACGATCTGCTTGACCGTCTCGTACTTCTGGCAGAACCCCATCACGCCCATGAACATCACCGCGATCGGCTGGCTGAAGTTCAGAACGTTCGCCGCCTCCGCCAGGATTTGCTGCGGATAGTGATAGTCGGCGTCAAGGTATTCGGTCACGCCCTCTGGAGTCGTACCGCGCATCAACGCGCGAGCGTGCACAAGGACCATGGGGTCGTTATCGACGTAGACGACGCGCGCCTCGGGAGCGACACGCTGTGCAATCTCATGAGTGTTGGACTCGGTGGGCAGCCCGGCACCGATGTCCAGGAAGTTGCGGACCTTCGCCTCGGCCACCAGGTGGTTGACGACCCGGATCAGGAACCGGCGGGACTGCAGGGCCAGCGGGACGAGATCGGGATTCAGCGCGGCGGTGGCGTCGCCGACCTCCCGGTCGATCGCGTAGTTGTCCTTGCCGCCCAGCCAGTAGTTCCACGTCCGGGCCGGGGACGGGACATCGGTCCGCACCCGCGCCAGCACGTCGTTGGGCAGGTGGGAGGGCTGATTCGCGGCCGGGCCGCCGCCAGGAGCGCCGCCAGATGGGGGCATCGCCAACTCCTCAAAATGTCTGATTAGCCGGGATTCTACGGTTTCCCCACCCCACATGTCAGGAACCTACGACCGACGCCACCCGCGAACCGCTCGTGGACGGCGGCGCGCAGGTTACGTCCACGTTCCGCCGACAATTCGGGCACGCCGGAAACCGCACAATGGCCATTGTGCGAACGCGCACGCGCCTAGCTCGCGATAATGGCCGCTTCGGATGAATTGGGGATGCCGTGTCCGTCGAGGTCGCAGCGCTGCGGGTGGGCGGTTCGGTCGCACAGCTGGCCATCGGGCGATGGCTCGCGGGGCACACCACCAGGAAGGCAGCCGGGAAGGATCTCGTCGAACTGATCAAGACCGGAGTCCCGGACGAGATCAAGCGGCGGCGCCTCCAGCGGCAGTTCGAGGACATCGCCGATTCGGTCGCCGAACGCATCCTCACCTTCGCCGGACACGAATTCGGCGGCCTCTCCGACGGTGACCGCCAGGCCGCCCTTCACGAGGTCGTCCGAACGCTTGAGGACGCCGACCTCTCGGACGAGGCACTGTTCGCCGCCGACGCCGATCCTGTGAAGCTGGCGCGCGGGCTGAGGTCACGACTGTCGGCCCGCAGGGCTGAATTCGAGCTGGGTGAGGCGGGAGCCCGGCTGTATCAGGTCACGCTGGACGAGTGCTGCGACTGCCTGGCCCGCATCATCGTCCATTTGCCGCAGTTCGGCCCGCGTGCGTCGGTCGAAGCGCTGGGACGGCTGAGCGGCCTGTCAGAACAGGTTCACGCCGTTCTGGCGCGCCTCCCGGCGCGGACGCTCGACGCCCCCGAAGGCGAGTCAGACGATGACGAGTTCACCCGCCGCTACCTGGCTTCGATCAGCGAGTCGCTCGACACGCTCGAACTGTTCGGCGTTCGGTTCGAGCGGTTCACCCGTCCGCAAACGACACTGAGCGTCGCCTACATCAGCCTTAACGTCTCCGACGATGGAAAACGCGCTCGCAGAGCCGCCTCGCCACGGGCCGTTCCCGTCAGCGAATGGCGTGACGAGGTCACACCGAGTGCCGTGCGGGTAGAGAGTGCGCTTCGCGATAAGCGCCTGATGCTGCTGCGCGGCGAGGCGGGCGGCGGCAAGAGCACCCTCCTGCGCTGGCTCGCCATCACGGCCGCGCGGGGCTCGTTCAGCGGTCCATTGAGCGACTGGAACGGATGTGTTCCGTTCCTCGTCAAGCTGCGCAGCCATGCCGGCGTTCCGCTGCCTCGTCCCGAGGAGCTCATAGACGACGTCGCCGGAAGCCTCGCCGGGCTCATGCCGCGCGGCTGGGCACACCGCCGCCTGGCATCCGGACGGGCCCTGCTCCTCGTGGACGGCGTGGACGAGGTCACGACCGCCCAACGGCAGGTGGTCAGATCCTGGTTGAAGGACATCGTCGCCCAGTTCCGCGACATCCGGGTCGTCGTCACGTCCCGTCCGGCCGCCGCGGGTTCCGACTGGCTTCGTGCCGAAGGCTTCGCGACGGCCTTCCTCGAACAGCTGGCCCCGGCGGACGTGTGGACGCTCGTCCAGCATTGGCACACCGCCGTCCGCGAGTGCCCGGACCTGCCGTGCCCGCCGGAACGGCTGCCTTCGTACGAGGCGCGCCTGCTGGCACGCCTGGAAGCGGCTCCCCATCTCCGGACGCTCGCGTCCAGCCCTCTGCTCGCGGCGATGCTCTGCGCACTCAACCTCGACCGCGAAGCACTCCCCCGCAACCGCATGGGCCTCTACGCGGCGGCCTTCGAAATGCTTCTGGAAACACGGGACACCAAGCGCGGCATCCCGAGCAGCCTCGAACAGGACCAGAAGATCCGCATACTGCAGGACATCGCCTGGCATCTCTCCACCAGCGCCCGCGTCGAACTGCCCAAGTCGATGGTCGAACGGCTCGTCGACGATCGGCTGGCGTCCATGCCACGGGTCGACGTACCTCCGAGCAGGGTCTTGGACGAACTGCTCCAGCGCAGCGGCATTCTCCGTGAGCCGGTGCCGGGTCGCATCGACTTCGTGCACCGGACCGTCCAGGAGTATCTCACCGCCAAGCAGGCCGCCGATCTGGGCGACATGGAGCTTCTCGTCCAGAACGCGCACCGCGACACGTGGCGCGAGACCGTCGTCATGGCTGCGGGCCACGCCAACGAGCCGCTGAGGCGCGAACTCCTCACCGGCATCCTGAACCGCGCCCGAACCGAGAGAAAGCACGCCCGCGTTCTGAAACTGCTCGCCGTCGCCTGCCTGGAAACACTCCCAGTCGTCCCGGACGACCTCCGCAAGGACCTCGACCGATACCTAGACGACCTCGTCCCGCCCCGCAACGAAGCCTCAGCCCGTTCCCTGGCCACCGCGGGCGAACCCGTCCTCGCCCGGCTCCCGGAGGCCCTGGACGGTCTCGGACCGGGGGCCGCGGCGGCGACGGTACAGACGGCCTGGCTTATCAACGGACCGGCGGCCATGGACGTCCTGGCACGGTACGCCTCTGACACCCGTCAGCGGGTGCGGGAGCAACTGGTCAAGGCATGGGACTACTTCGACGCTGACGAGTTCGCCCGGAAGGTCCTCGCGCCGTCTCCCGGAACCACAGAACTCACGCTGATCGACAAGCCCCGGCAGGTGGCAGCCCTCGACAAGCTGCCCGCGCTCACCGATCTGCACGTCTCCCTGGACGAGATCAACGATTTCGGCTTCCTCGCCGCGCACGCCGAGACATTGGTCTACCTGAACCTCTTCTCGCCACGGCCAATGGCGGATCCGGCGCTTCTCCCTCCGCTCCCGGCACTGCGCAGATTCGGTTTCGGGTTCCCTGGGCTGACGAACCTCGGCGTTTTGGACGACCTGCCACGACTCGACAAGCTCTTCCTCCACAATTGTGAAGGAATCATCGACTACTCGCCGCTGCGGCGGCAGAGCCGTCTCACCGTTCTCTCGATGTTCGGCTGCTCCCACCTGACAGACCTCGCCATGCTCCCCCCACCTGAAGCTCTGTGGGGGTTGGGCATCAGCGGCTCGAATCTCACCGTCGACGGCTTGGAGGCGATCCGGGAGCGAACCCCCGACCTCGGGGCCCTCTTGGTGAACCACTGCGACTGGGTAACCGACCTCAGCCCGCTCATAGGCACTCCCCTGGAGAACTTCCAGTGCGACGGATGCCACGTAACCGATTTCGCCCCGCTCTCTTCACTGACAGGGCTGGAGATCCTCAGCATGCATGAGACCTCGATCCAGGATCTCGAGCCGCTGCGGAGTCTCACCAACCTCAGGTCCCTCTGGCTCAACGAGTGTGACCACCTCACAGATCTCCGTCCCATCGCGTCCTTACAGCGCCTGAGGTACCTCGACCTGACAGGCGCCGCGCCTGGGATCGATCTGTCACCACTGGCGGCGAACCGCAAGCTCACCGTCCACATCGGCCCCGGGCAGGACGTGCGGGGGGCGGAGGCGTTGGGGCGGCGGTTGAAGGTCTCCTAGCCGAGCGCTGAGTTCCGGCGGGGCGGCGGTCGGCGTGGGTGTAGCGGAGGCGGGAGTCTGATGTCGCGTCTGTCACAATTCGTTGACCTCAAGTGGAGTCGAGGTCGCAGGCTGGACGTCGTGGAGCAGGGCGGTTCTGTCGGACCCCCTTGGAATACTCCCGGAACCTGCGGAGTTTAACGGTTCGCGAAAGTGTCAGTCGCTGCAGTATTTTGCGGCAGTACCCCCTTGAACCTGCCCACGGTCCCTGCGTGCCCGCATGCGCGGGCCCCGACGATTGGATGAGAGTTGACCGCTCCCGCGTCTCCGACGACAGCGGACGGCCCAGTAAAGGAGCCCGCAGCCGACGGCGGGCTTGACCGTGGCGTGCTCGCCGTGGCCGGGGTCGTCATTCTCGGCGCCATCATGGCGATCCTGGACGTCACGGTCGTCAATGTGGCCATCAACGACCTGGCCAAGGAGTTCAACACCTCGCTGGCGACGATCCAGTGGGTCGCGACCGGCTACACGCTGGCGCTGGCCACCGTGATCCCGCTCACCGGCTGGGCCTCGGCGAGGTTCGGCACCAAGCGCCTCTACATGATCTCGATCGGCCTGTTCGTGGTCGGCTCGACGCTCGCCGGCTTCGCCTGGTCGGCGGAGTCGCTGATCCTGTTCCGCGTCCTGCAGGGCCTCGGCGGCGGCATGATCATGCCGGCCGCGATGACGATCATGACCCAGGCGGCGGGGCCGCAGCGGGTCGGCCAGGTGATGAGCATCGTCGGCGTGCCGATGCTGCTCGGCCCGATCCTCGGCCCGATCATCGGCGGCTACCTCGTCGACGACGTGTCGTGGCGGTGGATCTTCTTCATCAACCTGCCGATCGGCATCATCGCGCTGCTGCTGGCGGGCAAGGTCCTCAAGCGGGACGAGCCGAAGCCGGCCGAGCGCCTCGACTTCCTCGGGCTGATCCTGCTCTCGCCCGGCCTGGCGTCGCTGATCTACGGCGTCGCGAAGGGCGCCGAGTCCCGGGACTTCCTGAAGACCGAGCCGCTGATCTTCACCGTGGCTGGAACGCTCCTGGTGCTCGGGTTCGTGTTCCGGGCGCTGAGCGCGAGCAACCCGCTGATCGACCTGCGGCTGCTGCGGCGCCGGTCGGTGGCGGCGGCGTCCGGCACGATGGTGCTGTTCATGGTCGCCTTCATGGGCGCGATGCTCCTGCTGCCGCTGTACTTCCAGACGGTGCGCGGCGAGGGCGCGATGAACGCCGGCCTGCTGCTGGCCCCGCAGGGCCTCGGCGCGATGCTCACGATGCCGATCGGCGGCAAGCTCACCGACCGGATCGGGCCCGGACGCGTCGTGCTGTTCGGCATGGTCGTGGTGGTCGCCTCCGTCTCGGGCTTCGCCGCGATCCTGGAGGCGGACACGTCCTACTGGGCGCTCGGCGGGGCCCTGTTCGTGATGGGCCTCGGCATGGGCCTGACGATGATGCCGACGATGGCCGCGGCCATCCAGACGCTCGTGCACGACGAGGTCCCGCGGGCCAGCACGATGCTGAACATCATCCAGCAGGTGTCCGCGTCCATCGGCACCGCGATGATCTCGGTGCTGCTCGCCAACCAGCTCACCTCGAAGCTGGACGAGGCCGGCTTCGGCGGCGCGGGCGGCGGCGAGATCGGCAGCACCGAGAAGGTGCCGCCGGCGATCATGGAGAAGATCGCGCCTCCGATGGCGGACGCGTTCCAGCACACGTACTGGTACGCGGCCGGGCTGCTCGTCCTGGCGTTCCTGCCGGCGCTGCTGCTGCCGCGCCGGAAGCCGGAGACCAGCGCGGCCGACACGCCGATGCCGATGCACTGAGCCTCCTCCCGCCGTCGCGGAGCGCACGCTCCGCGACGGCGGGAACGCTCACGAGAACGCGCCTGGCGCCTTCCACGCTCCGACCGGGTCACCAGACCCCCGGCCGGGGCGTCGCGCCGTCCACGGCCCTCTCAAAGGTCGCGCGGCCCATCCAGCCCCTGAGCGACCGCAGGCCGCGGCGTTGCCCGAGACGGGCGTAGATGGGGCCCGGGATGCGCGGGATGCGCCCAGGCCGGGCGGCCGCGCGCTCTCCCTCTCGGCGGGCATGGGCGGAGCGTTCCCAGGCCAATGTGTTGCGGGCGCTCCTGACTTAGCGCTCAGGGCATGAGGCGCGGAGTGCCGGGCGATGTGGTCGGGCCCGGACCGCTAGGGCGGCGGTCCAGGCGACGGCGACAGAGCGCGGACGGTTCTCCAGCGAAAACGTGATGTGGCCCCCCGGGCGCAGCCCCTCCACGCGGGGAGCAGCTGCGCGAGCCGGTCGGACTCCTCATTCGATTACCGGGAGGTGACGGTCCTCCCGGAGCCCGCCACGATGACGGCGGGCTTGTCGGGCTTCTAAGCGGGGTTCTGCCCAAGGTGCATCGGCCGGACGGTACCGGCCTGGCGGCCGGGGATGGGTTCCCGTTCGGTAGAGCGGGCCGGCCGGTGGTCAGACGAGCATGTGATCGAAGTCGCCGTCCTTGGCTCCTCCGACGAAGGCCTCCACCTCCTCGCGCGTATAGACGAGCACGGCTCCCTCGGGATCGCGGGAGTTGCGCACGGCGATCTCCCCGCTGGGGAGTTCTGCCATCTCGACGCAGTTGCCGGACGGATTGCTCCGCCGGCTCTTCTGCCACACGAGTTCGCCGCGCCAGACGTCCAGCAGCTGTTGGCCGTCCATCGTTGGTCTGCCCCCTCTAGGCGTCTCAACCTCCACGCGGGAGGCTGCGATCTCGCCCCACCCCACACGATGGTACGAGATGCACGTGCATTCGTTCTTGCATCGGTTCATGCAGACGGTCTTGCATCTGCACGACTTGAGGAGCAAGATAGCGAACGCTCGCCGGTGACCACCCCGCACGCCTCTGAGGTTGTTGACCATGACCGTTGACCAGGCAGACGAAGTCGCAGCACCCGCCGCCATGGCGGGCGGCAGGCCGCGGCACGCCCCGGCTCTCCATCCGTGGCCCGATGCGCCTCCTGCGCCGCTCGGCCCGAACACCCCGACGAACGTCTCCGCGAGCGGCCCCGCGCACGGGCCCGCCAGCACCCCGGTCGCCGTGCCGGGGCTGGCCGGGCTCTGGCCCGCGCCGCACTCCGGCACCCCGCGCATGGCCCGCAAGGTGTTCCCCGCGGAGATCACCTCGCCCCGCGCCGCGCGCGAGTTCACCCAGCTCACGCTGGACGGCTGGGGCATGTCCGGCGCCGCGGGCGACGTCGTCATCGCGGTGTCGGAGCTGGTGACCAACGCGCTGCGGCACGGCCTGGAGGGGCTCCCCCAGCCGCTGCCGCTGTGCCCCATCCAGGTCGTCCTGATCGGGCACCCGAGGCGGCTCGTCGTCTCGGTGACCGACCCGGGCGGGCGGGCGCCCGAGCCCGTCCCGAGCGACCCGGCCGGGTTCGTCGAGGGCGGCCGCGGCCTGCTGGTCGTCGGCGCCCTCAGCGACGCGTGGGGCTGGGCTCGGCTCGCCACCGGCGGGAAGGCCGTCTGGGCCGCCTTCGACCTGCGGGTCAGCCCTCCAGCGCCGGAATATGCTCCGCCTGCTCCAGCCGGACCCCAGGACGCTCCAGCTCGCTGAGGAAGTCCTGGGCCCAGCGGTCCACGTCGTGCTCGATCACGCGGCGGCGCATGGTGCGCATCCGCCGCGCCTGGTCGGCCGGATCGGCGTCGAGCGCGGCGAGCAGCGTGCCCTTGAGCCCGTCGATGTCGTACGGGTTGACCTGGAACGCGCCGCGCTTGAGCTCGGCCGCGGCGCCGGTGAACTCGCTGAGCACGAGCGCGCCGCGCAGGTCCTTGCGGCATGCCACGTACTCCTTGGCGACGAGGTTCATGCCGTCCCGCAGTGGTGTGACGACCATCACATCGGCGGCGAGGTAGAGGGCGGTCAGTTCCGCACGGTCGTACGAACTGTGCAGATAGTGGACGACCGGAAATCCGATTTCGCCGTATTCGCCGTTAATGCGGCCTACCTGCTGTTCGATCTCCTCCCTCAGCAGCTGGTACTGCTCGACCCGCTCCCGGCTCGGCGTCGCGATCTGCACGAACACGGCCTGCCCCGGCTTGAGGCGGCCGTCCTCGAACAGCTCCCCGAACGCCTGCAGGCGCTGCGTGATGCCCTTGGTGTAGTCGAGCCGGTCCACGCCGAGCAGGACCGTCGCGTCGCCCAGGTCCGTCCGGATCTCCTGCGCCCGCTCCTGGACGTCCGGACGCCCCACCAGATCGTTCAGCTCGCCCACGTCCACGGAGATGGGGAACGCGCGGGCCCGGACGACGCGGTCGTCCCAGTAGACGTCCTGCTTGACGTAGCGGGCGTCCAGGAGCCGCCGGCAGAGCCGCACGAAGTTGGACGCCGCGCCCGGGAGCTGGAAGCCGACCAGGTCGGCGCCGAGCAGCCCCTCCAGGATCTGCCGCCGCCACGGCAGCTGCCAGAACAGCTCCAGCGGCGGGAACGGGATGTGCAGGAAGAACCCGATGCGCAGGTCGGGACGCAGCTCGCGCAGCATCCGCGGGACGAGCTGGAGCTGGTAGTCCTGCACCCAGACGACGCCCTTCTCGGCCGCGACCTCCGCCGCCGCCTCCGCGAACCGCCGGTTCACCTGGACGTAGGCGTCCCACATCGCGCGGTCGTAGACCGGCGGGGCGACGACGTCGTGGTAGAGCGGCCAGAGGGTGGCGTTCGAGAAGCCCTCGTAGTACAGCTCCACCTCCCGTGCGGTCTGGGTGATGGGGTGCAGCGCCATGCCGTCCTCCTCGAACGGCTGCAGGCGCTCGTCGGGCGCGCCCGTCCAGCCGATCCAGGTCCCCTTCCTGCGCCGCATCACCGGGGCGATGGCGCTGACCAGGCCGCCAGGACTTCGCCGCCAGCGCGGCACACCGTCCGCCCCGACGGTCCGGTCGACCGGAAGCCGATTGGCCACCACTACGAACTCACTACCGCGCGACACTGCGACCCGCCTCTCCAGGAACTCCCAGTGATCACCATGCCCAGAAACGGACATCAGGAACATCTTGTCACTTCGACGTTAAGGGGAGATGTCCTGAAAAGGGGGTTGTCAGGCGAGCGGGCGGCCATCCAAGAGGATTGGATCGAGCCATATTCCTTTCTCGGCAGGCAACTCTTGTTTACCGCGCCGTCACGCTCGGGGTGACTCGCGCGAACAGAGTTACCTAGATCACACCTGGCCCGCATGGGCATCGTACGCGACGACGCTCACGGACGGTGCCAGAACGATGCACAGAGTCAGGAGCGCTGGAGAGCGAGGCGTGTGACCACGGGGGCGCCGCGCTCGGCGGGTCGGCGGCCGGAGGGGTCGGCGAGGGTCGGCGGTGCGTGCCGCGCCTCCAGCCCGTCCACGTCCATGGCGCGGGATCTCAGTGAGCGGAGATCCTGCGCCTCCGGGCCGTGGACGGGCCGGGCGAACGGGCCGACGCCCCTGGGGCGGAGAGCGCGTCGGCCGAAGGCCAGACCGGCCGGGTGGGGGCCGGGCCGGGTCTGGCGTGGTCAAGCTTGTTCGGGCCGGGTCAAGCAGGGTGGGACAGGGTTGGACAGGCCAGGCAGGGTTGGAGAGGCTGGGCAAGGTTGGACGGGCCGGGCCGGGGCAGCCAGGGCGGGCCGCCGAGGCCCGGGCCGGGGTCAGGCGGGGACGGACTCGCGTTCTGGAGCGTTCTCACCACGGCGGCGGCCCCAGAGCAGGCCGTCCAGCGAGAATCGTCCGGCGCCGGTCCCGGCGAGGAGCAGCGACGCCCCGAAGAGGACCATCACGTACTCGTAGCCGCCCTTGTCCAGGAAAAAGCCCTTGTCCATGTGGACGTAGTAGAACGCGCCCGCCATGTTCACGGCGTGCAGCAACGCGACGACGGGCACCAGCAGGCCGATGATCAGCGCGATGCCGCCCACCAGCTCGACATAGGTGGTGAAGTAGGCCGAGATCTCCGGCAGCGGGATGCCGAGCTGGTCGAAGCCGGCGGCCACCTCGGAGTGCCCTTCGTCGGAGAACTTCTTCCAGCCGTGTGCGGTGAACATGGCACCGATCGCCACCCGTCCGATCAGCAGGCCGGTGTCGGAGATGGCGGGAAAGCGGCGGGGCGGGAGCATGCCTCGGACTCCTCTTGTTGAAGGTTCAAATATGAACTTCCTCCGACGCTAGCAGACTTGATTCAAATCCAGACCATCTTGAAAATTCAGTTCGCCTTCTAACCAACTAGAATCACCAGGCCACCTAGAATCACCGCATGAACCAACCCCGGGACGCCCTCGCACCGCGGGAGCTGCGCGCCTGGATGGCCTTCCTGGCCGCCGGGCACCTGATCGACCACGAGATCGAGCGGCAGCTCAAACGAGAGGGCGGACTCTCCCACGCCGAGTTCGAGGTGCTCGTCGGGCTGAGCCTCGCCGAGGGCAACCGGCTGCGCATGTCCGACCTCGCCCGCGTGGTGATGGTGTCCAAGAGCCGGCTCACCTACCAGGTCACGCAGCTCGAACGCGCCGGGCTCGTCCGCCGGACCGGCAACGAGGCCGACCGGCGGTCGGTGTGGGCCGAGCTGACCGACGAGGGCGCCGAGGTGCTGGCCAAGGTCCGTCCCGGGCACCGCCGCGTCGTCCGCGAGACGCTGATCGAGGTGCTGGCCCCCGAGGAGATCGACCTGCTGGGCGATGCCCTCGGCCGCGTCGCCGACCGCCTCCGGCAGCGATGACCGCGCGGCGGCCGGGAGGCGGTGCGCATGCGTGACTTCGGCGGGATCGTGGAGCGGTCCCCGGTCCGCGTCGTCCGGCCGAGGTCGGCGGGCGAGGTGGCGCGCGCCGTCCGCGAGGCCGCCGCCCAGGGGCTGGACGTGGTGCCGCGCGGTCTCGGGCACTCGACCTACGGGCAGTCGCTCACCGCGGGCGTGTCGATCGATCTGCGCGAGCTGACCGGTGTCGAGGTCGGCGCGCGACATGCGGTCGCCGCCGCCGGAACGCGGTGGCGCGACGTGCTCACCGCGACGCTCCCCCACGGGCTGGCCCCGCCGGTGCTGACCGACTACCTCGACGTGACGGTCGGCGGGACGATCTCCGCGGGCGGCGTCGGCGGGACGTCCCACGTGCGCGGCGTCCAGGCCGAGAACGTGCTCGCCCTCGACGTCGTCGTGGACGGCGAGCCCGTGGTCTGCTCCCCCGCCGTCCGGCCCGGCCTGTTCGACGCCGTCCGCGCGGGGCTCGGGCGGCACGGCGTCATCACGCGGGCGACGATTCCGCTGGTCCCGGCGCCGGAGCGGGTGCTGTGCTGCACCATCCCCTGCCGGGACGCCGAGGACGTGCTGCGCGTCCAGCGCGAGATACCGGCGGACGACATCTCGGCGCAGGTCAAGCCGTCCGAGGACGGCGGCGGGTGGGTGTACGAGGCCAAGATCGTCCGTTATGGGGACGAGGCCGAGCCGCCGCCCGGCACCAGGGAGACCGAAAAGCTCTCCTTCTTGGACTTCTGCGACCGTTTGCGTCCCGACGTCGAGGAGCTGATCGGTCTCGGCGAGTGGGCGCGCCCGCATCCGTGGGCGATGGTGTTCCTGCCCGCGGCGCGCGCCGCCGAGGTGATCGAGGCGACGCTGGCGGAGCTGACCACGGCCTTCCTGGGGCTCAGCGGGGTCATCCTGATCAAGGCCCTGCGGGTCGGGCACGTGCCGATGCTGGCCGTGCCGGACGATCCCGTCCTGTTCAGCGTCCTGCGCACGGCTTCGCCCGGGTGCGCGCCCGTCGCGGACATGCTCGCCGCCAACCGGGTCCTGCTCGACCGCGCCCGCGCCGTGGGCGGCACCCGCTACGCCGTCGACTCGGTTCCCACCTGATCGCCGGACCGGCCCGTCCCGGCCCGAGCCCGGCCCGGTCCGGGCTTCAGGTGATCGGGTAGGCCGACTGGAAAGCGAGGCGGCGGTCGGCGCCGGCGGCGAGGCGGTCGCAGACGTCGTCCAGGGCCATGAACACCTCCCATGGTTCCTGGCCGGAGGCGGCGGCGAGCGCGTCCACGACGCGTTGTTCGAGGCCGGTGACGCGCTTGGCCTTCCAGACCTTGTCGGCGAGGCTGACGAGCAGGTCGTCGAGGCCGGTGCCCGGGTCGTCCCAGGACGCGTGGGTGCGCGCGAAGCGGGCCAGGCGCTCCTCGACACCGCGCTCGCGGAGCAGTTCGTATCCGGCTTCCTCGTGGTCCGCGCCCGGACCGGACAGTTCGGACGGATGCCGCGCCTTCCCGATGTCGTGCGTGGCCGCGCCGAACAGAACGGCCTCCGCGTCCACGGCCGCCGACGGATGGTGTTCCCCGGCCCAGGCGACCAGTTCGGCGGCCACGTCGTGGACGGCGCGCAGATGGGCGGCCAGGCGCGGCGGAGCGTCCAGCTCCTCCAGGAGGCGGACGGCACTGCCGGGCAGCGGACGCGGACCCGGGTCGGTGAGCGCGCGGCGCAGGGCGGCGGAGGTCATCGGCTCGGCGGAGGTCATCGGCTCGGCGGCGCGGGCGGCGTCAGAGCGCCAGGGCGATGACCTCGGCGCCGGGAAGGGCCGCGAGCGCCTTGCCGGGCAGGAGGATCTTCGATTTGCGGAGGCCGCTGCCGATCACTGCCTGCGGGGCTGCGGCAACGGCCTCGTCCACGAGGATCGGCCAGCCCTCGGGAAGGCCGATCGGGGTGATGCCGCCGTACTCCATGCCGGTGAGCTCGGTCGCCTCGGCCATCGGCGCGAACGACGCCTTCCGGGCGCCGAGCCACTTGCGGACGACGCCGTTCACGTCCGCGCGCCCGGTGGCGAGGATCATGCACGCGGCGTAGGTGACCTCGCCGCCGCGCTTGGCGGCGACGACCACGCAGTTGGCGCTGGCGTCGAGCGGGACGTCGTAGCGCTCGCAGAACGCGGCCGTGTCGGCGAGCTCCGGGTCGATCTCGGCGACCTCCGCGCCCGGCACGCCGCCGATCGCCGCCGCGACCGCGTCCGCGAGCAGTTCCGGACGCTCGCCCGCCGGTTCCCATTCCAGCTTGCCGACCATCGGCGCATCCCCTCTCATGTTTCCCAGGCTCCCACCTTGCCACGGCCCTGGAGGGCACCGTGCGCCGGCGCGGATCGGCGGGCTCTCACCAGTTCTCGAGGATCTCCGGCCATTCCGCGTCGCCTTCGGCGGCGGGCGGATCGGCTGACCGCACCCACTCCACGAAGGCGTCGAGACGGTCGGCCACGGCGTTCACACACGCGACATCGAATGGATCGGCACCCAGGACCAGCTTCCTCAGCACCCCGGAGGCCCTCTCATACCGCCAGTACGCGTTCACGAAGAGCGAGACCGAGGAGTTGAAGAGGCTCGGTGACATGTACGGGAACTCGGGATGCCTCTTCCGGTGATGCGCAACGAATTCCGGATTCCGCCTCTCGAGTTCGGCGGCCTCCTCCATGTCCATTGGCGGGGGCGGCAGCATGTACACGGCGCCCGTACCGGCCACGGCGACGACACGGGCTTCGCTGCTGAACTTCACCAGCCCGTAGAGGTGCTCGCCGGGGAATTCGCTCTCGACTATCAGGACGGCGTCCTGGTAGTCGACGTCGAACAGGCCGCCTGAGCTGTTCGGCAACCCCCATCTGATGAGCGCGTCGCGGTCGGCCTCCGGCAGCCGCCACCGCCCGACCTGGGCGGGGTCGGGGAGTGCCTGCTGCCGGGGCGCGACGATGTCGTCCAAGGGCGCGGCCAGCAGTTGGTCGTATTCCTTGAGCGTCGCTGCGACTTCGGCGCCTGACATGAAGTCGCCGTACTCGGATACCGGCACCCTCTGGACATTATCTCTGGGTGGGTCAGGCCGCTGCTCCCACCAGGCCGTGCGGGTCGAGGATGTACTTGTGCGCCGCGCCCTTGTCGAACGCGGCGTAGCCCTCGGGCGCCTCGTCGAGCGGGATGACCGACGCGTTGACGTTCCGCGCGATCTGGACGCGGTCGTGCAGGATCGCCATCATCAGCTGCCGGTTGTAGGTCATCACCGGGCACTGTCCCGTGGTGAGGACCTGCGACTTCGCCCAGCCGAGCCCGATGCGCAGGCCGAGCTGCCCGACCTTGGCGTTCTCGTCCGGCGCGCCAGGGTCGCCGGTGACGTAGAGGCCGGGGATGCCGAGCCGTCCGGCGGCGCGGGTGATGTCCATCAGCGTGTTCAGGACGGTCGCGGGCTGCTCGCCGGCGGATCCCTCCGGGCCGTGGCCGCGCGCCTCGAACCCGACGCAGTCGACGGCCGCGTCCACCTCGGGGACGCCGAGGATCTGGTCGAGCTGCTCCGGCACGTCGGCGTGCGCGGACAGGTCGATCGTCTCGCAGCCGAACCCGCGGGCCTGCTCCAGCCGCTGCGCGTTCATGTCGCCGACGATCACGACGGCGGCGCCGAGGAGCAGGCACGCGGTGGCGCAGGCGAGCCCGACCGGGCCCGCGCCCGCCACGTAGACGGTGGAGCCGGTGGTGACGCCCGCGGTGTGGGCGCCGTGGTAGCCGGTCGGGAAGATGTCCGACAGCATCGCCAGGTCCTGCAGCTTCGCCATCACGGTGTCGCGGTCGGCGGGGAACTTGAGCAGGTTGAAGTCCGCGTACGGGACGACCGCGTAGCGGGCCTGGCCGCCGTGCCAGCCGCCCATGTCGACGTACCCGTAGGCGGCGCCCGGACGGTCCCGGTTGACGTTCTCGCACACGCCGGTCTGGCGCTCCTTGCAGTTGCGGCAGCGCCCGCACGCGATGTTGAACGGGACGCTGACGAGGTCGCCCTCCTTGATGAACTCGACGTCCCGGCCGCACTCGATCACCTCGCCGGTGATCTCGTGGCCGAGCGTGAGCCCGGCGGGCGCGGTGGTCCGGCCGCGCACCATGTGCTGGTCGGAGCCGCAGATGTTGGTGGCCAGTACTTTCAGGATGACGCCGTGCTGCAGTTTCCGGCCGTTCTGCTCGGCCAGCTCGAGCTTCGGGAAGTCCAGGTCCTCGACCGTGACCTCGCCCGGCCGCTGGTACACGACGCCTCGGTTGGTGTCCGCCACGGCCCCTCCCTCCGCGGGTCGGTGGATCGGTCCACCTCCCATACCCGATTCAGGGTTGATAGTCCGCTTCTGGGGGAGTTTCAGCCGGGTTGACCAGGGGTTCCGAGGTAGCGCAGGACGGCGAGGACGCGGCGGCTGTACCCGGTCGCGTGCGACAGGTCGAGCTTGTCGAAGATCGCGTTGACGTGCTTCTCCACCGCGCTCTGCGAGATGTGCAGGATCTCGGCTATCGAGGCGTTGGTCCGGCCCTGTGCCATGTTGTCGAGGACGTCCCGCTCGCGCGGCGTGAGGCGGGACAGCGGATCGGCCGGGGTCCCGTGCGCGGCGAGGAGGCGCCGCACGACCTCCGGGTCGAAGGCCGCGCCGCCCGCACCGACGCGGTCGAGGGCGTCCAGGAACTCGTCCACCTGGGCGACGCGGTCCTTGAGCAGGTAGCCGACGCCGGTCGTGTCCGCGGTGATCAGCTCGGTGGCGTAGCGCTTCTCGACGTACTGCGACAGGACGAGGACGCCGACGTCCGGCCAGCGCTCCCTGATCTCCAGCGCGGCGCGCAGGCCCTCGTCGGTGTGGGTCGGCGGCATCCGGACGTCGACGACCACGACGTCCGGCGGGCCCGCCGCCACGGCCGCGAGCAGCGCGTCGCCGTCGCCGACCGCCGCCTCCACGGCGTGGCCCTCCTCGGCGAGCAGCCGCACCAGGCCCTCGCGGAGGAGCGTCGAGTCCTCGGCCAGCATCACCCGCACGGCAGCTCCGCGGTGATCACGGTCGGGCCGCCGGGCGGGCTGTCCACGCCGAACGTGCCGTCCAGCGCGGCGACCCGGCGGGCCAGGCCGGCGAGCCCGCCGCCGCGCGGGTCGGCCCCGCCGCCGCCGTCGTCCTCGATGCGCACGCCGATCATTGTCGCCGATCCGGTGACCTCCACCTGGACCCGGCGGGCGGCCGAGTGTTTCGCCGCGTTCGTGACGGCCTCGCAGACGACGAAGTAGGCGGCCGTCTCGATCGCGTGCGGGGGGCGTCCGGGCACGTCGTAGGCGATCGTCACCGGCAGCGGGGTCCGCTCGGCGACGGTCTCCAGCGCGGCGCGCAGGCCCTCGCCGTCCAGCGCGGCCGGATAGACGCGCCAGGTGACCTCCCGCAGGTCCTCCAGGGCGCGCTGCGACTCCTCGTGCGCCTGTTTCAGCAGGTCGGCGGCCCGCTCCGCGTCTCCGGCGCGGCGGGCGCGGCCGATCAGCATGCCGAGCGCGACGAGCCGCTGCTGGACGCCGTCGTGCAGATCGCGTTCGATGCGGCGGCGCTCGTCGTCCACCGCGTCCACCACCTCGGCCCGGGTGACGGACAGCTGCGCGATGCGCCGCTCGTACTCCTCAAGCGGGCTCGGGCCCAGGCACCGCCGCGCCACCGTCCGCTCCAGCGCGACGACCCCGACCAGCCCTTGGACGGCCAGGAACAGCAGCACCAGCCCGAAGACCACCGTGTACAGGACGATCCACCAGGTCGGCGGGATGCCGTCCATATAGTCGCCGGTGACCCACCAGCTCCAGGCCAGCGCGACCGCCAACGCCCCGCCGTAGCCGATCAGCAGCAGGATGACGGCGCCGAGCAGCCCGACCGGCACCCGCAGGACGAGATACGCCAGCGCCTTCAGCGGGCCGTACTCGACGGGCCTGTCCTCGCCGTGGAACCTCCGGAGCCGCCACCGTTCCAGTTCGGTCGCCGCCTCGGCCGCGTCCGCGACGACCGTCGGCACCACCCGCTGGCCGCGCGAGAAGGCCAGCGAGTAGGCCATCAGGAGCGCCGCCACCGCTAGCAGGACCAGCTCCACACCGGCGGTGGCCGCGCCCAGCGCCAGCCCCGCGGCGGCCCGGACGAGGGCGCGCGGGCCACGGCGGCGCGGGCCACGGCGGTCAGAAGATCCGGTCACGTTCGGGTTCTCACGTCTCCAGCCGATGCCTGCCTGCCCGCCGTCCGTCGTCCGCCCGCTGTTCCATCGCGTACCGCTGGTGCGGGGCGGTCCACTGTTCCGGGGCGTTCCGCCGTTCCTTGGTGTTTCGCCGCGCCTTCACGATACGCACGGCGACGAACGCGGCGACGCACAGGACCGCCAGCGCGAGCACCCCCTTGGAGTAGACGCCGACGTACTCCTCGACCGTCCGCCAGTTGTCGCCGAGCCCGTACCCGGCCAGGACGAACGCCGTGTTCCACAGCAGGCTGCCGAGGCCGGTGTAGATCAGGAAGGTCGTCATCCGCATCCGCTCCACCCCGGCCGGGACGGAGATCAGGCTGCGGAAGATCGGGATCATGCGCCCGAAGAACACCGCCTTGGCGCCGTGCCGCGCGAACCACGCCTCCGTCCGGTCCAGGTCGGACAGCTTGACGAGCGGGAGCCGCGCCACCAGCGCGCGGATCCGGTCGCGGCCGATCAGCGCGCCGATCCCGTAGAGGGCCAGCGCCCCGGCGATGCTGCCGAGCGTCGTCCAGAGGAGCGCCGCCGCCAGGCTCATCCGGCCCTGCGCGGCGGTGAACCCGGCCAGCGGCAGGATCACCTCGCTGGGCAGCGGCGGGAACAGGTTCTCCAGCGCGATCGCCAGCCCGGCGCCCGGCGCGCCGAGCCGGTCCATAAGGTCGGTCGCCCATCCCGCGATGCCGCCGGCGGGCTCGCTCCCGGCCGTCGCGTACGCCATTTCGATCATGTTGACGACGCTAGAAACCGGCGGCTCCCGTCACCATGGTGCGCACCGCCCGCCTGACCGGCCGCGCCCCACACCCCGGCCCTGCGGAAAACCACACCCCTGGGACCGCTCACCGCCCCGGATGCCCTACTCGGGCGCCGGGGCCGAGGCGCGGGATTCAGCGGAGAGTGAAACCCTCCCCCGCCGCGGAGCGGGGCGAGGAGGCTCGGGCGCGCTGGTTCTCGCAGGCCGCACGGGTTCTGGACGCGGGTGGGCCCGGTTTCGGACAGCACCCCCGCCACCACCCCTGTAAAGAATCTTTTTGATCGACTTTTCAGTAAAGAACCTTTCTTGTAGCGTTCGCAGGGTTTTGTGAAGTGAATTCATGATCAAATCACCCCCCGCCCGACCATAAGGAAGCCGCGATGCCCTGGGCCACCGGCCTGGCCGCGGCCGCGCTCCTCGGCCTCCTGACGCTCCTGGCCACGGCGCGGCACGGCAGGCGCCGACACAGCTCGGCGAACGAGCACCCCGAGTCGCTGACGGCCGTGCTCGGCCCCGGCGACGAGGAGTACCTGGCGTGGCTCGCCGACCACCACTGGCCGGGCGACGAGTACCTCGACCTCGAACACGAGTGGATGGGCGAGCTGGACCCCGGCGCCATGGCCGGCCCCTACGAGTCGCCCCTGTGTCCCCGATGTGACCTGCGGTGCGAGGACGTGTGGCCGTGCCCGACCTGCGGGCGGGTGCTGCACTCGTCCTGCGGGCACGGGATGCGGCGCCGGAGGGTCGACCGCCCGTACCGCACCCACGGGACCAACCCGGAGGCGGTCATCGCGGAGTGGATCTGCATAGGCTGCGCCTCGGTGGTCGGCCTGGACGTCGACCACGGCGGCGATCCCGACGAGGGCCTCCTGCGGTGAAACACCCCGGATTGCCCCTCTTGTCCGGGTTCACACATCTTTGACGGTAAAGAATCCGTCATCGACTTGCATATTTCGGACGTGCGGCGGCAGGCTGCATCTATGTCCTTAATCACAGGGACACCGTGGAGGACACCGTGACCGCACAACCTGACTCGATCTGCCGGCACGAGCCGGCCTGCCCGACGCCGGACGACCTCGACCGCGAGGCCGCCCGCACCGTCGCCAGCCACCCGGAGCAGGGGTGGAGCCTGCTCTGCAACGGCATCGTCGTCTTCGACGACACGGGCGAGCTGCTGCCGGACGGCCGCGTGATCGCTCCGCACCGCCCCGCCCCCGCCGCCTGACCCCGCGCGGCGCCCCAGCGCGTCCCGCCGGGCCCCGGGCGGGCCGGAAGGCTGCCCGCCCTGCCCGCCTTCGCGGACGACCTGCACCGACGGGCCACTTGATCACCTGCCGCTAGCGGCGGCCGAGCCCACATGCCCTCGTCCGCCGCCCAGACGGCCAGCGGCCCCGGAAGCTCCCGCTCCCTCCGCTCCCCGTAGGCGACCGTGCACTGCACGTCGCCCGCCATCAACCCGGCCCGCCGACGCCGTGGTGCCGCATACACCCTCCTCCCGCGTGTCGTGGCCGCGAAGCGCGCGTATCGCGTCAGCCTGGGAGAGGGGCAGCACGAGATGGTCCTGAACGATCCCGGCCGGCTCCCACCGTATGCAGGTCCACCTGAGACTCCAAGGCGCGATCGTCTCTGGTGATCAGCATGTCGGGCTCCCATCCGACGGGTGGTCCCGGTAGCGTTCAACTGTTTTGCTCCTTACGCAAGAATCATGTGGAACTCGACCGCGGAAGGACGGTGTGGTGTGCTCACAGTCCTGGTCCTCGTGGCGTTGGCCGCCCTCTTCGGCCTCTGCCTGCCGAACCTGCTCCGCCCCATGCCTCACGTCCACGCCCGCGACCCCGATCCCCCGTCCGACGATGCCTCTGCCGCCGTCCACCCGGAGTCGATGACCGCCGAACTCGACCCTGTCGACGAGGAGTACCTCGCCTGCCTCGCCGACACCCTCTGGCCCGACGACGAGTACCTGGAACTCGAGCCCAGCACCGACGGCGAAGAAGAACCCGGCAGCAACGGCATGCGCCTCTGATCCCCACCGCCGCCATTGCGCCCTGTGACGGGTAAACCACGACCCGCACCGGCCCGTCCTAGAGGAGTCGAGCGCTCCCCTCGACTGCCCAGATGACGGCGGCACGGGGAGCCGGTTCGGATTGGCGCGTTCTCCCGTCCCGCCCGGAGACGATGCTGCGAGGACGCGATGACGGTGCAGGACGCACAGCACCCGGGCTACATCGGGGTCGAGGTCGAGCCAGGTGAAACGGACCGCCTGCTGCGCTCGATCGGGCTCTACCTCAAGGACGGCGAGTCACTTCTGGCGCTCGCCGCGACCGTCAAGGCGCTGCCGACGCTCACCCACGTCGCCGTCACCGACCGGCGCGTTCTGGGCTTCTCGGCGCCTGACCTCGTCAGGGAGGGGCCTCGGCAGGAGGTCCGCGTCGCGGACGTGGCGGCCGTCGAGACGCGCACGTCGTACAAGCAGCGGTGGTTCCTCGTGGTGCTCGACGGCGCCGGGACCGAAACCGACTTCGGTGACGTCCACGACCAGGACGCGCCGCACGTCCGGCGGATCATCGAGTCCGCCGCCCGCCCGCCGGAGCCGGTGACGCCGGAGCCCGCGCGACCGGAGCCTGTGCACCCGGAGCCGACCGGATCCGGCCCCGTCCAGGCGGTGACCGGTCCGGGAGGCTTCGGGGCGCCGGACGGGACGCCGGGGTGGCGTTACAACCCGCCGCCGACCTGGCCCGCGCCGCCGCCCGGCTGGACCCCGCCGCCGGGCTGGCAGCCCGACGCGACCTGGCCGCCCCCGCCCCCGGGCTGGCGGTTCTGGCTCCCGGCCGCACCCCCGGTCCCCGCACCCGCACCGCCGATCCCCGCGCCCGCGCCGACTCCACCGGCCGCGCCACTCGCACCGCCCGCGGCCCCGCCGCCCGTACCGCCTGCACCCGCGCCCGTGCCGCCCACGTCTGCGCCCGTGCCTCCGGGGCCGCCGCCCGCCGCGGCCAGGACGAGGCCCGTGTTCGGGGGCAAGCGGCAGCGCATCGAAGAGCTGGAGGCCGAGAACGCGGAGCTGCGGCAGTGGCTGGACCGGCTCGGCGGCCTCGACGCGCCCCGGGTGGCCGCCGAGATCGAGGGGCTGCGGGCCGAGGCCGCCGACATGCGCCGCGCGAACGAGAAGGCGCGCAGGGACCTCACACGGCTGCGCCAGGACATCGTCGAGACGCAGGACCTCGCGCTCCTCCAGGAGGCCGGGGTGTACGAGTACCAGCACCCGCTCGCGGACGTCGTCGCCTACAAGGCCGAGCTGGCCCGCCTGAAGGACCGGATCAGGTCGATGGCGAGCGGCGGGAAGGCCGTCGCCGGCGCGACGAACTGGACGGTCAACGGCTCGGCGGCGCAGGGCGCCAAGATGGTCCGCGACTTCTCCAAGCTGATGCTGCGCGCCTACAACGCCGAGGCGGACAACCTCGTCCGGACCATGCGCCCGTACAAGCTGCAGTCGGCGATCGACCGGCTGGACAAGACCGCGCAGACCATCGAGCGGCTCGGCAAGACCATGGACATCCGGGTGAGCCGCCCGTACCGGGAGGTCCGCGTCAAGGAGTTGCGGCTGACCGCTGATCACCTGGCGAAGGCGGAGGAGGAGAAGGAGCGGGTGCGGGCCGAGCGCGAGCGGCAGCGCGAGGAGGACAAGGCCCGCAAGGAGTTCGAGCGCGAGAAGGCGCGGCTGCTCAAGGAACGGTCACATGTGGAGTCGGCCCTCGCCCGGCTGGAGGCCAACGGCGACGCCGGCGGGGCCGCGGACCTGCGCGCGAAGCTGGCGGACGTCGAGGCCGCCATCAGCGACGTGGAGGGCCGGGCCGCGAAGGTCCGGGCCGGGTACGTGTACGTGATCTCCAACATCGGCGCGTTCGGCGAGCGGATGGTGAAGATCGGCATGACCCGGCGGCTGGACCCGATGGACCGGGTCCGCGAGCTCGGCGACGCGTCCGTGCCGTTCAAGTTCGACGTCCATGCGCTGATCTTCAGCGAGGACACGGTCGGGCTGGAGGGGCGGCTCCATCAGGAGTTCGCCGAGCAGCGCGTCAACCAGGTCAATCTCCGGCGGGAGTTCTTCTACGCGACGCCCGGCGAGGTACGCGGAGTGCTGGAGCGGGTGGCCGGGAGCCATCTGCTCGAATACGCCGAGTTGGCGGAGGCCGAGGAGTTCCGCGCCAGCCGAAGGTAGACGCTCATCCGGTCATTCGGCAGGGAGGGGCTCGCCGGTCTCCAGGAGGGTTTTGAGGCCGGACACGACTTGTGGCCATCCGTGGCGGGACATGTCCAGGAGGGTCTCGCCGCCCTCATGGACGACCGTCAGTTTGGTCGTCTCGCCGGACGGTTCGATGTCGAAGGTCACCTTGGAGCGGGGTTCCGCCAGGAGTTTGAGGCGCGTTTCCTCGTCCACGCCTACGGCCTTCGCCCATTCCGGGGTGAAGGTGTGCCAGGTGTAGGAGAGGCGGCGGGGCGGGTCGGCTTCGAGGACGACCTGCTCCGCGTCGGCCATCGTCGCGTTCTCCTCGTGCCAGGTGATCGTGGCGCCGGGCGTCCAGTCGGTCTCGAACGCGACGCCCCAGTAGCGGCGGGTGAAGGCCGGGTCGGTGAGGGCCTGCCAGAGCCGTTCCGGCGTGGTGCGGATGTAGGTGGTGTAGACGAACTCGCTTCCGGTCATCGCGTCCTGCTCCAATGCGGTCTTCAGGTCGGCGAGCGCGTTGGCCCGCTCGCGGTCGTACCGGCTCATCCAGCGGTCGGCGATGGCGTTGATCGGGGCGGCGTCGAGGTAGTGGAGCTTCTCGCGGCCCCGGCGCATGGTGGTCACCAGGCCCGCGTCCTCCAGCACGGCGAGGTGCTTGCTGACCGACTGCCGGGCCATGTCCAGCCCGGCGCACAGTTCCCGGAGGGTCTGCCCGTTGCGGGTGTTGAGGCTGTCCAGCAGCCGGCGGCGGCTCGCGTCGGCGAGCGCCTTGAAGACCTCGTCCATGCACCGTCCCAAAATGCAGCCATCTGGTTGCCTGTCACGATAGGCATCCAGATGGCTGCATGTCAATTCCGGGTCAGTCGTCGTCCTCGTCCGTCCCGTCGGTGCCGACCTTGGCGGTGGCGGCGTCCACGAACAGCTCGCGCTCGATCCCGTCCCGGCCGGTGACGTCGACCTCCCAGCCGGACCTGCCGTCCTCCCGCTCGAAGTCGACGGACGTCACGGTGCCGGGGACCGCCTTCAGCGCGGCCGTGGCGGCCTCCGCCGCGCTGACCTTCGCCTTCCGGAGGGCGGTGGACGGGTCGCGGTCGTCGTCATCGGCGTCGTCCGGCCGGGCCGCGCGGTTGGAGAGAATCTCGCCGGTGCGGGGGTCGACCCTCACGTCCCGCAAGCCGCCGTTGCCAGCGAGGACGTCGACCTCCCAAGTGCGCCTGCCGTCGTCGCCGTCCAGCTCGATCTCTTCGATCGTGCCGGGGACCGCCTTCAGCGCCGCGGCCGCCGCCTCCGTGACCGAGGTCTCGGGGGACGCGCCGCCGGACGGGGACGCCGGGGTTCCGGGGCCGTCGTCGTGGGCCGCGAACGCGGTGGCCGCTCCCCCGCCGGCGATGACGCCCGCGGCGACCACCGTGACCAGCAGCCCGCGTCCGGAGACGAAGCGCCGTGGGTCGAACCTCATTAGCACCCTCCAGGTGTCGCAGGCGGCCGGCCGGTCCGGCCGCCCCGTGCGTCATCGACGATGCCGCTGGTTCCTGTAGCCGCCCTGAAGCTTCCTGAAGCCTTCTTCAGGGACGGTTTGGCAGGCTGGGGGCCATGCGCCTGCTGCTCGTGGAGGACGAGAAACGCCTGGCCACGTCCCCTCGCCCGCGGGCTGACGGCCGAGGGGTTCGTGGTCGAGACCGTCCACGACGGCGCCGAGGGGCTCGACCTTGCGCTCGGCGGGGAGTTCGACCTGATCATCCTCGACATCATGCTGCCCGGGATGAACGGCTACCGGGTGTGCGCGGCACTGCGGGCGGCGGGCGACGACACGCCGATCCTGATGCTGACCGCCAAGGACGGCGAGTACGACGAGGCAGAGGGCCTGGACACGGGCGCGGACGACTACCTCACCAAGCCGTTCTCGTACGTGGTGCTCGTCGCCCGCATCCGCGCCCTGCTCCGCCGCCGGACGCGCGGCGCGGCCCCGAGCATCGTGCTGGGCGACCTCACCGTCGACCCTGGCGCGCGGCGGGTGTTCCGGGGCGAGGCGGAGGTGGAGCTGACCGCCAAGGAGTTCGCCGTGCTGGAGCATCTGGCCTCGAACGCGGGCCAGGTCGTGTCGAAGACGCAGATCATGGAGGCGGTCTGGGACTTCGCCTACGCCGGGGACCCCAACATCGTCGAGGTGTACGTGAGCGCGCTGCGCCGCAAGCTGGACGTCCCGTTCGGGCGCCGGTCGATCACGACGGTGCGCGGCGCGGGATACCGGCTGGCCCGGGACGGGGGCGCCTGACGTGGGGCGGCGGTTCTCGTCCGTCCGGGCGCGGACGACGCTCGGCGCGACCGCCGTGGTGGCGGTCGCGCTGGTCGCGGCCGGGCTGGCGGTCGTGCTGCTGCTCCGCGCGAACCTCGGCGGGCAGGCCGATCTGTCGGCGGAGGTGACGGCCCGGGAGGTCGCGTCGCAGCTGGCGACCGGCACCCCGTACCGGAGCCTCGACCTGCCGGACGGCGACGAGCACCCGGTACAGGTCGTGGACGAGCACGGACGCGTTCGCGCCGCCAGCGAGGACCTGAAGGCGATCAGCGGCACGGGTTCGCCGGCCGTGCGTCCCGACCGGTCCCCGCCGCCTCCCGACGGCGACTCGGACGACGATTCCGACTTCGACGACGATCCCGGCCGCGGCGAGGTGTCCGACGACGGCCCGCGCCTCTCCACCGGCAGCGCCACCGTCGACGGCCGCACCGCCGACTATCGCTTCGCGGCGGTAGAGGCGACGACGCCCGCGGACGAGACCGTCACCGTCTACGCGGGCGCGGACCTGGCCGCCGCGCGGAACGCGGTCGGCACCGTCACCCGGACGATGCTCGCCGGGCTGCCGCTGCTGCTCGCCGTCGTCGCGGGCGTGACCTGGCTGGTCACGCGGCGGGCGCTGCGTCCGGTCGAGGCCGTCCGGGCGGAGCTGGCCGAGATCACCGCGGCGGGCGACCTGGCCAGGCGGGTGCCCGTCCCGGCCTCGCGGGACGAGATCGCCGGGCTGGCGGCCACGACGAACGCGACCCTGGCCGCGCTGGAGGACTCCGTCGCCAAGCAGCGCGGGTTCGTCGCGGACGCCTCGCACGAGCTGCGCAGCCCGATCGCGTCGCTGCGCACCCAGCTGGAGGTCGCGGCGGCGCACCCCGAACTGCTCGACGTGGACGGCCTCACCGAGGACGTCGTCCGCCTCCAGGACCTGGCCGCCGACCTGCTGCTCCTCGCCCGGATCGACGCGGGCGACCGCCCACCGGAGCGCCCCGTGGCGCTCGGCCGCCTGGTCCAGGACGAACTCGACCGGCGCGCACCGGTCGACCGGCTGCCGGTCCAGGCGTCGATCGAGGCAGACCCGCACGTCATGGGTGTGCCGGGACGCCTCTCACGGGTGATCGGCAACCTCCTGGACAACGCCCAGCGACACGCGAACGCGACCGTCCGGCTGACGCTCCGCGAGAAGGCCGGCACGGCAATCGTGAGCGTCGCCGACGACGGTCCCGGCGTGCCGCCCGGCGACCGCGAGCGAATCTTCGAGCGTTTCGTCCGCCTGGACGACGCCCGCAGCCGCGACGAGGGCGGCGCGGGCCTCGGCCTCGCCATAGCCCGGGACCTCGTGACAGCCCACGGCGGAACCCTCACCATCGGCGAGTCCTCCGCCGGCGGCGCCCTCTTCGAGGTGCACCTGCCGGTGACCACTTCAAGAGTCGGCGGGCCCTGACTGGTCCATCCTGCGCTGCGCATTGATGGCGTCGAGTGGGCTCTGCCTGCTCGGGTGGGTGCGTCCGGCTCGGGTGGTTTGACGGGCTACGGTCTTTTGATGACCTGGTTGAGCGATACCCGGAAGGTCTACGACGCCCTCGCGGTGGGCTACGCGGATGAGACCCGTGACCTGCTCGACAGGCTGCCGCACGTGCGCGCGGGAGTGGTGCTGTTCGCCGATCTGGTCCGCGCGATCGGCGGCGGGCCCGTCGCCGACGTGGGCTGCGGGCCGGGGCACACCACCGCCCTGCTGCGGGAGCTGGGGGCGGACGCGTTCGGCATCGACCTGTCCCCCGCGATGATCGAGATCGCCCGCCGCGAGCACCCCGGCGCGCGGTTCGAGGTCGGTTCGATGACCGACCTGGACCTCGCCGACGGCTCCGTGGCCGGTGTGCTCGCGTGGTGGTCGCTGATCTACATCCCCGACGATGCGGTGCCGGGCGTGCTCGGACAGTTCTACCGGGTCCTGCGGCCGGGCGGTGTGCTCGCCGCTGGCTTCCACGTCGGTGACGAGTCGAAGATCGAGACGAGCGGTGAGGGCGACCGGCCCGTCCAGGCGTACGTGCACTACCGCAAGCCGTCCCACGTGGCCGACCGGCTTCGCGAGGCGGGCTTCACCATGGAGGCGCAGCACCTGCTGAACCCGGACGGGCCGAAGCCTGGGGCGATCCTGTTCGCCCGACGCCCCGTCTCCTGACCTCCGTCCCAGGCGCAGCCGCCGGTGCCGATCCCTACCATAACTGAAACTATGTTCTTGTTCTGGAAATTTGGTTAGGATCGAGGTGGCCCTGCGCGCCGGCGTGCCGGTGCGGTGGACGACCTCTGGGAGCACACATGGACTACCGACTGTTCGACGCGGACAACCACTACTACGAGGTCGAGGACGCGTTCACGCGTTACGGGGACGACGAGGTCAAGCGGTTCGTGCGCTGGGTGTCCGAGGGCAAGCGGCGGCACATCCTGTTCGGCAACGTCATGCAGACGCTCGTGCCGAATCCGACGTTCAACCCCATCACGAAGCCGGGCGCCTTCCACGCCCGGCTGAAGGAACTCGAGTCGGGTGGGGGTGAGCGCGGCTCGACGGCGGTCGGGATGAACGACAAGTCGCGGTACGGCGTCCTCGAACAGCTGCCGGCCCACTACCAGGAGCGTGACAGCCGCCTGAAGGTGATGGACGAGCAAGGGCTGGAGGGCGCGTTCCTCTTCCCCACCCTCGGCGTCGGCGTCGAGGGCCTCAACGCCGGCAACGTCCGCATGACGTACAAGGCATTCAGAGCCTTCAACCAGTGGGTCGAGGAGGACTGGGGCTTCGCCTACCAGGATCGGCTGTACTCGGCTCCGGCGATCCCGGTCCTCGACCCGGTCGAGGCGGCGAAAGAGCTCGAACTCGTCCTGAGCCGGGGAGCCCGCATCGTCGTGCTGCGGCCCGGCCCCGCCAACGGCCGCTCGCCCGCCGACCCGGTCTGGGACCCGTTCTGGTCGCTGCTGAACGACTCCGGCGTCCCGGCCGCGTATCACACCTACGGAGGCGGCGACGCCTACGACGACGCGTTCAGGATGCTCTGGCAGCGGCACGGCCAGGGCGATCCCGCGTACGAGGGCAACCTGCGCTACTCCCTGTTCGCGGGTGACCGGCCCATGATCGACACCGCGGTTGCGCTCGTGCTCGGCAACGTCTTCGGACGGTTCCCTCGCCTGCGCGTGATGTCCATCGAGCTGGGCGCCGCGTGGGTGCCCTACGTCCTCCACACGCTCGACCATGCGGGCGGGATCGTGGATCGGCACATCCGGGCCTTCGGCGAGGTCGTCGAGGAGCTTCCGTCCGAGGTGTTCAAGCGGCACTTCTGGGTGGCGCCGTTCCCGGAGGAGGACATCGCCGCCCTGGCCGGGCTGATCGGCGTGGACCACGTCCTGTTCGGATCGGACTTCCCGCACGCCGAGGGGACCGAGCAGCCGGCGGACTTCGCCCGGTACCTCGACAGGCTCGACCCGGCGGACGGCAAGAAGATCATGCGCGACAACGCCCTGGCGCTGCTGCGGCCTCCCACGTTCTGACGGACCTCGGGCCCGGCCGAACCGGCGGCCGGGCCCGGGTCCTTTCAGGTGTGTAGCGCCTGCCACTCCAGGCCGGCGGGTCGCCCGGGAACCAGGTGGACGAGGACGTATCCCGGCATACCGCCGCGGGAGCGGGCGGTCGCGCCGGAGTACGCGGTGAGCGGCCTTGTGCGGATGATCTCGTGCACATGCAGGTATCCCAGCGCGACGTAGTCCGCGTCGAGATCGTCCAGGTCCTCGGGGAGGATCGGCGAGGAGCGTCCCGACCCGGCCGCTGCGCTCGGCACCGCCAAGCCGTGCCCGGCGAGGATCAGCCATCGGCCGTCCACCCTGGGCGGCGGCGACAGCAGCGGCCTGAACGTCGGCGCGTGTTCCGTCATCGCGCGGCCCCACACGATCACGTCGGTGCCGGGAACCTCGACCGCACGGCCCTCGGGCGCACCGAGGAACAGCAGATTCGGGCAGCGGGCGCGCAGGTCGAAACGGTGGTACACGGAGCCGGCGTCGAGGACGTCGTGGTTGCCCGGGAGGAGCACCACGGGCCGGCCGACGTCGGCGAGCCGGCGTGCGGTCCAGTCGAGGACGTCGTCGCCGATCCGGGCGTGGTCGAACAGATCGCCCGCGATCAGGACGAGGTCGACGTCGAGGTCGATCGCGGCGTCGACCATCGCCGCGAAGGCGCGTTGCGCGGAACCGCCGTCCACGCGGTCGAGGTGGCAGTCGGAGGTGTGCAGTATCGTCGCCGGCCTGCGCACCTCCGACGGCGCGCCGCGCGCCTTCGACGGCGCGTCAGGCGAACTTGCCATCGCGTTCGGCCACCGCGGCGCGGAGCCCGTCGGTGCGCAGCCGCTCGTTGAACTCGAACGCCTCCGGCGCGTTGTGGCCGAGGGTGTCGTGGATCGCCGCGAGCGTCTGCATCGTGCCCCTGCCCATCAGCTCCACGGCCAGGTTGACGATCCGCTTGTTGTGGGCGAGCAGATCGTGCCCGATGTGCGAGACACGGGTGGCGAGAGCGAGTGCGTGGTCGTCCAGCTCTTCGGCCGGAACCGACTCGAGCACGAGGCCGACCTCGGCGGCCTTCTTGCCCGAGATCGTGTCTCCGGTGAGGAGCAGGCGCTTCGTCCACTGCGGGCCGGCGTGGTAGACCCACATGTGCGTGGGCGGCCCGCCCTGCGAGCGGACCGGCGGGAAGCCGAGCCGCGCGTCATCGGCAGCGATGATCATGTCGCAGTGCAGGGCCAGATCGGTGCCGCCGGCCACGCAGTAGCCGTGGACCTGCGCGATCACCGGGATGCGCGAGTGCCACAGCCTGCCCCACTTCTCGCCGAACGTCATGCAGAGCGCGACGTCCTCCTCGATCGTCTCCGGCATCTTGTAGTCGGCCCGCGGCGGGGCGGACGGGTCGGGACCGAGGTCGTAGCCGGCGCAGAACGAGGGACCCGCGCCCCGGATGAGGATCACTCGGATCGACGTGTCGTACTGCGCCTCCCGGACGGCGTCGAGCAGCTCGTCCTGCAGCTCCGGCGACAGGGCGTTGCGCCGCTCCGGACGGTTGAGCGTGATGCGGAGGACGCCGTCGACGCGCTCGGCGCGGATGGTGCGGAACTTCTCCAAGATCGTTGTCCCGTTCTCGTCAGGGCATGGTTCTTTCTAGAACCAGAACCTATTTCTATTTTTCCCTCTGGTCAACGATCCTGTCCGCCAGTGGAGTCAGCGCCCGCCGGCTGGACGCGGGCCTCTGGCGAGCGCTCGCGGTCCAGGCCGCTCAGCTCCAACTGCGTCGCGCCAGAGGCCGGTTCGAGCACGGTGATGGTGAACCGGCGCTGGTCCAGGCGGATGAGGCCGACCGTGCCGAGGACGTCCCGATAGCCGTACGGCATCAGCGCGCTGGTGGAGGATCAGGTCGCAGCCGGCGAAGGCGTCGAGCACGGCGTGCGGAAGCGCCGGTGCCGCGTCCGGCACATGGGTGTCCGCGATCAGCCCGATCAGCACCGGTCGCCGCCGGCCGGCGCGTAGTAGCGGGGCCCTTCGAGGTCGGGACGGTGGCTGCGGACGCGGCCGGCTTCGACCAGGTGGTTCAGATGGGCGACGGTCTCGCCCAGGGCGACCCGGCGCATCCGCCCTTCGACCGCCTCCCAGCCACGCGACCAGCTGATCATCGTGGTGATGGACCATGCCGTCGCGCCCTCGTCCGCATGCAGGACCGCCTCGATCTCGGCGAGCCTGGCCTCGTGGTGCCGGGTGAGCTCGGCCGCGCGAGCCGCGAGCCCGCGGAACCGGTGCTCGTGCGCGGGCAGCACTTCCGCGGAGTCGTACGCGGCGACGCGGTCCAGCGAGGCGAGATAGTTGCCGAGTGCGGACGACTTGCTCTCCGTATGGTCGAAGATCTGAGGGCTGATGCGCGGCAGGATGTGGTCGCCGGAAAGGAAGACGTCGGTGTCGGAGTCGTACAGGCAGATATGGCCGGGCGCGTGACCGGGAGTCCACACCACCCGCACATTCCGTCCTCGCAGGGGGAGCCGGTCCCCGTCCTCCAGCCGTCTGTCCGGGGTCGGAACCGGCTCGAAGGACGCGAGGAACTCCTCGTCGTGGACGATCTCCATGGCGATCGCGTCCGGGACGCCGTCCTCACGCAGCATCGCCGCGTCGTTCGTGCGCGACAGGTGCGAGGCGCTTCGCGGATCGGATGGTGGCGCCTCCAGCGCGTGCATCGCGATCCAGGCCCCGGAAACCTGGCGCAACCGTCCGGCGAGACCGTGGTGGTCGGGGTGGGCGTGGGTGATGACGACGCCGGCGATGTCACCGGCGCTGCGGCCGGTCTTGCGCAGTCCCTCCTGAAGCGCCGCCCAGCCGTCGTCGGAACGCCAGCCCGGATCCACGATGACGGCCTGGCCCGCCGCCTCGAAGAGATAGCTCACCGTGTAGCGAAGCGGATTGTCCGGGATGGGCACGGGGATGGCCCAGAGGCCGGGCCGCAGCTCCTCGACGGTCGGGTCGCTCCGCATCCACGGCCTCCAGAAAAACCAGAACAAGACTCTTACTCTTGTCAGAGTAATCGATGATCGTCGCGATCGCGACCCCGTTCGCGGACCAAGAATTAGTGCTAGATTTCAGTACCAGAACTGATGCCGAGTCCGTTCCCGATCTTGGGAGGAAGTCCTGGAAGCCCGCAGCCCCACCACCGAACCCGGCGCGCCGGCGCAGCCCGCGGAGGCGCGCACGGCGTCACAGCGCGCCCGCCGCGAGCGGATCCTGAGCGCGGCCGTCCAGATGCTCGACGAGCGGGAGTACGAGCAGATCCAGATCCGGGAGGTCGCCGAGGAGGCGGGGGTCGCCCTGGCCACCCTGTACCGGTACTTCCCGTCGAAGGAACTGCTGTACGCCCACGCGCTGATCGAGTGGGGCAAGTCCTTCGAGGAGAAGGTGCTGGCGCACGACGACCGCGGCACCACGGACGCGGACAGGCTGCGGGCCGTCCTCAAGCGGACGGTACGGGCGTACGCGCGCTACCCGCACTTCTACAAGCTGATCACGGTGCTCGAGGTCACCACGGACGTCGCCGCCCGCGAGGTGTTCTCCGGCTACGCGCGGTCGTTCACCGGCATCGTCGAAGAACTCCTGCACGACACCGACCCGCGCGACGTGGCCCTGGTGACCCTCGTCGCCCAGTCCGTTCTGGGCCAGCAGCTGCGCGAGTGGTCGCTGGGCCACCTCACGCTCCGCACCGTGCTGGACAACCTCGACGACGCGGTCGGCATCCTGTTCGGGAAGCCGCGGGTCCGGGCGAACCGCGCCACGGCGAGGTCGCCCCGCAAGTGATCCCCGGCCCGGGAGGCATCGCGCGGACCCCGAACCGATCCGCGCGACGTCCCCCCGCAGATGATCTCTCGCAGTGAGCTCCCGCATGATCTCCCGCAGGTGATCCGTCAGCCGGCAGGCGGGCGCTTCGCCTGGAAGAGGACCGCGTCGGCCAGCAGCCGCTTCACCTCTCGCTCGGTTAGCCCCAGGGTGTCGACCGCGATGTCGACGGTGTGCTCGCCCAGCAGCGGCGCGGGCGTGAGGATCGGCGCCGGGAGGCGGGCCGAGCGGAAGGCGCCGCCTTCGAGGACGACGGGGCCGAAGTGCGGCTGGTCGTAGCGGACCGGGTATCCCCGCGCGGACAGGTGCGGATCATCGGCGACGTCGCTCGGATACATCAGGTGACCGGCCGGGACTCCGTGGGCCTGGAGGTGCGCCATGACCTCGCGGTCGGTGCGCGTGCTCGTCCACTCCCCGATGCGCCGGTCCACCTCCTCGGCCCGGGCGCGGCGGCCGGCCTCCGTCCGGAGATCCTCCGTGGCCCAGGCCGGGTCGCCGAGCGCGGCCACCAGGTTCGCCCAGTCGGTGTCGTCCCGGACCGTGATCACGCACCACCGCTCCTCCCCCGCGCACCGGTAGACGCCCCAGGGCGAGCCTTCGGGCGAGTCGTTCCCGGCCGGCCGCACGCCGCCCGGCTCCAGCGACTCGCGCAGGTACAGCTCGGCGAGCAGGTTGATCCCCACTTCGGCCTGGACGAGGTCGATGTGGCGGCCGGAACGGGACGGGCCCAGCAGGCACGCGGCGACCGCCAGCGCGCCGAGTCGGCCCGCGACGTGGTCGGGGAAGGCGAGGTTGGCGCCGATCGGTTCCGGCAGGTCGGGATAGCTCCAGAGGTAGGTCAGCCCGCCCGGCGGCTGGGTGTTCGCACCGTAGCCGCGCCACTCTCGCCACGGGCCTGAGGGGCCCATCATCTGGCTGCTGAGCGTGATCAGCTCCGGGTTGGCGCGACGCAGCTCGGCGAGGTCGATCCCGAACCGGGCCAGCGCGCCCGGAGCGAGGTTCTCCACGAGCACGTCGGCCTCGGCTGCCAGGCGCCTGAGCAGGGCGGCGCCGCGCGGGTCGGAGAGGTCCACCCCGAAGCTGCGCTTGCACCGGTTCGTCGAGATGAACGTCGGGGCCATGCCGGACGCGCCGCCGAGCTGGCGCAGCAGGTCCGGATGGTTCGGCGACTCCACCCTGATGACCTCCGCGCCGTACTCGGCGAGCAGCCGGGCCGTCTCCGGCGCGGCCCCGGCGACCCCGAGATCGAGCACCCGGACGCCCTGCAGCGGCCATGCCGCCGAGCCGGGCCCGCTGCAGGGCACCCGGAAACCGCGGGGCCGGTCCTGCCATTCGCACGTCGACACGGATGGCAGTTCGCTGGCCGGTGCGCGGAATCCGGCGCGGGTCCCGTCGATGCTCCAGTAGCCGGCGGCGTACCGGCCGGTCCGGTCACCGACCGGCCCTCGCGCGAAGGTGCCCGCCTCGGCGTACTGCACGGCACCCAGCACATCGGACGGCCGCAGGACCGGTGTGACGGGAATTCGCCTGCGCTGGCCCTCCTCGGACGCCTCGACCATGGTCAGGCCCGCGAAGAGGCGAAGGAGGTGCGGTTTCAGCTCCTCCCATCGCGCGACGCGCGTGGACAGCGCGTCGAGGGCCGGGTCACGGAGTTCGGGCGGGTCGCCCATCCACTCCCGGAGCCGTCGCCATTCCACGGCGGCGAGCACCGCGACGCGGACCATGCCGTCCTTGCACGCGACGACCGGCTGCGACTCGCCGCCCCCGCTGCGAATCTCACTGACCTGCTGACCCGTTTCGCGCAGATGGACGGTGTTGGGCAGTGCCCAGTCCGTCGTCTGCTGCAGCGCCTCGATGACCGACACGTCAAGGTGCTGGCCAGCACCGGTGCGCCGCCGGTCGTGGACGCCCATCAAGGCGGCGAACGCCGCCATGACGCCGGAGATGTCGTACGCCATCGAGGCGGGCGGAAGCACCGGCGGGCGATCGGTCGTGCCCGCCTTGTAGAGCATCCAGCCCATTCCGGCCAGGACCGCGCTCGTGCCGGTGTAGCCGCTGTAGGGTCCGGTGGCCCCGAAGTCGGAGACCGAGACGATGGTCAGGTGCGGGTGGCCGGTATCCAGCGCCGCGACCGGAGCGGGCAGCAGATCGCCGGCCTCGGCGCCGCTCTCCAGCAGGAGATCCGCGCCCGCCAGCAGGCGGGCGATGCCCTGCCGGTCCTGTTCGCTCGGATCGCGGAGGCGCACGACGCGTTTGTTCGCGTTCCGGACGGCCCACGCGAGCGACAGCGGGTCGATACCGTCGTCCGGGCCTGAGGAGGTGTCGGCCTCCCCCGAGCGGGCGACCTCGATCCGGATGACGTCGGCGCCGAGGTCCGCGAGCAGCCGGGCGGCCAGCATCGCGCGGGAGTCCGAAAGGTCCAGGACGCGCAGACCGTGCAGGGGCATCGCCATGCCCTCGGCGGCGGCCATCAGCCCACCTTGCCGGACCAGGTCAGGGCCTCCCGGACGACCTCCCGGAACGGCCGCTCGCTGTCGAAGGACGGTTCCCGCGGCAGCCCGAGGACGCGTTCCCCGATCGAGTTGCGCTGCATCTCGACGGTCCCGCCGGCGATCGACAGGAAGCGGCAGTTGAGCAGGTCGGTGGCCGCGCGCGCGCCGGGCGAGTCCGCGTGCTGCCAGGTGGACGCCCCGCCGTCCGCGATCTCCAGGGCGAGATCGGCGCGGACCGGGTCGTAGAGCCCGGACGCCAGCTTGCCGTACGAGGCGAGCGCGACCGCCCTGTGCGAACCGCCGCGCATCAGCCCCGCTATGCGCCGGGACAGGTGGTGGCGGACCACGTCGTCGACGTGGGCGGTGGTGATGAGCCGCCGGGCCTGGGGGTCGTCCAGCCGGCCCACCGACTCCGCCAGTTCGCGCAGGTCGGGGGCGACGTCCCGGGCGTCGGGCGGGTCCGTCGCCGCGGCGTCGCCGCCGCCCCGTTCGAACATCAGCATGGTCTGGGCGACCGTCCAGCCGTCGTTGAGCTCCCCGATGATGTCGGCGTCGGTCAGCTCGACGTCGTCGAAGAACTCCTGGCAGAACTCGGCGTTGCCGTTGATCTGCTTGATGCGCCGGACCGTCACGCCGGGTGCGTCGAGGGGCACCATGAACCACGTCAGGCCGCGATGCTTGGGGACGTCCCAGTCCGTCCGCGCCAGGCACATGCCGTAGTTGGCGTAGTAGGCGCCGCTCGTCCAGATCTTGGATCCGTTGAGCACCCAGCGGTCTCCGTCGCGGACGGCCTGCGTGCGGACGCCGGCGAGGTCCGATCCGGCCTCGGGGTCGGAGAAGAGCTGGACGATCAGCTCCTCGCCGGAAAGGACCCGGGGAATGTGCGTTCTGAGCAGTTCCGGCGAGCCGTGGGCGAGGATGGTCAGGCCGCAGACGCCCATGGTCGTGCCACCGGCGATTCCGAGGTCGGGCATCACGAAATGGGCGGCCTCCTGCGCGAAGGCCCGCTCGTAGGCCTTGGGCAGGCCCTGCCCGCCGTACTCCGCCGGCCAGGAAATGCCCGCGTAGCCGGCGTCGTACACCTTGCGCTGGAGGGCCTGCTGCTCAGCGAGCCGCTCCGGGCTGAAGTCGTCGTCCACGGCGAACGAGAACCGGGACGCGGCCGCCGGGCCGCGCGGCTCCATGTTCGCCTCGAGCCAGGCCCTCGCCCGCGCTCGGTAGTCCGCGAGCTCGGCGGACTCCTCCGTCTCAGACATTCTCTTTCACCGTTCCAGTCCCGGCCTGCTCCCAGAGCCGGTCGCGGTGCCAGTTCGGACTCCCGAAAAGGTAGGCGTCCGATGCCAGGCGCCGTAGATACAGATGCTGGTCGTGTTCCCAGGTGAAGCCGATGCCGCCGAGCACCTGGAAGCAGTTGTGCCCGGCCTCGATCGACCGCTCGCCGACGAACGCCTTGGCGACGCTGGCCAGCGCGTCGCCGTCCGGGGCGCCGCGGCCGAGGGCCTCGGCCGCGGCCGCGACGATTCCCTTGGCCATCTCCACGATGAGGCTCGTGTCCGCCAGCCGGTGCTTCACCGCCTGGAAGGAGCCGATCGGGCGGCCGAACGCGATACGGGTCTTCGCGTACTCCACCGCGATCTTCAGATCGCCGTCCATCGCGCCGACCGCCTCGGCGGCGGCCAGGACCGCGGCGATGGAGAACTGCCGCTCCAGGACATCCCGAGCCGTGGCCGGGCCCGCCGAGCCTGCCGGGCCCGCCGGGGTCAGCAGGTTGGTGACGGGCACGGCGACGTCGTCCAGGCGCACGTCGAAGAAGCGGCGGGTCACGTCCAGCCGCTCCAGCGGCACGAGGCTCACCCCGTCCGCCGGCAGCGGAACCAGGACCTGGGCGGCGTCCTCGGCGAGGGTCACCAGCAGCCACGCGCAATCGTCCGCGTCCTGCACCGCCGCGAGGGTGCCGGACAGCACCCACTCCCGCTCGCCGCGCCGGACGGACAGCGCGCCCGCCCCGGCCACCGCCCAGGTCGCGGCGGCGTTCCCGGCCATGAGCGCCGTGCGCACGTCGGCCCGGTGCGGATCGGCGCCCGCCACCGTGAGCGCGTGGACGACCACGCTCGTGCCGACGAACGGTCCGGGCTGCAGGCGGGCGCCGTGCTCCGCCGCGATGAGAGCGGCGTCGACGACTCCGTTGCCCGAGACGCTGCCGCCGCCGAGTTCCTCCGTGCTGAGCAGGCCGTAGCAGCCGAGGTCGGCGAGCTTCCGGCGCAGGCCCGGGTCGCTCGGGGCCGCGCCTTCGGCCCGCTCGCGCACCGCGGCCATGGGACAGCCGGCCTCGATGATCCGGACGACCGCGTCGAGCATCATGCGCTGGTTCTCGTCCGCCTCCGGCAGCAGGCCGACGCTCATGGCGTCACCGGCCGGGCGTCCGGGCCGAGCGCGCCGTGTGGTTTCTCCAGGCGGTCGAAGAAGAACCGCTGCGCGTTGCCGTACAGGTAGTTGTCCAGGACCTCGGGCGGGAGGTCGAGGCGTTCCGCCTCCCCGACCGTGCGCGTGATGGACAGGATGGGGGCGTCGGACGCGAAGATGATCTTCGTCTTGCCGCGGGTCCGCATGTAGTCCAGCAGTGCCCCGGGCAGGTACTTCGGCGCCCACGCCGACGTCATCAGGTGCAGGTTCGGGTATTTGATCATGAGGCGGACGGCGATCTCCCACCAGGGGTCGGCGCCATGGATCATGCACAGCCTCAGCTCCGGGAACCGGACCATCACCCGGTCGTAGTAGATCGGGTTCTGCGCCTCCCCGGGTATCGGCGGCCCGGGCAGCCCGGCGTTCATGCAGAGCGGCAGATCCAGCTCGCAGCACTTGACGTACAGCGGGTAGTAGACGGCGTTGTCCGGAGGGTACTGGCCGTCGCCCCAGAACGCGGGGCCCGCCGACGCCGTGGCGACCGGATAGTCGGCCACGAAGGATTCGAGCAGGCGGAGCGCCTGCATCGGGCGCAGCAGGTCGAAGCCTCCCGCGGTCAGGGCGAACCGGTCCGGCCGCGCCTCGGCGAACTTGATGGCCGAACTGTTCCGGTCGTTGACATTGCCGGTGAGGATCGCTCGTTCGACGCCGTTCGCGTCCATCTCGTCGAGGACCTGCGACATTTCCCATTTGCGGAAGATGGCGTCGTCCTGCTTGAAGTACTCGTTCTTGACCCGGTGCATCCACGCCGGCTGCTCGGTGTCGCCGAAATGGACGTTGATCAGGCAGTCGTGTGCGCGCTTCGCCATCTGGTCGGCCTACAGCCCCGGCTCGACGCCGAGGTAGGTGATCACGTTGTCGCGCATGATCTTGCGGACGTCGGCGGCGGAGAAGCCCGTGAGCTCCTTGGTGAAGCTGACCGGGTCGGCCAGTCCCTCGCCGTGCGGCCAGTCCGAACCGAAGAGGATCTTGTCCACACCGATGGTCTCGGCCAGCTTGACCAGGTCCTCCTCGTAGTACGGCGAGACCCAGACGTTGCGGCGCAGGACGTCCAGCGGGTCCTCCGGGAACCACGCCGGGTACTGGTTGGCCCGCTTGCGAAGGCGCTTGGCGAGGATCGCGACCCAGTCCGAGCCGTTCTCGATGCTGGCGACGCGCAGCGCCGGGTGCCGGTGGAACACCCCGTCGGTGATCATCGACGCCATCGTGTCGTAGATCGCCCGGTCGTCCACGAGGATCTGGTCGAGCGGATTGAGCTTGCCGAACGGCTCGAACTCCGAGGCGCCGCCCCACGCGGCGGAGTAGGTCAGGTAACCGCTGTCGCCCAGGTGGAACGCCACCGGCACGCCGGCCTCGGCGATCGCGGCCCAGACGGGGTCGTTGGCGGGGTGGCCGAAGGAGCGCGGCCCGTCGATCGACGGGATCGGCGCCGGCCGCAGGTGGATGAGCCGCGCGCCGCGATCGAGCAGCGACCGCAGTTCCACCAGGGCCGCGTCGGGATCGGCCAGGGAGAGCAGCGGCGCGCCGAAGATGCGGTCCTGGTAGGAGAACCCCCAGTCCTCTTCGAGCCAGCGGTTGAAGGCGCCGATGCAGTGCATGGCGGCCTCGGGGTCGTGGCGCAGGCCCTGCTCGACGCCGACGCCCATGGTCGGGAACAGCAGCACCGCGGCCAGGCCCTGCTCGTCCATGACCTGGAGGCGGCTGTCGCGATCCTGGTACTCGGGGTGGATGCGCTCCACCTCAGGCGGTCCAGCCGGCGCCTCGCCGCGGAACATCAGCTCGACCGACCCGGGGACGATCACGGGGTCGAAGGTCGGGTTGGGGATGAAGTGGTTCACCCTGCCCGCCACCAGGATGTACACCCGCTTGCCGTCGCGCAGGACCTGGACGCCGCGGCGCGCCATCTTCTTGTCCTGGTAGCGCGTGAAGGCATCGAGCGTCTCGTAGTAGTGGTTGTCCGCGTCGAACGGCTTGTAGTCGAGTTCCATGCCGCCTTCCCCTCCATCGTTGTCCGAAATAACTATATTTAGATTCTGGTTCTTGTCAATGAGGCGAGGTGGTTCCCTCCCCATCTCCCTGGTCGTCGCTAGGCGAGCGCGCCCTGCTCGATCTGCCGGCGCAGCACCCGCCTGACGAGCTTCCCGCTCGCCGTGCGCGGCAGCGGGCCCTCGACGAGGTACCAGTGGGTGGGCACCTTGTAGTGCGCGAGCCGCTCGCCGCACCACGCCGTCAGCTCCTCGGCCGTCACCGTGGCGTGCCCCTCCTCCCCGACCGACACGACGGCGCAGACGGCGTCTCCCGTGATCTCGTCGTCGACGGCGAACACCGCGGTCTCCACGACCTGGGGGTGCGATTCGAGGACGTACTCCACCTCGGTCGGCGACACGTTCTCGGCGCTCACGAGGATCATGTCCCTGGCTCGCGAGTCGATGTAGAGCAGGCCGTCCTCGAACCGGGCGATGTCCCCCATCGCGAGCCACCGGCCCGGTTTGATCGCCGCGGCGGTCGCCTCCGGATCGTCCCAGTAGCCGAGCATGATGTACGGGCTCCGCACATGGACCTCGCCGTGCTCCCCGTCCGGCACCGGCCGTCCGTCGGCGCCGCGCAGCTCCACCTGCGTGGTGAAGGTGACGCGCCCGGTCGAGTGGGCGTGCTGGGCGAACTCGGGGCCGGAGATGGCCGCGACGACCGCTCCGCCTTCGCTGCTCGTGTAGCCCATGCTGAGCAGGGCGGACGCGCTGGGGAAGGCGCGGCGCAGGCCGTCCTGCACCGCCGGGCTCACCGGCGCGCCGCCGACCCCGAGGATGAGCAGGCTGCTGGTGTCGTACCGGTCGATCGCCGGGCAGTTCGCCACCCGCGTGGCGGCACTGCCGAGCGGCGACCACGACGTCACCCGTTCCCGCTCGATGATCGCCAGGACCTTCTCGGGATCGAAGCGGCCCGGGACCAGCACGAGCTCGGCCCCCTTCGCGAGCAGGGCCATCATCCCGCCCTGCACCATCGTCATGTGGAACAGCGGGGCGGTCGTCAGCGTGACGTCGTCGCTCGGCGGAAGCTCGTCGCCCGCCTTCGGCACGGGCGCGCCGTACGCCGCCATCCCGCGCACCTCGGCGAACTGGGTGAGCTGCGAGAACCCGCAGGCGCTCCGGTGCGAGATCATGACCGCCTTCGAGCGCCCGGTCGTGCCGCTGGTGAAGATCAGCAGAGCGGGGTCGTCCTCGTCGACCGGAACGGGTGCGGGACGCTCGCCGGCGTGGCGCGCCACGATCCCCGGCAGCTCGCTCATGTCGAGCAGCGGCACGTCGAGGCCGGCGGAGCGCGCCGCCGCGAGCCGCCGATCGTCCCCGATGACCAGCCGCGGGCCGGTCAGCTTCACCGCGTGGGCGTACTCGTCCGGGGTCCAGAGGCTGTTGAACGCGGCCGGAAGGGCGCCGGCGCTGGCGGCGGCCCAGAAGGAGACGACCCACTCCCACCGGTTGGCGGCGCAGATGGCGACCCGGTCGCCCGGCCGGATCGCGTAGTCGCGCTGCAACGCGGAGGCGAGGGCGTCGACGTGGGCGAGGTTGGTCGCGTAGTCGAGCCGCACGTCACCGTCGACGAGGTACGTACGGTCTCCGAAACGGCGCGAGGCCTCCAGGAACTCGCGCAGCGACCGATGCCTGTTCTTGAACACCACCATGCGCTCGCCGAGGACCTCCTCCTCGGCGACCTCGAACAACATGCCAGGAGCCGTGATCTTGGCGGTGAGCTCCGCGAGCGTCTCCGCGGGCGTGCCGGGCGAATCCATCTCAGGCTCCGGCCGGGTCGTCGTCCGGACCGGACGCGGGCTGCCGCTCGTGGACGGGGTGCCGCTGCTCGTAGATGACTCGCAGCAGCCAGTAGCGCATGAACCTGGTCATCGAGTTCCGCGCGTAGACGACCGAGCCGAGCACGCCGAGCCCGACCCCGAACAGGGCGAGGACGAGCATCTCCATCTGGTCGCGGATGTCGCTCTGGCTCTGGGTCTTGACGAAGCAGACCAGGATGACGACCAGCCCGGCCACGGCGCCGACCAGGCCGACGGTGGCGAACCGGCCGTCCAGCGGGCCGCTGTTGTTGCTGATCTTGAGCCGGGCGAGTTCGGCCTCGAACCGTTCCCGCCCGGCGGTGGACATGACGCCGCCGCCGGCCGGTGACGGGTCCGTGCCGGGTGACCGCGAGGCGGGTGCGTCCGCGACGTCCGCGACATCCGGGGTGTTCGCGTCGTCGGCGACGTCTGCTACGGGAGCCGTTTTCCGGGGGGTCGATGGCTGGCTGACACTGGTCATGTTTCCTCCGTTAGCGGCTTGCCGCCAGGTAGAGCCCGGCTAGATCTTCTGCGAGGTCGCGGGGGTGCCCGCTCCTGACGACCGTTCCGTGCTGCATCACGATCGCCGCGTCGGCGAGGCCGAGCACGTCGTGGACGAACTGCTCGACGAGCACGATCGACACGCCCTGCGCCGCGACGGCCCGGACGTGCTCGTACAGCTGCTCGACGACCATCGGGGCCAGGCCCATCGACAGCTCGTCGACGATCAGCAGTGCCGGCTGCCGGGCGATCGCCCGGGAGAGCGCGAGCATCTGCTGCTCGCCTCCCGACATGGTCCCGGCGAGCTGCTTGCGGCGTTCGTACAGGCGCGGGAAGGCGTCGTAGACCCGGGCGCGGGCCTCCCGCCCGCCGGTTCCCCAGGCCGAGAGCTTCAGGTGCTCCTCGACGCTCAGCCGGGGGAAGACGCCGCGCCCCTCGGGCACGACGCAGACCCCGGCCCGGGACAGCTGGTCGGCCGACGCGTTGGTGACGTCCCGGCCGCAGAGTTCGACCCTGCCGTTGGTCGGCCTGAGCAGCCCGGCGATGACCTTGACCGTCGAGGTCTTGCCGGCTCCGTTGGGCCCCAGCACGGCGAGGACGTGCCCCGCCTGAAGGGTGAGGTCGATCCCGTGCAGGACCTCGATCTGCCCGTACGCCGCGCTGACTCCGCGCAGTTCCAGAATCGGTGTGGTCATCGGCGGACTCCCAGGTAGGCCTCTTGCACGGCGGGCATCTCCTGGATCTCCGCGGGGGTCCCCTGCGCCACCAGCCGGCCGTGGTCGAGCATGGCGACGCGGTCGCTCAGCCCCATGACGAACGGCATGTCGTGCTCGACGAGCACGATGGTGAGCCCGTCGGAGTCCACGAGTTCGCGGAGCAGGGCCGAGATGCGGTCGCTGTCGTAGCTGGACAGGCCCGAGGACGCCTCGTCGAGCAGCAGCAGTTTCGGCCCGGCGGCCAGCGCCCGCGCCAGCTCCACGAGCCGCTGCGTGCCGGTCGGCAGCGCGTCGACCGTGGCCGAGGCGACCTCGGACAGCCGGGTGCGTTCGAGCAGTTCGTCCGCCACCGCGCGCGGTGAGACGCCGCGCTCCCACCGGCGGCGCGCGTCGGCCGCCACGAGAATGTTCTCCCGTACCGTGAGGGTGCCGAACACCTCCAGACGCTGGAAGGTGCGCGCCAGCCCGCGGCGTGCGCGGCGGTGCGGTGGCATGGAGGTCACGTCCCGGCCGGCCAGCGTGACCCGTCCCGCCGTCGGGGCCTGGATGCCCGCGATGACGTTGAACAGCGTGGTCTTGCCCGCGCCGTTCGGGCCGATGATGCCCATGATGATCCCCGCCGGGACCGAGAGTGACAGCTCACTGACGGCGGCCAGGCCGCCGAAGCGCACGGTGATGTCATCGACGTCGAGCAGCGTCATCGCAGCACCTTCTCCATGCTCGGGACCCCCAGCCGGCGGTCCAGCGCGTGTGCGGTGACCCTCGTCAGGGGCACGGTGATGCCGACGGCCGGGCCGTCCGCGCCGCCCGCCGCCGGGTCGCCGTGCACGCCCCCCTCGGCGGACCGGCGGCGGCGCTCGGAGATCGCCGCTCCGAGCACGTCCGCGACCAGGTACAGCAGGATCGCCAGGAGGAAGCCCACCGCACCCGGCAAGTTGTACACGACGCCTATGAAGGCGCCTGCGAACAGGCCGCCCACCCGCATGACCGTGGCCAGCGGGTCGTGCTTGGCGTGCTCGACGATCTCGACGATCTGGCCCCGCGGGACGCTCACCAGGGCGAGCGCGGCCAGGCCGGGTCCGGCGAGTTCGAGCGCGTTGGTCCAGCCGCCCACGGCCCAGTCGTGGATGACGATCACCAGGGCCGCCGAGGTCAGTCCGGCGACGATGGGCGCGGAGCTCAGCCCGACGCCCCAGATCGCCAGCGTGAGGACGAGCGCGAGACCGGCCACCATCGGGAACTGCTCCTGGCTGGCGAACCGCTGGCTCAGCGCGAGCAGGCCGCCCCCGATCCCGGACACGATCCCGGCGATGGCGAACACCGCGGCCTTCGTCTCCAGCAGGCTGATGCCCAGACAGGACGCCGCCGCCTCGCTGTCGCGCGTGGCGACGACCTGGCGCCCGAAGCTGGACGCGCGGAGCCAGGTCATGCCCAGGGCGATCACCACGTAGATCACGGTGGCGAACACGATGAAGGCCTGGGGCGAGTCCAGCCCGAAGCCGAGGATCGAGGGCCGGTCGAGCCGGCGGTACTGCCCGAAGATCTCCGGCTGGAGGAATATCAGGTTCGACATCACCAGCGCGAACGCGATCGAGCTGAGCGCCACGTACAGGCCGCGGAGCCGGAGCGCGGGCAGCGAGGCGACGATGCCGACGACGCCCGTGACCGCTCCGGCGAGGAGCAGTGCCAGGACTCCCGGCATGTGCTCCTGGAACCGCCAGGTGGCCCATGCCCCGACTCCGGCCAGCGCGTACGGGGCGAAGAACGGGATCCCCGCCCAGCCGAGGAGGGGCACGAGTCCGAGCAGGATGACGCCGGCGACGATGCCGGTCGTGAGCCTGCCGGCGTTCACGTCCGACAGCAGCGGCCCGGCCGCCACCGCGGCGCCCACGAGGACGACCGCTCCGACGAGCGCGCTGCGCCGGCTGGGCTGCTTCTCCATCTTGAACGTGCGCACGACGCGCCCGAGATTGATCTTCTGCTGCGGCAACAGCAGCAGCGCGACGAACAGCAGCAGCGCCGGAAGGACGGTCGGCAGTTTCGCCCAGCGTTCCCCGAAGTCGAGGAAGGTCGTGGAGAACGCGACGATGAGGCCGACCATGAGCGCGCCGACGTAGGTCATCGGCAGGTTGCGCAGCCGGCCGATGACGGCGGCGGCGAACGAGTCGACGATCAGCAGCGACAGCGTCTCGGCGCTCATGTTGCCGATCTCCGGCGCGATGAGGATTCCGGCCAGGGCCGCGCACATGCACCCGATGACCCACGAGATCGACGACACCCGCCCGGGTTTCACGCCGTGCAGCGCGGCCAGGTCCGGGTCGTCGACCACCGCCCGCATGGTGATCCCGAGCCGGGTGTGCAGCATCAGGTGGCGCAGCGCGATCGCCACGACGATGGCGACCGCGATGGTGATGATGCGGTGCCAGGTGAGCAGGACCCCGGCGACGCGGATGCCGCCGTCGCCGCCGAGGGCCGCGATGGGGTAGGACTGGTTGGGGTCCCAGAGCCAGGTCGCGGTCCCCAGCAGCGCCGCCATCAGGCCGACGGTGCCGATCAGCTGGGTCGCCAGGGGTGCCCTGGCGAGCCGGCGCATGAGGAACCGGTCGAGGAACAGCCCCATGGCCGGTGCGATCCCGAACAGGACGACGACCAGCGCCAGCGTTCGCGGGATCTCCTGGTTGACGGACAGTTCCCAGTACAGGAAGGCGCACATCATGCCGATCGCGCCCTGTGCGAGGTTGAAGACCCCGGTCGTGGAGTGGATCACCACCAGGCCGGTGGCGCTGATGGCGTAGATCCCCGCGATCGGCAGCGCGAACAACACCACTCGCAGCACGTTCTCGGTGGTGATCGGTGTGCCCGCCCACGCGGGGGCGAGCACACCGGCCATCGCACCGACGCAGATGAGGGCGAGTGCCATGCGGCGGGCCCGTTGCGTCATGGCGTCAGCCCTTGAAGGCCGTGGCCACGTCGATGTTGATCTTGTCGAACCCCTCGCACCGCATCGTGCCGGGCTGCTGCGGGTGGATCCGCTTGAAGCCGCCGCCGTCCTGAGCCTGGACGATCACGATGCATTCGGCCGGAAGCTTCGCCGAGGGCGTCGACTTGCTGACCATCCCGCGGTTGTCGAAGTCCTTGACGGCCGCCAGCGCCTTGAGCAGGCTCGCGCGGGTGAGTCCGTTCGGGCCGCTCGCCTTCACGGTGTCCTCGACGGCCTGCTGGAACAGGCGGGCCGACACCCAGGCGCTCTGGGCGAAGGTGTTCACCTCTTTCACCCGCGTGGTGAACTCCTTGATCTCGGGGTTCTGGCCGGCCTCCTCGTAGGGGATGTTGCTGATCTGCACGTAGGTGCCGGCCGTGACCTTGCCCCCGGCCTTGGTGTAGGCCGGGTCGTAGCAGGCGCCCACGCAGTACCACATCTTCGGTGTGGCGCCCTGCACCGCCGCCTCCTTCTGCAGGAGGAGGAAGCTCGGCCAGGTCGACGCGTTGTAGCCGAACGTCGACTTCTTGTCGCGCATCGTCGTGGCGGCGGGCGTGTAGGCGGACTGCGGGTCCTTGCCGTTCGCGCCGGCCTCGATGTCCGCGGCCAGGCCGTAGGTCTGCTCCAGGTTGCGGATCTGCGAGATCACCGCCTGCGAGTACGCCGCGGCCGTGGTGGGCACGAGGTAGAGCCCGTGCTGCGCGCCGCCGCCGAGCTGCTGCTTCATGAAGCTCCCGACGGCCTTGGGCACCTCCACGTCGCGGGCTCCGGCCGCGACCGGGCAGGGCACGCCGCTCCCGTACATGGGGAAGCTGGTGGGGTTGCAGGTGTGGACGGGCAGGATGGTCAGCCCGGGCACCTCCGGCAGGCCGGTCTTCGCCCCGTTCTTGTCCACGCAGTCGGTCAGCGGTGTGACGTCGGCGACCGACAGCGCCGTGGTCCCGACCGCGGCGAACGTCTTCTGGCACGCGTCGACGTAGCCGTTGCGGGCCTCGTCCGGCGAGAGCTTGGAGTCGTAGGTGCGGACCTCGACCTTCCGGCAGGCCAGCCCGCCCTGCTTGTTGAGCATGTCGGCCCAGGCCTTGACCGCCTCGACGGCGCCGTTCGCGAGGCCGGGGATGGCCGTCGACCCGGTGTCACCGATCATCTCGATGGTGATCTTGTCGGCGGTGATGCCGATATCGGTCGATTTCAGGGTGGTGCCGGAGCACGCGGCGTTGGACGGGCCCGACGCGGCACCCGCCGGGGCCGGGGCGCCGATGCCGCCGCCGGCGCCGCCGCGCTCCCCGCTGCCGCACGCGGTGGCGAGCAGGGCGAGGGCGGCCGTCACCGTCACGAGGGTCTTCTTACGCATCGTCTGGCCTCCGAGACGATCAGGTCGGGCTGGGGTCGCTCCGGCTCTTCGCCGAGCCGTGATCCGTGGGTTCATGCGCCGGTGAAGTTCGGCTGCCGGCGCTCGATGAAGGCGCGGACGCCTTCGTGCATGTCGCCGGTGGTGAACGCGATGTGCTGTGCCCGCGCCTCCTCCTCCAGGGCCTGCTCGAAGGAGAGCTCGCCGCCGTCGTCGATCAGGCGCTTGATCAGGCTGAGCGCCGTGGTGGGCCCGGCGGCGAGCCGGCGGCCCAGGTCGGTGGCGACCTTCAGCAGCTCCTCGGGCGGGACGACCTCGTTCACGAGCCCCCACACCAGGGCCTGGTCGGCGCCCACCATGTCGCCCAGCATCGTCATCTGCTTCGCACGGCGGACGCCGATGTGCCTCGGCAGCGTCCAGGAGCTGCCGCCGTCCAGGGCCAGGCCGCGCTTGACGAAGATCTCGCAGAACCTCGCGCGGTCGCTGGCCACGATGAGGTCGCAGGCCAGCGCGAGGCCCAGCGAGACTCCGACGGCCACCCCGTCGACGGCCGCGATGGTCGGCTTCGGCATCCGGTGCAGCCGGTTGATGATCAGATTGACGTTGCGCATCTCGTGCAGGGTCGCCTGCTGCCTGTGGCCGGTGAGCCCGGTCTTCTGGCCGTCCGCGTCCTCCTTCAGGCCACCGGAAAGGTCGGCGCCGGAGGAGAAGTTCCCGCCGGCTCCCGTGAGCAGCAGCGCACGGTCGTCCGGATTGTGGGTCACCTCGTCCAGGATCAGGTTCAGGTCCTGCCAGTTCTCCGCGTTGAGCGCGTTCTTCGCCGCCGGACGGTTGAACGTGACTGTCACGAGCCCGTCGGAACGCTCCACAAGGGTGGAGCCCGACAGGCCCGGTGAATGCCTCATTGGCGGCTCGGTCGATGTCATCCCGCTCTCCCATCCGGGGTGTCAGCGCGTAGCGCAGCCCTCGTCCCCAGCACGCTGCGGACGGACGCATGAGGTGTGGTTGCTGTCACACTTGCGGCGTGACGTTAAACCAGAATCTGGTTCTCTGTCAATGACCGTTCGGCGACACACCTCGCGCGCTATACCGAGGGACCCATCGACGGCGAGCGCAACACCTTGACTGAAAGTAGAATACAGTTCTATGTTGATCGAGGCTGACCGGCCGCGATCGCGACGCCGAACCACCGGACCATGGGGAGCGAAGTGGGCGTGGAGTCTTCGACCGACCTGTCGCTACTGGTGCTGCGCATGGGGCTGGGCACGGTCTTCATCGCCCACGGCTACAACCACATCTTCGGAGGCGGCAAGATCGCCGGCACCGGACGCTGGTTCGAGAGCCTGGGGATGAGACCCGGAATCCTGCACGCCTGGTTCGCGAGCCTCACCGAGCTCGGCGCGGGCGCGCTGCTCATCTTGGGCCTGGCCACTCCCCTGGCCTGCGCCGGCGTGGTCGGCACCATGGTGGTCGCCTGGGTCACGAACCACCTCAGGAACGGGTTCTTCATCTTCCGGCCCGGTGAGGGCTACGAGTACGTCATGACGCTGACCGTCATGGCGGTCGGGCTGGCCGGAAGCGGCGCCGGGGGATGGTCGATCGACCGCCGGCTCGAATGGTTCCAGCCCGGCGGCTGGTGGGGCCTGGCCATCGCGGCCGTCCTCGGAGGCGGCGGCGCATTCCTCTTGCTGGCCGCGTTCTGGCGCCCGCCCAAGCCACCGGCGGCACCACTCGACCATTGATCCCGGGCTCGCCGGTCTGGACCTGCGCGGGCGTCACCGTCGACCTGCAAGGACAGCGAACCCGCCACGAGATCCTGGATCCGGGCCGGCGGGCCTTGACCATGCGCTGGATCTGGTGGTGCGCGCGGTATGTTGCGATCTTCAACTGCGGCTAGGCATGGGGGCCAGGAATGCGTGCATTGGTTTATGTGGCGCCCACTGAGCTGGTGGTCGGTGAGGTCGCCGAACCGGAGCCGGGTGACGGTGACGTCGTACTGACGGTGGAACTGGCCGGGTTGGGCGGCAGCGAGGTGCTGGCGTTGCGCGATCCCGGTGCGCGGACCCTGCCGCTGATCATGGGCCACGGGGTGGTGGGCCGTACGCCGGAGGGACGCCGGGTGGCGGTCAATCCGCTGTCGGGCTGCGGGGACTGCGCGCGGTGCACGGCGGGCGTGCCGCAGCGGTGCGCGGGGTGGCGCATGCTCGGCGTCCATCATGACGGCGGGCTCGCCGAACGGGTCGCGGTCGCGCGGCAGGCGCTGGTGGAGATTCCCGACGGCCTGGCGTGGGAGCAGGCGGTGTTCATCGAGCCGTTCGCCAACGCGGTACGGGCCTGGGAACGTTCCGGGGCGACCGGCGGCGACGCGGTGGGCGTCATCGGCGCCGGTGGCCTCGGGCTGGGATGCGTGGCGGCCGCGCGGCAGGCGGGCGCCGAACTGATCGACTGCTTCGAGCCGTCCGACGAACGAGCCCTTGCGGCCAAGGGGCTGGGGGCCACCGGCCGTGGTCCGGTACGGGGCCGACGGTACGACGTCGTCTTCGACAGCGTCGGCAGCGCCGCGACCCGCGCCCTCGCGATCGAGCACACCCGCCCTGGCGGTCACATCGTGCTGCTGGGGTTCGCCGACACCGTCGCGGGGTTCGATCCGGTGGCGTTCATCCGGGCCGAGCATCGGCTCACCGGGTCGTTCGTCTTCGACGACGCGCAGTTCAGGACCGCGATCGGGCTGGCCGGCCGGACCGATCCCGCCTGGGTCCGGGTCTTCGGCCTGGACGCGGCCGCCGCGGCGCTGGAGGGCTTCTCGCGGGGCGACCATTCGATCGTGAAGGCCGCGGTGCGACCGGCCGATCCTCCGAACACGTGGTCGGCACGTAGTGAGCGCGTGGTCGGCACCGATGCCCGTACACCCTCCTGAGCCGCAAGCTGAGGGCACAAGCAGGACGCAGAAGCCCTCACAGGCAAGACGGAAGGAAGCGACCATGTCGGAGAACACCGAGTTCGAGATGCCGACCCCGGATCCCGCCCTGAAGCAGCTCGACTTCCTGGTCGGCAGCTGGAAGCTGAAGGGCTCCACGATCGAGGGGCCGATGGGCCCGGCCACCGAGATCCTCGGCGAGGAGAGTTTCGAGTGGATGGAGGGCGGCTTCTTCCTCGTCCACCGCTGGACCAGCTCCTTCGAGGTCGCCGGAAACGCGGTGGTCGACGCCGGGTACGAGATGTTCGACTACGACCCCGCGACCGGCCGGTTCCGCACCCACTTCTTCAACAGTCTCGGACCCTACGACGACGCGGGCAGCAAGTACCACGGCGGCTTCACCGGGGACGCCCTGGTGGTCGTCGGACCTGCCAGGATCACCCGCACGCCCAACGCCGACGGCACCGTCACGGTCGACTCGGACGTGCCGGTCGGCGACAACACCTGGGCGCCGATGATGAGCTACACCCTCACCAAGACCGGCTGACGCCTTCCGGTACGGCGCCGGGGCGCAGGAGGAGGGTGCGGGCGTGCTCGAAGCGTGCGCCGAGGCGTTCCCAGCCTCGGACGGACGCTTCCAGCGCCGCGGCGTCCCCGGACAGGCGCCATCTGATGCGCTGCAGGCATGCGCCGGCCCAGTCGTTCTCCTCGGTGTCGGCCTCCACCTCGGGCAGGCGCTTCTCGGCTTCGGGCAGTCCGGCGATGACGGCGAGTTCGACGGCGGCGGCATGGGCGTACGGCTCGTAGCGGGCGCCGGGGACGTCCAGGAACGCGCGTTCCAGAAGATCGGCCGCGCCGGCGAGCTCACCGGTGTGGACGGCGATCCGGGCGTCCACGAAACAGGCGAGCGGCGAGAGCTGGGCCTGGAACGGGTCGGGGATGCCGGAGACCGCGCCGACGCGGCCGCGCCACCGCGCCGACAGCTCGCCGTCGCCGAGCAGCCCGTAGGCGAGTGAGGTGAAGTGGACCGCGGCCGGCATCCCGAACACGGGCGGGCCTCCGGCGCGCTGCCAGCTGTCCCACATCGTGACGGCGTACCGCAGCGCCTCCTGGAGATCCCCGGTGAGCACCAGCACCGGGATCACCTTGGCGGCCGGCAGGTAGGGGTGCCGGCCGAGCAGGTCGTCGGCCAGGAGCCGGTGCGCGGCGGCGACCGCGGCCGGCAGGTCGCCCGCGGCGACCGCGTCGGCGCACGCCCCGCTGTAGACGTCGTCGATCTCCGGGGCCGGGTACGGATCGCGGGGGTCCATGCGCGGCAGCAGGGCGAGCCGTTCGCCGCTGAGCCGGTGCGCCTCCCGCAGCCGGCCGGAGGTGGCGGCCGCGGTCCGCAGCACGTCCAGGGCGCCGCTGATCAGTACCGGGTCGGCGGTGGCCGTGGCCGCTTCGACGGCCAGCGCGCCGAGCGCCGGGTCGGGAGCGAGTTTGCGCGGGCCCGCGTCCCACGCCGCCGCGCAGGCCAGATGGGCGGCGACGCCGGGATCGGCGGGGTCGCCCGCGTCCGCCGCCTCCTGGAGCAGGGCACCGAGCCGCTCGTACGGTATCTCCGTGCGGAACGTCGCCGGGAACCGGCCGACCAGCTCGGCGGCCCGGGCCAGCGCGATCGCCTGGGCATTGCCGTCGCCGGCGGTGCGCGCCGCGGCCGCCGATCTCAGCCGCAGCTCGAAGGCGTCGCCGGTGTCGTGCATGACCTGCGCGCAGTCCGCCGCGGCGCGCCATGCCGCGGCCGCGTCCAGTGCCGTGGGGGCCTGTCCGGCGGCCCGCTCGTAGTGCCCTTGGGACTCCCGCAGGAACCGGCGCGCGTAGGCCAGGCGGCTGAGCGAACGCGCCAGCCGGTACGAGACGGGATCCGGCCCCGGGGGTACCGCGGACAGCGCCGCCCGCAGTTCGGCGCCGACGGCGTCGAAGTCCTCGCCCGGCCCGCCGTCCGGTGCGTTCTCCAGTCGCGCCGCCGTCGCCGCGGCCCAGACCAGGTGCCGGTGCCCGACCTCGGCCCGTTCACCGCTGAGGTCGAGCTGCTCAGCGGCGCAGGCGCGGATGGTCGCCAGCATGCGCCACCGGCTCACCGGCCCCCGCTGGTGCATCACCAGGCTCTTGTCGACGAGCCGGCCGAGGACGTCGGCGCCCGTCACCGGATCGACATCGCAGACCGCTGACACGGCCGCCAGGTCGAAGGAGCCGGTGAAGGCAGCCAGCCGCCGCCACAGCACCCGTTCCTCCTCCCCCAGCAGGTCATGGCTCCAGCCGATCACCCCGCGCAGCGAACGATGCCGCACGGTGGGGCCGCGGCCCCCGGCCAGCAGCCGCAGATAGTCGCCCAGCCCGGTGAGCAGGCCGGCCGCCCCGAGGGAGGCGCTGCGGGCGGCCGCGAGCTCGATCGCGAGCGGCAGCCCGTCCAGCCGCGCGCACAGGTCCGCCACCACGGCCGGATCGGCCACGTGGGCGGGATCGGCCGCCAGCGCCCGGTCGGTGAAGAGCCGCTCGGCGTCGGAGTCCAGCGGGAGCGGCCCGATGGGCACGACCCGCTCGCCCGGCACGCCCAGCCGTTCACGGCTGGTGGCCAGGATCGTCGAGCCGGGGCAGGCGGACAGGATCCGCTCGGCGAAGTCCGCGGCGGCGTCCAGCAGGTGCTCGCAATTGTCGAGGACCAGCAACGACCGGCCCCGGGCCAGCCGTTCGGCGATGGTGGCCTCCAGCGGCTGCTGCGGCCGTTCCGACACGCCCAGCGCCTCCGCCGCCGCTTGGGCGACGAACCCGGCGCCGACGGGGGCCAGATCGACGAACGCCCCGCCGAAAGGGAACAAGGAACCGGCCTCGTCGCAGACGACGATCGCCAGCCGCGTCTTGCCGACACCGCCCGGCCCCAGCAGCGTCACCAGCTGCCCGCCGGGCAGCGCGGCCAGGACCGCGGCACGCTCGGCGACACGCCCGATGAACGAGGTCCGCGCCCGCGGCAGGCCGGCCAGCCGTCCCAGCGGCGGCGGAACACCATCGCCGACGGTTTCGGCGAGATCGGCCAGCGCGCTGCGCCCCGCCACCCCGTACTTGCGCAACAGCGACGACACGTGGCCCTCGACCGTGCGCACCGACACGTTCAGGCGCCGGGCCATCTGGGCGTTCGAGAGCCGAAGGCCCAGAAGCGCCAGCACTTCGGCCTCACGCGCGGACACTTCGACGTGATGCTCCCCCACCCGCCCATCATGGCCGAACTTCGCCACATTTAGGACGATTTGCCAGGTTGCGGCCTACGCGAAGGGCAAGTGGCTACTTCAGGAGCTGGCGGGCCATGACCATGCGCTGGACCTGGTTCGTGCCCTCGTAGATCTGCGTGATCTTGGCTAGGTGAGGTCACTACCTGCCGCGGCTCCCCTCCGTACCCGCTTGACCTCTGGGTTTCCCGTTGGGGGTCGTTGGCTGTCGGTGGCGATTTTCGGCTGTCTCGCAGAACTGAAACAGAACTAGCCGCCTCCCATCGGTGCACACCGCACTCCCCGATCACGTTCCACTACGTCACCTTGCGTAGCCGTAGCCACCAAGAATGAGCCGGGCTTCACCGAAGAATCCACGACCCGACGCCGCCCTTGATCCGGACGAAGGAGACGCAAGCCCGCATCTTTCCACGTGGTGCTGTCGGTCATGGCTGGCAACGACCCAGGTAGGGCTGCCTGGTCTGCATCTGTGTCAGCATTCCGCGCTGGCAGTTATTGATCGCCCCGGCTATCGCCGATAACACTCCGGCACGCCGGTACTTGTCCCTGGATTGTCCGCCGGGGACACCGCCCGTTGCGAGAGATGAGCCGCCGCAGCTACAGAACCGTCCATCGATGGCGAGGTCGGTCATGGTCTGGTCGCGCCACGTGCGGGACCATCCCCGGCGTGCGCCGAGAGCACGGACTCGAACCCGCGTCTTTCCCCGTGACGCGGTCGGCCATGGTTGACGATCGTCGAACGAAGACGCCTGAACTGCACCTATGCCAATTTCTCCCGTTGGCCGTTATTGATCAGCGTTGGTTTTCGTTGGGCATATTTCGGGAGTAAACAGGGAGTATGTCACCGACGAGTTGAAAGCGCGTGGGAGGGTCGTCAGCCGTGGCGCAGGCCCGGACGAGTTTGCGGGCGTGGCGTGGGCTGATTAGCCGTGGGTCGCACCGTGAACGTCGAGCCTTGCGTGAAGATGCGGTCACGGCGGCGCGTACAGTCGGACGCTACGTCCACGAGAACGAGTTCCTGCTTGAGATCGATCACGAGCGCGCCAACAGTCCGACCTCCGGCACGGAAAGAATGCGATGACGTTCTGGCGACCCGACGGGCGGTTTTTCTCGAAGGCGACGTGCGGTCACTCGGAGGATCGACTTGGTCGGGAGGCCGGCAAGAGACGGCGTCAGTGACCACGAGGTCGACCGGATGGGCTGGTCGACGATCAGTTGTTTACTTGTATATTTCCTCTACCCTCAGCGAGGAGGGCCAGCCTTCCGGAAAAAGCGGGCAACGCACTCTTCCCTGAAGAGTTCCGATAAGGAAATCCAGCAAACCACTCTCATAATGCCACCACAAACCCCTGAAGATCATAATCGTCCACTTATTGGGGTCGGGATTCGTTAGCCACATACATTTGTCGCCGTTATACGTGTTGCCCCACTGCAGCACGCCGCCAGGCTCCGGGTAAATCGGGAACCGGGGTTGGTACGAGGTCTGACCAAGGTCGTCGATCACGACGACCTCGGGACTCCTGGAAGTTCGTTTTCGCAGGCCCTTAAGCACGTCGTTCATTCCTTGAGCGGCGACCATCGGGTCCGGCCACATGCCAGGGTTGAACCAGGTCAGGAAGCCGTCGAAGTGCAAGGTGGGGTATTTGGCGCACAGTTCTTTGTGTTCTGCCGGGAACGTGAGGCCAAGCTCGGCTTCAAGTTCGCGCCAGCGGACCGGAGGCGGCTGCCCACGCGGTGGCCCTATCAGAGCCTCAAGGTCAGCGCTGTCCACGATTCATCCGATCCGTTCCGTTCACCCTATTTGCGATACACCGGCCAAGAAGATCTCCCGGGCCGACGAGAAGGATTGCTCATCGACCAATCTCATCATGCGCTCTTTTTCCCGCCATTCGAACCGGCGGGATACCCTTCTCCCTTCCGACCAGAATATGTCTTCAAACTCAAACGCGTATCCATAAGCCGTGCCTTTCCACGTAAGCCGGTCGGCCAAGACTGACGAGCGTTGAATGAAAGCCACCTGACCTGCAGCTATGTCAATCTCGTGTGTGGGTGATGATTAAGCATCGTTGCCTCTGGTTGAACATAATTCGGAAGTAAGCGGGGAGGATGGCGTCCTCACCACACAGGTCATGACATGCCTAATGGGGAGCCCTGCTTGGCCCACAGGAAATGTGCACCAGGATCGAGGTGTCGCCCGTCGCAATAGAGTGCGCGTGGTTGCCGAGGACGGTGACGGCTAGCGCCCGAGGCAGGCCTCGCCTACGCCGGCGAGTTCGATGGTGCGGCGCATGCTCATCGACGGACGCGACCGCGGAGGCCCGTCCAGGCGCCGCCCAAGCACTTATGAGACCCCGCAGAGGTGCAAGTTCTTCAATCGAGACTTTGTTCCACGTCCATGCTCTCTGGAAAGTCTGTTGGGAAGAGTGGGCATTGGACTTGTTGGGTCAGGACGCCGACGAGGAAGTCGATGAGGCCGCCTTGGAAATGCCACCACCTGCTTCGTTCGATGACGATCGTCCACTCGTCCGGCGCGCCACTGGTCAGCCATAGGCATCTGTCCCCGTTGTCGGTCATTCCCCATTGCAGAACTCCGCGCGGCTCCGGATACACCGGAAATGGCGACCTTTTCGCCCTGCCTCCGTTTTCATCGATGAAATCTATCCACTCTTCTCCCTCCAGCCGGACGCGGAGAGGCTCGAGTACATCCTTCATTCCTTGGGCCGTGGTGGCCGGATCTGCCGGGATTCCTGGATGGAACCAGCCGAGGAAGTCATCGAATTTCAGTGACGGGTACGTTTCGGCCAGCATTTTATAGTCCGCGGGCAGAGCGAGCCCGAGTTCTGCTTCGAGGCTCTCCCACAGCACGCTAGGCGGACGGAGTTCAGGTGGGCCAATGAGTGCTCTAAGGTCGGCAAACTCCGCCATTAGTGATCCAACCCTTCCTGTTGTTGCCCAGGCATCTGCCGGGGCCGAGGCGCAGCACTGCTCGGGCTGCACGACGCGCAGTTACTACACAAACGACAGCGATCCTAGGGACGTAGGCATCGCAACCTGGCGTTGTGCATTCAAGTGCTGACGATCCACAACACTGCCGCCACAGAGATGGGTCGCCAGAATGGCGATTACCGACCCAAGGCGGCCAGATTCTGATCGGCACCGATGAGAGCAGCGGACACGATAGGGGTGCGGGGTGATTATTCGTCAATCGAACTCGCCGGTAAGGCGGCTGGAGATGTCTTCAATGGCGGAGAGGCCTGCTTGATCAACTGAGCAACGATCAGCTATCTACTTGTATACTTCCTCCACCCTCAGCGAGGATGTCCAGTCAGGCGGAAAGAGCGGACAGCGAATTCTGCCTTCAAGAGTGCCGACCAGGAAATCCAGCATTCCGCCCTTGTAGTGCCACCAGCGCCCTCTGACGATCATGACGGTCCACTTATCGGGGTCTGGATCTGTTAGCCACATACACTTGTCGCCGTTGTAGGTATCGCCCCATTGCAGGACACCGCCGGGCTCTGGAAAGATCGGGAAAGGAGGTTAGCGGGTAGGTTGACCGAGGTCGTCGATCACTACGATGTCAGGATACTTTGCGGTGATCTGTCGCAGGCCTCCAAGGATATCGTTCATTCCCTGAGCGGCGACCGTGGGATCCGGCCACATTCCGGGATTGTACCAGGTCAAGTAGCCGTCGAAGTGCAGGGTCGAGTACCTGGCACAAAGTTCTTTCTGTTCCGCCGGAAACGTCACACCGAGCTCGCTCTCGAGTTCACTCCAGCCGGACGGGGGGCGCCTGCCTGCGTGGTGGCCCTATCAGGGCCTCCAGGTCAGCACTGTCCACGATTCAGCCAGTCCGTTCCGTTCGCGTGGTTGGTGATGCACCGGTCGAAGAAAGATACCCGGAGCACCATTGTAGTAGAAGCCCCTTCCTTCCATGCGGATCACGCTTGCCTTCTTCTGACCACGCCTGTAGATCAAGGAGACCCTGTATTCGACGATCTGTCCACCCCGAACCGCATTTTCCACTTTGCGTTCATACTATCGCATATGACTGTCATTTACCGGCCCCTGGAGGCAGGTGAAGAGATTTTCCTTCTCGTCCGGCCCATTTCCATCGCCGCCGAGATGGTCGGCCCTGAGGTGGCATCTGGAGAACTTGCGCTGACCGCCGGGTTTGATTGGATTGGGGTCCGACATGCCGGGGGGATCATAGTTCGGATCAGCCGGCGTGCCGTTTTCCAACTGCAGAGAACTGCAGAACCTCACGAAGATTTCTGTTGGCCGACCATAGGAATCACGCGGACCGTAATGATCGATCGGACGGGAGTGGAGGTGCCGTCGGAGGTGAGGGTTCCTCGGGCGGTGTAGGTGTAGGTGTGGGTGCCGTCGGAGGTGAGGCGATTGCGTTCGTCGTAGGTGTAGGTGGTGGGGCCGGCCTTGGTCCGGTTGCCGGCGGCGTCCCAGCCGTATTCGGTCTGCTGGCCTGCGGGGTCTGTCCACGACGTGAGGCGTCCGGCGTCGTCGTAGCCGTAGGTGTTCTGGCCCGCTCCGGCGGTGCCGGTGGTGGTTTTGCTGGTCAGGTGGTCGTCGAGGTCGTAGCCGTAGGCGACATCCTGGACCAGGCCCGCGCCGAACAGCTGTCCATGACCGCCGCGCTGGAACGGCTGCTGGAGATCGAGGTGAACGCCACCGAGGAACGCCGCCTGGCCTCCCGGCTGCGGTTCGCCGGCCTGCCCCAGCCCTGGACGCTGACCGACTTCGACTTTGGCGCCCAGCCCGGCGTCGACGAGAAACTTATCCGCGACCTGGCCACACTGCGGTTCCTCGACGACGCCTCCAACGTGCTGTTCGTCGGCCCGCCCGGCGTCGGCAAGACCATGCTCGCCATCGCTCTGGCCCGCTCGGCCGTCGAGGCCAGCCACCGCGTCTACTTCACCACCGCCGCCGACCTGGCCGCCAAATGCCACAAGGCCGCCCTGGAAGGCCGCTGGAACACCTGCATGCGGTTCGTCGCCGGACCCCGCCTGCTCGTCATCGACGAACTTGGCTACCTGCCGCTGCCCGGAGACGGCGCTTCGGCGTTGTTCCAGGTCATCAACCAGCGCTACCTGAAATCCAGCACGATCTCACCACCAACGTCGGGATCGCCGACTGGGCGGGCGCCTTCGGCGACGCCACCGTCGCCGCCATGCTCGACCGCCTCCTGCACCGCGCCGCCGTCGTCGGCATCGACGGGGCGTCCTACCGGCTGCGCACCCACCAAGCCCACGCCGACACCATCCACCAGGGAGTCAACGCCCATGTCTCCTGACACCACACCGACCCACACCTGCCCAGTCTGCTGGAACCAATTCACCGTCAACCCCCGCAGCGCCCACAAGCACACCTACTGCTCCGGGCGCTGCCGCTCAGAAGCCGGACGCCGCCGCGACAAGAACAAGACCATCACGCCTGCGGCTCCAGCACCTGCCACGCCCGAACCCCGCCCCGAGCCCGCGGCCGTCCGCCAGTGCCCGCACTGCGGCAGCGCCATCACCATCGTCGCGCTCCTGACCACACCGCAAGTCGCACGTCCCACGACACCACTGGTGGCTAACGACGCGGTCATCCCATTGCACCGCACCTAGCCACTAACATCACCCGAGCCCCTGGGGAAGTCGACCTAGCAGCACTGGGGACTCCTGCTTAGCGCGGACAGACTCCCGGATCTCGGCCAGCTCGGTGGTCTTTCAGGACGCCCTCGGCCTCATAGGATCCACCTGCGCGGCGTCTCGGGTACCCGATTCCGAGCTGGGCCGCGATCGTGCGGATCGCCTCGAGCTCGCTCGGGTACCCACCCTGGTCGGCCGACTCCGCAACAGCGCGGACCGCCCGCGCACGCAGCTCGCTCGGGTACTTGCTGGGACATGCCGTGACTTCATCCTCTTCCAACCATTGACGTCTCCGGACGTCCCCGGCGGTTCAATCAGGTGCTCTGATTCGGCCTGTTTGCCCACCGGGCGGTGAAGGCGACGACTGCGGTCAGGAGTGAGGCCAATGCCAGGGGAAGGGCGCGTTCCTGTCGTAGGAGGATGGCGCCGGTTAGGGCGCCGGCCACGATGGTGACGATTGCCGCGCCGCGACGGTTGAGCAGGGCCGTCCGATTGGCTCGGAAGAGGTCTTCACTGGCCAAGCTGGTGAGGGTCGAGGTGACGACAACGGTCGTCATGTCCGTGACCGCGATCTTGCGTGCCACGGCGGCCTGGCCGCCCATGACGGCTGCTGTCACAGCTGCACCCAGCAGCTGCATCGCGTGGTCCTGGGTGGAGAGGACGAGGCTCGTCAGGGTGACGAGCAGCAGCGCCGCGCTGCATCCCGCCAACATGCCGATCGCACGTCCGGACCAGCCGATCGGCTGACGGCGCAGCGACATGCCTGCGAGCATCGCGCCGAGTGCGAAGGTGCAGACGGCGAGGGTGGGACCGAGGACGGGGAGATCCGCCGCCCCGCCCAGGCCCATGCCCAGGATCACCAGGTTGCCGGTCATGTTGCCGGTGAAGACACGGTCGAAGGAGAGGAAGCCGACCGCGTCGACCACCCCGGTGACGAACGTGAGGGTCATCATGAGGCTCACGTCGAGGTGCCGCCGCGCGAGGATCCACCGACGCGGTCGATGTCTCGTGGCCGCCTCTCTCCCCTGCGGCTCGGGCCGGCCCAGGGTGTCACGGCCGAGCATGGACGGCTTCGTCCGTGCGGGGACAGCACGCGGGCCACGCGGCGGTGTCGGTGTCGGTCCACACACGGTCGACCTGACACGTGACACGTACTTCGGGTCCGTTGCCGTGCTGGTCGGTCACCGTGGCTTCGAGCAGGGGCCGTGCTGGATGGGGCAGGAACGGTACGCCGCCGGGGGACAGCAGCCAGGATCCTGCTCGAGTGGGGTCGGCGGACTCGTGGTGGTGCGCTGCCGGCACTCGGCTGACGCCGAGGGCGGTCCCGACCTTCAGCACGGCGCAGCAGTAGGAGCTGGCGGACAGGACGAGGACGAAGGAGGCGTCATCACTCGTCGAGGTCAGGTCACGAGCTCGGACCGGTATGTCCCCCCACGGGTCGTGGGCGGTCAGCGCCAACCTGCCGTTGCGGTACCACTGCGGCAGCAGACGGATCAAGGTCGCGGGGGAGTTCGAGGTCGACCCCTCGTCGTGCTCCGTTCGTCGAGGTTCCCATGCCATGGGCGATGTCTCCTTGGTGCGTGAACCTACGCTCCGGGCAGGACCCGGAGGTTCATGCCGGGTCTGAGGTCGCGGGGGTCCGGGCATCCCACGTGGTGAGAGCGGCGGTGATCAGCTCGAGCCCGGCCTGCGATGGGACGCTGACGCGGACCGTGCCGGGAACTCCCAACGAGGCGCCCGAGCGCACAGCCACGCCATTGAGCCGCAAGTGCTCGATCAGCCTGTCGGCGGCCGGCACCTCGGCGAGGACGAAGTTCGACTGCGAGGGCACGACCGAGAAGCCGTGGGCCGCGAGGAGCTCGCTGAGGGCCGCACGATGCGCGCGGACGTAGCCGCGCATCTCATCGAAGCGCGCGCGGTCACGCAGTGACGCAACGGCCGCGGCCTGGGCGAGGCTGCTGACCGAGAACGGAGGTCTGATCGTCCGGAGGGTACGGATGATCTCGGGGGACGCCAGCAGGTACCCGATCCGGAGCCCGGCCAGGCCGTGGGCCTTGGAGAAGGTGCGGAGCACCGCGACCCGCCCCGACCCGGTCAGGCCGACCGCGGTGGTCCCCTCGGGATCGTCACAGAAGTCGATATAGGCCTCGTCGACCACGACCAGCTTCGCCGGCGACGACTCGACGAAGCGGACGAGGGCCTTCCGGGAGTGCAAGGTTCCCGTGGGGTTGTGCGGATTGACGACGAACGCGATGTCGGCCTCAACCTGCGCCATGGCGGCCAGGTCGTGATGCCAGTCGTGCAGTGGAACCTGGATGATGTGGGCGTTCACGATCGTGCTGATCACGGTGTTCATCCGGTACGCCGGATCCGCGCAGACCACGCTCCCGCCGCCGGCGAGATAGGCCCACCCCAGGAGATAGATGAGCTCGTCGGAGCCGTTGCCGACCAGGATCTGGTCCGGGCTCAGACCGTGGAGGAGCGCCAGTTCCCGGCGCACTTCGTCGGCCAGCGGGTCCGGGTAGCGCCGAATCGTTCTCGCGGCCTGCTGAATGGCCTCCAGCAAAGCCGGGTCGACCGGGAGGGGGGACTCGTTCGAGGCCATCGATCCCTCGACGAGCGGCGCGGCCTGGCCGGGGACATAGGGCTCCAGGGCATCGAGCCACGGCCGGGGACGCAGGGTCACGACTGCCGGCCGCTCAGCAGCACCGTCGCATGGCGGGCGGCCGCCATGACCGCTTCGGCGACTTCCGCGGAGTCCACGTCGCTGACCATCAAGAAGCTCGCCCCGACGGCGCCGATGGGTACGTCGCCCTCACGGAACACGGGGGCGGCCACACAATGGACGCCCGCCGCCGCGATTCCGGCGTCCTTGGCGTAGCCGCGAGCACGTACCTTCTCGAACTCCGCCGTCAACGCGTCGAGCTGTGCAGCGTCCGTCCCGGTCGGATCACCGAGGTGCTTGACGACCTCGCCCTCCGGGAGCCACGCGAGGCACGCCTTGCCCACCGCGGTCAGGCGGGCGGGCAGCCTGGCCCCGATCGAGCTGGCCAGCCGAATCCCTCGACCTGGAGGGTCCTGCTTGCACAGGTAGACCGCGTCGTTCCCGTCCAGGATCGCGTAGTGCGACGTGAGTCCCAGGTTCTGCGTCAGGCTCTCGAGTTGCGGCATCACCGCGGCCACGGCGTCGATGCTGCGCCGGTAGGCGGCGCCGACCTCGAAGGCCCGAAGGCCGATGGAGTAGAGGCTGTGGTCGTTCATGGCCACGAAGTCGTGATTGAGCATCGAGCGCAAGATGCCGTGCGCGGTGCTCTTGGGCATGTCCAGCATGGTCGCGATCTCGGCGCAGGACTTCGGGCCGTCGGCCTCGGCCAGGAGCCACAAGATCTCCATGGCCCGATCCACTGATCTGCTCACTATTCAATCCTATTTGCGACTGGCGTACGTATATACGAACTCTATCGTGGCCGGTCCGTGCTGTCAACGAGAGCGCGGCGGAGGGCTGGCCACTCGCCTGGGCATTTACCGCCTACCTGGATATTTACAGAGATGAGGATCACATGCCAGAATGCGGCCGTTCGCAATGCCAACTGGCATTCGTATATACGAACCGAGGATTCTTATGAGAGGTGCGTCAGGCCCCACCGGGTCCCTCCTGAGCCGGCCGTTCCGGCGGCTCGTCTTGGCGACGGCGGCTCTGTTGCTGGGCACGGTCGTGGCGGCGTGCGGCGGCGGCGAGCGGAACGACTCGACCCTCACCGTCGGGTTCCGCTACGGCTTCGCGAGCTTCGACCCGTTGCTCAACCCCGCGTTCACCGCCGACTTCCTGCTTCCCGTGTACGACACGCTGATCGTGCGCAAGGGCCAGGACGTGTTCAAGCCCGGGCTGGCGACCGGCTGGAAGTACGACCCGGCGGCGCTCACCATGACGTTGACCCTGCGTACGGGGGTGAGCTTCTCCGACGGCACCTCGTTCGACGCCAAAGCCGTGAAGGCCAACTTCGAGCGCGGGATGAGCGAGAAGGCGGGACCGTGGTCCTCGGTGTTCGCCGCCTTCGACAGCGTCAAGGTCACCGCGGACTCGAAGGTGGTCGTCCACCTCAAGGAGCCTCTTCCGTCCATCGTCTCCGACCTGGCCTTCATCCCCGGGATGATGGTCAGCCCCGCGGCGCTGCAGAACGCCGGCGCGCTCAAGAACGAGCCGGTCGGGACCGGGCCGTGGGTCCTGGACAGCGAGAAGGTGCGTCCCGGCGATACCTACCCCTTCGTCAAGAACGACCACTACTGGGACCCCGGTGCCAAGGTCATCGACACCTACGTCATGAAGGTGATCACGGACCGGACCGCAGCCGGCAACGCACTGCGCGCCAAGCAGGTCGATCTGATCGGCTCCGATGGCTTGCAGACCGTGCAGCTGAAGAGGGAGGGCTTCTCGATCGGCAGCACCGGAAGCATGGCCTACGTCGTCGACATCGCCGATCGGGCGGGCAAGGTCGTGCCGGCGCTCGGAGACGTACGGGTACGCCGCGCGATCGGCCTCGCGCTGGACCGCCAGGCCCTCCTGGACGCGGTCTTCGGCGGCTACGGCTCACCGTCCTCGACCATCTTCCCCGACGGCACCGTCGGCTTCAGTGCCGCGGTCAACAACGGCGTCACCTACAACCTCGATCTGGCCAAGGCGCTCATGCGCCAGGCCGGCTACGAGAAGGGCTTCAGCGTCAAGGTCTTCGTGATGTCCAGCAACGAGAACATCGCCGCGGCCGTGGCGGGCTCGCTGGCCAAGATCGGGATCAAGCTCGAGATCACGCCGGTCGCCGACGCGGGAACCTTCGCGGCCACGGTCGCGGACAAGAAGTCGCCCATCCTGATCGTGGCCTCGGGGCTTCGATCGCCGTGGGAGCTCTACACGGCGTTCGGCGGCGCGACCGGCCGTTACAACCCGTTCGGTGTGACGGCGGACGGCATCGATGCCGCCGCTCGTGCGGTCACGGCACTGGCCGATCCGACCAGTGCCAAGGCCGCGGAGGGCTACGGCAACCTCATGGAGGAGCTGATCATGACCCACGCCTTCATCCAGCCGCTCTTCACCGTCAACACCCCGGTTGCCATGCAGACCAAGGTCAAGGCTGAGCTCGGGACCCAGGCACAGACCCTGCCCGACCCCCGCACCACCTCGAAGGACTAGGGCATGGGCTATCTCGCTCGCCTCGTCCTCGGCAGGCTGGGCTCCAGTCTGGCCGTCCTGCTGATCGCAGCGACCGCGACCTTCTTCGGCACAGCGTTCATCGACCGCCGTCCCGAGGCGTACCTCCTCGGTCCGACCGCCTCGCCGGAGTCGGTCCAGCTGCTCCACGAGAAGCTCGGGCTGGACGACCCGTTGCTGGTGCAGTACCTGCGGTGGCTGGCCGGTGCGGTCCGAGGAGATCTCGGCACCTCGTGGGCGAGCTCCCAAGAGGTGGCCGGACTGGTGTGGTCGCGACTCCCCTCGACCCTCTCGATCGTGATCTGCTCCATGGTGCTCGCCATCCTGGTGGGCGTCACCCTCGGCACGCTCGCCGCACTGCACCAGACCCGGGCGACCGACCGGCTGGTCTCGACCGGTTTCACCCTCGGGCATTCCGTGCCCGAGTTCTGGCTCGGCATGCTCCTCGTCACGGCCCTAGCCCTGCACTGGTCGCTGTTCCCGGCCACCGGGTACGTGCCCTTCGAGGAATCCCCCACCGAATGGGCTCGTTCCCTGGTGCTGCCCTGCGTCGCGTTGGCGCTGCCCGTCGCCGCGACCCTGGGTCGTCACACGCGCAGCGCCGTCATCGCCCAGCTCGGGCAGGACTATGTCCGCTGGAGTGTCTCCACCGGCTTGGGGCGCCGGACCATCGTGAGGGCCGCCCTGCTCAAGAACGCCCTCCCCACGGTGGTGGCGATCATCGCGCTGCAGGTGCTCGCCATGCTCAGTCTGTCGATCGTCGTCGAACGTGTCTTCGCGATCCAGGGGATGGGCGGCCTGGTCCTCTCCGCGGCGCTGAGCCAGGACATCCCCGTCCTGATGGCGGGGGTGATCGTGTACGGCGCCATCGTCGTGGTCGCCAACCTCATGGCCGATGTGCTCCAGGTGACGCTCAACCCGAGGGCGGGGGCCGCATCGTGAAGAGCCAGGCGGGCGCGATGGTCCCGTCGTCCTCCAGCGTGCGACGAGGCCCGGGGCGGCAGGTCGTGCTCGGTGCGACGCTGCTCCTTCTGCTCTATGCCGGCGGACTGGTGGCGACGTTCCTGATCCCCTCGGCGTCGGCGACCACGCAGTCCCTCACGGAGCGGCTCGCGCCACCGGGAGGCGACCACCTGATGGGCACCGACCAGTACGGGCGGGACCTGCTGGCGCGCACGCTGCTCGCGATCTCCGTGGACTTCCACGCGGTCCTGCTCGCGGTGACCGTGGCCGTGCTGATCGGCGTCCCCCTGGGCGTGCTGGTCGGCATGGGCGGCCGGTGGTCCGACCGGATCACCATGCGCGTGGTCGACGCCTTCCTGTCGATCCCGACCTTGGTCATCGTGATGGTGGCGGTGGCGTCGCTCGGTCCGGGCATGGTCAACACGGCGTTGGGCGTGGGGCTCAGCTTCTCGCTGATCTATGCGCGGATCGCCCGGGCGGAGACGCTGAACATCAAGCAGGAGCCCTTCGTGATGTCGGCGCGGCAGTCGGGCGTCGGACGGGTGCGCCTGATCAGCCGGCACATCATGCCGACCCTGGCCCGCCCCCTGGTCGTCGAGACCGCCGTGATCCTTCGTGCGGGCTTCATGCTCCAGGCCACGCTCAGCTACTTCGGCCTCAGCGTGCAGCCGCCGCATCCCAGCCTCGGGAACCTCTTGCGCGAGGCGCAGGACGCGGCGGTCGAGGCACCGTGGCAGGTGCTGCCCGCCGGGCTGGTCCTGGTGATGATCATCTTGCTGCTCAACCTGACGTCGGACGGGATCTCGGACCGCCTGGCGGTCTCCGCGACGCCCCGCCGGCTACTGGACAGTGCGCGGGGACGCCTGGGACGCCTGCCGCGTGCCGACGCCGAGGCTCGAGCCCTGGTGATCGAGTCCGTCACGATCAAGGCGGGCGCGGGCACCTTGGTGCGCGACGTGTCGATCGACCTTCACGGCGGCGAGGTCGTGGCTCTCGTCGGGGAGTCGGGATCCGGGAAGACGATGACCGCCATGTCGGCGGCGGGGTTGCTGCCGACGGGAGTGGAGATCGTCTCCGGCCGGGTCCAGGTGAACGGCCACGACGTCGTGGGTGCCAGCCCGGGACTGATGCGATCGCTGCGGGCCACTGAGGTGGGGGTGATCTTCCAGAACCCGATCTCGGCCATGAACCCGACCTGGCGGGTCGAAAAGCACCTGACGTACCCGAGCGTGGTTCTGCGCGGCCTGACGCGGGAGCAGGCGCGGCAGCAGGCGCTCGACCTGCTCGGAGAGGTGGGCATCGCCGATCCAGAGGGGTGCTTGACCAAGTACCCGCATGAGCTGTCCGGTGGGATCGCCCAACGGGTGATGATCGCGGCCGCGCTGGCCGGAGAGCCGTCGGTGATCATCGCCGACGAGCCGACCAGCGCGCTGGACAGCACCGTGCAGATCCGGGTGCTCGACCTGCTGCTGGGGCTGCGAAGGACCCGGCACTTCTCGCTGCTGCTGATCACGCACTCCATGGGCGTCGTCGCGCACGCGGCCGACCGCGTCTATGTGATGTACAGCGGCGAGATCGTGGAGTCCGGCGCTGTCTCCGAAGTCCTCGGACGCCCCGCGCATCCCTACACGCAGGCGCTTCTCGCCGCCGTGCCGCAGAACAAGAGGCGTGAGCGAGCGCTCCAGGTGCTCGGCGGCTCGGTACCGCGGCCCATCCGCGAACTGCCGGGCTGCCGGTTCGCCGAACGCTGTCCGCACGCGACGACCGCGTGCACGGAGGGGAGGGTGCCTTTCGTCGAACGGCGCGGACACGCTTCTCGGTGCCTCAGAGCCGACCTGGAGAACGATGCGTTCGCCGTCGAGGCGCGCCGGGGGGACCGCTCATGAGTACAACGAGCCTGGTCGAGATCGAGAGTCTCGGCGTGCAGTACCACGCCGCCGGCCCGCGCGTCGGGCGTGGCCGCACGGGCCCGTGGGCGGTGCGTGAGGTCTCATTGTCCATCGGACCCGGGGAGACGCTCGGCCTGGTCGGCGAGTCCGGCTCGGGCAAGAGCACGATCGGTCAGTGCATCCTCGGCAACGTCCGGCCGAGCGAGGGAACCATCCGAGTCGCCGGGTTCGACGTGGGCTCGTTCCATGGCCGCGTGCCGCTCGAGTACCGGTGGGTGGCTCAGGTGGTCTGGCAGGACCCCTACCGCTCGCTGACGCCGAGCATGAACATCGGAAACCAGATCGGCGAGCCGCTCGCCCGCCGCCGCAAGCGCACGCGCTCGGAGGTCGCCTCGGAGGTCGCCCGGCTGCTGGAGGTGGTCGGACTCGAGGCGGCGATGGCCAACGAGCGGCCGAGTCGGTTCTCGGGCGGCCAGCGCCAGCGCATCGCGGTGGCCCGCGCGCTGGCGGCCGAGCCGCAGCTGATCGTGCTCGACGAGCCCGTGAGTGCACTCGACGTCATCTCCCAGGCCCAGCTGATCGAGATGCTCGAACGGGTGCAGCGCGAGCTGGGCGTGAGCTATCTCCTCATCTCGCACGACCTCGCGGTCGTGCGGCACATGGCACACCGCACCGCCGTGTTGTGCCGTGGACGGCTCGTGGAGTCCGGGACCTCGAACGCGGTGGCCGCGATGCCGGCCCACCCGTACACCCGGGAGTTGCAGGACTCGGTGCTCGACCTCGCGAACAGCCGCCGCGGGTCCACGTCCCTGGGCCGCCCCGTACCCGTGGACCGGCAGTCGGGGCACGAGCACACCCTGTGCCCCTATCTCGCCCGGTGCTCCGAGGCGGTCGACGCCTGCGAACGGGACCTCCCGCGCCTGGTGCCCCACGCGGAGACGACGCACCTCACCGCCTGTCACCACCCCCTCAGGTCTCCCTCGTCCTGACCACCGGCCTCACCCGGCGACAGCCATGTTCACCATGACGAAAGAGCTCGATACCGATGCGCATTGAACGGCGCCGCACCAGCAGCGGCGCGACGACCTGGTTCGCCGAGCCCCCTGACGGTCCCGGCCGACTGGACCTCACGAGAGCACACCGCTGTGCCGGCCTCGACGGCGCTAGGGAGCCCGACTGGCAGGGCACGGACCTGGTCGGGTTGCTCTCCGACCCGAGCCTGCTGCGAGGTCTGCGCGCGGCGTACGACCATGCGGCCAGCCACGTCGACGGAGCCTGTCTCGCCGCGGGCGGGGAAGCCGGCCGGCCGGCGCACGGTGTCGGACTCATCGACATCCCGCGCAAGCTGCTCGGGGTCGGCCTGAACTTCCCCAGCCACATCGCGGAGGCGCAGCGCGCCGGCGAGCCGGCGCAGACGCCGGCACAGCCCACGCTGTTCTCGAAGGTGCCGACGGCCCTCGCGGGCGACGGGGACGAGATAGCGATCCCCCGCTTCGGTGCCCAGCTGGACTACGAGGTCGAGTTGGCGGTGGTCATCGGGACGACCTGTCGCGATGTCGGCGCGGAGCAGGCGAGCAATGTCATCGCGGGCGCGACGGTGGTCAACGACCTCAGTCTCCGGGACGTGCTGTTCCACGCGCCCAACGGGATGTTCGAGGGCAAGAACTACGACGGCTTCCTGCCCATGGCCCCGACTTTCGTCACCAGCGACGAGATCGAGGATCTCGACGAGCTGGTGCTCACGTCGCGGGTCAACGGAGAGCTCCGCCAGTCGGAGCGGATGGGCAATGCACTGTTCTCCCCGCACGAGATCGTGTCGTTCGCCTCGTCGCGGATGACCCTCCAGCCGGGGGACGTCATCTTCTGCGGCACTCCGGGCGGGGTCGGGATCTTCGCGGAGGACCCTCCGGCGGCGCTCTTGAGGCCGGGAGATCTCGTCGAAGCCGGTGTCGCGTCACTCGGCGCGACACGGAATGTGATCGGTCAACAGGAGAGGCAACGGTGAAGAGGACGGACAGGCGCTACATCGGCCACACCGAGAACGGCCTGGGATTCAGCATCTCGGCGGGCCTGCGCCAAGGAAACCTGGTGTTCGTCAGCGGCGCCGGGACGATCGGCGAGGACGGCCGCGTCCCCGAGGCGCTGCGCAACGACACCGCGGCCCAGACGCGGCTGACGCTCGATGAGATCGATCGGGTGCTCAGAGAAGCGGGCGGCTCCCTGGAGGACGCCGTCATGTTCACCGTCTTCCTGGGGGACGCGGCCGACTTCCCGGCGATGAACCAGGTCTGGGCCGAGCGCTTCAAGGATCTGCGTCCCACACGGACGACGGTGGGAGTGCAGCTCATGGATCCCGACCTGTGCGTCGAGATCAACGCCATCGCGGTCGTCGACCCCGCGTGAGCACTCAGCACGTTCCCGACCACAGCGAAATAAGCAGAGCAACGGAGGAAGCCATGGACATCGAGACCAGCACCATGTTGACCGAGACGTCGGCGGGTACGCCCATGGGCGAGTGGCTACGCCGCTACTGGTGGCCGGTGGGGCTGTCGGAGGATCTCAAGAGCAAGCCCACGTTCATCAAGATCATGGGCGAGGACCTGGTCCTCTTCCGCGACACGAACGGCAACCCCGGCCTGGTGAGCGCGTACTGCCCGCACCGCCGCGCGAACCTGTGCCTGGGCAACACGGTCGAGAACGGCCTCCGCTGCCGCTACCACGGCTGGTTGATCAGCAAGGAAGGCAAGGTGCTGGACACGCCGGGAGAGCCCGACGACTCCTTCAAGGAGAACGTGACGACCCCGGCGTACCCGGTGCAGGAACTCGCCGGCCTGCTGTTCGCCTACTTCGGGCCGACCGGGGAGATGCCGGAGCTGCCGCGCTACGACTTCCTCGCCGCGGAAGGCGTGCACATCGCCAGCTTCATCGGGATCACCAAGGGCAACTGGCTCCAGGTCACCGAGAACAGTATGGACCCGCTGCACCTCAGCTTCACTCACGCGCCCACGTTCACCGCGCTCAACGCCGTGCCGGAGATGTGGTTCGAGGAGACGCCGCACGGTGTCGCGTACGTCGCTCTCCGGACGACCGACGAGGAGGACAAGTGGCAGGTGCGGGTCAACAATCTGGTCCTTCCGGCCTGGGGTTGCAGCGGCGCGACGGGAATGTGGATCGAGGGCGCCCGCGGATCGGACTCCCCGCCGATCACCGCCCGCGTCAACGTTCCAATCGACGACGAGTCGAGCCTGATGTTCCGCGTGATGTACCTGCCACCGGAGTTCGCTCACGCCGCCGAGGACATCGCGACTCAGCCCGAGCACCTGAAGTGGGACACGATGTGGCGCACCATCGAGATCGAGCCCTTCCACGAGTACCTGCGGCACGAGCGGACCGGCGAGCCGCTCAAGCTCGGCTACACCATCCCTGAGGGTGCCGGGTACGAGGACGCGTCGGTCGTCGGGAGCATGCCTCCGCGCGAGGACAGGCACAACGAGAACCCGCTGCCGACCGCGGACGCGGGCCTCAAGTTCATCCGGCAGGTCATCATCGACTCGGTGCGCGAGGTCGAGGACGGCGGGCTCGCCAAGGGGCAAAAGAGCGACGCGAGCGAAGGTGGCGTGATCCCGCTGACGACCGGCGAGAAGTACACCACCCCCGAGGGGGCCGACGCCCTGCGTCAGGACCCGGGCGCGCACCAGGCGCTGCGCCTGCCGTCCTGGAACTGAATGATCCGCGGGGCGGGCCGCGCTGTGCAGCGGCCCACCCCGCGTGTCCGGTCCCGCACCCGAGCCACACAGAGAAGCGAGCGGCTTTGACGACGTACCCGCATCCGGTCCTCTCCGGCCGTGATGAAGCCATACCCCCACGGGACCCGAGCCCCCTCCGGCGCGCTGCGTCCCTCGGCCCCGCCTACGGCCTCAGCAGCTCCCACCACCTCGCGACCGAGGTGGGAGCGAGGGTCTTCCGCGCCGGCGGGAACGCCATCGACGCTGGGGTCGCCGCCGGGATGGCGCTGACGGTGATCGAGCCACACATGTGCACGTTCGCCGGTGTCGCTCCCATCATGGTGCGTGCCACGCAGGCCGCGGAGCCGATCGTCATCGACGGCGTCGGCAGCTGGCCCGCGGGGATCCTCCCGGAGCGCCTGGCACAGTGGTTCGGCGACGACATCCCGATCGGCGTGCAGCGCAGCGTCGCGCCGGGTGCGCCGGGTGCGTGGCTCACGGCGCTGAGGGACTACGGGACGCTGCCGCTGCGCGACGTGCTCGAGCCTGTCATCGAGCTGTGCCTGACCGGCGTCCCGGTCTCGCCGGGGCTGGCCGGGTTCTGCGGCTTCTTCATGGATCGGATGAGGCTGTGGCCGACGACGATGGAGATCTTCGCTCCCGGCGGGATCCCCCTGACGACAGGCCAGTTGCTGCGCCAGCCCAGCCTCGCCTCGACCTTCGTGACCCTCCTCGACGCCGAAGCGGCGGCGCGCGCGGAGGGCATGAGCCGCGAGGCATCGATCGACGCCGCGCGCGCGGAGTTCTACGAAGGCCGCATCGCCCACGACATGCTCGCCTTGCTGAGGAACTTCGACTGGCCGATGACCGCCGCCGACCTCGCCGGGCACCGCACGCGCGGAGAGCGTCCAGTCCGGACGCACTACCGCGGCCATGAGATCTATGCCTGTGGTCCCTGGTCGCAGGGCCCGCTACTGCCGATGCTGCTCAATCTGCTCGAGGGCTACGACCTCAGCCCCGGCACGATGACGGAGGAGCAGTACCTGCACGTCTTCCTGGAGGCCTTCAAGCTGGCCGGCGCCGATCGGGAGGCGTACTTCGGCGACCCGCATCTGGTCGACGTGCCGATAGCCGATCTGCTGAGCAAGGAGTACGCCGCGCTGCGCCGCTCCCTCATCACCGAGACGGCGGCGCCGGCGCTGCCGCCTCCCGGCAATCCGGTTCGCGACGCCCGGGCCGCTCGCGGCGCGGCCGGTCCTCCGCCGCTGTCGCCGGGGAACCGCCCCCCGGACACCTCGCATGTGTGTGCCATGGACGCCCAGGGGAACATGCTCTCCGCGCTGCCATCGGATCACGTCTTCGGCAGCCCGATGGTCCCGGGCCGCGGATTCGTGATCTCGCACCGAGGTGGCCAGTTCTGGCTGGATCCCCGTCACCCCGGGCGACTGGCGCCGGGCAAACGGCCCCGGATCACGCCCAACCCTGCGATGGTGATGCGAGGGGATCGACCGGTGCTCGCATTCGGCAGCCCCGGCGAGGACCTGCAGTGCCAGGCGATGGCGCAGTTCGTGAACGCCCTCCTCGACCGACGGCTGGGACTGCAGGCGGCTGTCGAGTCACGCCGCGTCGCGAGTCACGCGTTGCCGTCGTCGTTCTTCCCGCACGCGCACGCGGCGCCCAGAGCCGCCCTCGAGATCCGGGACGAGGACGACGTCCTGGCCGCTCTGCGCGCCCGCGGTCATGACGTCGCCGCGCTGCCGGCCTACAGCTACGGCACCGGCGCCATCGGCGCCGTGCGCCTCACCGAGCAGGGTCATATCGAGGCCGCGGCGGACCCGCGGCGGCCAGAAGCATCCGCATGGGCAAGGTGATAAAGATATCCGAGTCAGCCATGTACGACGCCGTCGCATCGCAGGGCGCCCACGGGGAGCCGGTCGACGGGGTGTTGCAGCCCATCGCCTGGCAGGGCGAGGTACAGGAGGAGCCCGTCGCGCTGTCGGTGGGCGGGCAACCGGCCGTCCTCTTCCGTGATCCGAGGGGAGGCATCGCGGCGTTGCACGACGTCTGCCCCCATCTCGGCTATCCACTGTCCGGAGGGAGGCTCACGCCGCTCGGCCTGCAGTGCGGCGTCCACCGCTACCAATTCGACGGCAGCGGCATCTGCCGATCGGTGCCGCGCGGCGACCCGGCCGACGTCAAGGCGGCCGAGGTGCTCCCGACCGAGCTGTCGGGCCGGCTCGTCCTGGCGGTCGGCTCGTCCGGGGCGGACGCGGTGCCGACCGCGGGCCTGGCGGAGCTGACGCCGCTCGTCGAGCTTCTGTCGGGCACTTCGGAACCGGTCTGGGGTCGATCGCACTGCACCGCGGACGACCCCGTCCACCGCGGTGGGGTGCCGGAGGCCGGCAGATGGGACACCACGGTCATCGCGTCGGGAGGGAGCGCGCCCGCAGGACCCCGCGCGGTCTCGGCGGCCCTGGAGCAGTGGGACGGGCAGGGTACACCGATGATGGTGGACGTACCCGGGAGCACCTACCCGGCGTACGCCAAGACGGTGCTCGGACTGTCCGCACTGGACGGGACCGCGGCCGTGCGCATCGTCCTGCCGACGTCGGGCCCGTCCACCTGGATCGTGCTCTCGATGCGTACGGGGCCCCTCGCCCAGTCCGTGCATCACACTCATCTGTTCGTGACGGCGCGTCTGACCTGGAGTGATTCCTTGACGGCGTCGCTCACCGCAGTTTTGCCTGAATCGGCCACGGGATGGCGGACACTCCTCGCCCAGCAATAGCAGGTTTCGCGCCTCGGGACTCGACGTGGGTCGCTCAGGAACCGCGGGGATGCCTGGTCGCGTGATGGGGTGAGGGAACCACGCGCTGACCGTGCTGCCTCGTGGGACGGCTTCCGGCGTGAGCATTAAGGCGCCCAGGTCGGCGGCCCACAGGCAGCGTCCCTCAGGTTCGCGTTCTGGAGGTCCGCGTTCTGGAGGTCGGCTGCGGCACGTCGACCGACATGCGCCCAGGCGAAACGACGCGCAAACAGGGGACACACCAGTTCCGGCACTATTACGCCAGCGTGACGCTCCCAGCAGGGGTGTCCATCAACGAGCTGGCGGAGTATCTGGGCCACAAGGATCCGGCGTTCACGCTGCGTTACTACGCCCACATGCAGGTCAGCTCGTACGATCGTGCCAGACAGGCGATCGACGCGCGGATGCAGTGGCCCGACTCGTCGCCGCCCAGTACTGAGGCGGAACCAGAGATCATCCGCAATCGTCGCGCCGTCTGCGGGAGTGGCCTGACGGTCACTGACGACGAGGAGTTGGCGCAGGTCGAGTGGTTACTTCAGGAGCTGGCGGGCCATGACCATGCGCTGGATCTGGTTCGTGCCCTCGTAGATCTGGGTGATCTTGGCGTCGCGCATCATGCGTTCCACCGGGAACTCGCGGGTGTAGCCGTAGCCGCCCAGGAGCTGGACGGCGTCGGTCGTCACGTCCATCGCCACGTCGGACGCCAGGGTCTTGCACGCCGACGACACGAACGTCAGGTCGGCGATCTTCTCGCCGTGCATCGCCCGCTCGGACTTGATCGCCGCGTGGTAGGTGAGCTGTCGGGCCCCTTCGAGGCGCATGGCCATGTCGGCCAGCATGAACTGCACGCCCTGGAAGTCGGCGATGGGCTTGCCGAACTGGCGGCGCTCCTTGACGTAGCCGAGCGCGAAGTCGAGGGCGCCCTGGGCGATGCCGAGGGCCTGGGCGGCGATGGTGATGCGGGTGTGGTCCAGGGTGGCCAGCGCCGTCTTGAAACCGCTGCCCTCGGCGCCGATGATCCGGTCGGCGGGGATGCGGACGTCCTGCAGGATCACCTGGCGGGTCGGGGAGCCCTTGATGCCCAGCTTGCGCTCCTTGGGACCGAAGGACACGCCCGGGTCGCCCTTCTCGACGACGAACGCGGAGATGCCGCGGGCGCCCTGCGCCGGGTCGGTGACCGCCATCACCGTGTAGTACTCCGACTCCCCCGCGTTGGTGATCCACATCTTGGTGCCGTTCAGCACCCACGCCTCGCCGTCGCGGACCGCTCGGGTCTTCATGCCCGCCGCGTCCGAACCGGCGTCGGCCTCCGACAGCGCGTAGGAGATCATCGCCCCGTCGCGCGCCACCGGCGCCAGGTACTTCGCCTTCAGCTCCTCGGAGCCCGACAGGAGGATCGGCACGGTGCCCAGCTTGTTCACCGCCGGGATCAGCGACGACGAGGCGCACGCGCGGGCGACCTCCTCGATCACGATCACCGTGGCCAGGGCGTCCGCGCCCGCTCCGCCGTACTGCTCGGGGACGTGCACCGCGTGCAGATCATTGGCCACCAGCGCGTCGAGGGCCTCCTGCGGGAACCGGGCCTCCTCGTCGACGTCCGCCGCGAACGGGGCGATCTTGGCGTCGGCCAGCTCGCGCACCGTGCTGCGCAGCAGCTCGTGCTCCTCGGACGGCGCATAGGCGGGAAAGTCGTTCATCGGTCCTCCGCGGGTCCCCGGCCGCGTCGACGACGGCCATATTACTTTGACGGCCAATATTTGAACGCCAAAGTAAGCGAGGCGGCAGGGCGGAGTCAAGGCGGCGCCGGGCGACACGCGTCACATGCGAGAGCGGACGGTCCCGCCGGCCCCCGTCCGGGTCGGCGGGACCGTCCTTTTCCATGGCCGGTTGACCGGGCAGGGCTCGAACCTGCGACCCCGCTGCTTGTAAGACAGCCGCTCTACCCGACTGAGCTACCGGTCATCGCCCGGAGTGCCTCCGGGACGGCTGCTGGAGCAGGACTTGAACCTGCATGACGTGATCCAGAGTCACGCATCCTGCCGATTGGATGATCCAGCATTGGGTGCCCTCCGGCGGGCGGTGGCGTCCGCCCGCCTGGGCACGGGAGAACCAGCCGGGGGTCGTTACTCCCGCCGGTCCAGTCCAGAGCCGCACCCGGGAATCGAACCCGGTTCGCCTGGGTGGAAGCCAGGTGTCTCACCATTCGACTTGTGCGACATGAGTCGGGCATGAAAAAGCCGCCTGGGGTGGAGTCCCCGGCGGCCTCTGGGAGGTCTTCAGACCTATCCAGAGGAGTCCACGGGGACGCTGCTACCGCCTTGCGACCGAACACCGAAAGGACGCCGCTGGTCTTGGGTGGCAATCCCGGTCATCGTGCGGCTCCTTTCTCGGTTCGTTGCTCATATGGTGCGGCACGGGGCAAGACATCGGCAATCGGTTTTTCGCCCCAGGACCGCACCGGGGCCCTACCCAGCTCGTGGGCCCCGGTGCGGTCGGCAGGGCGCGGGTCGCGTCAGAAGGCCCTGCGGCGGGTGCGGGCAGGACGGCGGCGCGACGGGGTCAGCAGCCGCTGGAGCACCCTGAGCGGCAATGTCACGATGCTGATGACCACGCTCGCCAGGGCGCCGAGAACGCCCGCGATCGTGCCGACGATGGCGCTGAGCGCTGCACTGATGCGGCGCATAAGGATTCACTCCTTCAAGTCGTCCTATAGCGCCCATACCCGTTCTTGGAGATTTACACAGGCTTTGCAGCGACGATGACGGTTGCGGCGAATTCCGCGGATTCGGCCACGGTCGCCGCGAGACCGCTCCGTTCGACGGCCGCGACGGCGTCCGGGACCTGCCGTTCGCTCGTCTCGAACAGCAGGTGTCCGCCCGGCGCCAGCCAGCCCGGGGCCTCTGCGGTGACGCGGCGCAGGACGTCGAGGCCGTCCGGGCCGCCGTCGAGCGCCACGCGCGGCTCGTGCACCCGCGCCTCCACCGGCATCAGCGCCAGTTCCCCGGCCGGGACGTAGGGGACGTTCGCGAGCAGCACGTCGATCCCGCCCCGCAGCGCGGCCGGGAGCGGGGCGAAGAGGTCTCCCTCGTGGACGTGCCCGCCGAACGGCTCGACGTTGCGGCGGGCGCAGCGCACCGCCGCGGGCTCGATGTCGGCGGCGTGGAGTGCCGGCCCGCCGGCGCGCAGGGTGGCGGCCAGCGCGGCACCCAGCGCGCCGGTGCCGCAGCACAGGTCGACGACGACCGGGCGCGGCGGAGCGAGCTCGGCGGCCCGCCGGACGAGGAACTCGGTGCGGCGGCGGGGCACGAAGACGCCGGGGTCGACGGCGATCCGGAGGCCGCAGAACTCGGCCCAGCCGAGGACGTGCTCCAGCGGCAGCCCGGCGGCGCGCCGGTCCACCATGGCGGACGCGCCGTCCGGCGTGGCGGCCGTGGCGAGGATCAGCCGGGCCTCGTCCTCGGCGAAGACGCATCCGGCGGCGCGCAGCCTGGCCACCAGGGCCGTTTCGGTGATGGGTTCTGTCATGAGCGACGGCAACTCTAGCCGAGTCATCCGCCTGCGCCCTGGCGGGCCCGCCCGTCCTGACCTTGTTTAGGGGGCTTGTCCAAGGGCATCCCGGCTGCACGTCATCAGGGGGGCTGCGTGACGCGGGTGAGATGGTGGGGGACGGGTCTCGTGGCGCTCACGCTGCTGAGCCTGAGCGCAGGGCTGCCCCTGCTGAACACGGTGCTCGGAAGCGGCGGCAGGCCCCTGGCGCCGGGGACGGTCGTGTCGGTCGGCACGGATCGGGGCGGCGTCCGGCCGATCACGCTGACCGTGTCGCACGCCGGGTGGGCGCTGGACGCGGGCGCGACCTCCCTCACCGGCTACGCCGAGCTGATCAGCGAGGACGTCGTGGTCAACCTGAGCGTCGCCGTCCCGCTGGCGCCCTTCGACGCGCGCGAGCTCTGGGACGGGTTAGGCCGCATCGTCGCGCTGGGCGGGCGGGCGCAGCTCGGCACGCGGCCCGTCCCGATCAGGACGAAGCACGGGATGACCGGCCTCACCGGGGCGATCACCGGCCGGGACCGGGCGGGCACGGCGGCGGTCTTCGCCACCGACACGCTCGGCGCGACGGTGACGGCGGCCGGTCCCCCGCTCGCCTTCCGGAACGTCGCCCCGGAGGTCCACGCGATGGTGCGGACCCTCACGATCGCGGCGCCCTGGACGTCGGAGACGGAGCAGTGATCCGCAGGCCGGCGTTCTGGCTCTGGGCCGCGGTGTGCGCGATCGGGACATGGGTCGCGGTCCGCGGGATGGACGCGGCCGTCCGCGCGTTCCCGGTCGGCGCGATGGTCGGCGGCGCGCTCCTCGCTCCGGCGCTGGCCGCGGGCGTGTGGGGGCTGCGGCGGCTGCATCCCGTCCGGTCGCACCGGCTCGGGTACGCGCTGATCGCGGTGGGGTGGGGCGGGATGGCCGCGTTCGGGCTGGCGCTGCCCGCGAACGCGGCGTTCCATTCGGTCATCGGCAAGACGGCGGGGCCGGAGTTCACCTCCGCGTGGGGCGCGGCGATCGCGGCCCCGGTGGACGAGGAGATCCTGAAGCTGCTCGGCGTGGTGACGCTGGCGCTGATGGCGCCGTCCGCGATCCGCGGCCCGCTGGACGGCTGGGGCTACGGCGCGCTCGCCGGGCTCGGCTTCCAGATCTCGGAGAACTTCCTGTACGTGCTGAACACGATCGTGCTGACCGGGGCGACGCAGGACGTGAACGCGGCGCTGTTCTCGTTCGGCAGCCGGGTCATCGGCGGCGCGTGGTGGAGCCACTGGGCGATGACGGCGATCGCCGGGGCGGGGCTCGGCTGCCTGCTCGGCCGGGCGTCCCGGGGAAGCGCGACCATCGCCGTCGCCGCGTTCGTCCTGGCGATGGGCCTGCACTCCTGGTGGGACGCGCCCGTCCTGCACGGGGTGGCGTGGCTGCCGGTGAAGGGCGCGCCGATCCTGCTGACGGCGATCGTCGCGTACCGGCTGGCGCGGCGGCGCTACCTGTCGCACTTCCGGCGGACGGTCCACGCCGAGACGGTGCGCGGCGTCCTCGTGCCGGGCGAGGGCCACGTGCTCATCCACCGCAAGTGGCGCCGCAAGGAGCGGTGGGACGTCCCGACCGGGGAGCCGCGCCGGCTGCTCGCCCGGCTCCGGGCCGCGCAGCTGAGCCTGATCGAGGACGGTCTCGGCGGCCTGGAGCGGGACCCGCGCTCCACCGTGCGGCTCCGGACGGACGTCCACGACATGCGCCATCACCTCAACTCGTGCCCCTCGCCCCGCCGCGTGGCCTGACGAGGAGGGCGGCCGCGCGCCCCGCGGCGCCGAGGTCAGTAGTCGTCCAGTGCCGAGACCTCGAAGATCGTCAAGGTGCGGCGCACGTGGCCGTCGGGCTGTTCTTGCAGGGTGACCCTTGCCCGGAGCTGGACCTTGGCGCCGATGTTCCAATGGCTGATCTCCCGGTGGGGCAGCTCCTTCGCGCTCATCTTCACCGTTTCGCCATCGGGAAGCGCCACCAGCCAGGACTGCATGTCGCTCACGGTTCGCAGGATTCCGGTGATCAGTTGTTCCTCGGCGTCGAGACCTCGCCCGGCGATGAAGCTCTGCATGCGTCCGGCCGCCGCCGGTGTGACGCTCGCCCTGACGGTGGCCGAGCCGGGTTTGGCCCAGGTCGCATCGAGCGTGATCCCGGAGCGGCTGATCGCTCTGGCGAGGTTGGCGAGCGTGCTCCCGACGCGAGGACCGAGCTCCCCCAGCAGGGCGGCCGCCCTGTCGTCGATGACGGGATCGTCCGTGCCGAGGGCGTCCAGCAGGCTGATGAGCACCGCGGAGGCGCGATCGGCGAGTGGACGAGGAGCGTTGAGCACCGCCACGTTCCCGCCCGGCTCGTCCATCGGGGGATCCTGCGGTTCGACACCGAGGGTGATCGAACCTGCCGAGGAGGCGGTGGTGAGGATCAGGGTGGTGCGCCGCACGATCTCGGGGGGCAGCACTCCTCCAAGCGCCCTGAATTCCTCAAGGGCCGCTCCGGTGGCCGAGACGGCTCGTTGCCAGCCCGTGGCGATCAGGCCGAGCCGGCCGAGCTCGGCCGGGTGACCTTCGACCCCGCCGCCACGCAGCCGCAGCTCTCCGCAGGAGCGCACGGTTCGGGCGGTCCCGGATCGGCGGGCAATGGACGCCTCGATGCTTCGCCGGCTCCATTCACCCGGTTCCGCCGGCGAAAGGGCGGTGTCGGGGGGCTCGGGAGCGTGCTCAAGGAACCAGGCCAGGTCATCTGTACCCATCGATGATCACCTCCAGGTAGCCGCGCCGTGGGACGGAGTCGAGACGCAGGTCCGCATCATGAACCCGGCTCCACAGGTCGTCCCAGTAGCCCCGCGCCTCCAAGTACTGCTTTGTCTCAGGCTCAGGGTCGGTACCGAGTGTCGGCGTCCACTCCAGAATGTAGGAATCGACGCGCATGCCGTAGGCGTCCTTGATCCGGCCCGTCGCCGTGGCGGAGAGGAACGCCAGTGCTCTCGGGTCCAGGGTCGCGGCGTTGGTCGCGGCGTTCTGGAGCTTCACGGTGTCGACCAGGTACACGCAGTCGATGTCCGCCGGGTCCGGCGTGGCCGAGAAGAAGCTGCCCGACAGCCAGCATGCCGGTACCTCACCGACGAGCTGCCGAAGCGCCGAGGTGAGGCGCCGCCACTCGCTCCAGATCGCCTCCCGTTCGCCGGGCTGCCCCATGACGTAGACGGACTCGGCTTCCTCGACCGTGCAGACCCATCGGCCTGGCGGGAGCCGGCCGTCGACCAGTTGGGGCAGCGCCACCGCGGTGCGCCTGCGGGCTTGCTTGCGTTTCGCGCTCACGGCGGCCTGCTGTCCGTGATCCGCTTGGCCAGCGCTCGCCGCGCGCGGCAACGCGTACGCGGCGGCGGCGGCGAGCACGACGAGACCGAGCACCATCCAGAACGCGTCGCCGAACGCCGCCGCCTGATCGGGGCGGGCCGCGATCCTCGTCTGCAGGACGACGGCGAGCGCCGCCGTGCCGATCGAGCCGCCGAGCATGCTCAGCAGGTTCAGCGCGACCGCCGTCCGGGGCAGCTCCGGCGGGCTCACCCGGCGGTAGACGAGCGTCATGATCGGTGTACTGATCATCGCGGCGCCCACGCCGCGCAGGAAGAGGGAACCGGCGACCACCTCGTCCGGCACCCCGTGACCGAGCCGGGTGAACGCGACCGTGCCGGCGGCGACCAGCGCCATCCCGCCGAGCACCAGCGTGCGGGGGGCGAGCGCGTCCACCACCCGGGTCAGCAGCACGGTCCCGGCGGCCGCGCCGACCCCCTGCGGGGCGAGCAGCAGCCCGGTCTCCCACGCCGACAGTCCGCCGGGCCCCTGCAGGTACAGCGGAAGCAGGAACATCGTGCCGAACACCGAAGCGCCCAGCGCCAGCAGCACCGGCGCCGCGACGCCGAACGGTGGCCGGACGAACAGCCGCGGGTCCAGCAGGGGGACGCCCTTGGTCCGCACACCGTGCAGGGTGAACCCGGCGAGCATTCCCGCGCCGGTCACCAGCGCCGCGGTCACCTGCCACGCGGGGCTGCCGTGCGCGACCCTGGTCAATCCGTACACCAGCGCGGCGAGGCCGGGCGACAGCAGCGCGGCGCCCCGCCAGTCGAAGCGGGCGCCGGTCGCGGCCGGCGGCGCCGCGGGCACCAGCCGGCGCCCGAGCGCGAGCGCGACCACCCCGACCGGGATATTGATCAGGAACATCCAGCGCCACCCCGCCGCGTTCAGCACCGCGCCGCCGGCCAGCGGCCCGAACACCGGCGACAGCAGCGGCAGCACCCCGACCACCGCGATCACCCGTCCGGTCCGCTCGCGGCCGGCGATGCCCACCAGCAGCGCCTGCCCGAGCGGCGGCAGCAGGCCGCCCGCGAGCCCCTGCATGACGCGGAAGACGACCAGGCTGGGCAGCGACCATGCCAGCCCGCACAGCAGCGAGGCCGCCAGGAACGCCGCGACCGCGCCGAGCCAGACGCGGCGGCCGCCGAACCGGTCGGCCAGCCAGCCGGACATGGGCACCGCGGTGACCACGGCGAGCAGGTAGGCGGTGGTGACCCACTGGACGTCGGCGACCGGCGCGGCGAATCGGTCGCTGAGCGTGGCGAGCGCGACCGCGACGATCGTGCCGTCCAGGGTGGCCATCACGGTGCCGAGGACGAGCACGAACGCGACCCGCCACAGCCCTGCGTCGATCTTGTTCATCGACGGGGCTCACCGGCGTCGTCCGCGCGGTCGATGCGGGCGGCGATCCCGGCGGCGGTCCTTCCCTCGAACACGTCGCGTACGGTAACAGTGCGGCCGGTGCGCCGGATCAGCGACGTCACCCGCAGGGTTGCGATGCTGTCCCCGCCGTGCTCCAGGAAGTCGTCGTCCGGGCCGAGGCCGGTTCCGATGGCGGTCCGCAACACCCGCAGCACCGCGGCCTCGGTCTCGGTCGCCGGTTCCCTGGCCGGTTCACCGGCGCGTGGCGCGGGGCCGGGCGGCACGGCGGCCTCTGGCAACTGGGCGCGTTCGGCGGCGTCGAGCGGCGGCAGTGTCTCCGCCGGACGGTCCGGGTCGGCGACCAGTTCGTGGAGGAGCGTGCGCAACCGGCGGCCGTACCCGTGCACCGTCGCCTCGTCGAGCACGTGCCGCTGGTAGCTGAGGAGGACGGTGAACTCCTCGCCGGGCAGCACGAACAGGGTCAGCGGGTAGTGCGTCGCGTCCGCGATGTCCACCCCGGTCTGCTCGAGGCCCGGTGCGATCGTCTCGCGGTGGCGGCTGGAGAGCGGGAAGTTCTCCATCACCAGCATGGTGTCGAACAGCCTGCCGAGGCCGGTGGCGCGCTGCACGTCGGGCAGCCCGACGTGGTGGTGTTCCGCCAGTGCGGTGGATTCGGCGTGCACCCGGTCCAGCACGGCGGCGGCCGTCTCACCAGGGACGGAACGCACCCGCGTCACGACCGTGTTGCCGAGCTGGCCGACCATCCGCGCCACCTCGGGCACGTCGGCCAGGCGGCCGGACACCGGGGAGCCGAACACGACGTCCCGCCGGCCGGTCAGCGCACCGAGCAGCAGGCCCCACCCGGTGTTGAACACCGAGGCCGAGGTGACCCCCCGGTCGCGGGCGAACGCGATCAGCCGCGCGGTGAACTCGGCGCCGAGCGGAACAGTGATCCGCTCCGGCCGCTCCACGGGGGCCGGCGCGGCGGCCGGGGCCAGGTGCGTGCCGGACGCCAGCCCGGCGAGCGCGTCCCGCCAGGCCGCGAGACCGGCCTCGTGGTCGCGGGCCGCCAGCACCCGGTGGAAGTCGGCCAGGGGCGGCGCCACCGGGGCGGCCGGGCCGCCGCTCAGCTCGTGGTAGATGGCGAACAGGGTGCGGCCGACCAGCGGCATCGACCAGCCGTCGAGCAGCGCGTGGTGGATGGTGAACACCATCCGGTGCTCATCGGGGCCGAGGGTGCACAGCAGGAACCGGATCAGCGGCGGCGTTCCCGTGTCGAACGGGCGCCGGTGCTCGGCCCGGCAGAGCTCGGCGAGATCTTCCGGCCGGGCCGACACGGCCCGGAAGTCCGGCGCCACCTGTGCGGGGATCACCTGGACGACCGCGCCGGACCCGGTGGTCTCCAGGTGCACCCGCAACGCGGGATGGGTGCGCAGCAGCCGCTCGGCGGCCGCCCGCATCCGGTCCGGGTCCAGGGTGCCCCGCAGGTGAGTGACCGCCTGCACCACGTAGACGTCGGCGTCGGTCTCGTCGCGGACCGCGCTCTGGAACATCAGCCCGGCCTGCAACGCGGTGGCGGGCAGCACCTCGGGGGCGGGGCCCTCCCGCTCGACCCGTGCGGCGTGCTCGGTGAACGCGGTCAGGGCGGTGCGCCACGCGTCGACCAGCTCCGCGAGCGCGGGGGCGGGCAGCACCCGGCCCGCCGCCGTCCACTCCACCGCGAGCCGGGGCCGGTCCGCCTCCCGGACGAAGCAGTTCACCGCCAGCACCTGCTCCAGTGCCTTGGCGCCGGGCTCGCACACCGAGAACGGGTTCTCCTGCGCCGAGCGCCAGCCGGGTACCGGCGCGAACCGGCCCAGGTAGTTGAGCAGCACGTCCGGCGGCGGCCCGGTCAGCTCCGCGCCCCGGACCTCGGGGTCGAGGTGGCGCAGGACGCCGTAGCCGAGCCCGTCGCCGGGCACGGCGTCGCCCGCGGTGATCGCCGCCCGCAGCAGCCGTCCGGCGGCGGGCCCGCCGGCCAGCGCGTCGGCCAGATCGGCGTCGTCGTGGACGGCGTGGGCGGGCACCCGCACCGGGTACTCCGCGGTGAACCAGCCGATCGTGCGGGCGACGTCGTGCTCGCCCTCGCGCCCATGCCGTTCCGCCGTGACCGTCTCGGCGTCCACACCGCCCGCGCGCCACAGCCGCAGCGCGAGCACGAGCACGGCGAGCAGCACGTCGTCCACCCCGGCGCGGTACGCGGCGGGCAGCGCGGTGAGCACCGCGGCGGTGGCCTCGGGCGAGGCCACGTCGGAGGTCTCGACGGCCGTGGCCACGGTGTCGAGGCTCGGGTCCAGGCCGCGTCCGCCGAGGTGCGTCTGGCGCAGCGCGGTCCGCCAGTGCGGCAGTTCGCCGCGCCGGGCGCCCGCGGTGCCCTGTTCGGCCAGCCGGAGCGCGTGGGCCCGCCACGAGGTGCTGACCGGGGCCGGCCGCGCACCCTTGCACGCCGCGTGCAGGTCCGGCAGCAGCACCCGCCACGAGACGCCGTCGATCGCCAGGTGGTGCACCACGATCAGCAACCGGCCGGGCAGCACGGCCACCCTGACCAGGTCACCCGCCGCCGGGTCCAGCTCCCCGGCCAGCCGGCGCGCGACGGCGTCCATCGGTTCGGCCGCCGAGGTGACCTCGGTGACGACCGCGGCGGCGGAGCCGGGCGGCGGCACGGTCAGCGGGTCGATCCGCAGCCGCAGCGCGTCGTGGTGGTCGAGCAGGGTCTGCACGGCCGCGCGCAGCCGCTCCAGCGGTACGTCCTCGTCCAGCTCGACCGCGGTCCACTGCGCGTACCCGGCGATGGCCGCCCGATCCGGGTTGCCGTCCAGCAGCACGCGCACGATCGGTGGTGCCGGGACGTCGCCGAGCGGCTCGTCCGGCTCGTCGCCGCCGGCCCGGTCGGCGTGCAGCGGCTGGACCGACGATGCGAGGGACGCGAAGTCGCGGCGGGCCAGCAGATCGCGCGGGCGCAGGTCGAGACCGAACTCGCGCAGCTTGCCGCTCACCCCGATCGCGGTGATGCTGTCGCCGCCGAGGGCGAAGAAGTCGTCGTCCACGCCGACCTCCGGCACGTCCAGCACCTCGCCGACCGCCGCGCACAGCATCTTCTCCGGCTCGGTGGCCGGTGCCCGGCCGCTGCCGGTGCGGGAGGGTTCGGGCAGCGCCGCGCGGTCCAGCTTGCCGTTCGGGGTGACCGGAAGCGACGCAAGCACCGCCACCGCCGAGGGCACCAGGTGCTCGGGACATCGCTCGGCGAGCCACGACTTCGCCTCGTCGCCGTCGACGTCGCCGACCACGTAGCCGACCAGGCGGGTGCCGCGAACCGCCGCCGCCGCGGCGCGGACGCCGGGCACCGCGCCGAGCGCGGCCTCCACCTCGCCCAGCTCGATCCGGTGGCCGCGCACCTTCACCTGGTCGTCGCGCCTGCCGAGGAACTCCAGCTCCCCCTGCCAGCGGACCAGGTCGCCGGTGCGGTACATGCGGTCGCCGGGCGCGCCGAACGGGTCCGCGACGAACCGCTCCGCGGTGAGGTCGGCCCGGCCGAGGTAGCCCAGCGCGAGGTGCGGTCCGGCCAGGTACAGCTCGCCGACCGCGCCCGGCGGTACCGGGCGCAACGCGTCGTCCAGCACGTAGGCGCGGGTGCCGGGCACCGCGGTGCCGATCACCGGCTCGGGTCCCGCCACCGGTGCGCTCGCACTGTCGACGGTGGCTTCGGTGGGGCCGTACATGTTGCGGGCGGGGACCCCCGAGTCGCGCACCCGCCGCCACAGCGCGGGCGGGGTCGCCTCGCCGCCGAGTATCAGCAGGACCGGGCGCCGGGTGCCGTCGAGCAGGCCGCGGTCCAGCAGCGGCGCGGCCATGGACGGGGTGGTGTCCACGACGTCGATGCGGTCCCGGGCGAACGCGGCCAGCAGGGCGTCCGCGTCGCGTGCGGTGTCGGTGTCGTAGAGGTGCAGCTCGTGCCCGCACAGCAGCCATGCGAGCTGGTCGAGCGCGGAGTCGAACGCGAACGAGTAGGTGTGCGCGACCCGCAGCGGCCGGCCGGCGGCGCGTTCGGCCTCGGCGACCGTGGTCGCCCGCTGCCGGTGCACCAGTTCGGCGAGCGCGTGCGCGGGGACCAGGACCCCCTTGGGCCGCCCCGTCGAACCCGACGTGAAGATCAGGTAGCCGCCGCTGCCCGGCCGCCGGCCGACAGTGGATGCGGCGGTGGCCAGTGCGGCGGGTGCGGGGCCGTCGTCGGCGAGGTCGGCAGGGGTCAGCACGAGCGCGGCGCCGGACTCGGCGACCAGCTCGCGGACGCGCTCTGCGGGCTGGTCCACGTCCAGCGGCAGGAACACCGCACCGGCGTCGAGCACCGCGAGCATCGCCACCACGAACTCCACCGAACGCGGCAGCTCCAGCGCCACCACGTCGTCCGCGCCGACGCCCCGCGCGCGCAGCCGCCCGGCCAGCCGGTGCACCCGGCCGGCGAGCTCCCGCGCGGTGACCCGCCGCTCCCCGTGCACCAGCACCGTCCGGTCGCCGGGGAGGACGTCGAGCAGGTCCGGCACCGGTGCCGGCCGCCCGGGCACCGCCGGGGTCGTCCACGCCCGGAGCAACGCCGCCCGCTCGTCGGGGGGCACGAGGTCCACGGTGCCGACGGTCGGCTCCCCCAGCCCGGTCAGCGTGTCCAGGAGTGTCAGCAGCCCGGCGAGGCGCGCGTCCACGCCGGCCTGGTCGTGGGTCCGGGCGTCGACCTCGAACCCCAGCGAAAGACCGCCGTCCACGGTCGGAAGCACGCTCAGGCCCATGTCCTCCGGGGGCCCGCCGGCGATGTTGCGCATGTTGCCGGTGCTCCCGGCGAAGTCCAGCGTCAGGTCGAACGCCTTCAGGTTGATGCCCCGGCCGTGCAGCAACCCGCCCGCGCCCGGGACCGCGAGGTCCCTCGGGAGGTTCTCACCCCGGTAGCGCTGGTGCGCCCGCATCTCCCGCAGCGCCTCGGCCACCCGCCCGGTCAGCTCCGGGAGGGTGTCGGTCTTGCGCACCCGCACCCGCAGCGGAAGCACGTTCACCATCATGGCCGGGGTGCGCAGGGCCCTGCCGGACCGGCACATCAGCGGCATCGCGAGCACCATGTCGTCGTGGCCGTGCACCCGGTGCAGGAACGCGACGTAACCCGCGATCAGCACCTCGGCCCAGGTCGACCCGATCCGCTCGGCGTACCGCTTCAGCTCGGCCAGCCGCCCGGCGGACAGCACGGCGCCGGCCGTCACGGTCCGCTCCGGTGCGCCCGAGGCCTGGCCGGTGTCGCCGAAGCCGGGCAGCGGGGTGAACCGGTCCGTCCAGTACGCCCGGTCCTCGATGAACTGGTCGCTCGCCTGGTAGTCGGCGTCGGCGGTGACCAGGTCGGTGAACGCGCCGAACGGGCAGGGCGGCACCGCTTCACCGCGCACCACGGACGTGTAGTGCGCGGCGACACGGCGGGTCAGCATGGCCGCGGTGTAGCCGTCGAACACCAGGTGGTGGCCCAGCTGGGTGTACCAGACCTCGGTGTCGGACAGGCGCAGCACGGTGTGGCCGAACAGTGGCCGGTCGACCATCGCCCGGCAGCGGTCGGCCGCCCGCCAGCGCAGCTCGTCGACGCGCACCCGCGCCGCGGCCGGCGGGTCCGGCTCGGCGCGCAGGTCGATCACCTGCGGCACGGGCACGGGATCGGTGGACACCGTCTGGCGCGGGCCGTCCGGGGTGTCGTGCACCCGCAGCCGCAGGCTCTCCGCCTCTTCGGTGGTCGCCCGGATCGCCTCGGTGAGCGCGTCCACGTCGATGGGCGCGCCGCCGGTGATCTCCACCACGTCGCCGACCACGTAGTACGGCGAGTCCGGCTCGAGCCGCTGGGCGTGCCAGATGCCCAGCTGCGCGCCGGTCAGGGGCAGGCCGGTCATCTGATGTCTCCTCGGTCCATGGTGGGGACGACCATCGGCGTGCCGGTCACCGGATCCGGGACGACCAGGCACGGGAGGTCGAACACCTCTTTGATCAGCGCGGCGTCCACCGTGTCGGCGGGTGCGCCTTCGGCGACCACCGCGCCGTCCTTCATGGCGATCACATGGTCGGCGAACCGGCACGCCTGGTTGATGTCGTGCAGCACCGCGATGATCGTGCGGCCCTCGTCGCGCAGCCGGGCCAGCAGCGCCAGCAGCTGGTACTGGTGGGTGATGTCCAGGAAGGACGTCGGCTCGTCCAGCAGCAGGTACGGGGTGCGCTGTGCCAGCGCCATGGCCACCCAGACGCGCTGCCGCTGCCCGCCGGACAGCTCCCGCACGTAGCGCTCGGCGAGGTCGGTGATCCCGGCCGCGGCCATCGCCTCGACCACCGCCTCCTCGTCCTGCGGGGACCATGCCGTGAACATCGACTGGTGCGGGAACCGGCCCCGCGCGACGAGCTGGCGCACCCGGATGTCGTCGGGCGCGGACGGTTCCTGCGGCAGGAACGCCACCGACCGGGCGTACCGCTTGCTGCCGATGGTGTTGACGTCGGCGCCGTCGAAGGTCACCACGCCCTGGTCGGGCCGCAGCAGCCGCACGAACGAGCGCAGCATGGTCGACTTGCCGCACGCGTTCGGGCCCACGACGGCGGTGAACGCGCGGTCGGGGACGTCGACCGTGAGCCGGGTGGACACCACCCGGTCGCCGTAGCGGAGGGTCACCTCGCGTGCGGTGAGGCGGGGGGTCAGGTCGCGCGCGGTGAGGCGGGGGGTCATCCGCTACGCACCTCCTTAGTGAGCAGCCAGATCAGGTAACAACCGCCGATCGCGGTGGTGATGACACCGACCGGCAACGACACCGGCGCGAGCAGCAGCTGGGCGATCAGGTCGGCCGACAGCAACAGGAACGCGCCGGTCAGCACCGCGGGCAGCAGGCCGACGCCGGGGGTGCGCGCGACGCGCCGCCCGATCTGCGGCGCGGCCAGCGCGACGAACGCGATCGGCCCGGTGACTGCGGTCACGGTGGCCGTGCAACCGACCCCGATCAGCACCAGTTGCAGCTGGAGCGACCCCGTCCGCACCCCCGTGCCGACCGCGACGTCGGTGCCCAGCGCGGCCTGGTGCATCGCGGGCGCCCGGGTCGCCAGCAGGGCCAGCAGCACCCCGATGACGCAGAAGGGGATGCGCGCGTGTTCCCAGTCCAGGCCGTTGAGGGACCCGGCGCTCCAGCCGACGGCGGCGATCGCCACCTCGAGATCGGCGCGCAGCACGATCCACGAGTTGACCGCGGTGATCATGGCGTTGACCGCGATGCCGACCACGATCAGCCGCAGCCCGGACACCCCGCCGCGCATCGCGAGCACGTAGACCAGGGCGGCGGCGGCGAGGGCGCCGGCCACCGAACCGGCGGTCTGCTGGGCGGGCGTGGCGGACAGGGCGGTGAGGGCGACCAGCGTGCCGGTGTAGGCGCCCGCGTCGAGGCCGATCACGTCCGGGCTGCCCAGCGCGTTGCGGGTGACGTTCTGGAAGATGGCGCCCGCGCTGCCGAGCGCCGCGCCGAACAGCATGGCGGCGAGTACCCTCGGCAACCGCCATTCGCGGATCACCACGTTCAGGCCCCCGCGCTCCCCCCGCAGCGCGTCGAGCACCTGCGCGGGGCTGGACCAGCCCGCGCCGTAGCAGAGCACGGTGAGCCCGAGCGCGAGCAGCAGCGTCAGCAGGACGCACGTGAACACCAGCGTCCGGCGTTCCACCAGGGCCGAGAAGCGGCCCCGGCGCAGCACCACGGCGGTTCCGGTCGCGCTCACAGCTGCCCCACCCCGTACCGCCGTACCGCCCAGATCAGCGCGGGGCCGCCGACGAAGGCCGTGACGACGGCCACCGGCATCTCGCCGGTGGGCAGCAGCAGGCGGCCGGCGGCGTCGGCAGCCAGCAGCAGGACTGGGCCGAGCACGGCGGCGAACCCGATCAGCCACGGCACCGACGCGCCCGCGGCGCGCCGCACCAGGTGCGGCACGATCAGCCCGACGAACAGGATCGGGCCGGCGATCGCGGTCGCCGCCCCCGCCAGCGTGATGACCAGGGCCAGCGTGACCACTCGCACGGCCATCACGTTCACGCCGAGGGTGCGCGCCACCGACTCGCCCAGCGCGATGGCCGCCAGCTGGCGGCTCAGCAGCAGCACCGCGGCCACCGAGACCGCGATCACCAGCAATGGCACGGTGTGCGGCACCTGCTCCCGGCCCGCCAGCGAGCCGACCGACCAGAACCGGTACTCGTCGAACACGGTCGGCGAGATCAGCTGCATGCCCAGGGCGACACCCGTCAGCACGGAGCTGAGAGCCACTCCGGCCAGCAGCATGCGCAGCGGTGAGCGCAGGCCCACCGCGGCGACCAGTGCGGCCGCCGCGACCGCGCCGGCCACGGCCGCCAGAAGCTCGCCGAGCGCGTTCGCGGTGAGCCCGAGGCCGGCCCCCACGGTGATCGCGAATCCGGCGCCGGAGGTGATGCCGAGCAACCCCGGTTCGGCGAGCGGGTTGCGCGACAGCACCTGCACCAGCACCCCGGACACCGCGAGGGCGGCGCCGACCCCGATGGCCAGCATCGCCCTCGGGATCCGGATGTCGCGGACCACGGCGACGTCGTCCGGATCCCCGTTCCCGAACACCGCCTGCAGCACCGTGACCGGCCCGATGGACTGCGCGCCGACCCCCACGCTGGTCACCGCGATCACGAGCAGCACGGCGAGGCCGCCGAGCAGCAGCAGCGGACGCGTGCCCCACCTCGGACCGGCGCGGTCGGCCGCGGCGATCGTGGTCATCATTTCAGCAGGCGCGAGAACGCCTTGTCGGCCGCGTCGAGCGTCAGCTCGGCCTGGCGGTAGGTCGCGGCCTCGGTGTAACGCACCGGGAAGGTCATGCCGGCCTTGACCGCGGGCAGGTTCTTCCACAGCGGCGAGTCCAGCACGTACTGCACCTCTGGCGGCACCGAGCCGTCCACGTCCACCGAGTAGGTGAGCGCGTCGGCCTGCCCGAAGGCGCCGGGCATCTCCTCGATCGACGGGTACTCGCTGACGGACTTGGCGCCCTTGCCCATGACCTTGACCCGGCCGTAGTAGTTGGCGCCCATGTCCTGCGTCACGTTGGTGCCCCACGAGCCGTTGAACTCGCGCTCGAAGCTGCCCTTGGCCACCTCTCCGTAGGCGCCGACGTGCCCGAACTTCAGCTTGGGCAGCACGGCCTTGTACTTCTCCCTCAGCGTCGCGGCCTTCTGCTCGTACGAGGTCCGGACGGCGTCGAAGCCCTTGAGCGCACCCGCCGCGTCGGCCTGCTTCTGGGACAGGTCCCGCCACGCCTTGGGCACCGTCGGGCCGATCGCCACCACCGGTGCGATGGACGTCAGGCGCTTCATGTTGATGTCGCCGAGCACCACCTTCGGCACCCCGATGATGATCAGATCGGGTTCGGCCTTCGCGATCGCCTGGTAGTTGGTCTCCGCGGCCAGCTCACCTGCGATCTTGGGGAGTTCGTCGTAGGACTTGCGTTCCGCGGCGCCCATCAGCGGCAGGCCGCGCTTCCAGGTGGAGATGCCGACCAGCGGGGCGCCCGACTCGATCAGCGCGGGCACCGCGTAGCCGGTGGCCACCACCCGCTTCGGTTTGACCGGGATGGTGATGGTGCCGTTGTCCGCGACGAACTTCCTGGTGGGCCCGGAGTCGGCGCTGGATCCGGCGCTCGAGCCGCAACCGGCGGTCAGCGTCGCCGCGAGCAGGAGAGCACCTACGATGCGAATCTGGGGGGAGCTGAGCATGTTCTTCCTTCGTCGTGCGGGGGTTCGACAGTTCAGTGGTGGGGGGATTCGTGCTCGTCTTCCTCATCGAAGTCGGTGACGCCGCGCTTCCAGTAGCCGGTGATGTCGTAGTCGGCCCTGGCCAGCCGCAGCTCGTCGCGGACCCATCGGCGCAGGGGCTTGAGCGCTCCGGCCTCGCCGGCGAGCCACACGTACACCCGTTCGTCGCGCGGGACCTCGACCGACCGCACCGCGGCGGCGAGCAGGCCGGCGGCGCCGGGCGCGGCGGCGCCGTGATGCAGCCAGCGCACCTCGACCCCCTCCGGGGGGTCCAGCTCGATCTCCTCGCGCGCGTCGGCGACCTCGACGAACGCCCAGCCGCGGGCCGTGCGCGGGAGTTCCTCCATCCGCCGCGCTATGGCGGGCAGCGCGGTGATGTCGCCGCCGAGGAGGTAGCGGTCGTAGTGCGGCACGATCAGGCCGCCGGGCGGGCCCGCGACGTGCACGATCTCACCGGGGCGCACCGACCGCGCCCATGCGGCGCCGAGCCCCTCGACGCCTCCGGCCCCGTGCAGTGCGATGTCGATGTCGAGTTCCCGGCCCGCCGGGTCGTAGCGGCGCACGGTGTACTCGCGTGAGGTGGGGGCGGGGCGGGGCCAGCGCAGTACGTCGCCGTCGCGCTCGGGCAGCCGCAGGCTGCCGTCCGCTTCGGGGAAGATCAGCTTGACGTGCTCGTCCGGTGCGTGCGACTCGAACCCGTCGATGCCCGGCCCGCCCAGCGTGACCCGCACCAGGCCGGCGCCGACCATGCCGGTGCGAAGCACCACGGCCGCGCGGACGCGGGTCGGATAGCGGACCTTCGCGGGTACGGTGCCCGCCCGCACCTCGGCGATCCTGGTCAGGTGCCCGGTCACCGGTCCGCCCCCGTCGGCGCGGGCACGCGGAGCGCGGACGGCGCGTGGGACGAGCCGGGCGGATACACGGCTAACAGGTCGGCGGCGCGGTACACAGGCAGGGGGCGCACCTTCATGGATACCGACACGGGGGAGCTTCCTTCCTTGAAGTTAGGTTAGGCTAACCTAATATCAGCGCGCGACGAAGGGGCGATCGAGCGCGCGGCATGGAACCGCCGTTGACGTGGGCGTTCTGCATGGCGATGTGCCGGACGCGATCGGAGGCCAATGCCGAATACGGCCACGGCCGCACCGATGTCACGGCTCGCACCCGCGGCCGATGCCTTCTCGCCGGCCGCGGCTGATCCGCTCTCCGGCAGCGCCATTCCGGCCTCCTCGCCATTAGGTTAGCCTCGCCTAAGTTAGCGATCTCTCGGCCGGACGTACACCCCCTATCGGACAATCCCCCCAAAGCCGCACCACGCTCCGCCCGGCATGGAAAGGCGGCGGGCGTTGGAGCATGATCGTCCGCCGCCGGACGGCGCTCCATCTGGGGCCCCGGACCCCCGCGTTTGCGCTATCCGGCCTCGGGTACCCGGCCTGCGAACCGGTGCTCGGCCAGGGGAGATGCTCGATGGCGGTTCGGAAGGGCGGCGCGAGGGCCGAGCGACTCCAGCGGCTCGCGTGGGGCGTCAACGATCGGCTCGGCTCCACGGAGTTCCTGCACCGCAACATCGGGAAGGCGTTCCCGAAGCACTGGTCGTTCCTGCTGGGCGAGATCGCGCTGTACTCGTTCATCGTCCTGCTGATCACCGGCGTGTACCTGACGCTGTTCTTCAAGCCGAGCGGCGCGACGGTCGTCTACGACGGCTCGTACACGCCGCTGAACGGGCTGACCATGAGCGAGGCGTACGCGTCCACGCTGCACATCTCGTTCGACGTGCGGGGCGGGCTGCTGATGCGGCAGATCCACCACTGGGGGGCGCTGATCTTCCTCGCGGCGATCACCGTCCATCTGATGCGGATCTTCTTCACCGGCGCGTTCCGCAAGCCGCGGGAGGTCAACTGGCTGATCGGCGTGACGCTGTTCGCGCTGGCGCTGGCCGAGGGGTTCGCCGGGTACTCGCTCCCCGACGACCTGCTGTCCGGCACCGGCCTGCGGATCATGCAGGGCATCGTGATGTCGATCCCCCTCGCCGGGACGTATCTGAGCCTGTGGATGTTCGGCGGCGAGTTCCCCGCGAGCGAGACGATCCTGCCGCGGCTGTTCTCCGTCCACATCCTGCTGATCCCGGGGCTGCTGCTCGCGCTCATCACCGCGCACCTGATGATCCTCTGGCATCAGACGCACACGATCTGGCCGGGCCGGGGACGACGCGAGCGGTCGGTGACCGGCGAGCCGACGTTCCCGAACTTCGCCGTGCAGAGCGCCGCGTACTTCCTCTTCGTGTTCGGCGTCCTGGCCGGGCTGGCGGCGTTCGTGCAGATCAACCCGATCTGGCTGTACGGGCCGTACGAGCCGGACCAGGTCTCGGTCGGCTCGCAGCCCGACTGGTACGTCGGCTTCCTCGAAGGCTCGCTGCGCATCATGCCGCCGCTGTCGACGACCGTGTTCGGGCACACGGTCTCGTGGAACGTGCTGCTGCCCGCCGTCGTCCTGCCCGGGGTGTTCCTCACGCTCATCGCGCTGTACCCGTTCGCAGAGCGCTGGGCGACGGGAGACGAGCGCCTCCACCACCTCCTCGACCGGCCGCGCAACGCCGCGACCCGGACCGCGATCGGCGCGGCGGTCATCGCCTGGTACGGCAACCTGTGGGCGGCGGGCGGCAACGACGTCCTCGCGTACGTGTTCGGCATCCCGCTGTTCTGGACGACGTGGTTCTTCCGCGTGGGCTTCTTCGTCGCGCCGCTGCTCGCGTTCACCGTCACCCGGCGCGTCTGCCTGAGCCTGCAGCGCCGCGACCTCCAGCAGCGCGTGGCGGGCGTGGAGAGCGGCCTGATCAGGCTGAGCCCCGAAGGCGGGTTCCACGAGCGGCATGAGCGGCCGTCGGACGAGCAGGCGGCCCTTCTGCGGGCCCGGCAGCCGGGCGAGCTCGTGGCGCCCTACCCGCACCACGTCATCCCGCTGCCGACCCCGGACCGCGCCCGCACGCAGGTCCGGACGCGCGTCAACCGCTTCTACCTCAACTACCAGAGCGAGTCGCAAGGCGGTGGCCAGGGCGACCTCAGCCACGACGGGCAGCGCCCGGACGGGCAGCGCCGGGACGCCGAATAGGGCCTCACGAGCCCTTCGGCGGGTAGCGCAGGTCGAACGCGGGACGGATCGACCGGATCTGCGGCATCGTCGTGAAGTTGTGCCGTGGCGGCGGGCAGGACGTCGCCCACTCCAGCGAGCCGCCGGTGCCCCACGGGTCGTCCACGCCGACCTTCTCGCCGCGCCGCCAGGTGCGCAGCACGTTCCACAGGAACGCGAACGTCGAGGCCCCCAGCACGAACGACCCGGCCGACGAGATGAAGTTCAGCGTCGCGAACTGCTCGGGGTAGTCGGCGTAGCGGCGCGGCATCCCCTCCGCGCCGAGCCAGTGCTGGACGAGGAACGTCGTGTGGAACCCCACGAACAGCGTCCAGAAGTGGATCTTGCCCCAGGTCTCGTTCAGCATCCGGCCCGTCATCTTCGGCCACCAGAAGTAGAACCCGCCGAACATCGCGAACACGACGGTGCCGAACAGGACGTAGTGCAGGTGCCCGATGACGAAGAACGAGTCGGTGAGGTGGAAGTCCATCGCCGGGGACGCCAGGATCACGCCGGTCAGCCCGCCGAACAGGAACGTCGTCAGGAACCCCACCGCGAACAGCATCGGCGTCTCGAACGTCAGATGCCCCTTCCACAGCGTCCCGACCCAGTTGAAGAACTTGATCCCGGTCGGGACGGCGATCATGAACGAGGTGATCGAGAAGAACGGCAGCAGCACCTGGCCGGTGGCGAACATGTGGTGCGCCCACACCGTCATCGACAGCCCCGTGATCGCGATGGTGGCGCCGACCATGCCGAGGTAGCCGAACAGCGGCTTGCGCGCGAACACCGGGATGATCTCGGTGATGATGCCGAAGAACGGCAGCGCGACGATGTAGACCTCGGGATGGCCGAAGAACCAGAACAGGTGCTGCCACAGCAGCCCGCCGCCATGCGCGCCGTCGTAGATGTGCGCGCCGAGCCTGCGGTCGGCCTCCAGCGCGAACAGCGCGGCGGCCAGCACCGGAAACGCGATGATCACCATCAGGCCGGTGAGCAGCGTGTTCCAGCAGAAGATCGGCATCCGGAACATCACCATGCCGGGGGCGCGCATCCCGATGATCGTGGTGATCAGGTTGACCGCGGTCAGCGTCGTGCCGACCCCGGAGATGATCAGCCCCATGATCCACATGTCGGCGCCGCGGCCGGGCGAGAACGTCTCCGACGTCAGCGGCGCGTAGGCGAACCAGCCGAAGGCCGCCGCGCCGCCCGGCATCAGGAACCCGCCGAGGACGATCAGCGAGCCGAACAGGAACAGGTAGTAGGTGAGCGCGTTCAGCCGCGGGAACGCCACGTCCGGCGCGCCGATCTGCAGCGGGACGATCACGTTCGCGAACCCGAGGAACAGCGGCGTCGCGAACAGCAGCATCATGATCGTGCCGTGGATGGTGAACAGCTCGTTGTACTGCTGGTTGTTCATCACCTGCCGGCCCGGCTCCAGCAGCTCGGCGCGCATCAGCATCGCCATCAACCCGGCGATCAGGAACATCGCGAACGAGGTCGTCAGGTACAGGTAGCCGACCATCTTGTGGTCGGTGGTCGCGAGGACGTGGCTGATCCTGGTGCCTTTGCGGTGCCGCGCGAGCGCGTCGGCGACGCTGGTGTCGTCCCTGCCCCGCACGGCCGTCATCCGGCCCTCCCCTCCCATGTCCCGTGCTCCGCGTCCGGGCCCACCGGGCACATGCCCCGCAGCCCCGTTTCAAACGCCGTCATCGGGCACGACGGGACCATGGAGGAGATCTCGCTACGGAGCCCCGCATTCGCCGATCACGAGCCGATCCCGCCGGCGTACTCGCACGAAGCGGGCGACCTCTCCCCCGAGCTGCGGTGGTCGGGAGTGCCGGCGGCGTGCCTGGAGCTCGTCCTGACGTGCGTGGACCCGGACGCGCCCGGCGGCACGTTCGTGCACTGGATGCTCGGCGGCATCCCGCCCGAGCGTGACGGGCTCGCGGAGGGCGAGGAGCGTCCGCGCATCGCCCGCGGCCGCAACGACTTCGGCGACAACGGCTACGGCGGCCCGCACCCGCCGCCCGGCGACCCGCCGCACCGCTACGTCTTCACCCTCTACGCGCTGCGCAGGCCGTCCGGCCTGACCTCCGGGTTCTCGGCGGACGACCTGCGCGCGTCCCTGAAGGACGACGACGTGCTCGCCTCCGCGTCCCTGGCCGGCACCTACGCCCGCTGATCCGCACCCTTTCTTGGAGGACACGATGAAGGCTGTCACCTGGCACGGCAAGCGCGACGTCCGCGTCGAGCAGGTGCCCGACCCCGAGCTCAAGGAGCCGGACGACGCGATCATCAGGGTGACCTCGTCCGGGATCTGCGGCTCGGACCTGCACCTGTACGAGGTGCTCGGGCCGTTCCTGAGCGAGGGCGACGTCCTCGGCCACGAGCCGATGGGAATCGTCGAGGAGACCGGCCCCGAGGTCACCCACGTCAAGCCCGGCGACCGCGTGGTCATCCCGTTCAACATCTCGTGCGGCCGCTGCCACATGTGCAACATGCGGCTGTACGCGCAGTGCGAGACGACGCAGGTCCGCGAGCAGGGCATGGGCGCCGCGCTGTTCGGCTACACCAGGCTGTACGGGCAGGTCCCGGGCGGGCAGGCGGAGTACCTGCGCGTCCCGCAGGCGCACTTCGGGCCGATCAAGGTGCCGGAGGGCCCGCCGGACGAGCGGTTCGTGTACCTGTCCGACGTGCTGCCGACCGCGTGGCAGGCCGTCGATTGGGCCGACATCCCGGACGGCGGGACGGTCGCGGTGCTCGGCCTCGGGCCCATCGGGCAGATGGCGTCCCGCATCGCCCGCCATCATGGCCACCGCGTGATCGCGATCGACTTCGTGCCGGAGCGGCTGGAGATGGCGCGGCGGCACGGCATCGAGGTGATCGACGCCGACGACGCCGACGACGTCCCGGACGCGGTCCGGCAGCTCACCGGCGGCCGCGGTCCCGACTCGGTGATCGAGGCGGTCGGGATGGAGGCGCACGGCTCGCCCGGCGCCAAGTTCGCGCAGACCCTCGCCGGGCTGATGCCGGGCGGCGCCGCCGCGCCGCTGATGTCGCGGGTCGGCGTCGACCGGCTCGCCGCGCTGACCGCCGCGATCGAGATCGTCCGGCGCGGCGGGACGATCTCCGTCATCGGCGTCTACGGCGGGATGACCGACCCGCTGCCGATGATGCGGATGTTCGACAAGGGCATCGCGCTGCGGATGGGCCAGGCGCACGTCAAGCGGTGGATCGGCGACCTGCTGCCGCTGGTGTCCGACGACGCCGACCCGCTCGGCGTGCTGGACCTGGCGACGCACCGCTGGCCGCTGGACAAAGCGCCGCTCGCCTACGAGATCTTCCAGAAGAAGCAGGACGGGGCGATCAAGGTGCTGCTCCAGCCCGCCACCGCCTGAACGGGGCCCGCGCCCGAACCGCGCTTGATCGCGAATCGGGCCCGCTCCCTCTAGGCTTGCCCGCGACTCCCCGGGCGAGCATGGAGGTGGGCCCGATGCACCCGTTCCGCGCGGCCATCGAGAAAGGCGACCTCGCCGCCCTCCCGGCGCTGCTGGCCGAGGACGTCACGTTCCTCAGCCCGGTCGCGTACGCGCCGTACCGGGGGCGCGCGGCGGTCTCGGCGATCCTGCGCGCGGTGACGCGGGTGCTCACCGACTTCCGCTACGTCCAGGAGATCGGCACCGGACGCGACCACGCGCTGATCTTCAAAGCGCGGGTCGGCGACCGCGAGCTCCACGGCTGCGACTTCCTGCACCACGCCGACGACGGGCTGATCGACCAGTTCTGCGTCATGGTCCGGCCGCTGTCGGGCGCGCTGGCGCTGTCGGAGGCGATGGCGGTCGAGTTCGAGGCCGTCAAGCGCGAGCTGGGCCTGGCCTGACGGCCCCGAACTCCCCCACCGGGCGCCCGCCGGGTGTCAGGCGGGGACGTGCGACTTGGCGCGCGTCCAGTGCCGGTGGGCCTTGACCGCGTCGATCAGCTTGGCGGAGAAGTCGCCGCCCGGCCCGTGGCCGGTGACGACGCCCGTGTCGCTGACCGCCGTGTCGCCGGACGCGAGCTCCACGCCCGTGATCCCGGCGCGCTCCAGCAGGCCGATGCCCGCGTCGAGGGCGCCGATCGCCTTGCAGTGCACGAACGCCTCGGCGACGAAGTGGACGGCGTCGCCGTCCTGCGCGAGCGCCCGGACGCTCTCCTCGCCCCCGGGCACGAGCACCGCGTCGTACAGCACGGACGCCATGGTCGGCATCGCGCGGGTGACCTCGACCTGGCCGCCGTTGGCCGCCTGGACGAACCCGTCCTTCGCGGCGAGGATCTCGCAGGCCGCGCCCGCGTCCTTGAGCGCGCCGCCGACCGCGGCGACGGCGGCCGAGTCGACGCCGTCCGCGGCCAGGATCGCGATCTTGCGGCCCTGGACGGAGCCGGGCGCGTTCCCCTGGCTCAGCGCGGGCGAGCTGCGCCCGTGGTTGGCCGACACCGGCGCCTTCGGCGGCTCCACCCCGACGCCGTCCGCGACCTGGCGCGCCAGCTCGTGGTCGACGTGGTTGAGCTGCTCGACGACGCCCGCGCGGATGTGCTTGTGCTCGCATTTGCCCAGCTCGAACCGGAACGCTCCGACGATGTGCTCCTTCTCCCAGTCGGTCATGCTGTTCCAGAACAGCGTCGCCTGGGAGTAGTGGTCCTCGAAGCTGTCGCTCCGCTTGCGGATCTTGTAGCCGTCCACCCGCTCCGCGTAGTGGGTGAACGAGCCCTCGCCGCCGACGGCCGGGCAGCCGCCCGACAGCGTGTTCTTGTGGTAGCTCGCCTGCCCCTGGTGGACGTCCATCTGGTGGTAGCCGTCGCGGTGGTGGTTGCGGACGTCGGCGACCGGCCGGTTGACGGGGATCTGCGGGAAGTTCGGCCCGCCGAGCCGGATCAGCTGCGTGTCCAGGTAGGAGAACAGCCGCGCCTGGAGCAGCGGGTCGTTGGTGAAGTCGATGCCGGGCACGACGTTGGCGATGTGGAAGGCGACCTGCTCGGTCTCGGCGAAGAAGTTGTCGGGATTGCGGTCCAGGGTCAGCGTGCCGACCGGCCGCACCGGGACCTCCTCCTCCGGAATGATCTTCGTCGGGTCGAGCAGGTCGAAGCCGAACCTGTGCTCGTCCTCGGCCGCGACGAGCTGCACGCCGAACTCGTATTCGGGGAAGTCGCCGGCGGCGATCCGGTCCCAGAGATCGCGGCGGTTGAAGTCGGGGTCCTTGCCGGCGATCTTCTGTGTCTCGTCCCAGGCGAGCGAGTGGGTGCCGAGCTTCGGCTTCCAGTGGAACTTCACGAACGTCGGCTGCCCGTCGGCGTTGACGAGCCGGAACGTGTGGACGCCGAATCCCTGCATCATCGCGAAACTGCGCGGAAGCGCCCGGTCGGACATCAGCCACATCATCATGTGCATCGTCTCGGGCTGCAGTTGGACGAAGTCCCAGAGGGTGTCGTGCGCGGACGACGCCTGCGGGATCTCGTTCGGCGGCTCGGGCTTCACCGCGTGCACGAAGTCGGGGAACTTGATGCCGTCCTGGATGAAGAAAACGGGCATGTTGTTCCCGACGAGGTCGAAGTTCCCCTGCCGCGTGTAGAACTTCGTCGCGAAGCCGCGGACGTCCCGGACGGTGTCGGCCGAACCGCGCGATCCGGCGACCGTCGAGAACCGCACGAAAACCGGCGTCGTCCGCGAGGTGTCGGTCAGGAATTCGGCGGTGGTGTAGGCGGCGAGCGACTCGTGCAGCCGGAAATGGCCGTAGGCACCCGCGCCGCGCGCGTGGACGACCCGTTCCGGGATCCGCTCGTGGTCGAAATGGGTGATTTTCTCACGGAGATGGAAGTCGTCCATCAGGGAGGGGCCGCGTTCGCCCGCCGACAGCGAGTTGTCGGTGTCGTCGACCCTGATTCCCTGATCGGTGGTGAGCCGCGTGCCTTCCGGGCTCACCCGCCGGTGCTCCAGCTGGTCCTGCTTCCGGTCCTCCCGGTCGGCGGGATCGACCATGTTTCGGCTCCTTCTCGGCGAATTGGCGCGCTGCTGATGCCACTGTTGGTGCCCGCTACCCCCCGATCGACCGGACATGCGCCCTTTGACCGGAACTTGGGCGTGCCGCGGCGGCGCGACACGCGCGTGCCCTCTACCGGCGGTTCCACCTGCCACGGCGCGTCCCGGCGCGCTGCCCGGTACCTTGATCCGCTACGGTCGGGGGCGCCGCGCAGGCGAGGGGAAGGAACACTGAGTACACATGGCCGAGAAGGTCATTCGGGTGGACGACATCGACGGCTCCGAAGGGGCCGATGTCGCAAAGCGGGACTTCGAAGTCCTGGGCCGGACGTTCACGATCGACTTGAGCGACGACAACTTCAAGCGCCTGAACGAGATGCTGGACGCGCTCGCGCCCTTCATCGAGAACGCCGCCGAGGTGAAGCCCGCCGGGAAGGGCCGCAAGTCCCGCACCGCGAAGATCAAGGGCTACACGAACGGCGATGTCCGCGCGTGGGCATTGCGAAGTAACATCGAAGTCTCTGAACGTGGCAAGATATCGGATGAGGTCTATGCTGCATTCATCGACGCACATCCGGACGCGAGGCCGGACGCATAGCAAGAAGAGGGAGTCCCCGCATGGCACAGAAGGTCGAAGTCCTTCTCGTGGATGACATCGACGGCGGCGAGGCTGACGAGACCGTCAGCTTTTCCATCGATGGCACCGCATACGAGATCGACCTGAGCAAGAAGAACGCCAGCAAGCTGCGCAACGGCCTGGAGCCGTTCGTGGCCGGTGCCCGCAAGGCGCGCAAGCCCGCCGGTCGCGGCGTCCGCGCCGCCCGCACCGCCGGCAGCCGCGAACGGTCCGCCGAGATTCGCGAGTGGGCGAAGAGCCGCGGCATCAAGGTCAATGAGCGGGGCCGTATCCCCGCCAATGTGATCGAGCAGTACGAGGCCGCGCACTAGCACGGCCGGCCGCGACGCCACCGGCGTTCCGGCGCACACCCGGGGCCGGGGCGGTGGGATATCCCACCACCCCGGCCCTTGCGTACACAACGGGCAAATCGCCTTTTCTAGTCCGCATTCGGCGGGAATGGTGCGCGACACACCACAATGAGCGCCCTTGCCCCTACTCGGCGGGGAGCATCGGCTACTCGGCGGGGAGCCTCAGCTCGTGCCCGGCGCGCAGCGCGCTCGTGACGCGCTCCCGCAGCGCCCGTTCCGCGCGGTGCGCGTCCTCGGCCATGCCGCGGATCTCCGCGCCCGCCATCTCGTCCCCGACGGTGCTCGCGAGCAGGTCCCGGTACCGGGCGTTCTGCTCGGGCAGCTCCCGCAGCACCCGTGACTCGTGGTAGGCGTCGTCGGCCTCGCCCGCCCGGCGCGCGTACGCCTCCAGCGCCTCGATCCGCCGGGTGACCGAGCGGACCGACAGCTCCAGGGCGCGGTCCTGCGGTTCGAGCATGGCCCGGACCCGCGGGGAGAGCCGCTCGGGCTGCTGTGCGCGGCGCTCCCGGCGCAGCCGTGTGTGCTCGGCCAGCGCGGCCGCGATCGCCCATTCCTGGCGCGGCAGGACGACCGCGTTGTTGACGTCGTCCAGCAGCCCGGCGCCGTGCGCCTGCGACCCGAGGACGGCGTCGATGGCCCGCTGGGCGCGGACGAGGAGCCGCGACGCGGGCCGGTCGAAGTCGCCGGGCAGCAGGTAGGAGCCGTGATGCTCGCGGGCGGCGCGCGCGGCGGCCGGTTCGCGGACGTGCCGCAGCGCCCCGGCGACCCAGCCGCCGAAGCTCGCCGCCGCGAGGACGGCGGCGACCTCGGTCTGGCCCAGCAGGAGCAGGAGGACCTGCAGAGCCGGGGTGAGCATCATCGCGGCGACGGGCAGCCGTCCCCAGCGGGCCGCGCCGCCGACGAGCTCGTCCCCGTCGAGCGAGGCGAGGAAGAACACCCGGAGCCAGCCGCCGGGCAGGACGCCGTAGAAGAACGCGAACGCCGGGATCCACACCAGCCGCGCCGCGACGGTGGCCGGCCGGAGCCGGGGCCGCGGCGGGCGCGGACCGCACGCCGCGACGAGCAGCTCCGGGGCGGCGGCGAGGGCGGCGCGGTCGTCTCCGGAGATGCCGGGGTCGAACACCGGACGGGGGCGGCTTTCCTCTTTGAACACTTTTCATCCTCGGTGGACACGCGAGGTCAGGTCATGGTGGGACAGGCCGGATGAAAAATGTTCAATCATCGGCACTCCCCACCGCGTGGGAAACCTGTATGTCGAGCGAAGCGAACCGGCGGGTGCGGGTCGTCCCCGGCACGTGGCGGGCGCCGGGGCCCGGTTCCGACCCTAAGCAAGCGGGGTCGGCTCTCTCCAGATTGTCACGAGATCTGGACATCGGCCTTTGACGTGGGCGTCAGACCGTTCTTGCCGAATTGGTCCTCGGGGAGGGCCCGGCCGGCCCGGCTAGTCCTGGAGGCGGGCCCAGACCTCGCGGTCGCGTTCGGCGGTCCAGATCCGGGGGCGTTCGACGCCGTCCAGCTCGTCCCAGAGGCGGGCGACGTCGAACGGGAGGCAGTGCTCGAAGATCGGCCAGCGGCCGTAGGCGGGCGCGAGCGCGGCGTGGACGGCGCCGAACGCGTCCTTGAGCGTCCCGCCGCGCACCCGCACGTTGTTCGTCTCGCGCATCATCGTGGCCAGGAAGTCGCGGGTCTGGCCGATGGCGGCGTCGGCGGCGTCCCGGCCGTGCGCGACGGCGCCGCGCCCGCCGACGAGCGTCTCGGCGCCGAAGGAGGCGACGTGGTCGAGCGTCCCGGACGCCCAGTCACGGTGGAACGCGTCGCCGGTGTAGAGCGCGGCCTGCGTCTCGACGAGGTCGCCCGCGAACAGGATCCGGTGCCGGGGCAGCCACGCCACGAGATCGCCCTCGGTGTGGCCGCGCCCGCAGTACGCGAGGTCGAGGTCGCCGCGGCCGCCGCCGAGGTCGATGGTGAGCGTCCGGGAGAACGTCACGGTCGGCCAGGTGAGGCCGGGGATGCCGTCGGGGTCCTTGAACAGCCGCGGCATCCGGCCGTACTCCGACTCCCAGTCCTCCTTGCCGCGCTCGGCGATCAGCGCGCGGGTCAGGTCGTGCGCGATGATCACCGGCGCGCCGAACGCGCTGGCGCCGAGCGTGCGGACCGCGTGGTAGTGCGACAGCACCAGGTAGCGGATCGGCTTGTCGGTGTGCTCGCGCAGCACGGCGAGCCAGTCGCGGGCGGCGGCCGGTGTCGCGAGGGCCTCGAAGCAGACGAGGAAGTCCTCCCCCTCGACGGCCCCGACGTTCGGGTCGCCCTCGGCGGTGAGCGCGTACACCCCTTCGGCCAGGACCTCCAGCGTCTGCGTCTTGCCGCCCAGATCTGCGGACGACGCGAACGGTCTGGGCATGGGCGCCCCTCTCGAACTCGTGGCCGCGGCCTCTGCTCGTCCCTGATCCACTCCCCCGGCTTCATTCCACACACGGCGGTCGATAACCGTCCAAACGACTGGTGGGGGGATAAGCCCGCCGGAAGGGTAAGAGGATCTTGCACAACCCCCGCGACGGAGGGAGGGCCGGGTGAACGCGGCGCTCGGGCTGCTGGCCGTCCTCGTGCTGACGGCCGCGACCGGCTACTTCGTGGCGCAGGAGTTCGCGTACGTCACCGCCGACCGGGCGCTCCTGGACCAGCGCGCCGCCGACGGCGACCGGGCGTCCGCGCGGGCGGTGCGGGTGATGCGGCGGCTGTCGTTCATGCTGTCCGGCGCACAGCTCGGCATCACGGTCACCGCGCTCGTCGTCGGGTTCATCGCCAAGCCCGCGCTGGCCGACCTGATCTCCCCGGCGCTGCGGGCGGGCGGGGTGCCGGACGCGGCGTCCGGCGGGATCGCGGTGGCGGTCGGGTTCGGCCTCGCCACCGTGGTCCAGATGATCCTGGGCGAGCTGTTCCCGAAGAACCTGGCGCTGGTCAGGGCGGAGCCGATGGCGCGGGCGCTGGCCAGGTCCACGCTGATCTACCTGGCGGTGGCGGGCCCGCTGATCAGGCTATTCGACGCCGCCGCGAACCGGCTCGTCCGGGCGGCCGGGATCGAGCCGGTGGAGGAGCTGCACCACGGCGCGACGCTGCAGGAGCTCGGGCACATCATCGGCGAGTCCGGCGAGAAGCTGCAGGCGGGGCACGCCGACCTGCTGGAGCGGGCGCTCGTGTTCTCCGAGCGCGACGCCGAGGAGGTCATGGTCCCGCGCGTGGACGTGGTGACCGTCCCGGCGTCCGCGCGCGCCGCCGAGCTGAGCGAGGTGATCTCCGCGTCCGGGCACTCCCGCTACCCGGTCGTGGGCGAGAGCGTCGACGACCTCGTCGGCGTCGTCGGCCTGGAGGAGCTGATCCTGCTCGGCCCGGACGAGGCGGAGCGCACCACCGTCCGCGACATCGCCAGGGCGCCACTGCTGCTGCCGTCCTCGCTCCCCCTGCCGGACGTGCTGACAAGGCTGCGCGCCGCCGACGCGCCGATCGCCTGCGTGATGGACGAGTACGGCGGCTTCGCGGGCCTGGTGACCTGGGAGGACGTCGCCGAGGAGCTGGTCGGGGAGATCGCCGACGAGAACGAGCCCGGCGAGGACCTCGCGATCCGCACCGGCGAGTGGTGGACGACGGACGCGGGCCTGCGCATGGACGAGGTCGCCCACGAGACCGGCATCGCGCTGCCCGAGGGCGACTACGAGACAGTCGCGGGCCTGCTGCTGAAGCGGCTCGGCCGGGTCGCGCGGCCCGGCGACGTCGTCACCGTCGACCTGCCGCCGACCCGCCTGGACGAGCCCGCCCGGACCGCGTTCATCGAGGTGCTCACCGTCCACCGGCACGTGCCGGAGCTGATCCGCATCCGCGCCGAGATCATTGAGGAGGAGCGGTGACCGGAGCGGAGCGAGGATCACCGCTCCGACCATCCGGGGGCCTGGGGGTCGCCCCCCAGAAGGGCAGGGAGCGGTGACCGGAGCGGAGCGACAATCATCGGTCCGACCATCCGGGGGCTTGGGGGTCGCCCCCCAGAAAGGCAGGGAGCGGTGAGCCTCACGCTGGGCGCGGTCGTCACCCTCGCGCTCCTGATCGGCAACGGCTTCTTCGTCGCCACCGAGTTCGCGCTGGTCGCGGCGCGGCGCCCCCGCCTGGAGCGGGCCGCCGCGCGGGGCGGCCGGGCCGCGGCCGCCGCCATCGCCGGGATCGACGAGCTGTCGCTGACGCTGGCCGGGGCGCAGCTCGGCATCACGATGTGCTCGCTCGGCCTCGGCCTGGTCTCCGAGCCGGTGTTCGCGGCGACGCTCACGCCGCCGATCCACGCCGCGGGCCTGCCGGACGGCGCCGCGCACGCGGTCGCGTTCGTCCTGGCCTTGGCGATCGTCACGTTCCTGCACATGGTCGTCGGGGAGATGGCGCCGAAGTCGTGGGCGATCACCGCGCCGGAGCGCTCGGCGACGCTGCTGGGGCTGCCGTTCCGCGCGTTCGCGACCGTCGTCCGCCCGCTGCTGGCCGCGCTGAACGGCACGACGAACCTGCTCCTGCGCATGATCCGCATCGAGCCGGCCGACTCGCGGGAGGTGTCCCGGACGCCGGAGCAGCTGCGCAGCATCGCGCAGGACTCGCGGCGCCTCGGGCTGATCGAGGAGAGCGAGCTGTCCCTGCTCACCGCCGCGCTGGACGCACCGCGCGCCCCGCTGGCCGGGCTCGTCGTCCCGGTCTCCCAGATCGTGTCGGTGCCGGCCGGGGCGACCCCGCAGGAGATCATCGACACCGCCGCCCGCACCGGCCGTCTCCGGATCATGCTGCGGGACGCGGGGAGCGAATCCCTCATGGTGCACGTCCGCGACGCCTACCTGGCCCGTGCCCGCGGCCGCCGGATCGCGGCCCGCGAGATGGCGCATCCGGTGCCCGCGGTGCCGATCGGCACGCCGGTCGGCGAGGCGGTCGCGGTCCTGAAGCGCCATCACAGCCATCTGGGCCTCGCCATGGCACCGGACGGCCGCGTGGCCGGGCTGATCAACCTGGACGACCTCCTGACGACTCTCCTGGCCGTCCGCTGATCACCGCGAAGGCGTCAACATGGGTTGACATCGGCGCCGATGTCAACCTACATTGACGCCATGAGCGATGGAGTGACGCTCGCCCAGGAGGCGAGCAGCCGGGATCCCTCGGTCGGGCTGCGGGCCGTCCGGGCGCTGCGCGAGCTGGCCGAGCGGCTGGAGGCCCTCCAGGTCGCCAACGCCCGCGACCAGGGCTATTCCTGGCAGGACATCGCGGTCTGCCTCGGCGTGAGCCGGCAGGCCGTCCACAAGAAGCACGGCGGCAAGCGCCGCATTCTCAAGAAGGAGGACTAGCGCGATGTTCGAGCGTTTCACCGACGGCGCGCGGAGGGTGGTCGTCGACGCCCAGGCGGAGGCGCGGGAACTGCGGCACCATCACATCGGCACCGAGCACCTCCTGCTCTCCCTCCTGAACGGCGGCGGCGAGATCACCCGCGCCGTCGCCGAGCACGGGCTGGACGCCTCCGGCCTCCGGGCCCGGATCGTCCGGAAGAGCGAGGACCCGCTCGATCCCGAGGCGCTCAGCATGCTCGGCATCGACCTGGACGCCGTCCGGGAGGCCACCGAACGGACCTTCGGGCCCGGCGCCCTGGACCTTCCCCCCGGCAGGAGCCGCGGCCCCAAGGGCCACGTCCCCTTCACACCGAAGGCCAAGAAGGCCCTTGAGCTGAGCCTCCGGCACGCGATCAGGCTGAAGCAGAAGGCGATCCACGAAGGGCACATCCTGCTCGGCCTGCTGCACGACGACGAGTTCCTGTCGGTACGGCTCGCCACCGAGGCCGGGGTGGACGTCCCGGCCCTGCGCGCCCAGATCGAACGCCTGACGACGTCCAGAGCGGCGTGACCCCGGCGGCCTGGCAGCTCAGCCGCGCGGAGGCTCGGCCAGGGTGACCGCGAAGCGGCGGAGGCTGAGCGCCGGGTTCTTCTCCCGGACGGCCGCGACGCGCTCCGGCGACACCTCCGCGGACGCGACGCCGGTCCCCTCCCCGAGCCCGGCCGTCACCACGCCCATCGGGTCGACGATCATGCTGTTGCCGGCGCCGGTCGGGGCGCACTGCCCGGCGGCGGCGACGTAGATGGTGTTCTCGATCGCGCGGGCCCGGACGAGCGTCCGCCAGTGGTCCTCCTTCAGCGGCCCCGGCACCCAGTCGGCGGGCAGCGCGAGGACGTCGGCGCCCGCGTCGACGATCCGCCGCGTCACCTCGGGGAACCGGACGTCGTAGCAGGTCTGCAGGCCGAACGTCACACCCTCGACGGCGAACGTCTCCGGGTCGCCGATCTCGCCGGGCCGGACCAGCGCCGACTCCTTGTAGCCGAACGCGTCGTACAGGTGCATCTTGCGGTACTCGGCGACGACATCGCCGCTCGGGCCGAAGGCCAGGAGCGTGTTGGAGATGCGGCCGGGCTCGTCCAGCCGCTCGTTCACCCCCGCGACGACGTGCACGCCGAGCCGCCCGGCCAGCTCGGCGAGCCCGGCGGCGAAGGGGCCGTCGAGGGGCTCGGCCGAGTCGAGGAACCGCTCGTCCAGCTTCGGCGCCGTGAACATGGCGAACTCGGGGAACACGACGACGTGCGCGCCGCGGCCGGCCGCGTCCTCCGCGAGCTTGCGGATCGCCGCCAGGTTCTCGTCCTTGTTGACACCGGGCGCGAACTGCGCCACCGCCACGTGCACCATGCCCATCCCTTCCTTGCGTTACAAGCGGTCGACGCCGGTCACCCGGATGACGGCCTCGCCCTCCTGGTCGGAGCCCGCCAGGTCCACCTCGGCGGAGACGCCCCAGTCGTGATGCCCCTCGGGGTCGTCGAACACCTGCCGGACGCGCCACAGCGCGTCGTCGGGGACCTCTTCGATCTGCAGCAGCTTCGGGCCCCGCGCGTCCGCGCCGGTGAACAGCTCGTCGTGCTCGGCGAAGTAGCCGTCCATCGCGTCCCGCCAGGCGTCGGCGCCGAAGTCCGGGTCGAGCTCGCCGAGCTCGGCGTAGCGCTCCAGCGCCGCCAGCTCCACCCGCCGGAACATCGCGTTGCGGACCAGCACCCGGAACGCCCGCACGTTCGCGGTGACCCGCGTGACGCGCTCCTCGATCGGCTCGTCCAGGTCATCGTCGGAGGGGTTGGCGAGCTGCTCCCACTCGTCCAGCAGGCTGGAGTCGACCTGCCGGACCAGCTCCCCCAGCCACTCGATCAGGTCGATCAGATCATCGGTCTTGATCGACTCCGGGACGGTCTGCTGCAGCGCCTTGTACGCCCCCGACAGGTACCGCAGGACGAGCCCCTCACCCCGCGCGAGCTCGTAGAACCCGATGTACTCGGTGAACGTCATCGCCCGCTCGTACATGTCGCGGACCACGGCCTTGGGACGCAGCGGATGGTCCCCGACCCACGGATGCCCGGCCCGGTAGATCTCGTAGGCGGCGTCGAGCTCGTCCTCCAGGGGCTTCGGGTGGTCGACGTCCTGGAGCAGCTCCATCCGCTCCTCGTACTCGATGCCCTCGGCCTTCATCTCCTGGACGGCCTCGCCCTTGGCCTTGTTGACCTGCGCCGCGAGGATCTGCCGCGGGTCCTCCAGCGTCGCCTCGATCACCGACAGGACGTCCAGCGCGTACGACGGCGAGGACGGGTCGAGGATCTCGAACGCGGCCAGCGCGAACGTCGACAGCGCCTGGTTGAGCGCGAAGTCCTCTTGCAGATCGACGGTGATGCGGGCGTAGCGTCCCATGTCGTCGGGCTCGGGCAGCACCTCCACGACCCCGCCCGCGAGCAGCGACCGGTAGATCGCGATCGCCCGCGAGATGTGCTTCCGCTGCGCCGCGGGCTCCTCGTGGTTGTCGGTCAGCAGCCGCTTCATCGCCTGGAACGCGTTGCCCGGACGGGCGATCACCGACAGCAGCATCGCGTGGCTGACCTGGAACCGGGACCGGAGCATCTCCGGCTCGGCCTCCTGCAGCTTCTTGAAGACGTCCTCGTCCCACCCGACGAACCCCTCGGGCGGCTTCTTGCGCTGGACCTTCCGCCGCTTCTTCGGGTCGTCCCCGGCCTTGGCGAGGGCCTTCTCGTTCTCCACCACATGCTCGGGCGCCTGCGCGACGACGAACCCGACCGTGTCGAACCCGGCCCGCCCGGCCCGCCCCGCGATCTGGTGGAACTCCCGCGCGCGGAGCCGCCGCACCCGGTGCCCGTCGTACTTGCTGAGCGCGGTGAACACCACGGTCCGGATCGGGACGTTGACGCCCACGCCCAGGGTGTCCGTCCCGCAGATGACCTTCAGCAGCCCGGCCTGTGCGAGCCGCTCCACCAGCCGCCGGTACTTGGGCAGCATCCCCGCGTGATGCACCCCGATCCCGTGCCGGACGAACCGCGACAGGTTCCGCCCGAACTTCGTCGTGAACCGGAAGTTCCCGATCAGCTCCGCGATCCGCGCCTTCTCCGCCTTCGTGCACACGTTGATGCTCATCAGCGACTGCGCCCGCTCGATCGCCGCCGCCTGCGTGAAATGCACCAGATACACCGGGGCCTTCTGCTCGGTGAGCAGCTCCTCGATCGTCTCGTGCAGCGGCGTGACGCGGTAGTCGTAGATCAGCGGGACGGGCCGCTCGGCCGACGTCACCAGCGCGGTCGGGCGTCCCGTCCGCCGGGCCAGGTCCTTCTGGAAGAACGTGACGTCGCCCAACGTGGCCGACATCAGCAGGAACTGTGCCTGCGGCAGTTCCAGCAGCGGGATCTGCCATGCCCAGCCGCGTTCGGGCTCGGCGTAGAAGTGGAACTCGTCCATGACCACGACGCCGATGTCGGCTTGGGCGCCGTCCCGCAGCGCGATATTGGCCAGCACCTCCGCCGTGCAGCAGACGATCGGCGCGTCCGCGTTGACGCTGGCGTCGCCGGTCATCATGCCGACGTTGTCGCGCCCGAACATCTCGCAGAGGTCGAAGAACTTCTCCGACACCAGCGCCTTGATCGGCGCGGTGTAGAACCCGACCTGGTCCTTGCCGAGCCCCGCGAACAGCGCCCCCGCCGCCACCAGGCTCTTTCCCGATCCGGTCGGCGTGGACAGGATCACGTTCGCGCCGGACACGACCTCGATGAGCGCTTCCTCCTGCGCGGGATACAGCGTGATCCCACGCCCCGACACCCACCGTTCGAACGCCTCGAACAGCGAGTCGGCGTCGGTGTCGTTCCCAGAGGGCAGCTCATCGATAAGGCTCACCCCTCCATCCTGCCCCCGATCACCCACTGCCCGCGTCACCCCCGCCCCGCCGGCGCCGCCTGCCGAGGATCGCCGCCGCGATCCCGATCCCGGCCGCGACCACATTGAGCATCCCGCCGATCACCGGCGCCATCGCCACCACCGTCTGCATGACCCCTCGCTCCCGTTCCCGTACCGGACGAACGGGCTCATGCTGACCCGGCTTCATCGGCCGTGGCCGTGCGCCGCTGTGACCTGTCGTGTGCGCTCCCCAGATCAGTCCGCTGACCTGGACGTACTCCGGAGAAGAGCGCACACGGGCGCACGCCGGGGGTCACACGATGGCGTGGCCGCGGTCGGCTGCGAGCGCGGCGAGATCGGGCTCCCCGAAGTCCTCGCGCATCGCCTGGAACATCGCGATCTTGTGCTCCCCGAACCGCCGCGCCCAGACGATGTAGGAGCCGGCCGAGACGAAGGTCGGCGGATCGGTCTTGCTGTGAAACCTGTCCGCGTACGCCACAAGCCGTTCCTCAGCGGACTCGGCGAGGTAGTCGGCAACGGGTATCGGGAGCTTCTGCCGCTCGATGTCATCCCGCGTGAGCCCGGTGTGGCAGGAGCAGAACCGGCAGATCACCTCGGGAAAGCCTTCGCCGCGCAGTAGCTCATGACCGAGCAGGCCGTGCTTGATGTAGTTCGTGTGGTCGAGCGCCCCGGCCGCGTCGTAGAGCCGGTAGACGCCGATGTCGTGCAGCAGGCACCCGGCCCGGACGAGATCCTTGTTCACATCGAACCCGCCGCCGTCCATGATCTGCTCGGCGATCTCGCACACGATCGCGCAATGCGTCCAGACCAGCTCAAAGGCGTCCGCAGTCGGCGCATACCGCTCGTGCAGGGCTCGGATCTCGGCGTCCGTGGGAATCCTCACCTAGGTGAGGCTACGGCCTGGGAAGTCTTTGCAGGGCCTGCGCGACGATCTCGTCCAGTGGCAAACAATTCACCCCCAGCCACCGCAACCGCTCCGCTACCTCCCTGACGCCCATGCCGGTCTCGTGCGCCATCCAAGTCAGCTTCCGCAACGAGACTGGTTCCTTTGGGCCGAGCCAGGAAGATGTGCAATTACGCAGAAGGGTGAGATCGTTCGGGTCTGAAGATTCCGGGAGGTCGGCCGGGACCGAAAACCCGCAGGCCGCGAGCCGGTCCGCCGTCTCCCGCAATCCGATTCCAAGGTCCGCCGAACATTCCGCTACATGCGCGCGGGGGAGCGGAACATCTGCCGCCATGTGCCGGAGAGCATTCAGCAGATCACTGGAAAGCTCTGAGAAGTTGATGCGATCCGGAAAGTCAAGCACCTCACGGGTGGGCACCGCGAAGCCGTAATCGGCGAGTCGGGCGGCTATTTGAGCTGGGTCCTTGTCCACCTCAGCACTGAGGGTCAGTATCCGGTGAAGGGGGATCTCGTCACCGGCGGACAACGGCGCTGCCCAACCATGTCCATGATGGCTCAGCAACCGCAAGTCACCGACATGAAGATGGGTCGGAAGTCTCACCGGAACCGGAACGCCATATTCCCGCAGCCGCGCGGCCACCTCAGAAATAGGGATATCAAGCTCGGAAGCCGCCAGAGCGAGGTGAATCGGCGGCAGCGGCGCGGTGGCATCGAAACTGTCTCGTTCCTCACCGGTAAGGCGCCAGCGGAACAGTTGCCGATCCTCTGCAGAAGGGCGAGCCGGCAGCGCGAGAGCGTCGACCCGAAACCCATAATCGATCAGCCTTGCGCATACGTCGGACACCGGCAGGTCCAAGTCCCGTGCGCATGCGACCAGATGGCTCGCAGGGATCGAAGAGCCATCGGAAATCGGGTTCTGGCGACCGTCCCAGAATAGCAACCTCAGGTCGACAGACTGTACTGGAAGGGCAGATAGAACCTCCGCCCGCACACAAAAGCCATAGCCCTCAAGGCGCTGCTGCAATTGTGGAACATCGACGCCGTGCTCTAGCGCGATCGCCACGAGGTGGCCGATGGGAACGACCTCAGTTCGCTTCCACCAGGGCGGACTGCCGTCTCCTTCAGTGCTGAGAAGTGTGAGATCCACTTTCGACGCATGACCGCCCGGAAAGCGATCCGGGTCGACTTCATGGACGCCCAACTCCACCGCGCGGCGTGCTATGTCCCGTGGCCGAGCGCCGGTGAGGAGAGCCATCCAGACCACATGCCCCGGACAGTGCCGCAGATCTTCAAAGGCCCACCACATTCTTCCGAACAACTCCGCTGGCCATCCAGACGTGCTGGTTCCGAACAGCAGGACGTCGGAAGGCCGCGCACGGCGGACCGGCCCCGGGTCGGCGATACCGAGTTCCGACAGTTGCGGACCCAATCGATGAGCGGCCATGCGCCAAAGCAGGACATGATCAGGTACATCATCTTCGAAGCTCTCTCCCCAGGGCCCTGCGAAAGCGGACTCGCTGTGCACTCGCCTGGTACCCCGGTCGCCGCCCAGGACGAGCTCGGAGTCCTGAAGGAAACAGCCGACGCGGGCGACATCCAAGGTGCCTTCGCGCGTCGCGATGGACGCACCGGAGACGGCGGCCGCCTCACTGATGAGGTCCCCCAGTCTCGGGTTCGTCGCCGTGACGTCGCTGAGCCAGTGCACATCCAGCAAGTGGCTCCCTGCCGAGATCAGTTCAGCGACCGCCGACGAGAGCAGTTCCTCCGCCTCGCTGGAAACGTCGGAAAGGACTCGCCGGCGGTCCACGGAAAGCCGTTCGGGCGCATACCTGCCGACGAGATTGACGACCACGCCGCGCAGGGTCCCGTCTCCCGGCCCGGCGAACACTCCATGGTGGACGGCGGGCTGAACGTGGATGCCGTCGACCAGCAGGCCCCCGCCCTTCTCGCACCACACGACCTGGCCGGCCACGTCGCCCTTCCCCGCCACGAGTTTGCCGTGCGCATCGAGGCCGTCCGTTTCCCAGGCCGGCCGCGCGCGACGCTGCAGTTCGCCGGGTCTCCAGATTTCGCGCTGCGAGTCATGCTCGGCCACCGTCCGGAATTCGGCGATGCCGAGGACGCGGCGCAATTCATCGACGCAGGACGGAGCTTCCTCGTTCTCACGCAGGTACAGCTTCACCGAGGTCCCCGGGGAACGGTCGGCGGGGAGGTGCTCGATGCGGAACAGATGGCCCGGGCCGAAGATCGAGACCTTCAGGGTGGGGTGCGGGCGATGACCGCGGTCCAAGGGCCGGGTGACGACCTCGATCTCGTCGGCGATCATGAAGTAGCCGAGGACGCCGATACCGAAGCGGCTGTTCGCGTGGAACGGTATGGGAGGGTCGGCGTTCTTCCATTCAGCGGACTCGATCAGGAACTCGGTGGTGTCGGTGAAGCGGCTGCCGGCCTGGGCGAAGACATCGGTGAGGACGGCCTCCGTCATGCCGATGCCGTTGTCGCGGCATTCAAGGTAGGCGCGGCCGTTCTCGTCCACGCCTTGGGTGAACCAGATGCGGCCCTTCCACTCGTCCTGCCAATCGGCCTGGCTGCGGTAGGCGTGGCGCGCGCGGCGGTATCGGCAGGCGTCGAGCGCGTTCTGGTACAGCTCGCGAACGGCCAGACCGCGATCCTGATAAAGCTGCTCCCCCATCAGCAGGTCTTGGACACGCCGTTCTTCCAGCCGGAATCGGCTGACGCGCTGAAAAAGCAGGCGTCCGTCATCGTCGGTGCCCGGCCTGACGTCGTCGGCGGACGCGCGAGCCGGCAACTGCGTGAGCACCTGCAACGTGGCATGGTCTCCGCAGCCTTGCCTGATCGTGTGCAGAAGGGCGTCCACCTGGTTCGCGTATTGGCGCAATCCTTCGAGTTCCGCAGGGTGATGGCAGTCCACGCGCAGCACAAGGCAGTCCGACTGGAGCACCCATTTCGCTCGGCTCATCGCCGTTTCCCTCAGCTCGGCGAGATCGACCGGATCGGGGATTCCCAGGTGGCGGACCACTATGTCCGGCAGCCGGGCCAGGTCGAGCGTGAGGGCGTAGGCGACCGTGAGGAGCTGACCGATCAGCAGTTCCCGGACGTGCTGCTCATGCGGCTCGCCCACGAAGAGGACCGTCTCGAACTGCGGCGCGTTCTTGCGGTCCGTGTCGCCGAGTTCGGAGAGGTCGCGGCGCAGCGCGGCGAGAAATCGCTGGACGGTCTTGGCGTCCAGCACCTCATCTCGCATGCGATCGTCCGCGATCTCCATCTCGTTCAGCAGTTCGCGTACGGCCCCCAGCGCGTAGGCGCCTGGGAAGCGGGCCGCCCAGCGGTGGAACAGCCACCAGCCGATCTCGTCGGCGGCCGAGTCGCGATCCGGGAGGCTCCGGGCCTGTGCTCGGTCTACCAGCTCCCGCTGGCCGGCGAGGAACGCCTCAAACTCGCGACGGCGTGGGCCCTCGCCCACCTCGGTGCGGAGGTCGAGCGGGTCGATCTCGCGGAGTGCGGCGAGCGTCCTGACCATATGCGTGTGGTGCACGAGCGGCACCAGGACCAGCAACGCGGCCTCGGCAGGCGGCAAATCGCGCAGCGACTTCGCGAATCGTTCGCGCAGGAGCCAAGCCGCCCACTTGCCGAACCGGGTGGCGAGTTCCGGGTCGAGCCACGGGTCGTCCGCCAGGGTCGCCTCCGCATTCCCGCCCAGGACGCCCAGCCGCCCCGCGATGTCGATCGCCGCGTCCTTGAAGGCGGAGGCGTCGCGCTGCGCGTCGACCAGCTCCCACGCGAAGTGCCCTTTGACGTGGGCGGCCCATGGATGCGGCTCCGGCTTGGCGGGCGGGGCTTGCGCGAAGAGCCGGACGGCGGTGCGAGCGTCGTCCTCTCCCCCGCCGAGCGCCCGGACCAGATCCCGGAGCTGCCGTTCATCCGTGGGTCGGCCCAAGCCTCGAAGGAGGTTGTTGACGCGCGTGCGCGACTTCAAATGCATCTTGTCCGCGATGACCTGGAGGCTCTTCCGGCCGTTGTCGATGTAGACCGTTTCGAGGAGTTCGAGCAGTTGCCGGTAAGGGCCGTCCTCAGGCCACGCCTTCCGGTCGATGCGATGCCCACCCGCCACGTCCACCTCCGTCGCCCTAAAAGCGTATCTACACGGCCCTTGCGCACGTCGGTCATTGGTCGAGCCTGAGGTCAGCAGGCGCGACCCTTATCGCAGCGTCAGCAGCGTCTTCCACCTCATCGGACGCAAGCCGGGGTTTAGGGCGGGCTGTCCGGCAAGGAACGTCCGGGATGGGACGAGCCCCAAGGGAAGCGGGGCCACCCGAGGGAAGGGGGCAGGGCCATGGGGAAGAAGGGCGAGCCCGCGGAGCCCGAGCCGGGCGCGAGTTCGGGGCTTGAGGAGCAGCCGCACGAGCGGGTCGTTCCGGGGACGGACAGCGCCGCCGAAGGCTACGAGTCGGACGCCGAGAGCGGCACCCGGGAAGGCGATCCGATCGCCGGGGTCGAGCGGGACGCGGACGAGTCGTGACCTACGACCGGATCGCGGTGATCACGGGTGCCGATTCGGGGATCGGGAAGGCGACGGCGGTGGCGCTGGCCGGGAGGGGGTTCGATGTCGGGATCACCTACCGGACCGACCGCGAGGGGGCCGAGGGGACGGCGGCGGAGGTCGTGGAGGCGGGACGGCGGGCGGCCGTCCGGCGGCACGACCTGACCGGCCCGGAGCAGGCGGCCGGGGCCGTCGACGAGCTCGCCGACGAGCTCGGGGGCATCGGGGTGCTGGTCAACAACGCCGGGACGGGGAGCATGCGGCCTCTCCTCGACATGGAGTTCGGGGAATGGCGGGAGGTCCTCTCGGTCGATCTGGACGGCGCGTTCGTGTGCGCCCAGCGGGCCGCCCGCCGGATGGTCCGCAGGGGCGAGGGCGGGCGCATCGTCAACGTGACGAGCGTGCACGAGGAGTATCCGCGGGTCGGGGCGGGGCCGTACTGCGCCGCGAAGGGCGGCCTGAAGATGCTGGCCCGGACGCTGGCCCTGGAGCTGTCCGAGCACGGGATCACGGTGAACACGGTGGCGCCCGGGGAGATCGCCACGCCGATGACAGGGCAGCACGACCAGCCGCCGGAGCCGGACAGCCGGGCCGGGTATCCGCTGGCCCGGCCCGGCCACGCCCGGGAGGTCGCCGAGGCGATCGCGTTCCTCGCCGGGCCGGAGGCGTCCTACGTCACCGGGGCCTCCCTGTTCGTCGACGGCGGGCTCGGCCTCATGGGCCCGCAGGCCGCCGGAGCCCTGGAGTCGTCCGGATGGCGCGAGGGCTGAGGCGCCTCTCGGTTCAGGAGGGGACTTCGGTGCGGTCGGCTCCCCAGAGGGTGTGGTAGGTGCCCTCGCGGTCTGTGCGGCGGTAGGTGTGGGCGCCGAAATAGTCGCGTTGGCCCTGGGTCAGGGCGGCTGGGAGGCGTGGGGCTCGGAGTGAGTCGTAGTAGGCGAGGGCGGTGGAGAAGCCGGGGACCGGGATGCCGATGTTGGCGGCGATGGCTATGACCTCGCGCCAGGCGTCCTGGGCGTCGCCTACCGCTTCGGTGAAGTGGGGGTCGGTCAGGAGGGTCGGGGTCTCCGGGTCGGCCTCGTAGGCGGCGCGGATGCGGTCGAGGAAGCGGGCGCGGATGATGCAGCCGCCGCGCCAGATGGTGGCCATGGCGCCGAGGTCGATGTTCCAGCCGTATTCGGCGCTGCCCGCCTGGATCTGGTGGAAGCCCTGCGCGTAGGCGACGATCTTGGACGCGTACAGGGCCTTCTCCACGGCGTCGGGGAGGCCGGACGCGGAGACGGCGTCGTTGCGGGATGGGCCCGGGAGGTTCTGGGCGGCCTCGCGGAGGGCGGCGTGGCCGGAGACGGAGCGGGCGAAGACCGCTTCGGCGATGCCGCTGACCGGGACGCCCAGGTCCAGGGCGGTCTGGACGGTCCAGCGGCCGGTGCCCTTCTGCTCGGCCTGGTCGAGGACGACGTCCACGAACGGGCGCCCGGTGGCGGCGTCGGTGTGCGCGAGGACCTCGGCGGTGATCTCGATGAGGTAGGACTCCAGGCGGCCGGTGTTCCAGGTGCGGAAGACCTCGGCGATCTCTGCGGGGGCGAGGCCGGCGGCGTGGCGGAGGAGGTCGTAGGACTCGGCGATCAGCTGCATGTCGGCGTACTCGATGCCGTTGTGCACCATCTTCACGAAGTGGCCCGCGCCGTCGGGGCCTACGTGGGTGCAGCAGGGGGTTCCGTCCACCTTGGCGGATATGTCCTCCAGGAGGGGGCCGAGCGCCTCGTAGGACGCGGCGGAGCCGCCGGGCATGATGCTCGGGCCGTGCAGGGCGCCCTCCTCGCCGCCGGAGATGCCGGTGCCGACGAAGTGGACGCCGCGTTCGCGGAGGGCCGATTCGCGGCGGCGGGTGTCGGTGAAGTTGGCGTTGCCGCCGTCGACGATCATGTCGCCGGGGTCGAGGAGCGGCGCGAACTCGTCGATGACGGCGTCGGCCGGGGCGCCGGCCTTCACCATGATCACCAGGCGGCGGGGGCGGTCGAGGGACGCGACGAACTGCTCCGGCGTGTCGGCCGGGACGAAGGTGCCCTCGTGGCCGAACTCGTCCACGAGGGCCTTCGTCCGTGCGGAAGTGCGGTTGTGGACGGCGACGGGATGTCCGTGCCGGGCGAGGTTGCGGGCCAGGTTGCGGCCCATCACCGCGAGCCCCGTGACTCCGATACGCGCCGTTTCCATTGGATCGCTCCTCCTCGTGTGCCACCCTGATCAAGGGGTTGTACGCGGGTCCTTGATCCCCCGTTCGAGCGCCGGCGAACGCATGCCCGCGCGAGGTGCGGGAACGGGTCGCGCGTCGCCTGTCTCTTCGATGGTGACATTCTCCAGGGGGTGCGAATGCTGGGACTGCCGGACGATGCGGCGGCGTGTCTCTTCGATCTCGACGGGGTGCTGACCAGGACGGCGGCCGTGCACGCCGCCGCCTGGAAGGAGATGTTCGACGGCTACCTGCGCGAGCGGGCACGGCGCGACGGCGGGCCCTTCACCGAGTTCGACCCGGTCAAGGACTACGGCCGGTACGTCGACGGCAAGAAGCGCGAGGACGGGACGCGCTCGTTCCTGCAGTCGCGCGGCATCGAGCTGCCGGAGGGCGACCCCGACGATCCGCCCGAGAACGAGACGGTCCGGGGGCTCGGCAACCGCAAGAACGCGCTCGTCCTGAAGCTCATCGAGGAGAAGGGCGTCGAGACGTTCGACGGGTCGATCGACTACGTCCGGGCGGCGCGGGCGGCGGGGCTGAAGACGGCGGTGGTGTCCTCCAGCGCCAACACAGTCCAGGTGCTGCGGACGGTCGGCATCACCGGCCTGTTCGACGCGCGGGTGGACGGCGTCGTCGCCGCGGAGCGGAACCTGCCGGGCAAGCCTGCGCCCGACATGTTCCTCGTGGGGGCCCAGGAAGTCGGTGTCCAGGCCGAGCGGGCAGTGGTGTTCGAGGACGCGCTCGCGGGCGTCGAGGCGGGGCGGGCCGGCGGGTTCGCCTACGTCGTGGGCGTCAACCGCGTGGACGGCGCGCACGCCAAGGCCCTCGCCGAGCACGGCGCCGACATCGTGGTGTCCGACCTGTCCGAATTGATGGAGGACAAGTGACAGACCGGGAAGGGCTGAGCACGGCCGAGCGGCCGGTGTTCACGGTGGAGCCCTGGTGCGTGCGGGAGCCGGAGCTGCGGCTGGACCGGCTGGCGCAGACAGAATCGGTCTTCGCGCTGTCCAACGGGCATGTCGGGATGCGCGGCAACCTCGACGAGGGCGAGCCGCACGGGCTGCCGGGCACGTATCTGAACTCGTTCTACGAGCAGCGGCCGCTGCCGCACGCCGAGACGGCCTACGGGTATCCGGAGTCGGGGCAGACGGTCATCAACGTCACCAACGGCAAGGTGATCCGGCTGCTGGTGGACGACGAGCCGCTCGATGTCCGGTACGGGCGCGTCCTGCATCACGAGCGGAACCTCGACATGCGGGCGGGCACGCTGACCCGGCACGTGGAGTGGACGTCCCCCGCCGACAAGACGATCAAGGTGACGTCGGTCCGGATCGTGTCGCTGACGCAGCGGGCCGTCGCGGCGGTCTGCTACGAGGTCGAGCCGGTGGACGAGGCCGTCCGGGTGGTCGCGCAGTCGGAGCTGGTCGCCAACGAGGCGCTGCCCGGCGGCGGGAAGGATCCGCGCGAGTCCGCGATCCTGGAGAGCCCGCTGGTCAGCGAGGAGCACGTCGCCAACGGCACGAAGGTCCTGCTGCTGCACCGGACGCGGCGGAGCGGGCTGCGGATGGCGGCGGGCATGTCGCACAACATCGAGGGCCCGGAGTCGATGGCGATCGACACCGAGAGCTCCAACGACGTGGGCCGGCTGACGGTCGCGACGCGGCTGGAGCCGGGGCAGCGGCTGCGCATCGTCAAGTACATCGCCTACGGGTGGTCGAGCCGGCGGTCCCGGCCGGCGCTGCACGACCAGGTGGTCGGGGCGCTGGCGGGCGCGCGGCAGACCGGCTGGGACGGCCTCCTCGCCGAGCAGCGCGCGTACCTGGACGAGTTCTGGGAGGGCGCGGACGTCGAGGTCGAGGGCGACGCGGAGATCCAGCAGGCGGTCAGGTTCGGGCTGTTCCACGTCCTTCAGGCGGGCGCGCGCGCGGAGAGCCGCATGATCCCGGCCAAGGGGCTGACCGGCCCCGGCTACGACGGCCACACGTTCTGGGACACCGAGACGTTCGTCATGCCGGTGCTGACCTACACCTCGCCGGGCGCGGCGAAGGACGCGCTGGCGTGGCGGCACCGGACGCTGCCGCTGGCGGTGGAGCGCGCGACCCAGCTCGGCCTGGACGGCGCCACCTTCCCGTGGCGGACGATCCGCGGTCACGAATGCTCGGGGTACTGGCCCGCGGGGACGGCCGCGTTCCACATCAACGCCGACATCTCCGACGCCGTCGTCCGGTACGTGGACGCGACGGAGGACGAGCAGTTCGAGCGGGAGATCGGCCTGGACATCCTGGTGCAGACCGCCAGGCTGTGGCGGAGCCTCGGGCATCACGACGTCGGCGGCGTGTTCCGGATCGACGGCGTCACCGGGCCCGACGAGTACAGCGCGATCGTGGACAACAACGTCTACACCAACCTCATGGCGCGCCGAAACCTCCAGGAGGCCGCGGAGATGGCGATGCGCCATCCGGACGTGGCCGACCGGCTGGGCGTGGACGCCGAGGAGGCCGCGTCGTGGCGGGACGCGGCGGCGGCGATGCTGATCCCGTATGACGACCGCCTGGGCGTCCACCCGCAGAGCGAGGGTTTCACCAACCACGCCCGCTGGGACTTCGCCGCCACCAAACCCGACCACTATCCGCTGCTGCTGAACTTCCCGTACTTCGACCTGTACCGGAAGCAGGTCGTGAAGCAGGCCGACCTGGTCCTGGCGCTGCACCTGTGCGGGGAGGCGTTCACCGAGGAGCAGAAGGTCCGCGACTTCGCCTACTACGAGGGGCTGACCGTCCGCGACTCGTCGCTCTCGGCGCAGACGCAGGCGGTCGTGGCGGCTGAGGTCGGGCAGCTGGAGCTGGCGCACGACTACCTCGGCGAGACCGCGCTGATGGACCTGCACGACCTGAACCGCAACACCCGCGACGGGCTGCACATCGCGTCGATGGCGGGCGCGTGGAGCGGGCTCGTCGCCGGGTTCGGCGGGATGCGGGCGGGCGGCGGCCGGCTGCGGTTCGCGCCGCGGCTGCCGGGCGGGATCAGCCGGCTGGCGTTCCGGATGCGCTACCGCGGCAGCCTGATCAAGGTCAACGTGACGGCGGACTCCGCGGGCTACGAGCTGCTGGACGGCCCCGGCATCAAGCTGTGGCACCACGGCGACGTGTTCACGCTCGGGGACGAGCCGGTCGAGCTGCCGATCGAGCAGATCCAGCCGCGTCCGACGGTGACGCAGCCGGCCGGCCGGGAGCCGATGCCGCGCCGCATCGACCCGCACGGCCGCGGCCCGCGCCGCCGCTGACCGAGCCGGTCGGGTAACCGGTCAGCGCGGCTGGCCGGTTACTCGGTGGGGCACGGGTCGGGGCGGCAGGGGTTCGGGGTGTCACGCGCGCCCGCCTCGTCCGCCGTTGGCGGCGGGGCGGACGTGCCGCCGTGGCGGACGAGGAGGCGGCGCGGCCCCGGCCCCTCGTCGCCTAGCCGGTCGTAGGGGTTGGCGAGGGCGCACTTGTTGATCGACAGGCAGCCGCAGCCGATGCACTCGGTGAGGTCGTCGCGGAGCCGTTCGAGCTGGCGGATGCGGTCGTCGAGGACGGTCCGCCAGTTCTCCGACAGGCGCGCCCAGTCGTCCACGGTCGGGGTGCGCTCCTCCGGGAGGGTGCTCAGCGCGTCGCGGATGTCGCTGAGCGGGATGCCGACGCGCTGGGAGACCTTGATGAACGACACGCGGCGGAGCGTGTCGCGGGTGAAGCGCCGCTGGTTGCCCGCCGTGCGGCGGCTGCTGATCAGGCCCTTGGACTCGTAGAAGTGCAGCGCCGAGACGGCCACGCCGCTCCGCTCGGCGAGCTGCCCGACGGTCAGTTCGTGCAACCGGTGCTCAAGCCGCGTCATGACCGCATCCTATGTGACCTCAACCGCGGTCGAGGTTTCCGGGGAGCCCGCTGCGCCCGCAACGTCGAGCGCCCGCCCGCCGAGGTCGTCGGCGGGCGGGCGCTCGGCACTTGTCCGGCTAGTGCTCCAGGCGGCGGACGAGGTCGTGGTACTCGTCCCACAGCGCCTTCGGCATGTGGTCACCGAACTTCTCGAAGTGCTCGGGGACGAGCGCGGCCTCCTGCTTCCACACCTCGGTGTCGACCGACAGCACCGTGCCGAGGTCGGCGTCGTCGATGTCCAGGCCCTCGGTGTCGAGCGCGTTCTTGGTCGGCAGGTGCCCGATCGGCGTCTTGACGGCGTCGGCCCGGCCGTTGAGCCGCTCGACGATCCACTTCAGGACGCGGCTGTTCTCGCCGAAGCCCGGCCAGATGAACTTGCCGTCGGCGTTCTTGCGGAACCAGTTGACGTAGTAGATCCGCGGCAGCTTCTCGGCGTCGGTGGCCTTGCCGATGTCGAGCCAGTGGCCGAAGTAGTCGCCCATGTTGTAGCCGCAGAACGGCAGCATGGCGAACGGGTCGCGGCGCAGCTCGCCGACCGTGCCCTCGGCGGCGGCGGTCTTCTCCGACGCGACGTTCGCGCCGAGGAACACGCCCTGCTGCCAGTCGAAGGACTCGGTGACGAGCGGGACCGCGGACGCGCGCCGCCCGCCGAACAGGATCGCCGAGATCGGGACGCCCTTCGGGTCCTCCCACTCGTCAGCGATGATCGGGCACTGCCCGGCCGGGGTGGTGAAGCGGGCGTTCGGGTGGGCCGCCGGGGTCTCGGTCTCCGGGGTCCAGTCGTTGCCGCGCCAGTCGGTGAGGTGGGCCGGGGGCTCGTCGGTGAGGCCCTCCCACCACACGTCGCCGTCGTCGGTGAGCGCGACGTTGGTGAAGATGCTGTTGCCCCAGAGCGTCTTCACCGCGTTGGCGTTGGTGCTCTCGCCGGTGCCGGGCGCGACGCCGAAGAACCCCGCCTCCGGGTTGATCGCGTAGAGGCGGCCGTCGTCGCCGAACCGCATCCAGGCGATGTCGTCGCCGATCGTCTCGACCTTCCAGCCCGGGATGGTCGGCTCCAGCATGGCGAGGTTGGTCTTGCCGCACGCGGACGGGAACGCGGCGGCGACGTAGCGGGTCTCGCCCTCCGGCGGCGTGAGCTTCAGGATGAGCATGTGCTCGGCCATCCAGCCCTCGTCGCGCGCCATCGTGGACGCGATCCGCAGCGCGTAGCACTTCTTGCCGAGCAGCGCGTTCCCGCCGTACCCGGACCCGTACGACCAGATCTCCCGCGTCTCGGGGAAGTGCGTGATGTATTTGGTGGAATTGCACGGCCATTTGACGTCGGCTTGACCCGGCTCCAGCGGGGCGCCGACGGAATGGACGGCCTTGACGAACGAGCCGCGCTCCTCGATGAGGCGTAGCGCGGGCGTCCCCATCCGCGTCATGATCCGCATGGACACGGCGACGTAGGCGGAGTCGGTGATCTCCACTCCGAGCTGGGAGATGTTGCCGCCGAGCGGGCCCATGCAGAACGGCACCACGTACATGGTGCGGCCCTTCATGCAGCCGTCGAAGAGGCCGCCGAGGGTCGCGCGCATCTCGTCCGGCGCGATCCAGTTGTTGGTGGGACCGGCGTCCTCCTCCTTCTCGGAGCAGATGAACGTGCGGTCCTCGACGCGGGCGACGTCGGTGGGGTCGGACGCCGCGTAGAAGCTGTTCGGCCGTTTGGCCGGGTCGAGCCGCGTGAGCGTGCCCTGCTCGACGAGGACGCCGGTCAGGCGCTCCCATTCCTCGTCCGAGCCGTCGCACCACTCGACGCGGTCGGGCTTCGTCAGCTCGGCGATCCCGCGTACCCACTCAGTCAGTTCGGTGTGGCCGGTAGGGGCCTGGTCGGCCCCGGGGACCTGGTTGGACACGGGCAACTCCTTCAGCTGTTCGCAGGATGTTTGCATGATGAACAAGACCCGCTGTTTTTGCCATTTGGTCTGGACCAATCCCGTCCGCTTTTGGGGGTTCGTGCCCGATTTTGTGATAGATATCACCGGTCTGTGAGGATGCTGTGCGGTGCGCCGTGCCTGACCGGCCGGGGCCCGCTCAAGCTGGGTAAACGTGGGTTTCGGTGGCCTTCACGGCCGCCCAGATCATGCTGCCCTCGGACAATTCGAGCTCCGCGACGGCCGCCGGAGTCACCTCCGCGACCGCGTCGAAAGGCGGCCCCTGCAGCCGCACCCGGACGCGGTCGCCGTGCCGTTCGATGGCGGCGACGCGGGCGCGCCACAGGTTGCGGGGGCTGCCGTCGGGACGCGTCCGGTACAGCGCGACCGCGGACGGCGCGAAGGCCAGGAAGACCTCGCCTTCGAGCGAGCCGACGGTGTCGAGCGTCCCGGCGCCGCCGCCCACCGTCACCGTTCCGGCCTCCGCGCGGCCCCGGTACAGGTTCAGGCCGACCAGCCGCGCGACGTAGCCGGTGCGCGGCCGGCGGGCGACCTCGGCGGGCGTCCCCTCCTGGACGAGCCGCCCGCCCTCGATGACGACGATGCGGTCGGCCAGGACCATCGCGTCCAGCGGGTCGTGGGTGACGAGCACGGCCGCGCCCGCGAACCCGGCGAGGTGGCGGCGGAGCGCGGCGCGGACGTCCATCCGGGTGTTGACGTCGAGGGCCGCGAGCGGCTCGTCCAGCAGGAGCAGGCCCGGATCGACGGCCAGCGCCCGGGCGAGGGCCACGCGCTGCGCCTGCCCGCCCGACAGCGCCCGCGGCCGCGCGGACGCGAACTCCGCGAGCCCGACGCGGTCGAGCCATTCGGCGGCCCGGCGGCGGGCGTCGCGGCGGCCCGCGCCCTGGCAGCGCGGCCCGAACGCGACGTTCTCCAGCGCGCTGAGGTGCGGGAACAGCAGGTAGTCCTGGAAGACCATGCCGATGCGGCGGCGGTCGGGCGGCAGCGGGCGCAGATCGGCGCCGTCCACCCGGACGTGCCCGCCGGACATCGCGACCAGCCCGGCCAGGGCGCGCAGCGCGGTGCTCTTGCCCGCCCCGTTCGGGCCGAGCAGCGCCACCACCTCGCCGGGCGCGGCGGCGAGCGCGAGGTCGAGGTCGAACCCGGCGCGCCGCACCACGAGCCGCGCCTCCAGCCCCCGCCCCTGTGTCATGTGCTCATCCAGCGATCTCGCAGCGCCGCCAGGACGATCACCGACACCGCCAGCAGGACGAGGCTGAGCACGATCGCGGCCTGCGGGTCGGTCTCCAGCGCCAGGTAGACGGCCAGCGGCATCGTCTGCGTCCGGCCGGGGAAGTTCCCGGCGAAGGTGATCGTCGCGCCGAACTCGCCGAGCGCCCGCGCCCAGCACAGCACGGCCCCGGCCGCGACGCCGGGCGCGACCAGCGGCAGCGTGACCCGGTGGAAGATCGTCCAGCGGCCCGCGCCGAGTGTGGCGGCGGCCTCCTCGTAGCGCAGGTCGGCGCCGCGCAGCGCGCCCTCGACGCTGATCACCAGGAACGGCATCGCGACGAACGTCTGGGCCAGCACGACCCCGGCCGTGGTGAACGGGAACGTGATCCCGAACGTGTCGTCCAGCCACCCGCCGACCAGCCCGCGCCGCCCGAGCACGAGCAGCAGCGCGACGCCGCCGACCACCGGCGGCAGCACCAGCGGCACCGTCACCAGGGCCCGGACGAGCCGGACGCCGCGGAAGCGGACCCGGGCGAGCAGCCACGCCAGCGGGACGCCGAACAGCAGGCACAGGACGGTCGCGAGCGTCGCGGTGACGAGCGAGAGCCGCAGCGCGTCCAGCACCTGGTCCTGGCCGAGGCGGGTGCCGAGCGTCGACCACGGAGCGCGGACGAGCAGCCCGGCGAGCGGCAGCACCAGGAAGGCGAGCCCGGCCAGCGCGGGCACCAGCAGGACCCACGGCGGACGCCCGACCGGCCCGTCGGCGTCGATACCGGCGTCGATCTTCTTCACGGCGCCTCGAAACCGGCCCGGGTCAGCACCGACCGGCCCTGCGGCCCCAGCACGAGCCGGATGAACTCTCGCGCGAGCGCGCCCTGCGGGGCGTCGGCCACCTCCACGAGCGGGTAGTCGTTGACGGCCTGCGCCGCCTCCGGGAACTCGATGCCCGTGACCCTGTCCCCCGCCGCCTGGACGTCGGTGCGGTAGACGAGCCCGGCGTCCGCCTCGCCGAGCCCGACCTTGGTGAGCACGGCCTTGACGTCCTTCTCCCGCGACACCGGCTCGACCTCGGTGCCCGCCGCGCCGAGCGCCTTCGCCGCGGCGGCCCCGCAGGGCACCTGCGCCGCGCACAGCACGACCTTGAGCCCCGGCCTCGACAGGTCGGCGACCTTGGCCACCTTGCCGGGATTGTCCTTGGGGATGGCGATGACCAGGCGGTTCCGGGCGAGCAGCTGCGGCGACCCGGCGGCGTCACCGGCGTCGGTCACGGTCCTCATCGTGGCGGGGCTCGCGGCGGCGAACACGTCCGCCGGGGCGCCCTGCGTGATCTGCCGCGCGAGCGTCGAGCTGGCGCCGAAGTTGAACCTCACCTGCACGCCGGGATGCGAACCCTCGAACGTCGCGCCGAGCGAGGTGAACGCCTCGGTGAGCGAGGCCGCGGCGAACACCGTCAGCGTCCCGCCGCCGGCGCCGGCCTCGCCGACCTCGCCGACCTCGCCGCAGGCCGCCGTGCCCGCGCCGAGCAGGGCCGTGGCGGCCGCGATCGCGATCCACGTGCGCACGGGTCCCCCCCTCAGTCCGGCAGCTCGACGATGACGTTGGTGGACTTCACGACCGCCTCCGCGACGACGCCCACCCGCAGCCCGAGATCGTCTGCCGCCTCGCGGCTCATCAGCGAGACGACGCGGAACGGCCCCGCCTGGATCTCCACCTGCGCCATCACGCCGTCGCGGACGACGTCGGTCACGATGCCGCGCATCCGGTTGCGCGCCGAGGAGAACCGCACCCCCTGGTCGGACGTCCCGCGCGCCTGGTCCCGCACGAACGCCGCCAGTTCGGCGCCCGGTACCCGGCGGTGGCCGTGCTCGTCGCGCGACGCGGTGAGCCGTCCGCCGTCCACCCAGCGCCGGACCGTGTCCGCGCTGACCCCGAGGAGTGCCGCCGCCTCACTGATCCTGAACGTCGTCACGCGGCCAAGCCTAGCCACCTGCAGATACAAGGAGTAGAGGAGGGATCTATAGGAGGATGCAAGCTGATAGAGGCAATACCCTTCGCAGTTGCGGGTCAGCGCACGTCCAGCAGAACCTCAGTGATCATGCCCAGGCAGGACCAGTCCACGAGGCGCTCGTGCCTGATCCGCCCGAACGCGGCGATCTCGACGTAGGTGCGCTCGCCGTCCGCCGCGAGGCCGTGCGGGCCGGACGAGCGGAGCCGCGCCAGCTCGTCACCGGTGATCGCGGCCGAGAACAAGTGCGCCCGGTGCCCGGACATCGTGGCGTTCACCTGCCGCGTCCCGTGCGCGCGCAGCCGTGCCGCGGCCAGGATCAGGCCGGTCTCCTCCGCGACCTCGGCCAGCGCGACCTCGGCCGGGCCGCCCGCCCCGGAGCCGCCGGGCAGCTCGTGGACGAACCCGTTCACGCACGGGCTCCGGAACTCGCGGACGAGCACGACCTCCGTCTCGTCCAGCGTCTCCCCGGGCCGGTGCAGGACGACGACGGAGATGTCGGGCCGCCCGAAGACGATCTCGTTGTCCTTCACCCGGTTCTCGGCCGCGACGTGCATCCGGACGTGCAGGCCCCAGTGGTTCCCGAACCTGAACACCACCCGCGCGCCGAGCAGGGCGTTGCCCGCCGCGCACTGGCCCGCGTACCAGCGGCGCAGCGACTCCTCGCGCCACAGCAGCAGCGGGATCTCCCGCTCGCCGCCCGTCCGGGACGCGCCCGCGCCGATCCGGCCGAGCGCCGCCGCCACCGTCGCCGGAAGGTCGGACGCGGTCGGCACGCCCGACTTGGCGGCATAGTGCAGCAGGTAGCGGTTCTTCGGCGCCTGCGGCGGGGCGCCGAACACGGCCCGCCCGCTGTCGTGCCACATTCCCCATTCCACGTTGGTGGTGAACGCCGGCATGGTCGCCAGGTCGCGCGGCACGTAGAAGATCACCTCGTCGGACAGGTGCAGGCACCGCTCCTCCCAGTCGACCTGGCCGACGTAGTCGTCGTGGACGCCGTGCCGGTGCTCCGGGACGAACACCACGAGCAGCCCAGGCCCACGCCAAAGATCGCGCAAGTCGGCGACCGCCGCCGGACGCCACGACTCGACCTCGGGCGACCGTGGCGTGGGCCCGGCGAGGAAGACGGCGGCATCCCAGCGACCGGGCGGTTCCTCGCGCGCGTAGACGATCTCTACCTCGGCTCCCATGCGGGCTCCCATATGGTCGGCTCTTTCCAGGCGTTGTGTGGAGCGAACATTTTTCCTCCGGCCCTTCCGCAGCAGCGTGAACGCTGCGATCCGACCGAGGAGGAAAGGTGTTCGAAGGTCTGGTAGGGGTAATGGTGTCCCAAAACAAAAATCACACGCCCGGTCAGGAGGAATGATCATGACTGGGACCATGCGCGCTCCACGCTCCCGGGGGGGTCTGAGCGGCACGCTGCTGGTGCTGCTCGGCCTCTGGGGCGGCCTGCTCCCCTTCGCCGGACCCTATTTCGGGTTCGGTTTCGCCCCGGACGACACCTGGGTGTACGACACCGACCGGCTCCAGCTCGTGATCGCGCCGGCCGTGGCCGTCGCGCTCGGCGGGCTGATCGTGCTCGCCGCCGCCAACCGCGCGTTCGCCATGTTCGGCGGCTGGCTCGCCGCGCTCGGCGGCGCCTGGTTCGTGGTCGGCACGTCCGTCGCCACGCTCTGGGACGTGCAGGGCATCGGCGCCCCGCTCGGCTCGGGCGAAGGGCAGCGGCTCGCCGAGCAGCTGTCCGGGCTCACCGGGCTCGGCGTCGCCGCCGTGTTCCTGGCCGGGCTCGCGCTCGGCCGGTTCGCCGTGATCGGCGTCCGGGAGGCGACCAAGCCGGACGACTCCGATTCGGCGGGTGCGACCACCACGCAGCCCCTGGTGTACGGACGGTACGCGCGGGACAACCCGCCCGGGCCCGGTCCCGCGACCGCTCCGCCCGGCGACCGGCGCATCGCGGGCAAGTCACGCCAGAACCAGTAACCCGCACCGCCGCCGTGCGGCGCCGGGACCGCTACCGCTGGTGGCGGTCCCGGCGCCGCATGTCGCGGACGGCCTTGGTCGTCTCGTAGCTGCCCCGCTCCTCGTCCAGCCGCACGTCGTCGCGGTCGGTGAACATGGCGACGAAGGCGACCACCAGGCCGACACCGCCGATCCACGGCTCCCGCCAGGCGAAGCTGAGCGCCACGCAGACGACGGCACAGGAGATGAGCAGCAAGAGCTTCACGTTTCACCCTTCGACTCATGCAGGTGTCACCCGACTCGACGAGTAATGGAAGACTTACTCGACGGCCGTAGGATGCATCCTGACATGCCGCGGCCCGCCGGGGAAGATCCCCAAGCGGGCCGCATGCCGGATATTTCCGCTATTTCTTGCCCTTGCCGCGCTTCTCGCGGATCTTCATCGCGATGTCCAGGGGCGTGCCCTCGAAGCCGAACTCCTCGCGCAGCCGCCGCTCGATGTAGCGCCGGTACCCCTCCTCCAGGAACCCGGAGGTGAACAGCACGAACCGCGGCGGCCGCACGCTCGCCTGCGTCGCGAACAGCACGCGCGGCTGCTTGCCGCCGCGCACCGGGTGCGGGTGCGAGCTGACCAGGTCGGCGAAGAACTGGTTGAGCTTGGACGTCGGGACGCGGGTCCCCCAGCCGTCCAGGGCCGTGTCGATGGCCGGGACGAGCTTGTCCATGTGGCGCCCCGTCTTGGCGGAGACGTTCACGCGCGGCGCCCACCGCGCGTGGTGGAGCTGCCGGTCGATCTCCCGCTCCAGGTAGTGGCGGCGCTCCTCGTCCAGCAGGTCCCACTTGTTGTAGGCGATGACCATCGCGCGGCCCGACGCGACGACCATCGAGATGATCCGCAGGTCCTGCTCGGCGAGGGGCTGGTCGGCGTCCACGAGCACGACCGCGACCTCGGCGCGCTCCAGCGCGGACTGGGTGCGCAGCGTCGCGTAGAAGTCGGCGCCCTGGTTCTCGCGGTGCCGCCGCCTGATCCCGGCGGTGTCGATGAACCGCCACGTCCGGCCGCCGAGGTCGATCAGCTCGTCGACCGGGTCGCGGGTCGTGCCCGCCACCGCGTCCACGACCGCCCGGTTCTCCCCCGCCAGCTGGTTCAGCAGGCTCGACTTGCCGACGTTGGGACGGCCCAGCAGCGCGATCCGGCGCGGCCCGCCCGTCTCCTCACCGAAATCCTCCGGCGGCGCCTCCTCCGGCAGCGCGGCCAGCACCGCGTCGAGCAGATCGCCGCTGCCGCGCCCGTGCAGCGCGCTGACCGGGTGCGGCTCGCCGATGCCGAGCGACCACAGCAGCGCCGCGTCCGCCTCGACGGCGGCGTTGTCGGCCTTGTTGGCGACCAGCACCACCGGCTTGCCGGACCGGCGCAGGATCTCCACGACGGCCTCGTCCACGTCGGTCGCGCCGACGGTCGCGTCCACCACGAACATCACGACGTCGGCGAGGTCGACCGCCAGCCGGGCCTGCTCGGCGATCGCCGCGGCGAGCCCGGCCGAGTCGGGCAGCCAGCCGCCGGTGTCGACGACGGTGAACCGCCGACCAGACCACGACGCGTCGTAGGCGACCCGGTCGCGGGTCACGCCCGGGACGTCCTCCACGACCGCCTCACGGCGGCCCAGGATCCGGTTGACCAGGGTGGACTTGCCGACGTTCGGCCGCCCGACCACCGCCACGACGGGCGCCGGGCCCTCGTCGGCGCCGACGTCCTCGACGATGTCGACGGTCTTGATCTCGTTATCGCTCACTGTGAATTCCCCGCGGGGGCCGCCAGGCCGCCCGTTCACTCATGCTCTTTGGCGAGGCGGACGACCGCCTCGATGACCTCGGCGAGGCTCAGCTCCGTCGAGTCGATCTCGTACGCGTCGCCCGCCCTGGTCAGCGGCGAGGCCTTCCGGGTCGAGTCGAGCCGGTCGCGGCGCGCCTGCTCGGCCTGGGTGACCGTGACCGACGCGCCCGGGTCGCCCGCGAGGTCCTTCGCGCGGCGCGCCGCCCGGATCTCCTCGCTGGCCGTCAGGTACACCTTGACCTGCGCGTCCGGCGCGACGACCGTGCCGATGTCGCGGCCCTCCACCACGATCCCGCCGGACCCGATGATCTCGCGCTGCAGCGCGACCATCCGGGCACGGACCGCCGGGACGGAGCTGACCGCGCTGACCGCGTTCGTCACCGCCCGCGTGCGGATGGGGGCGGACACGTCCGCCCCGTCCACCGTGATCGTCGGCCCGTCCGGGTCGGTGCCGGACGCGATCACCGGCTCCGCCGCGCGGGCCTCGACCGCGGCCGCGTCCTCGACCGGCACGCCGTTCTCCAGCATCCACCACGTCACGGCGCGGTACATGGCGCCCGTGTCCAGGTAGCGGAGCCCGAGCGCGCGGGCGACGCCCTTGGACGCGCTGGACTTGCCCGACCCGGAGGGTCCGTCCATGGCGATGACGAGCGGCACGATCGATCCCTCTCTAGTCCGTCGGGCGCGCAGGCGAACCCCCGTGCGCGCCCCGCGACCAGGCTACCGGCCTCGCGGTACCCGTCAGGTACCGGCGGTACCGGCGGTACCGGCGCTTCCGGCCGGGGACGGGACGGACCAGCCGCGGGCCCGCAGCTCCTCCGCCAGCGCCTCGGCCGACTCCGGCACCACGGCCAGCTCCAGCACGCCGAGCGGGCGGCCCGGCGAGTGCTCGATCGTCACGTCCTCGATGTTGACCTGCGCGATTCCCGCCGCCTGGAAGATCATCGCGAGCTCGCCGGGACGGTCCGGGATGACGACCTGGACGGTCGCGTACGCGGGCTGGTCGCCGCCGTGCTTGCCGGGTATGCGGGACCGGCCCGCGTTCCCGCGCAGCAGCAGGTCGGCCACGTGCGCGGCGGCCTCCTCGCTGCCGTCGCGCAGCAGCGACGCGGCCACCGCGAGGTCGGTGGCGACGGCCTCCAGCACGTCCGCGACGGGCTGGGAGTTCGCCGACAGGATGCCGATCCACAGCCGCGGGTCGCTCGCCGCGATCCGGGTGACGTCCCGGACGCCCTGCCCGGACAGGCCGAGCGCGACGTCGTCCGCGCCGGTGAGCCGGGCGGCGACGGCGGCCGACACCACGTGCGGGCCGTGCGATACGAGCGCGACGGCCCGGTCGTGCTCGGCGGCGTCCACCTCGACGGGCATCGCGCCGCACGCCTTCGCCAGGTTCCGGACCGCGTCCACGGCCTCCGGCTTCGACTGCGGCGCCGCGCACAGGGCCCACGGGCGGCCGAGGAACAGGTCGGCGCGCGCCGCGCCCGGCCCGGACCGCTCACTGCCCGCGAGCGGATGCCCCGGCACGAACGTCGTCAGGTCGCAGCCCAGCTCGGCGGCCTGCGCCAGCGGCAGCGCCTTCACGCTCGCGACATCGGTGTAGGCGGCGGCGAGGCGGCGTTTCTGCACGTCCAGCAGCGTGACGGCCACTGCCGCGGGCGGCACCGCGAGCACCGCCAGGTCGGCGGGCTCGTCCAGCGGGCTGTCGGGAAGCGGCTCGCCGGCGTCCAACTCGACCGCCAGCCGCAGCGCGGCCTCGTCCCGGTCGGCCAGCAGCACCTCGGCGCCGCGCTCCCGCATCGCCAGGGCGATCGACGTTCCGATCAGGCCCGTCCCGACGACGACGATCCGCTGCGGCACCACGTCCTCACTCACGCCCACAAACCCTACTGTCGCCGCACTTACTGTGCGATATCGAGGCGGAGCGCCGTCGCGCCCCGCAGGTAGACGTGCTGGACGTCGGCGCGCGGCCGGTCGGTCTCGATGTGCGCCATCAGCCGGATCACCCGCGGCAGCGCGCCCGGGACGCCGATCTCCGTCGCGCACAGCAGCGGCACCTCGTGGAAGCCGAGCTTGCGGGCGGCGAGCGCCGGGAACTCCGCCGTCAGGTCCGGCGTCACCGTGAAGATGACGCTGATCACGTCGTCGGTGCTCAGCCCGTTGCGGGACATCACCTCGCTGACGAGCTCCGTCGTCGCCTCCAGGATCTGACCCCGGTCGTCGGCGTCGATCTGCGTCGCCCCGCGGACCGCCCGTACCGTCACAGCCTGCTCCTCCTCGAGTCCGTCCCGCCCGCCCGCGTCCTGCGCGCGTGCTGCCGTTACAGGTCGACCGCCTTGTACAGGTCGCCGATCTCGTGCACGGACAGGGCCCGCATACCGCCCGGCTTCAACGAGCCGAGCTTGATCGGCCCGAACTCTATGCGCGCCAGCTGCTGGACGGGGAACCCGACCTCCTTCAGCAGCCGCCGGACGATGTGCTTGCGCCCCTCGTGCAGCGTGATCTCCACCAGGACGCGCCTGCCGACCTGGTCGAAGATCCGGAACTTGTCGGCCTTGGCGGGGCCGTCCTCCAGCGTCACGCCCGCCCGCAGCCGCTTGCCGAGGTCGCGCGGGATCGGGCCGTGGATCTCCGCCAGATACTTCTTCTCGACCCCGTAGGACGGGTGCGTGAGGCGGTGCGACAGCTCCCCGTCGTTGGTGAGCAGGATCAGGCCCTCGGTGTCGGTGTCGAGCCGCCCGACGTGGAACAGCCGCTCCGGCACCTCCACGTAGTCGGCGAGGGACTTGCGGCCCCGCTCGTCCGACATGGTCGACACCACGCCGCGCGGCTTGTTGATCGCGTAGTAGCGCATCTCGGCGCGGGTCTCGACGCGCTTGCCGTCCACGTGGATGACGGCGCGGCGCGGGTCGACGCGCTCGCCGAACCGGAACACCCGCTTCCCGTCGACGGTGACGCGGCCCTCGCCGATCAGTTCCTCGCAGTGGCGGCGGCTGCCGATCCCGGCCTCGGCCAGGACCTTCTGCAGCCGGACGCCCTCGTTCTCGCTCACGTGTTCCTCAACTATCAACTATGTCGTCAGGCAGGTCGTCGGGCAGGTAGGGGGCGAGCTCGGGGAGCTCGTCGAGGTCGCGGAGCCCGAGCCGCTCCAGGAAGTACCCGGTGGTGCGATACAGGTGCGCCTGGGACTCGGGGTCCTGCCCGGCGTCCTCGATCAGGCCGCGCAGCGTCAGCGTCCGCATGACGCCGTCGCTGTTGACGCCCCGGATCGCCGACACGCGGGCCCGGCTCACCGGCTGCCGGTAGGCGACGACGGCGAGTGTCTCCAGCGCCGCCTGCGTGAGCCGCGCCTGCTGCCCGTCGGTGACGAACCGCTCCACGACGGGGGCGCACGCGTCCCGGGTGTAGAAGCGCCAGCCGCCGGCGACCTCCCTGAGATCGAACCCGCGGCCCTGCTCGGTGTATTCCGCGGCCAGCTCCCGCAGCGTCGCCGCGACCTCGCCGCGCGGGCGCTCCAGCAGCTGCGCGAGGGTCATCTCGGTGACGGGCTCGTCCACCACCAGCAGGATCGCCTCGATGGACGCGCGCAGCCCGGGAAACTCCGCAAGCCCCTCCGCCGACTCCGCCGATGCCGGCGACTCCGGCGACTCCGCCGATGCCTGCGTCTCCGGCGTCTCCGGACGTTCCGGCGGGGTCTCGCCGGGGTCGTCAGTCATCGTCCGCCTCGTCCTTCTTCTTCGGGTCTTCGCCGTCCGGCTGCGGGGAGCCCTCGTAGTCGTCGCCGACCTCGACGTCGCCCTCGTCGGTGCCGGTCCACGTGACGCGCAGCTCGCCGAGCGGCTCGTCCTGCTCGAACACGACGCTCTGCTCCCGGTACAGCTCCAGCAGCGCCAGGAACCGCGCGACGACCTCGTAGGTGCCCTCGGCGTCGGCGGCGAGGACGCGGAACGTCGTCCTGCGGAGCTTGCGGAGCCGCTCCACGACGATCGCGGCCTGCTCCTTGACGCTGGCCTTCGGCTGGTAGATGTGCTCGACGGAGACCGACGGCGGCTCCTTCGGCGCGAACGCCTTGGCGGCGAGCCGGGCGAACTCGTCCGGTCCGAGGCCGAGCAGCACCTCCGGCAGCACGTTCGCGAACCTCGGCTCCATCGGCACGATCCGCGGGAACCGCCGGGCCGCCTCGGCGATCCGCGCCGCGATCACCTGCGCGACCTCCTTGTAGGCGCGGTACTGCAGGAGCCGCGCGAACAGCAGGTCGCGGGCCTCCAGGAGGGCGAGGTCGTCCTCGTCGTCGACCTCGCCGGAGGGCAGCAGCCGGGCGGCCTTGAGGTCGAGGAGGGTCGCGGCGACCAGCAGGAAGTGGCTGGCCTGGTCGAGGTCCCAGTCCTTGCCGTGCGCGTGGATGTGCGCGATGAAGTCGTCGGTGACCTTGTGCAGCGACACCTCGGTGATGTCGAGCTTGTGCTTGGAGATCAGGCCGAGGAGCAGGTCGAACGGGCCGTCGAAGTTGTCCAGGTGGACGTGGAAGCCGTGCCCCTCCTCCGGCTCCTGCCCCGATCCGGGCGACGTCTCGTCCACGTCGCTCACGGTAGCGGAGGACGTCTCCTGCACTGTGCTCACCGGCCATATCGTCCCACGGGCGGCGCGTGCTCGCACCACGGCCGGTCACGAGCGGTGACGGCGCGCCGCGGACCGCTACCTACCGATCAGCCGCCGGACGATGCCCTCCACGTACGTCTGGTCGAACGTCTCCGGGGGGCCGTCGATGGAGACCTCGCCGCCGGTGATGGGCGTGGTCACCTGGGCGGGCGACGACACCAGCGCACCGCCGACGATCATGCCCATGTTCCCGGCGGGCAGCTGGGCCTGGAACGCCCGCGCGGCCTTGCCGGTCAGGGTCGCGAAGCCGGAGGCGTCCCCGGACGACAGCGTCAGCGCGACGCTCCAGCCGGCGGCGCCCCGCGCGGGGTCGGGCGGCACCGCCTCGACCTTCTCGAGCCGCCGCACCGTCAGCGCGTCCGGGCCGAACAGATAGCAGCTGGACTTGTCGGGCGGGGCGAGGGCGCCGCCGGTGCAGGGCGGCGGCGATTCCCGCGCGACCAGCCTGAACGTCAGCGGCTCGCGGAGGTCGACGGGCCCGGAGGACAGCGGCTTGGACGACTCGTCGTCCTCCCCCAGCACCAGGATCGCGACGGCCGCCACGACGAGGACGGCCACTACCACCACCGCGACCGCGGCGACAACGACGACGGCCACCGGCCTCGGGCCCCGCCCCGGCGGCGGCTGCTGCGGCGGCGGCGGCGGGATCGGCTGCGCGGGCGGGACGGCCGCGGGCGGGGGCTCGGGCTCGCCGGGGGGCTGGCTCACGGGCTCATGCCACCTGCGCCCACCGGGCGAGGACCTCCCGGGCCAGGCTGCGGTAGGCGTTGGCGCCCATCGAGTTCGGGTCGAAGAACGTGATGGGCTCCCCGGCGACGGTCGCGTCCGGGAACCGCACCGTGCGGTTGATCACGGTGTGGAAGACCTGCTCGCCGAACGCCTCGACGATGCGGCCGAGGACCTCCCGCGTGTGCAGGGTCCGCGAGTCGTACATCGTGCCGAGGACACCGTCGATCACCAGGCTCGGGTTGATCCGGCCCTGCACCTTCTCGATGGTCTCCATCAGCAGCGCCACGCCGCGCATCGCGAAGTACTCGCACTCCAGCGGGATCAGCACGCCTTCGCTGGCGGCCAGCGCGTTGATGGTGAGCAGGCCGAGCGACGGCTGGCAGTCGATCATGATGTAGTCGTAGTGCGGGACGGCCGACTTCAGCGCGCCCTGCAGGATGTACTCGCGGCCGACCTCGTGGACGAGCTGGACCTCCGCCCCGGACAGGTCGATGTTGCTCGGCAGCAGCTCCATCCCGTCGACGCCGGTCTCGATGACGACGTCCTCCCACTCGACGTCGCGTTCGAGCAGCATGTTGTGGACCGTCACGTCCAGCTGGCGCGGGTCGCCCTTGCCGAGGCCGACCGAGAGCGCGCCCTGCGGGTCGAAGTCGACGAGCAGGACGCGGCGGCCGAACTCGGCGAGCGCGGCGCCCAGGTTGATCGTCGTGGTGGTCTTGCCGACGCCGCCCTTCTGGTTGCATACGGCCACGATCCGAGCGGGCCCGTGCTGTTCCAGGGGTCCCGGTTCGGGGAACACCGGCACGGGTCGCTGCGTGGGCCCGAGAGCCCTGTTCGGATCGGTCTCGATGGTGGCGGAGGAAAGGACTCCTTCCGCACCGTTAGTGCTGGTCACCAGATCCCTCCCCGGCGGCCCGGAAATGCCATCCAGAACGGGGACTCTAGGCCCGTACCTCCCCGGTCTCAAGCCGACGCGCGACGATCGTCGCGATTTGTCAGCTCCGCGGTGGACGAGTTGTCAGATCGGGCACGCGAGTTCACGCAGGCCGCGGGCGCGGGTTTTCAGGTGCGGGCGCGGGGGTGGGAGGTCGCGTAGACCTCGCGCAGGAGCTGGACGGTCACCAGCGTGTAGACCTGCGTCGTCGTGACCGACGCGTGCCCCAGCAGCTCCTGGACGACGCGGACGTCGGCTCCCCCGTCCAGCAGGTGCGTGGCGAACGAGTGCCGCAGCGTGTGCGGCGACACCTCCGACAGGTGCGCGCGGTCGGCGGCGGCGCGCAGCACCATCCACGCGCCCTGCCGCGACAGCCGCCCGCCGCGCGCGTTCAGGAACAGCGCGGGGCCGCCGTGCCCGGCCGCCGCCAGTTCGGGACGGGCCCGGACCAGGTAGGCGTCCACGGCCTCGCGGGCGTAGTCGCCGATCGGCACGACCCGGGCCTTGCCGCCCTTGCCGGCGACGCGGACGAACCCGTCCGCCCGGTCGAGGTCGTCGACGTCCAGCCCGACGGCCTCGGAGATCCGCGCGCCCGACCCGTACAGCAGCTCCAGCAGCGCCCGGTCGCGCAGCCCGCGGGCCGTGCCGGGATCGCCGGGCACGGACGCGGCGGCGAGGAGCCGTTCGACCTCGTCCAGCGAGATGGCCTTCGGCAGGCGGCGCGGCGGGGTCGGCGGCCTGACGTCGGCGGCGGGGTCGTGGGCGGCGAGGCCCTCGCGCAGCGCGAAGCGGTGCAGCCCGCGGACGGCGGCGAGCGCCCGCGCCGCCGAGCCCGCCGACAGCGGCGGATGGTCGTCGTCGCCCTCCCGCAGCGTCACCAGGTAGGCGCGGACGTCGTCCTCGGTGATGTCGCCGATGGCCGCGCGGCCACGCCCGTCCTGGCTCTGCACGTAGCGGCGCAGGTCGCGGCGGTACGAGCTGAGCGTGTTCGCGGCCAGGCCCCGCTCGACCGCGAGGTGCCCCAGGTAGGTGTCCACGGCGGCGCCGAGCGCGGAACCGATCTCGGGAGCGGCGGGCCGCGTGGCGCTCCGGGGGGTCGGCGACGGGGACAGGGCGGCACCTCTTCCGGCCGTGGGCTCCGGGGACCCGCCCATCATGCCCCCTCCGGCCGCCGGAGGGGGATCTCATCCGGCTCGGCCGTCCGGCGCGTCGGGCTCAGTCCTCCGGCGCGTCGGGCGGGCGCAGGCCCGCGAACCCGGACGCGCGTGCCGCGTGCACGGCGAGGACGCCCATGCAGGCGATCGCGTTGTGCACCTCGCCCGCCAGCACCTTGCGGACGGCCTCGTCCAGCGGCACCCACACCACCGGCATGTCGGCCTCCTCGTGGACGCGCTCGAAGTCGATCTGGTCGGCGGGCACCTCCGTGAGGCCGCGGGCCAGGAAGATCCGGACGCGCTCGTCGGTCATGCCGGGCGAGGTGAACACGTCGAGGAGGGTGTCCCACCGGTCGGCGCGGTACCCGGACTCCTCCAGCAGCTCCCGCTCGGCGAGCTTGTGCAGCGGCTCGCCGTGCACGTCCCGCAGCCCGGCGGGCGCCTCCCACAGCAGCCGCGACACCGGGTGCCGGTACTGCCGCAGCAGCATCACCCGGTCGTCGTCGTCGAGCGCGAGGACGCCCACCGACCCGACGTGCGCGATCACGTCCCGGGTGACGGCCTCGGTCTCGTCACCGCGCGGCATCTCGACCTTGTCCTGCCGGACGCCGAACACGCGGCCCTGGAAGACGGTGTTGCGCTCCACGACGGTCCAGCGTTCGGGACGGTCGCGGACGTCGTCCGGGTTCACGGCGCGGTCACCTTCCCGGCGGCGCCGCCCGCCGCGCCGCCGCCCGTGCGGGCCTCGGCGTAGGCGAGCGCGGCGGAGACGAGGCCGGTGAACAGCGGGTGCGGGCGCGTCGGGCGCGACCGGAACTCCGGGTGCGCCTGCGTCCCGACGAAGAACGGGTGCTGCTCGCGCGGCAGCTCGGCGTACTCGACGAGCCGGCCGTCGGGCGACAGGCCGGAGAAGCGCAGCCCGGCCTTCTCCAGCCGGTCGCGGTAGGCGTTGTTGACCTCGTAGCGGTGCCGGTGCCGCTCGGACACCTTCGCCTCCCCGTACAGCTCCCGCACGACGGACCCGTCGGCGAGGTCGGCCGGGTACAGGCCGAGCCGCATCGTGCCGCCCATGTCCCGCTCCCCGGCGACGACGTCGACCTGCTCGGCCATCGTCGCGACGACGGGGTCGGCGGTGGTCGCGTCGAACTCGGCGCTGCCCGCGTCGGCGAGCCCGGCGAGCGTCCGCGCCGCCTCGATGACCATGCACTGCAGGCCGAGGCAGATGCCGAGCAGCGGGAGCCGGTTCTCGCGGGCGTACCGCACCGCGCCGATCTTCCCCTCGATGCCGCGGACGCCGAACCCGCCGGGGATGAGGACGCCGTCGACGCCGTCCAGCTCCCGCTTGGCGCCCTCGGGCGTCTCGCAGTCGTCGCTCTTCACCCAGCGGATGCGGACCCTGGCGTCGTTGCCGAACCCGCCGTGCCGCAGCGCCTCGGTGACCGACAGGTACGCGTCGGGCAGGTCGATGTACTTGCCGACCAGCGCGATCGTGACCTCCCGCGCGGGCTTGTGGACGCGGCGCAGCAGCTCGTCCCAGGCGCCCCAGTCGACGTCGCGGAACGGCAGGTCGAGGCGGCGCACGACGTAGGCGTCCAGGCCCTCGGAGTGCAGCACCTTCGGGATGTCGTAGATGCTCGCGGCGTCGACCGCGGACACCACGGCCTCCCGGTCCACGTCGCACATCAGGCTGATCTTGTGCTTGAGCCCGTCGGTGATCGGCCGGTCGGAGCGGCACACGATCGCGTCGGGCTGGATGCCGATGGAGCGCAGCGCGGCCACCGAGTGCTGCGTCGGCTTGGTCTTCAGCTCCCCGGACGGCCCGATGTAGGGCAGCAGCGACACGTGCAGGAAGAAGCAGTTCTCCCGCCCGATCTCGTGCCGGATCTGCCGCACCGACTCCAGGAAGGGCAGGGACTCGATGTCGCCGACCGTCCCGCCGACCTCGGTGATGACGACGTCGACCTGGCCGTCGTCCGAGGCCATCCCGCGGATCCGGTCCTTGATCTCGTTGGTGATGTGCGGGATCACCTGGACGGTGTCGCCGAGGTACTCCCCGCGCCGCTCCCTGGCGATGACGCTGGAGTACACCTGCCCGGTCGTGACGTTCGCCGACCCGTGCAGCTCGGTGTCGAGGAACCGCTCGTAGTGCCCGATGTCGAGGTCGGTCTCGGCGCCGTCGTCGGTGACGAAGACCTCGCCGTGCTGGAACGGGTTCATCGTCCCGGGGTCGACGTTCAGGTACGGGTCGAGCTTCTGCATGGTGACCCGGAGGCCGCGGAGGGTGAGAAGCCGTCCCAGGCTGGACGCCGTCAGCCCCTTGCCGAGGCTGGAGGCGACGCCGCCGGTGACGAACAGATGCTTGGTAGGACGTGATCTACCAGTGGCTGCCGATGGCAAAGAGGTGCTCCCGTGGTCGTTGCGAGGCGGACGAAGGCTCACTGTCCACGGGCCACCAGAATAACAGCCACCGACGACCGAACCGTGTTTGCCCAGCGAACACGGCCAATACCGCCAGGCCGGACCTCCGGATCAGCCGTCGCTCACGGCGATCCGGCCTCCCGGTCCGGCCTCCCTACGGCCCGAAGGACGAGGGCAACGCGTTCGAACCGGCCGGCATGATCGTGCGGAGCTGGCGGGTGAGCTCGTCGATCAGGGAGCGGGCCTGGTCGGCGGCGTTGCGGGCGGCGTCGCGTTCCTGGGAAAGCTCGGCGATCTGGGCGCGCTGCTCGGTGACGGCCTGGGCGAGCTGGTCGACCCACTGGTCGCGCTCGGCGAGCTTCTCGGCGACGGCGTCGCGCTCGGCGGCCAGCTGGCGCATCGCCGCGACGGTCTTGTCCCGTTCCCGGCCCGCCTGGTCGGCCCGGCCGCGGGCCAGGGTCAGTTCGGACTCGGCGCGCGCCTGGGCCTGGACGGCGGCCTCGCGGGCCCGTTCGGCGGCCTCCCGCTCCTTGGCGTTGCCGTCGCGCTCGCGTTCGGCCTTCTTGGCGGCCTCCAGGGACTGCGCGGCGGTGTTGAGGGCCTGCTGGCGCTCGGCCTCGGCGGCCTCGGCCCGTCCGGCCGCCTCCTGGGCGCGGCGGTCGGCGTCCTGGGCCCGGCGGTCGGCGTCCTGCGCGCGGCGCTCGTTCTCCTGCGCGCGGCGCTCGGCGACCTCGGCGCGGCGGCGGGACTCGTCGGCCTCCTTACCGGCGCCGACGACGGCGTGCTGCAGGTTCTGCGCGGTCATCTCGGCGTCGGTGAGCTTGGCGCGCAGGGCGGACAGCTCGGCGTGCGCGGACTCCAGGCCCCGGGACAGCTCCGCGGCCTGCTCGGCGACGCGGTCGCGCTCGGACTCGGCGGCGCGGCGGCCGTTGACGGCGTCCTCGACGGCGCGGAGCGCGTCGTCGCGGGCCTCGCTCATCGCGTCGCGCTGCTGGATGGCCTGCCGGACGGTCGCCTCGGCCTCGGCGACACGGCGCTCGGCCTGCTCGACCTGGGCCTGCACCTGCTCCAGCTGCGCGCGGGCCTGGTCGGCCTGGGCACGGGCCTGGTCGGCCTGGGCGCGCCCCTGCTGGGCCTGGTTCCAGGCGGCGGCGGCGTCGCGCTGCGCGTTCTCCTTCTCGCCCTGCAGCGCGGCGATCTGCGCGACGGCCTCGTTCTTCGCCTCGACGGCGCGGCGCTCGGCCTGCTCGGCCTGGCCACGGGCGCGCTGCACCTCGCCCCAGGCGGCCGCTGCGTCGCGCTGCGCGTTCTCCTTCTCCGCGGTGATGGCCGCGACCTGCTGGGCCGTCTCGTTCTGGGCCTCGACGGCGCGGCGCTCGGCCTGCTCGGCCTGGCCACGGGCACGCTGCACCTCGCCCCAGGCGGCGGCGGCGTCGCGCTGCGCGGACTCCTTCTCCGCCGTGACGGCCGCGACCTGCTGGGCGATCTCGCTCTGCGCCTCGTTGACCTTGCGCTCACCGGCGGCGAGGGCGTCGCCGATGAGGTCGGCCATCTGGCGGAGCCGCTCGACGATGTCCCACGGCTGCGCCTCGGGCTGCTCGACGTCGGGACGCCCGGCCTCGCGCGGGCGGCCGGGCTGCGCGCCGTGCCGGCCGGGCTGCGGCGGCTTGGCCATCTGGATCGGCTGCTGGGCGGCCTGCACCGGCGTCTCGGGTGCGCGGCCCGGGTCGCGTCCCATGGGCGGCCAGGGGGTCCCAGCGTCGGGGCCGCCGCGGGCACCGCCCGATCCGTTCAGCTCGCTCACTGCTCTCCCCGCCTCGCGGCTCGGAGCCACATGGACGGCATGGCTCTGCTCATCGTGGTGCCCGCGTTCTTCGCCCGACGGCTCGTCATCTCGCTCACGTGTCTCCTCGCCCGGCGGCATGCGGCCGCGCTCGCGGGGGTGGGTGTGCACATCTCGTTCGCTCCGCTACCGGCCCTGAGCCTCGTGGCTTCGCTCACTGAAGGCACTCTAGCCCCGACCAGCGGAACGTTTGCCCAGTTTGGGGTTTACTTTCTCGGCCGCCGAGCGGCGTTAACGCACGCAGATGCCCTGGTCGGGGCCCGGACGCCCCGTCCGGCGGTGCCAAGCGTCACATCCGGCGGGCGGGTGCGACAATCGCGCTCCATGGAGCTTCGCACCCTGTATCCACCGGTCGAACCGCACGAGACCGGGCTGCTCGACGTCGGCGACGGCGACAAGATCTACTGGGAGGTCTGCGGCAATCCGGATGGCAAGCCCGCGGTGATGCTGCACGGCGGCCCCGGCGGGGGCTGCGTCCCGGCGCACCGGCGGCAGTTCGACCCGGAGGCGTACCGGATCGTCCTGTTCGACCAGCGCAACTGCGGGCGGAGCCTGCCGCACGCGAAGGATCCCGAGGTGTCGCTGGAGGCGAACACCACCTGGAACCTGGTCGCGGACATGGAGCGGCTCCGCGAGCATCTCGGCATCGAGCGGTGGCTGGTGTTCGGCGGGAGCTGGGGCAGCGCGCTGGCGCTGGCGTACGCGCAGACGCATCCGGAGCGGGTGACCGAGCTGGTGCTGCGCGGCATCTTCACGCTGCGGCCGTTCGAGCTGTACTGGTTCTACCAGGAGGGCGCGTCGCTGATCTTCCCGGACCTGTGGGAGAAGTACGTCGAGCCGATCCCGGAGGACGAGCGGGAGGACCTCATCTCGGCGTTCGGGGAGCGGCTGAACTCCCCCGACCGGGACGTGCGGGTCGCCGCGGCCAAGGCGTGGTCGACCTGGGAGGGCTCGACGCTCACGCTGCGGCCGGACGCCGAGATGGCGCGCGGGTTCGGCGAGCCGGACTACGCGGTGGCGTTCGCGCGCATCGAGCACCACTACTTCGCCAACGAGGGCTTCTTCGAGGACGGGCAGCTGATCCGGGACGTGGACCGGATCCGCCACATCCCGGCCGTGATCGTCCAGGGCCGGTACGACGTGTGCACGCCGGTCGCGACGGCCTGGGACCTACACCGGGCATGGCCGGAGGCGGACTTCCACATCGTCGACGACGCCGGTCACGCCTACAGCGAGCCGGGCATCCTGCACCGGTTGGTCGAGGCCACCGACCGATTCGCCGGCAAACCCTGACCGGAGGGGAGCGGGAACGCCATAGCTCCCGGGGAACCTTAAAGCGGACACGACGGAACGACGGTGGCGGCGGGTCCCGAATCGGGGGTCCGGGTGGGTCGCCGCGCCCGGGCCGTCCGCCTTATCAGCGGACCGAAATGCCGAGATTCTTACCGTTCCACAACCCAGGTCTTACCGTCCGGCAAGTAGACATGCCCCTTGATGGTCAGCGTTCCCGCCCTCACAGAGCCCGCGTCGCACGCCTTGACCCACACGCGTCCCAGCATGCCCGCGACCGCACGACCATGCGCGATGCGACGTGACGCTCACCGCACCGGACCCGTTGACACGAAATCTGAGTGACTTACCTCACACAACCGATACACAAAACGCCGCGCCCGCTCACGACGGAACATTAAGGTGGCGTTCAGGAAGCGTCCGGCCCGCGCCGCCGCCAAATCCGGCAGTACCTCCTGCGTATCAGCGGGAAATGCGGACAATCGCCGGTACGGACCACCGTAGAATTGCACGGAATTCGGTAAAGCCCTTAACCCTACCCACTGGGGTACCCGGCTAAACATCCCGCCGATAACAATCCTCTGCGATCACGGGGCGCGATTCGCTAAGTTGCCTGGACATGGCAGCGCAACCCCTGGAATCACCGACACGGCGCCACGGCGCAAGCGAGACGAACGCGGACGTGCAACTCCAGGAGCCGAGCCTCTCCGACGGTCCGGAGCTTTGGCGGCTCGCCCGCGAATCACGGGTCCTGGACGTCAACTCGCCTTACAGCTACACCCTTTGGTGCCGCGATTTCGCGGACACTTCCGTGGTGGCGCGCGACAGCGGCGTCCCCTGCGGATTCGTCACCGGATACGTCCGCCCGTCCCGGCCCGACACGTTCTTCGTGTGGCAGGTCGCCGTGGGCCGCGACCACCGCGGCCAGGGACTGGCCAACCGCATGCTGAACCGCCTCGCGGACCGTCTGGCGCCCCGCGGCGCCCGGTACCTCGAGGCCACGGTCACACCGGACAACACCGCTTCCACCGCGATGTTCGAAGCGTTCGCGCGGGGTCGCGGGTGCGAGGTCACCCGCAGCCCGCTGTTCGGCGCGGAGCACTTCCCCGAGGGGGAACACGAGCCCGAGGTGCTCTTCAGGATCGGCCCGATCGCCGACGCGAACTGACCCGTTCAACTTCCCCGTCCGCTCCCCCACCGACCTGCCTGGAGGCAGAAAATGGACGTCTTCGCCCGTTTGGAATCGGAAGTCCGCGGCTACTGCCGAGGGTGGCCCACGGTGTTCACCACGGCGCGTGGCAGCCACATGACCGACGAGAACGGAAAGACCTACCTGGACTTCTTCGCCGGCGCGGGAACGCTCAACTACGGGCACAACAACCCGCAGCTGAAACGGAGGCTCCTGGACTATCTCGCCGATGACCGCGTCGTCCACAGTCTCGACATGTACACGACGGCCAAGCGAGACTTCTTGGAACGGTTCAACGAGTACGTGCTCGCGCCCCGGGGCCTGGACTACAAGGTGCAGTTCCCCGGCCCCGCGGGCAACAACTCGGTCGAGGCCGCGCTGAAACTCGCGCGCAAGTACACCGGCCGGGAGACCGTCGTCAGCTTCACCAATGCCTTTCACGGGATGACGCTCGGCGCCCTCGCCGTCACGGGCAATTCGATGAAGCGCACCGGCGCCGGCGTGCCGCTCGGGCACGGCGTCGCGATGCCCTACGACAACTACCTCGACGGCAGGACGCCCGATTTCCTGCTCTTCGAGACGATGCTCGACGACAGCGGCAGCGGCCTGGACAAGCCCGCCGCCGTCATCGTGGAGACCGTGCAGGGCGAGGGCGGCATCAACGTCGCCACCGCCGAGTGGCTGCGCGGCCTGCAGGACCTGTGCCGCCGGCACGACATCCTCCTCATCGTCGACGACGTCCAGATGGGCTGCGGCCGCACCGGGCCGTTCTTCAGCTTCGAGGAGGCGGGGATCGTCCCGGACATCGTCTGCCTGTCCAAGTCCCTCAGCGGCTACGGGCTGCCGATGGCGATCACGCTGATGAAGCGCGAGCTGGACGTGTGGGACCCGGGCGAGCACAACGGCACCTTCCGCGGCTTCAACCCCGCGTTCGTCACCGCCGTCGCCGCGCTGGAGGACTACTGGACCGGCGACGGCCTGGAGAAGGAGACGATCGCCAAGGGCCAGCAGGTCCAGGCGGCGCTGGAGTCGATCGCGCTCCGGCACGCCGGCGCCGTCGACTCCGTCCGCGGCCGCGGGCTCGCGTGGGGCCTGGTGATGCACGACGCGGAGATGGCGCCGCAGGTGTGCGCCGAGGCGTTCGGTCGCGGGCTGCTGATGGAGACCTCGGGCCCGGAGGGCGAGGTGGTCAAGCTGCTGCCGCCGCTCACCACGACCGAGGCCGAGCTGGACCGGGGCCTGGAGATCATCGCGGACTCGCTGGAGGCCGTCCGCCAGAAGGTCGCCGTCTGATCCGGACGGCCGAGGCGGCCGACGCGGCCGAGGCGGCTGGTTCCGCCCATGCCGCGGGCCCTGTCCGTTTCGTCCACCCCATCCACCCGTCCATCCCCGTCTACATCGCCTGAGGCGCGCCGGGCCCCGCGCGGGGGCCCGGCCCCGGGCACCGCTGAAAAGAGGAGATTCATGATCGTTCGTTCCCTTGACGAGATCGTCGGCACCGAGCGCGACGTGCAGGCGCCGACCTGGTGCAGCCGCCGGTTCGTGCTCGCCAAGGAGGGCGTCGGCTTCTCGATGCACGAGACGATCCTGTACGCGGGCACCGAGACCAAGATGTGGTACGCGAATCACATCGAGGCCGTGTACTGCATCGAGGGCCAGGGGGAGCTGACCAACGACGAGACCGGCGAGAAGCACAAGATCGAGCCGGGCGTCATGTACCTGCTCGACGGCCACGAGCACCACACTCTGCGCGCCCACACGGACGTGCGGACCGTCTGCGTGTTCAACCCGCCCTGCACCGGGCGGGAGGTCCATGACGAGAACGGGGTGTATCCGCTGCTGACCGAGGAGGACGCATGAGCATCATCGAGTCCCATCCGACGATCGACGACGCGTACCCCACCCGCAAATGCGCCGAGGCGGCGCTGCTGTACCGCCAGGACCAGGTCGTTCACGGCGAGGCCGGGGACGGGCCGATCGACGCCGCCACCCTCGACGCCTACGAGGCGAACGGCTTCCTGTCCGTCGACCAGCTGCTCGCGCCCGACGAGGTCGAGGACTATCGCGCCGAGCTGCGCAGGCTGTCGGCCGACCCGGAGGTCCTCGCCGACGAGCGGACGGTCACCGAGCGCGGCTCGGACGAGGTCCGCTCCATCTTCGAGGTGCACAAGATCAGCGAGGTCTTCGCCGGGCTCGTCCGCGACCCCCGCGTGGTGGGCCGGGCCAGGCAGATTCTCGGCTCCGAGGTTTACATCCACCAGAGCCGGGTCAACTACAAGCCAGGATTCACTGGCAAGGACTTCTATTGGCACTCGGATTTCGAGACCTGGCACGCGGAGGACGGCATGCCCCGGATGCGCGCGGTGAGCATATCCATCGCGCTCACCGAGAATTTCGTGCACAATGGCGGGCTAATGATCATGCCTGGCTCGCACAAGACCTTCGTGGCCTGTGTCGGGGAGACCCCGGACGACCACTACAAGGAGTCCCTGCGCGGGCAGGAGATCGGGACGCCCGATGCGGCGAGCCTGTCGATCCTGGCCGACAAGCACGGGATCGAGCTGTTCACAGGGCCTGCGGGCTCTGCCACCATGTTCGACTGCAACTGCATGCACGGCTCCAATGGGAACATCACCCCGTTCCCGCGCTCCAACGTGTTCATCGTGTTCAACAGCGTCGAGAACACGTGCGTCGAGCCGTTCTCCGCCCCCGCACCGCGTCCGGAGTTCATCGGCGCCCGGGACTTCACCCCTGTTTCCGCCGGAGGCGGATCGGGGGGCGTGGGGGGTCGTCCCCCCTCGAATGGGACCGTCGGCGGCTGAATGAACACAACAATTCGATAACCCGACACACGTCAGGCCCGCGCCCGCGGGGGGCCGTCCTCCGGTCCCCCGCGGGCGCGGGGTTCACACATCCAGGAGTTCGATGATGACTTCCTCGAGACGCGACTTCCTGCGCACCGCCGTGTTGCTGTCCGCCGCGGTACCGCTGGCCGCGGCGGGCTGCTCCACGACGGATCCGGAAGAGGAGAAGGCGGGCGGGGGCACGCTGCAGAAGGCCAAGGACGCCGGGACGATCACGGTCGGCTTCGCCAACGAGGCGCCCTACGGCTACACCGACAAATCGGGGAAGCTGACCGGCGAGGCCCCCGAGCTCGCGCGGGCCATCTTCAAGCAGCTCGGGATCGACGAGGTCAAGGGCGTCCAGGTCGACTTCGGCGGCCTGATCGGCGGCCTGAACGCCAAGCGGTTCGACGCGATCGCCGCCGGCATGTTCATCACTCCGGAGCGCTGCGCCTCGGCGGCGTTCGCGAACCCCGAGTACGTCGCCAAGAGCGCCTTCATGGTGCCTGAGGGCAACCCGAAGGGCCTCAAGGGCGCCAAGGACCCGGCCGCCAAGGGCGTCCGCGTCGGTGTCATGACCGGCGCGGTCGAGGCCGGCTACGCCGAGAAGACCGGCGTGAAGAAGAACAACATCAAGACCTACGCCGACCAGCCGAGCGCGTTCGAGGGGCTCAAGGCCGGGCGCATCGACTGCATCTGGCTGACCCGCATCTCGCTGGCCGACCTCCAGTCCAAGCACCAGGGCGAGGGCTTCGAGGTGACCGACCCGTTCGTCCCGGTCATCGACGGCAAGGAGCAGTTCGGCGCGGGCGCGTTCGCGTTCCGCAAGGCCGACACGGACCTGCTGAACGCCTGGAACGGCGAGCTCGACAAGCTCAAGCAGCAGAACAAGCTGCTGCCGATCCTGCAGCCGTTCGGGTTCACCCAGGCGGAGGTCCCCACCGCGGGCGACACGGCCGCCAAGTTCTGCCAGGGCTGACCCGTGGCTGACGTCCTCGACAGCTACCAACAATGGCTGGACGGCGCGTGGGTGACCATCAAGCTCACCCTGCTCGGGGGCGGGCTGGCGCTGGTGCTCGCCCTGATCTTCGGGCTGGCGGGCACCTCGCGCCACCCGTGGGTGCGCGTGCTGAACCGGGTGTACGTGGAGTTCTTCCGCGGCAACGCCACCCTGGTGCTGCTGTTCTGGTTCTTCTACGCGCTGCCGCTGCTCGGACTCCGGTTCACGACCATGTTCGCGGCCGTCCTCGCGCTCGGCCTGAACGTCGGCGCCTACGGCGCGGAGGTGGTGCGCGGCTCGATCAACGCGGTTCCGAAGGCCCAGTACGAGGCAACGGTGGCGCTCAACTTCTCGGTCTACCAGCGCATGCGCCGCGTCATCCTGCCGCAGGGCGTCGCGCTGATGCTGCCCCCGTTCGGGAACCTGATCATCGAGCTGATGAAGGGCACCGCCATCGTGTCCCTGGTCGGCATGGTCGATCTGACCCGGGTCTCGAAGAACATCCAGGGCAGCACGGGTGAGACGGTCGCGGCGTTCACGATGGTGCTCGTCCTGTACTTCGTGATCGCACAGCTCCTCCAGCTGTTCGTCCGGTACGCCGAGCGCCGCGTCGACCACATGCTCGGCCGCCGGCCCGCGCGTGAACCGTCACTCGGGACGGTCGCCGCGGGCGCTCCGGGAGCGGGGGTGGGCGGCTGATGGAATGGGACTGGCACTACTCCGGGGAGATTCTGCCCGACCTGCTCGACGGTCTCCGGTACACGGTCATCGCCACGCTGCTCGGCTATGTGATCGCGCTGCTTCTCGGGCTGGTGTGGACGCTGCTCCGCCGCACGCCGAGCAGGATCGTCAACCAGACGGTCCGGTGGATCACCGAGTTCATCCGGTGCACGCCGCTGATCCCCCAGCTGTACTTCGTGTTCTTCGTCCTGCCCGCCTGGGGCCTGACGATCGGCTCGCTCACGGCCGGGATCATCACGCTCGGAATCCACTACTCGACGTACACGGCCGAGGTGTACCGGGCCGGCATCGCCGACGTCCCGAAGGGACAGTGGGAGGCGTGCACGGCCCTCAACCTGCCGAAAAGCCGGGCGTGGCTGGACGTGATCCTGCCGCAGGCGATCCGCCGGGTGATCCCGACGCTCGGCAACTACCTGATCGCGATGTTCAAGGACTCGCCGTATCTGATGGCCATCAACGTCGCGGAACTGCTGTTCACCGCCAACAAGGTGGGGTCGCAGACGCTTCAGTTCCTGGAGCCGATGACGATGGTCGGTCTCTTGTTCGTCGTGGTCAGCGTCATATCCTCGATACTCGTCCGCCGCTTGGAGAGGCGCTATGCCACCAACTGACACGACACCGGACTCCCCTACTCCCGACGACGCCGTCCCGAAGAGCGAGGGCGTCTCCACGGAGAAGGGCGACGTGGCGAAGGGCGAGGCCGCTCCGCTGCCGCGCGGTGAGGCGCCGGGCATCCGCTTCGAGAAGGTGGTCAAGCGGTTCGGCCACAACGTCGTGCTCCGCGAGCTCGACTTCACCGTGGCGCCGGGCGAGCGGGTGACGCTCATCGGGCCGAGCGGGTCGGGCAAGACGACCATCCTGCGGCTGCTGATGACGCTGGAGAAGCTCGACGATGGCCTCATCTGGATCGGCGACGAGACGCTCTGGCACATGGAACGGGGCGGCAAGCGCGTCCCGGCCAACCAGAAGCACCTGCACGAGATGCGCAAGCAGGTCGGCATGGTGTTCCAGCAGTTCAACCTGTTCCCGAACATGAACGTCCTGCGCAACCTCACCGAGGGGCCGGTGCGGGTGCTCGGGGTGTCCAAGGACGAGGCCGTTGAGCGGGCCAAGGATCTGCTGGACCTGGTCGGGCTGGGCGACAAGATCGATTCGCATCCGTCGCAGCTGTCGGGCGGCCAGCAGCAGCGGGTGGCGATCGCGCGGGCGCTCGCCATGCAGCCGAGGGTGCTGCTGCTGGACGAGGTCACCTCCGCCCTGGACCCGGAGCTCGTCGTCGGCGTCCAGGACCTACTGCGCGACATCGCCCGGCAGAGCGACCTGACCCTGCTGTGCGTCACCCACGAGATGACCTTCGCCAAGGACATCTCCGACCGGGTCCTCATGTTCGACGGGGGCCAGATCGTCGAGGAGGGCCCGCCGGACCAGATCTTCGGCGAGCCGTCCGAGCAGCGCACCCGGGACTTCCTGCAGGCCGTCCTGGCGTCCTGAACCATCTGGACCGTCTGGACCGGTCCCGCCGCCCGCGCCCCCGTCGCCCCGGGGACGCGGGCGGTGCGCTGTCAGCGGACGCCGGGCCAGGCGGAGGCGACCAGCTTCGCCCATTCGGGGATCGGGACGCCCGCCCCGTGCTGGCGGGCGAGTTCGCCGGGGAGCGACCCGATCGGGGCCTTGGCCGGGTTCCGGATGATCTGGCCGATGATGATCTCGGTGAGGCGGCGGCTCGCGCCGTCGCGGGGAAAGGCGGCGTGCGCGCGGTCGGCGAGGCCTTCGGGCAGCGCCCGGGCGCCCAGCGCGACGATGTCGGCGCTGCTTCCGGCGTGGGTGAGCGCGATCTCGGGACGCATCCGGTGCGCGATCCCCACGCTGGTGTGCAGGGCGATCGCCTCCCAGACGACGCGGACGCGCTCGTCGTCCAGGCCGTTGCGGCTCAGGAACTCCGCGGCGAGGTCGGCGCCGTCCACCTCGAAGCGGCCGGCGCCGTCGCCGCGCTCGGTGAGGCCCGCGTCGTGCAGGAGGCTCGCCAGGAACAGCGTCTCGTCGTCGTAGTCGGCTCCGGCGCGCACGCCCCGCGCCTCGCCGATGGCGCGCCCGAACAGGTACGTGCGGACGCTGTGGTGCGCGAGCATCTCGGGCCCCAGGGAGAACACCAGGTCGTAGGCCTTGCGGGTCAGGTCGGTGTCGGGCATCGAGAATTCGGTGAACTGGTCGGTCATGCGGTTGATCGTCCGGCGCCGGCCGGGGTGCGCGGAAGTGTCCAGACTGCCGATGTGCGCTACGTTCTGGCCATGCATGTGGTCGCGGTGCTCGCCATGGACGGCGTGGTGGCGTTCGACCTCGCCGTCCCCGGCCAGGTGTTCGGGATGACGACCACGTCCGGCGACGTCCCGCTGTACGAGGTACGGGTGTGCACGGGGCCCGGCGGGGCGCGGACGACCCCGCTCCTCGGTCACATGCGCGTGGACAGCCCGTACGGGCTGGACACCCTCGCCGCCGCCGACACGATCGTCGTCCCCGGCCATGAGGACCCGCGCGCCGATCCGCCTGCCGAGGTGCTGGACGCGTTGCGCGACGCGTCGTCGCGCGGCGCCCGGATCGCGTCGATCTGCGTGGGCGCGTTCGTCCTCGCCGCCGCCGGTCTCCTGGACGGGCGGCGCGCGACCACGCACTGGTGGTACACGGCCGCGCTGGCCCGCCGCCATCCGGACGTCGAGGTAGACCCGGCCGTGCTGTACGTGGACGGCGGCCGGGTGCTCACGTCGGCGGGCGCCGCCGCGGGGATCGATCTGTGCCTGCATCTCGTCCGCCGCGACCACGGCTCGGCCATCGCGGCCCGGACCGCGCGCCGGATCGTCATGCCGCCGCAGCGCGACGGCGGCCAGGCCCAGTTCATCCGCCATGAGCACCCGCCGGACGGCGAGGGCGCCCTCCAGCCGACGCTGGCCTGGCTGGAGGCCAACCTGCACCGTCCGCTGACGCTGGAGGACATCGCCCGGCAGGCGTCCGTCAGCGTCCGGACGCTGACGCGCCGGTTCCGCGAGCAGGCGGGCACGACGCCGCTGCAGTGGCTGTCGCGCGCCCGCGTCCACCGCGCGCAGCAGCTCCTGGAGAGCACCGACCTGCCGGTCGAGCGCGTCGCGGCCGAGGCCGGCTTCGGCTCGCCGGTGACGCTGCGCGCCCACTTCGCCCGCCGCGTCGGCGCGTCACCGCTGGCGTACCGCAACGCGTTCCGTGCCCGCTGAACGATGCCGAATGCCGTTCGGTACCGTAGGGGGCGATGAACGCTGCGATCGTGGGACTCGGCATGACCGAGCTCGGCAAGGTGTACGGGCGGAGCCCCCGGCGGCTCGCCGCCGACGCGGTCCGGCTCGCCGCCGCGGACGCCGGTCTCACCACCGCCGACCTGGACGGGCTGCTCGTCAGCCACGGCATGGGCGGCTCCCCCGGCATCGAGCTGGCCGACACCCTCGGGCTCCGCGACCTGCGCCTGCTCTCCCAGATCAACGCCTTCGGCGCGACCGCCGGGGCGATGGTGTCCTATGCCGCGATGTCGGTGCTGAGCGGCTCGGCGAGCGCCGTCGCCTGCGTCTTCGCCGACGCGCCGCTCAAGCCGGAGCAGCCGTCCGGCTCGGCGTACGACCGCGACGCCCGCGAGTGGTACGGCTTCGGCGGGATGACGGCCGCGCTGGGCCTGCGCAGCGTGAACGCGTACTACGCGCTGGCGGCCCAGCGGCACATGGCGCGCTACGGCACCACCAGCGAGCAGCTCGGCGCGATCGCCGTCTCGACCCGCGGCTGGGCGGCCCGCAACCCGCTCGCCCAGATGCGCGACCCGATCACCCTCGACGACCACCAGAGCTCCCGCTGGGTGTCCGAGCCCCTGCACCTCCTCGACTGCTGCCTCGTCTCCAACGGAGCCATCGCCGTCATCGTGACCGGCTCTGACCGGGCCCGCGATCTGGCGCGTCCGCCCGTCCACCTGTGGGGCTGGGGGCAGGGGCACCCCGGGCACCGCAGGGAGCGCGGCAGCGACTTCGGCCTGACGACGGGCGCCGCGGCGTCCGGTGCGGCGGCGATGAAGATGGCCGAGATCACGGTCCCGGACGTCGACGTCTGCGAGCTGTACGACTGCTACACCTACACCGTCCTCGTGTCGCTGGAGGACTACGGGTTCTGCGCCAAGGGCGAGGGCGGCGCGTTCGCCGCGTCCGGCGCGCTCGGGCCGGGCGGGTCGCTGCCGACCAACACCGGCGGCGGCCAGCTGTCCGCCTACTACATGTGGGGCATGACGCCGCTGTCGGAGGCCGTGATCCAGGCGCGCGGGGACGGCGGCGAGCGGCAGGCCCCGTCCACGGACGTGATCCTGGTCAGCGGCAACGGCGGCATCCTCGACCACCACTCGACGCTGATCGTCAGCCCGCACGCGAAGGGGGCGCTCTAGCCATGCGGATCGGCGTGCTCCGGCGCGACGGCCGGACCGACCCGTTCTTCGACGGCACCGCCGCCGGCCGCCTGGTCATCAGGCGCTGCGCGTCCTGCGACCGGTGGCTCGCGCCGGACGCGGCGGCCTGCCCCGGGTGCGGCGACGAGGACCCGGGCTGGGCCGAGGCGAGCGGCGAGGCGACCCTCGTGACCTGGACGATCGTGCATCGCTCCGGCGAGCCGCCCACGTTCCTCGCGCTGGTCGAACTGGCCGAGGGCCCGTGGCTGCACGCCCGCCTGGACGGCGTCGGCCGCGACGACCTGCGCGAGGGTCTTCCCCTCCGCGCGACGTTCGTCCACCCGGACGAAGGCGAGTCGTACCTCCTCTTCCACCCCTAGACCGAATACCGTTCGGTCATCTAGCGTCGGGGCATGAACACCGAGGTCTGCGCGCGGTTCGGCATCGAGTTCCCGCTGTTCGCCTTCAGCCACTGCCGGGACGTCGTCGCGGCCGTCACCAACGCGGGCGGCTTCGGCGTCCTCGGCGCCGTCGCCTACACCCCCGACCGGCTCGAAGAGGAGCTGCGGTGGATCGACGACCACGTGCACGGCCGCCCCTACGGCGTGGACGTCCTCGTCCCCGGCAAGATCGACAAGTCGGCGGCGGACGGCGGCGGCCTCGACGCCATGCTCGCCGCCATCCCCGGCGAGCACTGGACGTTCCTCGCCGGCCTCTTCGCCAAGTACGACGTCCCGCTGCCCGACTTCGAGCAGGCCAGGCGATCCAACGCGCGCGGCGGAACGCAGGTCACGCGGCAGGGCGCGACCGAGCTGATCGACGTGTCCCTCGCCCACCCGATCGGCCTCATCGCCAGCGCGCTCGGCACCCCGCCCCCGCTGATGGTCGAGAAGGCGAAGGCGGCCGGGATCCCGGTGGCGGCGCTCGTCGGGACGCCCGAGCACGCCCGCCGCCAGGTCGCCGCCGGCGCCGACCTGATCGTCGCGCAGGGCGGGGAGGCGGGCGGGCACACCGGCGAGATCTCCACGATGGTCCTGGTCCCGGAGGTGGTCGACACCGTCGCGCCGGTCCCCGTCCTCGCCGCGGGCGGCATCGCCACCGGCCGCCAGATGGCCGCCGCGCTGGCCCTCGGCGCGTCCGGCGTGTGGTGCGGCTCGGTCTGGCTCACCACCGAGGAGGCGGAGACGTCCCCGGCCGTGAAGGAGAAGATGCTCGCCGCCACGTCCCGCGACACGGTCCGCTCCCGCTCCCGCACCGGCAAGCCCGCCCGCCAGCTCCGCTCCGCCTGGACCGACGAGTGGGAGTCCCCGTCCAGCCCCGGCCCGCTCGGCATGCCGCTGCAGATGATCGTCGCCGAGGGCGCCATGCGGCAGATCACCAAGATCGCCGAGTCCGGCAACCCGGGCGCCCGCGCCCTCGCCAACTACTTCGTCGGCCAGTGCGTCGGCCTGATGAACACCGTCAAGCCCGCCCGCCAGGTCGTCTACGACATGGCCGACGACTTCGCCACCGCCGTCGACCGCCTCAACGCCATCACCAGAACGGACTGACGGATCCTGATCCACTCGACGAACCGCCTGGATGCGGCATCCTCTCATGGGACGGATCCGGGACGGCATCGTACGTATCGCGCAGAGGTGCTGATCGGATGCAGCGGCAGAGTGGAGCGCGGTCATGGTGGACGGAGCGGTGGCGGCGGACGGGGTGCCGGTGCCCGTCCGGTCCGGCGGGCAGTCGTGGACGGTGTCGTGGCATCCGCCCCCTGAACCTCCGGCGGGGATCCCGCATGGCGCGGCGGGCGTGTGCGTGACCGCCGCCGGCGACATCGTGCTGGTCAGCCCGGACGGCGCCGCCTGGGATCTGCCCGCGGGCCGTCCCGAGCCCGGCGAGGGCTGGGAGCAGACCCTGCGCCGGGAGATGGACGAGGAGGCATGCGCTACGGTCCTGGCGGCGCGGCTGCTCGGTTTCACCCGTGGTGAGTGCGTGACCGGGCCCGAGCGGGGACGGGTGCTCGTCCGGTCGGCGTGGCGGGCGGAGGTCGAGTTGCGTCCGTGGGAGGCGCGCTTCGAGATCGCGGCGCGTCGGGTGGTCGCGCCGGATGCGGTCGAGGAAGCGCTGTCGCTGGACTCTCATCCGTTCGCCCCCTTCATCCGGCGCGAGCTCCGGGAGGCCTCGGTACGCGCTCGACCGTGATCAGGCCGTTCATGGCTTGCGTGGCCACTCCGGCATGGTTTAATAAATGCCTGTTCACTTAATAATGAGGAGATGCCGATGGCGGGTCGGCCGCGAGGGGTCGATGACGCGGTGATCCTGCGGGCGGTGGTCGAGGTGATCGGGCGGGTGGGTCCGGCGAAGCTGACGCTCGCGGCGGTGGCCGAGGAGGTGGGGCTCGTGCCGGGGACGCTCGTCCAGCGGTTCGGGTCCAAGCGCGGGCTGCTGCTGGCGCTGGCCCGCCGGGCCGTCCCGGACGCGCACGTTCTTCAGGAGCGGGCGCGCGAGGGATGCGATTCGGCCTTGGACGCGGTGTTCGCGCTGGCCCGGGAGTCGGTGGCGGACGTCGACACCCCGCAGAGGTACGCCAACCACCTGGCCTTCTTCTGCATGGATCTCACCGATCCCGAGTTCTACGAGCACGCCCTGGCCATGCATCAGGCGCAGCGGCGGGCGATCGAGACGCTGCTCGAAGCGGCCGTGTCCGGTGGTGAGCTGCGGGACGGGACGGACACCGGCGCTCTGGCCGGGTCGGTCCAGGCGGCCGTCGCCGGGGCCGGGCTGACCTGGGCGCTCGACCGGCAGGGCGCGCTAGCGGAGCGGGTCGAGCACGAGATCGGCACAGTGCTGGCACCACACGTTCGGAGGAAGACATGACCGTGGAGAAGCGTCCGCTGAGCGGCGCGGTGGCCCTGGTCGCGGGCGGGACCCGCGGGGGCGGACGGGGCATCGCCGTCCAGCTGGGGGCCGCCGGCGCGACCGTCTACGTGACGGGCCGCAGCAGCCGGTCCGCGAGTTCGGACATCGGACGTCCGGAGACCATCGAGGACACCGCCGAGCAGGTCACCGCGGCGGGCGGGGCCGGCATCGCGGTCCGCACCGATCACAGCAGTCCGGACGAGGTCCGCGCGCTGGTCGACCGGATCGCGGCGGAACAGGACGGGCGGCTCGACGTGCTCGTCAACTCCGTGTGGGGCGGCGACCCGCTGACCGACTGGGAGCATCCGCTGTGGGAGCAGGACCTCGGCACCGGGCTGCGGCTGCTGCGGCAGGCCGTGGAGACCCACGTGATCACCAGCCGGTTCGCGCTGCCGCTGATGGTCGCCCGCCGCCGGGGCCTGGTGGTGGAGGTGACCGACGGCAACACCGCCCGCTACCGCGGCACATTCTTCTACGACCTCGCAAAGTCGGCGGTGATCCGGCTGGCGTTCGCGCAGGCCGCCGAGCTGAAGCCGCACGGTGTCACGGCCGTTGCCATCACGCCCGGTTTCCTGCGGTCCGAGGCCGTCCTGGAGCACTTCGGCGTCACCGAGGACAACTGGCGGGACGCCATCGCCAAGGACCCGCATTTCGCCCACTCAGAGACCCCCGCCTACGTCGGACGGGCCGTCGCCGCCCTCGCCGCCGACCCCGGCGTCATGGCCAAGACCGGGCGGGCCCTCGCCACCTGGAGCCTGTACAAGGAGTACGGGTTCACCGACGTGGACGGCACGCAACCCGACTTCGCCGCCCACTGGGCCGAAGCCCTCGTGGACGAGTACGGCCCGCTCGGCGACCCGCTATGACGGCCGCTCGATGACAAGCCGGCCACCGCGGGGCTCGACGTGGGTGCCGAGGGCGGCGCAGGCGCGGGTGAAGCGCTCGGTGATCCAGCGGTGGTCGTCGTCCACGGCCAGGCGGGTGCGGCAGTGGTCGAGGCGGAGCGGCACCGCCTCGATCCGGGCCGGGCCCGCGCCGTCCAGCGCGATCAGGAACAGCAGCCCGAGGTCGTTGCGGCGCTGCTCGTCGATGGCGTAGTCGTCGATGAAGTCGCCCATGTCGAAGATGACCGGCCAGGCCACGCCGTGGAAGACGTGCGCCGACGTCCCCGCGATGAGGGTCGCGCCGGCGTCCAGGAGCCGCTTGGCCGCGCGCCGGACGTAGTGCAGCGGCTCCGTCGTCATGTTCGGGCCCCAGTGCGGCAGGACGAGGACGACGTCGTTGTCCGCGCGGAGCCGGCCGATCTGCTCCAGCAGGCCGCCGGGCACGCCCCTTTCGAGGTCGGCATGGGCGACGCCGGGACGGCCCGGCCCCGCGGCGAAGTCGGCCGGATGGTCGGTGACGCCCACCACCGCGACCCGGAGGCCGCCCGCCTCCAGGACGACGCTCCGCCGCGCGTCCCGGCCGTCGTCGCCCGCGCCCACGCAGCCGATTCCCGCCTGTTCCAGGATGTCGAGGGAGTCCCGCAGCGCGTCGGGTCCGTAGTCGAGGGCGTGGTTGTTGGCGAGGTTCACGCAGTCGACGCCGAGGTCGGTGAGGGCTTCGGCGGCATTCGGGGGCGCTCGGAAATGGAAGGGCTTGCCGGGCGCCGCCCATTTCTCGCCGCGGGCGGAGACGCAGCATTCCAGGTTCAGGAGCGCGAGGTCCGCTTCCGCGAACACCTCGCGGACGCCGCCGGAGAACAGCTCGTGCGGACCGGAGACGGCGATCTCGTCCGCCACTCCGCGGCCGAGCATGGTGTCTCCGGCGAGCGCCATGGTGACGGTCATCGCGGCCCCCAATCGACGGGAGTTCCGCCGTCCAGCCTACGAAGCGCGGGTGAACCAGGTGACCTGGGCGCCGTTGCCGAACGACTCCCGCCGGGCCGGATCGAAGAGCGTCGGGCGGAACTCGCCGGCGAAGACGGGAACGCCCGTCCCCGCCACGACCGGATAGCTCTTGACGATCAGCTCGTCGATCTCGGGTAGCAGCGCGGCGGCGAGCTTGCCTCCGCCGCAGAGCCAGATGTCCTTGTCGCCGTCCTCGGCCTTGAGTTCGCGGACGAGCCCGGCCGGGTCCCTGACCAGTTCCACGGACGGGTCGGCGATCTCGTCCAGCGTGGTGGACACGACGTACTGCCGGACGTGCGCATACGGGCTGGTCACGTCGATGTCCAGCGCGGGCTGGTAGGTGCCGAGGCCCATGACCAGCGTGTCGAACCGCTTGTTCGGCGCGTTCTCCATGCCGACCTGCGCGCGGATGTGCGTGGGCAGCGTCTCCGGATAGCGCTCGTTGATCCAGGCCATCATGTCGTCGCTGACCGGGTAGAAGTCGACCTCGCCGGCGGGTCCGGCGATGTAGCCGTCGATGCTGACACCGACGTAGTAGACGAGCTTTCGCATCTATGCGCTCCGTTCGTAGTACTCTATATGAAGTGGTTTGAATGTAGTACTACGAATGGAGTGGTGTCAACATGCGGAGGAACGTCGAACGGAGGGCGGCGCTCGTCGACGCCGCGATCGAGGTGCTGGCCAGGGAGGGCGCCCGCGGGCTGACGTTCCGCGCGGTGGACGCCGAGGCGGGCGTGCCCGTCGGGACCGCGTCCAACTACTTCGCCAACCGCGACGACCTGTTCACGCAGGCGGGCCGGCGGATCTACGAGCGCATGCAGCCGGACGCGACCGTCCTGGCCGGACGGCTCGAAGGGCCGCGCGACCTGGCCAGGGTCACCGAACTGCTGCGCGAGGTCGTCGGCCGGATCTCCGACTTCCGCACCGGCTACCTGGCGTTGCTGGAACTGCGGCTGGAGGCGACGCGGCGTCCCGAACTGCGGACCGTGCTGACCGAGCGGGTCCGCGCGGACGTCGAGGCCAACATCGCCTACCACCTGGACTCCGGGCTGCCCGGCGACGCCACCACGGTCCGGCTGCTCTACCTGGCCCTCAACTGGCTGATCGTGGAGCACCTCACGCTGCCGGGAGTGTTCACCGACGAGGACGTCCAGGATCTCGTGGCCCTCGCGGTGGAACGCGCCGTCCCGCGCTAGGCGACCCCTCCGAGTCAGGCCAGCGGGCGGCCGGGGCCCTTCTTGATCTGCTCGATGAACAGGCCGGCCAGGGCGTGCTGGCCCGCGATGGTCGGGTGGTAGCTGCGCGGCTCGGCGGAGAACGCGGACAGGTTCAGCAGCAGGCCGTTCATGTAGGCGTCCCTGCTGCCCACCTCGTGACCGGCGAACGCGCTGTAGGCGTCGACGAACTCGACGCTGCCCTGGCCGTTGCGTGCCGCGATCCGCGCGTCGGCCTCCTGGGCGGACTGGCGGATCAGCCGGCTCAGGTCGTAGGCCCGCGCGTTCAGCCATCGCTGGTCGGCGACCGTGATGTTGTCCCCGTCCACGCCGCTGACCTCGGAGAACGCCTTCGGATACCCCATGAGCACCACCCGCGCCCTGGGCGCCCGCGCGGCGATCTTGTCGAGCAGGTCGGGGAGGCTGCGCCGGAGCTCGGCCATCCGCCCGGCGACATTCTCGCCCTGCCGGGTGCACCCCTCGCTCCACGGCATCTTCACGACGCACCCGGACAGGACGGTGGAGAACCCGACGTCGTTGCCGCCGATGCTCAGCGTGACGAGGCTGGTGTCGGCGTTGATGCGTCCCAGCTGCGGCGGCTCTCCGTTCCGCCCCTTCAGGAAGTCGTTGATGGTCGCGCCGGAGCAGGCCCAGAACGAGGTGCCCTTCGCGAACGGGAACGCCCGCGCGACCTCGTGGTAGTACGCCTTCGACGTCCGGTGGCAGCGGGCGAGCGGGTTCCTGTCGGCCACGGTCGCCTCCGCGCCGAGCCCCGCCGAGTAGGAGTCCCCGAGGGCCACGTAGGAGCCGCGCGTCGCCGCCTCGACCGGCGTGGGCGTCTTCCGCTGCGCGACCGGATCGGCGCGCACCTCCCCCGGCGCCGGTTCGCGGCAGCCCGCGCCGAACACCTCGCAGCGCACGGCAGGGAGCGCCACCGGCGGGACGACGGCCAGCGCCAGCAGTCCCACGAGCACGGCGAGCCCGAGCCCCCGTTCGCCGAGCCGGTCCCGCAGCCACGTCACCGGGCTGATCATCGTCCTCCTCCACGGTCCATGAGCGAGACGTTCACGCGGCCGCCCCGGTTCCCGCCTTTACATTGTAGATCTCTAAGCTTCGGGGTCGTCACGGGAGCGGCGCCCACATCACGAGCCGCGGGCCCAGCGCGTGCAGCCCGGCCTTGACCTCGGCGTCCCAGTACGAGCGGATCCCCGGGCCCCAGCTCTCCTCGGGCAGTTCCGCGAACCCGTGCCTGGCGTACCAGGGGCCGTTCCATGGGACGTCGCGGAACGTCAGCAGGCTCACCCCGGGCGAGCCGCCCGCGGCGGCCCGCACCTTGACCTCCGCCAGCAGGCGGACCCCGATCCCGCGCCCGACCAGGTCGCCGCGCACCGAGATCTGCTCCAGATGGGCGGCCCCGTCGAGCTCCTCCACCGCCGCGAACCCGACCGGCGGATCGCCCGCCACGAGGATCTCCCCGCCCTTCCCGATCAGCTGCTCGATCACGGTCGGCGCGGGCGGGAACACGATGCCGATCTCCGCGAACATCGCGTCCCCGGAAGTCTCGATCCCCGGCAACCCCGCCAAGTCCCCCGGCCGCGCCACGCGGACCTCGTACCCCGACCCCATCCAATGATCGTAGGTCGTCCCCGGCGCTCCGGTCCCTCCCCGCAAGGACAGACCCGGCCGCATGCGGCCCGTACGCCCGGCGTCGATCCGCGGTCGGCGAGCGTCTCGCGGGCCCTGCCGCGGAACCCCGTGACCGCGCGGCCGGCCGTCCGGTGGGACGAGGGCCGTTCACCCCGTGAGGGGAGCGGGATCACGCCCGGGAGGGAGGCCCGGCACCGGGCGCGGGCCGTTCACTTGCGGTGGGCGGTTCACACATGATCGGAAGGGTTTCACGGTGGCGGGGAAACTGATGTCAGGCTTTCAGCGGATGCATGGGCGGACCGTCGAAGGCGTCCCCCGGTGGGCGGTGATCGCGGCCTATGCGGCGAGCCTGATCGTGCTGCCGTCCTGCATCTGGCGGATCGCGCTCGGCTTCGGCGCGCCGATCGGCCCGTTCTCGGGCGACATCGGCGACATGCGCGGCGATGTGCCCACATGGATGCCCATGTGGGGCTACACGATCCTGCTGAGCGTCCTCAGCGAGGCGCTGGCGTTCCTGGCCGTCGGGCTGGTCAGCCAGTGGGGCGAGGTGTGGCCCCGCTGGATCCCGCTGCTGCGCGGGCGCAGGGTGCCGACCCTGGCCGCCGTGATCCCCGCGGGCCTGGGCGCGGCCGTGCTCACCGTGGGGACCCTGATGAGTTCGCTGACCTTCGACGAGTTCACCGCACCGGACGGCACCACCGTGCACCTCGAAGGGTGGAGGCTCGGGCTGTTCGTCGCGTCCTACGGGCCGCTGCTGCTCTGGGGCCCGCTGCTGGCGATCGCCACCGTCGCCTACTACCTACGCCGGACGCGCACCCTCCTCGCCCAAGCGTGAGCGCGGGAAATCAAGATGCGGACGCGGCGCGCGCATGGCCATGCTGTGGCATGGGATGGACGCTCACTGACGATCTCCAAGAATTCCTCGCACGGGCGGACGGTTTCCTTCGCCGCGACCCCGTCGCGAACACCGTGGCGCTCACCGTGACCGACACCCTGCGCGAGCAAGGCCCCGGCGTCTACGGCAAGACGCTCTTCGGCTGGTGGACGGACGCCGGGCCGGTCGAAGGCACGGTTCTGCGGACCGGCACGTATCCGCCACTGCTGAGCGCGATGCCCGAACGCGCCGCGCGGGAGCTGGCGCGAGCGCTGGCCCGGCGGGGCGAGGCGGTACCCGATGTCAACGGGGAGCAGGCGGTCGCCGGCGCGTTCGCCGGAGCATGGCTGGACGAGACGGGCGCGGCGGGCCGCGTGACGCAGCGGCAGCGGCTCTACCGGCTGGACCGGCTGACCGTCCCCGACCCGCCACCGGACGGCGCCGCGCGCGTCGCCTCCGCGGCCGACCGCGGGCTGCTGCGGGAGTGGTTCACGGCGTTCGACCGGGAGGCCGGCGGGCCCGGCGGCGTGAACCCGGCGGTGTTCGATCGCAGGCTCGCAGACGGCCTCATCACGCTCTGGGAGGACGGCGGCCGGCCCGTGGCGGCGGCCGGGCGGACGCGGGCCGTCGCCGGGGTGGCGCGGGTCGCGCCCGTGTACACGCCGGTCGAGCACCGGCGCCGCGGCTACGGCGCGGCGGTCACCGCCGCCGTCACGCGGGCCGCGCTGGACGCGGCCGTCACCGGCGTCGTGCTGTTCACCGACCTCGCCAACCCGACCAGCAACGGCGTCTACCAGCGGATCGGCTTCCGGCCCGTGGAGGATCGCGTGGTGCTGGCCTTCACGTGACGCAGGCGTGCGCGGCGGGGGTCACTTGACCCCGGCCTCCTTCATCTCGCGGAGTTCGCGCTTGAGTTCCTTGATCTCGTCGCGGAGCCGGGCCGCGAGCTCGAACTGCAGGTCGGCGGCGGCCTGGTGCATCTGAGCGGTCATCTCCTCGATGATGGCCTCCAGCTCCTCGCGGGGGCGTTCGCCGACGAGGTCGGCGGCGTGCCGGCCCACCTCCCTGGTGCGGGACGCGAGGCCGGGAACGGGGGCCTTGCCGCGGCTCTGCTGGCGTCCGCCGCCGCCGATCAGGGTCTCGGTGTCGGCGTCCTCGCGGGCGAGGGAGTCGAGGATGTCGGCGATGCGCTTGCGGAGGGCCTGCGGCTCGATGCCGTGCTCGGTGTTGTAGGCCCGCTGCTTGGCGCGGCGCCGGCTGGTCTCGTCGATCGCGCGCTCCATCGACGGGGTGACCGTGTCGGCGTACATGTGGACCTGGCCGGACACGTTGCGGGCCGCGCGGCCGATCGTCTGGATGAGCGACGTCTCCGAGCGCAGGAAGCCCTCCTTGTCGGCGTCCAGGATCGCGACGAGCGACACCTCGGGCAGGTCGAGGCCCTCGCGGAGCAGGTTGATGCCGACCAGGACGTCGTACTCGCCGGCGCGCAGCTCGCGGAGCAGCTCGATGCGGCGCAGCGTGTCGACCTCGCTGTGCAGGTAGCGGACCTGGATGCCGAGTTCGAGGAGGTAGTCGGTGAGGTCTTCCGCCATCTTCTTGGTGAGGGTGGTGACGAGGACGCGCTCGTCCCGCTCGGTGCGCTCGCGGATCTCGTGGATGAGGTCGTCGATCTGGCCCTTGGTGGGCTTGACGACGACCTCGGGGTCGATGAGGCCGGTGGGGCGGATGACCTGCTCGACGACGTCGCCCTTGACGCGGTTCATCTCGTAGGTGCCGGGCGTCGCGGACAGGTAGATGGTCTGGCCGATGCGGTCGAGGAACTCCTCCCACTTGAGGGGGCGGTTGTCGATCGCGGACGGTAGCCGGAAGCCGTGCTCGACCAGCATCCGCTTGCGGGACGCGTCGCCCTCGTACATCGCGCCGATCTGCGGGACGGTCTGGTGGGACTCGTCGATGACGAGCAGGAAGTCTTCGGGGAAGTAGTCGAGGAGGGTGTTGGGGGCGGTGCCGGGGCCGCGGCCGTCGATGTGGCGGGAGTAGTTCTCGATGCCGGAGCAGGTGCCGACCTGCCGCATCATCTCGACGTCGTAGCTGGTGCGCATGCGCAGGCGCTGCGCCTCCAGCATCTTGCCCTGCCGCTCCATGACGGCGAGCGTCTCCTCAAGCTCGGTCTCGATGTCGCGGATGGCCCGCTCCATCCGCTCGGGGCCGGCGACGTAGTGGGACGCGGGGAAGACGTACAGCTCCTCGTCTTCGGTGATCAGCTCGCCGGTGAGCGGGTGCAGGGTGGCGAGCTTCTCGATCTCGTCGCCGAACATCTCGATGCGGACGGCGAGCTCCTCGTACTGCGGGATGATCTCGATGGTGTCGCCGCGGACCCGGAACGTGCCGCGGGTGAACGCGAGGTCGTTGCGCGTGTACTGCATGCCGACGAGCTGGCGGAGCAGGTCGTCGCGCTCGATCTCCTGGCCGACGTTGAGCCGGACCATGCGGTCGACGTACTCCTGCGGGGTGCCGAGGCCGTAGATGCAGGACACCGACGCGACGACGACGGTGTCGCGGCGGGTGAGCAGCGAGTTGGTGGCCGAGTGGCGGAGCCGGTCGACCTCGTCGTTGATCGAGGAGTCTTTCTCGATGTAGGTGTCGGTCTGCGGGATGTACGCCTCGGGCTGGTAGTAGTCGTAGTACGAGACGAAGTACTCGACGGCGTTGTTCGGCAGCATCTCGCGGAGCTCGTTGGCGAACTGCGCGGCGAGGGTCTTGTTCGGCTGCATGACCAGGACGGGCCGCTGCACCTTCTCCACCAGCCACGCGATCGTGGCGGTCTTGCCGGTGCCGGTGGCGCCGAGGAGCACCGTGTCCTTCTCGCCGCCCTGGACGCGGGCCGCGAGCTCGGCGATCGCCTGCGGCTGGTCGCCCGACGGCGTCATCTCGGTGACGACCTCGAACGGCGCCACGCGCCGCCGCAGATCCGTGATCGGCCGCATCGTCCGCCCTCCCCCTCGTCCGGCGTTCTCCCGTGCTTCCCCAACAGTACGCAAGCCCACCGACATTCCGTATCGACGCAGGTCAGCCGGTTTGGAGGGGCGAGGTCAGGAGGCGGGGAGCGGGATCCTGGCGCGGACGGCGTAGCCGCCCCTGCGGGGCCCGGCCTCGAAGCTGCCGCCGAGGGCGGTGACGCGCTCGCGGAGCCCGACCAGGCCGTTCCCGCCGCTCGGCAGCCGGTGCTCGGGGCGGGCGGTGGGCGGGTCGTTGGCGATCTCGACCTCGATGGCCTCGGGGAGCAGGTCGAGCCCGACGCGGGTGTCGGCGGCGCCCGCGTGCTTGTGGACGTTGGTGAGCGCCTCCTGGACGAGGCGGTAGACCGTCCGTCCCACGGCGGCGGGCATGGGGCGCTCGTCCCCGCGGATCGACAGGTCGACGCGGAGGCCCGCCGCTCCCGACTGCCCGACCAGCTCCCGGACGTGCGCCAAGGTCACCGCCTCCTGGGGCAGCGCCTCCTCGCCCTGCCGCAGGACGCCGACGACGTGGCGGAGTTCCTCCAGCGCCTGGCGTCCCATGTCGCCGATGACGCCGGCGGTCTCGGCGGCCCGGCTCGGGTCACGGACGGCGATCGCCTTCAGGGCCCCGGCGTGGACGACCATGACGCTGATCCTGTTGGCGACCACGTCGTGCATCTCCCGGGCGATACGGGTGCGTTCCTCTCCCCGCGCGCGCTCGGCGAGGAGGTGCTGTTCCCGTTCGAGGCGCGCCGCCCGCTCCTGGAGCGAGACAACGAGCTGCTTGCGCGCGCCCATGTAGAGGCCGAGCAGGATGGGCACGGCGACGAACGCGACCCCGAAGATGGCCTGGGCCGGGAAGGACTCCGTCGACGACGTCGGCCCAGGAAAGGCGAGCGAGCTGATGTACCCGATCACCGCGAGCCCCACGACCGTCCTGCGGGACGTGGTGTAGGCGGCGAGCGAGTACACGATGACGAGCGCCGCGAACGCGCCCGCTCCGGTGATCGTGCCGAAGACGAGCAGGAAGAACATCAGGCCGACCGGGTAGACGCGCCGCACGACCGTGGCGAGGCCGAGGATGACGCTGCACACCGCCACGACGGGCGGCGGCAGCCAGAAGCTCTGGTCGACGAACCACAGGAAACAGCCGTCCCACGCGGCCAGCGTCACGGCGATGGCAATGTCGAGCGCGCGTGACCGCCGCGAGGGCCACGCGGACGACCACCAGCCCCGCACGTGCATGCGACGAAGCCTATAGCGACCAGCGGGTAGCAAAGGTCGTCCTGGTCGCAACGGCGACATGAGGGCGGGCATCACCGCAGAGGCACGCGAATCCCCCTGCCCGCGGGGCTTTCCCGCGCTCCGGGTGCTGTGGTTACGATGACGGCGCCGATCGTGCTGTTCGCCAGGGACGACCCCCGCACGCCCCCGAACCGCGCCCCGAAGCGCCTCCCGGCGCCGACCCAGGACGGGGTAACCGCAGAACATGACCCGCTTCACCAACTGGTTCGGGAAGAACGCCGACGCCGTGATCGCGCTAATCCTCGCCGTCGTCGTCGCGGTGATCGGGCTCGGCGTGCAGTTCGAGAACGAGTCGGAGATCACCAACAGCGCGATCCTCGCGGTGATCGGCCTGCTGGCGACCTCGGTGCTGCGGGACCGCGGGCGCCGCGTCCCCGTGGAGGCGGAGGTCCGCGACACGCTGCGGGCGTCCTCGTCCACGCTGGACGACCTGAGCGGCAGGCTGAGCCACATCGAGGCCTTCGAGGGCGTCCTGTCCGACACCAAGCGCGCGCTGGACGAGACCACGGTCGTCCGCGTCATCAGCGGCGCGCAGGTGGCGCAGGTGCTCGAAGAGGCCCGCCGCGAGACCGACCGGTGGTTCTTCAAGGGCGGGACGGGCACCTACATCCGCGCGCGGACGCTGCCCGAGTGCGTGGCGGCGGCCCGCAGGGACCGCCGGACTCTGCTGTTCCGCCTGGAGATCCTCGACCCCACCGACGTGGAGGTCTGCGAGGCGTACGCGCGGCACCGCCGTTCGGTGTCGGACGGCCCGGACGCGACGGGCGAGCCCTGGACGCTGGAGCGCACCCGCAAGGAGGCGTACGCGACGATCCTGGCGGCGTGCTGGCACAAGCAGCGGTTCGCCATGCTCGACATCGACATCGGCCTGGCGCGGACGATGACGACGCTGCGCTACGACCTGGCGGCGTCGCGGGTGGTGGTCACGCGCGACGACCCGCGCGGCGAGGCGCTCGTCATCGACAGCAACAAGTTCTACTACAGCTGGGTGAGCGCGGAGCTGCAGACCAGCCTGGACCAGGCGCGCCGCGTGCCCGTCGAGCAGGCGCGGCTGGCTCCGCTGGACGACGAGCCGACCGTCGAGGAGGTTCGCAAGCTCTTCGAGGTGATCGGGATCGACCTCGCGCAGTCCTACACCGACCGCGACGTCATCGAGATCATCCGGAAGGCGCTGCGGGCCAGGGACCCCTACGAGTGACCGTGAACTGGTGACGGAGTGAGGTACGAGGACATCCGCCGGGAGATCGACGCCGGTACCGCGGCACGGACGCTCCCGGCCTGGGCCGGAGGCGTCCTGGACGACGTCGCGGCGGGCCGTTCCCCTGTGCCGGCCCTACGGCATCCCCTGGGCTTCGTGTGCCTTCCCGTGGAGCGCGACGGCGATTTCGGCGTGTGCCTGCACATCTGGACGCCGGAGGTGAGTCCGGCGCCGTCCACCACGTCGCTGGTGCACTGCCACAGCTGGGATCTGCTGAGCTTCGTCCTGTACGGGACGGTGCGTAACGTGCGGATGGACATCCGGGCGAACGCCGGAGAGGAGTCCGCGGAAGATGCGACGCAGCAGATCTTCGAGGTCGTGAGCCAGGGCGACGTGGACGAGCTGAGGGCCACCGGACGCGCCGTCCGGTACGCGCCCGGCCCTTCCAGCGCCCACCGGACCGGCGAGTCGTACACCCTGCCGGCCGGTGTGTTCCACACCACGCTCATCGAGGACGGCAAGGAGGCGGCCACGGTCGCCTTAGGACGCCAGACGCCCGGCGGTGGCGATCTGTCGCTCGGCCCTCTGGACACTCCCACTCACCGTGTGCATCGTGCACGTTCCGACCATGCCGACACCGTGCGCGCCCTGCGGCGTTCCGCCCGCAGCATCGCCTCCGCTCATCCGCCCCGTGCGTCGGCCCCCTCCGCACCGGACCCGGCTGGAAAGGCCCGATGAGATCCATGACCCCGTCACCGGCCCTTCCCGTCGATCTGTCGGCGGCCCGCCGCGTGGCCGTGGCGGCCGCCGAGGCGGCCGGTGAACTCCTCAGCGCCGGTGTGGACGGGCCGCTGGCCGTCAGTGTGAAGGGCACGGGCGCGGACGTGGTGACCGATCTCGACCTGGCCGCCGAGGAGCTGATCGTCGGCGTGCTGCGGGACGCGTATCCGGGGCATCGCATCATCGCCGAGGAGTCCGGTGTCCTGGGGGGCGCGCCCGGCGAGGAGATGGTCTGGCTCGTCGACCCTCTGGACGGCACCAACAACGTGGCGATCGGCATGCCCGTCTATGCGGTGGGTCTGGCGTTGTGCGCGCGCGCCGAGCCCGTTCTGGGTGTCGTCCACGACCCGGTGACGGGACGGACGTGGTCCGCCGTGCGCGGACGGGGCGCCGTCGGCCCGGACGGTAAGCCGTTGACGCTCGCCGAACGTCCGCGGCCCGGGCGGGAGAAGAACCCGGTCCTGGCATGGACGCAGGGGCATCAGGTCAAGTCGAGCGATCCGGTGGCGTTCGCCCTGCGCTCGGCCCTGGAGGACCAATGCGCGCGGATGCTGCAGCTGTGGGCTCCGCTCGTGGCGTGGACGATGCTGGCGCGCGGCGACATCGACGGGATCGTCGGCTACCTGCCCGAGATCGTGGACCTGCCCGCCGGGGCGCTGCTGGCCGCCGAGGCCGGTGCCGAACTGCGCCGCCTGGACGGGCGCCCCTACGAGCTCGGCATCGACCTTCCGGCGTCGGACCTGGGGTTCGTGGCGGCGCGCCCGGAGCTGCTCGACCGCCTTCTGGAGACCACGACGAAGATCTCGGCGCGCCTGGGCGGGGGCGGCCAGAACGGCCACGTCGCCTAGCGCAAGGGCGCTCGGTCCAGCGGAGCCGTCAGCTGGTCACGAGCAGGGCCGGAACGGTGGCGGCACAGCCCGCGACGGCCAGGACCGTCCCCGTGAGGACGAACTTGCGGATCGGAACCCGGACTTCCCAGCGGCGGCACCACTCGAACCACAGCAGCGTGGCCAGCGAGCCCCACGGCGTGATGACGGGCCCCACGTTCGTCCCGATGAGCAGTGACAGAAGCTGGTCGCTGTTGGAGGCGGGCACGGCCGACTCGCCCGCCACGTAGGCGGGCAGGTTGTTGAGGACGTTCGACAGCCCCGCACCGGAGAACGCGGCCCGGAACGCGCCCGCGACGCCGTCGTCCCCGCCCACCAGGGCGCGCATGGCGTCGTCCAGGCCGAACCGTTCGAGAGCGGGCACGACCAGGAAGAGGCCCGTGACGAACACCATGAGCTGCCACGGGATCAGCGCGGGCCGCAGCGCCGCCCTGTCACGGACGGCGAAAACGGCAACGGCCACTGCGGCGGAAATGGTCGCGGCGATGCCGAGCTGAATGCCCGTGTGGACACCGGCCAGAATCGCGCCGATGAAGATGAGACATGCGAGCCCGGTGGCGGAGAACAGCACCCGGTCCTTTATGGGCGCGGGCTCTGGCGGGTCATAGGTGTCCGCACCGCGCATGCTCCGCCGCCAATAGAACGCCCACAGCAGCGCCATCGTGACGGCCAGGACCGCGAGCTGCGGCGCCCACATGCGCGCGGCGAATTCGCGGGTCTCCAGCGCGACCCGGTCGGCGGCCAGCAGATTGGTCAGGTTCGATACGGGCAGCAGCAGGCTCGCGGTGTTGGCCAGCCACACGGTGGTCATGGCCAGCGGGAGGGTCGCGATCCGCGCGCGCGCCGCCAGCGCCAGCATGACCGGCGTCAGCAGCACAGCCGTCGTGTCGAGGTTCAGGAAAATGGTGGTCAGCGACGCGAACGCCACACACAGCACGAACAGCGCGCCGTAGTTCCCGCGCCCGGCCCGCGCCAGCCGCTGCGCTATCGCGTCGAAGACCCCGGCCTCCTTGGTGAGTTCGGCCAGGATGATGACGCTGAACAGGAACAGCAGCAGAGGCGCGACCCGTCCGATACTGGAACGGGCCGTATCGGCAGGCAGCAGGCCCGTGACGACGAAGAGGACGCCGAGCACGAGGACGCCGATGCGGATCCAGTCGAGAACCCCTAGCGAGCGCACCGCGCGGCGCGCGATCTCGATCCGGGCTGACACCGCGCCATGATCCCATAGCGTTCCCAGGCGCCGGACGCCATGATCCGTAACGCGGCACGGCACGCTGAAATCCCCGTGCGGGAACGGGATACTGGCGGCATGACACCCCCCGGCGAGCCCCGTTCCAGTGCCAGGCAGGAGCGTCCGACCGACTTCTTCATCAGCTACTCCCCTGCGGACGAGCGGTGGGCGTCCTGGATCGCGTGGCAGCTGGAGGCCGCCGGGCACCGGACGATGATGCAGGCGTGGGACTTCGTGCCGGGCACCAACTTCATCGACTTCATGGACCGGGGCCTGTCGGAGGCCAAGGCCGTGGTGGCGGTGCTGTCGAGCAATTACCTGCGTTCCAGGTACGGGCGTCTGGAATGGATGGCGGCGCTTAGGGCCGACCCGGACGATCCCGCCCGGAAGCTGGTCACGGTCCGCATCGAGGACTGCCCGATCGACGGGCTGCTGTCGACGATCACCTACGTGGACCTGGTCGGGATCGCCGACCCGGACGAGGCGCGCCGGCTGCTGATGCGCCGCATCGAGGAGGCCCTCGCCGGCCATGCGCGCCCCCAGGACGGCCCAGGCTTCCCCGGGCCGGGCCCGGCCCTCCCGCAGTCCAGGCCGCCACTCCAGGGCCGTCTGGAGCCGTCTGAGGGGCGCGGGGACGGCGCCGGGCGGCCGGAGCCGGCCGGGGAGCGGCCCGCCCGGCGGGCGCCCGTCGCGGCGCCGGTGTTCCCCGCGGCCGACGAGGCCCGCGACGAGCCGCGCGAGCACCTCAGCGTCCTGCACATCTCCGGCCCCCGGTTCGGGCGGACGCTCGCCGAGCCCGGCGAGCCCACCACGGCCACCGAGCTGCAGGACCGCATCTGGAGCGACGTGACGCGGTTGGCCGATTCCGGCGTGCCGCGCCCGGAGCTGCTCGTCGTCACCGGCAACATCACCCATTCGGGCAGCCGCAAGGAGTTCGCCGAGGCGCTGTCGTTCCTGACGAGCCTGCGTGCGCTGCTAGGGCTTGAGGCGCAGCGCGTCGTGGTCGTCCCCGGCACGCACGACGTGACCCGTGCGGCGTGCCAGGCCTACTTCTCCAGCTGCGAGGCCGACGACATAGAGCCGCAGCCGCCGTACTGGCCGAAATGGCGCCACTACGCGGGCCTGTTCAAGGAGTTCTACCAGGGCATAGACGCGCTCATCTTCGACAGCGCACAGCCGTGGACGCTGTTCCCCATCCCGGATCTGCGGGTCGTGGTCGCCGGTCTCAATTCGACGCTGCCGCAGTCCCACCGCGAGGCCGACCGCTACGGGCGGGTCGGGCGGGCGCAGGCGGCCTGGTTCAACGAGCGTCTCCGCCATTTCGAGGACGAGGGATGGCTCCGCCTAGGCGCGATCGAACACACGCCAATTGCCGGTGAGCCGGGTGCGCTGCGCGACCCCGAGACCATCGAGATGCTGCTCGCCGGCCACATCAACCTGTTCTTCCAAGGGGCGGAGTCGGAATTCGGCGCCGTTCCCCTGCTCGGCAATGGCGTCCCATGCGTCCCCGCACTCGGGCCTGGACGTCACCAGATCGTCGTCATGCGACGCGACGGCCTCGACAGGTGGATCCCAGAGGACGCCGAACGGCGAGGCCCGGAACGGCTCGAAGTGCCGTGGTCGAGTGTCCAGGGAACGTTCCCGCCCGCCGAGACCCCACCGGCACCGCCCGTCCCGGAGATCGGCCCCATGGCGAACGGCGCGGCCGACCCTGTGCCCGACCCCACGGCGCAGTTGCTCGACCGCCTGACGGAGGCGTGCGAGACGCGTTTCGAGCGCGCGACCATCCGGCGCATCGTCCCGCCGCCGGGCGAGGACGGCCGCGCGGACCCGCCGCACCTGCTGCTGACCCACCTGGAGGACGGGTTCGTCCGGCAGTACCGCATCGGCGCCCACGTGGGCCGGGTGACAGAGTCGGACGTGGACGCGTTCGTCCGCCACGTGCACGCCGACGGCACCGACCACGGATCCGAACTGGTGTACCTGGGGCCCGCACCGGCCCGCTCCCTACGCGACGACGCCCTGCGGCGCGGCATCCGCGTGCGCAGCCTCACCGAGTTCCAGGGGCTCGTCGACCTGTCGGAGTACGTGACGGCCCAGACGGGGCGGCTCTCCGCAGGCGGCCTGTACCCGCCGACCCTGTACGTCCCGCAGCGCTACCGGGAACTCGACCGCCTCCGCGGCGACGCCTCGTCCGGCGAGGAGAGCCGTTCGATCACGGAGGTCCACGAGGACGTCGTCGGAGAGATGCTGCGCCTTCTGGCCGCCGACCACGGCCGGTTCCTGCTGCTGCTCGGCGACTTCGGCCGCGGCAAGACCTTCGCCCTGCGCGAGCTCGCCCGCCGCATCCCCGAGGAGCTCCCGCACGTCATCCCGATCCTGATCGAGCTGCGCGCGCTGGACAAGGCGCACTCGGTGGACGGTCTCGTCGCCGCGCACCTGGCCAACCACGGCGAGGAGCTCATCGACCTCAAGGCGTTCCACTACATGCTGCGCCAGGGGCGCATCGTGCTGCTCTTCGACGGGTTCGACGAGCTCGTCACGCGGATGACCTACGACAAGGCCGCCGACCACCTCGACACCCTGCTGCAGGCCGCCCAGGACAAGGCCAAGATCGTGGTGGCGAGCCGCACCCAGCACTTCAAGTCGCAGGCCCAGGTACTTACCGCACTGGGCGAGAAGGTCGGCGTCCTCCCGCACCGGCGCGTCCTCGGGCTGGAGGATTTCGCGCCACCGCAGGTCCGCTCCTACCTGCTGAACCGGTACGGGGACGAGTCCGTGGCCGAGGCGCGGCTGGACCTCCTGGCGGGCATCGAGGAACTGCTGGCGCTGACGTCCAACCCGCGCATGCTGTCGTTCATCGCCGACCTGCCCGAGGACCGGCTCCGCGCGGTCGCGCAGGCCCGCCGTGCCGTCAGCCCTGCCGACCTGTACCAGGAGATCCTGTCGTCGTGGCTGGCCCACGAGGCCGACCGGGTCGGCGGCTCGGGCGGTCCGTCCGGGCTGAAGGCGGACGACATGTGGCGCGCCGTGGGGACGCTCGCGCTGCGGCTCTGGGAGGGCAACGAGCAGTTCCTGCGCCTCGCCGAGCTCACCGACGTCGCGGACACCCTCACCGGCCTCGCCGGAGGGCGCATGTCGCCGCACCAGGTGACGCACGCGGTCGGCGCCGGAAGCCTGCTGATCCGCACCGACGAGGGCCTGTTCGGGTTCATCCACACATCGGTCATGGAGTGGCTGGTCGCGCGGCACATCGCCGACGAGTTCGCCCAGGGCACGGCGCCGTCGGCGCTAGGACGCCGTGCGTTGACCCAGCTGACCGTCGACTTCCTCTGCGACCTCGCCGACACCCGCGCGTGCCAGGACTGGGCGGCCGGGGTCCTCGCCGACCCCGAAGCAGACGACACGGCCCGCGCCAACGCGATCCGCATCACCACACGCCTGCGCACCCCGGCGCGCACCGATCTGCGCGGCGCGCGCCTGCAGGGCGAGGACCTGTCCTACCGCGACCTCCAGGAAGTCGACCTCACCGGGGCGGACCTCACCGACGCACAGCTCGTCGGCGCGAACCTGTCGCGGGCCGTCCTGCGGGACGCGTCCCTGGCCGGGGCGCGCCTGGACGAGGCCAACCTGGCCGGTGCCGACCTGCGCGGCGCGGACCTGTCCCGGGCCCGCCTGGCCCGCGCCGACCTGCGGGACGTCGCCGTCGACGGCAGCCGCTGGACCCGCGCCGCCCTCGTGGACGCCGTGCTCCCCGACCGGATCGCGGCCGCGCCCGAACTGCGCGAGGCCGCGATCGCGCCCGGCCGCCCCATCGACATCCAGGTCGCCCCGCCCGCCGTCGGCGTCCCCTACGGCTTCCACTTCCAGACCAGCCGTCTCCCCCACCCCCTCGCCTACAGCCCGGGCGGCTCCGTCCTGGCCCTGGGCAGCGAGGACGGCGGCATCCTCGTTTGCGATGCCGTCACAGGCGTGCCGCTGCGCACACTCCAGGGCCACACCGACCGCGCCTACGCGGTCGCGTTCGACTCCCCCGGGAACCTCCTGGCGAGCGGCGCCGCGGACGGCACCGTCCGCATCTGGGACCTCGCCACCGGCCACACCGCCCACACCTTCACCGTCCACCCCGAAGGGGTGTGGCCGCTCGTCGTCGGCGGGCGCGCCCCATCGGGAGCGAACCTCGTCGCAGCGGGCGCCGCCGACGGGACCATCCGCGTCTGGGACGCCTCGTCCGGCGCCCTCCTGCACGAGCTGTCCGGCCACACCGCGCCCGTCTACACGGCTGTGTTCGACCCCGCGGGCTCGCTCATGGTCACCGGCGACGCGGGCGGCACGCTACGCGTCTGGGACCTCGCCACAGGCGCCCTCCAGCGCGAACTGACCGGCCACCGCGGCGCCGTCTACCGGGCCGTGTTCCACCCCGACGGCTCCCTCCTGGCGGCCGGAGACCAGGAGGGCGCCGTCCGCCTCTGGGACATCCGCACCGGTGAGATCAGCCAGGAACTCCTCGGCCACACCGGCCGCGTCTACGCCATCGCGTTCCACCCGGACGGGGACCTCCTGGTCACCGGCGACACCAACGCGTCCGTCCGCATCTGGGAGGACGGCCGCCAGCGCACCACCCTGCAAGGCCACCGGGGCTCCATCTACCAGGCGGCCTTCAGCCCGGACGGCGGCCGCCTGGTCACCGCCGACGCCGCCGGCGTCATCCGCCTCTGGGACCCGCGGAGCGGCCGGCAGCGCCTCGAGCTGGCCGGGCATCGCGGCGCGGTGTGGCCGTTCGCGTTCCGCCCGGACGGCGCCCAGCTCGCCACCAGCAGCAACGACGGCACGGCCCGGATCTGGGACGCCGAGACCGGGCAGTGCCGCGTCGTGCTGCGCGGCCACGGCCGCCGCGTCACCGGCGTCGCGTTCAGCCCGGACGGCGGCATGCTCGCCAGCAGCGGCAACGACGGCCTGGTCCGGCTCTGGGAGCCGCGCTCCGGGCGGATGATCCGCGAGCTGCGCGGCGTCGCCGACAACCTCACCTCCGCCGCGTTCAACACCCGCGACTCCCAGCTCGCCACCGCCACCAACGACGGCGGCGTCCACCTGTGGCAGGCCGGGACCGGCACGTTCGAGCGCGAGCTGAACGCGGAGACCGACCACGTGTGGGCGCACGCGTTCTCGCCCGCCGGCGACATCCTCGCCACCGCCAACGACGACGACACGGTCCGGCTCTGGTACTGGACGACCGGCCGCGAGACCGTCAACCTCGCCGACCACCGGGGCCGCGTCCGCTCCATCGACTTCCAGCCGGGCGGCGCCCTGGTCGCGACGGGCTGCGACGACGGCCTCGTCCGGCTCTGGCATCCGCGGACCGGCGAGCTCACCGCCGAACTGCGCGGCCACACCGACCGCGTCTACCGCGTGGCCTTCTCCCCGTCTGGGGAGACCCTCGCCACCGCCAGCAACGACGGGACCGTCCGCCTCTGGGACCCGGCCACCGGAGAGTCCCTGCACACCCTGACCGGCCACACGGGCCGCCTGTGGACGACCGCGTTCCATCCGTCCGGAAACCTGCTCGCAAGCGCGGGCGACGACATGGCGGTGCGCCTCTGGGACCCGTCCACGGGCGAGACCGTCCACACCCTCACCGGCCACACCCGCCGTATCTGGTCGGTCGCGTTCAGCCCGGACGGAGCGCACCTCGCCACCGCCGGCGACGACGGCGCCATCATCCTCTGGGACGTCACCGGCTGCGGTATCACCGGCAGCGCCGCGCCCGCGCGCCGCGCCACCCTTCTCGGCCTCGCCGAAGGATGGGCCGCCCTGGCGCCCGACGGCCGCTACAAATGGGAGGGCAACGCCACCGCGGAATTCTGGTACGCCGTGGGCATGTGCCGTTTCGAGCCCGGCGAACTGGACGCCTACCTACGCGAAGTCCACCAACTCCCCCTGGACGCGCCCTTCTGAGCCCCTTCCGAGCTCGTCCTGCCGTCAGAAGTCGAAGACGTGGCCGTAATAGATCCTGGCGCACCCGTCATTGGTGATGGTCTTGGAGAACGGCTTGACGGGAGCGCCCTTCCAATACCCGGTCGCGGCGGCGTCCACCGGGATCCAGACCTGAAGGCACCCGCCCCGCTGCGGCGGGACCTTCGAGATGTCCCCGTCCGCCAGGGCCAGCTCGGCGCAGGCGGCCGCGGCGTTCTTGTGGGTGCCGCCGACAGGGTCGCAGGTCAGCGTCGCATAGCGAGGCCTTCCGCTCTCCTGCGGGATGACCGAGAGCTTGAGCTCCGTCGGCGACCCGGCCGGACCGGCGGCGACGGCGGGGGACGCGACCGCGACACCACCGGCGACCAGGCTCATTCCCAGAATTACACGAAGCGTGACACGCGCCATGACATCTCCTTAAAATGGAGCGGTTCAACCCCCGATTACACCATTCATTCGAGATGCCACAAGGTCCGAATGCGGCCACGGCACGGAAACGTCTCCCAGCGCACCAGCATGATCACGTGACGTGCTTGATTAAGAGCCCTCCATAATGGGCCCCGTCAATGCCGGGCGAGAGATTCCCAGAGGGCGTCGACCTGGGATTCCAGGTCGTCGAGCGTGCCTGAATTGTCGATGACGCGGGTGGCGACGGCGCGGCGGTCCGCGCGGGACGCCTGGCTGGCCATGCGGGCGCGGGCGTCCTCCTCCGTCATGCCGCGCCTGGCGACCAGCCGGTCGAGCTGGACCTCCTCGGGGGCGTCGACCACGACGACCTCGTCGTACATCTCCGCCAGGCCGTTCTCGGCGAGGAGCGGGACGTCGTAGACGACGACGGCGCCGGCGGGAGCGGCGTCCATCAGCTCCTTCGTCCGCTCCCCCACCAGCGGGTGGACGATCGCGTTCAGCGCCGCGAGCCGCTCCGGGTCGGAGAACACGATGCGGCCGACCTTCTCGCGGTCGAGGGCACCGTCCGGGAGCAGCACGTCCGCGCCGAACTCCGCGACGACGGCGGCGAGGCCCGGGGTGCCCGGCTCCACGACCTCGCGGGCGATCTTGTCGGCGTCGATGACGACGGCGCCGCGCTCGCGGAGCCGGGCCGACACCTCGCTCTTGCCCGAGCCGATCCCGCCCGTGAGTCCCACTTTCAGCACGAACTCACCCTAACCGCCGGCCGTTCCGGCCGGGACGAGGGGTTTGCGCATGTGGACGAGGGTGAGATGCGCCGCGACGCGCTCCCGGTGCGTCTCGGCATAGCCGAGGCGCCGGTACAGGCGCAGGTTCGTCTCGCTGAGGTGCCCGGTGAACAGGACGCACGCGTCGGCGCGTCCGGCCACCTCGTCCTCCAGGGCGCGCATGAGCCGCCCGCCGATCCCGCGGCCCTGCATGTCGGGGACGACGACGAGCCGCCCGACGAGGCACGTGCGGTCGCCGAACTGGGCGCGGACGGCGCCGACGAGGCGTCCGCCCAGCACGGCCTTCAGCACCACCGCGTCCCCGGCGAGAACCTTCCGGAGCTGCTCCCCCGCCTCGACCAGCGGGGGGAGGAACGGATCGCCGTACAGCTGCGCCTCCGTGACGTAGGCGGCGCGCTGGACGGTCAGCAGTTCCCCGGCGTCGTCCGGGACGGCCCGCTCGATCGCGACGGCGGGCGCGCTCACCGGCCCGCTCCCGGCGGTGGGGGCGGCCGCGGGGTTCGCTTCGCTCATGGGGACGACCCTAGCGGCGGGACACGAACCCCGGCCGCTCAGCGGCCGATCCGGACGGTCACCGCGACGGGATAGTGGTCCGAGGCCCGCGACACCGGCACGTCGTACTCGGTCACCAGGACGCCGTCCGACCCGAAGATCCAGTCGACGTGCTCGCCGTCGGCCCTGGTCGGGGACGTGTCGTCGCCGATCGCGGCGCTGCGCAGGTCGGTGCCCTCGGTCATCGCGGCCAGTTCCGGGCTGCCGGGCCCGGCGTTGAAGTCGCCGCCGATCAGCGTGCGGGGCGCGCCGCCCCAGGCCCTCAGCAGCGCGGCGATCGAGCGGGACCGCTCGTCCGCCTGGTCGTCGCCGCCCTCCAGGTGCGTCGACCACACGTCCATCGTGGTGCCGCCGACGCCGAGCCGCGCCCACACGTAGCCGCGGATCTGCGACCAGTCGCCGCGCGGCATGCGGCCCGTCCCGGAGCTGTGCACGGGCAGCGAGGTGAGGATCGCGTTGCCGAACTGCCCGTCGGCGGCGGGCCCCCAGATCAGCTTCATGCCGAGGCGCCGCGACAGCCACACGCCGACGTCGGCGGTGCCGGACAGCAGCGAACCGCGCCCGGCCTCCTGCAGCAGGACGACCTGGGCGCGCTGCCCCTCGATCACCCGGGCGATGCCCTCCGGGTCGAGGCGCCCTGACTGGTCGACGGCGTCGTGGATGTTGTAGCTGAGCACGCGCACCGTCCCGGGGACGGGCGCCGTCTGTGCCTTCCCGTCGGGCGCGGCGACGGTGAACACCAGCGTCCCGGCGAGCAGGCCGAGCGCGGCGCCGCCGGCGGTGAGGGCGCGCAGCGGAGCGCGGGCGGGCAGCGGCCCGCCGCGCGCGGCGGCGATCGCGGCGAGCGCGCCGAGCAGGATCCCGGCGAGGCCGGGCAGCAGGTTGTTCGGGAACGGCAGCGGCGACACGGCGCTGACCTGGTACGGGACGAGGATCACCACGATCAGGAGCCCGCCGAGCGCGGCGCCGACGTCGATCCGCCACACCGGCCCGCCGGTTCCGGCGCGGCGCAGCGGCGCCCGGCACGCGACCGCGAGCAGCCACGCCGACAGCACCTGCCCGAGGATCACGATCGGGACGACCTCGATGCCGGAGACCGCGTACGTCCCGGCGACGGCCCCGGCGCCGACCCCGAGGACGGTGCCGCCGAGCACGCACACCCCGCCCGGCACGGCCCGGACGGCGAGCCCGGACGCGAGGAACGCCAGCGCGAGCCCCTGCCCGACGACGATCACGACGTGCGCGGCGGTCAGCGACCGCCAGCCCGACGACGCCACGAACGCGGGGCTGGACAGCACGAGGACCTGCAGCGCCAGGAACGGTCCGAAAGCGGCGGCGCCGAGGGCGTCCCGCCAGGAGATGCCGGGCGCGGCGACCGGCCCGGACGACAGCTCCCGGTACAGCGCGGCTGCGCCGAGGCCGACGAACGCCAGGCACGCCAGCCATGGCCCGACGCCGGTCCGCCACACCGGGTCCCAGGTGGCGAAGCACATCCGCACGGCGGTGTCGATCGACAGCCCGGCCACGGTGGCGGTGGCGAACCCGACACCGGACAGGCCGCGGGCGCCCTCGTACAGCGCCGCGACGGCGATCATGCCGATGGCGGTGCCCGCGAACGCGAGCCAGGTGCGCGGCTCGATGCCCTGCGCGAGCAGCCGGACGGCGAGGAGCCCGCCGACGCCGGCGACGAGCAGGCCGCGGGGCCCGGCGGCGCGGCGGATCAGCGGCGCGGCGAACCCGGCGAGGTACACGGCGAGGACGCCGCCCGCGGCGACCCCGGTGCCGGCCGACTCGGCGAACCGGTCGAGCTGGGGCAGCGAGAACCGGAGCGTCTGCGCGAGCACCGCGACCGTGACGGCGATCAGCGCGAGCCTGGCGGGGCCCTGCGGGACGATCGGCGGCCCGGCGGCGGATCCGCCGGTTCGCGTGCCTACCTCTGTGCTGGCCACTTGAACGTGTGCTCCCGGGGGATGAACAGGCCTTCGAGACGACGGCGAGGCTACCGAACCCGGCGCAGCGAAGCACGGCCGGAGCGCGATCCCGGGGGATCGTTCTCCGGCCGTGGTCTGAACGTCACCGGCCGCCGCGCAGGACCGTGGTCATGGACTCACGGCCCTGTCGCGGACGACACGTGCGCCAGGGGCGGATCAGTGATCGGTCACTGGCCGCCGGACAGCTTCTCCCGCAGCGCGGCGAGAGCCTCGTCGGTGGCGAGCGCGCCACCGCCGGACTCGCTCTCCCCGCCGCCGGAGTAGGACGTCTCGCCGCCGGAGCCGCGCTCGCCGCCGGAGCCGCCCGCGGGCTCGGCGCCCGCCTCGGCCTCGGCCTTGCGGGCCTCCTCGATCTGCCGGCGGTGGGCGTCGAAGCGGGACCGGGCCTCGGCGTACTGCCGCTCCCAGGTCTCGCGCTGCTCGTCGAAGCCGGGCAGCCACTCGCCCGTCTCGGCGTCGAAGCCCTCCGGGTACTTGTAGTTGCCCTGGTCGTCGTACTCGGCGGGCATGCCGTACAGGGTCGGGTCGAAGTCTTCTTCCTCGACTCCGGCGGCGCCCTCGTTGGCCTGCTTGAGCGACAGGCTGATCCGGCGCCGGTCGAGGTCGATGTCGATGATCTTCACGAAGATCTCGTCGCCGACCTGGACGACCTGCTCGGGGATCTCCACGTGCCGCTCGGCCAGCTCGGAGATGTGCACCAGGCCCTCGATGCCCTCCTCGACGCGGACGAACGCGCCGAACGGCACCAGCTTGGTGACGCGGCCCGGCACGACCTGGCCGATCTGGTGGGTGCGGGCGAACTGCTGCCACGGGTCTTCCTGCGTCGCCTTGAGCGACAGCGAGACCCGCTCGCGCTCCATGTCGACGTCCAGGACCTCGACCGTGACCTCCTGGCCGACCTCGACCACCTCGGACGGGTGGTCGATGTGCTTCCAGGACAGCTCGGAGACGTGCACGAGCCCGTCCACACCGCCGAGGTCGACGAACGCGCCGAAGTTGACGATGGAGGACACGACGCCCTTGCGGACCTGGCCCTTCTGCAGGGTGTTGAGGAAGGTCTGGCGGACCTCGCTCTGCGTCTGCTCCAGCCAGGCGCGGCGGGACAGGACCACGTTGTTGCGGTTCTTGTCCAGCTCGATGATCTTGGCTTCGAGCTCGCGTCCGACGTACGGCTGCAGGTCGCGCACCCGCCGCATCTCGACCAGGGAGGCCGGCAGGAAGCCGCGCAGCCCGATGTCGAGGATGAGACCGCCCTTGACGACCTCGATGACGGTCCCGGTGACGATGCCGTCCTCGTCCTTGATCTTCTCGATCGTGCCCCAGGCGCGCTCGTACTGAGCGCGCTTCTTGGACAGGATCAGCCGGCCCTCCTTGTCCTCCTTCTGGAGGACCAGGGCTTCGACGTGATCGCCGACCGTCACGACCTCGTTCGGGTCGACGTCGTGCTTGATGGACAGCTCGCGCGAGGGGATGACGCCCTCGGTCTTGTAGCCGATGTCGAGGAGGACCTCGTCACGATCGACCTTGACGACAGTGCCCTCGACAATGTCGCCGTCGTTGAAGTACTTGATGGTCTCATCGATGGCGGCGAGGAAGGCTTCCTCGGACCCGATGTCATTGACCGCTACCTGCGGGGTGGTCGAGGTGGCCTCGGTGCTGCTCGTCATGTGTCGGCTGGCTCCGGTACGGACATGGAAGTCGTATGGGTAATGCGCGGAGGGCCGGTATCCGCCCTGCCGAAGACCGGAATCGGACGCGGTCGCTGCCGCGTCAGTACACCGAACCGTTGTCGCCGACCTGACCGAGCGCGAGCCTGCTCCGTCCGAAGCGCGCGCAGGCCCACAGCGCAGCGATCAGGATATGGGACCGAACTCCCGTGGTCAATCCGGTGGGCGGCGCGCCGTCAGTATGATCGCGCCCGCGCCCGGTACGTCCCGTCGAGCCGGTCTTCGGCGATCTTCGGGAACGACACCGTGGCCGGGTCTCCGTCAGAGGTGTAGCGCTCATCAGGGTTCTTGTCCAGATACTCCAGCCACGCGGTGGAGCAGTACCTGGTGCAGTCGTTCTCTTTGATCTTGCCTTCGGAGCGCACCCGGTCGATCTTCCACCGGTCGAACTCCGTCGCGAACGGCGACGGCGACGGCCGCCATCCGGCGAGGAAGATTCCCTGGAACGAGTAGCGCGCCCCGTCGCCGCGCGCCCACTTCTCCTTGCGCGGCACCGACCCGAACGGATACGCCAGCGTCGCCGTGTGCGCCCCGGTCAGCTGGAAGATCCGGTCTTCCATCCCGCCGATCTCGTCGCGCACCTTCTTCTCGGACATGCCCGCGAGATTGGGATGGGACGTCGTGTGGTTGCCGAGCTCGAACCCGTTCTGCGTCAGCCACTTCAGCGCCACGGCGGCCGGGCCGCCCTCCAGCCCGAACAGCTCCTTGTTCAGGAAGAACGTCGCCGTCGCCCGGAATCCGGGGTTCTCCTGGGCGACCCGCTGGATGATCGCGACCGCGGTGTCCGGTAGCGGCCGCCCCGACGGGTCGAGCGCGAAATGCCCGGGCGTGCTGTCGTCGAAGGTCAGCACCACGGGATGCTTCCCCGCCGGGACGTTGAACCGCCCGCTCACGAACTCCCCCGCGGTGATCGGGCAGTACCCGCCCTTGGCCAGCCGCGTCAGCTCGTCGTAGAGCTCCTTCGTCGACCGGTCCAGCGACATCTCGGGCTTCTTCACGACCCGGTGGTACATCAGCACCGGGACCTGGCCCAGCTCGTTCGCCTTGACGGCCACCGCCCCGGGCGCCGCCGCCGGGATCGGCCCGGTCGGGGTCGCGGACGCGGACGGCGACGCGGACCCACCTGGCGCAGGCGCCCCGCTCGCCTTGGCCGCGGTGGCGGCGTCGGCCGTCCCGGAGGTGTTCCCGGCCCGCTCCGCCGCGGGCGCCTTCTCCCGCGGCCGCCGTTCCCCGGGAAGCGCCAGCCCCAGCACCACGGCGCAGACGATCACAACTGCAGCGATCTTGTGAAGCAGAGGCACGCTACCCCCCGCCGGTCGACCCGAACAGGACCCGGTGGACAGAGTAGGCCCCCCGGACATCAATGGACACCCGCTCGCATACCCCCAAGATCCCCACGCACCACCCCCGGCCCATCCCGCATCCCACCAAGTCCGGAATCCGCTGGTAAAACCGTTCGCCGGACAAGACGAAGCCCCGCCCGGTTCATCACCGGAACGGGGCCTCTGCGTGTCTTTCTAGTGAGCGGGGTGTCTTTCTAGTGAGCGGCCTCTTGCCAGGTCTGGCCGGTGCCCATGGAGACGCTCAGCGGGGCGCGGAGGTCGTAGGCGCCCGCCATTTCGGCGCTGACCAGCGTCTTGAGGTCGTCCAGCTCGCCGGGGGCCACCTCGAAGACGAGCTCGTCGTGGACCTGGAGCAGCATCCGGGACGTGAGGCCCGCGGCGCGGAGGGCGCGGTCGACGTTGAGGCTGGCGACCTTGATGATGTCGGCGGCGGAGCCCTGGATGGGGGCGTTGAGGGCCATGCGCTCGGCCATCTCGCGGCGCTGGCGGTTGTCGGAGTTGAGGTCGGGCAGGTAGCGGCGGCGGCCGAGGATCGTCTCGGTGTAGCCGTCCTGGCGGGCCTTGGCGACGATGTCGCGGAGGTAGTCGCGGACGCCGCCGAACTGCTCGAAGTACTCCTCCATGAGGCCGCGGGCCTCGTCCGGGGAGATCCGGAGCTGCTGGGAGAGCCCGTAGGCGGACAGTCCGTAGGCGAGGCCGTAGTTCATGGCCTTGATGCGGGCGCGCAGCTCGGAGTCGATCTGCTCGGGCGGGAGGCCGAACACGCGGGACGCGGTGATGGTGTGGAAGTCGGCGCCGGTGCCGAAGGCTTCGAGAAGGGCGTCGTCCTCGGACAGGTGCGCCATGATGCGCAGCTCGATCTGCGAGTAGTCGGCGGTGAGGAGCGACTCGTACTCGCCGGAGACGACGAACGCCTCGCGGATCTGGCGGCCCTCGGCGGTGCGGATGGGGATGTTCTGCAGGTTCGGGTCGGTCGAGGACAGCCGGCCGGTGGCGGCGATCATCTGGTTGAACGTGGTGTGGATGCGCCCGGCGTCGTCGGCCATGGGGATGAGGGAGTCGACGATGCTCTTGAGCTTGGCGACCTCGCGCCACCGCAGGATGTGCTCCAGGACGGGGTGCGGCTCCTTCTCCAGGAGGTTCGTGAGGGCCTCGGAGTCGGTGGTGTAGCCGGTCTTGGTGCGCTTGGTCTTGGGCAGGTTCAGCTCGTCGAACAGGACCTGCTGCACCTGCTTCGGCGACCCGAGGTTGAACTCGTGGCCGACGGCGGCGTGGGCGGCCTGCTCCTGCTCCTTGACCTGGCCGCCGAGGGACGCCGACAGCCCGGCGAGGTGGTCGGTGTCGACGGCGATCCCGGCGCGCTCCATCCCGGCGAGGACGCCGACGAGCGGCAGCTCGACCTCGTGGAGAAGGCGGGTGGCGCCGCGCTTGTCGAGGTCCTTGTCGAGGACGTCGGCCAGCTCGGTCACGGCGCGGGCGCGGACGGCGAGCGCCTCGGCGGCCTCCTCCTCGCCGGAGCCGTCGAGGGTGAGCTGCCCGGTGTCTTCGGTCTCGCTGCGCAGCTCGCGGTGCAGGTAGCGCAGCGCGAGGTCGGCGAGGTCGAACGTCCGCTGGCCGGGGAGCGCGAGGTAGGCGGCCAGGGCGGTGTCGCTGGTGACGCCGTCGAGTGCGAGGCCGCGGGCGGCGAGCGCGAGCATCGGGCCCTTCGCCTCGTGGATCGCCTTGGGGCGCTTGACGTCGGCGAGGTAGGCGGCGAGGGCGCGCTCGTCGTCCTCGATCAGCTCGGCCGGGTCGAGGTGCACGGCCGGGCCCTTCTTGGACGCCAGCGCCAGCGCGGTGATCTCGCCCGTGCCGCGGCCCCACGTGCCGATGACGGCGATGCCGAGACGGTCACCCGCGTTGGCGTCGAGCCAGGCCGCCAGCGCGCCGGGCTCCAATGCGTCCAGCTGGACGTCGAAGCCCTCGTCGGCCTCCGGCTCGGCGGCGGAGATCGTGGAGTACAGGCGCTCGCGCAGGACGCGGAACTGGAGCGAGTCGAACAGGGTGTGGATCTCGTCGCGGTCCCACTGGCCCATCGTCAGCTGCGGCGGCGTCAGCTCGAGGCCGACCTCGGTGTCGAGCTTGTTGATCTGGTGGTTGCGCATCACCCCGGCGAGGTGCTCGCGCAGGCTGTCGCCGGCCTTGCCCTTGATCTCGTCGACGCGGTCGATGAGGGTGGCGAGGTCGCCGTACTTGACGAGCCACTTGGCGGCGGTCTTCGGGCCGACGCCGGGCACGCCGGGGAGGTTGTCGCTGCTCTCCCCGACCAGCGCGGCCAGCTCCCGGTACCGGGCGGGCGGGACGCCGTAGCGGCCCTCGACGGCGGCCGGGTCCATCCGGGACAGCTCGGAGACGCCGCGGACCGGGTACAGGATCGTGACGTCGTCGTTGACGAGCTGGAAGGCGTCCCGGTCGCCGGTGACGATGAGGGTCTGCATGCCCGCGGCCACGGCCTGGACGGACAGCGTGGCGATGATGTCGTCCGCCTCGAACCCGGCGACGGACATGCGCGGGATGCGCAGCGCGTCGAGGACCTCGAAGATCAGGCTGACCTGGCTGCGGAACTCGTCCGGCGTCTTCTGCCGCCCCGCCTTGTACTCGACGTACTGCTCGTGCCGGAACGTCGGCTCCGAGCGGTCGAACGCCACGGCGATGTGGGTGGGCTGCTCGTCGCGCAGGACGTTGATGAGCATCGAGGTGAAGCCGTACACGGCGTTGGTCGGCTGCCCGTCGGTCGTGGAGAAGTTCTCCACGGGCAAGGCGAAGAACGCCCGGTAGGCCAGGGAATGCCCGTCGAGCAGGAGAAGCCGGTCACGCTTGTCAGGGGTCGCTGCTTTCGTCACCACACCAGGACTCTAGTCTGCGTCAACGACAGTTTTGCGGAGGTCCGAAGACCGGAGCGGAGCGAGGATCTTCGGACCGACGGCTCGGGGGTCTGGGGGTCGTCCCCCAGAAAAGCAGGGTCCGAAGACCGGAGCGGAGCGAGGATCTTCGGACCGACGGCTCGGGGGTCTGGGGGTCGTCCCCCAGAAAAGCAGGTCCGAAGACCGAGCGGAGCGAGGATCTTCGGACCTCCGGCTCGGGGGTCTGGGGGTCGTCCCCCAGAAAGGCAGGGTCCGATGAGTGACGTGGGAGGTGCGGAGATCTTTCCCGAGGGTTCGCACGGTGACCTGGCCAAGGCCATGGGCGTGGAGTTCCTTGAGGCGTCTCCGGAGCGTGTCGTGGGGCGGATGCCCGTGAAGGGGAACACCCAGCCGTACGGGCTGCTGCACGGCGGGGCCTCCTGCGTGCTGGCCGAGACGCTCGGGTCCGTCGGCTCCGCGCTGCACGCGGGCGCGGGGCGCATCGCCGTCGGGATCGAGATCAACGCCACCCATCACCGGTCGGCCACCGAGGGGCATGTGACGGGCGTGGCGACCCGCGTCCACGGCGGCCGGACGCTCGCCACCTACGACGTCGTGATCACCGACGAGGACGACCGGCGGGTCTGCACCGCCCGCCTCACCTGCATGCTCCGCGACGCGCCGGAGAAATGATCTCGGGGCCGACTTCCTTTGCGGTGCGCGGCCCCGGGTCTGTAGCGTGGATCGGAACGGCCCGGGATCACCGAGTAGACAACGTACGCGCCCGGGGAAGGTTCGTACGGCCCCAAAGGTGATCCCGGGTCAACGCATGTCCGGGCCCCGACGCCCGGTCCCGCGACACCGGCGTACGGCTGACACTGGTTGCGGTTGGGTTGCGAATCGCGCCGGGGCGTTCACCCGGACGGCGATCGCGCCGTACGTTCCGAGCATGCGCCTCCGTGCCGCCCGCTCGCGGGTTCCCCTCACGATCGCCGGCGCCGCCGTGCTCGCGGGCGCCGTCGCGTTCGCGGGGGCCACCGGATCCGGGAAGACCCCGGCGACGCCGGCCTACAGCATCCCCGCCGAGAAGGTCCGCGAGGGCGAGTCCGTGCCGGTGGGCAAGACCGGGCGCAGCGCCGACCTGACGTTCACGGTCATCGGCTTCAGCGAGGGCATGACCGAGGTGATGGGCACCCACGCGGCGATGGGATCGAAGGGCACGTTCACCCGGATCCGCGTCCTCGCCGTCAACACCGGGCGCGACATCCAGGTCTTCGACACCTGGAAGCAGCGCCTCGTCACCACCGACGGCAGGGTCCACTCCCCCGACGTCAACGCCACCATGATCAAGCGGCAGCCGGAGCGGCTGTCGGTGGGCTCGTTCATGCGCGCCGAGTTCGACGTCTGGTTCGACGTCCCGCACGGGGCGAAGGTCAAGGCCGTCCGGCTCTACGGGTCGCCGCCGGTCGGGGCCGTCCGCGACCCCGCGCCCGCCGAGATCCCGCTCCCCTGACCCCGCCTCACCCCTGGCCGGGCTCAGGAGTCTCTCAGGGCGTTCAGGACGCCCGGACGCGGCACGCCCGCCCACCCCGGCGAACCGGATCTGGACGGGCGTGTACCGCAGCCTGGGAGCCGCTTACCGGGACGTCCCCTCCTCGGGGTCGTCCGCGGTGCCGGCGGCCTCCGCGGTGTCCGCGGTGTCCGCCGACTGGACGTCCGACGCGGCGGTCAGGTCGTCGCCCGACGCGCCGCCCAGGTAGGCCGCGCGGACCTGCGGGTCGTCGAGCAGCTCGCCCGCGGGCGCCGCCTTCACGACCCGGCCCGTCTCCAGCACGTACGCGCGGTGCGCGATCTGGAGCGCCTGCTGGGCGTTCTGCTCCACCAGCAGCACCGTGGTGCCGCGCCGGTTGATCTCCACGATGATCGAGAAGATCTGCTGCACCAGCATCGGCGCGAGGCCCATGGACGGCTCGTCCAGCAGCAGCACCTTCGGCTTGGCCATCAGCGCCCGCCCGATCGCGAGCATCTGCTGCTCGCCGCCGGACATCGTGCCGCCCGCCTGCGACCGGCGCTCGGCCAGCCGCGGGAACAGCTCGTACGCCTCCGCCAGCTCCTTGGCCGCGCTGTCCTTGCGGGCGTAGGCGCCCATCAGGAGGTTCTCCTCCACGGTCATGCCGGGGAAGATGCCGCGCCCTTCGGGAGCCTGCCCGATGCCGGCGAGCACGCGCTTGTGCCCGGGCATCCGGCTGATGTCGTTGCCGTCGAAGCGCACCGCGCCCGACGACAGGTTGCGCAGGCCGGAGATCGTCTTGAGCGTGGTCGTCTTCCCGGCGCCGTTCGCGCCGATCAGCGTGACGATCTCGCCCTGGTCGACGGACACCGAGATGCCCTTCAACGCCGCGATCTTTCCGTAGTGGACGTGGATGTCGTCGATCTCAAGAAGCATCGGCCGGTGCCCCCAGATACGCCTCGATGACCCGCGGGTCGTTCTGCACCTCGGCCGGGAGGCCGTCGGCGATCTTCTGGCCGAAGTCCAGCACCGCGATCCGGTCGCTGATCCCCATCACCAGGCTCATGTCGTGCTCGATGAGCAGGACGGTCACCCCGGTGTCGCGGATCCTGCGGATCAGGTCCTGGAGCGCGGCCTTCTCCGCGGGGTTCATGCCCGCGGCGGGCTCGTCCAGCAGCAGCAGCTTCGGCTCGGTCGCGAGCGCCCGCGCGATCTCCAGCCGCCGCTGGTCGCCGTACGGGAGGTTCTTCGCCGCCTCCTCGCCGCGGTGCGGGATGCCGACCAGCTCCAGCAGCTCGCGGGCGCGCTCCCTGCCGGTGCGCTCCTCGCGGCGATGCCAGGGCAGGCCCAGGGCCGCCGCGACGAACCCGGTCCGGTGGTGCGCGTCCGTGCCGACGAGGACGTTCTCGACCGCCGTCATGTTGTGGAACAGGCGGACGTTCTGGAACGTCCGGGCCACGCCCAGCTTCGTGACGACGTACCGCTTCTTCCCGTCGATGCGCTTCCCGCGGAACACCACCCGCCCCTCGGACGGCCGGTACACGCCGGTGGTCACGTTGAACACCGTCGTCTTCCCGGCCCCGTTCGGGCCGATCAGCGCGAAGATCTCGCCTTCGGTGACCGTGAGGTTCACCTTGTTGAGCGCGACCACGCCGCCAAACCGCATCACGACGTCGCGCAGCTCAAGGACGGGCGTGGGGTCCTTCGTCCCGCTCACTTGCCCTCCTCCAGCGTCTCTCCCGGGCCGAAGTCGGGCTTGTCCGGTCCGGCCACCTCGGCTCCCATACTGCCCATACCGCCGGTGCCTTCGGCCAGTTCGGCCTTCCGCTGCCGGGACGGCCACAGGCCCTCCGGACGGAAGATCATCATCAGCACCAGTGCGGCACCGAAGATCAGCATCCGGTAGTCCTTCAGCTCCCGGAACCGCTCCGGCAGCCAGGCGAGCAGCGCGGCGCCCAGCATGACTCCGGGCAGGTTGCCCGAGCCGCCGAGGACCACGCCGGCCAGGATCAGCGCCGACACGAGGAACTCGAAGTTCAGCGGGGTGATCGACGTCTGCTGCGAGGCGAACACCACGCCGCCGCTGCCGCCGATCGCGGCGCCGATCGCGAACGCCGCCAGCTTGAACTTGAACGTCGGCACGCCCATCAGCTCGGCCGCGTCCTCGTCCTCGCGGATCGACACCCACGCGCGGCCCACCCGCGAGTTCTCCAGCCGCTTCACGAAGATGATCGCGACGATGATGAAGACGAGCAGCAGGTAGTAGTACGGCCGTGCGTCCAGGAGCCCGTACTTCAGCGGCTGGACGCCCATGATCTCGAATTCCGAGAGCGACGGCGGGTGCGGGATGCCCTGGACGCCGCGGGGCCCGTTCACGTACTCGCTGTTGTTCGCGGTCCGCTTGACGATCTCACCGAAGCCGAGCGTCACGATCGCCAGATAGTCGCCGCGCAACCGCAGCGTGGGAGCACCCAGGATCACGCCGGCCAGTGCCGAGAACAGGATGGCCAGGACGAGCGATTCCCAGAAGGTCCAGTTGTACTTGGTCGCGAAGATGGCCATCGTGTAGGCGCCGACCGCGTAGAACGCCACGTACCCGAGGTCGAGCAGGCCGGCCATGCCGACCACCACGTTCAGGCCGATCGCCAGGAGCACGTAGATCGCGATCTGGGTGCTCAGCATTCCGGCCCAGTCGGAGCCGCTCGGCGCCATGAAGCTGCCGATGGACTCGCTCGGCAGCAGGAGGCCGCCGATGATCAGGAGGCCGTAGACGATCCAGCGCACCACGGGCGGAGCGCCCGCCCACGCGTTGCGGATCGGATCGAAGGAGAGCATGTCGCGGACCCCGCCGAGGCCGCCGTTTCCGTTTCCGTTCTTCGTGAGGTTCATGCGCGCGCCTGCTGGAGGGACTCACCGAGAATGCCGGTGGGACGGAACATCAGGACCAGGATCAGCAAGGTGAACGCGACGACGTCACGCCATTCCGAGCCGAAAATGCTTGAGCCGTACATCTCCAGCAACCCCAGGGTGAAGCCGCCGGCCAGGGCGCCGCGGATGTTGCCGATGCCGCCGAGCACCGCCGCGGTGAACGCCTTGATGCCGAGCAGGAACCCGGTGAAGTAGTTCGTGGTCTCGAACCGCAGGAAGTACAGGGCCGCGGCGACGCCCGCCATGATGCCGCCGACGAGGAAGGTCACCGACACCACCCGGTCGATGTTGACGCCCATCAGCACCGCGGTCTCCGGGTCCTGCGCGGTCGAGCGGATGCCGCGGCCGAGCTTGGTCCGGTTCACGAACTGGTCCAGCGCGATCATCATCGCCACCGCGCCGACGAAGACGATCAGCTGATCGTTGCGGATCATGATCGGGCCGGCGTCCACCATGGCCGTCAGTTCTTTGAAGTGCTCGTTGACGTCGAGCTTGCCGCCCTCCTTCGAGGTGCCGAAGACCCGATGGATCACCACCGTGCCCATCAGCTGCTGGATGAAGATCGACGCGCCGATCGCGGAGATCAGCGCCGCCAGCCGGGACGCGCCTTTCTTGCGCAAGGGCCGGTAGGCGGTCACTTCCAGCAGCATCGCGCCGCCGCCCGCCACCGCGCCCGCCACGACGGCCATCAGCACCACCACGCCGATGAGCGCGATCCCGCCCACGTCGTTGGCGCCGATCCCGCGGGCCGTCCACAGCGCGGCGAACGTGCCGACCATGAAGATGTCGGCATGCGCGAAATTGATCAGCCGGAGCACGCCGTAGACCATGGTGTAGCCGAGCGCGAGGAGCGCGTAAATCGCGCCCAGCGCCAGCCCGTCCACGGTCGACGGCCAGAATTGATTGATGAAGTCGTCGAGCACCTTCGGTCGCCTTCGTCAAAGGAGCGGGAGCGCTGTAGCGCTCCCGCTCCCGCGCCATCAGAGGCCCCCGGAACGGGGGACGGTCAGGTCAGTCCAGGCGTGGTGACGCCTACGAGACCTTTGCTTCGTTGCTGTTGCCGAGCAGCGGCAGCTTGTTGCCCTGGACCTCGTAGATGAAGATGTCCTTGGCCGCGAGCTCGCCCTTCTCGTCGAACTTGATCTGCTTGCCGACGCCCTGGACGTCGATCGTCTTCAGGTAGGCGTTGATGTCCTCGGGCGTGGTCTTGCCGGCCTTGACGGCCTCGATGAACGCCGTCGCCGCGTCGAAGCCCTCGGTCGAGTAGATCGCGACCTCGGCACCGAACTTCGTCTGGTAGTCGGTGGCGAACTTCTTGGCCTTCTCGTTGGTCTTGCCCTCGGCGTCGATGAGGCAGCCGCAGCTCAGCAGCGCCTTCTGCGCGTTCTTCTCGCCCGCGCCCTCGATCAGCCCGGTGGCGAGCGAGCCGTCGCCCGACATCATCTTGCCCTTGTACCCGGCCTCGCGCAGCTGCTTGAACAGCCGGCCGGCGACGGCGTAGTAGCCGCCGAAGTAGACCGCGTCGGGCTTGAACTGGTTGATCTTGTTGACGGTGGAAGAGTAGTCCGTCGCCTTGTCGTCCACGCCGTCCGACTGGACCTGCACGCCCTTGGCGGCGGCGGCCTTCCCGATGGCGCCGGCCAGCCCCTCGCCGTAGGCCTGCTTGTCGGAAACCGTGAAGAGCTTCTTGGCCTTCACCGAGTTCACCAGGAAGTTCGCGGCGCCGTCGCTCTGCACGGCGTCGTCGGCGACCACCCGGTGCCAGTACTTCCAGCCCTTCTCGCCCAGCGTGACGCTCGTCGCGGACGGCGACACGCTCGGGATCTTCGCCTCTTCCAGGATCGGGCCGACGCTCTCGGACTCACCGGAGAACGCCGGTCCGATGAGGCCCACGATCTTGTCGCTCTTGACCGCGCCCTGCGCCAGCGGCGTGGCCTGCTCGGCCTTGCCCTGGCTGTCATAGGTCTTGAACTTGATCTTGACCTTGGGGTTCGTGGCGTTGTACTGCTCGATAGCCAGCTGCGCGCCCTGCTTCGGCGGGATCACCAGGCCCGAGTTCTCACCGGTCAGGTCACCCATGAACCCGATCGTGATCTCGTTGCCGCTGCCGCCGCCCCCGTCATCGTCGCCACCACAGGCCACGGCGCTGAGCGCGAGCGTCGCGCTCACCACCACCGCGCCGGTGATCCTCATCTTGTTGCGCCGCAAGGTGCCCAACCTTTCCATCCGGATCCGGGAGAGGATCGGGTACGAGTCGAACCCCCGACGCCGACACTCTGATGGAGAAATCGGTCACTCGGGGACCAGGTATGTCGTACACCGTGAGGCCGCCCCAGAACAGGACCCCCGGATAGAAGGGTTACTCGTTCGTTACGCCCCCGTGCTCATCCGATACCCGGCATTGCCAGGGATGATTACGGTCGGTGACCGTCCAGGGTCGGTCCGGAACCTTGGCAATGGACCTTGACAACGCAGGGGATGACAGGGTTAAAGAGTCAACCCGCGGCTGACTCGCCCGGCCCCCGCGACCCGCCGCCCTCCGAGCCCTGCGGGCCCGTCCCCTCCGGCGAGCCCGTCGCGCCCGCGACGACCGCCTCCGCGACGGCCCGCATCGTGAGCCTCCGGTCCATGGACGTCTTCTGGATCCACCGGAACGCCTCCGCCTCGGACCACCCGTGCGCCTCCTGCAGCAGCCCTTTGGCGCGGTCGACCACCTTCCGGGTCTCCAGCCGCTCCTGGAGGCCCGCGACCTCCGCCTCCAGCGCCCGCAGCTCGGTGTACCGGCTGACCGCCATCTCGATCGCCGGCGCCAGGTCGGTCTTGGAGAACGGCTTGACGAGGTAGGCCATCGCGCCCGCGTCCGTCGCCCGCTGGACGAGCTCGCGCTGCGAGAACGCGGTCAGGATCACCACCGGCGCGATCCGCTCCGCCGAGATCCGCTCGGCGGCCGAGATCCCGTCGAGCACCGGCATCTTGACGTCGAGGATCACCAGGTCTGGCTTCAGCTCCCCGGCCAGCCGGACGGCCGTCTCGCCGTCCCCGGCCTCGCCGACGACCTCGTAGCCGTCCTCCTGAAGCATCTCCTTCAGGTCCAGCCTGATCAGGGCCTCGTCTTCCGCGATCACCACTCGCCGCGCGCTCTCCACGCACACGACCCTACCGAAACCCGCTACCCTGTCCTGAGCCGCCCCTGCCAGGGCACTGCCCGGTCGATACAAGTCAAATGTCCGGTTTATAAGGACATGAGCCCCGATATCCCAATGGCAGAGGAAATGGTCTCAAACACCATCAAGTGTGGGTTCGAATCCCACTCGGGGCACCTCATGGTGGCGTGGACGGCGCGGCGGACGTCCGGCGGGCCCGTGCGCACGAGGGGCGAGACCGGCCACTAAGTAGCCGGCACCTGCGGTATCCCGGTGCAGGTCGTCCGCGAACGGCGTTACGGGACGAGGCGTCGCCCGCGCACTCTCAGGATCCCGCGGCCCTGACGGTCGTGCCGATGGCACGGCCGGCCGGTGGCGCGACGGACGCGTTCGCGGGGGCCAAGTATTGACGCGGCATCGGCGCGCTCGTGCGCGCGTTTCCAATGCGACGTGGAAATGAGATCGGTTGGTGATCCGTCGGGTGGAGCGTCGCCGCTGTGGGGTGTAAAGGTGCCGGGCACCGCGCGGGGTGCGGTCGCGCGGTGCCCGGCCGGGGTGGCGGTCAGTGCTGGATTCCGATGGCGTCGCCTATGGCGTGGACGCGGAGCGCGTTCGTCGAGCCGGGCGTGCCGGGGGGCGAGCCCGCGACGACGACGACCTTGTCGCCCTTCTGGCAGCGGCCGAGTTCGAGGAGGGCCTGCTCGACCTGGCCGAACATGGCGTCGGTGTGGTCGGCGTGCGGCACGACGAAGGTCTCGACGCCCCAGACGTGGGCGAGGCGGCCGCGGACCGCGGGCACCGAGGTGAACGCGAGCAGCGGGATCGGCGAGCGGTAGCGCGACAGCCGGCGGGCCGTCTCGCCGGACATGGTGAAGGCGGCGAGCGCCTCCGCGCCGACGATCGCGCCGACCTCGGCGGCGGCGCGGGCGATGGCGCCGCCGACCGTCTCGGGCATGCGCTCCAGGGTGTGGGTGGCGTGCAGGAACGACTGCTCGGCGGTCTGCACGATGCGGCTCATCGTCAGGACGGACTCGACCGGGTACTGGCCGACGCTGGTCTCGCCGGAGAGCATCACGGCGTCGGCGCCCTCGAAGACCGCGTTGGCGACGTCGGAGGTCTCGGCGCGGGTGGGCCGCGGCGCGGAGATCATCGATTCGAGCATCTGGGTGGCGACGATGACCGGGCGGGCCTTCTCGCGGCACAGCTCGATGGCGCGCTTCTGGACGATCGGCACCTGTTCGAGCGGCAGCTCGACACCGAGGTCGCCGCGGGCGACCATGATCCCGTCGAAGGCGGCGACGATCTCGGGCAGCCGCTCGACGGCCTGCGGCTTCTCGATCTTGCCGATGAGGGGGACGCGGACGCCCTCCTCCTCCATGATCTGGTAGCAGATGTCGGCGTCGGCGGGCGTGCGGACGAAGGACAGCGCGACGAGGTCGACGCCGAGGCGCAGCGCCCAGCGCAGGTCGCGCTCGTCCTTCTCGGTGAGGGCGGGGACGCTGACCGGAACGCCGGGCAGGTTCAGGCCCTTGTTGTCGGAGACCATGCCGCCGACGGTGACGATGGTGTGCACGCGGGTGCCCTCGACCGAGGTGACCTTGAGCGCGACGCGGCCGTCGTCGATGAGGACGGAGTCGCCGGCGCTGACGTCGCCCGGCAGGCCCCCGTAGGTGGTGGACACCTCGCGGCGGGTGCCGGGGACGTCGTCGGTGGTGATGGTGAACTCGTCGCCGAGGGTGAGGCGGACGGGCCCGTCGGGAAAGCGCCCGATGCGGATCTTGGGGCCCTGCAGGTCGGCGAGGATGCCGACACCGCGGCCGGTGGCGTCCGCGGCGGCCCGGATCCGGTGGTAGACCTCCTCGTGGACGGCATGGTCGCCATGGCTCATGTTGAGCCGGGCGACGTCGATGCCGGCCTCGACGAGGGCGTTGATCTGCTCGGGACTGGAGCAGGCAGGGCCGATGGTGCTGACGATCTTCGCGCGACGGGTCACGTGCACAAAGGGTACTTCGTTCCAAGGGTCCCGCGCAGGACTTCGGTCAAGTGATTCCGAGCAGAAACGCCCTTTAGTTACCCGCCGGTATCCGTGTTTGTGCAGGCTACGGACGCCTCGGGTTCACCGAATGGTCTAGGTCAGAGGTCTAGACCACGGCGGACGATCATCCCTTGAACGCGTCGACGGCGGCCTGGGAGAACGCCTTGAGATCGTCGGGCTTACGGCTGCTGACCAGGACGTTCGGTGGCTCTTCACAGATCTTGACCTCTTCGTCCACCCAGATCGCCCCGGCGTTGCGGAGATCGGTCTGGAGGCTCGGCCAGGAGGTCAGCGTGCGCCGCTTGACGACGTCGGCCTCGATGAGCGTCCACGGGCCGTGGCAGATGACGGCGACGGGCTTGCCGGCGTCGAAGAACGACCCGGTGAACGCGACGGCCTTGGGCTGGGTCCGCAGGTAGTCGGGGTTGGCGACGCCGCCCGGCAGGACGAGCCCGTCGAAGGCGTCGTGGCCGGTCTCGCCGACGGTGGCGTCGACGGGGAAGGTGTCGCCCCTGTCGAGGTGGTTGAACGCCTGGATGCGTCCGGGCGCCGTGGAGATCAGGCGGGGCGTGCCCCCGGCCCGCTCGACGGCCGCCCACGGTTCGGTCAGCTCGACCTGCTCGGTGCCCTCCGGCGCGCAGAGGAACGCGATGGTCTTGCCCTGGAGAACGTTGTTCGGCATGGCGGTACTCCTGTTCAGGAGGGGTTTCCCGGGGCCCTGCCCGACATATCGGGTGATATGCAGGAGGGGTGAATCCGACGGGATATCGCGAGTACCCGGAGCCGGGCCTGGCGTGTTCGTGGGAGGCGGCGCTGCCGGACGACGCGGAGCCGTTCCTGCAGCGTGTCGTCCCCGACGGCTGCGTCGATCTGATGTGGTCGGCGTCGGGGATCCTGGTGGCCGGGCCGGACACGGGGCCGATGCCGGCGGTGGTGCGGCCGGGCGACGCGGTCGCGGCGGTGCGGTTCGGGCCGGGGACGGCGCCGCCGGTCCTGCGCGTCCCGGCGGACGCGATCCGGGACGGCCGGGTGCCGCTCCGGGACCTGTGGGGCGGCGAGGCGGACCGGCTGGCCGAATCCGTGGCGGCGGCGCCCGACCCGCGTGCGGCCCTGGTCGCGGCGGTGCGGGCGCGGCTGCGGCCTCCGGACCCGCTCGTCCGGCCGGTGGTGTCCGGGCTGGTGGGCGGCTCGGTGCGGGACGTGGCGGACGCTCTCGGCATCAGCGAGCGGCAGCTCAGGCGGCGCTCGCTGGCGGCGTTCGGGTACGGGCCGAAGACGCTGCAGCGGGTGCTGCGGTTTCAGCGGGCGCTGGCCCTGGCGCGGGCGGGCCAACCGCTCGCCGGGGCGGCGTTCGCGGCGGGCTACGCCGACCAGGCGCACCTCGCGCACGAGGTGCGGGATCTGGCGGGCGAGCCCGTCCGCAACCTGCTGTAGAGCCCGTTGGCGTTACGGCTTGAGGCGGCCGTAGGCGCGGAGCGTCCTCAGGCGCTCGACGGTGATGAAGCCGCGCCATTCGGGGCGGGTGATGGGCGTCCAGATCGGGAAGGCGACGTCCCAGCCGCCGTCGTCGTCCTGGGCGCCGACCAGCGCGTCGAGGTGGGCGTCGATGACGTCGGCGGTGAACAGGCGGCGGCCGAGGCCGTCCGGGTGCGGGGCGAAGTCGAGCGGGAAGTGCTGGGCTCCCTCCGCGTGCGGGTCGAGGGTGACGGGCGCGGCGAGGGCGTCCCGGTGGCGGGTGAAGGCGGCCTCGGCGCGGTCGCGGTCGGGGACGTGGTCGAGGAAGGTGAGGATGGCGAGGGCGTCGTACGGGCCGGGTTCGGCGTCCGCGCGCTCCAGGTGGCGCCAGCAGAAGTCCGTGGCGGGGCCGAGCCAGGGGTGGCCGGATCCGGCGCGGTACAGCATCCCGGCGAGGGTCGCGGTGGGGTTGATGCCGCCGGGCGGGTCGTCGGGGGTCTGCCACCAGGGGCCGTGCGGGGCGTCGCGGACGGCCGGCAGCACGAACGGCACTCCCCCGCCGGGCGCGGTGATCGACGTCAGGTAGTCGCCGATGCGGGCGACGGCCGGGTCGTCGTCCGCGCCCGCCTCGTGGAGGAAGTCGAGGGCGTGCTGGGCGGGGACGGGCTGGCTGGCCTCGCCGCGCAGGTCGGGTTCGAGGGCGTGGCCGTAGCCGCCGTCCGGGTTCTCGTAGGCGCGCAGGGCCGCGAGGACGGGTCCGGCGGGGCCGCCCCGGAAGTGGAGGGCGAAGCGGTGCCGGTCGATGAGGCGGCCGTTGACGCGCATGAACTCCGCGGCGCGGTCGAGGCCGGTGTCGTGCAGGACCTTCATGCCTCGACCGTAGGGCGGCCGCGCCCGGCCCGTCTTGTAGGAAACGGACGCCTGGGGAATTGGGTGGGCCCGGCCACCCCAGCGGTGGGTGGCCGGGCCCCTGAGGTCCCGCGTGCGGGGTGCGGGAGCGCGCGATTCACGCCGGCGCGGGAGGGCTCCGTCCTTCCGGCCGCCGAGTCGTGAACCCTGGCGGGACGGTAGCCGACCTGGTCGAAGACTACAAGTGGGCGCACGGAAGCCGGGCGTGACCGGTCGGCGCGGCGGCGGTGGGAGGGATCTACCGGACGGGGGGTGTTTGTGGTCTGCTGTCCGCCATGAGCGATCCGCTTGACGAACGTGACGTGGCAGGTGAGCCGCTCGCCGTGGTGGCGGGGGCGGCGGGGCCGTACCTGGACGGGCTGGCGGAGCGTCCCGTCCACGACGGCTCGCGGGACGCGCTGCTGGACGAGCTCGACGGCCCGCTGCCGCTGAAGGGCGACGGGTCGGTCGCGGCGGTGGAGCGGCTGGTGCGGGTGGGGACGGAGGCGGCGACGCACTCGTCCGGGCCGCGGTGCTTCCATTTCGTGGTGGGCGGGGCGACGCCGGCGGCGATGGCGGGCGACTGGACGACGTCGCTGCTGGACCAGGGCGCGGGCCTGTGGGTGCTGTCGCCGCTGGCCGCGCGGGCGGAGACGGTGGTGCTGCGGTGGCTGAAGGAGCTGTTCGGGCTGCCCGCGTCGTTCGGCGGCGTGCTGACCCCGAGCGCGACGCTCGCGCACGTCACGGGCCTGGCCTGCGCCCGGTCCTGGTGGGCTGACCGGTACGGGGTGGACGTGACGTCGCGCGGCCTCGCGGGCCTGCCGGCGATGCCGGTGTTCAGCAGCGGGCTGGTGCACGTCAGCACGCGCAAGGCGCTGCAGATCCTCGGGTGCGGCCGGGACACGCTCCGGACGTTCTCAAGGGACGACGCGGGCCGGGTCGATCTCGCCGCCATGGACGAGGAGCTGGCCCGGGTCGGCGGCCGCGCGGTGATCGTGGCGAACCTCGGCGAGGTCAACACGGGCGACTCCGATCCGATCGAGGAGCTCGCCGACCTTGCGGAGCGGCACGGCGCCTGGCTGCACGTGGACGGCGCGTTCGGCATGTTCGCCGCGCTCACGCCCCGGACGGCGCGTCTCGCGCGGGGCGTGGAACGTGCCGATTCGGTGACGGCGGACGGCCACAAGTGGCTGAACGTGCCGTACGAGAGCGGGTTCTCCTTCGTCCGCGACCAGGCGCTGATGTCGCGCGCGTTCGGCGCCTGGGGCGCCTCGTACCTGCCCGATGCCGACGACGAGCGGATCAACTACAACATGCTGGGCCCGGAGTCGTCGCGGCGGGCGCGGGCGCTGCCGATCTGGGCGACGCTGCGCGCCTACGGGCGGGACGGCTACCGGGCGATGGTGGAGCGGCACCTGGACGTCTCGCTGCATCTGGGCGAGCTGGTCGAGGCGGCGCCGGACCTGGAGCTGCTCGCGCCGGTGCAGCTGTGCGTGGTGTGCTTCCGGTACCGTCCGGACGGCGTCCCGGAGGGGCGCCTGGACGAGCTGAACGCGCGCCTGGGCGAGGCGCTGCTCGCGGACGGCCGCGTCTTCGCGGGGACGAGCACATACCGGGGCATGACGGTGTTCCGGCCCGCGCCGCTGAACTGGCGGACGACCAAGGCGGACGTGGAGCTGCTGGTGGACGTCCTGCGGGAGCTCGGCCCGCGCCTGACCGGCTGATCATCCGGGGCCGGGGCGCGGCGCCCGGGCCCCCCGCGGGCCCGCTTCACGAGACGCAGTCGCCCCACGACGCGGACTCGTCGAGCTTCTCGAAGGGCTGGGTGAGGCTGTACCAGCAGCCGGAGTCGTCGCGGAAGACGGCCTCGATGCCGTAGGGGCGCTTCTCCGGCTTCTGGATGAACTCCACGCCCTGCGCGGCCAGCCTGTCGTAGTCGCCCTGGCAGTCGTCGGTGCTGAACGCCCCCGCGCCGAGGACGCCCTTGGCGATGAGCGCCTTCATCTGCTCGGCGGAGCCGGGGTCCATCGTGGGCGGGCCCGGGACCATGAGCGCGAGGCTGAGGTCGGGCTGGTCCTTCGCGCCGAGGGTGACCCAGCGCATCCCGCCCTCGCCGAGGGTCATGTCGTCGCGGACCTCCAGGCCGATCTTCTCGGTGAAGAACGCCTTGGCCGAGTCCTGGTCGAGCACCCAGACGGTGGCCAGCCCCAGCTTGGTGATCATTTCGGTGTCTCCTTCGTGACGCGGAACCTGCCCGTCACACGCTAGGAGGCGGACCACCCGGCGGCCTTCTCGAAAGTTGCTGCCTCCCCAGGTCATTCCGCCGGGTACTGCCGGTCCTTGCGGAAGCCGCCCGCCCAGAACATCACGAAACAGCCGGGGATCGAGGACGAGTCGGTGGCGCGGGCGCGGCGGCGGAACTCGGTCGGCGTCATCCCGGCCTCCTGCTTGAAGCGGGTGCAGAACGAGCCGAGGCTGGTGAAGCCGACCAGCATGCAGATCTCGGTGACGGTCAGGTTGGCGGTGCGCAGCAGGTCCTGGGCGCGTTCGATGCGGCGCCGCGCCAGGTAGCGGCCCGGCGTCTCGCCGTAGACGTCGTGGAACAGCCGGACGAAGTGGTAGCGCGAGTAGCCGGCGCGCGTGGCGACGGCGGCGACGTCCAGGGGTTCGGCCCAGTCGCGGTCCATGGCGTCCCTGGCCAGCCGCATGCGGCGGAGCAGCTCGGTGTCCAGGGCGGGCGTCGCGCTTCCCATGCCCCGATGCTGGCACATCACATGCGGGAGAAGGGACCTGGAGGGGTGCGCCTTCAGGTCCCTTCTCCCGCGCTCAGGCGAGCGGGCGGGCGGTCGGCGGGATCGGGTACGGCAGGGACGTGCGGCCGGTGAGGTGGGCGTCGACGCCGCGGGCGGCGGCGCGGCCCTCGGCGATGGCCCACACGATCAGGGACTGGCCGCGGCCCATGTCCCCGGCGGCGTACACGCCGTCCACGGACGTCCGGTAGTCGTCGTCGCGGACCACGTTGCCGCGCTGGTCGAGGTCCACGCCGAGCTGGTCGAGCAGGCCCTCGCGCTCCGGGCCGAGGAAGCCCATGGCGAGGGTGACGAGCTCGGCGGGGATCTCCCGCTCGGTGCCCTCGACCGGCTTGAACCCGGTGTCGGGCCCGCCGACCTCCACGAGCTTCAGCGCGCGGACGTTGCCGTCCGCGTCGCCGGCGAACTCGGTGGTGGACACGGCGTAGACGCGGTCGCCGCCCAGGTCGGCGAGCTCCTCGTGGGCGCTCTCCATCTTGAACAGCATCGGGTACGTCGGCCAGGGCTGCGCGTCCGGGCGCGACTCCGGCGGGCGCGGCATGATCTCCAGCTGGGTGACGGACGCGGCGCCCTGCCGGATCGCGGTGCCGACGCAGTCGGCACCGGTGTCGCCGCCGCCGATGACCACGACGTGCTTGCCCTTCGCGGAGATCGGCGACTCGGCGTAGTCCCCTTCCTGCGCCCGGTTGGACGGCGGCAGGTACTCCATCGCCTGGTAGACGCCGTTCAGCTCGCGTCCGGGGACGGGCAGGTCGCGCCAGGCGGTGGCGCCGCCCGCGAGGACGACGGCGTCGTGCCGGGCGCGCAGCTCGTCGGCGGTGATGTCGACGCCCACGTTCACCGAGGTCTTGAACACGGTGCCCTCGGCGCGCATCTGGTCGAGGCGCCGGTCGAGGTGCCGCTTCTCCATCTTGAACTCGGGGATGCCGTAGCGCAGCAGGCCGCCGACGCGGTCGGCGCGCTCGTACACGGTGACGTCGTGTCCGGCGCGGGTGAGCTGCTGCGCGGCGGCGAGGCCCGCGGGCCCCGAGCCGACGACCGCGACGGTCTTCCCGGTCTTCACGGCGGGCGGCTGCGGGCGCACCCAGCCCTCCGCGAACGCCCGGTCGATGATCTCGACCTCGACCCGCTTGATCGTCACCGGGTCCTGGTTGATGCCGAGGACGCAGGCGCTCTCGCACGGGGCGGGGCACAGCCGCCCGGTGAACTCCGGGAAGTTGTTGGTGGCGTGCAGCCGCTCGATCGCCTCGTGCCAGTCCTTGCGGTAGACGAGGTCGTTCCACTCGGGGATGAGGTTGCCGAGCGGGCAGCCCTGGTGGCAGAACGGGACGCCGCAGTCCATGCAGCGGCTCGCCTGCTTCTCCAGGCGGTCGCGGCCGAAGTCCTCGTAGACCTCGGACCAGCTGCGGATCCGCACGTCGACCGGGCGGCGCTTCGGGAGCTCCCGCCGGACGGTCAGAAAACCCTTCGGGTCGGCCATTGAAGGAAGTCCCCCTCTCTCAGCTCTGCGCGGCGGCCATGACGGCCTCGTCCACGTCGCGTCCCTCGGCCTCGGCCTGGGCCATGGCCTCAAGGACGCGCCGGTAGTCACGCGGCATGATCTTGGTGAAGCGGGTGGCGGCGGCGTCCCAGTCGTCCAGCAGGCGGCGGGCGACGGCGGAGCCGGTCTCGTCCAGGTGCCGTTCGACGAGCGCGTGGACGAACTCCTTGTCGGCGGAGTCGAGCGGTTCCAGGTCGACCATCTCGCCGTTGACGCGCTCGGGCACCAGGTCCAGGACGTAGGCGATGCCGCCGGACATGCCGGCCGCGAGGTTGCGTCCCGTCCGGCCGAGGATGACGGCGCGGCCGCCGGTCATGTACTCGCAGGCGTGGTCGCCGACGCCCTCGACGACGGCGGTGGCGCCGGAGTTGCGGACGCAGAACCGCTCGCCGACGATCCCGCGCACGAACAGCTCGCCGGACGTCGCCCCGTACAGGATGACGTTGCCGCCGATGATCTGCTCCTCGGCCGCGAACCCGGCGTCGGCCGCCGGGCGCAGCGTCAGCCGCCCGCCGGACAGGCCCTTGCCGACGTAGTCGTTGGCGTCGCCGACCAGCCGCAGCGTGATGCCGCGCGGCACGAACGCGCCGAACGAGTTGCCCGCAGAGCCGGTGAAGACGACGTCGATCGTGTCGTCGGGCAGGCCCTTGCCGCCCCATCTCCGGGTGATCTCGTGGCCGAGCATGGTGCCGACCGTCCGGTTGACGTTGCGGATCGGCAGCTCCAGCGTCACCGTGTCGCCGTACTCGATCGCGCCCTCCGACAGCTGGATCAGCGTGTTGTCCAGCGCCTTCTCCAGGCCGTGGTCCTGGACGGTGGTGCGGTGCAACGCGGCGCCGTCCGGGAGGTCCGGGGTGTGCAGGATCGGCGCGAGGTCCAGCCCGGACGCCTTCCAGTGCTCGACGGCCTCGCGGGTGTCGATCATCTCGACGTGGCCGATCGCCTCGTCCAGCGACCGGAACCCGAGCGCCGCCAGGTACTCGCGGACCTCCTCGGCGACGAACTCGAAGAAGTTCACGACGAACTCCGGCTTGCCCGCGAACCGCTGCCGCAGGACGGGGTTCTGCGTCGCGACGCCGACCGGGCAGGTGTCCAGGTGGCAGACCCGCATCATGATGCAGCCCGACACCACCAGCGGCGCGGTCGCGAAGCCGTACTCCTCGGCGCCGAGCAGCGCGGCGACGACGACGTCCCGGCCGGTCTTCATCTGCCCGTCGGCCTGGACGACGATCCGGTCGCGGAGGCCGTTCAGCAGCAGCGTCTGCTGCGTCTCGGCGAGGCCCAGCTCCCACGGCGCGCCCGCGTGCTTCAGCGACGTCAGCGGGGACGCGCCGGTGCCGCCGTCGTGCCCGGAGATCAGCACCACGTCGGCGTGCGCCTTGGACACCCCGGCCGCGACCGTCCCGACCCCGACCTCCGCGACGAGCTTGACGTGCACGCGCGCCGCCGGGTTGGCGTTCTTCAGGTCGTGGATGAGCTGCGCCAGGTCCTCGATGGAGTAGATGTCGTGGTGCGGCGGCGGCGAGATGAGGCCGACGCCGGGCGTGGAGTGCCGGGTCTTGGCGATCCACGGGTACACCTTGTGGCCGGGCAGCTGGCCGCCCTCGCCGGGCTTGGCGCCCTGCGCCATCTTGATCTGGATGTCGTCGGAGTTGGTCAGGTACTCGGAGGTGACGCCGAACCGGCCCGACGCGACCTGCTTGATCGCGCTGCGGCGCAGGTCGCCGTTCTCGTCCGGGGTGAAGCGGGACGGGTCCTCGCCGCCCTCGCCGGTGTTGGACTTGCCGCCGAGGCGGTTCATCGCGATCGCGAGGGTCTCGTGCGCCTCCGCCGAGATCGAGCCGTAGGACATCGCGCCGGTGGAGAACCTCTTGACGATCTCCGATACGGGCTCGACCTCGTCCAGCGGGACGGGCTCGCGCTCGCCCTCCTTCAGCCGGAACAGGCCGCGGAGCGTCATCAGCTTCTCCGCCTGCGAGTCGACCTTGGAGGTGTACTCCTTGAAGATCTCGTAGCGGCGGGTGCGGGTGGCGTGCTGGAGCTTGAACACCGTGTCCGGGTTGAACAGGTGCGGCTCGCCCTCGCGGCGCCACTGGTACTCGCCGCCGACCTCGAGCGTGCGGTGCGCGAGGTCGTTGCCGCCCGGCGGGTAGGCGCGGGCGTGCCGCTCGGCGGCCTCGCGGGCCAGCACGTCGAAGCCGACGCCGCCGAGCCGGGACGTGGTGCCGGTGAAGCAGCGCGACACGACGTCCTCGCCGAGGCCGATCGCCTCGAAGATCTGCGCACCGGTGTAGGACGCGACCGTCGACACGCCCATCTTCGACATGACCTTCAGGACGCCCTTGCCGTACGCCTTCACCAGGTTCCGGACGGCCTTCCCGGCGTCCAGGCCCTCGATGGCGCCGCCGCGGACGAGGTCCTCGACGGTCTCGATCGCCAGGTACGGGTTGATCGCGGACGCGCCGTACCCGATCAGCAGCGCCATGTGGTGGCACTCGCGGGCCTCGCCCGTCTCGATCACCAGGCCGACCCGGGTGCGGGTCTTCTCCCTGATCAGATGGTGGTGGACGGCGCCGGTCAGCAGCAGCGACGGGATCGCTGCGCGGGCGGAGTCGGCGCCGCGGTCCGACAGGACGATGATGCGGGCGCCTGCGTCGATGGCCCGGCCGACCTCGGAGTTGATCTCCTCCAGGCGGGCCTCCAGCGCCGCTCCCCCGCCCGCGACGTCGTACAGGCCCTGCACGACGTGGGCGTGCAGGTGCGGCAGCGACCCCTCGTCATCGATGTGGATGATCTTGGAGAGCTCGTCGTTGTCGAGGATCGGGGTGGGCAGCACGAGCCGCCGGCACGAGTCCGGGCCCGGCTCCAGGAGGTTGCCCTCCGGGCCGAGCGTGGACTGCAGCGAGGTCACGAGCTCCTCGCGGATCGCGTCCAGCGGCGGGTTCGTGACCTGCGCGAACAGCTGCTTGAAGTAGTCGAACAGCAGCCGCGGGCGCTCCGACAGCACGGCGATCGGGGTGTCGGTGCCCATGGAGCCGATCGGCTCGGCGCCGGTCCGCGCCATCGGCGTCAGGATGATCCGCTGCTCTTCGAGCGTGTACCCGAACGTCTGCTGCCGCTTGACGAGCGTGTCGTGCGTCGGGATCTCCCGCTCGCGCTGCGGCAGCTCCTCGAACCGGACGAGGCCCTCGTGCAGCCACTGCCCGTACGGGTGCTCGGCGGCCAGCTCCGCCTTGACCTCGTCGTCCTCGACGATCCGCCCGGCGGCGGTGTCCACCAGGAAGATCTTGCCGGGCTGCAGCCGCCCCTTCCGGACGACGTCGGCGGCCGGGATGTCGAGCACGCCCGCCTCGCTGGCCAGCACGACCAGCCCGTCGCGGGTCACCCAGTACCGGCCGGGACGCAGCCCGTTGCGGTCGAGGACGGCGCCGACGACGGTGCCGTCGGTGAAGCTGACGCTGGCGGGGCCGTCCCAGGCCTCCATCAGCGTGGAGTGGAACTCGTAGAAGGCGCGGCGCTCCGCGTCCATCTCGGTGTGGTTCTCCCACGCCTCCGGGATCATCATCAGCACCGCGTGCGGCAGCGACCGGCCGCCGAGGTGCAGCAGCTCCAGGCACTCGTCGAACGACGCGGTGTCGCTGGCCTCGATGTCGATCACCGGGTAGATCCGGGACAGGTCGCCGGGCAGCAGGTCGGACTTCAGCAGCGCCTCGCGGGCCCGCATCCAGTTCCGGTTGCCCTTCACCGTGTTGATCTCGCCGTTGTGCGCGATGAACCGGTACGGGTGCGCCAGCTCCCACGCCGGGAACGTGTTGGTCGAGAAGCGGGAGTGGACGAGCGCGATCGCGCTGGTGAAGCGGCGGTCCGACAGGTCGGGGAAGAACGGCTCCAGCTGCGGCGTCGTCAGCATGCCCTTGTAGACGATCGTCCGGCTGGACAGGCTCGGGAAGTAGACGTTCACGTCCTGCTCGGCGCGCTCGCGCATGCAGAACACGACGCGGTCGAGCTCCAGGCCCGTCCTGTCCTCGTGCGGGCCGCCCGCGGCGGGCGCCACGAACAGCTGGGCGAACTGGGGCATGACGCGGCGGGCGGCCGGGCCGGTGAAGTCGGGGTCGTGCGGGAGCTCGCGCCACCCGAGGACCGTCAGGCCCTCCTCGGCGCAGAGCGTCTCGACGTGGGCGGTGACGGCGGCGCGCTCGTCGCCGTCCTGCGGGAGGAACGCGATGCCGGCGGCGTACGCGCCGGGTTCGGGGAGCGGGAAGTCGCAGACCTCGCGGAAGAACGCGTGCGGGAGCTGGACGAGGATGCCGACACCGTCGCCGTCGTCCGGCTCCGCGCCCACCGCGCCGCGGTGGTCGAGGTTCTTCAGGACGGTCAGCGCCTTCTGCACGATCTCGTGGCTCGTGCGGCCGTGCAGGTCGGCGACCATCCCGACGCCGCAGGCGTCGTGCTCGTTCGCCGGGTCGTACAGTCCCTGGGCGGGGGGGCGGCCCGCCGGCGCGGGTCCGGGGCCGGGCTCTCGGCCGGCGGGTGTGAGGGCAGCAGCAGCCATGAAACCCTCCGTCGTCGTCTTGTCACTGCTTCTGTGTCAGTGCAGGCTCGGGACGACGTTGGCCCTGCTGCGGTGAGATGACATTACATCACTGCCGGGATCATGCCCGAAGGCACCAGATCACGAAACTTCCGGACCCCGATCGGCCGTGCGTCATCTCACAGTGGTTTAGACCAGTTTACCGTTTCATGACCAACGCGCACGGCGCTGACCTCGGTGAGCATCGTCACCGGCACACCAGGTTTACGTTCATCCGCCGGAAACCTGCCCGAACCTGGCCGGGGGCCGTCAGTTGGAGGCGCGGGCGGCGCGGCCGAGCACCGCCGGGGCCTTGCCGCCCTCGATCAGCAGGGACAGCAGCGTCTCGTCCTTCTCGTCGCCCTTGCCGTCCAGGCGCTGCGCCCACGTGACCACGGCGAAGTGCCCCATGGCCAGACCGCGCGCCATCCCGAAACCGTGCCCGAACCTGTTCAGCGGGGCGGGGGCCTCCAGCGGCCGGACGAATCCGCCGCCGAGCGTCTTCTCCAGCGTCGCGACGAACCGGTCCGCGTCCGCCGTCCCGGCCAGGTTGAACACGGCGACGGCCAGCCCGTACCCGCTCTTGGTGTCGGAGTAGATCCCCCGGGCCGCCTGCGTGCAGCCGCCCTTGCCGAGGACGTCGCCGACGGTCCCGCCCCACACGGCGGCGGCGCAGTCGGCGTCCAGGCGCTTGGCGCGCAGTCTCAGCTTGACGTCGCCGTCGTCGGGGATGGTGAGCACGGTGGCCGACGGCGGGAACGCCTCCTCGATCGTCAGCGGCTTGGCGTCCGCGGTCCGGGAGGCGATGCCCGTGTACGCCGACGTCGACGGCGAGTTCGAGTAGGACACGGGCGAGCGGCCGTTCCCGGCGGGCTTCCCAATCTGCACGCTGGTCATGTCGCGGACCGGGGCCTCGTCGCCGCCGCTCAGGGCGACCACGGCACCCGTCCCGAGCAGCACGATCAGGCCGAGGAGGGCGGCCGCGCCGAAGTACATCTTCGGCCCGAACCCGCCCCGGCCGGCCTTCCGGGTTTCGGGCGCGCCGTCGCGCCGGTTCGGCTTCCGTCCGCGTGCCTTCTGCTTCCGTCCGCGCTGGTTCGCCTTGCCCGCCCGCGGATCAGGCCCGCCGTCGCGGGGGTTCGGGCGGGGGCCGCCGGGGCGCGGGGCCGGGACCTGCCCGGACGCGTCCCGGTACCCGGGCGCCTCGTCCTCGAACGGCATGCGCGGCTGCGGCGGTGCCGGACGGTCCGGGCGCTGCGGGCGGCGGGCCCCAGGGCGCGGGCGGGGCGCGCCGGCACGGCCCGGGGCCGTCCGGCGCGGGGCGGGCCGCCCGCGGCCGCCCTGGCGGGTCACCGGCACCCGCCCGGGTCCGCCGCGGCGACGCTCATCGGGTTCCACGGTTCATCGGGGTCCACGACCGGGCAGACTACTGCCCGGCGGCCGGTGACACGCCCGCGCGCGGCCGGATCACTGTCCCGGGGTCCCGGTGGAGGCCAGGTCGAGCCGCCCGTACAGGAAGTCGGCGGCGTTCTCGATGACCAGGCTCACATCGATCATCTCGTTGAGCGAGGCGGGCTGTGCCCCGCCGGCCCGCTCCACCAGCGTCAGCACCGCGTAGTGGCCGTAGGTCTTGGCGTAGGCGGCGCTGAACCCGGCGCCGGTCGCGGGCACGCCGGGCGCCTTCAGCAGGACCGGCCAGCCCGCGTTGGTCCGCGGGTCCAGGTCGCGGAGGATCTGCTTGACGCCCTCGACGCCCGACAGGTTGATCACGATGAAGTGGCCGACGTGCTTCTTGTCGGCGCTGACGTAGGCGGCGCGGGCGATCTGGTTGCAGCCGAACTTGGCGAGGTCGCCCTGGAGGCGGGCGCCCCACGTCGCGGCCTTGCAGTCCGAGCTCAGGTCGGACGCGGCGAGCGTGAAGGAGTAGCCGGCGGACTTCAGCTCCTTGGCGGAGAACGCCTCGCCCTCGGTGATCGCGCGGCGGTCGGCGGACCGCTCGGCGATCTGGCGGAAGCCCTCGCCGTTGTAGTCCGGCGTGTACGCGGTCGGGAGGACCTGCTTGGGGGCCGCCTTCTCCGCCGCGTCACCGCCGGTCAGGAGCAGCGCGGCCACGGCCGCGACGACCACGGCGACCAGCGCGGCGGCCCCGCCGAACAGCAGCTTCGGACTGGGGAGCCGGCGGCCGGGCTTGGTGTCGTCGTCCGGCCAGAAGTCGCGCCCGCGGCCCCTGCCCGGGGTCTTGCGGGAGCCTGTGTCACGAGCCTCGATCACGACCGGGAGCTTAGCGGCCCCGGCGCCTCTCGCGTGGCCAAAAGGGCGTTTCATCCAGATTCCCCGGACGGCGGGCGGCGCCTCCGGGCGGGAGCGTCCCGGTCAGCCCGTTCCGATCAGCGCACCGACGCCGTAGGTGATCGCCGCGGCGGCGGCGCCGAACAGCAGCTGCCGCGCCCCGCCGAACCACCAGGCGCGGGTCGTCACCCGCGACACCAGCGCGCCCGCGCCGAACAGGCCGAGCGCGGCGACGCCCGCCGCCGGCCACAGCGAGGACGCGCCCAGCAGGTAGGGCAGCACCGGCAGCAGCGCCCCGATCGCGAACGACAGGAACGACGAGCCCGCCGCCAGCAGCGGCGACGGCAGCTCGCCGGGCGTCACCCCGAGCTCCTCCTTGGTGTGCACCTGGAGGGCCTCGTCCGGGTCGCGGGACAGCTGCCGCGCGACCTCGGCGGCGGTGTCCGGGTCGACGCCGCGCGCCTCGAACACCTCGGCCAGCTCCCGCTCCTCGGCGCCGGGATGCCGGGCGAGCTCGCGGCGCTCCACCTCGATCTCCGCCTCGGCCAGCTCCGACTGGGACGCGACCGAGATGTACTCCCCCACCGCCATGGAGAACGCGCCCGCCGCCAGCCCGGCGAGGCCCGCCAGCAGGACGACCTGCCGGCCCGCCTGGCCGCCCGCGACGCCCGCGATCAGGGCGAAGTTGGAGACCAGGCCGTCCATCGCGCCGAACACGGCGGGCCGCAGCCAGCCGCCGGTGACGTCGCGGTGCTGGTGGTGGCGCTCCGGGCGCACACCGGGCTTCCCGCCGCTCATCTCCCGCGCACCGGCCGCCTCGCTGACTCCTACTTCCCGTCCTTGACGGGTTCTCCTTCGGGTTCCGCTTCCTCTACCCGCTCGGCGCCGGCGTCACCATCGGCCTTGGTGGCCCCGGCGCCCTCGTCGGAGTCGGAGTCGGCCCCGTCGGCGTCGGCCTTGGTGGTGTCGACCTTGGTGCCGGCGGCGTCCTCCGGGTCGGCCTCGGCCTCCGCGTCGACCTCCGTGACGGCCTCGGGCTCCTCCTCGTCGGAGTCGGGCTCCGGCGCCTCGGCCTCTTCAGACTCTTCGGCCTCTTCGGCCTTCGGCTCGACCTCTGTCGGCGCGTCGGCGGCGTCGGCGTCGGCGTCGGCCTCGTCCTTCGGGGTGGAGTCGTCGTCCGGCTCCGTTCCGGCGGGGGCGGCCGTGGCCGGGGCGCCGGACGCGGTCTCCTCGACGGGGGCGCCGAGGTTCTCCGGGCCGGTGCGGTTGCGGGCCACGTAGAGGTAGGCGACCGCGCCGAGGAACAGGATGATCGACACCCAGTTGTTGAACCGCAGGCCGAGGATCTCGTGGGACTCGTCGATGCGCAGCGCCTCGATCCAGGCGCGTCCCAGCGTGTAGCCGGCGACGTAGAGCGCGAACGCGCGGCCGTGCGTGAGCTTGTAGCGGCGGTCGGCCCAGATGACGAGGATCGCGACGCCGACGCACCACAGGAACTCGTACAGGAACGTCGGGTGGTAGGTGGCGACGTCCTCGTACCCGGAGAGCCGGTTCTTGTCGATCTCGATGGCCCAGAAGGTGTCGAGCGGGCGCCCGTACAGCTCCTGGTTCCAGTAGTTGCCCCAGCGGCCGATGCCCTGCGCGAGGACGATGCCCGGCGCCACGGCGTCGGCGAGCGCGAGCAGGGAGATCCCGCGCCGCCGGCAGGCGATGAGCGCACCGACCGCGCCGAACGCGATCGCGCCCCAGATGCCGAGCCCGCCCTTCCAGATCTCCAGCGCGCGGAGCGGGTCGCCGTTGTCGCCGAAGTAGCGCTGGTAGTCGGTGAGGACGTGGTAGATCCGCGCGCCGACCAGGCCGAACGGCACCGCCCACACGGCCACGTCGACGATCACGCCGGGGGTCCCGCCCTTGGCGGCCCAGCGCCGTTCGCCCAGCCAGACGCAGACGACGATGCCAAGAATGATCATGACGGCGTACGCGCGGACCGGGAAGGGCCCGAGGTTCCAGACACCCTGCGAGGGACTCGGAATATAAGCCAGCGGCTCCATGCCCGCAGACGTTACCGCCTCCGGAGTGCCGGTCGCGCCGTCTCACGGGCGGAGCGCCGCCCCCGGCGCGGAACGCGCCGTCCCCCACGGCGGAGCGTGCCGATTCGGCGGCGGACCGTGCCGGTTCCGCTACGCCGCCGGGCCGCCGCCGATCGCCGTCCCGCCCGAGCGGGTGGCACCGGGCGCCGGAGCCGGGGCCCCGGCCGCCTTGGCGACGGCCTTCTTCAGCTCGTCCGGCGAACCGAGGACTTCGGGCTCGACCTTCTGGCCGTTCAGCGCCAGGTACGGGGTCGCGTCGACACCGGCCCGCCCGGCCTGCGCGCTCGCCTTCTCCACCTCGTCGATCTTCTGGGACCCGTTGACGCAGGCGGCGAACGCGGGATCGGTGGCGCCCAGCTCGGCGCCCCACTCGACCAGCCGCGCGTTGCCGAAGCCCCGGTCGCCCTCGACGGGCTGCTCGGCGAAGAGCTTGTCGTGGTAGCGGACCCACATGCCGGCCGGGGCGCAGGCGGCGGCGTTCGCGGCCCGCCGCGAGTTCGACATCAGCGGTTCCTGCTGGAAGAGCTGGAACGGCCGGTAGACGACCTTGGCGCGGCCCTCGGCGGCGAGCTGCTTGAGCGTCCCGCCGATCCGCTGCTCCATCGCCTTGCACGCGGGGCACTGGAAGTCCTCGTACACGTCGACGACGGGCGCGGTGACGCCCGGCCGCGCCATCGCGACGGCGCCGAACGGCTCCCGGGCCGCCGGTGCCAGCGGCCCGTCGTAGGAGTCGGTGAAGGTCTCGCCGCCGCTGTTGCGCGAGACGGCCACGACCACCACCGCGATCACCACGGCCGCCGCGACGACCCCGCCGAGCACGACCACCAGCAGCCGCTGCCGCCGCTCCCGGGCCGCCGCGGCCCGCGCCCGTTCGTCCCCGAGCCGCCGGCGTGCCGTCGTCCCGCTCCCCTGCTCGCTCATCGATCCCCCGATCGCCACTGTGCGTGATTGCTCGCACACGGAAGCGTAGCGGGGACGGGTGACGCCGGGCATCGAAAAGCGCGGCGCCGCGCCGTCTCCCACCGTGACGTGGGGGGACGGCGCGGCGCTCGGCGCGTCGGTGTCAGGGGCGGTGCGTCACTAGCCGACGGCGCGGGCCGAGTCGATGGCCGCGCGCAGGGCGCCCGGGTTCATCGCCTGGTTCGTGTCCATCTTCTGGCCGTTGAGGAACACCGTCGGGGTGCCGTCGACGCCGCGGGTCTGCAGGGCGTACCTGGTCATCGCGTCGACCTGGGGCTTCTTCTGCTCGTCCCGGACGCACTTCTCGAAGTTCGCGTCGGTGACGCCGATGTCCTTGCCCCACTTGACGAGGTCGTCGGGCGCGAAGCCCTCGTCGCCCTCGGCGGGCTGGAACCGGTAGAGCGTCTCCTGGTAGGAGACCCACTTGTCGGCCGGGACGCAGAGCGCCGCCGCCGCCGAGCGCAGCGAGTTGATCTTGATCGGGTCCTTCTGCTGGCCGAAGAGGTGGAACGGCCGGTAGACGACCTTGACCTTGCCCTCCAGCGCGAGCTGCTGGACGGTCTTGCCGGTGGACTCCTCGAACTGCTTGCAGATCGGGCACTGGAAGTCCTCGAAGATCTCCAGCTCCGGCTTGGTCACCCCGGCCTTGGCCATGACGATGGAGCCGTCCGCCTGGCGGCTGAGCGGGGCGAGCGCGCCCTTGTGCGCCTCGGCCCGCCCGTTCTTGCGCTGCTGGTCGACGATCAGCACGGTCCCGACCACGATGACCGCCACCGCGACCACCGAGCCGAGAACGATGGCCAGCAGCCGCCGCTGCTTGGAGCGCGACTCCTGCCGCTTGCGCTCGGCTGCCAGGCGCTCGCGCGCGGACCGCTCACGTGCGGCCTTGCTCATGGGGTTTCTCCTATTGCGTATGGGCCCGCGCCGGCACGGTGCGGCGCGGTGACGGCGAGACTAGTCGACTTGACCGATCCGCCGGAATTCGTCGATGAGAACGAGAAGGAAGAGCAGGACGGTCACGACGTGCACTCCGGTGCACCACAGGCAAATTTTGTGCAAGATTGCCAATTCCACGGTGACCAGGTAAACGACGAAGAGCACGCCGACCGACACGCTCGCCACCCGTCCCCAGCGCAGCGGCGGCCAGGTCGACCGCAGCGCCCACGGGGTGATCAGCGCCGCGAACGAGACGAAGAAGGCCAGGCCGAGCAGCGGCATCGGGATCCCGGCCAGCGCGGAGTAGTCGCTGGTCGTGACCGCGTGGCAGTCGACGGTCTTGGACGCCGAGCAGACCAGCGCCCCTTCGTCGTAGTGCGCGATCGTCAGGTAGACGGAGATCCCGAACCCGGCGATCGTCAGGATCCAGGCCGTGACCTGGAACCATGCGGGCGGCAACGGCGGCGCGGCCGTGCCGGCCTCGTCCTTCGCCGTCATCTCTTGCGTCATCGTGATCCTTCCAGGACCGTCTCACCCGGCGAACACACCTTACGGGAGAGCGGCGGCAGCACAAGCACGACACGGAGGCGGCGTCCGCACGATCGCGCCCCGCCCGCCGCCCGCTCGGCAGACCCGCACAACACGCCCGCCGGACGGTCACCGGCTCCGCGCGCACGGTCGCCGGACGGTCAGCGGGTGGTGGACGATCAGCGCGGGGCGCGGACGCCCTCGGCCAGTTCCTCGGTGAGCGCGCGGACGCCGGCCAGCCCGGACGCCAGGTCGGGCGCGTCCAGCAGGCGGCGGACGAACGCCGATCCGACGATCACCCCGTCCGCGAACCGGGCGACCTCGGCGGCCTGCGCGCCGTTGCCGACGCCGAGCCCGAGCCCGACCGGCAGCCCGGTCCCGGCCTTGTCGATCACGGCGCGGGTGCGCTCCACCAGGCGCGGGGCACCGGTGTCGACGGCGGTGCGGGCGCCGGTGACGCCCATCAGCGACGCCGCGTACACGAACCCGCGGGACGCCGCGGTGATCTTCTCGATGCGCTCGTCGGTGGAGCTGAGCGCGACGAGGAACACCCGGTCGAGGCCCTGATCGCCGCCGTGCGCGTCGGACGCCTCCAGCCAGGCGCCGCCCTCTTCGGGCGTGAGGTCGGGCGTGATCAGCCCGGCGCCCCCGGCGGAGGCGAGATCGCGGGCGAACCGGTCGACGCCGTAGTGGTCGACGGGGTTCCAGTACGTCATGACGAGGGTGGGGACGCCGGTGGCGGCGACGGCCTCGACCGTCCGGAACACGTCGGCGACGCGGACGCCGCCGACGAGCGCCTGGTGGACGGCGTCCTGGATGGTGGGGCCGTCCATCATCGGGTCGGTGTAGGGCAGCCCGATCTCGATGACGTCGCAGCCCGCGTCGACCATGGTCTTCAGGGCGTCGATGGAGCCGGCCACGGTGGGGAACCCGGCGGGCAGGTAGCCGACGAGCGCGGCGCGCCCTTCGGCCCTGGCCTTGTCGTAGGCGGTCTGGGCGCTCATCGGCCCGCCCCTTCGGAGATGAGGCCGAAGAAGCCGGCGGCCGTGTGCATGTCCTTGTCGCCGCGTCCGGACAGGCACACGACGATCGTCGCGTCCGGGCCCAGCTCAGCGCCGACCTTCAGCGCGCCCGCCAGCGCGTGCGCGGACTCGATGGCCGGGATGATGCCCTCCGTCCGGCAGAGCAGCGAGAACGCCTCCATCGCCTCCGCGTCGGTGATCTCCCGGTATTCGGCGCGGCCGGAGTCGTGCAGCCACGCGTGCTCGGGGCCGACGCCGGGATAGTCGAGCCCGGCGGAGATCGAGTGGGTCTCCTGGGTCTGGCCGTCCTCGTCCTGGAGCAGGTAGGTGCGCATGCCGTGGATGACGCCGAGGGTGCCGCCGACCAGCGTCGCGGCATGCCTGCCGGTGGAGACGCCGTCGCCGCCCGCCTCGAAGCCGAACAGCCGGACGGACTCGTCGGGCACGAAGGCGTGGAAGGCGCCGATCGCGTTGGAGCCGCCGCCGACGCAGGCGACGACGGCGTCCGGCAGCGAGCCGGTCAGCTCCAGGCACTGCCGCCGCGCCTCGACGCCGATGATCCGCTGGAAGTCGCGGACCATCATCGGGAAGGGGTGCGGGCCCATCACGGAGCCGATGCAGTAGTGGGTGTTCTCGACGCTGGCGACCCAGTCGCGGAAGGCCTCGTTGCAGGCGTCCTTGAGGGTGCGGCTGCCGGTCGTCACCGGGACGACCTCGGCGCCGAGCATCCGCATCCGCGCGACGTTGAGGGCCTGCCGCTCGGTGTCGACCTCGCCCATGTAGACGGTGCAGTCCAGGCCGAGCAGCGCCGCCGCCGTGGCGGTCGCGACGCCGTGCTGGCCCGCGCCCGTCTCGGCGATCACCCGGGTCTTGCCCATCCGCCGGGTCAGCAGCGCCTGCCCGAGCACGTTGTTGATCTTGTGGGAGCCGGTGTGGTTGAGGTCCTCGCGCTTGAGGAGCACGCGGGCGCCCGCCCGCTCGGAGAAGCGCTTCGCCTCCGTCAGCAGGCTGGGACGGCCCGCGTAGTTCGCGAGGAGGTCGTCCAGCTCGGCGGTGAAGGCGGGGTCGTGCTTGGCGGTCTCGAACTCGCGGGTGAGCTCGTCCAGCGCCGCCATCAGCGCCTCCGGCGCGAACCGGCCGCCGAACGATCCGAAATGGCCCGTGGCATCGGGCACGGCACCGCGCGCGGTGTCGATGGTCATGGAAAACGCGTCCTGTCGTAGGAGAAGGGGCTTGTCACCGGGTCAGAGTGAAGCCCTGCCATCGCTCCCGGAGCGGTTCGACCTGCATACCCTCAACCTTATCCAGTCGCTCAGCCGCTTTGCCGCAGCGCCGGGTGGGCGCCCGCGGCGACGAGGTCGGCGACGGCGGTGCGCGGGTCCTTGCCGATCACCAGGCTCTCCCCGACCAGCACGGCGTCGGCGCCGCTGGAGGCGTAGGCGAGCAGGTCGTGCGGGCCCCGCACGCCCGACTCGGCGATCTTCACGATGTCCTTGGGGATCTGCGGCGCGACCCGCGCGAACACGCCCCGGTCGACCTGCAGCGTCTTGAGGTCGCGGGCGTTCACGCCGATGACCTTGGCGCCCGCGTCGACGGCGCGCGCGGTCTCCTCCTCGGTGTGCGCCTCCACCAGCGGGACCAGCCCAATCGATTCGGCCCGCTCGACCAGCGACACCAGCGCGTCCTGCTCCAGCGCGGCGACGATGAGCAGGGCCATGTCGGCGCCGTGCGCCCGCGCCTCCCACAGCTGGTAGGAGGTGACGATGAAGTCCTTGCGCAGGACGCAGACGCCCACGTTCGCGCGGACGGCGGCGAGGTCTTCCAGGCTGCCGCCGAACCGGCGCCGCTCGGTCAGCACGCTGATCACCTTCGCGCCGCCGGACTCGTAGTCGCGGGCGAGGGCGGCGGGGTCGGCGATCGCGGCGAGCGCGCCCTTGGACGGGCTGCTGCGCTTGACCTCCGCGATCACCGAGACGCCGGGCGAGCGCAGCGCGGCGAGCGCGTCCTTCGGGGCGGGGGCGGCCGCCGCCCGCTCCTTCAGGGCGTCGAGCGGAACCTCGCGCTGCCTTTCGGCGAGATCGGCCCGCACGCCCTCAATGATCTCGTCCAAAACGCTCAAGGTCGCAGGCCCCCTATTTCAGGTCGTTCCGTGCACCGATCGTAGCCGCCCCCTGGAACGCTCTCGGCATCCGGGGACCCCTCCGGCGGGCGTCGTCGGTCAGGGCGCCAGCGCCGCCGCGAACGGCAGGTTGCGGACGACCCAGTACACGGCGAGAACGCCGACGAACGAGTACCCCACGACCGGCTTGAACAGTGCGGACCGCATCGGCATCCCCCGCGCGCCCAGCACCGTCCACCGGACGAACACGTACCCGAACACCGGCAGCAGGACGAAGGCCAGCGGGTTGAAGCCGAACGCCGTCGCCACGTCCCCGTGGGTGAGCGCGTGGACGAGCCGCATCAACCCGCAGCCCGGGCAGTAGAACCCGGTCATGGCCAGGAACGGGCAGGTCGGATAGTGCCCCGCCTCGTTCGGATCCCGGAAGGCCACCAGCAGCGCCCCCGCGACGACCCCGCCCAGCACGAGCCCCTGCGGCAGCAACGTCCGCCGGACCGAGCCCGAACCCACGCGAGTCACGTCGTCCACCCTAGGAGCCTCCACGGGACCTCTCACCTGTCCAGGACGTAGCCGACGCCCCGGACGGTCCTGATCGGGTTTCCCTCTCCGAGTTTGGCGCGGAGCTGGGCGACGTGGACGTCGACCGTGCGGCTTCCCGCACCGGCGCCCGGGCCCCAGGCCGCGTCGAGGAGCTGCTCGCGGGTGAACACACGGCCGGGATTGGCCATGAGGAACTCGAGGAGGTCGAACTCGGTGACGGTGAGGCCGACGCGGCGGTCGCCGACGACGGCGGCGCGGCCTTCGGGGTCGAGGGCGATGGCGCCCGCGCGCAGCGGACCCGGCGGCTCGGCGGGGACGGCGCCGCGCAGCGCGTCGGCGACCGCGCCGACCAGCACGCGGGGGCTGAAGGGCCGGTCGACGTGGTGCTCGCCGACGGCGCGGGCGAGGGCGGGGTCCAGCGGGCCGGTCACGGCGATGACGGGCGCCGGCCGGGCGGCCTCGGCGACGCGCCGGTAGAGGTCGGCGGGCAGCGCGGCGACGGACAGGTCGAGGACGACGACGTCGGGCCGCCCGCGCTCGGCGGCGGCGGGGGCCCGGGCGGGATCGGCCTCGATCTCGACGTCGAAGCCCTCCCGGGCGAGGTAGCGGCGCTGCAGTTCGGCGACGGCCGGGTCGTGCTCGACGACGAGGACGAGCCCGCCGCCGTCGGTGTTCACGGACGCCCGTTCTTCTGGGCGGTGGGGTCCTCGCCGCGGTCGAGGGACTTCCACATGGCGGACGGGTCGTCGCCGGCGGCGGGGTCGGGCGTCCGCGGGGCGGCGCGTTCGTAGCGGGCGGACATGCCCGGCCAGCGCGCCCCGCGCACCGCCGTGACGAGCCCGGCGGCGACGAGGAGCACACCACCGGCGAGGGAGAGGACCCACCACAGGTTCACCTGCAGGGCGGGGTCGGCGCCGAGCTTGATCAGGGCGCTCTTCTCCTCGGCGGCGGACAGCACGCTGGAGCGCTGGACGGCGACCGTCGAGGCGTAGGCGATGCCGACGCCGAACAGCGCGATGAGGACGCCGACGCCCGCGCGCACACGGCCGCGGGTGGCGAACAGGGCGGCGAGCCCCGCGAGGGCGGCCCAGCCGAGCGCGCCCGGCGCGCCGCCGAGGTCGCCGCCGGTCAGGCTCTGGCTGAACGGGGTGATGGCGTCCTCGGCCGTCACGGTGGCCCAGGTGCGGCCGGCGGCGAGCAGGGCGAGGCCGGCCCCGGCGGCGCACAGCAGCGCCGTCATGCCGCGCTCGCGCCCCGGGGTCATCGGCCCGGCCCCCTCACGACGCGGGGCGTTCGCCGACGACGGCGTCCAGGACGTCGGCGTCCCAGCAGGTGCGGTCGCCGGTGTGGCAGGCCGCGCCGACCTGGTCGACCTTCACCAGGATCGCGTCGGCGTCGCAGTCGAGCGCGACCGACTTGACCCACTGCTGGTGGCCGGAGCTCTCGCCCTTCACCCAGTACTCCTGGCGGCTGCGGGACCAGTAGGTGCAGCGCCCGGTGGTGAGGGTGCGATGCAGCGCCTCGTCGTCCATCCAGCCGAGCATGAGCACCTCGCCGGTGTCGTACTGCTGGGCGATGGCCGGCACGAGCCCATTGGGGTCGCGCTTGAGCCGGTCAGCGATCTTGGGGTCCAAGTTGGACGGTCGGGCAGGCATGCGCAGAGTTTATGGCAGGGACGCGCGATCGCCCGCAACGCCCCGCGCATGAGCCCCGCGCAGCACCCGCCCATGCGAAAGGACCCGCCTTCCCCTGGAGAAGAGATGACGGGCCCTGACGTACGACTACGGGCTTTACAGGGGGACGACCTGGTCGGCCTGCGGACCCCGGTTACCCTGCGTCACCTCGAACTGGACGCGCTGGTTCTCGTCCAGCGTGCGGTACCCGGAGGTCTGGATAGCCGAGTAGTGCACGAAGACGTCCGGCCCGCCGCCGTCCACGGCGATGAAACCGAAGCCCTTCTCGGCGTTGAACCACTTCACGGTGCCCTGCTGGGGCATGTCTTTCTCCTTGCGGCAAAACCTGGGCCCACACCTCGCGGGCCCGTGCGGTCGCTGCGGAACGCTCTCGCCCCCGGTACGGTCCCGGAAAAGCCAAAACGCCCGCTGCCATCAGTCCGCGGGCGTCTGAACGATCGAGAACCACGACTGCAACCGACCGCACCACCGTATCACCGGTTCCGCGTAAAGCGGAGGAGCCGCAAGGCTTGCGATTCTCCTCTCCGCGAACCATGCCGTTACCTGGCCGTTAAAGACTCCAACCGGTCTCGGTCAGGGTCTTGACAGCGTCCGTCGCCCCGGTGAGACGGACCTTCGCGACGTCCCTGCGGCCCAGTGCCCACAGGACGAGTTCGCCGACCGGGCCGTGGACGCGGACGGCTCCGCGACCCCGTCCCGACACGCGGACGCTCCGCCCGTCGGGTTGGACCAGCGTTACCCGAACATGAACTTTTCTTAGGACAAAGCGGGCAATTCTTATCCGTCGCCAGAGCAGTTCCTCGAGTTCCGGGGAGATCTCCCGAGGCTCCCAGTCGGGACGCGCGCGGCGGATGTCCTCAAGGTGAACAAAGAACTCAACCGCGTTGGCGATTTTGTCCACGCGCGGAAGCGCGTACGGCGAGAACTTCGGCGGTCCGAGCCGAATCCGTTCTACCAGACGGTCGAACGGAACGGTCTGTGCCGTACGGCGCCGCACGCGCTCGGAGTAGAAGGCCAGCGGCCGCAGCAGTATTCCCGGGGCGGCGTCGGGACGCCGCTCGCGGACGACCAGATGCGCGGCGAGGTCGCGGGCGTCCCAGCCGGCGCATCCGGTGGGCGCGTCGGGCCCCGCCTCGGCGAGGGCGGCGGCCAGCGCCAGCCGCTCGCTCCGGACGGGCCCGCCCTCGGCGCCGCTCGTCGGGCCGTCGTCCGGGGTGCTCATCGCCTGATCGTAGGCCGGGGCGGGCGGGTCGGGAATAAGCGCGCCGGCCGGATGGTAGGCATATCCAGGCCCCAACCCCCCACAACCCGGTCGCAGGGGGACATTTCCCGGGCGCCAGCCGTGATCGAGGAGTCGCCGTGCCACCTGCGTCCAGACGCGTCAGCCCGCATGTCCTCCGGGAGGGGATGGGCGTGCTGTGGGTCGCGGTGAAGGCCGAACCCCGCGTGTTCACCCTGTCGGTCCTCGCCAGCGCGCTGTACGCGGCGATGACCGTGGCGACCGCGACGGTGCTCGGCTGGGCGACCGAGGAGGTCGTGCTGCCCGCGTTCGAGTCGGGCGACACGACCGCCGGGTCGCTGGCCGGGGCCAGCGTGCTGATCGTCGGGGTGGCGCTGCTGAAGGCGGTCGGCGTGGCCGGGCGCCGGTTCTACGCGGGCCTCATGCAGTACCGCCTCCAGGCGGAGTACCGGCGCGCGGTCACCCGGCAGTACCTGCGGCTGCCGCTGGCGTGGCACCACCGGCACCCGACCGGGCAGCTGCTGTCGAACGCCAACGCGGACGTGGAGGCGGTGTGGGCGCCGATCGCGCCGCTGCCGATGGCGGTCGGCGTGGTGTTCATGCTGTTCATCGCCGCCGTGTCGATCATGGTGACCGACCTGGTGGTGGCCGGGGTCGGGTTCCTGGTCTTCCCCGCCGTCGCGCTGATCAACGTCCTGTACCAGCGGCGGCTCTCGCCGGTGGCGACCCGCGCGCAGCAGCTGCGCGCGGAGGTCAGCGAGGTCGCGCACGAGAGCTTCGAGGGCGGCCTGGTCGTCAAGACCCTCGGGCGCGAGGAGTCCGAGACGGAGCGGTTCGCCGGGCGGACGGAGGCGCTGCGGGACGCGAACGTCGCGGTCGGGCGGATCCGCGGCCTGTTCGACCCGGTACTGGAGGCGCTGCCGAACCTCGGCGTGCTCGCCGTCCTGCTGATCGGGTCGCTGCGGCTGGAGTCGGGGGCGATGTCGCCGGGCGACCTGGTGAACGTCGCGTACCTGTTCACGCTGCTGTCCTGGCCGATCAGGGCGCTGGGCTGGGTGCTGGGCGAGGTGCCGCGCAGCGTCGTCGGCTGGGAGCGGGTCCGGAGCGTCCTGGACGCGCGCGGCTCCCTCCCCTTCGGAGACGGCTCCCTGGACGGGGGCGGGAAGGCGACGTCGCTGGAGGTCCGGGACGTGCGGTTCGCCTACGAGTCCGGCGACTCCGACGCGGCGGGACGGTACGTCCTGCACGACGTGTCGTTCGCCGCCTCCCCCGGCCGGACGGTCGCGATCGTCGGCCCGACGGGCTCCGGCAAGTCGACGCTCACCTCGCTGCTCGTCCGGCTCGTCGACCCGGCGGACGGGACGGTGCTGCTGGACGGCGTCGACCTGCGCGACGTCGAGCGCGGCGGCGTCGCCGAGACGGCCGCGCTCGTCCCGCAGCAGACGTTCCTGTTCGACGACACCGTCCGCGGGAACGTGACGCTCGGCCTGGACGTCCCCGACGAGCGGGTCTGGGAGGCGCTCCGCCTCGCGCAGGCCGAGGGGTTCGTCGCGGCGCTGCCCGGCGGGCTCGACGCGATGGTCGGGGAGCGCGGGGCGACGCTGTCGGGCGGGCAGCGGCAGCGGCTCGCGCTGGCAAGGGCCCTGGTGCGGCGGCCCCGGCTGCTCGTCCTGGACGACGCGACGTCCAGCGTCGACCCGCAGGTTGAGGCGCGCATCCTGCAGAGCCTCCGGGACGCGCAGTCCGCGGAGACGGGCGGCGCGACCGTCGTGGTCGTCGCCTACCGGAAGGCGACGATCGCGCTGGCCGACGAGGTCGTCTACCTGGAGCACGGCCGGGTCACCGCGCGCGGCACGCACGCGGAGCTGCTGGAGCGCTCCGAGGGCTACCGCAACCTGGTCACCGCCTACGAACGGGCCGACGCCGAACGGGCGGAAGCGGAGCTGGCCGAGGCCGAAGAGGCTGCGGTCGAGGGCGGCGAGGAGGCCCTGGCATGACGGTCGCCACGAAAACGGGGATCAGCGATACCTCCTCCGAGGGAGCCCTGAGCACGCTCAAGCGCGGCATCCTGCTGAGCCCGGAGTTCAGCGCCGGGCTGGCCGGGACGTTGCTGCTCGCGCTGCTGTCAACGGCCGGACGCGTGGTGGTGCCCATCGCCGTCCAGCAGACGATCGACAAGGGCCTCTCCGGCTCCGGCGGCCCCGACATCGGGTTCATCCGGTCGGCGGTCGCGCTGTGCGCGGTGGCCGTCCTGGTGACGGCGGTGTGCTCGTACCTGATGAACGTCCGGCTGTACAAGACGTCCGAGGGCGGCCTCGCGGGGCTGCGGATCAAGGCGTTCCGGCACGTGCACGACCTGTCGATGCTCACCCAGAGCGGCGAGAAGCGCGGCGCGCTGGTGTCGCGGGTGACCGGCGACGTCGACCAGATCAGCCAGTTCATGCAGTCGGGCGGGCTGATGTTCCTCGTGTCGATCGGGCAGCTGGTCGTCGCGAGCCTGCTCATGGTCGTCTACTCGTGGCAGCTGGCCCTGCTGGTGTGGCTGGCGTTCCTGCCGCTGGCGTGGGCGCTGCGGCGCTTCCAGCGGATCCTGTCCACCGCCTACATGGGGGTGCGGGAGAAGATGGGCGACCTGCTGGGCGCGGTCAGCGAATCGGTCGTCGGCGCCCCGGTGATCCGCGCGTACGCGTCCGAGGAGCGGACCGGCCGCCGCGTGGACGAGTCCGTCGACTCCCACCGCGACGCGCAGACCCGGGCGCAGGCCATGGTGGCGCTGACCTTCCCCGTCAGCGAGCTGGTCGCCGCCGTCGCGACCGCCGCCGTGATCATCGCCGGGACGCTGCTCGGCATCGGCGGGCACCTGTCGGCGGGCGAGCTGATCGCGTTCCTGTTCCTGGTCACGCTGTTCGTCAGCCCGATGCAGACCGCCACCGAGGTGTTCAACCAGGCGCAGAACGCGATCGCCGGGTGGCGGCGGGTGCTCGGCGTGCTGGACACCGTCCCGGACGTGGCCGACCCCGGCGAGCGCGGCGAGACGCTGCCGCGCGGGCCGATCGAGGTGCGGTTCGAGTCGGTCGGGTTCGCCTACCCGGACGGGCCGCCCGTCCTGCACGAGGTGACCGTCGACATCGCGCCGCGCAGCCGCGTCGCGGTCGTCGGCGAGACCGGCTCGGGCAAGACGACCTTCGCCAAGCTCCTCACCCGCCTCATGGACCCGGTGTCCGGGCGGATCCTGGTGGACGGGGTGCCGCTGGACCGCGTCCGGTTCTCCTCGCTCCGCGAGCGGATCGTCATGGTGCCGCAGGACGGGTTCCTCTTCGACGCGTCCCTGGCCGACAACATCCGCTACGGCCGCCTGGACGCGTCCGACGCCGACCTCGTCCTCGCGCTGACCGAGCTGGGCCTCGCGGACTGGCTCGACGGGCTCCCAGACGGTCTGGACACGCCGGTCGGGCAGCGCGGCGAGTCCCTGTCGGCGGGCGAGCGGCAGCTCGTCGCCCTGGCCCGCGCCTACATCGCCGACCCGGACCTCCTCGTCCTGGACGAGGCCACGTCCGCCGTCGACCCGGCGACCGAGGTCCGCATCCAGCGGGCCCTGGACGGCGTCACCCGCGGCCGCACCGCGATCTCCATCGCGCACCGCCTGTCCACCGCCGAGGCCGCCGACGAGGTGATCGTCTTCGACGCGGGCCGCATCGTCCAACGCGGCCCGCACCGCGAGCTGGTCGCCGAGGAAGGCGTCTACGCCGACCTCCACACGTCCTGGATCACCCAAAGAACCCTGTGACCCAAGGGGCCCGCGACGCGGAAAGCACCCGTTCCGCTGCGAAGACTCCGGCTAAAGCACTTGCCCGTTATCTGGTCTCGTGCGCATTCTGGCGGTGTGAATAACGAGGTCGTGTTGGAATCGGCGGGCACGCTGCACGGTCAGCTGCAGCGGGGGCTCGGGAGGGCCGCGCGGCGCGCGGCGGACAGGCCGGGCGCGGGCGAGTACGTCTACGACTGCATCCGGCGTGATCCACGGTGGGACCGCCAGTGCGAGTCACGGAAGCTGTACTACGCCCGGTTGATGGTCGATCTCGAGATGTCCGTGGGGCCGGTCGCGGCCCATCTGTTCGACCCGGCCGACCAGGCCGACGCCGACGAGTGGCGGGTGGACCTGGCGCTGGGCGTCCTCGCCGATCTGGTGCGGCTGAGCCGGCGGGAGGCCGCCTCGCCGCTGCGGCGGTACGCCGAGGAGGGCGCGCAGTGGTTCGACGCCGTCGAGGAATTGATCGATCTTGAGGACCCGGCACTGACGGTTGGATTGGACGAGCTGATCGCCACCCGCTGCGACGAGTCGGAGCTGGCGCTGCTGATCCCGGCGCACCACAACCCGGTGATCGAGTCGTGGGCGGCGCGGCAGCCGCGGATAGCCGAGGCCCTGGCGCGGCAGCGGGAGGCGGGACGGGCGGCACGCCGGGCGATGGTCGCCGCGCCCGGACGGGACGCGCAGAGCGAGGCGGAGCTGCTGGACCTGGCGCGGCGCCGGGGCGAGGGCGCCATCGGGGCGATCTTCGAGCTGGCCCGCCGCCGGACGCTCGCGCTGCTCGACCTGGCGGAGGAGCTGCTGCCGCAGCGGCCGAGCAGGTACGGCGGGGCGGTGTGCCGGGCGCTGCGGGAGTACGGGCCCGAGACGCTGCCGCGGGCGCGGGCGTGGGCGACGCAGCGCGGCGGTTGTGAGGACATGGGGTTGAGCATCCTCGCCCGCTACGGCACCCGCCAGGACGTCCCGCTGCTGATGGACGAGCTACGCGTGGCCCTGGACCGGCGCGAGTGGAGCAGCGCCGCCAGCCCGATCGAGGGGCTCGGACGGCTCCGCGCCGGCGAGGCCGTCCCCCTGCTGAAATCCGCTTGGACCGAATCAACGTACGCCTACCTGAGACCCAGAATCCTGACCGCGCTGACGAGAACGGCCCCGCATACCGCCGAGTCCTACACCGTCGAGGGGCTGTGGGACTGCGAGGAGAGCGTCCGCCTGGAGGCGGCGCGGTTCGCGCCGCTGACCCGCGAGACGGAGATCCGCCTGCAACGGCTGCATCACGACCCGTCCGAGGAGCCCGACGTCCGCGCTGCCGCCGCCGCCCGTTCGGTGACCTGAGACCTTGCGGCCCGGATGAACCCCGCCGGGGCGGGATGCGTATTCACCACCCGAATCGCGCATCACACCCCGGAGGAAGAGCGATGGGTTCCCGACACCATGTGCGCTTGACGAAACCCGCTTTGCTGTGCGCCGCCGCCCTGTCCGTGAGCATGGCGCTCGCCTCGGCGGCCGGCTGCTCGGCGATCTCGGACGCGACGTCCGGCGGCGAGGACGAGGGCAAGGTCGCCAAGCCGGCCAGCCTGGCGCAGCTCGCCCAGCAGACCAGCTGCTCCGTGACCGGCCAGCGGAAGGTGAAGGACCTGGAGCAGGGCAACTGCAAGACCGCCCAGGGCCGCTACGTCCTGCTCAGCTTCACCACCGACCAGGGCATGAACACGTGGCTGCACGAGGCCAAGCCGTGGGGCGGGGTGTACCTGGTGGGGGCGCGCTGGGTGGTGGTGAGCCAGGAGCACACCCTGCAGACGCTCCGCAAGGACCTGGGCGGCAAGATCGTCCACGGTGACAACCACGGCGGCGGCGGGGCTAGCCACGGGACGGGCCACGGCGGCTGACCCGGGGCCGGAGCTCAGGGCGTCCGGGCCTCGGTCTCGTGCTCGTCCTGGCCGCGCACCAGCAGGACGCCCCAGCGTTCGAGCGCGGGGCCGGTGCGCGCCAGGATCCGGCGCGCGGCCAGCCCGCGGCCGAGCGTGCCCGGGTGCAGCAGCGGATGACCGGGCCCGTCGACGACGACCCGGACGGCCGCGACCGGACGGTTCCCGGCCCGCGCCGCGACCACCGCGGACTCCATGTCCGCCGCCCGCGCGCCCTGCGCCGCCCAGATCGCCCGTTCCTTGCCGCGGACGACGTGGTCGGTGGTCACCAGCGGCCCGACCTGCACGCTCAGGCCGTCCTTGATCAGCTCTTCGGCCAGGAGGCGCGACGAGGCGCACGGCACCGGCTCCGCTCCCGGCCCTGAGCCGCGGATCTCGTCCGCGACCAGGACGTCCCCAGGGCGCAGCCGTTCGTCGAGCGCGCCGCAGAAGCCGACGATGACGAACGCGGCGCAGGCGTCCGGCACCCGGCCGGCGCGGCGGGCGCGGTAGCCGACGACCACGACGGGCGTGCGGACGAGCCCGCGCCGGACCGCCCGCGCCTCCAGGCGCAGCGCCGCGCACACCACCGGCCCCACCATCGGCCGCGAGTCCCCGGATTCGTCACACGTCACCGGTCCAGCGAAACACGGCGGCGGCGGAAGATCCAGTTCCGTCACCGCGCGGGACTACATCCGGTGCCCGCGGATCCGCCTCGCGGAGGGCGCCGGCGATGGGAGCGTGCCCCTAGACTCCCCGGCATGACCTCCTTTCCCGTTCGGCGGAAGCTGGCCGTCCTATCGTTCGCCCTCCTCCCCCTCGGCGCCGTGGCCGCGTGCGGCGGCGAGGGCACCAACGCCACCACCGACTGCGGCGTGAACGCCTGCACGGTGACGTTCGACCGCGGCGTCGACGCGAGCGCCTCCATCCTCGGCATCAAGGCCGAGCTGGTGAAGGTGGAGGGCCAGCTGGTCACGCTCAAGATCGCGGGGCAGACGATCACGGTGCCCGCCGGCGAGGGCGAGCAGGCCGAAGGGTTCAACGTGTCGGTCCAGTCCGTCACCAAGGAGAACGTCGTCGTCAAGATCTCCGGCGGCGGGGGCGGCTGACCCGGCCGGACACGCTAGGCTTCGCTCATGCGTTCGATGACCCCGGCGGAGCGCCGCGCCCGGCTCGGCGTCCGCCACCGGCTCGCCCCCGGCGCCAGGACCGACGACGTCCTCGACGTCGCGCGGTCCATGGTGGTGCTGCACGCCACCGACCCGGCGACCGTGTTCCTGTCGGTCGCGGCCCGCAGCGTCGACGCCGTCCCGGCGGCGCTGGAGCGGGCCCTGTACGACGACCGCACGCTGCTGCGGATGCTCGCGATGCGGCGGACGATGTTCGTCGCGCCCGTCGAGCTCGTCCCGGTGCTGCAGGCGTCCACGGCGAACGCGCTGGCCGCCAAGCAGCGCGCCACCTACACCCGCATCATCGAGCGCGGCAGCGACATCCGCGACGTGCCCGCCTGGTTCGCGGAGGTCGAGAAGGCCACGCACGAGGCGCTGCTGGCGCGCGGGGAGGCGACGGGCGCGCAGCTCAGCGCCGACGAGCCCCGGCTGCGGACGCAGGTCGACCCCGCGCCCGGCAAGCCGTACTCCAGGCCCACGGGCGTCACCACGTGGATCCTGGTCACGCTCGGCTGCGAGGGCCTGGTCGTCCGGGGCCGCCCGAACGGGTCGTGGACCAGCAGCCAGTACCGGTGGTCGCCCGTCGAGTCGTGGCTGCCCGGCGGCATCGAGGAGATCCCGGCCGACACGGCCCGCGCCGAGCTCGTCCGCCGCTGGCTGCGCACGTTCGGCCCCGCCCCGGTCTCCGACCTGAAGTGGTGGACGGGCTGGACGGCCGGTGACGTCAAGAAGGCCCTCGCGCTCCTCGACGTCACCGAGGTCGATCTCGGCGGCGCCACCGGGCTCGTGCTGTCCGACGACCTGGAGCCGGAGCCCGCGCCCGCCGAGCCGTGGGCGGCGCTGCTGCCCGCCCTCGACCCCACGCCGATGGGCTGGCAGGAGCGCGGCTGGTTCCTCGGCGACCACGGTCCGCTGCTGTTCGACCGGAACGGCAACATCGGCCCGTCCATCTGGTGGGACGGCCGCATCGTCGGCGGCTGGGCACAGCGCAAGGACGGCGAGATCGCGGTCCGCGTCCTGGAGGACGTGGGCGCCGACGCCGCGGCCGCGATCGAGCGGGAGGCCGCGCGCATAGCCGCCTGGTACGGCGACGTCCGCGCGACGCCCCGCTTCCGCACCCCGCTGGAACGCGAGCTCACGTCCTGACGGCGTGGCCGGTCAGTAGCCGTACGGGGGGCGGACGTCGAGAGCGGCCGCGCGGCGTCTGGCGCCGCCGCGGCGGACGGCGGTGACCGTGAACGCGATCACCGCGATCAGCCCGAGGCCCAGCCCGGCCAGGAAGGCGAAGCCGAGGTAGGCGTCGGCGGTGTCGTCCGGCGTCACCAGGATGGGGCCGTCGGTGCCGCGGCAGGTGAGCTTGGCCGCCCCGGAGACGGGCGCCTCGAACGAGGCCGTGTAGCGGTACGACGGGTGCTCGGCCGCGCTCCAGGAGTTCTTCCGCGTCAGCCGGATCGGCCCGGACCGCTCGCCCACCTGCACCGAGCACGCGAACGGCGACCCGCCGCCGCTGCGGACGTAGAGGAAGTAGCCGTACCCCTGCGACAGCTCGATCCTCACCCCGGCCACGGGGTCGCCCGACGCGGACGGCCCGTCCGCGGCGTTCGAGTCGTCCAGGAGGAACGCGAGCGTGGTGATGAACCCGATGGCGGCGACCAGGGCCAGGATGACCGGCAGGGCGTACCAGCCGGCGGACGGCCTGATCGGCGGCCGCACATGACCCCAGGAGGGTCCCGGCCCGCCGGGCCCCATGGGCGGCGGGCCCATCGGCGGGTTCGACCCGGGCCACATGTGTCGTCCTTCCAGCGGATCCGGCTATGCAGAACGCAACAATTCCAGACAATCCCCGCAACTCGCCAGCGAAGCCGGTCAGGTGCCCCGGGCGATTGCGGGGCCGCCGGAGCGGTTACCTTACTAGGGAGTAGCAAGAACGGCGGAGACGGAGGCGTCATGGCTCCCTGGGATCGGCTGCCCGCTCCCTGGGACCGGCTGCCCGCGCCGCCGATCAGGTTCCCCCTCCCCCGCGGGCTCCCCGGCGGGCTGGCACCGTACACCGTCCAGCGCGACCTGCCGGTGACGATGCCGGACGGCGTGACGCTGCTCACCGACCGGTACACGCCGTCCGGGGTCGAGCGCCCGCCCACGATCCTGGTCCGGACCCCCTACGGGCGGCGCGGACCGGCGGCGCTGGCCAACGGGCTGCCGTTCGTCCCGTTCGGTTTCCAGCTGGTGGTGCAGAGCGTGCGCGGGACGGCCGGGTCCGGCGGCGAGTTCGACCCGCTCGGCCGGGAGGGCGAGGACGGGCTGGCGACCGTCGCGTGGCTGAAGCGGCAGCCCTGGTTCCACGGCACGTTCGCCGCGTTCGGCCCCAGCTACCTCGGCTACACGGCGTGGGCGATCGCGGCGGGCGCCGGTCCCGAGCTGAAGGCGATGTCACTGCAGATCACCGCGTCGTCGTTCCGGGACGCCGCCTACGTGGGCGGGTCGTTCGCGCTGGAGTCCGCGCTCACCTGGACGGACCTGACCTACCGGCAGCGGCGGCCGCTCGGGATGCTCACCGCGCCGCTGACGTCCCGGCGCCGCGCCGTCCGCGCCGCGCGGTCCGGCCGTCCCCTCTCCGAGCTGGACGTGCTGGCAGGCGGCCGGTCGATGCGCTTCTACCAGGACCTTCTCGCCGGCCACACCGGCGAGAACGGCTATTGGGACGACCGCGACTTCAGCGGCACCGTCGGCGACGTCACCGCGCCCGTCACCCTCCTCGGCGGCTGGTACGACGTGTTCCTGCCCTGGCAGGTCAGGGACTACCTCGCGCTCCGCGCCGCCGGGCACACCCCGTACCTGACCATCGGCCCCTGGTGGCACACCGACGCCCGGCACGGGCTCGTCACGGTCCGCGAGTCGCTCGCCTGGTTCCGCGCCCATCTGCTCGGCGACCCGTCCGGGCTGCGGCGCGATCCCGTCCGCGTCTACGTCACCGGCGCCCGCGAATGGCGGCACTACCGCGACTGGCCGCCGCCCGGGACGCGCCAGGTGCCATGGCACCTGCACGCGGGCGGCGGCCTCGGCGAGGACGGCCCGCAGGACGCCCCCGCGAGCACCTACCGCTTCGACCCGGCCCGACCGACGCCCGCGCTCGGCGGGCCGACCGTGCTCGGCAGCTCCCGCCCGGTCGACAACCGGCCGCTGGAGCGCCGCGACGACGTGCTCGTCTTCACCTCTCCGGCCCTCGACGCCGACCTGGACGTGATCGGTCCGGTCGGCGCGGATCTGTTCGTCCGGTCCGACCGGGAGCACACCGACTTCGTCGTCCGGCTGTGCGATGTCGCGCCGGACGGGACGTCCCGCAGCGTCTGCGAGGGCGGCCTGCGGCTGCCCGCCGCCGCGGAGAAGCCCGTGGGGACGGGCGGCGTCCGCCGCATCGGCGTCGACCTGTGGCCGACCGGGCACCGGTTCGCGCGCGGGCACCGGGTCCGCGTCCACGTCACCAGCGGCGCCCACCCGAAGGTCGCCGCGAACCCCGGCACCGGCGAGCCGCTCGCCACCGCGACGAGGATGGTCACGGCGCACCAGGAGGTCTTCCACGACCCGGACCGGCCGTCGGCGATCATCCTCCCGATCGTGGAACGTTCCGCCGAGGCGGCCGTGCACGCCCCGGGCGAGGAGGAGGCCTGATCCGGTCAGCGGACGGGGGTGCCCGCGTCCCGCAGGGCGGCCTTGACCTCGGAGATCTTCAGTTCGCCGAAGTGGAAGACGCTGGCGGCGAGGACGGCGTCCGCGCCCGCGGCCACGGCGGGCGCGAAGTGCTCGACGGCCCCGGCGCCGCCGCTGGCGATCACCGGCACGGTCACGGCCGCCCGGACGCGGCGCAGCATCTCCAGGTCGAAGCCCTCCTTGGTGCCGTCGGCGTCCATGGAGTTCAGCAGGATCTCGCCGACGCCCAGCTCCTGGCCGCGCCGGGCCCACTCGACCGCGTCGATGCCGGTGCCCTTGCGGCCGCCGTGCGTGGTGACCTCGAACCCCGACGCGGTCCCGTGCTGGCCGGAGGGCGCGGCGCGGCGGGCGTCGACCGACAGGACGACGCACTGCGACCCGAACCGGTGCGCGGCCTCCCGCAGGAACTCGGGGCGCGCGATCGCGGCGGTGTTGACCGAGACCTTGTCGGCGCCCGCGCGCAGCAGCCGGTCGATGTCGTCGACGGTGCGGACGCCGCCGCCGACCGTGAGCGGGATGAACACCTGCTCGGCGGTGCGGCGGACGACGTCGTAGGTCGTGGAGCGGTCGGCGCTGGAGGCGGTGATGTCCAGGAACGTCAGCTCGTCGGCGCCCTCGGCGTCGTAGCGGGCGGCCAGCTCGACGGGGTCGCCCGCGTCGCGCAGGTTCTGGAAGTTGACGCCCTTGACCACGCGCCCGGCGTCGACGTCCAGGCACGGGATCACCCGCACGGCGACCGTCACTTCACGGCCTCCAGGGCTTCTTCGAGCGTGAACGCCTGCGCGTAGAGGGCCTTGCCGACGATCGCGCCCTCCACGCCGGCTTCGACGAGCCCGGCCAGCTCGCGCAGGTCGTCCAGGGACGAGACGCCGCCGGACGCGATCACCGGCTTGCCCGTCCGGGAGCAGACCTCGCGGAGCAGCTCGGTGTTGGGGCCGCGGAGCGTGCCGTCCTTGGTGACGTCGGTGACGACGTAGCGGGGGCAGCCGTCGTCCTCCAGCCGGGCGAGGACCTCCCACAGGTCGCCGCCCTCGCGCGTCCAGCCGCGGGCTGCGAGCGTGGTGCCGCGCACGTCGAGGCCGACCGCGATCCGGTCGCCGTGCGAGGCGATGATCTTCCGGCACCAGGCGGGGTCTTCCAGCGCGGCGGTGCCGATGTTGACGCGCTCGCAGCCGGTGCCGAGCGCGGCGTCCAGGGAGGCGTCGTCGCGGATGCCGCCGGACAGCTCCACCTTCACCTCCAGCCGCCCGGTGACCTCGGCGAGCAGCTCCCGGTTGGAGCCGCGCCCGAACGCGGCGTCCAGGTCGACCAGATGGATCCACTCCGCGCCCGCGCGCTGCCAGGCCAGGGCCGCCTCCAGCGGCGATCCGTAGGAGGTCTCGGTGCCCGCCTCGCCCTGGACCAGGCGGACGGCCTGGCCGCCTGCGACGTCGACGGCGGGAAGGAGCGTCAAGGACATGCGGAAACCCTTTCGAGGCAGATGGGACGGGAAGATCAGGCGAGGGTGCCCAGCCAGTTGCGGAGGAGTTCGGCGCCGGCGTCGCCGGACTTCTCCGGATGGAACTGGGCGGCGCACAGCGGGCCGTTCTCCACGGCGGCGACGAACCGGTCGCCGTGCTCGGCCCAGGTGACCAGCGGCGGCGCGATGACGCCGGTCGGGTCGGGCTCCAGGTCCCAGCTCCGGGCAGCGTAGGAGTGGACGAAGTAGAACCGCGCGTCCTCCAGGCCCTTGAACAGGACCGAGCCTTCGGGGACGTCGACGGTGTTCCAGCCCATGTGCGGGACGACCGGCGCGTCGAGCCGGTCGACCGTGCCGGGCCACTCGTCGCAGCCCTCGGTGGTGACGCCGTGCTCGATGCCCTTGGTGAACAGGATCTGCATGCCGACGCAGATGCCGAGGACGGGCCGCCCGCCGGCGAGCCGCCGCCCGATGATCTGTTCGCCGCGCACCGAGCGCAGGCCCGCCATGCACGCCGCGAACGCGCCGACGCCGGGGACGACGAGGCCGTCGGCGGCGAGCGCGGCGTCCCAGTCGGCGGTGACGGTCACCTCCGCGCCCGCGCGGGCGACGGCGCGTTCGGCCGAGCGCAGGTTCCCCGAGCCGTAGTCGAGGATGACGATCTTGCTCATGGCAACATCACGCTCACAGCCACATCACGCCACCGGTGAAGGCGATCGCGGCGAGGACGAGCACGATCAGCGCGGCGATCTTCAGGCCCTGCTTGACGAAGCTGTACACGCCCGCCAGCAGGAACGCCGCCACCGCGAAGACCGCGACGTTGCCGTAGGTGAAGTGCAGGTCGCCGATCTCCACGGTTACAGCGCCCCCTTCGTGGACGGGATGCCGTGCACCTTCGGGTCGAGCGCCACGGCGTCGCGCAGCGCGCGGGCGAGTGCCTTGAACTGCGCCTCGACGATGTGGTGCGCGTTCCGGCCGTAGGGGACGTGGACGTGCAGCGCGATCCGGGCGTTCGACACGAACGACTCGAAGATGTGCCGGGTCATGGTGGTGTCGTACTCGGGGCCGATCATCGGGGCCATGCCGTCGGGCTCGACGTGGACGAGGTAGGGGCGGCCGGAGACGTCGACGGTGACCTGCGCGAGGGCCTCGTCCAGCGGGATGGACGCGTCCGCGAACCGGTGGATGCCGGCCTTGTCGCCGAGCGCCTCCCGGAACGCCTGGCCGAGCGCGATCGCGGTGTCCTCGATGGTGTGGTGGCTGTCGATGTGCAGGTCGCCGGTGGTCTTGACGGTCAGGTCGAACGACCCGTGCTTGCCGAGCTGGGCCAGCATGTGGTCGAAGAACCCCACGCCGGTCGCCACGTCGACCTGCCCGGTGCCGTCCAGGTCGATCTCGACGAGGACCTGCGTCTCCCCGGTCCCGCGTTCGACTCGTCCCTTGCGCGTCACAGACTCTCCTTCAGTGTTTCGCTCAGTGCGGTGCGGAAGGCGGCCATCTCCTCGGGGGTGCCGACGCTGACCCGCAGCCACTCGGGCGGTCCCACCTCCCGGATCAGCACGCCGCGCTCCAGCAGGGCCTCCCAGACCGTGCGGCGGTCGGGGAACGTCCCGAACAGGACGAAGTTGGCGTCGGAGTCGGCCACCCGGAGCCCCTCGCCGCGCAGCCAGGCTACGAGATCGTCGCGGTCGCGGCGCAACGCCTCGACGCCGCCGAGCAGTTCGTCGCCGTGCGCGAGGGCGGTGCGCGCGACGGCCTGGGTGACGGCCGACAGGTGGTACGGCAGCCGGACGAGCAGCAGCGCCTCGACCACGGCGGGGTCGGCGGCGAGGTAGCCGAGCCGTGTCCCGGCCATGGCGAACGCCTTGGACATCGTCCGGGTGACGATCAGGCGGGGGTGGCCGTCCAGGAGCGTCAGCGCGGACGGCGTCTCCTTGCGGCGGAACTCCGCGTACGCCTCGTCCACGACGACCATGCCGGGCGCGACGTCCAGCACCGCCTCGATCGCCGCCAGCGGCAGCGCGGTGCCGGTCGGGTTGTTCGGCGAGGTCAGGAACACGATGTCGGGGCGGTGCTCCTCGACGGCGGCGACCGCGCGGGCGGGTTCGATGCCGAAGTCGTCGTCGCGGAAGGCGTTCACCCAGCGCGTCCCGGACACCCCGGTGATGATCGGGTGCATCGAGTAGGACGGCTCGAAGCCGAGCGCGGTGCGGCCCGCCCCGCCGAACGCCTGGAGGATCTGCTGGATGATCTCGTTGGAGCCGTTCGCCGCCCAGACGTGGCCCGTGGTGAGGCCGGCGCCCGGGGTGTCGGTGTTCAGGAACGCGGCGAGGTCTTCGCGGAGGGCGACGGCGTCGCGGTCGGGGTAGCGGTTCAGGGTGCCGGCGACGTCCATGACCGCGTCCCCGAGGGCCTTCACCAGGCGCTCGGACGGCGGGTACGGGTTCTCGTTGGTGTTCAGCGCGTACGGGACGTCCAGCTGCGGCGCGCCGTAGGGTTCGCGGCCGCGCAGGTCGTCGCGGAGCGGCAGGTCGCCGAGCGAGGTCACGACGGGACCTCCCAGTCGCTGTGCTTGTCTGGTTCGGCTCCGCCAAAACGGGCCTTCAGCGCGGCGCCGTGGGCGGGCAGGTCTTCCGCCTCGGCGAGCGCGACCACGCGGCCGGTGGCCTCGGCGAGCGCGTCCCGGTCGTACTCGACGACGTGGACGCCCCGCAGGAACGACTGGACCGACAGCCCGGACGAGTGGCAAGCACACCCGCCCGTGGGCAGGACGTGGTTCGACCCGGCCAGGTAGTCGCCGAGCGACACCGGCGCGTACCGCCCGACGAAGATCGCTCCGGCGTTGCGGACGCGGGCGGCGACGGCGGCCGCGTCGGCGGTGTGGATCTCCAGGTGCTCGGCGGCGTAGGCGTCCACGACCTTGAGGCCGTCCTCGACGCCGTCGACCAGCACGATCCCGGACTGGCGCCCGGCGAGCGCCGCGGTGATCCGCTCGCTGTGCCGGGTGCGGGCGACCTGGGCCTTCAGCTCGGTCTCGACCTCGTCGGCGAGCCGCACCGAGTCGGTGACCAGGACGGCCGCGGCGAGCGTGTCGTGCTCGGCCTGGCTGATCAGGTCGGCGGCGACGTCCACCGGGCTCGCGGTCGCGTCGGCGAGGATCGCGATCTCGGTCGGCCCGGCCTCGGCGTCGATGCCGATCACGCCCTTGAGCAGCCGCTTCGCGGCGGCGACATAGACGTTGCCGGGCCCGGTGACCAGATCGGCGCGCGGGCACTCGCCAGTGCCGTAGGCGAACATCGCGATCGCCTGCGCGCCGCCCGCCGCGTGCACCTCGTCCACGCCGAGCAGCGCGCACGCCGCGAGAATCGTCGGGTGCGGGAGGCCGCCGAACTCGCGCTGCGGCGGCGAGGTCACGGCGAGGGACCCGACGCCCGCCTCCTGCGCGGGCACGACGTTCATGACCACGCTCGACGGGTACACGGCGCGCCCACCAGGCACGTACAGCCCGACGCGCCCGACCGGGATCCACCGCTCGGTGACGGTCCCGCCGGGCACGACCTGCGTGGTCACGTCGGTGCGCCGCTGATCGCGGTGGACGATGCGCGCCCGCCGGATGCTCTCCTCCAGCGCGTCGCGGACGGCCGGATCGAGCTCCGCGAGCGCCCGGTGGACGACGTCCACCGGCACGCGGGTGCTCTCCAGCTCGACGCCGTCGAACGCCTTCGTGTACTCCCGTACCGCTGCCGAGCCGCGATGGCGCACGCCGTCGCAGATGGGCCGCACCTTGGCAAGGGCGGCCTCGACGTCGAGCTCGGCGCGGGGCAGCACGGAGCGCAGCTCGCCGGGAAGCGAACCGCGCAGGTCGATACGGGAAATCACCCGTCCAGTCTACGGAGTGCCTCCCGCCCCTCGCGCACCGTCTCACGTGCCGAGATGCCCCGTGCCGCGACCGGCGATGACATCCGCTTCACACTATGAAAAATCACCCCTTACCAAGATCATCGACCAGGACGTAGGCTGGCGCGGAAGGCGCTTTCCCGGCGGCGCCCAGGACCGTGGAGCGACAGTGACCGAGCGGCTCGCCCTGTTCCCCCTGGGCACCGTGCTGTTCCCCGGCCTCGTTCTCCCCCTCCACCTGTTCGAGGACCGCTACCTCAGCCTGATCGGCGACCTCCTGGAACGGCCCGAGCCGCGCGGCTTCGGCGTCGTCGGCATCGAGCTCGGGCACGAGGTCGGCGAGGGCTCCGCGCACCGGCTCGCGGAGATCGGCTGCGTCGCCGAACTGCGCGACGCCCGCCCGCACCCGGACGGCCGGTACGACATCGTGACGGTCGGCGCCCGCCGCTTCCGGCTCAAGGAGCTGGACCGCTCGCGGCCCTATCTGCAGGGTGAGGTGGAGTTCCTGCCCGAGGAGCCGGGAGCCGACCCCGGGCCGGTCGGGCTGCGCGTCCGGCGGCTGTTCCGGCTGTACCGGCACCGGCTGACCGCGGCGGGCGCCGGCTCGTTCGAGCCGGGCGAGCCGCCCGACGACCCCGTCGCCCTGTCGTATGTGATCGCCGCGTCGCTGATCCTGGACGGCCACGAGAAGCAGCGGCTGCTGGAGTGCGACGACGCGACGCTGCGCCTGGAGGCCGAGCGCGACCTGCTGGTCAGGGAGAACCGCATCCTGGACGTCCTGCCGATGATCCCCGCGGGCCAGTTCCTGGACGGGTCGTTCCACGCGAACTGACCGCACACGGCAGACTGCCCTCCATGGGCAAGACCAAGGGCGGCACGGGCACCCCGGCGACGGTCGCCGCCACCAAGGCGAAGATCGAGTTCACCCTGCACACCTACGAGCCGGACCCGAACGCCGAGTCGTACGGGGCGGCGGCGGCCGACGCCCTCGGCATCCCGCATTCGCAGATCTTCAAGACGCTGCTCGCCGACGTCGACGGGCGGCTCACCGTCGGCGTCGTCCCGGTGTCGGCCAGCCTCGACCTGAAGGCGCTCGCGGCGGCGGCCGGCGGCAAGAAGGCCCGGATGGCGGAGCCGCGCGACGCCGAGCGCGCCACCGGCTACGTCGTCGGCGGGATCAGCCCGCTGGGGCAGCGCAGGCGGCTGCCGACCGTGATCGACGCGTCGGTGTCAGCGCTCGCCACCGTCTACGTCTCGGCCGGCCGGCGCGGACTGCAGATCGAGCTCCTCCCCGCCGATCTCGTCCGCCTCACCGGCGCCCGCGTCGCCGTCATCGCCCGCGGGTAGCCGCCGCAGGACCAGCTCCAGCACCCCGTAGGTGGCGACGGCGGGCAGCGCCCAGAACACCAGGACGCCCTTGGCGCGCAGGTCGGCGACACCGGTCACGGTGGTGCCGTCGCGCGCGCTGCGGACCGCGTCCCGGAAGCCGCCGAGCCCGATCAGGTGGCCGGTCTTCCAGGCGAGGAAGGCCGCCGCTCCCCCGCCGACGGCCAGCCCGAGCAGCAGCGCGATGTCGTCGCCGCGCCTGCCCGCCACATACGCGGCGATACCGCACAGCAGGCCCGCGACGAGAGCGATCAGAGCGAACCGGGCATCGATGCCGATCGGACCCTGGCCTTCCGGTTCGGCCAGCAACGGCTCACCCTGGACTATTACGTATGTCACCTCGGGGATGGTCTTGGCCCACAGCACCCCCACGAGCGGGCCCGGCAGCGTCACGATGGCGGCGGTCACCGCCCAGGTCACCAAGAACCTCATCGCCGAGAGCCGCCCGGTGGGTCCCCGCACCTCGTACGCTCCTCATTGAAGAGTCCTCTGACAGCGAAAAGCCTAGCCTGTCCGATACGGCCCGCGATCGGCCCGACCACTGGGATAATGTGCCCGACATGTCCGGATTCAGTCCCGCGTTCGAACGCCTCGGCGCCGCCCTGGCGGCCGTCGTCCTGCAGCAGCAGGAGACGCTCGCGGAGTTCCTGCCGCGCGAGGACTGGAGCGCCGACCTGACCGCACGGACCTACTCCAGCGGCGGTGTCACCGTCCGGGTGTCGCTGCTCGGCAGCTACGCCGCGCGGGAGCGCACCTGGCTGTGGGGGTGGGCCAACCCGCAGTTCGGCGACGCGCATCCCGCCGTCACCCCCACCCTCGTCATCCGGACGGTCGGCGAGCGGCTCGGCATCACCGAGTTCACCACCCCCGAGGTCGACCTGTCCTGGTACGAGGGCCCGGCCGGGCACGGCGGGGAGCTGATGGCGATGGCCGCGGGCGGCGTCCTCGGCGGCGCCGGCTACATCGGCGCGGGCTACGACGGCGGCTCCGCCTACCTGCACGTCGACGACCCGCAGGCACCGCCCGCCCGGTGGGACCCGATCCCCCTCCCCCGCATCCTGGCGAGCGCGACGAGCCTGTTCCCGCACGAGCCCCGACTGACGCTGGCCGGTTTCCTGTCCCGGCACCGCGTCCCCTACCGCCAGACCGACCTGCAGACCGAGGCCCTGCTCCCCGGCGGCGGGAAGGCCCGCGCCCGCTTCGACGGCCTGGGCCGCTTCGTCGACTGGCACGCGGAGCTGAGCGCCGCCGCGATGAGCGGCTGATCCGGTAGGACGGGCCCGTAGCCCTACTGATTCGGCCCGGGGCTCGGGCTCTATAGTTTCAAGTCCATGATCTACCGATTCGGCGTCCAGCTCGCCCCGTCCGCCGCCGGGCTGGGCGAGGTCCAGGCCCTCGCCCGCCAGGCCGACCGTGACGGGCTCGACCTCCTCGGCGTCCAGGACCACCCGTACGCGGCCGACCAGGCCGACACGCTCGCGCTCATCGCGACGCTGCTCGCCGGCACCGAGCGGCTGCGGGTGTTCCCGGACGTGGCGAGCCTGCCGCTGCGGGGCCCGGCCGTCCTGGCCAAGCAGGCCGCGACCCTCGACCTGCTCAGCGGCGGCCGGTTCGAGCTCGCGCTCGGCGCGGGCGCGTTCTGGCCCGCGATCTCCGCGATGGGCGGCCCGGACCGCACGCCCGGCGAGGCGCTCAGGGCGCTGGAGGAGGCCATCGAGATCATCCGGGCAATGTGGCGTCCGGGCGAGGCGGTCAAGGTCAGCGGGACGCACTACACGGTGAAGGGCATCCACGCGGGACCGGCCCCCGCGCATCCGGTCGGCATCTGGCTCGGCAGCGTGGGGCCGAAGGCGCTCGCGCTCACGGGCCGCGTCGGCGACGGGTGGGCCGCGCCGATCCCGCACTACCTGCCGTACGAGTCGTGGCGCGCATCGCAGGACATCATCACCCGCGCCGCCGAGGACGCCGGGCGCGACCCGTCCGCCATCACCCGGATCGCGCAGCTCGTCGGCCACATCACCGATGCGCAGGGCACCGTCCGGCTGGAGGGCGAGGAGCCCATCCGCACGGACGCCGCAGGCTGGGCTCGCGTGCTGGCCGATCTCGCGACCGAGACCGGCTTCGACACGTTCGTCTACTGGCCGGAGACCGCCGACGCGACGCAGCTCCGCCGCTGGGCGCAGGAGGTCGTCCCCGCCGCCCGCGCCCTCCTCGACGCCTGACCCGTCAACCCAAACAGGACGGGCCCAGGAGTTGCTTCAGGTCGCCCATCAAGGCCGGCGACGGGGCCACGCGGAGCTTGTCGTCCAGGCGGACGACCGTGGTGCGCGGCCCGTTCTGGACGTGCAGGTGCACCTCGGACCTGCCGGGGTGGGTGATCAGGACTTCCTTCAGGCGGGACACCACCGGCGGTGTGCAGCGGCCCAGCGGCATCGTGATCGGGAACGGGCCGGTCGCGTCGGTGATCGTCAGGTCGGGCTGGACGACCTCCATCGCGATGATCTTCGCGACGTCCTCGCGCCGGTCCAGCCTGCCCTTGACGACGAGGATCGCGTCCTCGGCGAGGAGCGTCGAGCACAGCTGGTAGGACGACGGGAAGCACATCACCTCGATGGAGCCGCCCAGGTCTTCCAGCTGGAACATCGCCCACGAGTTGCCCTGCTTGGTGACCTTGCGCTGGAGGCCGGAGAGGAGGCCCGCGACGATCACGACCTGGCCGTCGGGGCGCTCGCCCTCGTTCAGGACGGCGATCGTGCAGTCGGCCTCGCGCTCCAGGATGTGCTCGACGCCGAGGAGCGGATGGTCGGAGACGTACAGGCCGAGCATCTCCCGCTCGAACGCGAGGAGGGTCGTCTTGTCCCACTCCTCGCCCTCGGGGATCGCGACGGCGAACGCGTCCTCGCCGCCGTCGTCCTCCAGGGCGCCGAAGAGGGAGTCCTGGCCGACGGCCTCCTTGCGCTTGATGTCGATGACGGAGTCGATGGCCTGCTCGTGCACCATCAGCAGCGCCTTGCGCTGGTGGCCGAGCTCGTCGAACGCGCCCGCCTTGATCAGCGACTCCACGACCCGCTTGTTGCAGACGATCGGCGGGACCTTGCTGAGGAAGTCGTTGAAGTCGGTGTAGGCGCCCTTCTCCTTGCGGGCGGCGACGATGCCGTCCACCACGTTGGTGCCGACGTTGCGGACGGCCGACAGCCCGAACCTGATCTCGGTGTCGCCCAGCGGGGTGAAGTCGGCCTCGGAGGTGTTGACGTCCGGCGGCAGGACCTTCAGCCCCATCCGGCGGCATTCGGACAGGTAGAGGGCGCTTTTGTCCTTGTCGTCGCCGACGGAGGTGAGCAGCCCCGCCATGTACTCGGCCGGGTAGTTCGCCTTGAGGTAGGCCGTCCAGTAGGAGACCAGGCCGTACGCGGCGGAGTGGGCCTTGTTGAAGGCGTAGTCGGAGAACGGGACCAGGATGTCCCAGAGGGTCTTGACGGCCTCCTTGGAGAAGCCGTTGTCGATCATCCCCTGCTCGAAGCCGACGAACTGGGCGTCCAGCTCCGCCTTCTTCTTCTTGCCCATGACGCGGCGGAGAAGATCCGCTTTGCCGAGCGTGTAGCCCGCCACCTTCTGCGCGATCGCCATCACCTGCTCCTGATAGACGATCAGGCCGTAGGTGGTGTCGAGGATCTCCCTGAGCGGTTCCTCCAGCTCCGGATGGATCGGGGTGATCTCCTGCTGGCCGTTCTTGCGGAGCGCGTAGTTGGTGTGGGAGTTCGCGCCCATCGGGCCCGGCCGGTACAGGGCGCCGACGGCGGAGATGTCCTCGAAGTTGTCGGGCTTCATCAGCCGCAGCAGCGACCGCATCGGGCCGCCGTCGAACTGGAACACCCCGAGGGTGTCGCCGCGGGCGAGCAGGTCGTAGGTCGGCTGGTCGGTCAGCGGGAGGGCGAGGAGGTCGACGTCGATGCCCTTGTTCTTCTTGATGCCGCGGAGCGCGTCGTCGATGATCGTCAGGTTCCGCAGGCCCAGGAAGTCCATCTTCAGCAGGCCGAGCGTCTCGCAGGTCGGGTAGTCGAACTGCGTGATGATCGCGCCGTCGGCGTCCCGGCGCATGATCGGGACGTGGTCGGTGATCGTCTCACCGGACATGATCACCCCGGCGGCGTGCACGCCGGTCTGGCGGATCAGGCCCTCCAGGCCCTGCGCCAGGTCCATGATCTGCTTGACGTCGGTCTCTTCCTCGTACAGCTTGCGCAGCTCGCCCGCCTCGCCGTGGCGGGGGTGCTTGTCGTCGAAGATCCCCGACAGCGGGATGTCCTTGCCCATCACGGCGGGCGGGAACGCCTTGGAGATGCGGTCGCCGAGCGCGTACGGGAAACCGAGGACGCGGCCCGCGTCCTTGATCGCGGCCTTCGCCTTGATGGTGCCGAAGGTCGCGATGAAGGAGACCTTGTCGGCGCCCCACTTCTCCGTCGTGTACTTGATGACCTCGGCGCGCCGATCTTCAGGGAAGTCGATGTCGATGTCGGGCATGGACGCGCGCTCGGGGTTCAGGAACCGCTCGAAGATCAGCCCGTGCGGGATCGGGTCGAGGTCGGTGATGCCCATCGCGTACGCGACCAGCGACCCCGCCGCGGATCCTCGGCCGGGGCCGACCAGGATGCCGTTCTCCTTGGCCCACATGATGAAGTCGGCGACGACGAGGAAGTACGACGGGTACCCCTTGCCGAGGATGACGCCCATCTCGTACTCGGCCTGCTCCTTGTACCCCTCGGGCAGGCCGTCGGGGAAGCGGCGCTCCAGGCCCTTCCAGACCTCCTTGCGGAACCAGCTCTCCTCCGTCTCGCCCTCGGGGACGGGGAAGCGGGGGCTGAGGTCCTTGTACTCGAACATGCCGTCCGGCTCGACGCGCTCGGCGATGAGCAGCGTGTTCCGGCAGCCCTCCGCCCAGATGTCGGACGAGTCGATCGCGCGCATCTCGTCGGCGGTCTTGAGGTAGTAGCCGGACCCGTCGAACCGGAACCGGTCGGGGTCGGCGAGCTGCTTGCCGACCTGGACGCACAGGAGCGCGTCGTGCGCGGTGGCCTCGGACTCGTGCGTGTAGTGCGAGTCGTTGGTGACCACCGGCGGGATGTTGAGCTTCTTGCCGATCTCGATGAGACCGTCGCGGACGCGGCGCTCGATCTCCAGGCCGTGGTCCATCAGCTCAAGGAAGTAGTTCTCCTTGCCGAGGATCTCCTGGAAGTTGGCGGCTGCCTTGAGGGCCTCGTCGAACTGGCCGAGCCGCAGCCGCGTCTGGACCTTGCCGGACGGGCAGCCGGTCGTGGCCATGATCCCGTCGGCGTGCTCGGCGAGGAGCTCCTCGTCCATCCGGGCGTACTTGAAGACGAAGCCCTCGGTGTAGGCGCGGCTGGACAGCTTGAACAGGTTGTGCAGGCCCGTCTTGTTCCGCGCCCACAGCGTCATGTGGTTGATCAGGCCGCCGCCGGAGACGTCGTCGCGCTTCTGGCTCGGCTCGCCCCACTGGACCTTCTTCTTGTGGTAGCGGGACTCGGGCGCCATGTACGCCTCGATGCCGATGATCGGCGTGACCCCGGCCGCGGTCGCCTGCCTGTGGAAGTCGTAGGCGCCGTGCATGTTGCCGTGGTCGGTCATGGCGATGGCGGGCATCTTCTGCCGGCTGACCTCGTCGAACATCTGCTTCAGCCGAGCGGCTCCGTCCAGCATGGAGTACTCGGTGTGAACGTGCAGGTGAACGAAAGAGTCGGCCATGCGTGCTGCGCCTCCTGCTCATGCATGCGACCGCGCACGCCACGGCCTTACGGGGGGTGTGGGGGTCGCCCCCCACAACAGGTCGGCCGGTGCGTGTCGGCTTTATCGGGTCCGGGGGAAGATCGTCAACCCGGCGGGGACGCCGGAATGACGCGGTCCTGAGAGCCTAACTCTCCTCCGGCGCCCCATGCGCCCCGACGCGCCCAATCGAGCGGGCACTACGGTAGGCGCCCGGCGGGACACCCAGCGTGCGCTTGAAATGGCGGGTCAGGTGGGCCTGGTCGGCGAAGCCGGTGCGGGCCGCGACGTCGGCCGGCCGCAGGCCCTCGTCCAGCAGGACGCGCGCCTCCCGCACGCGCACCTGGTTGAGGTAGGCGTGCGGCGGCAGGCCGACGGTGTCGCGGAACGCGCGCAGCAGCGGGAACGGGCGGGTCCCGACGGCCTCGGCCAGCTCGTCCAGGGACGGCGGCCCGACGAGGCTCGCGTGCAGGATCTCGCGGGCCTCGCGGACGGCGTGCGGCATGCCGCTCCCCCTGGACGCGTCGTTCCGGCGGAGATCGTGGGCGTGCCGGGTGAGCATGCCCGCCACGGCCGTCCGCAGCATGGTGGACGCGGCCAGCGCGTCGCCCTTCTCCCCCGCCCGGTGGACGGCGCGCAGCCGGTCGGCGGTGGCGGGATCGTCCACGACGGGGTCCGGGAAGGCGGGCGTGCCCTGCCGGGCGCCCAGCTCGGCGGCCATCCCGGCCACGACGTCGACCGGCGGGTAGATCACCCGGTACGCCCAGCCCTCCGGCGTGCCCGCGTGCCCGCCGTGCACGACGCCGGGGTTGACGACGACGATCGAGCCGGGCCCGGCGCGCTGCACGCCGCCCGGGTGCTCGAACTCCTCGACGCCCGCGTCGATGACGCCGAACACGTAGCCGTCGTGGGCGTGCCGGGTGAACCGGTGCGTCACGAAGCGGGCGCGCAGCAGATCGACCTCGGGGAGCGCCGGGTGGCGGTAAAAGTGCGCGACCTCTTCCCCCATATCGGACATGCTATCCGGGACGTCTCAACCGGCGAGATGATCTGTCCGCGGTTTGACGGGCACCGGCCGGGACCGCATACGATCTGGTCCGTGGACTATCGTCACTTCAGGTTTACGAGGCCGGCTCCGGGTGAGCCGGCCGCCGCTGCGACCTGAGCGACGACCCCGGAGCCGGCAAGGCAGAGCCCAGCATCGGGCTCTGCCTTTTCTGTTGACCAGAGCGGCCCGGGCACGGATCCCCTTGCGCGAACGGCCGCCGCAGGAGAGGGAACCGACATGCACGACCAGGTCATCGACCCCGTGGAGGGCGCCGCGGCCTGCCCGGCCTGTGGCCGGGCGGGGAACGGCGGCGAGCTGCGCGTGGCGCTGCCGTCCGCCGGGGACATCGCCACGCTCGGCGAGGCCAGGGCCGCGATCGACGGGCTCGACGCCGCCCTCGCCGCCCTCCTTGAGCACCGCGCCGCGGTCGCGGCCGCCGTCCAGCGGCTCAAGCCGGTCGGCGGCTTCGCCGGGCGCGACCCGGCGCGCGAGCGGCAGATCGTCGAGGCGATGGCGGTGCACGCGCCGTCCCTCGGGCCCGACCGGCTCGCCCGCATCATGACCGCGGTCATCGAGGCCGGCCTCGACGCCGCCGAGAACCGGTGACCGCCGGGCCCCGCGGCGAGGGGTGCAAGAACGTTCAAGATTGCGGGGCGCGCCCGTCCCTAACGTGGACGCCATGAGCGTCACCGAGACCGAGACCGGGGAGGTGGGCGCGCCCGACGAGGGCGCGCGGAAGTCCGCCGCCGTGCGGGACGGGCTGGGCGTCGGCATCGCCGTCGGCATGTCGGGGCTCGCGTTCGGGGCGGCGGCCGTCACGGCCGGGCTGAGCATCGCGCAGGCGTGCGTGCTGAGCCTGCTGGCGTTCACGGGCGCGTCCCAGTTCGCGCTCGCCGGGGTGATCGGCGGGGGCGGCGGGCTGGTCGCCGGGTCGCTGGGCGCGGTGCTGCTCGGCGGGCGCAACGCCCTGTACGGGATGCGGCTCGCGCACACGCTGCGCGTGCGGGGCTGGCGGCGCCTCCTCACGGCGCACGCCGTCATCGACGAGACCACCGCCGTCGCCACCGCGCAGCAGGGGCGGGCGGCGGCCCGCGCGGGCTTCTACACCACCGCGATCAGCCTCTACCTGGCCTGGAACGCCACCACGCTGCTGGGCGCGGCCGGGGCCGCCCGGCTCGGCGACCCGGAGGACATCGGGCTGGACGTCCTCGGCCCGGCCGCGTTCCTGGCGCTGCTGTGGCCGCGGCTGACCGCCGGCCGGACCGAGGTGCGGGTCGCGCTGCTCGCGGCGGCGATCGCGCTCGCGGCGACGCCGCTGCTGCCGCCCGGCGTGCCGGTCATGCTGGCCGCCGTCGCCGCCCTGCCCGCCCTGATCAGGAGGACCGAGAACCCGTGAACGCCTGGATCGCGGTGATCGCCACCGGGCTCGGCTGCTACGCGCTGAAGCTCGGCGGGCTCGTCACCCCGCAGCGGGTCCTGGACGACCCGCGGGTGCGCCGGTTCACCGAGCTCGTCCCGGTGGCGCTGCTGACCGCGCTGATCGCCGTCCAGGCGCTCGCCGACGGCAAGGCGCTGGAGTTCGACGCCGCCCGCATGGCGGGCCTGGGCGCGGCCGTCGCCGCGCTCCTGCTGCGCGCGCCGTTCCTCGTGGTGCTGGTCGTCGCCGCGGGCGTCGCGGCCGGGCTGCGCCTGGCCGGCCTCTGACCGGCTACGACTCCGCCTGGACGATCTCCAGGGCGGCGGCGAGGTCGTCGGGGTAGGGACTCTCGAACTGCACATACTCGCCGGTGCCCGGGTGCTCGAACCCGAGCCGGGCGGCGTGCAGCCACTGCCGCCGCAGCCCGAGGCGCGCCGACAGCGTCGGATCGGCCCCGTACAGCAGGTCGCCGACGCACGGATGGCGGATCGCCGACATGTGCACCCGGATCTGGTGGGTGCGGCCCGTCTCCAGGTCGATGTCGAGCAGCGTCGCGGCGCGGAACGCCTCGACGGTGTCGTAGTGCGTCACCGACGGCCTGCCGCCCGCCACGACCGCGAACCGGCCGTCGCCGGAGGGGTGCCGGTCGATGGGCGCGTCGACCGTCCCGCGGAACGGGTCGGGGTGGCCCTGCACGAGCGCCTGGTAGCGCTTGTCGACGCGGCGTTCCTTGAACGCGCGCTTGAGGCGCGAGTACGCGGTCTCGCTCTTGGCCACGACCATCGCGCCGGTGGTGTTGGCGTCCAGCCGGTGCACGATCCCCTGCCGCTCGGACGCGCCGCTGGTCGCGATCGTGTGCCCGGCCCCGAGCAGCCCGCCGAGGACGGTCGGGCCCGTCCAGCCGGTGGTGGGGTGGGCGGCGACGCCGATCGGCTTGTTCACCACGACGATGTCGTCGTCCTCGTAGAGGACGGCCATCCCGGGGACCGGCTCGGCGACCGGCGCGGGCGGTGCGGGCGGCGGCGGCAGCGTCACCTCAAGCCAGGCGCCCGCGTGCAGCCGCTCGGACTTGGTCGCCACCGCGGCCCCGTCGAGCAGGACGTCACCGGCGGCGATGATGTCGGCGGCGCTGCCCCGCGACAGGCCGAACAGCCGCGCCAGCGCCGCGTCGACCCGCTCGCCTTCGAGACCGTCCGGGACGTGGAGGCTCCGCACGTCCCCCATCACGACTTCTCCTCCGAGGCCGGGGCATCGCTGGTCTCGGGCTCGGGCTCGGGTGCCGGTTCGGCCTCGGCTTCGGCCTTGGGTTCGGGCTTCGGCTCCGGCTCCGGGGCGGTGTCGTCCTTGCCGGTGAGGCGCGTCCCGTCGACCTGGAGGCCGCGCGCCGCCAGCAGGACGGCCAGGACGCCCCCGCAGACGATCGCCGAGTCGGCGAAGTTGAACACCGGGAAGTTCGGTACCTGGATCCAGTCGACGACATGGCCCTTCAGCGGCGCGGGCTCGCGCAGCATCCGGTCGATGAGGTTGCCGACCGCGCCGCCGAGCAGCAGGCCCAGGCAGATCGCCCAGGGCACGCTCCGCAGGTTGCGGGCGGTGCGCAGGATCGCCACCACCACGCCGCAGGCGATCAGGGTGAAGACGATCGTGTAGCCGGTGCCGATCGAGAACGCGGCGCCGCTGTTGCGGGTCTCGCGCAGCGTCAGCAGGCCGCCGAGCAGCCGGATCGGCTCCTCGTCCTTGAGCGTCGCCACCACGATGATCTTGGACACGATGTCGGCGGTGAGCGCGGTCAGCGCCACGGCGATCAGCACGCCGACGCGGCGCGGCCGAGGAGATCCCGTGGATTCCTCGGCCCCGCCCTCTGGGTTCGTTGAGTCGCTCAGCGACGTTCCTCGCGTTGTTTGCATGTCACACACAGGGTCGCACGCGGGAAGACCTGGAGGCGTGCCTTGCCGATCGGCAGGGCGCACGACTCGCAGATCCCGTACGTGCCGGTGTCCATCCGCTGGACGGCCCGCTCGATCTGAGCGAGCAGATCCTGAGAATTGTAGGACAGCGCCAGCTCGTGCTCGCGCTCGTAGGTCTTGGCGCCCGCGTCGGCCTGGTCGTCACCGGCGCCGTCGCTGGAATCGCCCTCCGCGATCTGGCTCGCGGACGCCGCGATCTCGGTGCGCAGCGCCTGGATCTGCTCCTGCAGCCCGGCCCTGACCTCGGCGAGCTCGGCGGCCGTCCACTGGTGCTCCCCCTCGCGGACCGGCAGCTCCGCCGGCGTCGCCGGGCTCCGCCCCGCGGGCGTCCCCGGCTTGCCCGCCTTCGCGGGACCGCGCCGGGCGGGCGCCGCGGGCTTGGTCGCCGGGCTCTTGGCGGCGGGCTTCTTCGCCGCCGCCGGCCTCGGCCCCCGCGTCGTCTTTCCGGCAGGCGGTTCCTGAACAGGTCGTGCGGCCTTCTTCGCGCCGGCCATGTCGGCCCCCCTCGCGCTGATCGCCTCGACGGGCAGTGCGGGCAGCATAAGTCCCCTTTCTCGGGCGCGGCAAACAGCCTGGGCTGCGTTACCGACCGCTTATGCCCGGTCGCCGATCGCCCGGAAACCCCAGCCCTGCGCACGAGATCGCAAAGGAACGGCACGCCGCCCGCCGGGACCCGGACGGCGCGAAATCGGGAAGAGGAACGCGGCCCGCGTGCGTTAAGGTCGGGATGAGCAGTCACATCGGCAGGCGCTGATGGGGACACCTGCCGCCGCATGCGGCCATGAGCGACCCGGGGACGGTGCGAGCCCGGGGGCGAGCGCGGCGGTCTGATCACCCCGGAGCCTCCGGAAGAACCGTCCGGGACGGCATGTTGCTCCGTCCGCGGGCCAAGTAGAACCGGTTGCCGAGACTCGAACGAAGCGGACCGTGCCCCTGCGGCACGGTCAAGGAGGGTGGTACCGCGGGGCGTTCGCCTCGTCCCTCCGGTCAACGTCGTCACGTCACACGTCGTTTCCGGAGGTCCGCCGTGAGCCGAGGATTTCGGCCCCTGCCCGCGCAGGTCGATCTGCCCGCCCTGGAGCGGGACATGCTGCGCCGCTGGCAGGAGAACAAGGTTTTCGAGCGGTCGCTGGAGCAGACCGCGTCCGGTCCCCGGTGGGTGTTCTACGAGGGCCCGCCGACGGCGAACGGCATGCCGGGCGTCCACCACGTCGAGGCGCGCGTCTTCAAGGACGTCTTCCCGCGCTTCAAGACGATGAAGGGCTTCCACGTCCCGCGCAAGGCGGGCTGGGACTGCCACGGGCTGCCCGTCGAGGTCGCCGTGGAGAAGGAGCTCGGGCTCACCGGCAAGAAGGACATCGAGGAGTACGGCGTCGCGGAGTTCAACGACCGCTGCCGTGAGTCGGTCCTGCGCCATGTGGACGCGTTCGAGGAAATGACCGAGCGCATGGGCTACTGGGTCAACACCGACCAGGCGTACCGGACGATGGACCCCGAGTACGTCGAGGCGGTCTGGTGGTCCCTGAAGCAGGTGTTCGGCAAGGGCCTGCTGTTCCGCGACTTCCGCATCACGCCGTACTGCCCGCGCTGCGGCACGGGCCTGTCCGACCACGAGCTCGGGCAGCCCGGCGGGTACGAGGAGGTCACCAGCCCGTCGGTGTACGTGCGGATGCCGGTCACCTCCGGCCCGCTCGCCGACCTGGACGCCGCGCTGCTGATCTGGACGACGACGCCCTGGACGCTCGTCTCCAACACCGCCGTCGCCGTCCACCCCGACGTCACCTACGTCGCGGCCCGCCCGGCGGGCTCCGACGAGGTCCTCGTCGTGGCCGAGCCGCTCCTCGCGCAGGTCCTCGGCGACGACGCGGAACGGCTCGCCACCTACCAGGGCACCGACCTCGAACGCACCACCTACCGGCGGCCGTTCGACCTGGTCGACATCCCGGACGCGCACTACGTCGTCCTGGGCGACTACGTGACCGTCGAGGACGGCACCGGGCTCGTCCACCAGGCGCCCGCGTTCGGCGGCGACGACATGGCCGTCTGCAAGCGCTACGGCATGCCGATCGTCAACCCCATCGGCCCGGACGGCCGCTTCCTGCGCGAGGTCCCGCTGGTCGGCAACAAGTTCTTCAAGGACGCCGACGAGCCCCTCACCGACGACCTGCGCGCGCGCGGGCTGCTGTTCCGCGGCGGGCACTTCGACCACAGCTACCCGCACTGCTGGCGCTGCCACACCCCGCTGCTCTACTACGCGCTCCCCGCCTGGTACATCCGGACCACCCAGATCAAAGACCGGCTGCTGGAGGAGAACGAGAACACCAACTGGTACCCCGAGACGGTCAAGCACGGCCGGTACGGGGAGTGGCTGCGCAACAACGTCGACTGGTCGCTGTCCCGCAGCCGCTACTGGGGCACGCCCCTCCCCCTGTGGGTCTGCACAGAGAACGAGGAGCACGTCACCTGCGTCGGCTCCCTCAAGGAACTGGGCGACCTCGCCGGCAAGGACATGTCAGGGCTCGACCCACACCGTCCTTATGTCGACGACGTCACGTTCCCCTGCCCGCACTGCGAGGCGGAGGCGCGCCGCGTCCCCGACGTCATCGACGCCTGGTACGACTCCGGGTCGATGCCGTTCGCGCAGTGGGGCGCCCCCCACCGCAACAACGAGGTCTTCGAGAACTCCTACCCCGCGCAGTACATCTGCGAAGCCCAGGACCAGACCCGCGGCTGGTTCTACTCCCTCATGGCCGTCGGGACGCTCGTGTTCGACAGGTCGTCCTACGAGAACGTCGTGTGCCTCGGGCTGATCCTCGCCGAGGACGGCCGCAAGATGAGCAAGCACCTCGGCAACGTCCTGCGGCCCATCCCGCTGATGGACGAGCACGGCGCCGACGCGCTGCGCTGGTTCATGGCCGCCAACGGGCTGCCCTGGGCGTCCCGCCGCGTCGGGCACGGCGCGCTGGAGGAGATCGTCCGGAAGGTGCTCCTCACCTACTGGCACACCGCGTCGTTCTTCGTCCTGTACTCGAACGCGGCCAAGGAGCAGGGCCGCGCCTGGACGCCCGACCGCCGCGCCGAGGCGCCCGCCCCGGCCGACCGTCCCCTCCTGGACCGGTGGGCGCTCGCCGAGCTGCACCGCACCGTCGGCGAGGTCGACGCCGCGCTGGAGGAGTACGACACCGCCCGCGCCGGACGCGTCCTCGCGCAGTTCGTCGACGACCTGTCCAACTGGTACGTGCGCCGGTCCCGCCGCCGCTTCTGGGAGGGCCCGGAGACCCCGGACGGCTCGTCCGCCTTCGCGACCCTCTACGAGTGCCTGGAGACCCTCACCCGGCTGATGGCGCCGATGGTCCCGTTCGTCACCGACCACGTGTGGGACGTCATCCGCCCCGGCGACGGCCCCGAGTCGGTGCACCTCGCCGCCTGGCCGGCCGTCGACGAGGACCTGCTCGACGACACCCTGACCGCGCAGATGGCGCTCGTCCGCCGGCTGGTCGAGCTGGGCCGCTCCGCCCGCGCCGCCAGCAGCGTCCGGACCCGCCAGCCGCTCGGCCGCGCCCTGGTCGGCGCCGCCGGGTGGGCGGCGCTGCCCGAGCAGCTCCGCGCGCAGATCTCCGAGGAGCTGAACGTCCTCGGGTTCGAGGAGCTGTCGTCCATCGGCGGCGACCTGGTCGAATACGAGGTGAAGCCGAACTTCCGCGAGCTGGGCAAGCGCTACGCCAAGGACACCCCGAAGGTCGCCAAGGCCATCACGTCCGCGGACGCCGCGGAGCTCGTCCACGCGCTCCGCGCAGGCACCGCCGAGGTGACGGCCGCCGACCTGGGCACGATCCCGCTCGCCCCGGACGACGTGATCGTCACCGAGCGCCCCCGCAGCGGCTGGGCGGTGGAGAGCGCCGCCGGGGAGACCGTCGCGCTGGACCTCACGGTCACGCCCGAGCTGCGCCGCGCGGGCCTGGTCCGCGAGGCCGTCCGGCTCGTCCAGGACGGCCGCAAGACCGCGGGCCTGGAGGTCACCGACCGCATCGAGCTGTGGTGGCAGGCCACCGGCACCGACCTCGCCGAGGCGCTGCGCGCCCACACCGGCGAGGTGGCCGCCGAGGTCCTGGCCACCACGGTCACCGAAGGCCGCCCGGACGACCTCAAGGCCACCCACGACGAGGACCTCGGTCTCACCTACTACCTGCGCAAGGCCCGCCCCTAGGGCCCCGCGGCCGCCGGTTCCGGTCCAGGGGGTCGTCCCCCTGGACCGGCGCTGCAATGATTAAGGGGTGAATCTTCCCGAGAAGCCCTCCGAGGCCGGAGTTCCCGCGGAGCCGCAGACCGCGCGCATGCGGGCGTCGGACGCCGATCGCGACGAGGTCGCCGACCGCCTGCGCGAGGCTCTGGCGGAGGGACGCATCACGCCGGAGGAGCACGCCGAGCGCATCGACCTGGTGTACAAGGCGAAGACCTACGCCGAGCTGGAGCCCGTCCTCAGCGACCTGCCGACGGAGCGGGCGCCGCGGCCGCGGGTGGAGCTGCGCAAGAACGAGCAGGCCCTGGCGCCGCCTCCGGCGCAGTCGCCCAACCTCGTGGCGATCTTCAGCGGGGTGGAGCGGAAGGGCCGCTGGCTGGCCGAGCCGACGACGAACATCACCTGCGTGTTCGGCGGCGCGGACCTGGACTTCCGGCAGGCCGTGCTCAGCCAGAGCGAGGTGACCGTCAACGTCACCTGCGTGTTCGGCGGCGTGAACCTCGTGGTGCCGCCGGGGGTGCGGGTCATCGGCTCCACCACGGCGATCTTCGGCGGGAACGACCTGCCGGACGACGACACCACGGACCCGGCCGCGCCGGTGATCCGGCTGACGGGAACGCTGCTGTTCGGCGGCGTCTCGGTCAAGCGGAAGGCGGTCGACGCGAAGGCGATCGACAAGAAGGACCGCGACCGCTGACCGCTGTGCGGGCGGGCCGGGTGCTCAGTCCCGGGCGTGCTCGCGGTCGGGCTGGCAGACGAGGCAGGGTGTGCAGCCCCTGGCCTTCGCCTCGGTGCGGGGCAGCGACTCCAGGTCGTCGGCCTCGTCGCCGATGTCCTCGATGAGGGCGCAGTCCATGCGGTGATACCGCTTGGTGCCGCTCAGGATGCGGACCTGCGGGCCCGCGTCGCCGGACTCGTCCTCTGCCGCGGCGGCGGACGGCTCGGACGGCGCCTCGGCCCCGGACGAGCGCTCTTCGGTACGACGCTCTTCGGTACGGGGTGCGAGCGGGTCTTCGGCGAGGGTGCCGCGCGGTTCCGCGGGTGCGGCGAGCGGCACGGATTCGCTCTCGGCGGGCCGGTCGGAGGAGGAGGAGTCCTCCGGCTCAGGCCTGCGCGGCGCGGCCTTCTCCGCGGGCCTCGCGGCCTGTTCGGGCGCGAACGGACCCGTGACGGGCATGTCAGTGAGGGTCGGGCCCGCCGGGCTCGGGGCCGGCGGCTCCGGCTCGCGCGCGACGGGCTTGTCCGTCCGCGGGATCTCGGCGGTCTTGTCGAACGACGCCGGTGCGGAGTGAGAGGCGGACGCGGGCTGTGCGGGCTTGGACGGTGCCGGTTGGGCGAGCCCGGCCAGGCCGCTCTCGGAGCGTTCCGCGCCGGGCCGTGGAGGAGCGGAGGCCCCCGCCGCCTTGCTCGCGTCGGGAGACGCGGTACCCGACGCCGCGGCGCGCGCCGCCAGTGCGGTGTCGGGCATGCAGGCGGTACAGGGGCTGAACCCCTCCTCCTTGGCCTCGGCGTAGGTGAGCTCCTCGGTCTCGCGTCCGGCGAGCTGGCGGCAGGTGTCGAGGTGGTAGCGCTTGCGCCCGCGGACGACGAACACCAGCGCGTCGCCGGGGACGTCCACCTGCGGGGTGGGAAAGGCCACCTCGTCGTCGACCGGGCCCATCGGCGCGGTCGCCTCGGGGCCGGGGCCCTTGACGGGCGCGGCCGGCATGGGGGGCGGCCCTGCCTTCGGGCGCTTGCCCTGCCTGCCCTGCTTCGGTTGCCTGCTCTGGCGAGGGGGTGCCAGCGCGGCACCAGGGGGCCCGAAGAGTTCCTTACGGCGCAGGAACACCCCGATGGCCAGGCACAGTGCGGACACGATGCTGACGGCGATCGAGATGTAGGTGACCCACAGGGCGTCCAGGTTGAAGACCTCGGCGCTGTCCCCGTTGCTGGCCACGATCCCCGCCACCAGCAGGGCGATCGCCACCACCACGAGAACGCCACTCAGGATGATCACTGGGTCTCTCCCACTCGTTCAGAGCGCTCGGCTTCCCGCCGGTCCGGCCACCGCCGGACTCCCCGCGCCGCCGGGACGGCGGCGCTGCCGTCCTCGGCGCGGCGATCGGGAAGACACTATCGCCCGGCGTCCGGCGTCAGCGCCTGTCGTGCGGCGGGTTGTCGCCGCCCGAGTGGAACGCGCCGGTCGCGGAGTGCTGCACCTGCTGGGCGTGCTCGGGGGGCGTCGGGAACGGGCCCGCGGGGGCGGAGCCGCCGGCGGTGCCGTTGCGGTTCTCGCTGTGCGGGAGGGCGTTCTGCGGCCCGGCCTGGGGAGAGGTCTGCGACGGGGCGGGTGCGGCACCCGGGACGGCGGCGAACGCGCCCGTCTCGGTGCTGCCTGCCTCCAGGTCGCGCAGCTGCCCCTCCAGGTAGACCTTCAGGCGGCTGCGGTACTCGCGCTCGAACGCGCGCAGGTTGTCGACCTCGCGCTCGAGCTCCTCGCGCTGCTGCACGAGCGAGCCCATGACCTGGCGGTGCCGCTCCTGGGCGTCGCGGTCGAGGGCCTCGGCGCGCGAGCGGGCCTCGCTGACGATCTGGTCGGCCTGCCGGCGGGCCTTGCCGAGGATCTCCTCGGCCTCGCGGCGGGCGCGGCCGAGCGTCTCGTCGGCCTCCCGGCGGGCGTCGGCGATCGCCTGGTCGGCGGTCTGCTGCGCGAGCGCGAGCACGCGCGCGGCGGTGTCCATGTTGTCCTCGCCGGTGGGGGCGGAGGACATGCCGAGGCCGCCGAGGACGGGCTCCGGCTCGGGCTGCTGCTGCGGCTCGGGGCGGGGAGGCTCGGGGATCTTCTGAACGTCGGGCTTCGGCTCCACGATGGGGGCGGCCATGGCGGGAACCTTGCCGCGCAGGCACTCGGCGAGCTTGGCCCGCAGTTCCTCGTTCTCCTGGATGAGGCGGTCCAGTTCGGCCTCGACCTCGTCGAGGAAGGCGTCCACCTCCTCCTCGTCGTACCCCGGCCTCAGCCTGGTGGTACTGAACTGCTTGTTCCGCACGTCGGCGGGTGTCAGCGGCATGTTCGTCTCCTTGGCGCGCTTGGAGTCTGTCCGAAAGGACGGTATCCGATCAGAGCCTCTGCACGAAGATGATCAAGACCCAGACCACAAGGATGAGCACGGTGAAGCTGAGGTCAAGCGCCACGTTACCCAGTCGTATGGGCGGGATGAAGCGCCTCAGGAATTTCAGCGGCGGATCGGTGATGGTGTAGGTCGCCTCAGCGATCACCAGGACCACACCGGTGGGCTTCCACTGCCGGGCGAACGACTGCAGGACCTCCAGGATCAACCTCCCGATCAGGAACAGGAGGAAGAAGTAGAGGACGGCCTGCAGCACGGTTCCAACGACGCTCACGAGTACTCTCGCATCCCACTCTCACGCATGTGACTCTCAGCTCTGGTTGAAGAACCCACGTTCTGCCATCCGGGCCTTGTCCTCAGCCGTCACCTCCACGTTGGCGGGCGACAGCAGGAACACCTTGTTGGTAACACGCTCGATGCTCCCATGGAGGCCGAACACCAGACCTGCCGCGAAGTCGACCAGACGTTTCGCGTCACTGTCGACCATCTCGGTCAGGTTCATGATGACCGGGGTGCCCTCCCTGAAGTGTTCCCCGATGGTCCTCGCTTCGTTGTAGGTCCTTGGGTGCAGCGTAGTGATACGCGCAAGGTCGGTGGTACCGGACTCGTAGAGCGCCACGGAGCGTCGCTCGATGGTGGACGTGGCGTGATGGTCGCGTTCGCGGTCCGCGGCGTCTTCCGCTCGGGTAAGCTGTCCGCCGGATTCGTCCTCACGACGACGGGCCTGCCCGGTGTCGGTGTCCTCGTCGTAGGCGTCGTACTCGTCGTAGTCGCCGTACTTGTCGTCGTAGCGATCGTCCTCCACAAGGCCGAGGTAGACCGCCATCTTGCGCATCGCGCTGGCCATACGCCCCTCCGTGTCCTGTGGCAGCGGCTCCGGGCGCGTCCGGCACCGCGGTGGACTGAACAGTTTCATCCGGCCTGTTCGCACCGGCGTGAACTATGCGGACCGGCCGAGGATGAAAACTGTTCACTTGATCCTTCGTGTCGTCCGCGTAAGGCGGGCGTCACTGGGGGGACATTACCTGACGATTGCCCGTCGGCCGCCGAGCAACGCCGTACCGACCCGCAGGTGTGTCGCGCCGCACGCGATCGCCTGTTCCAGATCGCCGCTCATACCCGCAGAGACGATCCGGGCGTCCGGATGGTTCCCCCGCACATCCGCCGCGATTCGTTCAAGGCGGGCGAAAGCGGGCGCCGGGTCCGCGCCGAGCGGCGCGACGGCCATCACGCCGCCGAGCTCCAGGCCGGAGGCCGCGGCGATCTCGCCGGCGATCCGCGGCACGTCGCCCGGGGACGCGCCGCCCCTTCCTTCTGCTTCGTCCAGCGAGACCTGGACGAGGCAGCGCAGCGTGCGCTCCGCGCGGACGGCGGCGTCCGACAGCGCGGACACCAGCCTGGACCGGTCCACCGAGTGGACGACATCGGCGTAGCCCGCCACGGCGCGGGCCTTGTTGGTCTGCAGGTTTCCGACGAAATGCCAGGTGAGCGGGAGGTCGGCGCACTCGGCGGCCTTCGGCCGGGCCTCCTGGTCGCGGTTCTCGCCGACGTCGGTGAGCCCGAGCCCGGCCAGCAGCCGCACGTCGGACGCCGGAAACGTCTTCGTGACGGCGATCAGGGTGAGCTCGTTCTCGTCGCGTCCGGCGGCGGCGCAGGCGGCGGCGATGCGGGCGCGGACGGTGGCGATGCCCTCGGCGATCTCGGCGCGCCGCCCGGCGGCCGCCAAGTCCTGCTCGTTGGTCACGCGTCTTCCTTGAGCCAGACGAATCCGGCGAAGCGGCCGGTGCGGCCGTCGCGGCGGTAAGAGAAGAGGCCTCGGTCTTCGATGGTGCAGCGCGGGTCGATGTGCACGCCGGCGACGCCGCCCTCGGCGAGCTGCTCGGCGATGCCCGCGCGGATGTCGAGGCCGGGCGTGCCCTTGGCCGTCGTCGCGTACGCGGCGGGGACGGCGGCGGCGACCTCGTCGCGCATCTCGGCGGGGACCTCGTAGCAGCGGCCGCACGCGGCGGGGCCGATCGCCGCGGTCGTCCTGGCCGGGTCGGCGCCGCGCTCGCACATCGACTTCAGCAGGGCCGGGACGATTCCGGCGGCCGTGCCGGGGCGGCCGGAGTGGGCGGCGCCGACGATCCCGGCGACGGGGTCGGCGAGCAGGACGGGCGCGCAGTCGGCGACGAGGACGCCGAGGGCGAGGCCGGGGACGGTCGTGACGATCGCGTCGACCGGGCCCGGCAGATCGGGGGAGGTCACGAACGCGACGTCGGCGCCGTGCACCTGCCGCATCCAGACGGTACGGGCGGGGTCGACGCCGAGCGCGGTGGCGGCGCGCCGCCGGTTCTCCTGGACGGTGGCGGGGTCGTCGCCGACCGCGCCGCCCAGGTTCAGGGAGTCGAGGGGGGCGGTGCTCACGCCGCCGGCGCGGCCGGTGAAGGCGGCGCCGACGCCGTCGCCCAGGGCGACGGCGGTGATCACTTCTCCTTCAGGAAGTCCGGGACGTCGAGGTCGTCGTCCTCTTCGAACACGACGCGGCGGCGGCGCTGCGCGGACGCGGCGGGGCCGCCGTCGTTCTCGCCCGCGTGCACGCGGGACGGAGTCTGCTCGGACGCGGCGCGCGGCGCGGGCGTGCGCGAGCCGCCCTCGGTGCCGGAGGTGTCGCGGTCGGCGGGCGGGCCGGTCTGCGAAGGCGAGGTGTTCTCCTGGCGCGCGGGCTCGTCGCGTCCGGCGGAGCGCTCCTCCGGTGCGGGCGCGGGCGCCTGCGGCGCCGCCGCCTGCGGACGCTCGTGCTGCGGCGGCGCGGACGGCTGCGGCGCGGCGGCGGCCTGGGCGACCGACTGCTGCTGGCGCGGCGCGGGCTGTTGCGCCGCGTCGGACCGGCCGACGCGGCTCGGGATCGGGTTGGCCTGCGGCGCGGTCGGCGTCGCCGGGGTGGACACGGGCGTCGGCGCGGGACGCGGCGGCGGAGGAAGCCGCTTGGTCTCCGGCTCCGGGGTCGGCTTTTCGGGCCGTCCCTCGTCGAACCCGGCGGCGATCACCGTGACGCGGACCTCGTCGCCGAGCGCGTCGTCGATGACCGCGCCGAAGATGATGTTGGCGTCGGGCGCCGCGGCGTTGGACACCAGCTGCGCCGCCTCGTTGATCTCGAACAGGCCGAGGTCGGAGCCGCCGGAGATGGACAGCAGCACGCCGTGCGCGCCGTCGATGCTGGCCTCCAGCAGCGGGCTGGAGATCGCCATCTCGGCCGCCGCGACCGAGCGGTCGTCGCCGCGCGCGGAGCCGATGCCCATCAGCGCCGACCCGGCGCCGGACATGACGGACTTGACGTCGGCGAAGTCGAGGTTGATGAGGCCGGGCGTGGTGATCAGGTCGGTGATGCCCTGCACACCGGAGAGGAGCACCTGGTCGGCGGCCTTGAACGCGTCCAGCACGCTGACCTGCCGGTCGGAGATCGACAGCAGCCGGTCGTTGGGGATGACGATGAGGGTGTCGACCTCGTCGCGCAGCGTCTCGATGCCGGCCTCGGCCTGCATGGCGCGGCGCTTGCCCTCGAAGCTGAACGGGCGGGTGACCACGCCGATCGTCAGGGCGCCGAGCGAGCGCGCGATGTTGGCGACCACGGGCGCCCCGCCGGTGCCGGTGCCGCCGCCCTCTCCGGCGGTGACGAACACCATGTCGGCGCCCTTGAGGACCTCTTCGATCTCCTCACGGTGGTCTTCGGCGGCCTTGCGGCCGACGTCGGGGTTGGCGCCGGCGCCGAGGCCCCGGGTGAGCTCGCGGCCCACGTCAAGTTTCACGTCGGCGTCACTCATCAGCAGCGCCTGGGCGTCCGTGTTGATCGCGATGAACTCGACGCCCTTGAGTCCCTCTTCGATCATCCGGTTGACGGCGTTGACGCCGCCGCCGCCGATGCCGACGACCTTGATGACCGCGAGGTAGTTCTGCGGTGCTGCCACGACGAGGGGCCTTTCCGCTCTCTCCGACCGCCCGCCCCGGTCTGCCGACCGTGCCGCCGCGGTATTCCTGATCCTTAGTGCACTTCTGGGAACGAGCCCCGGGCCGGCCACCGGTCGCGATGACCGGTCCGCCCCGAACCCTCACCCTCAACTTGAGGCTTACACTTATGTCAACCTGAGGACTGATACGGACAGTAGGGCGGCCTTACCGCCAGGGTCAACTAACCTCCCGGCGTGTCGCACTGGGCACGCGTTTGTCCAGGTTGTCGAAGGACATCTGCCTCTGGTCAAGCACATCGTGAGTCCCATCGGTCGGTGCCCGCCGACCCGGCCGATCCGGGACGACCGTTCCAGCGTGCCCCATCGGACGGCGGGAATCGCCGCGACACACGCACCGGACCCGAACGACCGCGCACATCGCCCCTGATCCCGGGTCACTCCATCGGTCCGGGTCACTTCGTCTTGAGGATCTCGGGCGAGCCGACGTCGACGGTGCGGACGGAGCGTCCCGCCGCCGTGCGCCACAGCGCGTCCAGGAGCCGGATCTTCTCTGCTGCCCGTTCTGCGGCGCCCCATTCCACCATCTGCCCGCCGTTCATGTGGAGCGTGACCGCGTCGGGCGCGGTGGCCTCGATCTCGGTCAGCCTCCCGCGCATGCGATCGGGCAGGTCGGACAGGACGGTGAGCGCCGCGAGGGTCGCCTTGTCGGACGGCCCGGGCGAGGCGACCGTCAGCGTCGGCAGCCCGGACGGCCGGGTGTCGCCGTCCGCGACGACGACGCCGTGCCGGTCGATCCGGTGGAAGCGCCCGCCGCGCTCGAACACCGCCATCGGCGCCCGTTCACGGACGACGATACGGACCGTCCCCGGCCAGTGCCGCCGCACCTCTGCGGACTCGACCTCCCTGAGCCGCTCCACCCGGTCGCCGATCGCGCCGGTCCCGAGCCGCGCCATCGGCGTGCCGAGGTCGACCCCGGCCGCGGCGACGACCCGCTCGTTGGTCGCCAGCGCGGTGCCCGTCACCTCGACGTGCCGCACGACCAGCAGCCGCGAGCCGAGAAGTACCCAGGTCACGGCGCCGAGCGCGCCGAGCAGCAGCAGGGCGACGAAGACGACCTTCCAGCGGTTCGGCCGGGCGCGCTGCTCCGCCGCCGGGTCCGCGTCCGCCGCCGCGGGCCGGCTCGTCCCCGTCTCGGTCATGGGCCCAGCTTGGCAGCGATCGGGCCGAGCGCCGCCGAACCCGCGGGCTGCGGCGTGTCACCCGGGCCGGTTCCGTCCGCCCGCTAACGCGCGAGGCGTTCCAGGATGAGGGGGCCGAGCTGCGTCACGTCTCCGGCGCCGAGGGTGAGGACGACGTCGCCTGGCCGGGCGAGGGACGCCGCGACGCCGGGCACCTCGTCCCGGACGGGCACGTACACCGAGCGGGTCGCGGCCGGGACGGCGTCGGCGATCAGCGCGCCCGTGACACCGGGCTCCGGGTCTTCCCTGGCGCCGTAGACGTCGAGGACGACGGCGATGTCGGCGCGGCCGAGCGCCGCGCCGAACTCGGCGGCGAAGAACCGGGTGCGGCTGTACAGGTGGGGCTGGAACACCGCGACGATCCGGCCGCCCTCGCCCTTCTGGCCGAGGTAGTCGCGGGTGGCCTCCAGGTCGGCGGACAGCTCGGTCGGGTGGTGGGCGTAGCTGTCGAACACCTCGACACCGCCCGTTTCGCCCTTGCGCTCCAGCCGCCGCATCGACCCGGTGAACGACGCGAGCCCGTCCCGCACGACGTCGAAGCCGTGGCCGAGGAGCCGCGCGACCGCGACGGCGGCGGTGGCGTTGTGCGCGTAGTGCCGTCCGGGCACCTCGAGGCGCACCTCGCCCAGGCCCTCGATCGCGAAGCTGGAGCCGAGGCCGCGGGGGGTGAAGCCGGTGATGCGCAGGTCGGCGTCGCCGGACTCGCCGTAGGTGAGCACGGTCAGGCCGCGCTCGCGGGCGGCTTCGGCCAGCTCGCGGGCGACGGGGTCGTCGGCCCCGGCGACGAGGGCGCCGTCCGGCACGACGCGTCCGGTGAACTCGGCGAAGTTCTCCTTGACCTTCTCGAACGCGCCGTAGTTGTCGAGGTGGTCGGGCTCCACGTTGGTCACGACGGCGATGTGCGGGGTGTAGCGCAGGAAGGAGCCGTCGCTCTCGTCGGCCTCCGCGACGAACACGTCGCCGGTGCCCTCGTCGGCGCCGAGGCCGGTGGTGACGAGCTGCCCGCCGATGCAGTAGGACGGGTCGGCGCCCGCGTGCTGCAGCGCGACGGTGAGCATCGAGGTCGTCGTCGTCTTGCCGTGGGTGCCCGCCACCGCGATGGCGCGCCGCCCGGCCATCAGCGCGGCCAGCGCCTCCGAGCGGTGCAGGACGCGCAGGCCCCGCTCGCGCGCGGCGACCAGCTCCGGGTTCGTCTCGCGGATGGCGGTGGACACCACGACCGTGTCGGCGTCGCCGACGTGCGCGGCGTCGTGCCCGACGAATACCTTCGCGCCGAGGTCGCCGAGCTGGGTGAGCAGCTCGGAGTCGCGCGCGTCGCTGCCGGACACGGCGAGGCCGCGGCGCAGCATGATGCGGGCGACGCCGGACATCCCGGCGCCGCCGATCGCGATGAAGTGGACCCGGCCGAGGTCGCCGGCGGGCACGACTCCGGGCACGGCTCCGGGCGGATCGCTCGGGCTCATCGGCCGGCGCCCGCCGAGTGGACGACGTCGTACACCATCTTCGCGAGCGCGACGTCGGCGTCGCGGCGGCCCATCGTCCCGGCGGCCTCCGACATGTGCGCGACGCGGGCCGGGTCGGCCAGCACCGGCAGCAGGTGCCGCGCGATCCAGTCGGGCGACAGCTCGGCGTTGTCGACGAGCAGCCCGCCGCCCGCCGCGACGATCGGCTCGGCGTTCAGCCGCTGCTCGCCGTTCCCGATCGGGAGCGGCACGTACACCGCGGGCAGCGCGACCGCGGCGAGCTCCGCGCAGGTCATCGCGCCCGCGCGGCACATGGCCATGTCGGCGGCGGCGTAGGCGAGGTCCATCCGGTCACAGTACGGGATCGTCACGTACTGCGGCCCGCCCGACGCGGGCTCGGGCTCCTCGGTGTTCTTCGGCCCGACGATGTGCAGCACCTGGATGCCCGCCTGCCGGAAGTACGGCGCGGCGGCGACGGCGGCCTGGTTCAGGGACCGGGCGCCCTGCGACCCGCCGAAGATCAGCAGGGTCGGCAGGTCGGGCAGGAGGCCGAAGTAGGAGCGGGCCTTGTCGCCGGTCGCGAGCCGGTCGAGCGTGGCGATCTCGCGGCGCAGCGGGATGCCGACGAACGTCGGGTTCGGCAGCGGCGAGTCGGCGTGCGAGACCGCGACGTGCTCGGTGAAGCGGGCGCCGAGCTTGTTGGCGAGCCCGGGCTTGGGGTTGGCCTCGTGGACGATGATCGGGACCTTGCGCTTGCGCGCGGCCAGGTAGCCGGGGGTCGCGACGTAGCCGCCGAACCCGACCAGGATGTCGGCCTGCGCCTGGTCGAGGACGGACGCCGCCGCGTTGATCGCGCCGCGCAGCCGGCCGGGCACCGTCAGCAGCCGCGGGGTCAGCGTGCGCGGCAGCGGCACCGGGGGGATCAGCGCAAGCTCGTAGCCCCGCTGCGGGACGAGCCGGGTCTCCAGGCCCCGTTCCGTGCCGAGGCAGACGATCCCTACGTTCGGGTCACCCCGGCGCAGCGCGTCCGCGAGAGCCAGGGCGGGCTCGATGTGTCCGGCGGTGCCGCCGCCGGCCAGGACAACCCTCATGCTCGTTGACATCTCCTCAGCGTGTTCGGAAGGGGGAATTCAACGCCGTGCCAGACCCAGCCAGCTTAGAGCCCTCACGACCGGTCCGGGGCCCCGTGCGGAGAGTGCTTGCCGCGCACCGGGCTCGCGTTTCGCGAACGCGAGCAGCATCCCGAGCGCGAACAGGCTCGGGATGAGCGCCGAGCCGCCGTAGGAGACCAGCGGCAGCGGGATTCCGGTGATGGGCAGGACGCCGATCACGGCGCCGATGTTCACGATGGCCTGCACGACGAGCCACGCCGTGGTGGAGGCGGCGGCGAGCCGGGTGAACGGGTCGTGCACGCGCCGCGCGATCCGCAGGCCCGCGTAGGCGAGCAGGCCGAACAGCCCGAGGACGACGAGGGTGCCGACGAGCCCGAACTCCTCCCCCACGATCGCGAAGATGAAGTCGGTCTCGGCGTGCGGCAGGTAGTCCCATTTGGCGCGTCCCTCGCCGAGACCGGTGCCGAACAGGCCGCCGGACCCGAGCGCGAACAGGCCCTGGGTGCCCTGGTAGTTGGTGGTGAGCCTGTTGCCGGACGGGTCGAGGAACCCGGTGACCCGTCCCATCCGGTACGGCTCGACGACGATGAGGATCGACACCAGCAGGCACACGAGCCCGGCGATGCCGACGAACAGCCGTCCGGGGGCGCCGACGACCCACAGCAGCCCCAGGAAGATGGTGAGGAGCACGAGTGTGGTGCCGAGGTCGCTGCCCAGCATGACCAGCAGGACGAGCAGGCCCGCGCCCGGCATCAGCGGGACGAGCAGCGGCCGCCATTCGGTGAGCTGGCCGAGCCGGTCCTTGCGGGCCAGCAGGTCGGCGCCCCACAGCACGAGCGCGAGCTTGGCGAGCTCGGACGGCTGGATCTGCACCGGCCCGAGGTCGACCCAGCGGGTGGCGCCGCCCGCGCTGCGGCCGAGCCCGGGGACCAGCACCATCGCCAGCGCGACGATCGACAGCAGCAGCAGCGGGTAGGCCAGTGCCCGGAACGTCTTCACCGGCAGGCGCGACGCCAGCCACATGCCGGGCAGCCCGATCGCCATCCACATGGCCTGCTTCTGGAAGAGCGTGTAGGCGGACCCGGTCGCCTGGAGCTGCTTGACGCTGGAGGCCGACAGCACCATCGTCAGCCCGAGCGCGAGCAGCATCACCGAGCAGCCCAGCACCAGGTAGTAGGACGTGAGGGGACGGTCGAGCAGCCCGACGGCGGCGACCACCTGCTCCCGCGGCCCCGAGCGCCGCCCGCGCTCCTCCTCGGCCGCGGCGGTCACGACTCCCCGGCGGCGGCGTCCCCGGGGGCGCCTGCGGCGAGGCGCTCGACGGCGGCGATGAACGCGTCACCGCGGGCCGGGTAGTTGGCGAACATGTCGAAGGACGCCCCGACGGGGGCGAGCAGCACGGTGTCGCCGGGGCGGGCGAGGGAGGCGGCTTCGTTGACGACGCGGTCCATCGCCCCAGTGTCGGTGTCGGAGACGTCCACGACAGGGACATCCGGGGCGTGTCGCGCGAGCGCCTCGGCGAGGCGGTGCCGGTCGCGGCCGATGAGCACGGCGCCGCGCAGCCGCCCGGCGCAGGTGCGGACCAGGTCGTCGACGTCGAGGCCCTTGAGGAGGCCGCCCGCGATCCACACGACGGGCTCGAACGCGTTGAGGGACGCGGCGGCGGCGTGCGGCTGGGTCGCCTTGGAGTCGTTGACGTAGGTGACGCCGGCGACGTCCGCGACGTGCTGGATGCGGTGCGGTTCGGGCACGAACGCGCGCAGCCCGTCCCGGACGGCCTCGGGCGGCGCCCCGAACGCGCGGGCGAGGCCCGCGGCGGCCAGCGCGTTCGCGACGTTGTGCGGCGCGAACGGACGGACGTCGCCGAGCGCGGCCAGCTCCGCCGCCTCGCCCGCGTGCTCGGTGAACGCGCGGTCGACCAGCAGTTCCTCGACGACGCCGAGCTCGCCGGGACGCGGCACCTGGAGCGTGAAGCCGACCCGGCGCGCCACGCCCTCGGCGCGTTCGGCGAGGGCCGTGGACGTCGCGTCGTCGGCGTTGTGGACGGCGACGCATCCCGGCGTGAAGATCTTGGCCTTGGCGGCGATGTAGGCGTCCATGGAGCCGTGCCAGTCGAGATGGTCGGGCGCGACGTTCAGGATCGCCGACGCGTGCGGCGCGAGCGAGGTCGACCAGTGCAGCTGGTAGCTCGACAGCTCCACGGCGAGGACGTCGTAGGGCTCGGACACGGCCTCGACGATCGGCGTGCCCACGTTGCCCACCGCGAGGGCCTTGTACCCGGCGGCGGTGAGCATGCAGGCCAGCATCCGTACGACGGTGGTCTTGCCGTCGGTCCCGGTGATGGCCAGCCACGGCGCGGCGTTCTCCGGGCGCAGCCGCCACGCCAGCTCGACCTCGCCGATGATCTCGATCCCGGCCGCGGCGGCCGCGGCGAGCAGCGGCACGTCCGGGCTCCAGCCCGGCGAGGTCACCACGAGGTCGGTCCCGGCGGGGAGGGTCTCCCCGTCGCCGAGCCGCACCGCGACCCCGCGCGCTTCCAGCTCGGCGGCGTGCCCGCGCTGCTCGTCGCCGTCGCGGGCGTCCACGACGGTGACGCGGGCGCCATGGGACGCGAGCACGCGAGCGGCGGCGCGCCCCGACACACCCAGCCCGGCGACGCACACGCTCCGCCCGCCCCAGGGCACTTCACTCATTCGTGCTTCCTGCGGGGGGACGACCCCCCGCACCCCCCGGTTCGCTCCGCTCATTCCTTCGGCATCCATTCCAAGTAGAACAGGCCAATGCCGATCGCCACGAACAGCGCGGACATCAGCCAGAAGCGCACGACGATCGTCGTCTCCGCCCAGCCGGACAGCTCGAAGTGGTGCTGCAGCGGCGCCATCTTGAACACGCGCTTCTTCGTCATCTTGAACCCGCCCACCTGGATGATCACCGAGAGCGTGATCATCACGATCAGCCCGCAGAGGATGGCGAGCAGGAACTGGGTGCGGGTGAGGATCGCGAGGCCGACCAGGACGCCGCCGAGGGCCAGCGAGCCGGTGTCGCCCATGAAGATCTTCGCGGGCGGCGCGTTCCACCACAGGAAGCCGAACACGCCGCCGAGCACGGCCGCGGCGACGACCGCGAGGTCGAGGGGGTCGCGGACGCTGTAGCAGTTCGGAGCGAGGGCGAAGTCGGTGCAGCTGTTGCGGAGCTGCCAGTTCCCGATGATGACGTAGGCGGCCAGCACCATCCCGGCGGGGCCCGCCGCGAGGCCGTCGAGGCCGTCGGTCAGGTTGACGCCGTTGGACATGGCCGCGATGAGCAGCAGCGCCCACACCACGAACAGGTACGGGCCGATCGAGGGGCCGAAGTCGCGCAGGAAGGACAGGTGGGGGGCCGCGGGGGTGATGTCGTAGCCGTTGGGGAAGCTGAGCGACCCGACGGCGAACACGACGCCGACGAGCACGATGCCGATCATCTTGGCGCCGCTGCGCAGGCCGAGGCTGCGCTGCTTGAACACCTTGATGTAGTCGTCCACGAACCCGACGGCGCCGAGGCCGGCCATCAGGAAGAGGACGAGGATGCCGGAGATCGTCGGCTCGGTGCCGGTGAACAGGTGCGCGGCGGCGTAGCCGACGAGCGAGCCGACGATGAAGACCGTCCCGCCCATCTGGGGGGTGCCGCGCTTGCTGGCGTGCGCCTCCGGGCCGTCGTCCCGGATCATCTGGCCGTAGCCGAGCCGGTTCATGATCCGGATCCAGACGGGGGTGCCGACCATGACGAAGATCAGCGCGACCCCGGCCGCGATGATGATGTTGGTCATCGGGCCCCGCCTTTCTGGGGGGCGCCCCCCAGACCCCCGGGACGGACGCCCGACGATCCTCGCTTCGCTGCGGTCATCGGGCGCCCTCCGCGAGGATCGCCGCGGCGACCCGTTCCAGCCCGGCGACGCGGGAGGCCTTCACCAGCACGACGTCCCGCGGCGCGAGCCGCCCGCTGAGCGCGGCCACCGCCGCGCCGACGTCATCCACCTGCACGCACTCTCCCGTCCATGACCCGACCTGACGTGCCCCGTCCGCGATCGCGGCCGCGTTCGCGCCGACGACGACGAGGCAGGCGACCCCGTGCCGCGCGGCATGCTCCCCGATCTTGGCATGTTCCGCGGCGGACGAGTCGCCGAGTTCGGCCATTTCCCCCAGCACCGCGAGCGCGCGGCGGCCGCGGGCCATGTGCGCGAGGACGTCGAGCGCGGCGCGCGTCGAGTCCGGGTTGGCGTTGTAGGCGTCGTTCACCACCGTCACGCCGTCGGCGCGCTCGGTGACCTCCATCCGCCACCGGCTGACCGGCCCGGCCTCCGAGAGGCCCGCGGCGATGTCGGCGGCCGCCATCCCGGCGGCCCGCACCGCGGCCGCCGCGGCCAGCGCGTTCGGGACGGCGTGCGAGCCGAAGAGGCGGAGCGCGACCGGCGCCGATCCCTCCGGCGTGACCAGCGTGAACGTCGCCCGGCCCTGCTCGTCGAGCGTCTCGTCCTCGGCGCGGACGTCGGCGCCGGGCGACCGGCCGAACGTCACGACCTCGCCGCGCGTGCGGGACGCCATCGCGGCGACGAGGGGGTCGTCGGCGTTGAGGACGGCGGTCCCGCCCGGGGGCACCGCCTCCACGATCTCGCCCTTCGCGCGGGCGATGTTCTCCCGGCTGCCGAACTCCCCGACGTGCGCGGTGCCGACGTTCAGCACCACGCCGACGTCGGGACGGGCGATGCCGGTCAGGTAGGAAATGTGGCCGATCCCACGCGCGCCCATCTCCAGCACGAGGTGCCGCGTCGACTCGTCGGCGCGCAGCACGGTGAGCGGCAGCCCGAGCTCGTTGTTGAACGAGCCGGGCGGGAACACGGTCGGGCCGGCGCGGCCCGCGACCTGCCCGATGAGGTCCTTGGTGGAGGTCTTGCCCGCCGAGCCGGTCACCGCGATGACGGTCGCGGCCGGGAGCCGCTCCAGCACTCCCCTGGCGAGGCGGCCGAGCGCGTCCTGGACGTCGGCGGCGACGACGCACGGCCCGTCCACGGGACGCTGCGCCAGCACCGCGGCGGCCCCGGCGGCCAGCGCACCGGACGCGAAGTCGTGCCCGTCCGCGCGCTCGCCCTTGAACGCCGCGAACAGCGCCCCCTGCTCCACGGCACGGGAGTCGATCACCACGGGACCGCTCACCATGACGTCCGGAGGCCCGTGGCGGGTGCCTCCCGTGATCTCCGCGATCGTCGACAGCGGAAGTGGGATCACGCCTGCGTCCCGTCCCCTCTGGTCACCGTCGGATGGCGCCGGAGCGCCTCCCGGACGACCTCCCGGTCGTCGAACGGGTACACCGTCCCCGCCACGTTCTGCCCCTGCTCGTGGCCCTTGCCCGCGATGACGAGGACGTCGCCGCGGCGGGCCCGGCTCACGGCCAGCGCGATCGCGGCCGCGCGGTCGGGTTCCACCACGATCTGCGCCCGCTCGGCCTGCGGCACCTTGAGCCCGCCCTCGACCATAGCGGCGAGGATCACCAGCGGATCTTCCGACCTCGGGTTGTCGTTGGTGAAGAACGCCCGGTCCGCCAGCCGGGCCGCGGCCTCGCCCATCAGCGGGCGCTTGCCGCGGTCACGGTCGCCGCCGCAGCCGATCACGACCGTGAGGTCGCCCTCGGTGACGGGACGCAGCGCGGTGAGCACGGCCTCGACCGCGCCGGGCTTGTGGGAGTAGTCGACGAGGGTGACGAACTCCTGGCCCTCGTCGACCCGCTCCAGGCGTCCGGGGACGCCGGGCAGCGACGCGACCCCGCGCACCGCCGCCTGCAGCGGGATGCCCGCCTCGACCAGCGCGACGATCGCGGCGAGCGCGTTCGCGACGTTGAACGGCCCGGCAAGCCGCACCTCGGCGTCGGCCTCGATGCCGAGGGGCCCGACGACGCGGAACACGCTGCCGTCGGCGCCGACGCGGACGTTCTCGGCCCGCCAGTCGGCCGCCGGGTCGCCGGACGCCGAGAACGTCGTCACCGGCACCGTGGCGACCTCCAGCAGCTCGCGGCCGTGGTGGTCGTCGAGGTTGACGACGCCGACGCGCGAGTACTCGGGCGTGAACAGCCGCGCCTTCGTATAGAAGTAGTCCTGCATGGACGGGTGGTAGTCCAGGTGGTCCTGGGACAGGTTCGTGAACACCGCGACCTCGTAGGTCATGCCGCCGACCCGGCCCTGCTTCAGCGCGTGGCTGGACACCTCCATCGCGGCGGCGCCGACGCCGCGCTCGCGCATCATCGCGAACAGCGCGTGCAGATCGGTCGCCTCCGGCGTGGTCAGCGCGCTCGGCACCCGGTCGCCGCCGACCCGGATCTCGACCCCGCCGACCAGGCCCGTCTGGATCCCGGCGGCGCGCAGGCCCGCCTCCAGCAGGAACACGGTGGTGGTCTTGCCGCTGGTGCCGGTGACGCCGATCGTGGTGATGTCGCGTCCCGGCTCCCCGTACACCCAGGAGGCGGCGTCGCCGAGCCGCGCGCGGACGTCCGCCACCACCAGCACCGGCAGGCCCGTCGCCGCCGCGAGGTCGTACCCGTCGGGGTCGGTGAGGACCGCAGCCGCGCCCGCCTCCGCCGCCTGCTCGGCGAACTGCGCGCCGTGTGCGCGCGCGCCCGGCAGGGCCGCGTAGATGTCGCCGGGCAGCACCGCCCGCGAATCGTGCGTGATGCCCGTCGCCGACACCTCGTCCCAGCCGCCGTGCTCGATCCCGAGAAGCGCCGCGAGCCCGCTCAGCGGACGGGCCGGATTGGTGGTGGGACGCATGACGTTTCTTTCGGTGCGAGCGGGACGGGACTGCTGGTGCACGGGTCGTCGTGGTGGACTCACAGGCGAGGAGAGTACTCGCTGCGGTCAGTTTCGGGCGCGAATCTGGACGGTAGGCGGCCGGCTCCCCGTGGGCGGGATCTTCTCGGACCGCAGGGCGAAGCTCATCACGTCCTTGAAGACCGGCGCGGCCGCATCGCCACCATAGTGGCTGCCCCGCTTGGGATCCTGGAGGACGACCTGCACGACCAGCTGCGGATCGTCGGCCGGGGCGAACCCCGCGAACGACGCGGTGTAGCCGCCGCCCTCGTAGGTGCCGGTGCGCGGGTTGACGTTCTCGGCGGTGCCGGTCTTGCCCGCGACGCGGTATCCGGGGATCTGGGCCTTGGGGGCCGTGCCCTCCTCGGTCGTCACGCCCTCCAGCATGTCGCTGATCTGCCGGGCCGTCCGCGCGCTGATCACCTGCTTGCGCAGCGGCTCCGGCGCGGGCGTGAACCTGTCGTCCTCGCCGACGGTGCCCTCGACGAGCGTGGGCTCGACGCGCACGCCGCCGTTGGCGATCGTCGCGTACACGCTCGCCATCTGCACCGCGTTCACCGAGACCGTCTGCCCGAACGCGATCGGATACCGGTCGGTGCCCGACCACTGGGCGGGCGGCTTCAGCAGGCCGGGCGTCTCGCCGGGCAGCGGCAGGCCGGTCTTCTGGCCGAACCCGAAGTCGCGCAGCGTCTGGTAGAGCCGCTGCGAGCTGATGCTCTCGCTGGCCATGATGGTGCCGACGTTGCTGGAGGTGGCGAGGACGCCGGCGAAGGTGAGCCGCTCGGTCGGGTGCGGGTGCGAGTCGCTGAACTGGACGTCGTACTTCCTGATCCTGTCGGGGACGGTGTAGGGGGTGTGCGGGGTGACGCCGCCGTGCTCCATGACGGCGGCGGCGGTGACGACCTTGCCGGTGCTGCCCGGCTCGTAGGCCGCCTGGACCAGCGGGCTGCCCCACAGGTCGCCGTCGGTCTTCGCGTACTCGTTCGGGTCGAACCCGGGCGCCGAGGCCATGGCGAGCAGCCGGCCGGTGCGCGGGTCCATGACGATGACGCTGCCGCTCTTCGCCTTCGTCGCCCTGACCTGCTTCTCGATCGCCTGCTGCGCCTTGAACTGCAGGTCGCGCTGGAGGGTGAGGCGCACGCCGCGGCCGGGCTTGGACGGGCGCCGCTGGTCCTCGCCCATGGGGATGTGCTGGCCCTCGAGGCTGATCTCGACCCGCTGCCAGCCCTTGCGGCCGGCGAGCACGCCGTTCATCGAGCTCTCCAGCCCGGCGGCGCCGTTCCCCGTGTCGTTCACGAACCCTATGACGCCCGCGGCGAGCGAATCGTTGGGGTACTCCCGGCGGTATTCCGGCAATGTCCCGATGCCGAGGAGGTTCCACGACATGATCAGCCGGGCCTGGTCGGGCCGGACGCCGTGCGCCAGGTACACGAACCGGCTCTTGGGCTTGCTGATCTGCTTCATGACGGTCGCGGGGTCGAGGCCGAGCGTCGGGGCGAGGGCGTTGACGATGGTCTGCCGCTTGTCCGGCGCGATGATGTGCGGGTCGGCGAAGATCGCCCGCGCCTCCACCGTCATGGCGAGCGGGTGGCCCTGCGCGTCGGTGATGTTGCCGCGGATCGCGGGCAGCTCGATCTCCTGCAGCCGCTGCTCCATCGCCTCCTCGGAGTACTTGTCGGACTCGATCGTCTGGAGCTGGACGAGCCGTCCGGCGAACAGCGACAGCACGAACGCGACGACGAGCAGCCCGACGTTCAGCCGCTTGAGCGGGTCGCGCCGGTGGAAGGGGACGCGGGTCCGGGGGCCGCGGGGCGGCGGGCGCCGTCCCGAGCCCCCGCCGGGACGCGGCGAGCGCGGCGCGCGCGGGCCGTCGCCGGGACCGGTCCGGGGCGGCCGGGCGGGGTGGGCGTTCTGCGCGGTCCCGCCCGCGCGGCCCTTTCCCGGCGCGGCCTTGGCCGGCGCCTTCTTCTGAGCGGGCTTCTGCGCAGGCTTAGAGGGCGCCTTCTGCGTCGGCTTCTTCGGGCCGGGCTTCTTCGTGGGCGTGCCGGCGGAGCCTGCGTCGTCGCGCGGCGCCTCCCTGCGCGGCTTCTTGCGCGGGGTCTCCTTACGCGGGGTCTCCTTGCGCTGGGAAGGGCCCATGCCGCCGCGCGCGGGACGCCGGGCGGCGCTGCCCTTCGTCCCCGGCCGTCCCGCGCCGTCCGGGCCGCGGCCCCGGCCGGGCGGAGGCCCGGCGGTCCCGCGTCCCGGCCGTTTCGTCACCGCGCGCCCTGCCCGGTGGCCGCCGGCGGGACGCCGTCCCCGGGCACCACGGTGCCGGGCACGCCGATCACGCCCGCGGCCCCGGCCGCCGCCGCGGCCTCGGGCGGCACGGGACGGATCGTCCCGCCGCTCGCCCGGCCGGTCTCGAGGTCGATGAAGGCCATGTCCTCGGCCTGGCGCATGCCGAGCGACTCGGCCTTCTCCGCGGTCACCGCCGGGGAGTCGCCGCGTGCGATGTCTTCTTCGAGCGCCTCCCGCTGCTGGGCGAGCTGCTTGTTGCTCTGCTGCAGCCGCGTCAGGGTGAACGCGTCCTCCGCGAGGACGGTGTTGAGCAGCAGCAGGCTCACCAGGGCGCCGCCGAGCAGCCCGATGATGAGCAGCACGAACGGAGCGCGCGGCGGCGCGGCCGCCGCCGTGCGCTTCACGGTCGCCTTGGCGGTGGTCGCCGTGGTCGCGGGAGCGGCCTTGGGAGCGGTCTTAGGAGCGGTCTTGGCCGCCGCGGTCGCGCTCTTCGCGGGTGCGGGCTTCGCGGGCGTGCGCCTGGTCGGCGTGCGCTGCGCGGGCGGCTTCCTGGGCGCCTTGGCGGGCGGCCTCGTGGTCGTGGTCATGTCGCCTCCCGGACCCGTTCGGCGGCGCGCATCCGCACCGATCCGGCCCGTGGGTTGGTCGTGGTCTCCTCGTCGGACGGCAGCTCCGCCCCGCGGGTCAGAAGCCGGAACCTCGGCTCGTGTTCGGGCAGCGGGACGGGCAGGTCCGGCGGGGTGGTGTCGGCCGCCTGGGCGGCGAGGACCTGCTTGGTGATGCGGTCCTCCAGGGAGTGGTAGCTGAGGACGGCGACCCGGCCGCCGACCGGGAGCGCGTCGAGGGCGGCGGGCAGGGCGCGGCGCCAGATGTCGAGTTCTCCGTTCACCTCGATCCGCAGCGCCTGGAAGGTGCGCTTGGCCGGGTTGCCGCCGGTGCGGCGGGTCGCGGCCGGGATGGCGGTGCGCACCAGGTCGGCGAGCCGCCTGGTGGACTCGAGCGGGGCGCGCTCGCGCTCGCGGACGATCGCGGCGGCGATGCGCTGGGCGAACCGTTCCTCGCCGTACTCGCGCAGGATGCGCGCGAGCTCGGCGGGCGGGTAGCCGTTGACGACCTCGGCGGCGGTGAGCCGCTGGGTGCGGTCCATCCGCATGTCGAGGGGCGCGTCGTAGGAGTAGGCGAAGCCGCGCTCGGCCTCGTCGAGCTGCGGGGAGGAGACGCCGAGGTCGAACAGGACCGCGTCCACCGCGGGGACGCCGAGCCGGCGCAGGACGCCGGGGATCTCGTCGTAGACGGCGTGCTCCAGCGTGACCCGGTCGCCGTACGGGGCGAGCCTGCGCGCCGAGCGCTCCAGAGCGGTGGTGTCGCGGTCGAGGCCGATGAGGCGGAGCCGCGGGACGGCCCGCAGCAGCGCCTCGGCGTGGCCGCCCATGCCGAGCGTGGCGTCGAGGCAGACGGGGTCTCGGCCGGGAACGGCACCCGCCGCGCCGGTGAGCGCGGGGGTGAGGAGCGTCAGGACGCGACCGAGCATGACCGGTACGTGACCGGACTTGGCCGCGTGATCCCCCATGTCCATGCTTCACCCCCTGTACTACTGCCACTTCGCTCGCGGACTGCGTGGCGTCTCGTCGGCCGACCGTCCTCCAGCCCCCACCCGCCGCCATTCAACGGACGAGCTTCGCTCGGCGAACTGTCTTCCAGCCCCCACCCGCCGCCATTCAACGGACGGGCTTCGCTCGGCTGATGACTGATCCCCCCCGGCGGCCTCGCCCGGCCAGGTCCCCATCCGCTGCCCTATGCCCTAGAGGAAGAACACCGCGTGGTTGCGCGGGGGGTCGCCGTCTGGCGCCGGGGAAGCTGCGCCAGATGGCTCGGAGAGCGGCTGGAGACCTGGCCGAACGTGGGCCATAGCCGGTCATCGGACCGACGAGTCGATTCTCAGAGGATCCCTGGCAACACCTCCTCCGAGACGTCGGAGAACGTCTCCTCCTCCTGCTCCAGGTAGGTCTCCCACGCCTGCGCGTCCCAGATCTCGAGTCGCGTGTTGGCGCCGATGACCGTGCAGTCGCGGGTGAGGCCCGCGTACTTTCGCAGCGGTGGAGGAATGGTGACGCGGCCCTGCTTGTCGGGGACCTCGTCGGATGCGCTGGCGAAGAAGACCCGGCTGTAGCCGCGCACGGCCTTCTCGGTGACCGGTGCGGCACGCAGAGCCTCGGTTATCCGCTGGAACTCCGCCATGGGGAAGACGTACAGGCAGCGTTCCTGGCCCTTCGTGATCACCAATCCCCCCGACAGCTCCTCGCGATATTTCGCCGGCAGGAACAGCCGTCCCTTGTCGTCGAGGCGCGGCGAATGGGTGCCGAGGAACACCGGCCCCACCTCCCGCGCCGCATGGGGCGCACCTGCTCCCCACGGCGCCCCACTCTACTCCACTCTTCCCCACCGTCAACAATAAAAACACGTTCCAGAGGCCGATTCTGCGGACGAATCCCCAGTTCAGAGGGGGTGGCGCGGGGTGGGGGCGCGCGGCGCCCGCTCCGCGTGCCGCGGCGCCGGAAAATGCCGTCCCGGCCGTTCCGTTCCGGGGCGGCGGGGGACGCGAGGGGCCGGGTGGAGAGAAGTGGTGCGCCGTGATGGCCGGGAAGCCGATCTCGTGGAGCACAATGGGCTCGCGTTCACCATGAACATCGCGGCGCGCCGCCCGACGACGTACTGTCGTTTGGACGGGCGCAAAGAGCGCCGCACCGGTGCGTGAAAGGCCGGGCCCCGATTGAGGGGCGGGCACATCGCGCGGCCGGACGGCTGAGGAGGGTTTGGTGGCAGTAGGAACGCACGGCGAGTCGTTCATGGAGACCGACCCCCCGGCATCCCACCCGGCCCGGAGCGGCGCCACGGAGGCGGCGGGCCCCGGCCTCGAGGGTCTCGCGCAGGTCGCGAACAAGATCCGGGACGCCGTGGAGTCGGTGATCGAGGGCAAGCCCTCGGTGGTGCGGCTCGCCCTGACGGTGCTGCTGGCCGAGGGGCACCTGCTGATCGAGGACGTCCCCGGCGTCGGCAAGACGATGCTGGCCAAGGCGCTCGCGCGCTCGGTCGACTGCTCGGTGCGGCGCGTGCAGTTCACGCCCGACCTGCTGCCCAGCGACATCACCGGGGTCAGCGCCTACAACCAGGAGCTGCGCGAGTTCGAGTTCAAGCCGGGCCCGGTGTTCGCCAACATCGTGGTCGGCGACGAGATCAACCGCGCGTCCCCGAAGACGCAGTCCGCGCTGCTGGAGTGCATGGAGGAGCGCCAGGTCACGGTGGACGGCACCACCTACACGCTGGAGCCGCCGTTCATGGTCATCTCCACCCAGAACCCGGTGGAGATGGAGGGCACCTACCCGCTGCCGGAGGCGCAGCGCGACCGGTTCACCGCCCGCATCTCGATGGGCTACCCCGACCCGGCGGCGGAGCTGGAGATGCTGGAGACGCACGGGCAGTCCTCCCCGCTCGACCGGCTCACGCCCGTCGCGCACGCGGCCGACGTCCGCGACCTCATCGAGGTGGTGCGCCGCCAGCACGTGTCGGCCGGGGTGCGGCAGTACGCGATCGACCTGGTCGCCGCGACCCGCAGCCATCCCGAGCTGCGGCTCGGCGCGTCGCCGCGGGCGACGCTGCACCTGGTGCGGGCGGCGCGGGCGTACGCGGCGCTCGACGACCGCGACTACGTCCTCCCCGACGACCTGCAGGACCTCGCGGTGCCCGTCCTCGCGCACCGGCTGCTGCCGACCGCGGAGGCGCAGGTGGACCGGCGCCGCCCCGAGCAGGTCGTGGCCGACCTGGTGAGACGGCTGCCGGTACCTCCGCACGGGAAGTGACCTGGTGAGACGCGCGCTTGCCGGCCTGACCACGCGCGGGCGGTCCTTCGTGGCCGCCGGCGCGACCGCGATCGTGTGCGCGTTCGTCCTCGGCGAGCGCGACCTGCTGCGCGCCGGGGTGCTGGTGCTGGCGCTGCCGCTGCTGTGCACGCTCGCGGTGTCGCGGACCCGCTACCGGCTGGCGTGCGCGCGGCGGCTCGACCCGCCGCGGCTGCCGGTCGGCCGGGAGGCGCGCGTCGACCTGCGGCTGGAGAACGTGTCGCGGCTGCCGAGCGGGCTGCTGATGGTGGAGGACCGGGTCCCCTACGCGCTCGGCGGGCGGGCCAGGTTCGTGCTCGACCGGATCGAGTCGCACGGCAAGCGCCGGCTCGGCTACCGGATCCGCTCGGACGTGCGCGGCCGGTTCCGGGTGGGGCCGCTGACCGTCCGGCTCGCCGACCCGTTCGGGATGGTGGAGCTGGTCCGCTCGTTCAGCCTGGCCGACACGCTGACGGTGACCCCGGCGATCCATCCGCTGCCCTCGGCACGGCTGTCGGGCACGTGGTCGGGCGGCGGTGACAGCGTCGCCCGGGCGGTGTCCGCGGCGGGCGAGGACGATGTGACCCCGCGCGAGTACCGGCACGGCGACGACCTGCGCCGCGTCCACTGGCGGTCCACGGCGCGGCATGGCGAGCTGATGGTGCGGCGCGAGGAGCAGCACTTCAAGAACAGCGGGACGCTGTTCCTCGACACCCGCCGGACGGCGCACTGGGGCGACGGTCCCGGCGGCACGTTCGAGCAGGCCGTGTCGGCGACCGCGTCGATCGGGGTGCATCTGGTCCGGACGGGGATGAACCTGCGGTACATCACCGACGGCGGCGAGGCGCTGGCGGCCGCGCGCGCCGACGGGACGTTCGAGGGGCTGCTGCTGGACGCGCTGGCCGTGGCCCGCCGGTCCAAGGAGCGCTCGCTGTCGGCCGGCCTGTCCGCGCTGCGCGGCCGGGCGGGCGCGACGCGGGAGGGCGACGGGCTGGTCATCGGGGTGTTCGGCGTCCTGTCCGAGGACGAGGCGCGCTCGCTCGCGGCCGTCCGGCGCGGCACCGGGACCTGCGTCGCGGTGCTCGTGCTCGGACGCGGCCGCGCGACGAGCGCCACGGGCGCGGACACGGGCGGCACGGCCGCCGAGCGCGCCACGGCGCTGCTGCGCGCGGGCGGCTGGCGGGTGCTGGTCGTCCGGTCGGCGGCGGAGCTGGCCGGAGCGTGGGCGCAGGCCGGGCAGGCCGGCGACGAGTTCGTCAGGGACGGCGCATGAGAATCCGGATGACGGTCATGGCGGGGCTGGCGACGCTCGCCGGCTCGATCGGCCTCTACCCGCTGTTCGAGTCGGGCAGCTGGTTCGGCACCGGGCTCGGCGCGGTGCTGGCGGTCGCCGCCGCGGGCGTGCTGGCGCGGCGGCTGCGGCTGCCGGCGGCGGTGAACCTGCTGCTCGGGGTGACCGGGCTGCTGCTGTACCTGAACCTGGTGTACGCCTCCGGCGAGTCGTGGCTGGGGGTCATCCCGTCGCCGGAGTCGGTGGAGCGCCTCGGCGTGCTGGCCGGGGACGGCTGGCGGGCGGCCAACCGGTACGCGGCGCCCGTCCCGGTGCTGCCGGGGATCGAGCTGCTGGCCGCCGCCGGGATCGGGCTGGTCGCGGTGCTCGTCGATCTGCTGGCCGTGCGGCTGCGCCGCGCGGCCCCGGCGGGGCTGCCGCTGCTCGCCATGTACAGCGTGCCCGCGGCGGTCCGCGAGGACGGCGTCAGCTGGCTGGCGTTCGGCGTCGGCGCGCTCGGCTTCCTCGCGCTGCTGATGGCCGACGCCCGCGAGCAGGTCGGCGGCTGGGGCCGGACGGTCAGCTCGTTCCGGCAGCGGGACGTGCCGCTGGCGGGCGCCGCGTCCCGTTCGGGCGAGGGGTCCGCGCTGCCCGACGCGGCGGCGCTGGCGGCGTCCGGGCGCCGTATCGCGGCCGGCGCGGTGGCGATCGCGGTGCTGGTGCCGGCGGCCGTGCCGGGGTTGCAGCCGCGCGGCATGTTCGGCCTCGGCGGCGGCGGCCGCGGCGGCACGCAGACGGTGACGACGCCCGACCCGCTGGTGAGCCTGAAGCGGGAGCTGACCCAGCTGGACGAGTCGATCGTCCTCACCTACCGCACGAACGACCCTGAGGCGCCCGACTACCTGCGCCTGTACGCCCTCGACAAGTTCGAGGGCGACCGGTGGACCTACTCCCAGCTCGACAGCCACCCCCGCGACCGCCTCGACGAGCGCAGGCTCCCGGCGCCGCCGGGCCTGTCGGTCGCGTCGTCCCGGGAGGTGACGACGAGGGTCCAGGTGCGTCCCGAGGTCAGGGACATGTCGTTCCTGCCGGTGCCGTACGCGCCGGCCGACGTCACGATCAGCGGCGACTGGCGGGTGGACGAGCGCTCCCTGATGATCTATTCGCTGCGCGACTCCGCGGACGGGCGCGCCTACACCGTCAGGAGCCGGCGCGCGGAGCCGACGATCGGGCAGCTCGCCGGGGCGGGCAGTTCCCCGCCCGACATCGTGGCCCGGTACACGGCGGTGCCGAAGAACGTCCCGCGGGAGGTCAGGCAGCTCGCCGAGCAGGTCACGGCCGGGTCGGCGACGGCGCTGTCGCAGGCGGTGCGGCTGCAGCGCTGGTTCACCCTGTCGGGCGGCTTCACCTACGACCTGAGCGCGCCGGCGCCGAAGCACGGCAGCGACCTGGTCGACTTCCTGCTGCACAGCAAGCGCGGCTACTGCGAGCAGTTCGCCGCGTCGATGGCGCTGATGGCCCGGCTCCTGAGCATCCCGTCCCGGGTGGCGATGGGCTACACGGCGGGCAGCGAGGTCAGGCCCGGGCAGTGGGTCGTCAGGTCGCAGGACGCGCACGCCTGGCCCGAGCTGTACTTCGAGGGGACCGGCTGGGTGCGGTTCGAGCCGACGCCGTCGGGCGCGGGCGGGCAGGGCACCGCCGCCTCCCCCGAGTACAGCCTCCCCGAGACCACCGGCGGGGGCACGGACGGGGGCGAGAGCAGGCCCGAGCCGGAGACCTCGTCGCCCGCCGGCGGGCAGGCCCCCGCGCCGCAGTCGCCCGCCCGGGGCCGCACCGACACGGGCGAGACCGGCGGCGCCGCCGCGCAGGACGACGAGGACGGCGGCTTCTCCGCGGCGCCGTGGCTGGCGGGTGGTGTGCTGGTTCTCCTGCTGCTGGCCGTCCCGATGGTGCTGCGGGCGTTCACCCGGCGGCGCCGGTGGGCGGCGCTGCTCGCACCGCCCGGGTCGGCGTCGCGGCCGTCCCGGACGAGGACACGGCCGGGGTCTTCGCCCGGGTCGCGGTCCGGGAGACGGCTCGGGGCGCGGCCGGGGTCGGCGGCGGGCGCGGGCCCGCGGGTGCCGCCGCCCGATGCCGCCGGGGCCGCGCACGCCGCGTGGCGGGAAATGCGGGCGGACGCGCTCGACCACGGCCTGGAATGGCGGGCGAGCGACTCCCCGCGCGCCACCGCGCGCCGGCTCGGTGAGCTGCTGGAGCTGGACGACGCGGGCACGCAGGCCCTCGCCAGGATCGCCCGCGCCGAGGAGCTGGCCCGCTACTCCCTGGCGCGCTCCCCCGAGCCGCCGGAGCGGCTCCGCGCGGACGTCCGGACGGTCCGCGACGCGTTCGCCGCGTCCGTGGGCCCCGGAACCCGCTGGCGCGCCCGGCTGCTGCCGCCGTCGACGCTGGCGCAGACCAGGGCCATGCTCCAGTCGGCCGGGGACCGCGCGCTGGACGTCCGAGCCCGCCTCTACGAGCTGCCCGCCCGCCTCCGCCGCAAGTAGCCGACCGGGCCACCGGCGGCACGGCCCCCGGACACGCGTTCGTCCCGGCCCGCGCGGGCGGCAGCCCGCGTACGGCCGGGACGCTCGGACGTTCCGACGTTCAGGAGGGGAGGGTCAGTCGCCTTCGCTCCTGCGGCGCCAGCGCTCTTCCATGCGTTCCATGAAGCCCGACTTGGCGGGTTTCGGCTGCCCGGCCCGCCTGGCCCGGCCCGGCTGCCCAGGCTGCCCTGGGGGGCGCGCGGGCTCGTTGCCGATGCCGGTCATGCGCTTCCAGGACGTCAGCGCCCAGACGCAGCACACCACCATCAGCAGGAACCCGGTGACGCTCACCGCGATGGTGGCGGTGCCCGCGTTGATCACGAGGCCGGCCATCAGCGCGCCGACGCCGACGACGAACCCGAAGGCCGCCTTGACGATCCGGCGCTTGTAGTGGACCTGTGGGCTGGTCGAGCGAACCGCGTGAGCGAACTTCGGATCTTCGGCGTACAACGCCGATTCGATCTGTTCGAGCATGCGCTGCTCGTGCTCAGAGAGCGGCACGGCACCTCCCAACGACAGCCCCGCTGCGGGGTATCCGATGCAGGACGCGAACGTCAACGGTGATATGCCCAGAATACGAGCACTGTGCCGCGCACGAAAGCAGACGGCCCCTCACAGGCCCGGCGGCGGTCACCCCACTGCCTTCTTTCATTGTGTTCCGTCCCTGCCGTCACGTCCGTCGCCGTCCGCACGCCGGACCAGCGCGGCGGGGCGGACCGCACCGCGGCCGAACCGGTGCGCGACCTGGTCCATGGCTCGCTCGGCCTCACGCCAACCGCGTTCCGGCTCGTCGAAGGCGAGCTGGCGGGGGGCCGCGCCGGCCGGGCCCAGGTTCTCCACCCGTACCCCGACCAACCTGAGTCGTACCCGTTCCAGCCCGGCCCCCTCATAGAGATCACGGGCTGTGACATAGATCACACGTGTGAGATCGGTGGGCTCGGCGAGCGTGCGCGCCCGGGTGATCGTCTTGAAGTTCGCCATCCGTAGTTTGACGCTTACCGTCCGGCCCGCGTTCCCGCTCGCGCGCAGCCTCGCGCCGACCTTCTCCGCCAGCCGCAGCAGCTCGCGGCGGATGATCTCCGGGTCGTCGACGTCGGTGTCGAACGTCTCCTCCGCGCCGATGCTCTTGTCGGGCGTGTGCGGGACGACCTCGCGCGGGTCGCGTCCCCAGGCCAGCTCGTGCAGGTGGGCGCCTACCGCGTTCCCCAGCTCGCGCTGGAGGGTGCTCAGCGGCACCTGGGCGAGCTGGCCGACGGTCCGCAGGCCGAGCCGGGTCAGGGTCTGCTCCGTCCGCTCCCCGACGCCCCAGAGGGACGCGACGGGCAGCGGGTGCAGGAAGTCGACGGCGCCGTCCGCGGGCACGACGAGCAGCCCGTCGGGCTTGCACCGCGTGGAGGCGAGCTTCGCGACGAACTTGGTGCTCGCGACGCCGACCGAGCAGGTGATGCCCTGCTGGGCGCTGACCTGCTCGCGGATGAGCCGCGCGATCTCGGCGGGCCGGCCGAGCCGCCGCCCGGCGCCCGCCACGTCGAGGAACGCCTCGTCCAGCGACAGGCCCTCCACCAGCGGCGTGATGGACCGGAAGAGCTCGAACACGGCCGCGGACACGCGCGAGTACTTGCCGTGGCTCACCGGCAGCACGACGGCCCGCGGGCACAGCCGCCGGGCCCGCGACATCGGCATCGCCGAGTGCACGCCGAACTTGCGGGCCTCGTAGGACGCCGCGGACACGACGCCGCGCGGCCCGGCGCCGCCGACGATGACGGGACGGCCCCGCAGCTCGGGCCGCTCCAGCAGCTCGACGCCGACGAAGAAGGCGTCCATGTCGACGTGCAGGATGTGGCAGCCGGTGTCGTCGGCGGGCGGACCGGGCTGCGGCCCCGGCCGATGCAACTGCTGCTTGCGGCTCACGGTTCGTTCTTACTCGACCGGCTTGTCGGCCACCAGATGCAGCTGGGTGGCGAGATCCCGCAGGACGGGGTGGACGGCCGCGACCGACTCCAGCGCGATCATGGCGTCGGCGGACCCGGCGTCGCCGTCGAGCATGCCGGAGGGCACCAGGTCGGCGAAGATCCGGACGCCGTGCAGCTCGGCGACCCGCAGCCCGGAGCCGCGCACCAGCGCCGACAGCGTCTCCCGGGTGAAGCGGCGGGGCATCCGGTCGCCCTCGCCCCACCGCCCGGACGTTCCGGTCAGGACCTGGCGGGCGTCGTCGAAGTGCCCGGCGAGCGCGCGGTGCAGCGCGGCGGCGATCTGCCCGGCGGCGAGGACGCTGACCGAGCCGCCGGGACGGACCGTCCCGGCCATGGCGGCCATCGCGGCGCCGGGGTCGTCCACGTACTCCAGGACGCTGTGGCACAGGACCAGGTCGGCGGCGTCCGGGCCGAGCAGGTCGGGCAGGTCGACGGCGTCGCCCTGCACCGCGCGGACCGCGACCCCGGACTCGGCGGCGCGGCGCTCCAGCGCGGCGAGCGCGTCGGGGTTGGCGTCGACGACGGTGACCCGGTGGCCGAGTTCGGCGAGCGGCACGGCGAACCCGCCGGTGCCGCCGCCGACGTCCACGACCTCGCTTCGCCCGGCCTCGGGCGCGATGCGGCCGAGAACCGCGCGCAGCGCGTCCCACAGAACCGCACTGCGCACACGGCTGTGTCTCATGGGCATTTCTCTCCTCCTTCGGCCCTGGCGGGCCTCCATCGTCGAGAAACGCGGTGCGATCGCTGCATCGCTCCGACTCGCCTGGCGGCTCGCTGCGCGATCAGGTTCTCGCAAGCTCGAAACCTGCCTTCGGACGCGATCGCGACGGTTCAGGCTGTCGCGAGGTTGCGGTGGTGGCTGAGGCCGGTGTGACCTGTGCGACCAGCTTATAGGGAGAGGGAGGGTTTGAGCTGTTGAAGGCGGGAGAGGAGGCCGTTGACGAAGCGGGGGGACTCGTCGGTGGACAGTTCGGTCGCGAGCGCGACGGCCTCGCTGACCGCGACGCCGTCGGGGACGTCGTCGATCCACAGCAGCTCGTAGGCGCCCATCCGCAGGATGTTGCGGTCGACGACCGGCATCCGCTCCAGCGTCCAGCCGGTGGCGTAGGTGGCGATCAGCTCGTCGACGCGCTCGCGGTGCTCCTGGACGCCCTCGATCAAGCGGACGGCGTGGGAGTACTCGGCGAGCTCGTCCTGGTTGGGGCGGCCCCGTCCGGCGAGGACCGCGGTCGGTTCCTCCTCGCGCAGCTCCGCCGCGAACAGGATGTCGAGGGCGAGTTTGCGTGCCTTGGTGCGTGCGCTCATTCCGTCAGTTCTCGCCTCAGCCGCGGCCGAGGTACTCGCCGGAACGGGTGTCGACCTTGACCTTCTCGCCCGTGGTGATGAACAGCGGCACCTGGATCTGCGCGCCGGTCTCCAGGGTGGCGGGCTTGCTGCCGCCGGTGGAGCGGTCGCCCTGCAGGCCCGGCTCGGTCTCGGTGATCTCCAGCACGACGGCGGCGGGCAGCTCGATGTACAGCGCGTTGTCGTTGTTGAAGGCGATCGTGGCGTTCTGCTCGGGGAGCAGGTAGTTCGCGGCGTCGCCGACGACGGCCGCGGGGATGTGCGGCTGGTCGTAGGTCTCGGTGTCCATGAAGACGAAATCTTCGCCTTCGCGGTAGAGGTACTGCATCTCCCGCTTGTCGACGCTGGCGACGTCCACCTTGGTGCCGGCGTTGAAGGTCTTGTCGACCACCTTGCCGGACAGGATGTTCTTGAGCTTGGTGCGGACGAACGCGCCGCCCTTGCCGGGCTTGACGTGCTGGAACTCCAGGACGGTCCACAGCTGGCCGTCGAGGTTCAGCGTCATGCCGTTCTTCAGGTCGTTCGTCGTCGCCACTGCGTTGTTCTCCCGTCGCGGCCCGCGCGCCTAGAGGACGAGCAGGTCCTTGGTGGTTGTCGTGAGGAGTTCCGGGCCGCCGGGACGGACCACGAGCGTGTCCTCGATGCGGACCCCGCCGCGGCCGGTGAGGTAGACCCCCGGCTCCGCCGTGATCGGAACCCGGTCCATCAGCTTACCGGTCTTGTCGTACCCCATGAGCGGAGCCTCGTGGATCTCCAGGCCGACGCCGTGCCCGAGTCCGTGGGGGAACGCCGCGCCGTGCCCGGCGGCCTTGATGACGTCGCGGGCGGCCCCGTCGACGGCCTTGGTCTCCGCGCCGGGCATGGCCGCGTCGATCCCCGCCCGCTGCGCGCGGTGGACCAGGTCGTAGATGTCGCGCTGCCAGGCGGCGGGCTCGCCGATCGCGACGGTGCGGGTCATGTCGGCGTGGTAGCCGCCGTAGAGGGCGCCGAAGTCCATGGTGACGAGGTCGCCGGTCTGGAGCTCGCGGCCGCCGGGGTGGTGGTGCGGGACGGCGCCGTTCGGCCCGGACGCGACGATCGACTCGAACGCGGGACGCTCGGCCCCGAAGTCCACCATCGCGCGTTCGAGCGCGATCGCGACGGCCCGCTCGGTGACCCCGGCGCGGATCTCGGGGAGGACGGAGGCGAACGCGCGGTCGGTGATGGCGCACGCCTCCCGCAGCAGCGCGATCTCCTCCTCGTCCTTGACCAGGCGGAGCTCCTCGACCAGATGCCCGAGCGGCGTCAGCTCGACGCCGGCGTTCCCGGCGAGGGTGGCGTGGTGCTCAACCGTCATGTCGTGGGCCTCGAAGCCGAGGCGGCGATGGCCGTCGGCGGCGGCGCGGGCGGTGAGCGCCTCCGTCACGAGCCGGTCGACCACGATGGGCAGCTCCGGGCAGACCTGCTCGGCCGTCCCCGCGTACCGGCCGTCGGTGGCGAGCACGGCCGGGCCCTCGGCCGGGACGAGCAGCGCGGCCCGGGAGCTGTCGAGGCCGGTCAGGTAGCGGACGTTGACGAGCCGGGTCACCAGCAGGGCGTCGGCGTCGCGTCCGGCGACGAGCGCGGCCAGCCGGCGGCGGCGTGCGAGGTGCGTCTCCCCCATGGTCAGACTCTAGATCACCGTGTGGGCGGGCCGGGCGGCCGGCGCCGTGGCGGCAGCGAACATGAATAACTCTCGACTTTTAGCCGCGGGCGGTCTAGCGTGATCCGCGGTGTGAGCCACCCGGTGGGCGGCGTGCCGGGGCGCCTGCGGCACGCCGCCCGTGCACCGCTCACAGGTCGGCGGCCATCTCCTTGACCTTTTCCAGCAGCGCGAGGCGGCCCTTGTGGTCGCCCGCGACCGGCGCCACGTTCAGCGTCGTCACCCCGGACTCCTTCATCGCGGCGAGCCGCTCCCGGACGTGGCCCTCGGACCCGATGAGCGACATCTTCTCCAGCAGCTCGTGCGGGACCTTGGCGGCGGCCTCGTCCTTCTTCCCGGCGAGGTAGAGGTCCTGGATCTCCTCGGCCTCCTGCTCGAAGCCGTACCGGCGGGCCAGGTCGTTGTAGAAGTTGCGGCCCTTGGCGCCCATGCCGCCGATGTAGAGCGCGGCCATCGGGCGTCCGAACTCCAGGTATCCCTGGACGTCGTCGCCGATGGCGAGGGTGGCCTGGCCGACGACGTCCAGCTCGCCGAGGGCCGGGTCGCGGCGGGCGCGGCCGGCGGCGAGGGAGGCGCCCCACACGTCCTTCGCCTTCTCCGGCATGTAGAAGATCGGCTCCCAGCCGTCGGCGAGCTCGGCGGTCAGCTCGACGTTCTTCGGGCCGATCGCGGCGACGAAGATCGGGATGTCGGCGCGCACGGGCCGGTTGATGAGCTTCAGCGGCTTGCCGAGCCCGGTGCCCTGGTCCGGCGGCAGCGGGACGGTGTAGTGCCTGCCCTCGTGCTCCAGCCGCTCCCGCCGCCACACCTTCCGGCAGATCTCGATGATCTCGCGGGTGCGGCCGAGCGGCGCGGTGTAGGGGACGCCGTGGAACCCCTCGATGACCTGCGGCCCGGACGCGCCGATGCCGAGCGTGAACCGGCCCTCGGAGACGAAGTCGAGGCCCGCGGCGGTCATGGCGGTCAGCGTCGGCGTCCGGGTGTAGATCTGCATGATCCCGGACGCGATCTCCAGCCGCTCGGTCTTGGCGGCGATGTAGCCGAGCTGGCTGACCGCGTCGAAGCTGTACGCCTCCGCGACGAACACGATGTCGAGGCCGGCCTTCTCGTAGTCGGCCAGTTCCTCGGCGGTCTGCCGGAAACCGGCGTCGGAATAGCTGATCGACATCCCGATGCGCATCGGCGTTCCCTCCATCCCTCCATGAACCGAATCTGATTCGAGTCGACGGTAACCTATCGGCCCAGCGGCGGGCCGTTCAGGGCGTCCAGTGCGGTCCGGTACATGTCGGTTCGGATCTTCGCCACGATCCGGCCGTCCTTGCCCGCCAGCGACGCGGCCAGCTCGACGGCGGCGGGCAGGACCTCGTCCTCGGCGGCGGTGCGCGAGACGATCCCGGCCGACAGCGCCTCCTCCGCCGTGTACCGGCGGCCGGTGAGCATCGCCTCGTGCGCGACGGTCTTCGGCAGCCGCGACCGGATCAGCGCGTCCATGCCCGGCGTGAAGCTCATCCCGAGGTCGACCTCGGGCAGGCAGAAGTAGCCGCGGCCGGTCCGCATGACGGCGAAGTCGTGCGCGAGCGTGAGCATCGCGCCGCCCGCGAACGCGTGCCCGTTCAGCGCCGCGACGGTGGGCATCGGAAGGGACAGGATCCGCGCGTAGAGGCCGTGGACGCGGCGCAGGTAGTCCTCGAACCCGTCCGGGTTGGCGCCGAGCCAGTCGAGGTCGAGGCCGTTGGAGTAGAACTTGCCGGTGCCGACGGTGACGAGCGCGCCCGGGCCGTCGTTCTTCTCGACGGTGCCGAGCGCGTCCGCCGCGGCGTCGAGGAACTCGGGGCCGAAGCGGTTCTCACCGGCGTCGAACCGCAGGACGTACACGTCTCCGTCGCGCTGGAGGTCGATCACGAGGGTCTCCTTCATCCGTGCCCGAGACGACCCTACTCGCGGGTAGCGGGTCCTGCCCCGGCGCGTCGGGGCGATGCCTATGATGAATGTCATAATCGAGGCCATGGGGACCGACAGCCGGGAACGCATGGTGCGCAGCGCCGCCTACCTCTTCCGCGAGCGCGGCTACAGCGGCACCGGCTTCCGCGACGTCATCGCGCACAGCGGCGCGCCGCGCGGGTCGATCTACCACCACTTCCCGGACGGCAAGGCGCAGCTCGCCGAAGAGGCCGTCCGCTACGCCGGCGACTTCCTCAACGCCGGGATCCTCGCCGCGACCGAGGGCGGGGACGCCGCGTCCGCCGTGGACGCCTTCACCGGCTGGTGGCGGCAGGTCCTGATCAAGAGCGAGTTCCGCGCCGGATGCCCCGTCGTCGCGGTCACCGTGGAGTGCCATGACGAGGCCCCGCGGCTCGCCGCGGCAGCGGCGGCGGCGTTCGGCCGCTGGCGCGACACCCTCGCCACCGGCCTCGAGAACGCAGGCGTCCCGGCAGACCGCGCCGCCCGGCTGGCCCGCCTGATCGTCGCGGCCGTGGAGGGCGCCACGATCCTGTGCCGCGCCCACCGCGACGTCGCCCCGCTGGACGACGTCGTGATCGAGCTCAAGGACCTGACGCGCGGCGCCGTCCAGGGGACCTAGCCGCCGGGCTTCTCCGCGATCAGGTCGGCGATGGCCTGGAGGGCGAGGACGTACGACAGCGGGCCGAACCCGGCGATCGTGCCGGTCGCGACGCCCGCGACGACGGAGGTGTGCCGGAACTCCTCGCGGGCCGCCGGGTTGCTGATGTGGACCTCGACGAGCGGTGCGGTGCGCTGGGCGAGTGCGTCGCGCAGCGCGTACGAGTAGTGCGTGAACGCGGCCGGGTTCACCACCATGGGGACGCGCCCGTCGGCGGCCTCGTGCACCCAGCGGAGCATCTCGGTCTCGTCGTCGGTCTGCCGGACCTCGACGCTCAGGTCGAGGCGGCGGCCCGCGTCGCGGCACAGCGCGGCGATGTCGTCGAGGGTCGTCGTCCCGTACACGTCGGGTTCGCGGACGCCGAGCCGGCTCAGGTTCGGGCCGTTCAGGACCAGGACGCGGGTCGTCATCGGGAGACCTCCCGGTAGGCGGCGGCGAGGAGGTCCTCGCCGGGTCCTTCGAGGCGGCCGGGTTCGGCGAGGCCGTCCAGGACGACGAACCGCAGCGTCGAGCCGCGCGACTTCTTGTCGATGGTCATCGTGGCGCGCAGGCCCGGCCAGTCGGCAGCGTAGGAGACGGGCAGCCCGACGGAGGTGAGGATGTCGCGGTGCCGCTGGACGACGTCGGCGGGCAGGCGTCCGGCGAGGCGGGCCAGCTCGGCCGCGTACACCATGCCGATGGCGACGGCGTGGCCGTGCCGGAAGCGGTACTCCTCGGCCTTCTCGATGGCGTGCGCGAGCGTGTGCCCGTAGTTGAGGATCTCCCGGAGCCCGCTCTCCTTGAGGTCGGCGGACACGACGTCCGCCTTCACCTGGACGGCGCGTTCGACCAGCTCGCGGGTGTGCGGGCCGTCCGGGGACGCGGCGCCGGCCGGGTCGTCCTCGACCAGCTCCAGGATCTTCGGGTCGGCGATGAACCCGGCCTTGATGATCTCGGCGAGGCCGCTGATGTAGTCCTCGCGCGGCATCGTGACGAGCGTGGTCAGCTCGCACAGCACCCCGGCGGGCGGGTGGAACGCGCCGACGAGGTTCTTGCCCTCGGGGATGTTGATGCCGGTCTTGCCGCCGACGGCCGCGTCGACCATGCCGAGCAGCGTCGTCGGGACGAGCACCGCCGGGACGCCGCGCAGCCAGGACGCCGCCGCGAACCCGGCGAGGTCGGTGGTCGCGCCGCCGCCGACGCCGACGACGGCGTCCGTCCGGGTCATGCCGTGCCGGGCGAACGACGACCAGAGCCCGGCGAGGACCCCGGTCTCCTTGGCCGCCTCCCCGTCCGGGACGGGCAGCGCGTGCACGGCGTATCCGGCCTGCTCCAGCGCGCCGCACACCGGGCGGGCGATCTCCGGCAGGCCCTCGGCGTGGACGACGGCGACGGTCCGCGCGCGGTCGCCGACCATGCGGGGCAGCTCGCCGAGGACGCCGGTCCCGATGACGACGTCGTACGGGTCGGGGCCGCCCACCCGCACGCGGGACCGCGTCACGCGTCCTCCAGCGCCGCGGCGATCTCCTCGACGATCTCGGCGGGTTCGCGTCCGTCGGTGTCGACCGCGATCGTGCCGAGCCGCTCGTAGATGGGCAGGCGCTCCTCCAGCAGCTTGCGCATCTGGCTGCGCGGGTTCAGGACCAGCAGCGGCCGCGCCGACGCCAGCCCGACCCGCTTGATCGCCTCCGACAGCCCGACCTGGAGGTAGACGACGGTGTGCCCGCCCAGCAGCTCCTGCGTCTCCGCCGCGAGGACGGCCCCGCCGCCGAGCGCGACGACGCCCTCGTGGCCGGCCAGCGCCGCCGCGACGGCCGCGCGCTCCATCTCGCGGAAGCGCTCCTCGCCGTCGTCGATGAAGATCTCGCCGATCGGCTTGCCCGCCGCGGACTCGACGTCGGCGTCGGTGTCGCGCAGCGGCACGCCGAGCCGGTCCGCGAGCGCGGCGCCGATCGTGGACTTGCCCGAGCCGGGCGGGCCGATGATGACTGCCTTCGGTCGCATGGTCAGCGGATCCCGTTCACTTGATCGTCAGCGAGGAGAGGTATCCCCGCAGGTTGCGGGCGGTCTCCTCGGCGGAGTCGCCGCCGAACTTCTCCAGCGCCGCGTCCGCGAGCACGAGCGCGACCATCGCCTCGGCGACGACGCCGGCGGCGGGCACGGCGGTGACGTCGCTGCGCTGGTTGATCGCCTTGGCGGGCTCGCCGGTCTTCACGTCGATGGTGTCGAGCCGCCGCGGGACGGTCGAGATCGGCTTCATCGCCGCCCGGACGCGCAGCGCCTCGCCGGTCGTCATGCCGCCCTCGACGCCCCCGGCCCGGTTCGTCCGGCGGCGGACGCCCTCGGGCGTGCCGTCGATCTCGTCGTGCGCGCGGGACCCGGGGCGGCGCGCGGTGGTGAACCCGTCGCCGAGCTCCACGCCCTTGATCGCCTGGATGCCCATCAGCGCCCCGGCGAGCCGCGCGTCGAGCCGCCGGTCCCAGTGGACGTGGCTGCCGAGGCCGGGCGGGAGCCCGTAGGCGAGGACCTCCACGACGCCGCCGAGCGTGTCACCGGCGCGCTTCATCTCGTCGATGTGCGCGACCATCGCGGCGGAGGCGTCTGCGTCGAAGCAGCGCACCGGGCTCTCGTCCACGAGGGCGAGGTCGCCGGGCTCGGGCAGGACGCCGTCGGGCGCCTCGACCTCGCCGAGCGCGATCACGTGGCTGAGGACGTCCACGCCGAGGGCCTGCTTGAGGAACGCCTTGGCGACGGTGCCGAGCGCGACCCGCGCCGCCGTCTCCCGCGCGCTCGCCCGCTCCAGGACGGGCCGCGCGTCGTCGAAGCCGTACTTCTGCATGCCGACGAGGTCGGCGTGGCCGGGCCGCGGCTGCGACAGCGGCGCGTTGCGCGCCTGCGCCGCCAGCACGCCGGCGTCCACGGGGTCGGCGGCCATGACCGTCTCCCACTTGGGCCACTCGGTGTTGCCGACCTCGATCGCGACGGGACCGCCCTGCGTCATCCCGTGCCGGACGCCGCCGACGATCGTCACCTGGTCCTGCTCGAACTTCATCCGGGCGCCCCGCCCATGGCCGAGCCGCCGGCGGCGCAGCTCCTCGGCGATGTCCGCCGAGGTCACGCGCACACCGGCCGGCAGCCCTTCCACGATCGCGGTCAGGGCCGGGCCATGGGACTCCCCCGCGGTCAACCAGCGCAGCATGCCATTGATCCTATTGAGTCCGGGCCGCCGGACGTGACGGCGTCCGCCATCTGAGAAGCTCGGCGCCGGAGGTGGGGCGGTGCGGGAGCAACTGCTGAAGCAGGCGCGGGCGTGCGCCGAGCTGGGGTCGCCGATGTACGCGGAGCTGCTGGCGCGGGCCGCGGACGAGGCGCCGGATCTCCTCGCGGACGTGCTCGGAACGCGAAGAGAGGCCGGATTCATCATCGGGATGCTGGGGACGGTGCACCGGCTCGTCCTGGAGGGGCGCGTGCCGGATCTCGCCGCCCACTACCCGACCGCGGGCGGGACCGCCGACCCCCTGGAGGCCTGGCCCGCGTTCCGGGACGTCCTGGCCGCGCACACGGAGGAGATCCGCGCGGGGCTCGCGGACCCGCCGCAGACGAACGAGGTCGGGCGGGCGGCTCCGCTGGTCGGCGGCCTGCTCACCGCCGTCGCGGCGCACGGGCTGCCGGTGCGGCTGCTGGAGATCGGCGCGAGCGCGGGCCTGAACCTGCGCGCCGACCGGTTCCGCATCCTGCACGGGCACGGCGGCTACGGACCGGACTCGCCGGTCGTGCTGCCGGACGCCTGGCACGGCACGCTCCCGCCGGACGTCCCGCTCACCGTGACCGAACGGCTCGGCTGCGACCCGGCGCCGCTCGACCCGGCCTCACCGGAGGCGCGGCTGCGGCTGCTGTCGTACGTGTGGCCCGACCAGACGGCGCGGGTCGAGCGGCTGCGGGCGGCCTTCGAGGTCGCCGCCCGGGTTCCGGCGACGGTCGTGCGGGCGGGCGCCGCCGAGTTCCTGGACGGTCTCGCCCCGGCCCCGGGCGCCGTGACGGTCGTGTGGCACTCGACGATGCAGCCCTACATGTCCGGGGACGAGGCGGCGCGCGTCGTGCGGAGCGTGGAGAACGCCGGGGCCGCCGCCACCGCGGACGCGCCCGTCGCCTACCTGACGTTCGAGGCCCGCGACGCCTCCCGCCTCAACGCCGTCCAGGTCGTGACGCTGCGGACGTGGCCGGACGGCGACCGGCGGATCCTCGGCGAGGGCCCCGCGCACGGCCTCCCGGTCACCTGGTTCTAGGCGATCTCGCGCCAGTCGAGGACCGGCGCGACACGGTCCCTGACGGCGGCGAGGAAGCCGAGCCGGTTGGCGCGGAGGGCCGGGTCCTCGGCCATGACCATGACGTCGTCGAAGTAGGTGTCGATCGGGGCGATGAGGGCCGCCGCCGCCTCGTAGAACTCCGGCAGTGACGGGTCGCCGGGAAGTTAGGCCCGGACGGCGCGGAACGCGGCGTCCAGGGCGCGTTCGGCGGGTTCGGTGAAGAGCGCGGGATCGTAACCGGCGGCGGTGCCGTCCGGGACGATGCGCAGCGCGCGCTGCAGCGCGGTCGTGAGCTGCCCGAACCGGGACGAGCGGAGCAGCCTGCCCAGGTCGGCCGCCGCCTGCGCGGCGCGGGCGGGCGCGCCCGCGTGCGGGAGGACGGCCCGGACGACGTGCACGGGATGGCCCTCGTCCAGGAGGTTCTGCTCCAGGCGGCGAGCGGCGAACCGTTCCGCTTCCGCGAGCGCTTCGGGCTTGACGCCGACGGGCTGCTGACGGGCGGCGACGGCCAGGCCGTCCCCGACCGTGACGGGCGCGAGGCGCGGGACGGCCCGCAGGATCGCGGTCAGCGCGAGCGCGGCGCGCCGCAGGCCGAACGGGTCGGAACTCCCGGTCGGCGCGGACCCGACGGCGAACAGGCCCGCGAGCAGGTCGAACCGGTCGGCCACGGCGAGCAGCGCCCCGGCGATCGTGGCGGGGAGCGCGTCCCCGGCCGAGCGGGGCAGTTCCATCTCGTAGAGGGCCTCGGCGACGGGCTCGCCCTCCCCGGCGCGGCGCGCGTACTCGCGGGCCATCGTCCCGGCGAGGCTCGACAGCTCGATGACCAGCGAGGACGCCAGGTCGAACTTGGCGAGGCGGGCGGCGCGGCCGAGTGCGGCCCGCTCGTCGGCGGTGAGGTCGAGCCGGCCGGCCAGCTCGGCGGCGATCGCGGCGATGCGCGACGACCGGTCCGCCATCGAGCCGAGGCGCTCGGCGAACGTGAGCCTGTCGAGGCCCTCCTTGAGCTGCTCGGGCGTGCTGCGGAGATCCTGCCGGAAGAAGAACGAGGCGTCCTCGTAGCGCGCGCGGAGAACGGCTTCGTTCCCTGCCCGGACGGCGTCGTGGTCGCATTCGCCGTTGGCGACCGTGACGAAATGCGGAAGGAGACGGCCCGTGGACGTCCGCACCGGCAGGTACCGCTGGTGCTTCCGCATGACCGTGGTGAGGATCTCTTCGGGCAGGTCCAGGTATTTCTCGTCGAACGAGCCCAGGATCGCGACGGGCTCCTCGACCAGGTTGACGATCTCTTCGACGAGGCCGTGCTCGGCGCCGAGGCCAACGGCTCCGCCGTGGCGGCGGGCGAGCGCGGTGGCGTCGTCGATGATCCGGGATCGGCGGCGCGCCGGAACCGGCTCGATCCCGTGTTCGCGCAGCGTCGCGACCAGCGACGACGCGTCCTGGATCGCGATGCGCGGCTCGCCGGCCGTGCGGTGGGCGTGCGTGACCCGGCCCGCCGTGAGGCCGGAGACGGTGAACGGGATCTCGTGGGCGTCCAGGAGCGCGAGCAGCCAGCGGATCGGGCGGGCGAACGACAGGCCCGGCGCGTTCCACCGCATGTTCTTCCCGGCGCGCAGCCCCGCCACGATCTCCGGGAGCAGCCCGGCCAGGACCTCGGCCGCGGGACGTCCCGTCACCCTCTTGACACGTCCGGCGTACTCCCCGCCCCCCACGGTGACCTTCTGGACGTCCGTCGCCTCGATGCCCTGGCCGCGGGCGAACCCCAGCAGCGCCCGCGTCGGCTGCCCGTGCTCGTCGTACGCGGCGGCCAGGCGCGGCCCCTTGACGACCTGCTCGGTGTCGGGCTCGCGGGGCTCCAGGTCGCGGACGAGCACGATGATCCGGCGCGGCGTCGCGCACGTGTCGAGCGAGGACGCATCGGTGACCAGGCCCGTCCGCTCCAGCGCGGCGAGGAGGCGGGCCGCGACGTCGCCGGCCGTCCGGGCGACCTCGTGCGGCGGCAGCTCCTCGACCCCGATCTCCAGCGCGAGCGTGCCCGGCGCCGCGAGTTCCGGCGGCGCGGCCGGGGCCGCTGCGGGGGCCGGGCGGGTCGCGGCGTCGCCCAGCGGATGCCCGAGTTCGGCGCGGCGCTCCACCCACAGCGCGGCGACCTCGTGGGCGAGGCCCCGCATCCGCGCGAACGCGCGGGCCCGCTCGGTCGTGCCGATCGCGCCGCGCGCGTCGAGCACGTTGAACGTATGCGAGCACTTCAGCACGCAGGAGTGGGCGGGGACGGGCAGGCGGGCGTCCAGCATCCGCCGCGCCTCCGCCGCGTACGCCTCGAACAGCTCCCGGTTCGCCGCGATGTCGGCGTCGTCGAGGTAGTAGCGGCTCATCTCGTACTCGGCCTGCCCGAACGCCTCCCCGTAGGAGAAGCCGGGCGCGTACTCGATGTCCTTGAAGTGGGAGACGCCCTGGAGCGCCATCAGGATGCGTTCCATCCCGTAGGTGATCTCGACGGACACCGGGTCGAGGGTCAGCCCGCCGGACTGCTGGAAGTAGGTGAACTGGGTGATCTCCAGGCCGTCCAGCCAGACCTCCCAGCCGAGCCCCCACGCGCCGAGCGCGGGCGACGCCCAGTCGTCCTCGACGAAACGGACGTCGTGGGCGCGCAGGTCGACGCCGAGCGCGGCGAGGCTGCCGAGGTAGAGGTCCTGCGCGTCGCCCGGCTCCGGCTTGAGGATCACCTGGAACTGGGTGTGGGTCTGCAGCCGGTTCGGGTTGTCGCCGTAGCGCTGGGGGGTGGTGGGGCGAAGCCACGGGGGCGGAACACGTCGTCGGGGCGGACGCTCGGCTCGGCGTAGGCGACCCGCCACGGCTCGGGGCCGAGGACGCGCAGCGCGGTGGACGGGTTGAGCGTCCCCGCGCCGACCTCGGTGTTCATCGGCTGCGCGATGAGGCAGCCGTGCCCGGCCCAGTAGCCGGTGAGACGGATCAGGGCGTCCTGCATGGTCGGCACGGGGATCTCCAAGGTCGGCGGGACGGCAAGCCTAGAAGCTCAGCGCCCGCGACCTCGCTCGATCGCGATCCGTACCGGGGAGGACTCGGGGAGCGGGCCGGACGGGACGAGCGGCGGCTGCGCCATGAACCGGGGCCGCGTCCCGCGGTGCGGCTGCGCGGCGTGCACCAGGAACGGATGGCACAGGTAGACGTCCCCCGCCTGCCCGGTCGCGAGCCGGACGGGGCGCCGCTCGGTGGCGGGCACCGCCCGCTCCGCCAGCTCCATGAAGGCGAGGCCGTCCTCGCCCGCCGGTTCGAGGATCGGCGGGACGTCCAGGTGCGACCCGGCGCGGACGCGGGTGGGCGCGTCGTCCTCGCCCACGTCCGAGAACAGGAACAGCATCAGCAGCGCGCGGCCCTTCGAGGCGAGGTTGACCCGGTAGGCCATGAAGTCGGACGGGTCGTCGCCGGGGAAGCTCGCGTCGATGTGCCAGCCGTCGTCGCCGGGCGGCTCGTCGCTCGGGAACCGGACGGGGAACGTGCCGAGGCCGCCGCGCGGCTCCCACGCGCCCTCCCCGACGACGGCGTCGAACGCCGCGTGCAGGCGGGGCGTGTTCACGGCCTCCCGGAACGGCTCCTGGGCGTAGTCGCCGAGCCGGACGACCGGCCGCGTCCAGGTCGCGGGGTCGTCGGGGTCGCAGCCGGTGTCGCGCCAGAGGATGTCGCGGCAGCGCGCCGCGAGCCGCGGCGGGAACGCCTCGTCTACGCGGACGAAGCCGTCCTCGGCGAAGGCGTCGATGTCGATGTCGGTGGCTGGCACCGCCCCAGCCTGGCAAGCGCGGCGGCGGCGACGCCACCGATTTTCAGGCGCGGCGGCTGACGCTCAGCTCGACGCCGCCGACGATGTGGCCGCGCAGGAGCTCGGCGAGGCGGTCGGAGACGCGCTGCACGGTGCGGCGCTCGTCGTGGCCCTCGACGACCGCGAACCGGACGGCCAGCTCCGTCGACTCGCCCTCGGTGACGCGGACGCCGCTGACCGACTGGTCGGAGCCGAACGCGGCCTCGATGGCGGCGAGGACGTCCGGGTCTTCGTGCGGGGGCGGGACGGGGCGGCCCTCGGCGAGCAGGTGCAGGCGCAGGCCGTCCACGGCGAACGGGACGGGGCCCGCCACGTCCACGACCAGGGCGTCGGCGCCCTCGTCCAGGGTGGCGCGGCAGGCGTCGCCCGCGCGGACCGCGACCGGGCGGGCGTCGTCGCGCCACGCCTTCATCGTCTCGGTGCAGGTGAAGCCGAGCACGCCGCGCCGGCCGTCGTCGCCGATCAGCGTCGGCAGCGCCATGTCGCTCGACTTCTCCCGGCGCAGCTCGCCGGCCTGCACGTCTTCCTCTTCGGTGAGGACGGCGACGATCGGCACGAGCAGCCGCACGCCCTGCAGCCTGCGGAGCACCACGTGCGCGCCGACGCGGCCGGCGGCGTACCCGGCGAGGGCCTCGCAGAGCCGCGGGTCGGCGCTGCCGTCGTCCTCCGGGAACTGCGGTTCGGGAATGGTCAGTCCGGACACGGCAGGAAGGCTATATCCTCCGGCGACCGCTGTGTGTGGTTATTCGGACACTCTCCGTTCCGATCCCGTCACCCGAGGTCGGCGATCGCGGCGACGGTGCCGCCGCCGGACGGCCCCTGATGCACGGCCGCGACCGACACGAACACCGCGGGATCGCCGGTCACGGACGCCGCGACGCCGCCGACGCACGCCTTGATCTGCCGGTGCCAGTGGACGTCGGAGTCGTCCAGCATGATGTTGCGGCGGCCCCGGACCGAGCCGGACGGGTCGGCCTCGCACTTGATGAACACGTTGACGAGCCGGTCCCCGAGGTCGGACGTTCGGGGCCGGTCGGGCAGGTCGAGGCCGGCGGAGGCGATGGCGTCCCAGATGCCGTCGGCGTCGAGGGCGTCCCTCATCACGCCGTGCCCTGCGCGGTACCGGCCGCCGATGCCGCGCACGTTGCCGACCACGACGATCTGCGCCCGGTCCAGCTCCACGCCCGACGAGCACGACGCGACCGACGAGTACAGCGACAGGTCCTTGTGGATCTGCGCGGCGGACGGCGGCTCGATCTCGCCGAGCGCGACGGCGATGCCGAGCGCGGTGGTGGAGTTGGAGATGTCCATCGACTTGAGGGTGTCCTCGGTGACGACGTCGTGGCCGCGCGCCTTGGCGTCGTTGATCGTGTCGAGGGTGAGCAGGGGTGTCTTCGTCTGGACGTAGTGCACGTCGGCCGGGTCGTCGATCCCGGCGATCTTCATCGCCTGCCGGACGCCGGCGGCGACGGTCTCCACCATCGCGGGACGGCCGATGTCCTCGGGCCGGATGATCTCGCTCATCGCGACGCCGACCGACAGCCGCGGCTCGTCCGACTTCGGCGCGGTCGCGGGGTCGACGGTGGCGAACACGGTGGCGTGCGGGCTGAGGACGCCGTCGGTGCCGCCCGACCACACCAGCGGGACGCGCCCGACCTCGTCCGCCGGGCGGGTGCCCCTCGCGATCAGGACCTCGCGGAACGCGCGGTCGGCGAGCAGGCGGGTGTAGTCGTTCACGCCGCCGTTGCCCTCGGTCTTGCCGACGACGGCGAGGACCCGGTCGGCGTCCAGGACACCGTCGTCGATCAGCCGGGCCAGCCCGGACGCGTCGGTCACGCTCTCGATGGGGATCTTGCGGACTTCGATCGGATCGGGCACGTCATCGCTCCTCAGCTGCTCTGTTCGCTCTCTACCCCGGGTCACGCCTCGATGATCGTCCCGGCCTCGCCGCGCACGGCGGCGCCGAGCCGGGCGAGCGACGCGATCGCCGCGCGCCGCCGCCCGCCGGCCGCGACGAACCGCCGCACCGCCTCCACCTTCGGGCCCATGCTGCCGCCGGCGAAGTGCCCGGCGGCGGCCAGCTCCGCCAGCTCGGCGGGGGTCGTGCGGCGCAGCGGGCGGGCGTGCGGCGTCCCGAACCCGGCCATCGCGTACTCCACGTCGGTGGCGATGACCAGGGTGGACGCGCCGAGCCGCCGGGCCAGGAGCTGCGCCGCGAGGTCCTTGTCGACGACGGCCTCGACGCCGCGGAGCGTCCCGTCCACGCGGGCCACGGGCACTCCCCCGCCGCCCGCCGCGACGACGACGTGCCCGGCGTCCAGCAGCGCGACCGCCGCGTCGGCGTCCAGGATCTCCAGCGGCTCCGGCGAGGCGACGACGCGCCGCCAGCCGCGCTCCCCGAACGGCCGCCACACCTCGCCGCGCGCCATGGCCCGCCGCGCGTCCGCCTCCGGGAAGTAGCGGCCGATCGGCTTGGCGGGGGCCGCGAAGCCGGGGTCGGAGGCGTCCACAAGCGTCCGCGTCACCACCGTGGACACCGGCCGCCCCGCGCCCCGCCCGGCCAGCGCCCGCTCCAGCGCGTTCATGATCATCACGCCGACGGTGGCCTGGGTCTGCGCGCCGCACCAGTCCAGCGGGACCGGCGGCACCACGCCCGCCGCCAGCTGGTTCTTGATCAGCAGATTGCCGACCTGCGGCCCGTTCCCGTGCGTGAGCGCGACCCGCGCGCCCGCCGCGACCAGGTCCGCCACCGGCCCCATCGCCGCCTCGATCGCCGCGGCCTGGGCGCCCGGCGCGGCGCTGCCGTCCGGCGCGGTCATGGCGTTGCCGCCGAGCGCGATCAGGACCCGCTCACCGTCGAGCGAGGCCGTGCCGTTCCAGCTCACAGGCCGAACGCTAGCCGCGCCGGACGCCGCGCTCATGGGCGAATTCCGCCCAACGGGCGCCGCGTCTTCGGCAATCCGCGCCGATCAGCGGAGGCGGGCGAGGCGTTCCACGGCCTCGTCGATGACCTCGTCCTTCTTGCAGAACGCGAAGCGGACGAAGTGCGCGCCCGCCTCGGCGTGGTCGTAGAACACCTGCGTCGGGATCGCGACGACGCCCGCCTTCTCCGGCAGCGCGCGGGCCAGGGCCATGCCGTCGGTGAAGCCCAGCGGCCGGATGTCGGCCTGGACGAAGTAGGTGCCCTGCGGCCGGTAGGTACTGAACCCGGCGGCCTCCAGCCCGGTGATGAGCCGGTCGCGCTTGGCCTGCAGCGACTTGCGCAGCTCCTCGACCCAGGGGAGCTCGTTGGCCAGCGCGTACGCGGCGGCCCGCTGGTAGGGGGCGCTGGCGGTGAACGTCAGGAACTGCTTCACCGTCTGGACGGCCCGGACGTACCGCGCGGGCGCGGTCACCCACCCGGTCTTCCAGCCGGTGACGGAGAACGACTTGCCCGCGGACGACACCGACACCGTCCGCTCGCGCATGCCGTCCAGGGTGGCGAGGGGGATGTGCTCGGCGTCGTCGAACGTCAGGTACTCGTACACCTCGTCGGTGATCGCGACGAGGTCGTGCTCGCGGCAGACGCCCGCGATGGTCTCCAGCTCGGCGCGGGTGAACACGGTCCCGGCCGGGTTGTGCGGCGAGTTCACCAGGATCGCCCGGGTGCGGGGGCCGGCCGCGGCGCGCAGCTCGCCGGGGTCGAACGTGAAACGCCCCTCGACGGGACGCAGCGTGACGGGCCTGCGCACGGCCCCCGCGAGCGCGATCACGGCCGCGTAGGAGTCGTAGTAGGGCTCGAAGACGATGACCTCGTCGCCGGGCTGGGCGAGCGCGAGCACCGAGGCCGCGATGCCCTCGGTGGCGCCCACGGTGACGAAGACCTCGGTCGCCGGGTCGTACGACAACCCGTACCGCGCCTGCCGCTGCGCGGACACCGCCTCGCGGAGTTCGGGAAGTCCCGGCCCCGGCGGGTATTGGTTCGCGCCGGTCCGGATCGCCTCGACGGCCGTGTCCAGGACGGCCTTCGGGCCCTCCTCATCTGGGAAGCCCTGACCGAGATTGATCGCGCCGGTCCGGACGGCGAGTGCCGACATCTCGGCGAAGATCGTCTCGCCGAATTCCTGCATCCGCGTTACGAGAGGCTCGCTCACGCCGACCAGACTAACGGGCCGTCAGATCCAGCCCATGTCGTGTGCGGCGCGGGCGGCGGCGGCGCGGGTGGGGGCGCCGAGCTTGGTCATGGCGGTGGAGAGGTAGTTGCGGACGGTGCCCTCGGAGAGGTGCAGCTGGGACGCGATGCGGGCCGTCTCGGCGCCGGTTCCGGTGAGGCGGAGGATCTCGCGTTCGCGGTCGGTGAGGGGGTTGTCGCCCGCGGCCATGGCGGTGGCGGCGAGCTCGGCGTCCAGGTAGCGGCCGCCGTCGTGGATCCTGCGGATGGCGGCGGCGAGTTCCTGGGTGGGGGCGTCCTTGGCGACGAAGCCGCGGACCCCGGCGGCCATCGCGCGGCGCAGGTAGCCGGGGCGGCCGAAACTGGTCAGGATGCAGATCGCGCAGCGGGCGCCGGACGCGGTGAGCCGTTCGGCGACGGTGAGGCCGTCCACGCCGGGCATCTCGATGTCGAGGACGGCGACGTCCGGGGCGTGCTCGGCGACCGCTGCCGCGACCTCGTCGCCGCGGCCGACCTCGGCGACGACCTCCAGATCGGGTTCCAGGCCGAGCAGCGCGGCGACGGCGCCGCGGATGAGGTGCTCGTCGTCGGCCAGCAGGACGCGGATCACGCCGTCCTCCCGGCGACCGGCTCAGCGGGTGCGGTGTCCTCGGCGGGCGCCGGGAGCGGGACGGCGGCGCGCAGCAGGAAGCCGTCGCGGCCGTGCCGGCCGGAGGAGATCTCGCCGCCGAGCACGGCGACGCGCTCGGCGAGCCCGGTGAGGCCCGAGCCGTTCCCGTCGCCGTCCCCCTGGACGCCGTCGTTGCGCATCTCCAGCACCACGGACCCCTCGTAGGCGGTGAGGGCGACGGCGCAGCGCCGCGCCTCGCTGTGCTTGATCACGTTGGTGGCGCCCTCCCGGATGACCCAGGCCAGCACCGAGCGGACCTCGGGCGGCAGCGGGTCGGGCGGGTCGCCGATGTCGCAGCGGATCCCGGCGGCCTCCAGCACGGCGCGGGCCCCGGCCAGCTCGGCGTCCAGCTCGGCGGCCCGGTACCCGCTGACGGCGGAGCGGACCTCGCGCAGCGCCTCGCGCGCGGTGCGGCGGACGTCGGCCATCTCGGCGCCCGCGCGGGCCGGATCGGTGCTCGCCATCCGCATGGCCAGCTCGCTCTTCACCGCGATGAGGGAGAGGCTGTGGCCGAGGAGGTCGTGCAGGTCGCGGGAGAAGCGGAGCCGCTCCTCGGTGACCGCGAGCCGGGCGAGGGCGTCGCGGGCCGCGTGGGTCTCCCGGTGCATCTCCCACATGCGGCGCTGGTACCGGTTGATGAACACGGTGACGAAGCATCCGAGGACGTAGATCCCGAACATGAGCGGAACGAGCCCGTACCAGGGGACGGGTCCGTCCGGGGCGAGACGGTGCGCGGCGACCGTGGTGAGGACCGAACAGAACGCCGCGACGGCGACGCACATGGCGGCCATCTGCCGTCGGCTGAGCGGTGACAGCACCACCGCGGACACCCAGAAGACGGGTATCACGTTGAACAGCGGGCCGGTCAGGATCATCACGCTCAGCGCGGCCGCCAGCGTGCCGCTGAGCACGATGTCGCGGCGCGACGCCCCGTCCGCCAGGCCCGTCCTGACGAGCCGCGCGTAGTACCAGCTGAGCAGGGCCAGGCCCGCGAGAACCAGGACGGCGAGGGGGACGCCGATGTGGCCGTCGGTGTAGGCCATGCCCACCCCGACGAGGCTCGGTGCGACGAAGCCGACGGCCGCGCACTGGAACGAGCGGTAGGTGACCCGCTGGTAGCGCTCCAGCCTGCGGGTGTCACGTGCCTCGAGGTCCGCCGTCGTCGCGACCGTCATGTCCGTCTCCTCCTCGTGTCGCACTGTAACCGGTTCGGCACCCCGCATCAGGCGTGCCGGGGCTCCCAGCGGAACCAGCGCGCGGCGAGCACGCGGCCGAGCACGACCCAGAACGCGAGGACGGCGAACGACGGCAGGCATGCGCGCCAGCCCTCCAGGATCCCGACGGACGGGTGCGCGGAGTGGTCGTGGAAGTCCTGCCCGAAGTACCCGGTCCTGGTGATCTCCACGACGGGGCTGAGCGGGGTGAGCCGGCTGATCTGCGCGACCCAGCCGGGCAGGTCGTCCAGCGGGAACATGACCCCGCCGCCGAGCATGCAGCCGAACATGATCGGCAGGACGATGAGCTGTGCCAGCTCGGCGCTCGGGCTGACGCCGGAGAGCGCGAACGCCAGGGCCGTGAAGACGGCGACGCCGCCCGCGAGGCCCGCCAGAAGGAGGACCGGGTCGGCGGGGAACCGGCCGCCGAGGGCGGCGCCGAGCACGACGAGCAGCGCCAGCGCCTGGGCGGCGTACATCGCGATCGCGGTGAGGACGCTCCCGCCTGTGATCTCCGCGTCCGACAGGGCGGTGCCGCGGAGCCGTTTGAGGGTCAGGTCCTCGCGGCGGGCGGTGAACACGGTGACGAGGTTCATCAGGACGGCGAAGACGAGGAAGAGGCCGAGGTGGCCGGTGCCCTGCAGGAGCGCGGCGTCCACGCCGTCCATGTCGATGCCCTTCATCGGGACGAGCATCCCCGCGAACACCGCCGGCAGGCCGAAGACGGTGACCAGGGACGTCTTGTTGCGCCACAGGAGGGTGAGGTCGAGGCGGGAGACGCGGAGCATGGCGGGGAGGGAGACGGCGGGAAGCGAGGTCGCGGTGAGGTTCATCGGCCGGCTCCTTCGGCGGCGGTGGCGGTGCGGAGGAAGACGTCTTCGAGGGAGGCGCTGCGGGCCTCCAGGCCGTCCAGGCGGATCCGTTCCGCGTCGGCCCAGCGCAGCAGGTCGTACAGGCCCGCCTGGAGACTGGGGCCGGTGACGGTGTAGGTCGCGACGGCGCGGCCGCCGTCGACGGTGATGCCGGGGCGGGCGCCGCTCAGGTCGGGGAGTTCGGCGACCCGGAGGTGCTCGGGCATCCGGAAGGTGATGCGGTCGCCCTGGCCGGCGACGACGTCGGCGACCGTGCCGGACGTCTCGATCCGGCCGCGGTGCAGGATGGCGAGCCGGTCGGCGAGCTGCTCGGCCTCCTCCAGGTAGTGGGTGGTCAGCAGGACGGTGGTGCCGTCCGCGACGACGTCCCGGACGATCTTCCAGGTGGTGTGCCGGGCCTCGGGGTCCATGCCGGTGGTGGGCTCGTCCAGGAACAGCACGGCGGGGCGGCCGAGCAGCGCGAGCGCGAGGTCGAGGCGGCGTTTCTGGCCGCCGGACAGCTGCCGCACCCGGACGCCGGCCTTGTCGGTGAGGCCCGCGAGGGCGAGGGCCTCACCGCGGGCGCGGGGCGCGGGGGTGAAGCCGCGCCAGTGGTCGACGGTCTCGGCGACGGTGAGGTCGGCGAAGAAGCCGCCCTCCTGCAGCATGATCCCGATCCGGGGGCGGACGGCGCGGCGCTCGCGGTGCGGGTCGCGGCCGAGGACCCGGACCGTCCCCTCGTGGACGGGCCGGTGCCCCTCCAGGGCTTCGAGGGTCGTGGTCTTGCCGGCGCCGTTCGTGCCGAGGAGCGCGAACAGCTCACCGGCCCGGACCTCGAAGGAGATCCCGGCGACGGCCTCGAAGTCCCCGTACCGCTGGCGGAGCCCGTCGACGCTGATGGCTGTGCTCGTATCCATGCCCCCAGCGTCGCGAGCGGGGCGGGTCCGCCGGTAGAAGCGCGTATCACCGGTTCCGGCGGCGCCTGTCAGCCGATCGGCGTGACAGGTGTCATGCGGGCCGGGGGTGTCATGCGGGCGGCGCCAGGCGGGTCTTGACGACCTTGCCCATGGCGTTGCGCGGCAGCGACTCGACCAGGTGCACCACGCGGGGCCGCTTGTGGGCCGACAGCCGCTCCGCGACGAAGTCGGTCAGCTGCCGTCCGGTGACGCCGTCGGCGACGACGTAGGCGGTGACCTGCTCGCCGAGGTCGTCGTGCGGGGTGCCGACGACGGCGGCCTCCCGCACGCCCGGGTGCGCGAGCAGCGCGTTCTCGATCTCGCCCGCGCCGATCCGGTAGCCGCCGCTCTTGATCAGGTCGGTGGACGCGCGGCCGACGATGCGGTGCCAGCCGTCCGGCCCGATGGTGGCGATGTCGCCGGTGCGGAACCAGCCGTCCGCCGTGAACGACTCGGCGGTGGCGCCGGGGCGGTTGAGGTAGCCCTTGAACAGCAGCGGGGCGCGGACGTGCAGCTCGCCGGGCGTCTCGCCGTCCGCCGGGACGGGCTTGCCGTCCTCGGCGGCGAGGCGGGTCTCGACGCCGGTCAGCGGGGTGCCGACGTAGCCGGGACGCCGGTCGCCGTCGGCGCGGGCGCTGATCGTGATCAGCGTCTCGGTCATGCCGTAGCGCTCGACCGGCCGGTGCCCGGTGAGCTGCGCGAGCCGCTCGAAGACGGGCACGGGGAGGGGCGCGCTGCCGGAGACGAGGAGCCGCGCGCCGCGGAGCGCCTGCGCGGAGGGCGGGTCGGCGGCCGTCCGCGACCAGACGGTCGGGACGCCGAAGAACAGGCTCCCGCCGTCGTTCGCGGCCGCGGCGGCGTAGGCGGCGGGCTTCGGACGTCCCGTGTGCACGAGCGGCGAGCCGACCCGCAGCGCCCCGAGGACGCCGAGGACGAGCCCGTGCACGTGGAACAGCGGCAGCCCGTGGACGAGGACGTCGTCCGGGGTCCACGCCCAGGCGTCGGCGAGCGCGTCCAGCCCGGCGGCGATGGCGCCGCGCGAGATCAGCACGCCCTTCGGCGCGCCTGTCGTCCCGCTGGTGTAGAGGATCAGCGCGGTCGCGCCGGGGCCCGGATCGGTCTTGGTGTTCCCGTCGTGCGGGAGCGCGTCGACGGGGATGAACGGCGGCTCGCCGTCCGCACGCGGGCCCGCGTCGCGGGCGGCGAGGAGGAGGCTCGCGCCGGAGTCGCCGAGGATGTGGGCGCGTTCGGCGGGGCCGGAGTCGGGCGGCACCGGCACGACCGGGACGCCCGCGAGGAGCCCGCCGACGACCGCCGCGACCGTCTCCAGGGAGGCCGTGGCGTGGACGGCGACGGCGTCCGCGCCCCGGATCTCGGCGGCCACGGCCGACGCCCAGCCGAACAGCTCGTCGCGTGGCAGGCCGCGTCCCGCGATCCGCACCGGGCCGCCCGTCGCGCCGAGCAGGTCCATGCCGTGGCCCCTCTCCGTGTCGTCCTGGAAGTATGCCGTCCGTGCCGTTCCCGCAGGGTGCCGCCCTGACCTATCCCGCGCTCGCCGCCCGGCTGCTGGTCCTGCCGCCGTCGTGCGGCCCGGCGCGCCTCGTCGCGATCGACGGGCCGAGCGGCGCCGGGAAGTCGACGTTCGCCGATCACCTGGCCGAGGTTCTGGTCGGCGCGCCGGTGGTGCGGTCGGACGATTTCCGCGTGCCGTGGGACGCCGATCCGCTCACCTGGTGGGAACCGCTTCGCGCGGCCGTCCTCGACCCGCTGCGCGACGGGCGGCCCGCCGTCCTGCGCCGCTACGACTGGCACCGCGACCTGTACGGGCCGGAGGAGCAGATTCCGGCCGGGCCGGTGCTGATCGTGGAGGGCGTCGGGGCCGCGTGGGCCGGGTCGCCCGCCGCGTTCCGCATCTGGATCGACGCGCCGCACGACCTTCGCCGCGCCCGCGCCATCGACCGCGACGGGCCGGAGCACGCCGGCGACTGGGACGCGTGGAGCATCCGCGAGACGGCGTTCTTCACCGCCGACGGCACCCGCGCCCGTTCCGGCCTCCTCGTGGACGGCACCACGCTCACGTCCCACCGCTTCCGGGCCTACTCGGCGGAGTCGACGCCGGCGGACGGCAGCCCGCCCGACAGTTCGGGATAGCCCGGCCCGCGGTCGAAGAACGGCGCGGGTCCACGTTCGGCGCGCAGGCGCTCACGCAGGGACGTGGTGGCGTTCTCGTCGACCAGGCCTTCGGTCAGGACCACGCCGTAGTCGTCGCGGGCTCCGTCCACCGACACCTTGCCGTCGCGGACGTCGGCGGCCACGCGGGACGGGTCGCGGTCCAGGGGGTCGCCCCAGCCGCCGCCCCCGGTCGTGCGGATGCGGATGACCTGCCCGGCCTTGACGGGATGGTCGTCGACGAGGCCGTCCATCTCCTCTCCGTCGATGTCCACGCGGAAGGGACGCCCCGCGCGGCCGCCGTTGACGCCCCAGCACGACAGGATCGACCGGTCGGCGATCGACATGTAGTGCGCGTCGCGGAGCATCCGGATGTGCTTGTCGTAGCCGAGCCCGCCCCGGTACTCCCCCGGCCCGCCGGAGTCGGCGGCGAGGCCGAGCCGCTCGACGATGAACGGCCAGCGGGCCTCGGCGAACTCGGCGGGGATGTTGCGGGAGTCGGGCACGACGTGGATGGTGTCCTCGCCATCCGCGTAGTAGCGGCCTCCGGAGCCGCCGCCGAGCACCTCGCGCATCAGGTACGGGCCGCGGTCGTCCTCGCCGTAGACGCCGGTGTAGCGGATCGTCTCCTGGTCGGCGGGCATCCGCCCGCCGGTCGCCTTCGCCAGGACGCCCGCGAGGACGCCGAGCAGCCGCAGGATGACGAACGTGCGCGCGTTCGTCGGGGCCGGGAACACGGGTGTGAGCAGCGTGCCCTTCTCCGGGAACCGCATCTCGATGAGCGGCACGACGCCCTCGTTGACGTCCAGCTCGGCGGCCCGTTCAGGCGTGTCGGCCAGGTTCCGCAGGACGGGCGCCAGCCACTTCTTCAGGAACACGCCGTCGGAGTAGTCGCCCGCGTGGTTGATAGGCCCCTTGGCCTGCGGGGACGTCCCGGTGAAGTCGATGACGAGCGGGACGTCCGCCGCCTTGTCGACCGTCAGCGTGATGCGCTGGGCGTGCAGGCGCGGCGGGTCGACGCCGTCGTGCTCGGCGTAGTCCTCCCAGGCGAACGTGCCGTCCGGGATCTTGGCGAGGAGCTCGCGGCGGAACGTCTCCGTCGTCCGGTCGATGATTGCGTCGAAGCACGCCTCGACGTCGGCGCGGCCGTAGCGGGCGAACAGCTCGCCGAGGCGGCGGGCGCCCATCAGGCAGGCGGAGCATTCGGCGTCCAGGTCGCCGGCCAGCGAGTCGGGCATCCGCGAGTTGCGGGTCATGATCGTCAGCGCGGCCCGGTTCGGGACGCCCTGGTCCCACAGCTTGATCGGCGGGACCATCAGGCCCTCCTCGAACGCGCTGCGCGCATGGCTCGGCATCGACCCCGGGACGGCGCCGCCGATGTCGTCGTGGTGCCCGAACGCCTGCACGAACGCGACCACCTCGCCGCCGTGGAACACCGGGACGGTGACGCACAGGTCCGGCAGATGCCCGATGCCGCCCTCCGACAGGTACACGTCGTTGTGGAAGAACACGTCGCCCGGACGCATCTCCTCGGGCGGGAAGTCGCGGGCGATCGGCTGGACGAGCGCGGAGTAGGAGCGCCCGGTCAGCTTGCGGAGGCGGCGGTCGTGGATGCCGGCGCGGAAGTCGTGCGCGTCGCGGATCATCGGGGAGCGGGCCGTCCGGGCGATGGCGGTCTCGACCTCCCGCTCGACCGAGGCGAGGGTCCCTTCGACGATCTCCAGCAGGATCGGGTCGATCGTCATCGGGTCACCACCAGGTTGCCGTGGCCGTCGAGTTCCGCGGTGAAGCCGGGGTGCAGCGGGAGCGTCGAGCCGAACTCCTCGATGACGGCCGGGCCCGCGATCGTGTCACCGGGGGCGAGTTTCTCGCGGCGGTAGACGGCCGCTTCCTGCCAGGCATCGAAGTAGACGGTTCGGGTGCCCGTCTGCGCGCGCGTGGGGTCGCCGTCTCCCGGCGGGCGTTCGGTGAGGCTCGGGCGGGCGATCGGGCCGATGCCGGAGACGCGCAGGTTGACCCACTCGACGGGATGCCGCGGGTCGTCGCGGTAGCAGTACCCGTAGAGGGCCTCGTGCGCGTCGTGGAACCGGCGGACGACCTCGGCGCGGAACTCCTCGCCGGGGCGTCCGGCGGGCGCGGGCACCCGCACCTCGAACGCCTGGCCGTAGTAGCGCAGGTCGGCGGAGCGGGCGAAGCGGCGGCGGCCGTCCGGGAACCCTTCGCGGGCCAGCGCCTGCGCGGCCTCCGACTCCAGGTCGGCGTAGACCTCGTCCAGGAGGGACGGGTCGAGCTCGGCGTCGCGGACGACGCGCGTCCGGACGTGGTCGTTCTTCACGTCCACCGTGAGCAGCCCGAACGCCGACAGGTTGCCGGGGTTCTCCGGGATCACGGCGGCGGGCAGGCCGAGCACGTCCAGCAGGCGGCAGGCCAGCAGCGGGCCGGACCCGCCGAACGCGACGAGCGGGTAGTCGCGGACGTCCAGGCCCCGCTTGACGGTGATCTGCCGGATCGCGTTGGCCTGGTTCCACGCCGAGATCTCCAGGATGCCCGCGGCGGCCCTCTCCACCGGCAGGCCCAGCCCGCCGGCGAGCGTTTCGAGGCCCGCGCGGGCGGCGGCCACGTCCAGGGGCACCTCGCCGCCGAGCAGGTGCGGCGGGATGCGGCCGAGGACGGCGTGCGCGTCGGTCACCGTCACCTCCGTGCCGCCGCGCCCGTAGCAGAGCGGGCCGGGGTCGGCGCCCGCGCTGCGCGGCCCGACCTTCAGCGCGCCCTCCGGCGACCGCCACGCGACCGACCCGCCGCCCGCCCCGACCGTCACGATGTCGATCATCGGGATCTTGACGGGGTGGCGGCCGATCGAACCCTCGGTGGTGAGGGTCGGCTCGCCGTCCAGGACGACCGCGACGTCGGTGGACGTCCCGCCCCCGTCCAGCGTCACGACCGAGCCGTGCCCGCTACGGGACACGACGAACGCGGCGCCCAGCGCCCCGGCGGCCGGGCCCGACAGGACGGTCGTGATCGGCTGCCGGGCGACCTCGTCCGCCGACAGCACGCCGCCGTTGCTCTTCATCACCAGCAGCCGCGACGCGACCCGCTCGGCGATCCGCGCGAGGTAGCCGTTCATCGCGGGCTTCACGGCGGCGTCGACCAGCGTCGTCACCGACCGTTCGTACTCGCGGTACTCCCGCAGCACCTCGCACGACAGCGACACCACCGCGTCCGGGTGCTCGCGGGCGAGCACGTCCCGCATCGCCAGCTCGTGCGACGGGTCGGCGTAGGAGTGCAGGAAGCACACCCCGATCGCGAGGATCCCCGCGTCGCGGAACCAGCGGGCCGCCGCGACCGCCGACGCCTCGTCGAAGGGGCGCAGCTCGGCGCCGGTGTGGTCGAGCCGCCCGCCGACCGTCCGGACCCGGTGCGCCGGGACGATCCGCGGCGGCTTCACCCAGAAGTAGCTGTTGCCGTAGCCGTCCGGGACGCTCTGCCGCGCGATCTCCAGGATCGACGCGAAGCCCTCGGTGGTGATGAAGCCGAGGTCGTCGATCCGGTCCTCGAGGAGGCGGTTCGTCGCGACCGTCGTGCCGTGCGAGAGAGCGGCCACGTCCGGGGGCTCCGCGCCGAGGAGGGCGAGGACCTTCGCGACGCCGTCCGCGAAGCCCTCCGCCGGGTCGGCGGGCGTGGAGGGCGTCTTCGTGGTGACGAGCCCGCCGCCGTCCTCGTCCAGCGCGACGACGTCGGTGAACGTCCCGCCCGTGTCGATCCCGATCCGCAACCGCCTCGACCGCCTCATGGACACGGGTCTACCGGACGCCGCCCACCTGCGGAACCGTCGCATTCTGCCAACGGGCGGGATCGCCTTTCGTGAGGACCCGGTACGGCTAGGCTGAGCCTTTCCCAATTCCCATCAGACGCTGGAGCCCGTTCATGGCCCTGGAACGCCCCGAGATCGACTTCCCCGAGGGACAGCCGCCCGCCTACCTCGACATCACCGACATCACCGAGGGCGACGGTCCGGAGGCCGCGAAGGGCTCCACCGTGTCGATGCACTACGTCGGCGTGTCGTGGTCGACGGGCGAGGAGTTCGACGCGTCCTGGAACCGGGAAGGCACGCTCGACTTCGAGCTCGGCGCCGGCCGCGTCATCAAGGGCTGGGACATGGGCATCGCCGGGATGAAGGTCGGCGGGCGCCGCAAGCTCGTCATCCCGCCGCACCTCGCCTACGGCGACCGCAGCCCGAGCCCGGCCATCAAGCCGGGCGAGACGCTCATCTTCGTCGTCGACCTCGTCGCGGTGAGCTGACGCCCCCGCCCGTTCAGCGGCGGGCGCGGCGGCCCAGGAGGTAGCCGAGCAGCACGCCGGCGAGGGCGAGGAGGCCGCCGGAGCCGAACGCGACGGCCATCGGCCAGACGGCGGAATCGCGCGGCGGCCCGGCGGCCGCCGCGCGTCCCGCGTAGACGGCGCCCGTCCCGGCCCGCGGGCCCGCCGCCGGCGCCTCGGGTGCCACGGCCGGGGGCGCGGTCAGGTCGCGTTCGACGGCGGCGAAGAACTCGCCCGCGGTGCGCTTGGCGACGCTGCCCAGCATCCGCTGGCCGACGCCGCCGACCATCCCGCCGACGACCGCGTCCGCGTCGTAGTCGATGCGGGTCGAGCCGTCGCCGCCGGTGAGCCGGACGCGGACGGTCGCGTCCACCGTCCCGGGCGCGCCCTGGCCGCTCGCCCGCAGGACGAACGAGCGCGGCGGGTCGGGCTCGGCGAGCTCGACCCGCCCCTCGTAGGTGCCCTGGATCGAGGCGACGCCCGCCGTGACGGTCATGCGGTAGGTGTCCGGGCCGGTCTCCTCCAGGGAGCGGCATCCGGGGATCGTCCGGGCCAGGACGGCCGGATCCTGGAGCGCGTCCCACACGCGGGCGAGCGGCGCGGCGACGGTGGCAGTGCCGTTGAGCTGCATGACCTGACTCTAGGGAACGACACCGCCGCGCCGAACGGCAACATCTGCCGAGTACACGCCGAGGATTGGGCAGATGCGCCCGCGCGATCGTGGGAAATGGTCAGATATGTCCGGCAGGTTCCGCCGGGGTGCGAACTCCCCTCGCCACCGGCGCGTCAACCGATGCGAACCAGCAGCCGAAAGACCGAACGGAGTACGCGGCCGATGCGAGGTACGACCCCCGTGATCGCGATGGTGGCCGCCGGCGTGGTCGGCGTGGCCGCGGGCGGCTGGCCCGTCCTGACGGCGCGGGCGGGCGACTCGGGCCCGTCGATGCGCACGCAGCTCGCCGCCGTCCTCGGCGACCAGAAGTGGGCGACGCCCAAGCCCGGCTCGTGGACGCCGCCGCAGCCGTCCCAGAATGGGCTGCCCCCGGTCATCAAGAGCATCGAGACGCAGGAGCGCGTCGTCTTCCTCACCATCGACGACGGCTACGAGTACGACTCCGAGTTCGTGAACCTCGTCCGCACGCGGAAGGTTCCCATCATGACCTTCCTGACCTCCACCTACATCAAGGGCCAGGGGCAGTACTTCTGGGCCATGCGCAACGCGGGCTCGGTCATGGAGAACCACACCGTCAGCCACCCCAACATGGCGACGCTCCCCGCCGACAGGCAGAAGCAGCAGATCTGCGACGCCTCCGACCAGATCCAGAAGCAGTACGGGCGGCGTCCCGAAATCTTCCGGCCGCCGTTCGGCAGCTTCAACGAGACCACCCTGCAGGTCGCCAAGCAGTGCGGCGTCAAATCGGTGCTGATGTGGTCGGCGGAGTTCTACAACGGCACCACTGGTCCGGGCGTCGGGTTCAACGGCTTCGCGCGCGGCGACGGCGGCAAGGGCTTCAAGCCCGGCGACATCGTCCTCATGCACTACCGCAAGGGGCTCGCCAAGGACCTCCTGACGATCCTCGGCTGGATCCAGCAGGCCGGGTTCCGGCCCGCCGCCGTCCAGAACTACCTGCCGAAGTCGCTCGGCGGGAACGCGCCCGACAAGCCCGCGCCCGCGGGCGGCTGAAAGCCGACCTTCCCGGAGGAATCCCGGTTACGCCGAGCGCCCGCACCCCCGTTGACTAGGGTCAACACGCTGGCGGGGTTGAGGTCCCCCGCACCCGAGCCGACCCCGCCAGCACTACAAACTCCGGGCCTCCTCCCGGACGATCAGCGCCGGGTCGTCCGCCGCCCGCCGGCGCAGCTCGTAGAGGGTGTCCGGGGAGATCGGCATCGCGTCCACGCGGACGCCCTCCGCGTCCTCCACCGCCGACGCGATCACCGCCGACACCGGGATGACGCCCGCCTCCCCCGCGCCCTTGATGCCGAGCGGGTTCAGCGGCGACGGCGTCTCCAGATGATCGGTCTCGATGCGCGGGATCTCCGTCGCGTACGGCATGAGGAAGTCCATGAACGACGCGTTGAGCAGCTGGCCCGACTCGTCGTAGGCCATCCGCTCGTACAGCGCGCCGCCGACGCCCTGCGCGACGCCGCCGTGGATCTGCCCCTCGACCACCATCGGGTTGATGAGCCGCCCGCAGTCGTGGACGACCGCGTACCGCAGGATCGCGATCTCCGCCGTGTCCGGGTCGACCTCGACGATCGCGGCGTGCGCGCCCGCGGCGAACGTGGACCGGATGGGCGAGTAGTAGTCGCGGCCCTCCAGGCCCGGCTCGTCCCCCGCCGCGACCGGCGGCTCGGTGACGGGGCGGCCGACCGCGAACTGCGTCGCCGCCGCGGCCTCCTCGTCGAACGCGTACCGCAGCGGGTTCGACAGGACCGCGACCGTCCGCAGCGGCACCGACGCCGACGGGTCGCCCTTGACGTGCACCACGCCGTCCGTGATCTCCAGGTCGGCCGGGTCGGCTTCGAGGGCCTCGCCCGCGATCCGCAGCGCCTTCGCGCGGACCTTCCGGCAGGCGAGCGCGATCGCGTTGCCGCTCATCACGGCGGCGCGGGACGCGAACGTCCCGACCGCGTACCCGAACCGGCGGGTGTCGCCCGTCGTGACGTGCACGTCGCCGATCGGGACGCCGAGCTCCGCGGCGGCGATCTGCGCGAACACGGTCTCGTGACCCTGGCCCTGCGAGGTCAGCCCGGTCGAGACGTGCACCCGCCCGGCCGTGTCGATCTCGACGTGGCCGCCCTCGTACGGGCCGACGCCCGTCCCCTCGACGTAGATCCCGAGGCCGATGCCGAGGCGGCGGCCGCGGGCCCTGGCGGCGGCGCGCTCGGCGTCGAAGCCGTCCCAGCCGATCAGCTCCCGCGCCTTGCGGAGCAGCTCCGGGTAGTCGCCCGAGTCGTAGATCAGCGGGCGGCCGTCCTGGAAGATGAGGCCCTGGTCGTAAGGGAACTCGTCGGGCTGGATGAGGTTGGCGGCGCGGACGTCGGCGCGGTCGAGGCCGAGGTGGCGGGCGACGCGGTCCATGGTGCGTTCCATGCAGAACACGCCCTGCGGGCGTCCCGCGCCCCGGTACGGGGTGACGATCAGCGTGTTGGTGTAGAGGCTCGTCACCTCCGCCCGGTACGCGCCGATCTTGTACGGGCCGAGGAGCTGCGTGGACGTGACGATCGGGATGATGATCCCGTACGGGGTGTAGGCGCCGTGGTCGTGCCGGATCTTCACGTCCAGGCCGAGGATGCGGCCCGCGTCGTCGAACCCGACCCGGACGTCCTGGAGCTGGCCGCGCTCGTGCGCGGCGGAGACGAAGTGCTCGCGGCGGTCCTCGGTCCACTTGAGCTCGCGGTCCAGCAGCCGCGCCGCCCACGGCACGAGGACCTCCTCCGGCCACGGGTGGACGATCTTGACGCCGAACCCGCCGCCGACGTCCGGCGCGACGACCTCGACCTTCCCGTTCGGCAGCCCGAGCCGCGCGGCGATCGCGGCGCGCACGCTGGTCGACGCCTGCGTGGACGAGTACACGCGCAGCGACCCGTCGTCGGCGTCCCAGCGCGCGTAGACGCCGCGTCCCTCCAGCGGCATGGACGCGCTGCGCTCGATCGCGAGACCGAACTCCAGCACGTGCGGCGCGGCGTCGATCGCGGCGGCGGCGTCCCCGGTCTCCTGGACGAGCACCGCCCCCACGTTCCCCGGCACGTCGTCGTGGACGAGGTGCTCGGCCCGCGTCGCCGCCTCGATGCCGACGACGGGCGGGAGCGTCTCGTACTCGACGCGGATGCGTTCGGCGGCGTCTTCGGCGAGATACCGGTCGCGGGCGACGACCATCGCGACGGGCTCCCCGACGTGCCGGACGACGTCGCGCGCCAGCGGATATCCGGTGCGGCCGTGCGTCAGCGCGGGATGCGGGATGAGCAGCGGCAGCGGCTCCCCGACCCGGCCGGGCAGGTCCTCCCAGGTGTAGACGGCGACGAGGCCGTCGACGTCCAGGGCGCCGGACACGTCGATGTCGGCGATCCGGGCGTGCGCGTGCGGCGAGCGGACGAACGCCGCCGCGAGCGCGTCCCGTCCGAGGTCGTCGAGGTAGCGGCCGCGGCCGGTGAGGAGGCGCTCGTCCTCGCGGCGCTGGACCGGCTCGCCGAACACCCGCGTCCCCATCTACGCCTCCCCTTCGTCGGCGGACAGAGCGAGCAGGTCGGCGGCGCGGTGCACCGACTTGACGATGTTCTGGTAGCCGGTGCAGCGGCACAGGTTCCCGGAGATGCCCTCAAGGACCTGGTCCTCGGTCGGGCGGGGCGTCTCGCGCAGCAGCGCCGTCACCGTGCAGAGGAACCCGGGCGTGCAGAACCCGCATTGCAGGCCGTGGCATTCGCGGAACGCGCGCTGCACGGGCGAGGGCGTCCCGTCCGCGTCCGCGAGGCCCTCGACGGTGGTGATCTCGTGGCCCGCGGCGGTGACGGCGAGCATCAGGCACGACCGCACCGGCTCCCCGTCCAGCAGGACGGTGCAGCAGCCGCAGACGCCGTGCTCGCAGCCGACGTGCGTGCCGGTGAGCCCGAGATCGTGCCGCAGCAGGTCCGACAGCAGGCGGCGCGCGGGGACGCGGGCGGTGCGGTGCGTCCCGTTGACGGTCAGCGCGACCTCGAAACTCTCCTCCATCACTCCCCCGCCCTTCGCAGCGCCTCGGCCGCCGCCGACTTGAACGCGCGCTCGGTGAGCACGCCGGTCAGGTGCCGCCGGTACGCGGCGCCGGCGTGGATGTCGGTGTCCGGGTCGATCCGCTCGCGGACGTGCGCGGCGGCGGCCCGCCAGTCGCCGTGCAGCCCGGCGGCCCCGGTCAGGTCGAGGACGAGCGGCGTCGCGGCGATCCCGAGATATCCGGCGCGGGCGGCGGAGAGGCGCAGGTCCTCGTCCAGGGTGACGACGGCGGCGACCCCGGCGATCGCGTAGTCGCCGTGCCGCCGCGACGTCTCCATGAACGCGGTCCCGGTGCGGGGCGACGCGGCCGGGAAGAACGCGGAGACGGCCAGCTCGCCGGGTTCGAGCGCGGGCTCCATCGGCCCGCGGAAGAACTCGGCGGCCGGGATGGTGCGGCGCCCGCGCGCCGACGCCGTCTCGACCGTCCCGCCGAGCACGGCCAGCACGGCGGGCAGCTCGGCGGCGGGATCGGCGTGCGCGAGGCTCCCGACGACCGTGCCGCGGTTGCGGATGACGGGATGCGCGACGTGCCGCAGCGCCCGCCCGAGCAGCGGCTGGACGCCCGCGGCCGCCGCCGAGCGCTCCACCCGCGCGTGCCGGGCGAGCGCGCCGACCCGGACGCCGCCGTCCCCCGCGTGCAGGGTGTCGAGCTCGGCGACGCGGTTGATGTCGACCAGCTCCGGCGGCGCGGCGAGCCGCATGTTCAGCAGCGGGATGAGGCTCTGCCCGCCCGCGAGGACCTTGCCGGACGGCGCCGCGGCCAGTGCGTCCAGAGCCTCGTCGAGGGTGCGCGGGGCGTGGTAGCCGAACGGCGGCGGCTTCATCCGGCCGCCCGGCCGCCGGGCGGGACGTCGGCGGGCGGGATGATGCCGCCGCCCTGCCCGCTCGGCCCGCGGACCGCGTTCAGGACGTGGTAGCCGACCAGCACGGCGATCGTCCCGAGCGCGATGCCCTGCAGCGGGAAGTCGTCGGTGATGTTCAGTGTCACGTTCCCGATGGCGAGAATGAGGCCGGCCGCGACCGGGACGAGGTTCACCGGATCGGCGAAGTCCACCCGGCTCTCGATCCAGATCTTCGCGCCGAGCAGCCCGATCATCCCGTACAGCACGACGGTGATGCCGCCGAGGACGCCGCCCGGCGTCGCGGCGACCAGCGCGCCGAACTTGGGGCACAGCCCGAACAGGATCGCGACGATCGCGGCGACGTAGTAGGCGGCGGTCGAGTAGATCCGGGTGGCGGCCATGACGCCGATGTTCTCGGCGTAGGTGGTGGTCGGGGAGCCGCCGACCGCGGAGGCGAGCGCGGTGCCGACGCCGTCGGCGGTGATGGCGCGGCCGAGGACGGGGTCGAGGTCGTCACCGGTCATCGCGGCGACGGCCTTGACGTGCCCGGTGTTCTCCGCGATCAGCGCGATGACCGCGGGCAGCGCCAGCAGGATCGCGGAGGTCTTGAAATCGGGGCCGTGCAGGCTCGGGAACCCGAACCAGTCGGCCGCCTCCACGCTCGAGAAGTCGATCCGGTCGTGCGGGAACGCGGTCGCGACGCAGTACGTGCCCTCGGCCGTGCACGGCTTGCCCGACGCGTCCAGCAGGTTCTGGCCGGGGAGAACCGACGTGACCTTCCCGGCGGTGTTGTCGAGAAGCCACGACAGCAGGAACCCGAACACCAGTGCCAGCAGCACCGCGATCCGCGCCCAGAACCCGCGCAGCAGCACCGCGCAGAACACCGCGAAGGCCAGCGTCGCGAGCGCGACCCACTGGTCCTGCGGCCAGTAGACGTTCGCGACCACCGGCGCCAGGTTGAACCCGATCAGCATCACGACGGCGCCCGTCACGACCGGCGGGAACACCCGGTGGATGACGTCGCCGCCGGCGAAGTGGATCAGCACGCCGACCGCCGCGAGCACCGCGCCCGCGACGAGGATCGCGCCGGTCACCGTCGCGCTGTCGCCGCCCGCCGCGCGGATCGCCGCGACCGCGCCGACGAACGAGGCGCTGGTGCCGAGATAGCTCGGCACCCGGCCGCCGACGATCAGCAGGAACAGGACCGTCGCGACCCCGGACATCATGATCGCCAGGTTCGGGTCCAGGCCCATCACGACGGGGAACACGAACGTCGCCCCGAACATCGCCACCACGTGCTGCGCGCCGATGCCGGCGGTGCGCGGCCACGACAGCCGCTCGTCCGGCCTGACGACCTCGCCGGGCGGCGGGGTGCGCCCGTCCCCGTGCAGCTTCCAGCCGAACACCATGGATGGCCCCTCCCGCTCAACCGTCCGCTTTCCTGCGGGCACGGTAGATCTACCCCGGTCGGGGGGCATCGGCGACATCTGCCAAAGCCCGCCCCCGGTAGCGGCGGGAACGGCGCGTCATCGGAAGATCACCGAGGCGTCGGACTACCCTTGGTTACCCTCAGATACCACGCATGCGCAGCACGTGAAGGGCGAGGGTGAGGTTGAGGCGCAGATGGGCGTCCTCCGTGAACGCTCCGAGCATCCGCTCCAGTTTCCCGATGCGGTAGCGCAGCGTGTTGTAGTGGAAGTGGAGACGGCGGGCGGTCTCCGCGACGTTGAGGTTGGTCTCCAGGAGCACCTGCAGCGTGCGCCGCAGGTCGACCAGTTCCGGCTCGTCGTCGGTGGCCAGGTCGCCGAGCGTCTCCCGGACGAACGCGTGCAGCTCCTCCGGATCGGACACCAGGCTCAGCAGCCGGTACACGCCGAGCTGGTCGAAGTGCGCCCGCGCGCCCGCGCCGTTCAGCTGCCGCCCGACGCGCACGGCCTTGACGGCCTGCTCGTACGCCTCGGGCAGCGCGGCCGGGGACGTCACCGTCCGGCTGATGCCGGTGGAGAACGTCCGGCGGACCGGCAGGTGCTCGGCGAAGATCGACGACGCCTCCTTCAGCATCGCCTGGACGGGCCCGGCGGTCAGCTCGGCGGGGTCGCCGCCGTCCGCGCCGATCACCGCGACGACCTCGTGCGCGAAGCTCGCGACGGCGGCGCCGCGGTCGTGCCGCCGGACGGCCGTCGTCCACGCCGCGGCGAGCCGCTCCTGCGCGGAGCGCTCTTCGGCGCCGCGCCCGCCGCCGCGCGTGGCGGCCTCGGCCTCGGTGCCCTTGCCGCGGGCCTTCCCGTCCGTCTCGGGGGCGGGCGGGGTGCCGCGCGGGCGGCCGTCGAGCTCGGCGACGACGACCATCACGGGACGGTCGAGGTCCCAGCCGAATCCGGCGCAGTGGGCGATGACGCGGTCGTCGTCGCCCGCGCGCCCCGCGAGGATGTCGCGGAGGAAGTCGGCGCGGTACTTGCTCTCGACGGCCGCGACGGCCTGCTGTTTCGTCACCACGAGCGCGGCGACGGTCGCGGCGCGCTCCAGGATGCCGAGGTCGCTGCCGCGCAGCGTGCCGCCGGGGCTGAAGGCGATGATCCGGCCGTGGTCGAAGCCGCCCGCCATCACGGGCACGACCAGGTGGTCGCCGGTGCCGTGCGCGCCGATGATGCCGCAGCCGCCGCGCCCGCAGGCCGCGTGCCGGCCCGCGTCGAACGCCCGCATGGCCTGGACGTGCTCGTCCGGACCGGCGCCGGCGAGGACGCGCTGCTCGCCGTCCACGACGACGACGGCGACGTCCAGCAGCGTCGCGACCTCGTCGACGACCTCCTGGAGGCCGCCGCCGCACAGCACGATCTGCACGAGCGCGCGGTGCACCTCCTCGGTGCGCGCGAGCACGGACGCCTGCCGGTTCAGGATGTCGGTCAGGACCTGGTTCAGGATGTCGTCGAAGCCGACGTCGTTGGGGAGCAGGATCAGGGGGAAGCCGCGGCGGTCGGCCTGCGCGATCATTTCGGCGGGGAGCGAGTCCAGGTAGCGGCCGAGTTTGATGGCGAGGGCCGCGAGTCCGCGCTCGTCCAGGTCGGAGACCAGGTTGTCGAGCGACTGGGGAGTGTTGCGCAGGGGGTAGCCGGTGGTGAGAAGGAGCTCGTTCGGCTTCACCCACGACAGGATGTCGGGGACCTCCATCACGTTGAGACGCTGGACGATGCGTTCGAGACCGGACCGGCCGGCGATGAGGCGGGCGCCGTTCAGGGTGCTGACGCCGAGGACCTCCCCGACCGACAGGCCGTAGGTCAGTGTTCCGGTGCTCGCGAGCCGCAGGGCCGGTGGGCCCGGGTCCGCTGTGGTGTAGCTCATGCCAGGGGTCACCTCGCTATTTGGTGCGTACATCGCCCGATTTGGCGTGATCGCTACCGGTTCCTGATCAACACTGACAACTAAGACGAACGATGACAAGCATCCTTGGCAGCTTTCTCCATACGTCCGGTGCGGGGCCCGTTCTAACGTCTCGGCAGAGGCCGGGCAGCCCGCACGCCGGGCGGCGACCCACGCCGGCCTCGGGAGGATCCGTGACCGCTCTCGTCCGCGACCCGATCCCGCTTCCGGCCCGGCCCGGACGCCGGCCGCCCGCCGCCGGCGCCGCGAGCCTGGCCCTGCGGCCGCTGCTCGACCCGCCGCGCCGCGCGGCGCGGGTCATCGCCGTGTTCCCGGCGGCGCTGTACCTGGAGATGCGCGGCGGCCCGGAGCCGCGGGTGCTCGCGGTCGTCGCCTCCGACGCGCACCGGCTGCCGAACTCGGTGGTCGTCGTCGCGGCACGCCGGGAGCAGCCGTTCCGGTCGATCCGGGAGGGCGGCGAGGCGTGGGTCGGCGACGGGCAGGTGGAGGCGGGCCCGCTGCACGTGCGCGTCCGCCGCTGGTGGGACCCGGCGCCCGTGCTCGGGCCGGTGCACACGTCCGCGCTCGCCTACGGCGTCCGGTGCCTGGAGGACGAGCTGGCCGGCGCGGGGACGGCGGGCGGCGGCCTCGGCGACCATCCGGACCCGGCCGCGCTCGCCGAATGCTGCGCCGCGGGCGACCTCGCGGGCGCCGTGGAGGCGGCGGAGCGGATCGTGGGCCTCGGCCCCGGCCTGACGCCGAGCGGCGACGACATCCTGTGCGGCCTGCTGGTGTCGCTGCGCGGCGTCGGCGACGCGCTCCGCAACGGCCGCACGGCCGTGTGGCTGGCCGACTGGCTCGGCGCGGCGGTCACCGCCGACGCGGGCACCCGGACGACCGCGCTGGCCGCGACCCTGTTGCACTGCGCGGCGGACGGCGGCGCGGGCGCGGAGGTCGCCTCGGTGCTGCGCTGCGTCGCGGGCCACGAGCCCGCGGACCCCGCGGCGACCGGCCAGGCCGTCCGGCGCCTCCTGGCGGTGGGCCACACCTCCGGCGCCGACCTCGCGCACGGCGTCCTCGCGGGCTGCCGCGCCGCCCTCGCGCTGACGAGCATGCACACCGCTTCGAGGGTGACTGCATGAGCGACTGGGTCGAGGTGCGCCCGGGGAGCTACCACGATTCGGTCACGCTGATGCGGGTGAGCCGTTCGCTGTCGGAGCGGCCGGACGTGGCCGCGGCGATGGTGGCGATGGGCACCGAGCTGAACCGCGAGATGCTGGAGCGGATGGGCTTCGCGGTGCCCGCGGGCACGAGCCCCGATGACCTGGTGGTGGCCGTCCGGGCGAAGGGCGAGGCGCTCGACGGGGCGCGCGACGCGCTGGACGCCCTGCTCCGCGAGATGTCCCGCCCGCCCGCCGATACGGGGGTCATGGGTGCGGTGGCGCCGCCCCGGACGACCGCGTCCGCGGCGGCCCGCGCGGACGCGACGGTCGCGCTGCTGTCGGTGCCGGGCCCGCACGTGTTCCCCGAGGCGATGGACGCCCTCGACGCCGGCCTCAACGTCATGGTCTTCAGCGACAACGTGCCGCTCGCCCAGGAGATCCTGCTGAAGGAGGCCGCGGCCCGGCGCGGGCTGATCGTGATGGGCCCCGACTGCGGGACGGCGGTGATCGGCGGCGCGGGGCTCGGGTTCGCCAACGCGGTCCGGCCGGGCCCGGTCGGGATGGTCGCGGCGTCCGGGACGGGCGCGCAGCAGCTGATGTGCCTGCTGGACGAGGCGGACGTCGGCGTCAGCCATGTCCTCGGCGTCGGTGGCCGGGACCTGTCGCCCGAGGTCAGCGGCCGGTCCGCGCTGGCGGCGCTGGCGGCGCTGGACGCCGACCCCGGCACCGAGCTGATCGTGCTGGTGTCCAAGCCGCCCGCGCCGCAGGTCACCGATCTGATCCGGGAGGCGGCCCGGCGGCTGGACACCCCGGTCGTGTTCGCGCTGCCCGCCGCCGGCGAGGACGACCTGACGGCCGCGGCGGAGAAGACGCTGAAGGCGCTCCGCCGCGTGGTCCCCGCATGGCCCCGCTGGAAGGCGGCGCGGCGTCCGGCGCCGGTGACGGGGAAGGCGCTGCGCGGGCTGTTCGCGGGCGGGACGCTCCGCGACGAGGCCGAGGCGATCGCGCGGGAAGCCCTCGGCTGGGATCTGGATGGCCGCGACCACCGGTTCACCGACTTCGGCGACGACGCCTACACCCGCGGCCGCGCCCACCCGATGATCGACCCGGCGCTGCGGCTGGAGGCCGTCCGGGCGGAGGCGGCCGACCCCGGCTGCGGTGTCCTGCTGCTGGACGTGGTGCTCGGCCACGGCGCGGAGCCCGACCCGGCCGCGTCCCTCGCCCCGGCGATCGCGGACGCGGTGCGGGACCGCCGCGACCTGGGCGTCGTCGTGTCGCTGTGCGGGACGCCCGCCGACCCGCAGGACCGCGACCGGCAGGCGGCGGCACTGTGCGAGGCGGGCGCGGACGTGTTCGCCTCGAACGCGCAAGCCGCCCGGCACGCCCTGGCCATGATCGAGGCGGCCCTCGCGGAAGGGACGACCACATGACCGAGCAGCGGCGACCGCTCGGCGGGCTCCTCGCCCGCGACCCAAGGGTGGTCGCGACGGGCGTGGAGGTCCTCGCGGACGCGCTCGCGGACCAGGCCGTCCCGGTCGAGCGGGTCGACTGGCGGCCCCCGCCCGCCGGGACGGAACCGGCGCTCACGGCGGTGCTCGGCGACCCCGGGCACGCGGACGCCAACGCGCGCGCCGTGCGGCGCATGGTGTCCTCCCGCCCGCATCTGGTGGACGTGCGCCCCGCCCGCGAGGTCCTCGGCCTGGACAAGGCGACGTTCCTGCACGCGGGCCCGCCGCTGGAGTGGGAGCGCGCGTCCGGCCCGATGCGCGGCGCGCTCATCGGCGCGATGCTCCTCGAAGGGCTCGCGGAGACGCCGCTCGGCGCCGAGCACGCCCTGGAGCGCGGCGCGGCGACGCTCGAACCGTGCCACCACCACGCCACGGTCGGGCCGATGGCGGGGGTCGTCAGCCCGTCCATGTGGATGCTGGTCGTGGAGGACGCCGAGCACGGCGGCACCGCGTACTGCTCGCTCAACGAGGGCCTCGGGAAGGTCCTGCGGTACGGGGCGTACGGGCCGGCCGTGATCGACCGGCTGACCTGGATGGGCGAGGTCCTCGGGCCCGCGCTCCAGGCGGCCGTCCGCCACCACGGGCCGCTCGACCTGATGGCGGTCATCGCGCAGGCGCTGCAGATGGGCGACGAGCTGCACAACCGGAACCGGGCGGCGACGTCGCTGCTGCTGCGCGAGCTGGCGCCCAGCCTGCTCGCCGCCGAGGACGTCCCGCGCGACCGGGCCGCCGAGGCGCTGCGGTTCGCGGCGGGCAACGACCACTTCTTCCTCAACGCGGGGATGGCCGCGGCGAAGGCGTGCGCGGACGCGGCGCGGAACGTTCCGGGGTCCAGCCTGGTCGTGGCGATGGCCCGCAACGGCACCGACTTCGGCATCCAGGTGTCGGGCACGGGCGACCGCTGGTTCACCGGCCCCGCGGGCGTCCCCGACGGCCTCTACCTGGGCGACTACGGCCCGGACGACGCCAACCCCGACATCGGCGACTCGGCGATCACCGAGACCGCCGGGCTGGGCGGGTTCGCGCTCGCCGCCGCGCCCGCGATCGTCCGGTTCGTCGGCGGGGAGGTCCCCGACGCGATCGCCGCGACCCGGCGGATGTACGAGATCACCCTCGCCGAGCATCCGTCCCTGCAGATCCCGCTGCTGTCGTTCCGCGGTACCCCCGTCGGCGTGGACGTCACCCGCGTCGTCCGCACGGGGATCCTGCCGGTCATCGACACCGGCATCGCCGGACGCGAGGCGGGCACCGGCCAGGTCGGCGCCGGGCTCGTGGAACCGCCGCCGAACGTCTTCACCGACGCCCTGCACGCGCTCGCGGAGACCGCGTAGAGCCCCAGGTCAGGGGTACGGTGCCGCCATGAGCGAGCTGATCACCGGGGAGCAGTACGCGCTGAGCGCGGGCCCGTACCAGGCCGTCGTCACCGAGGCGGGCGCGGCCCTGCGGGAGCTGACGCACGAGGGACGGCCGCTGATCCTCTCGCACGGCGCAGGCGAGCCCGCCCCCGCCGCGTACGGCCAGCTGCTGATCCCCTGGCCGAACCGCGTCGACCGGGGCCGCTACTCCTACGGCGGCGCGACGCACCAGCTCGACGTGTCCGAGCCGGAGCGGGACTGCGCGATCCACGGGCTCGTCCGGTGGGCGCCGTGGCGGGCCGCCGTCCAGGAACCCGGCCGGGTACGGCTGACGTACCGGCTCCTCGGCACGGCCGGTTACCCGTTCCGCCTCGACCTGGAGGCCGAGTACACCCTGGACGCGTCGGACGGCCTGCACGTCCGGATCACGGCGCGGAACGCGGGCACGGCGACGGCCCCGTACGGGCACGGCGCGCACCCGTACCTCACCACCGGGGAGCCGATCGACGCCTGCGCGGTCACGCTCGGCGCCGATCGCTACCTCCCGGTGGACGACCGGATGATCCCGTCCGGCCCGCCCCTCGACGTCACCGGCACGAAGTACGACCTGCGCAACGCCCCCGTCCTCAGCGACCGGAAGATCGACAACGCTTACACCGTCCTCCGGCCCCCACCCACCACCAATCAATCGACGAGCTCCGCTCGGCCCGCCGATGACCGCGACGGCGACGGCCGCGCCTGGGTCAACCTCTCGGGCACCACCCGCACAGTGCGGCTCTGGGCGGACGAGGCGCACCCCTGGATGGAGATCTACACCGCCGACGACGCCCCCGACCCCCGCGAGGGGCTGGGCGTCGAGCCGATGACGTGCCCGCCGAACGCGCTCGCCTCCGGCGAGGGCCTGCGGCACCTGGAACCGGGCGAGGAGTTCACCGGCACCTGGGGAATCCAGGCGGCCGGCTGAGCCGTCCAGGTTCCCCCGGAGGCACAAGGTGGGGGATCATATCGGAGTGAATCTCAGCGTCTCCTCGTACGACGACCTGTCCGCCCGCATCAGCGCCGTCCGCGACGAGCACGGCGAGCGCCGGCCCGGCGGCGCCGACGGCCGGCAGCCGGTGCACACGGTGTACGTGCCGGCCGACCGGTTCTCCCGCTCGACCCCCGCCGACTTCGGCGCGGAGGCGCTGCGGCTGCTGAACACCCACACGCCGGGCGCCGGGTCGTTCGGCGCGGCGTTCGGGCTCGATCCGGAGATCGCCGGGCTGGTCCGCGAGCGGGTCGCGGCGAAGCTGTCCGCCGAGCCGGTCGAGGACGTGCGGATCGACTTCGAGGACGGCTACGGCGTGCGCTCCGACGCCGAGGAGGACGGCCACATCGAGCAGGTCGTCGAGGCCGTCGCCGCCGCGTACCAGGTCAAGGGCCTCCCCCACTACTGGGGCGTGCGGGTCAAGTCGTTCGCCGACGGCGGGCACGAGCGCTCGATGCGGACGCTCGACGGGTTCCTCACCGCGCTGCGCGACCGGCTCGGCCGGCTGCCCGGCGGGTTCACGATCACGTTCCCGAAGGTGATCGCGGCCGAGCACGTCGTGCTGTTCGCCGAGTGGCTGGACCGGCTGGAGACCGCGCTCGGGCTGCCGTCCGGCATCCTGCGGTTCGAGGTGCAGATCGAGACGCCCGACGCGATCCTGGACGGCGAGGGCCGCACCGGGCTGCGCGGGATCGCCGACGCCGCCGCGGGCCGCCTCACCGCCGCGCACTTCGGCGTCTACGACTACACGGCCGCGCTGGGGCTGCCGCCGCACGAGCAGCGCCTCGACCATCCCGCCTGCGACTTCGCCCGGCACGTCATGCAGGTGTCGTTCGCGGGAACCGGCGTACGGCTGTCGGACGGCTCCACCAACGTCATCCCGCGCAACGACGGCCCCGACGAGGTCAACGCGACCTGGGCGACGCACGCCGCGCACGTCAGGCATTCGCTGGAGCACGGCTTCTACCAGGGCTGGGACCTGCATCCCGCGCACCTGCCGAGCCGGTACGCGGCCGTGTACGCGTTCCATCTGAGCGGCGTCGACGACGTCATCGGACGCGTGCGCGCCTGGCACGAGCAGGCGGGGGCCGAGTCGACCGGCGTGCTGGACGAGCCCGCCACCATCAAGGCGCTCACGTCCCGGCTCCGCCGCGCGGTCGACTGCGGCGCGCTGGACGAGAGCGTCCTGCCCGCGTCCTGAACCCGCCCGCCTACGGGCGCGCCGGTCAGCGGGGCTCGTGGCCGCGGCGCCTGAGGGCGGTCAGGTCGTCGGGGGTGTCGATGTCGTCGGGTGCGGCGACGTCGTCGCACGGGACGGCCGTGACCAGGCCGGGATGGGCGCGCAGGAAGCCCCGCGCGCCCGTGTCGCCGACCGCCGCCTCGGCCACGGCCGCGAAGTGCGCCGCCCGCAGCAGGACGGGGTTGCGCCGCTCTCCCCCGTAGGTCGCGACGGCGATCTCCGCGCCCGCCTCGTACGCGGCGATCAGCCGCCCGACCGCGGCCGCCGTGATCAGCGGCTGGTCGACGAGCGCGACGACGGCGGCGGGGCAGGCGGGCGGCAGCGCGGCGAGCCCGGCGCGCAGCGAGGAGCCCATGCCCTCCCGCCACCGCGGGTTCGGGACGACGACCGCGCCGATGACCTCGACCGGTTCCGCCCCCACCACGACGATGGCCGGTGAGCAGCCCGCGTCCCGCAGCATCCGGACACCGCGGTCGACGAGCCGCTCGCCGTCGAGTTCGAGCGTCGCCTTGGGCCGTCCGAGCCGGCTCCCCTCCCCCGCCGCGAGGAGCAGGCCCGCGGGAGGTTCCGCACCGTGCAGAGTCATCCCGCGAGGGTAGTGCGGTCAGGGCGCGTCGCGGTGGATCCTGCCGGAGGTGTCGGTGAGCGGGCGTCCCGAGCCGCCCCAGCGAAGCTGGACGAGTTCCGCCGCGATCGACACCGCGGTCTCCTCCGGCGTGCGGGCGCCGAGGTCCAGCCCGATCGGCGAGCGCAGCCGCGCCAGCTCGGCCTCGGACAGGCCCGCCTCCCGGAGCCGGGCGAGCCGGTCGTCATGGGTGCGGCGCGACCCCATCGCGCCGACGTACCCGGCGCCGGTGCGGAGCGCCACCTCCAGCAGCGGCACGTCGAACTTGGGGTCGTGGGTCAGGACGCAGATCGCCGTCCGCCCGTCGACCGAGCCGGCCGTCTCCTGGAGGTACTTGTGCGGCCACTTCACCACGACCTCGTCCGCGTCGGGGAACCGCTTGGGCGTGGCGAACACGGGACGCGCGTCGCACACGGTGACGTGGTAGCCGAGGAACTTGCCGATCCGGGCGACGGCGGCGGCGAAGTCGATCGCGCCGAACACCAGCAGGCGGGGCGGCGGCGCGAACGAGTGCACGAAGACGGCCAGCTCGTCCAGCCGCCGCTCCCCCTCGCGGCCGTAGTGGCGCTGGCCGGTGAGGCCCTGGGCGAGCATGCCGCGCGCGTCGTCGTCGACGGCGGCGTCGAGGCGGTCGGCGTGCGGGGCGCCCGGCGCGAGCGACCCGGACGCGCGGCCGGCCCAGATCACGCGGCGTGCGCCGACCCGGCCCGGCCCGGCGACGACGGTCGCGACGGCGACCGGCTCGCGCGCCGCGATGGACGCGGCGACCTCGGCGAACTCCGGGAACGTCGCCGGGCCGACCGGCTCCACCAGCACGTCGAGGATCCCGCCGCAGGTCAGGCCGACCGCGAACGCGTCGTCGTCGCTCACGCCGTACCGCTGGACGACGGGCTCGCCGCTCTCCAGCACCGACTGCGCCAGCTCGTACACGGCGCCCTCGACGCAGCCGCCGGACACGCTGCCCGCGACCTCGCCGCCCGCCGACACGGCCATGGCCGCGCCGGGCGGGCGCGGTGCGCTGCGGAAGGTGTTGACGACGGTCGCGAGCCCGAACGTCTCCCCGGACGCGTACCAGCGGGCGATGTCGTCCAGCACGTCACGCATGTGCGCTCCCCTTTCCCGCCCCGCCCGCGATGAGGCGGGCCAGCTCTTCCAGCGCCGCGAGGCTGTGCCCGGACGTGAAGTCGTCGACGTGCGGCAGCGCCGCCGCCATCCCGGCGGTCAGCGGCTCGTACCCGGGACGCGCCTTGTGCGGGTTCGCCCACACCACCCGGTGCGCGAGCCGGCGCAGCCGCGCCATCTGCTCACCGAGCAGGGCGGCGTCGCCGCGCTCCCAGCCGTCCGAGGCGATCACCACGACCGCGCCGCGGGCCAGGCCGCGCTGCCCGAACCGGTCGAGGAACTCCTTCAGCTCCGCGCCGAGCCGGGTGCCGCCGCTCCAGTCCGGGATCGCCGCGGACGCCGCCGCCATCGCCGCGTCCGGGTCGCGGTGCCGCAGCTCGCGGGTGAGGCGGGTCAGGCGCGTCCCGGCGCTGAACACCTCCACGCCGCGCCCGCCGGAGCGGGCCCCGCTGGAAAGTGACAGGGCGTGCGCGAAGCGGAGCAGCGCGTCGGCGTAGGGGCTCATCGAGCCGCTGACGTCCACGATCAGCACGACGCGGCGGGGGCGGGTGCGGTGCGTCCGGTGTTTCAGCAGGGACGTCTCGCCGCCGCGCCGCAGCGTCTCCCGGACGGTCCGCGCCGGGTCGAGCCGCCCGGTCGGCGCGGGCGCGAACCTGCGTGACCGGCGCCGCTCGGCGCCCGCGCCGAGCACCGCGATGAGGCGGGCGACCTCGGCGCGCTCGGCGGCGGTCAGCCGCGCCATGTCCCGGTCGCGGAGCACCTCGACGGCGCTGGCGGTGGCGGCCTTCAGCCCGTCGCTCTCCTCGCCGCCGTCGGAGCCCGCGCCCTGGTCGGGTGTCACCGTCCGGCGGACGATCACGGGCGGGGGCGTCCTGCGGCCCGGGCGGGCGGTCGCGCCGGAGAAGTACGCGGCGAAGCACCGATCGTAGCGGGCGAGGTCATCGGGGTCGGCGCAGAGGGTCAGGCGTCCGGCCCAGTACACGTCGGACGGGTCGAGGACGTCGAGATGGTCGAGTGCCGCCAGCATCGACTGCACCCGCTCGGGATCGGCGGCGCCGCCCGCCGCGCGCAGCGTCCGGGCGAACCCGACCATCGTCTCGGTGACATCGCGCCGCATGCTCACCCCGGGGGGCCGCCGTTGAGCAGGGCCTCCAGGCCGCCGCCGAGCACGCGCTGCTGGTCCTCGCGGTACTTCAGGACGGCGCCGAGCGTCAGCGCCGCGGACGCCGGGTCGAGGTCGCGGACGCCGAGCGCGACGAGCGCCTCCGTCCAGTCGAGGGTCTCGGCCACGCCGGGCGGCTTCAGCAGGCCGGTCTCGCGCATCCGCTGCGCGGCCCGCGCGACCTGCCCGGCGAGCCGCTCCGCCGCGCCGGGCAGCCGCCGCCTGATGATCGCGACCTCGCGGTCGAACGAGGGGTGCTCCAGCCAGTGGTACAGGCAGCGCCGCTTCAGCGCGTCGTGCACCTCGCGGGTGCGGTTGGAGGTGACCACGACGACGGGCGGCCGGTCCGCCCTGATCGTGCCCAGCTCCGGGACCGTGATCGTGAAGTCGCTGAGGACTTCCAGGAGGAACGCCTCGAACTCGTCGTCGGCACGGTCCAATTCGTCGACGAGCAGGACGCAGGGCGACGTCTCCAGGGCCTGGAGCAACGGCCTGGCCAGCAGGAACCGCCGGTCGTACAGCTCGCCCTCCAGCCCCGCCACGTCGCGGGCGCCCGCGGCCTCGGCGGCGCGCAGGTGCAGGAGCTGGCGCGGGAAGTCCCAGTCGTAGAGGGCCTGGGACGCGTCCAGCCCCTCGTAGCACTGCAGCCGGATCAGCGGGGCACCGAGCGCCCGCGCGAGCGTCTTGGCCAGCTCGGTCTTGCCGACACCGGCCTCGCCCTCAAGGAACAGCGGCCGCCCCATGCGCAGCGCGAGGAAGCACGCCGTCGCGAGCCCGTCGTCGCACAGGTAGGCGTGCCGGTCGAGCAGTCCCGCGAGCTCCGCGGGCGATCCGGCCAGGTCCAGGGTCATCGCCGCCGTCTCCCCACGGCTCTCAGGCTACTCAGCCGAAGCGACGGCGCACATGTCGGGGCATCCGCGTATTCATCCTAGTAAATCGGTATGGAAAGTTGACTTCATCGCGGGCGTTGAGCAGCATCGAAGCCATGCGACCCGGTGACCGGAACGACCCCGACCCGACCGAAGAAGCGACCTATGAACGCCTCCGCTCCCCTTCCCGGCGCACCCTGCTGCGCCTCTCGGCCGGCGCGGGGCTGAGCGCCGGGCTCGGCGGCGGCCTCCTCGCCGCGCTCGCCCCGCCCGCGACGGCGGCCGCGTCCGGCGGGATCGTCAAGCCGCTCCCGCCGGAGCTGTTCATCGCGCACGGGACCAACGCCGAGATGCGCTGGGAGGCCATGCGCCACCAGGGCTACCTGACGCCCGCCGACCGTTTCTTCGTCCGCAACCACACCGCCACGCCGCTCATCGACGCGCGCACCTGGCGCCTGAAGCTGTGGGGCACCGGCCTGTGCGACCGCCCAACCGAAGACCGCCCCATCGAACTCACCTACGAGGACCTCCTCGACCTCCCGTCCGAGACCCTCACGGCGGCCGTCGAGTGCACGGGCAACGGGCGCGGGTTCTTCGCGTCCCAGCAGGGGCAGGAGGTCTCGGGCACCCCGTGGAAGCTGGGCGGGGTGGGCGTGGCGCGCTGGCACGGCGTCCGCCTGTCGACGGTGCTGAGGCGTGCAGGTGTAACCCGTGAGGCCGTGGACATCATGCCGCGCGGGCTGGACGCTGACTACGTGGACAAGGGCGAGAACCTCGGCCGGGTGCGGCGTCCCCTGCCCGTCGCGAAGGCGATGAAGGACGTCCTGCTCGCCTACGGCATGAACGGCGCGCCTCTGCCGCCCGACCACGGCCATCCGGTCCGACTGGTCGTGCCGTCGTGGGTCGGCATCGCGTCCATCAAGTGGCTCGGCGACATCCAGGTGGCGGACGAGCCGCTGTTCTCACCCTGGAACACCCGCTACTACCGGTTCTTCGGCCCCGACCACCCGCCGGCCGGGTCCGCCCCGCTGACCAGGATGAACGTCAAGTCCGCGTTCGAGCTGCCCTGGGAGGCGACGCTGCCCGCGGCGCGGCCGCTCGCGCTGCACGGCCGGTCCTGGTCGGGCGGCGGCCGGATCCGGCGCGTCGAGGTCAGCGCGGACGGCGGCGCGACCTGGCGGCCCGCGCGCCTCCGCGACCGCCACCCCGACCCGAGCGGATGGGCTCGCTGGGAGTTCCCCTGGCATCCCCGCCGCGCCGGATCCTACGAACTGCTGGCCCGCGCCACCGACGAGACCGGCGCGACCCAGCCCGCGACCGTCCCCTTCAACAAGCTCGGCTACCTGTTCGGCGCCGTCGTGCGGCACCCGGTCACCGTCATCTGAAAGGACGACCATGGCTCTGTGGACGCCAGACCCGACCTTCTACCCCTCCCCGCGCGACGCCGCGTCGGCGCCCGCCGAGAAGCTCGCCTACGTGGCCGCGTTCGACCGGTCCGCCGCGAAACCGGACGCGATCGCCGTGCTGGACGTCGATCCCGCCTCCGCCTCCTACGGCACCGTCGCCGGCTGGACCGACCTGCCCTTCCTCGGCGACGAGCTGCACCATTTCGGGTGGAACGCCTGCAGCAGCGCCCTGTGCCCCGGGTCGCCGCACCCGCACGTGGAACGCCGGTACCTGATCGTCCCCGGGCTGCGCTCCTCGCGCGTGTACGTGATCGACACCAAGGAGGACCCGACCACACCGAAGATCGTCAAGGTCCTTGAGCCGGACGAGCTGGCCAAACGCGCCGGGTACTCGCGCCCGCACACCGTCCACTGCGGGCCCGAGGGCCTCTACCTGACGGCGCTCGGCGGCGCGAACGGCGAGGACGGCCCCGGCGGCATCGCCCTCCTCGACCACGCCTCCTTCGACGTGCTCGGACGCTGGGAGGTCGACCGCGGCCCGCAGTACTTCGCCTACGACGCCTGGTGGCACATCGCGCACGACGTGCTCGTCACCTCCGAATGGGGCACGCCGTCCATGGTGGAGGACGGCGTCGTCGCCGAACTCCTCCTCGGCCGCAAGTACGGGCACTCGCTGAACTTCTTCGACCTGCGCAAGCGCAAGCACGTCCAGACCGTGGACCTCGGCGACGAGCACCAGATGGTCCTGGAGCTGCGCCCCGCGCACGACCCGACGAAGCTGTACGGGTTCGCGGGCGTGGTCGTCAACGTCGAGGACCTGTCGGCGTCCGTCTGGCTCTGGCACCGCGACGGCGACGCCTGGGCGGCCAAGAAGGTCATCACCATCCCCGCAGAGCCCGCGGACGCATCCGCTCTCCCCCCGGTCATCCAGCCGTTCGGCGCGGTGCCGCCCCTCATCACCGACATCGACCTTTCCGTCGACGACCAGTGGCTGTACGTGTCGTGCTGGGGCACCGGCGAGCTGAAGCGCTACAACGTCAGCGACCCGTTCAACCCGGTAGAGGCGGGCTCCGTCCGGATCGGCGGCATCGTCAACCGCGCGCCCCACCCCGCGGCCCCTGACCAACCCCTGGCCGGCGGCCCGCAGATGGTGGAGATAAGCCGCGACGGAAAGCGCGTCTACATCACCAACTCGCTCTACGGCTCCTGGGACGACCAGTTCTACCCTGACGGAGTAGGCGCCTGGATGGCCAAACTCGACTCCACCCCCGGCTCCTTCACCTTCGACGAGCGCTTCTTCCCGCACGGCGACGCGTTCCGCGGCCTCCGCCCGCACCAGACGCGCCTGCAGGGCGGCGACGCGTCCTCCGACTCCTACTGCTACCCCTGACCCGGTGACCGAGGGATCCCTCGCCGCCCTCGTGGCGCTCGGCGCGTTCCATGGCGTCAACCCCGCCATGGGCTGGCTGTTCGCCGTGGCCCGCGGCTTCCAGGAGCGCAGCCGCTCGCTCGTGCTGCAGTCGCTCCCGGCCATCGCCGCGGGCCACGCCGCGTCCGTCGGCGCGGTCGCGATCCTCATCGTCCTCACGCGCTCGGTCGTCGCGACGCAGGCGCTCGCGATCGGCGGCGGCGCCCTCCTGGTCGGCTTCGGCCTGTGGCGGCTGCTGTCCAGGCGCCATTTCCGCTGGGTCGGCATGCGGATCTCGCTGCGGCAGCTCGCCGGATGGTCGTTCCTGATGTCGTCGGCGCACGGCGCGGGCCTGATGCTGCTGCCCGTGCTGACCTCGTCCGGGACGGCCCCGGCGGGCCACGACCACGGGCTGGCGTCGGCGTCCGGCAGCGCGGTCTCGACGGGCGTCTTCGTCACCGCCGTGCACACCCTGTCGATGCTCGCCGTCGCGGGCGTGATCGCCGTCGTCGTCTACGAGATCGTCGGCCTGACCATCCTGCGCCGAGCCTGGTTCAACCTGGACCGCCTCTGGGCCGCCGCCCTCATCACCGCCGGCACCCTGACCCTCCTCACGGCCCTCTAGGCGCCAGGGTCTTGTGTGCACCTACCGAAGACGCCGGTTCACAGAAGCACCCAAGTCATGACTTTCTGCACACCAATGATCACGGAACGAGGCTGGTTCGGTGTCATCGTAGAGCGGCGCGTCAGTGGGGGTCGGGGGCTTCGCCTCGGGTGTGGAGGAGGGACTGGAGTTCGGCGAGCTGGCGGGCGGCGAGGGTCTTCTCGGCGCCGTTGATGCCCATCGCGCCGATGGACGTGCCGTCCGCCAGGTCGAGGGTGGGCCAGGGGTCGCCGACCGTCATGGAGACGTCCACGACCTCGGGCCATTCGAGGCGGCGGGTGCGGAACGCGTTCACGACCGTGAGGCCCGACTCGTCGGCCGCGACGCGGCAGCGGGCCAGCATGTGCAGGATCCACGCCATGAGGGCGCCGAACCCGACGATCAGGACGCGGTCGAACGTCTTGAACTGGGGCGCCACCACCACGGCGAGCGTGATCAGGCCGAGCATGATCACGCCCGCCGTGAGGTAGGCGACGAGCCGGGTGGTGCGGGGGCGCCACACCACCGGCAGCGCCGGAGGCTCGGTCAAATCAGTCAACGATCTTCGAGATGGGGATTTCGAGGATGTCGTGGGCGCCGGCCGCCTTCAGCGCGGGGATCAGCGTGTTCACGCCGCGCTTGGCGACCACCGACTCCACCGCGTTCGACTCCCCGCCCGCCAGCGAGGTCACCGTCGGCGACGACATCGACGGCATGATGTCCAGGACCTTCTGCAGGTCGGCCTGCGCGACGTTCAGCTTCAGCAGGACGTTGCCGCGCGCCCGGATCGCGCCCTGGAGGAGGAGGGAGATGTCCTCCATCGCGGCGCGCTTCTCGGGGTTCTCGTAGGCGTCGCGGTTGGCGACCAGCTCGGTGTAGCTGGTCAGGAGCGTGTCGAGGATGCGCAGGCCGTTCTTGCGCAGCGACGAGCCGGTCTCGGTGAGGTCGACGATCGCGTCGACGATGTCGGGGACCTTCGCCTCGGTCGCGCCGTAGGACGGGACGACCGTCGCCTTCACGCCGTGCTTGTCCAGGAACCGCCGCGTCATCGCGGGGAACTCGGTGGAGATCCGGACGCCCTCCGGCAGGTCGGACACCTTCTGCCAGGGCGCGCCGTCCGGCACCGCCATGATCACGCGAACGGGGTTGGACGTCGCCTTGGAGTACTTCAGCTCGCCGAGGCTGACGACGTCGGCGTCGGTCTCGGTGATCCAGTCGCGGCCGGTGATGCCGAGGTCGAACAGGCCCTGTTCGAGGTAGGTCGGGATCTCCTGCGGCCGCAGCACCCGGACGCGCTCGATGCGCGGGTCGTCGATGGACGCGCGGTAGTCGCGGTCCGACGAGCGCTGGACGGTGAGGTCGGCGGCGTCGAACAGCTGCATGGTCGCCTTCTCCAGCGACCCCTTGGGCAGGACGAGTGACAGCACGGAATAAGCCTTTCAATGGGACGAGAATGGGAAACCCGGGACGTAAGGAGCCGAGTAAGAGTCATTCAGGGACGGAGCCCTGAGACCCCTACATATGCTCCAGGCCGTGCCCGGCGTGACCGTGATGCCGCAGACCTCGCAGGGTCAGTGCCGTGTCGAGTGCGGCCACAGTCGCCTCCCATCCCTTGTCCTCGGGGCTGCCGGGCAGCCCGCTGCGTTCCATCGCCTGTTCAATGGTGTCACATGTGAGGACCCCGTTGCCCACCGGAGTCGACTCGTCCAGCGCGACGCGGGTCACACCGGCGGTCACCGAGTCGCACACGTAGTCGAAATGGGCCGTCGCGCCCCGGATGACCGCGCCGAGGCAGACGACGGCGTCGAGGTCGCGGGCGAGCTGCTGCGCGATCACGGGCAGCTCCAGCGCCCCGGCGACGCGCGCGACGACGGGCTCGTCGACGCCGCACGACTTCGCCGCCGCGAGCGCCCGTTCCAGGAGCCGGTCGGTGATCGGCTCGTGCCAGCGGGTGCAGACGATGCCGAGCGTGACGCCGGCGGCGTCGACGGCGGTGTCCTCGGGGCGTCCCGCTCCGCTCATCAGAGTCCCTCGATCTGGTGTCCGAGACGGTCCCGCTTGACCGTCAGGTAGCGCCGGTTGTGCTCGGTGACGACGACGGGCATGGACTCGCGGCCGCGCACCTCCACGCCGAACCCGTCCAGGCCCTTGAGCTTGTCGGGGTTGTTGGTGAGCACCCGGACCGAGCGTACGCCGAGGTCGCGCAGCATGTGGGCGGCGTTGGAGTACTCGCGCGCGTCGGCGGGGAGCCCCAGCTCCAGGTTGGCGTCGACGGTGTCGGACCCGTTGTCCTGCAGCGCGTACGCCTGCAGCTTGGCGAGCAGGCCGATGCCGCGCCCCTCGTGCCCGCGCAGGTACAGCACGACGCCGCGGCCCTCTTCGGCGATGCGTTCCATGGCGGCGTCGAGCTGGGTGCCGCAGTCGCAGCGGTCGGAGTGCAGGACGTCGCCGGTGAGGCATTCCGAATGGGCCCTGATCAGGACGTCCTCGCCGTCTGCGAGGTCGCCGAGCACCAGCGCGACGTGCTCGCCGCCGTCGATGGCGCTGGAGAACCCGACCGCGCGCCACGTCCCGTACCGGTTCGGCAGGCGCGTCTCCACGACGCGCGTCACCATCGACTCGTGCCGCTTGCGGTACTCGGCGAGCTGTTCGATCGAGACGAGCTTGAGCCCGTGCTCCTTGGCGAAGACCTGGAGTTCCGGCAGGCGCGCCATGGTGCCGTCCTCGTTCACCACCTCTGCGAGGACGCCCGCCGGGGACAGCCCGGCCAGCCTGGCGAGGTCGACGGCGGCCTCCGTGTGCCCGCGCCTGCGCAGCACCCCGCCCTCGCGGTAGCGCAGCGGGAAGATGTGCCCCGGACGGACGAGGTCGCGCGGCTCGGACGCCGAGTCGCACAGCGTCTTGATCGTCCGGGCCCGGTCGGCGGCGGAGATGCCGGTGCTGATGCCGAGCCGGGCGTCCACGCTGACCGTGTACGCGGTGCGCATGCGCTCGGTGTTCTGCGCCGTCATCAGCGGGATCTGCAGCCGGTCGAGGTCGGGGCCCTCCATCGGGACGCAGATGACGCCGCTCGTGTACCGGATCGTGAACGTCAGCAGCTCGGGCGTGGCCTTGGCCGCCGCGAAGATGATGTCGCCCTCGTTCTCGCGGTCCTCGTCGTCGACGACCACGACGGGACGTCCCGCCGCGATGTCGGCCACCGCCGATTCGATGGAGTCGAAGATCCCGTCGCCGTCCTTACCGCTCATGATGCGGTCACCGCCTTCTCCCTGGGGGCGTGCGCCCCCTGCACGGCCCGGGACTCCCGGAGCCAGTTCCTGAACCCGACCAGCACCATCACGAAGAAGATCCCGTAGACGGCGCCGGAGACGTACAGCCCGGACTTGAACGCCAGCGGGACCCCGACCAGGTCGACCAGCACCCAGACGATCCAGAAGTCGACGAGCGCGCGGCTCTGCGCGAAGGTCGCGACCGCGCTGCCGACGAAGATGTAGGCGTTCGCCCACGGCGACCAGGCGATCTTCAGCCACTCCATGTGGACGAACAGCTGCGCGACCACCGCGGTGCCCACCAGCAGCACACCCGCCAGAACGGCACGCTCCTTGAGCGTCGCCTGCCGGACGACGAGCCCACGGGCCTCACGCCGTCCACGCGTCCACATGGCCCACCCGTAGAGGGCGAGCCCGCAGAAGAGCACCTGCTTGAGAGCGTTCCCTGGGACGTGCGCATGCAGCGACGCGGCGAGCAGCAGTGCGGCGCCGGCGAGCTGCACGGGCCACGTCCAGAGGGTCTTGCGCATGGCGAGCCACACAACGGCGAGCGAGAGGACGTTGCCGATGAGGTCGGTCCAGAGAATGTGCTCGCCGAACACCTCGAATCCGGCGCCGAGCCAGCTCATCGCCGGTCGCCCAGCATGCGTTCGACGTATTTGGCGACGACGTCCACTTCGAGGTTCACCGGGTCGCCGGGCTTCTTGTGGCCGAGCGTGGTGAGCGCGAGTGTGGTCGGGATGAGCGCGACGCTGAACCGGTCGGCTGCGGCTTCCACGACCGTGAGGCTGATGCCGTCAACGGTGATCGAGCCCTTGTTCACCACATAGCGGCCCAGGTCAGAGGGCAGGGACACGGTGACGACGTCCCACCGCTCACCCGGCTCCCTGGAGATGATCTCGCCGACGCCGTCCACATGGCCCTGGACGAGATGCCCGCCGAGCCGGTCGGAGAGCCGGACGGGCCGTTCCAGGTTGACCTTGGAGCCGGGCGCGAGCGCCCCGAGGCTCGACCTGTCGAGGGTCTCCTTGATGACGTCGGCGGTGAAGGCCTCGTCCTTGACGTCCACGACGGTGAGACAGACGCCGTTGACGGCGATCGACGCGCCGTGCACGGCGTCCTGTGTGACGAGCGGGCCGCGGACCGTGAGCGCGACCGAGCCGTCCGAGGGCTCGATCCCCACGATCTCGCCGAGTTCCTCGACGATGCCTGTGAACATCTCCCGGGCCTCCTAGTTAAGGCTCCGGGGGACGTCGATACATCGGCGCACGCCCCCTGGGACAGGGGCGTGCCGCGCGCTGCCTCCCATCCGGACTTTCACCGTCGGTCCTGGAGTTCCACCAGGTCAACCGGCCGATGGCTTCGGCCGGGTCGCGGACTGTCACCGCCGGTTCGGAATTTCACCGACCCCGGAGCACGCGTTCATGCTTGCCAACCAGTGTGCCACGCCACGCATTCCCACCCGATGTGACCATCGCCACGACGCCGCTCCGGCGGCCATGGGAGGTCAGCGCGGCTCCGGGTCTCCATGGAGGGCGTCGGCCTTGTCGAAGTATTCAGCCAGGTAGTAGCGGTACATGGCGCCAGTGGCGGGCGGGACCTCGCCCCACTTCTTGATGATCTGGTGGCCGGAGAAGTGGTCTGGGTTGATCCGGATTTCGGCGCTGGACGCGCGGACGGCGTATCCCGTGGAGAGGTCCTGCCGTTCGTGCTCGGTCTTGAACCGGCCGACGTACTGACCGAGGAACCGCTTGCCGTCGACGTCGACGGCAAGCCCGAGCTCGTCCTCGGCGACGCGCGCGATGACGTCGTCGATGCTTTCGGGCTTGAACATGCGCAGGCCGGGAAGCGCCCATTTGTTCTGGTAGGGGGCGATCGTGCGTCGCACCAGGATCACACCGCCGTCCTCGGGGAGCTCCACCACGAGATCGAAGGTCGGGATGACCGCGTATTCGAGGATGCTCTCGAAGGTCTCCCTTGGGGCGAACTTGACCTCCGGTCGCTTGCGCGGCGTCATCGCAGGTTCCTCTCGAGCGTCTGCGCGGCCGTGCGCCAGACCTGGTCGTTGTCAGGCAGGATGATGGCGTTCTCGACCAGTTCTATCGCGCGCGCATGGCTGCCCGCCTTCTGATCGTGCGCTATGTCTCCTACCCGGAACAGCATCTGGAACGCCGCGGGCCGGGACCGCAGCTGATCGACGAGTTCCCCGAGGACGTCCCTGTCCCTGAAGATCAGGCCCAGCGCCCGGGTGCCGGTGCCGTGGGTGCCGCCGAAGCTGATCACCGCGCGCCCGTCGTCGAGCGCGACGGGCGAGAGGTAGTTGCGAAGCTTGGTGACGAGGAGATAGTCCTCCAGCAGGACGCCGTCCTCGTCGACCCTCGGGACGTAGCTGCGCTCGGGTCCCGTGATACGCCAGTTCGGCCGCTCGACCATTCCGCGGCCGGGGACGAGACGCCGGGCGACGGCCCCTTCCGCCACGTCGTTCTTGGACATGACCCAGCGGTAGGGCAGGTCCACCGGAGCGTCGCTCAGGGTCAGCGAATCCGCGTCGCCATCAGGGACGTAGCCGAACAGGACGCGGGAGAGCCCTTCGGCGATCGGGCTGCCGATGAGCACCAGGTCGTGCGCGGCGTGGGCGCGTAACTCGTCCTCGATCCGGACCCGGCCCGCCTGCTGGGCCCGTACGTAGTCGTTGCCGCTCGCTGCGACGAGGCCATGCAGGTTGTCCGGATGTAACGTCTCAGTCCCGGTGTACAGGACGTGCCGGGAGTCGTGACGGTAGGCCACCATCCCGCCCTGATGCAGACCGAGGACCTTTTTGGCGACGTCGGCCTGCTGCCGGAACCTCGCCGTCCGCTTCATCCACCTGGACGCGCTCGACGATACGGTCACCAAACCCGTGGCTCCGGCGACTTGCGAGGCGACGGTCAATACCGCACTGATGTCCACGCCAACCCCCGAACCGTCTCGCGCCGGGCTTTGCTCCGAGTGTCCATCTTCGAGCAGGTGCGTCAACCGCACACGGAACCAGCGGAACGCGCGCGCCCGCCGCTGAGCGCCGCGGAATCGGAGAAAGCCGGGAGGCTCGGCAGTCACCCGCGTTGACGGCGAGACCGAACAGGGTCGTTGATGTCGGCGATCGCCTGGCCGGGCGGAACTCGCGGCGGGGTTGCCGGGGAGCGGTGGCGGGATGAAACTCGTTGGCGGAAACCGCTGCGGATCCGGGGGTTGGCCCATGGGCAAAGTGACCTTGTCGCCGAAGATTCTGGACGTCCTCGACTTCGGCACTCCGTCGGCTGAGCGGGACATTTCCCGTGGATTGGAGAAGTATTTCGTCGAATCCGATGCCTACCAGCGGGTCCGGTCAGGGGCGAAGACGATCCTGATGGGCAATCGCGGGGCCGGGAAGAGCGCCATCTTCCAGGTGCTGGCCAAGCGGGAGCGGGCGGAGGGCAGCCATGTCATCGAGCTGAGCCCGGAGGACTACTCCTACGAGCTGCTCAGCTCGACGATGGAGGCCGAGGACGCGGGGTCGTGGGCGAAGCAGGGCGCCTATGCGGCGGCCTGGAAGTACCTCATCTACGTGCTGGTGATGAAGGCGCTGGCGCGGAAGGGAATGCGGCTGACCAAGGGCGGCGGCCGGGAGATCCACAATTACATCCGGGACAATCACGGTGCCCATCAGCTCGGGCCGTTGTCGCTGCTGGTGTCGTATCTGAAGCGGCTTGAGGCCATCAAGCTCGGGCCGATCGAGGCTGGGCTGCGGACGCGGGAGCTGGACCGGCTCTACAAACTCGAAGAGATCCACAATCTGCAGCCCGCGTTGAAGAAGGTGCTGGACGGCCAGCGGGTCATCGTGCTCGTCGACGAACTCGACCGCGGGTGGGATTCGTCCGAGGACGCCAAGGCGTTCGTCTCGGGCTTGTTCCAGGCCTGCGTGTCGATCAACGGGCTGCACAAGAACCTGCGGGTGTACGTGTCGCTGCGGCAGGAGCTCTACGACGACATCCCGGCCCTTTACGACGACGCGCAGAAGCACCGGGATCTGCTGGAGAAGATCTACTGGTCGGAGGAGTCCCTGCTGGAGCTCATCGCCAAGCGGATCCGGTACTCGGCGCACGAGAAGGGCTTCGACGTGGAGGCGCTGGAGCGGGCCGGGGACCACGCCTGCTGGTCGGCGGTCTTCGCCTCACCGCCGGGCCAGGCACGGGACACCGCGTTCCGCTACATGGTCGACCGGACGCTGTACCGGCCGAGGGAGATCATCCAGTTCTGTTCGGAGGCGCTGGCGCAGGCCAGAAGGCGCGCTTCCAAGCTGCCGGTGCCGTACTCGGCGATCGAGCGGTGCGAGTACGGCTACTCGGCCGAACGGACCAGGGACATCGCCGCCGAGTACCGCTCCCAGTACCCGGGGCTCCTGAGCGTCTTCGAGGTCTTCCGCAGCCGCCCGCACACGTTCGAGCGCGAGGAGCTGGAACTGCTCTGCCTTGAGCTGGCCGTCGGTGAGATCCCCACGCGCGGGACGGAGTCGTGGCTGCCGCACTGCTACCCGAACGACCTCATCGAGGTCCTGTGGCGGTCGGGGCTGCTCACCGCCCAGGCCCACGGGGACGGCACCTTCCTGGGGAGCCATCAGGTGCAGCACCTCAACGTGGCGGCCGTCAAGCGTTTCCGGATCCACGAGATGTTCCGCTCGTCCCTGGGCATCGCCGCCGCGGAGGGGTGAGCGGTCGTCAGCCGTCTGCCAGGCGCAGGCCGGTCTGTGCCGCCGTGACCTGGGTGAGGTTCTGGATGATCCGGTGTGCTGCGGTGAGGACCGCCGGGTCGTGGCTGGTGGTCACCGCAAGGACGGTCGCACCGGCGGCAAGGCCCGCCGCTACGCCCGCAGGGGCGTCCTCGATGACGATGCAGGCGGACGGGTCCACGTTCAGGGTCCGGGCGGCCTTGAGGTAGCCGGTCGGGTCCGGTTTTCCGGTCGGGACGTCTTCGGCGGTCACCACCACTTGCGGGACGGGCACGCCGGCCACTTCCGTGCGGAGTTTCAGTTGCGGCCTGTCCATCGAGGTGACGAACGCGTAGGGCAGTCCGTTCATGTTCGTCAGGAGGTCGACGGCGCCTGGCAGGGCGGTGATGCCGTCGGTGCGGACGGACTCCAGCGCGTCCAGGCGTGCCGTGGCTTCGAGGACCTGCTCGGGTGGGAGGAAGTCGGCGACGCGGTCGACGGTGCGGCGGCCGTGGGCGTCGGAGAGGAACTCGTCCGGGTCGATGCCGTACTCGGCGGCCCATTCCCGGGCGGCCCGCTCTACGAGGGGCGTGGAGTCGACGAGGGTGCCGTCCACGTCGAACAGGACGGCCGCGCAGGGCAGGATCACCAGTTCGCCTTCGCTGTCGCTACTTCGGCCTGGCCGCGGAGCCTGCGGACGGCGTCGGCGGGATCGTCCGCGCCGTAGACGGCGCTGCCCGCGACGAACACGTCCGCTCCGGCCTCCGCGCAGCGTTCGATGGTCTCGGCGCTGACGCCGCCGTCCACCTGGAGCCAGACGGGGAGATCGCGGCCCTTGATGAGCTCGCGGGCGCGGCGGACCTTCGGCAGGACGACGTCCAGGAACTTCTGGCCGCCGAACCCGGGCTCGACGGTCATCAGCAGGAGCATGTCGATCTCGCCTAGGAGGTCTTCGAAGCCGTCGACGGGGGTGGCCGGGTTGACGCCCAGGCCCGCGCGCGCGCCCGCGGCGCGGATGGCGCGCAGGGTGCGGATCGGGGCCTTGGCCGCCTCGGCGTGGATGGTGACGCTCTTCGCTCCGGCCTCGGCGTACTCCGGCGCCCAGCGGTCGGGGTCCTCGATCATCAGGTGGCAGTCGAGCGGCAGCGCGCTGTGCTTGAGCAGTGCCTGGACGACGGGCAGTCCCAAGGTCAGGTTCGGGACGAAGTGGTTGTCCATGACGTCGACGTGGACCCAGTCGGCGGAGTCGGCGATGCGCTCGACGTCCTCGGCCAGGCGGGCGAAGTCGGCGGACAGGATGCTGGGTGCGATCTGTGGAGCCATGATGCCGCGAAGTCTATTGGCGCAGTTCCGTCCGATCGTCACCCGGCCTTGTCGCCGCGGGCGCGGAGCGTCCGGCCAGCCGGAGGCGGACGAACGCCTCCGGCGCGCCTGCGGTGACCCAGAGGCCGAGCACCGCCTGGACGGCGAACGCCTGGACCAGGTGCGATCCGTCGAGGAGGGAGACGGCGAGGCCGCCTGCGATGCCCACGGGGAGGCGGGCCAGGCGCTGCCAGAGTTTCCCGTCCGCGTCGAACCAGCCGCGTGCCGCGAGCAGGGACAGGCCCGCCAGAACTCCGCAGAATCCGCCTGTGGCCCTGGCCGATTCGATGAGGGTGACGGGTTCGGTCTGTCCTCCTGCCGCTCGGATGGCACGGGCCCATGCGCCCGGCCACTGCCAGTCTTGGAGGGGGTGTAGCGCGCCCCAGGCGGCTGCCAGGAGCAGCAGGGACACGGCGAGGGCGAGGGTCATCTGCACGGCCAGATGGCGGCGGGTCCACCAAGGGACGATGACGGGTTCGAGCCCGAGCGCGGCCACAAGGAGCGCCAGGCCGACGGCCCAGCCCGCCAGGACCTGGCCGATCGAGTGAACGCCCAGATAGACGCGGGACACACCGATCAGGGCGATGACGACGGCCGCGGCGGCCCACAGTGCCCGCCGCCTGGTCTGGGCGGCGAAGAACCCCCAGGCGACCGGGGCGTTCTGCGCGTGACCGGAAGGCATGCCGAAGGAGGCGTGCGACGCCTTGCCTTCGACGGTGGGGTCCGTCCAGTAGGGGCGTGGGTCGTGGAAGACCAGCTTGAGGAGCGTGTTGAGGAACGCGCTGAACAGCAGGAGGACCGTGGCCCGCGCGATCAGGCGCGGTGCCGCGCACCAGAACAGGACCACGAGCAGAGGGACGTAGAACCCGGCGCTGCCCAGGAACGACACGAAATGCCAGAAGCCTGTCAGCACGGGTCCCCCGGGTCAGGTGCGGCGCAGGAGGGCCAGGAACATCGCGTCCGTGTTGTGGCGGTGGGGCCAGAACTGCGCGTAGGGGCCGTCCCCCAGGCCGGTGAGATCCGGTGCGACGGAGGTGAGCACGGAGGGGGCGTCGAGGCGTTCGACGTCCTTGCGATGACGCAGGACGTCGTCCACGATGACCCGGGTCTCGGCCAGGTGCGGGGAGCACGTGACGTAGGCGACCACGCCGCCGGGCCGGACGGAGTCCAGTGCCGTGGCGAGCAGTTTCCGCTGCAGGGGGCCGAGTTCCGCGACCGATTCCGGGCCGCGTCGCCAGCGCGCCTCGGGGCGGCGGCGGAGTGCGCCCAGGCCGGTGCACGGCGCGTCCACCATGACGCGGTCGAACGACGCGGGCCGCCATGCGGGGGCGGTGCCGTCTGCGGCCACCACGCCGGTTCGGGCGTCGACCGCGTCCCGGACGAGCCCGGCGCGGCGGGGCTGGACATCGGAGGCCAGGAGCCGCGCGTCCCGCTGGGCGGCGAGGGCGGAGAGGAGACCCGCCTTGCCGCCGGGGCCGGCGCAGAGGTCGGCCCAGAGCGCGTCCCGCCCTCCGTCCAAGGGCGCCTCTAGCAGGGCCAAGGCGACCATCTGGCTCGCCTCGTCCTGGACGCCCGCTCGCCCATCGCGGATGGCGGCGATGGCGGCCGGGTCACCTTCCGGCAGAAGGGCGCCGTAGGGCGAGTACGGAGCGGGTTCGGCGCCCGCGTCGTAGAGCTCTTGCAGCGTGGCCCGGCCGGGGCGTGCGGCCAGGGCGACGCGGGGGCGGGCGTTGTCGGCGGCGAGCAGGTCGTCGATCTCGCTGCTGCCGACGGCGTCCCGCAACGCGGACACGATCCACTTGGGGTGGCTGTGCCGGATCGAGAGACGCGTGGTGGTGTCGGCGTCTGCGGGCGCCACGATCTCCAGCCAGGCGTCCATGTCGCGGGTGGCGACCTTGCGGAGCACCGCGTTGGCGAACTTGGCCTGCCCGGGGCCGGAGACCGATCGGGCCAGTTCGACGGCGGTTCCCACGGCCGCGTGCGGCGGTATGCGCGTCGCGAGGATCTGGTGGGTGCCGAGGCGCAGGACGTCCAGGAGCGGCGCGTCGATGCGGCGCAGTTCGCGGTCGCTGCACAGTGCGAGGACCGCGTCGTAGGTGCCGCGCCCGCGGAGCGTGCCGTAGGTGAGCTCGGTGGCGAGGGCGGCGTCGCGGCCGCTGAGGCCGCGGTCGCGCAGGCGGCCGGGCAGCAGGAGGTTGGCGTAGGCGTCGCGTGTGTCGACGGCGCGGATCACGTCGAACGCGGTGCGGCGGACGAGGTCCTGCGGGCGGCCCGTCTTGCGCGGCCCGCCGGGCCTGCGGTTCTGGGTGTGTCGGCGGTTGCGTGCGGGAGGCATCAGTGCAGCGCGTCCTTGCCGATGAGGTTGAGACCGCGGGCCCAGTCGGCGGCGCCCATGGCGCGCTTGCCCTGCGGCTGGACCTCGCCCAGGGCGACCGGGTGCGTGGCCGTCCCGACGAGGACCTCGTTCTTCCCCGCATGCAGTTCGCCGGGCGACAGCTTGTCCGCCTCAGGGACGGGACGGACCGGCCCGAGCTTGACGCGCGTGTCGCGGAAGTTCGTCCACGCGCCGGGGGCGGGCGTGCACGCGCGCACGAGGCGGTCGATGTGCAGGGCCGGGGACTTCCAGTCGACGTGTCCGTCCTCGGGATTCAGCTTCGCCGCGTGGGACACGCCCTCGGTGGCCTGCGGCCGCGGCTCCAGGACGCCCGCCTCGATGCCGTTCATCGTGTCCAGCAGGAGGCTCGCCCCAGCGACGGCTAGGCGGCCGAGCAGGTCACCGGTGGTGTCGGTCGGCTGGATCGGCTCGGTGAGGACGCCGTAGACCGGGCCCGTGTCCAGCCCCTCCTCGATCTCGAACGTGGCCGCGCCGGTCACGTCGTCGCCGTGCAGGATCGCGCGCTGGACGGGCGCGGCACCGCGCCAGGCGGGCAGCAGCGAGAAATGCAGGTTCACCCAGCCGTGCCTGGGAATGTCGAGGGCCTCCCGGGGAAGCAGCGCCCCGTAGGCGACGACGGGGCAGCAGTCAGGCGCGATCTCGCGGAGCCGGTCGAGGAACTCGGGATCGCGGGCCTTCGCGGGCTTCAGGACCTCGACGCCCGCCTCGGCGGCGAGTGACGCCACCGGGCTGGCGCTCAGATGGCGCCCACGGCCCGAACGCCCGTCCGGCCGGGTCACGACCGCGGCCACCTCATGCGAGGACTTCAGAAGCGCTCTGAGGGACGGGAGCGCGGTCTCGGGCGTGCCGGCGAAGACCAGCCGCATCTAGATCGCCTTCCCGAGGGTGCGGTGCGGCGACTCCTTGACGACCGGGGCCGGGTCGCCGAACCACTCGGCCTCCCTGATCGCCTTCATCGCGGCCTTGCGCTGCTCGGGGTCCATCCGGTCGATGAAGAGCACGCCGTCGAGATGGTCGGTCTCGTGCTGGACGCAGCGGGCCAGCAGATGCGTGCCCTCCAGCGTGATCGGCTCGCCGTGCATGTTGAAGCCCTTGGCCACGGCCCGGACGGCGCGCGCCGTGGGGAACGCCAGGCCGGGCAGGGACAGGCAGCCCTCGTCGTCGGTCTCCTGCTCGTCGGACAGGTCCAGGGTCGGGTTGACGACGTGCCCCAGCCGGTCGTCGACGTAGTAGGTGAACACCCGCAGGCCCACGCCGAGCTGCGGCGCGGCCAGGCCGGCGCCGGGAGCGTCGATCATCGTGTCGGTGAGGTCCTTGACGAGCTGGCGCAGCTCCTTGTCGAAGTCCTTCACCGGCTCCGCGGGCGTGCGCAGCACGGGGTCGCCGAAGAGGCGGATGGGCTTGACGGCCAACGGGGACTCCGTTTCGTGCGTGGCGGGGTTGCTCCGTCCAGTCTACGGAGCACCATGGTGGCGTTTCACACGCTGCGGTGCGCGCCCTGGTGCGCGGAACGCGCCTTGTAGGCGGCGGTCCGGGCGGCCTTGGCGGTCGTCTTGTCGGGGTGGTGCGCGCCCAGGGCCTCAAGGACGTCGGCCACGCCGGGATGGTCGGTGCGCCACAGGTCGTCGACCATGGCCGTCATCTCCGCTCCCGGCGGAGCGTCGATGAGGGCCGCCTCCACCGCCTCGTCAGGTTCGGCGGTCTCCAGCATCCCGGCGACGGTGTCGACGAACACCCAGAGGTACTCCTCGCGGGCCAGTTCCCGCCCGGACGGGTCTCCCGCGGCGTTGAGCCAGAGGGCGGCGTAGGGCGAGACCAGCGGGTGCTCCTGCGCGGCGCGGACCACTGCCGCCGCCTCGGGGCCGATGCGGTGCAGGACGGCGGCGGCGAGGTTGCGTGCGCCTGGGCCGCCCGTCCGCATGACGTCCAGGAGGTCGGCGGCGGCGTCCTTGGGGTCGTGGCGGGCGAGCCAGCCATCGATCTCCTCGTCGGCGGCGTCGGGCCGGTACCAGGTGAGCCCGTCGATGAGCTCCGACGCGCGCGCCCCCGCAAGGTCGCCGACGACGGGCGCGCTGAACCCGTCCGCCAGCAGCAGTTCCCGGACGGCCCACACGCCCAGCGGAGTCAGCGCGGATCCCTTGCCCGACGTCTCGACGACGCCCCACTCCTCGAACGCGGCCAGTTCGAGGAAGAACGCGTCCGCGACGAGGGCGGGCATGGCCTCGGCGTCGGTGAGGTCGTAGGCCTCTGCCACGTGGTCGAGCAGGGCGCCGATGAGGATTTCCGGCTCGGTGGGCTCCTCCTGCTCGTACAGGTGGATGAGGACGCCCGTCATCTCGTTCTGGACGAGTTCCATCGCGTCCAGGCCGTCCGCGTAGTCGTGCCCTGGGACGACCATCGCCTCGAACAACGGGAGCCATGCGGCGAGGAGCGTCGAGTCATCGCTGGAGCCGAGGCCGTCCAGGGAAGGCCCTGGCCTGGCCGTGCCGCCCTCGGCGGTGATGACCTTCGCCTCTACGGCGGCCCACCAGAGGCGTTCCAGTTCGCCCGCGTCTTCCATCTGCCCATGGCTGCGCGGGACTTCCAGCCCGAGCGCGTTGGTCGCGGCCTGTAGGTCGGGGTCGGTGAGGGTGTCGTGCTCGGTGAGGGCGCGCTCACCCGTCCACCGGGCCAGGGCGAGGACGTTCTCGGTCAGGCGGGAGCGGCGCACGGCGTCCGCCACGTCCGCCTCGGAGGGAAGCCGCACAGGCGGGACGACCAGTTCCTCCACCTGCTGCAGATAGCCCTCGGTGCGCGCGTACCGCTCCTCCTCCGGCAAGGCCTCGAAGTCGCGGATCCAGGCCTCGACGGCCTCCTGGTCGTCCAGGGCGACCCCGTCGGCCCGCATCAGCCCGCCGATGACCTCCGCGGCCGCCTGCCGCTCCTCGGTGTCCATCTCTGCGACGAGGTCGGCGAACGCGGGGCCGGTCCGGTCGATCTCGGCGTCCAGGTCGGCGGCGGCGGGCGCGGGCACGGCGCCGGTGTCACGCAGGTAGGCGACGATGCGGCGGAGCGCGTCCAGGATGGTGGGCACGTCGTCGCCGCCGGCGACCACGGACTCCGGGAACACGCTCAGGAGCAGCTCGCGGAGCGTCTCGGGAGTCAGGGCCGCGGGGCCCGGCAGTCCCATGTCGTCGCGCAGGAGTTCGAGCAGGATGCGCGCGCCCTGCTCGTCCAGCGCCTCGCCGCGTTCGTCCGCCCACCGCCGCAGGTCGCCCGCAGTGGTCTCCACCCAGTTCTCGGCCACCCGAGAACCCTATTGGTCAGATCAGCTCCAGTGGGTCGATCTGGACCCGGACGGTCTCCGTCGCCTTGCGTGCGCTGCGCACGCCCTGAGCCTCCTTCAGCGCGCGCGCCAGCGCGTGCCCGCCGGCCCGGGGCACACGCACCAGCGCGCGCTCTTTCTCCTGCACGTCGGCCCCGGTCGCGGGCGCGGAGGGGACGGGCACAGGACCGAGCACTTCGGCCCCATCGGGCAGCCGGGCGTCGGCCAGAAGCTCCCGTATGGCGGCGGAGGTCGCGGTCAGCGACGCCATCCGCGCGGCGGGCGGGAAACCCACCTCCCTGCGCTCCGCCAGTTCCCGCTCCGCGAAGGTGACCGGGTCCCACCGGACGAGCGCCTGCACGGCAGGCAGCGACCCCTCCGCCGCGACGACGACGGGCCCCTGCGGCCGCACCAGCGACGCCGCGTTCATCCAGCGCCGCAGCGTCTCCTCCCCGGCACGCAGATCGGGCCGCCCGAGCAGCACCCATCCGTCCAGCAGCAGCGCGGCGCTGTATCCGTCTTCCGCGGGGGGCTCAGCCCCTGGCGTGCACACCACCAGCGCGCGTTCTGGGCCGACCCGTTCGAGGATCGAGTCGCGCCCAGAGGTACGAACCGGCACGCCCGGGAACGCCCTGCCCAACTCCTCCGCCGTCCGCTTGGCCCCGACCACCACGGCACGCAGATGGACGAACCCGCATTCAGGGCACCCCCAGTCGCCCGCGATGCGTCCGCACCACCGGCAGTAGGGCGCGGCATGGGACGACGGCAACGACAGAGGGCCCTGACATGCCACGCACTGCGCGGGTGTTCGGCACCGCCCGCAGGCGATGGCCGGGACGTATCCGCGCCTGGGAACCTGCACCAGGACGGGCCCCTCCTCCAGCGCACGCCGGGCGGCCTCGAACGCGACATTCGGCAAGCGCGCGGTACGGGCGGCGCCGTCACGGGCGAGCTGCGCGTCCTCTCCCACGTAGCGGACGCGGGGCATCGCCGTCCGGACACGTCCCCGGTCGGCCGTGAGCGTGTGCGCCCAGCCGGACTCGACGAGCTGAGTGGCATCGGTCGTCCTGGTGAACCCTCCGATGAGCGCCCCGGCCTTCGCCCTGTGCGCGCGCAGGGCCAGGACATCGCGCGCATGCGGGTACGGGGCGTGCGGCTCGGCGTGGACGTCGTCGCCGTCGTCCCACAGCACGGCCAGCCCCAGGTCTGCGACGGGAGCGAACATGGCGGCGCGCGTCCCGACGACCGCCCGCGCCGCGCCGCGCAGGACGGCCAGCCACCTCCGGTAGCGCTCCGCAGGGCCCAGTTCCGCCGTCAGCGCGACGTGGACGCCCTCCCCCAGCTCGGCCTTGAGCGCGGTGTCGACGCGTGCCACATCGCGCCCGTCGGCCACGACGACCAGCGCGCCGCGCCCACCGCGAAGGGTCACCGCGACGGCCTGCGCTATGGCCGCCGTCCAGTCGGGGCCGGGCAGCGCCGTCCAGACCGCCCGCGGCGCTCTGCCCTCGGCCAGCGCGCCGAGGAACGACGGCCCGGCCGGGTAGTCGCTCCACGCACCGGCGCCGTCCATACCGGGAGGTTCGCCCCCGACATCACCCGGCGGCTCCACAGGCTCCGCTTCCACCCGCGCATGCCGCGGTGGGACGGCCAGCCGCAGCACATCCGCGAACGTCCCGGCGTACCGGTCGGCCACCTCCCGGACCAGCGCGGCGACCTCCGGCGTGAGGACCGGCTCGGGCGAGGTGACCCGCTCCAGAAAGAGCAGCTTGCCCTCGTGGTCGCTCTCGGCGGCCCGCTCCAGGACGAACCCGTCGACGAGCTGCCCCGCGAACCGCACCCTCACCCGGCACCCGGGGACCGTCTTGGCGTCCAGTTCCGCGGGCACCAGGTAGTCGAACGGGCGATCCAGATGCGGCAGGGACATGTCGACCGCGATCCGCGCGACGGGCAGTTCCTCCGCGGGACGCCGCGCCCCCTTCTTCCGCGCCTTGGCCTGCTTGGCCGGCTTGCCCGCGCCCGGCTCGGCCGCCTTCTCCGGCGACGGCCGCGGCAGATCGTCCAGCCCCGGGATCAGGTCCGTTCCGCCGCCGTCCTTGGTCACGCCACCGTCCTACCAGATCAACCCGACAGTCGATCGCGCACGCTAGGGTTGATCCGTTCGTACGGGGTGCGCGTCCGTTGGCCCATTGCCCGATCCCTTCCGCGCCCTCGCCGCCGACGATCCCGTGCAGGCGATGACCACAGCGCATACTCAAGAGCGGGCGGACGCCCATGCCCCGCGTGGGTCGTCCCGCCGTTCCCCAGGCACTTCGTCCCCCGCCTCCTGGCAGAGGCGGGCGCGCCACCCGGTGGTCGCGGCCACGGTCGCGGCGGCCGTCCTCCACCTGGTGTGGGCCCTGTTCCTGGCGAACGAGGGCGGCGACCTCGCCGCCCAGGCCGCCTGGACGGACTTCGCCTGGAAGCACCCCACCGCGGCCTACAGCTTCGCCTGGTACGGCGGCATGCACCCCGCCTCCTACAGCGTCATGTCGCCGTACCTGATGGCGCTGTTCGGCATACGCACGGTCGCCGTCGTGTCCGGCACCCTCTCCGCCGCCCTTACCGCGCACCTTCTGCGGCGTTTCAAGGCGCCCGTGGCCCTGCCCGCGTCGCTCTGGGCCGCGTTCGCCCTCTCGTGCAACTCCGCGTCCGGGCGGGTCACGTTCGGTCTCGGCCTCACGTTCGCGCTCATGGCGACGATCGCGGCGTTCACGCCGCGCGGCACGCCCGCCCTGCGCGCGGCCGGGATGGTGGGCCTCGGCCTGCTGGCCACGCTCGCGAGCCCCGTCGCGGGCCTGTTCCTCATGGTGCTCGCCGCGGCGCTGTTCCTCACCGGACGCCGCCGCGCCGGGATCTGCCTCGCCGCCGGCCCGCCCGTCGTGGTCGGGACGACGAGCCTGCTGTTCCCGTTCAGCGGCATCCAGCCGATCTCGCTCGGCGCCATCGTGCTGCCCGCCATCGCCAGCGTCATCGCCATCGTGACCTGCGCGCCGCGCGGCTGGCGGCTCGTCCGCATCGGCGCCGGCGTGTACCTGGCCGGGATCGTGCTGACCTGGCTGATCCCCTCACCGGTCGGCAGCAACGTCGAACGGCTCTCGCTCCTGTTCGGCGGGATGTTCCTGCTGTCCGCCGTGGCGCGCGCGCAGGGCAAGGTCCGCATCGCGGTCCTGTCCGTCGCGTTCATCGTCACCGCGTCCTGGCAGGTGGTGAAGCCCGTCGAAGACCTGATCCACACCGAGCCCGCGGCGACCGCCGCCGCGCACGCCAGCGGCCTCATCGCCGAGCTGAACGCCGTCGGCGCGGACGACGACCGCATCGAGGTCGTCCCGCTGCGGTCCCACTGGGAGTCGTCCGGGCTGAGCCGCCATTTCGTCCTCGCGCGGGGCTGGAACCGCCAGGTCGACGCCGAACGCCACGAGCTGTTCTACGAGGACGGCGCGCTGACGGCCGGCTCCTACCGCGACTGGCTGCACGAGTGGGCGGTGCAGTACGTCGTCCTGCCCCTCCAGGAGACGGACTGGTCGGCCCGGGAGGAGGCCGCCCTCGTCGAAGCCGGCCAGCCGTACCTGACGGAGATCTGGCGCGACGAGCACTGGCGCCTGTTCCGCGTCCTCCGCTCGACGCCCCTGGTCGACCGTCCCGCGTCGGTCGGCAAGCTGAACGCCGGGCAGCTCGTCATCGACATGCCGTCCCCCGGATCGGTCCTGGTGCGCATCTCCTGGTCGCCGTGGCTCAGGGTGTCGGGCGGGGACGCGTGCCTCGCGCGCGCGGGCGACTTCGTCCGGATGAACGCGGACAAGCCCGGCCGCTACACCATCGCGGCCCGCTACAACCTCAGCCGCGGCGAGCCCTGCGAATCCTGACCGCCGCTCCTTCCAGACACGAAAAGGCCCTGGGAACACGCGGTTCCCAGGGCCTTCCGTCTACGTGGAAGGTTACAGACCGGCGGCCGAGGCGAGGGCCTTGGCACGGTCGGTCGACTCCCAGGTGAAGTCGGGCTCCTCGCGGCCGAAGTGCCCGTAGGCGGCCGTCTGCTGGTAGATCGGGCGGAGCAGGTCGAGGTCGCGGACGATCGCGGCCGGACGCAGGTCGAACACGTCCGCGATCGCCTTCTCGATCGCCTCGGGCGCGACCTTCTCGGTGCCGAACGTCTCCACGAACACGCCGACCGGGTGCGCCTTGCCGATCGCGTAGGCGACCTGGACCTCGGCGCGGTCGGCGAGCTCCGCCGCGACGATGTTCTTGGCGACCCACCGCATCGCGTACGCGGCGGACCGGTCGACCTTGGACGGGTCCTTGCCGGAGAACGCGCCGCCGCCGTGCCGGGCCATGCCCCCGTAGGTGTCCACGATGATCTTGCGGCCGGTGAGGCCGGCGTCGCCCATCGGGCCGCCGATCTCGAAGCGGCCGGTGGGGTTGACCAGCAGCCGGTAGCCCTCGGTGTCGAGGTCGAAGGCGGCCAGCACCGGGTCGACGACGTGCTCCTTGACGTCCGGGGTCAGCAGCTCCCTCAGATCGATGTCCGGGGCGTGCTGGCTGGACACGACGACGGTGTCGAGGCGGACGCCGCGGTCGCCGTCGTACTCGATCGTGACCTGGGTCTTGCCGTCGGGCCGCAGGTAGGGGACATCGCCGTTCTTGCGGACCGCCGACAGCCGCGCCGCGAGCCGGTGCGCCAGCGTGATCGGCAGCGGCATGAGCTCGGGCGTCTCGTTGGTGGCGTAGCCGAACATCAGGCCCTGGTCGCCGGCGCCCTGCCGGTCGAGGTCGTCGCCCCGCCGGTCGCGGTCCGCGCCGTCGCGGGTCTCGTAGGCGTCGTCGACGCCCTGCGCGATGTCGGGCGACTGCGCGCCGATGGACACCGACACGCCGCAGGAGTGCCCGTCGAAGCCCTTCTTGGACGAGTCGTACCCGATCTCCAGGATCTTCTCCCGGATCACGCCCGGGATGTCCACATAGGTCTCGGTGGTGACCTCACCGGCCACATGCACCTGACCGGTCGTGATCATCGTCTCGACGGCGACCCGGCTCTTCGGATCGTCCTTCAGCATCGAGTCGAGGATCGCGTCGCTGATCTGGTCCGCGATCTTGTCCGGATGTCCTTCGGTGACGGACTCGGAGGTGAACAGGCGGCGTGACACGTACGCGCACTCCTTGCAGCGGCTGCTGACTGACGTCGCAGAACGGATATGTGTTCGGATTCGGTGGGGAAGGCCCCCTACCCCACAGGTACTAGGGCCGAAGTCTAGCGGGATCGTCTCACGGCGATTTGAAATCGTGCTTGTCGACGGCTAAACGCCCCTGGTAGAGCGGGTTGGACGCCTGTTCGGGCGAACCGATCGGACGCCCCGGACGGGACGACCCGAACGAACGCCCGGACGGGCACGGTCAATCGGGCGACAGGGGTTTCAGGCGCGCCGCGACGAGATCCCAGACGATCTCGGCGAGCGCCTCCTTGGCGCCACGGGGCACCTCGGTCGCGGAGCCGTCCGCGCCGAGGACGACGGCCTCGTTGTCGGGCCGCCCGAAGGTCATCTCCTCGCCGACCTGGTTGACGACGAGCAGATCGCTGCGCTTGCGGGCGAGCTTGGCGCGCCCGTTGGCGAGCACGTCGTCGGTCTCGGCCGCGAAACCGACGATCACCTGGCCGGGCCGGCGGGTCTCGCCGAGCTCGGCCAGGATGTCGGGGTTCTGGACGAGGCGGATCGGCTCGGGCTCCGCGCCCTCCGCCTTCTTGATCTTCGAGCCCTGGTAGCCGGCGGGCCGGAAGTCGGCGACGGCGGCGGCCATGACGACCGCGTCGGCGCCGGCGGCCGCGGACAGCACGGCCTTGCGCATCTCCTCGGCCGACCCGGTCGCGACGACGTCGGCGCCCGCCGGATCGGGCAGCGCGACGTTGGCGGCCACGAGCGTCACCCGCGCGCCACGGGCCACGGCCGTCTTGGCGAGCGCGTAGCCCTGCAGGCCGGACGAGCGGTTCCCGATGAACCGGACGGGGTCGATCGCCTCCCGGGTGCCGCCGGCGGAGACGACGACGTGCCGCCCGGCGAGGTCCTGCCCGGCGGCGCCGCGGGCCAGGACGTGCCGGGCGACGTCGAACAGCTCGGCCGGGTCGGGCAGCCGGCCGGGGCCGGTGTCCTTGCCGGTGAGCCGCCCGGACGCCGGTTCGATCACGACGGCGCCGCGGGCCCGCAGCGTCGCGACGTTGGCGCGGGTCGCCGGGTGCTCCCACATCTCGGTGTGCATCGCGGGCGCGAACACGACCGGGCAGCGCGCGGTGAGCAGGGTGGTGGTGAGCAGGTCGTCCGCCAGGCCCTGCGCGGCGCGGGCGAGCAGGTCGGCGGTGGCGGGCGCGACGAACACCAGGTCGGCGGCCTGCCCGAGCCGGACGTGCGGCACGCCGGCGACGCCGTCCCACACGCTGGCCGAGACCGGGCGGCCGGACAGCGCCGCCCAGGTCGGCTCGCCGACGAAGCGGAGCGCGTCCTCGGTCGGGACGACGGTGACGTCGTGGCCCGACTCGGTGAGCCGCCTGAGCAGCTCGCACACCTTGTAGGCGGCGATGCCGGCGCTCACGCCGAGGACGACGCGCGGGGCGGCGCGGTTCGGGGAGGTCATGCGTTCACTGTCGCATCAGGCGCCGGACACGGGCGCGCCGGGGGCCGCATGCGGCGGGCCCGGCGGGCCGGTCGTGGGCGCTCAGCCCTCGATGGGCTCGGCGTTCAGGAGGCCTTCGCGCGTCTCGCGCAGGGCGATCGACAGCGGCTTCTCCTGGACCTGCGTCTCGACGAGCGGGCCGACGTACTCCAGCAGGCCCTCGCCCAGCTGGGCGTAGTAGGCGTTGATCTGCCGGGCGCGCTTGGCCGCGATGCTCACGAGGCCGTACTTGGTGTCGACGACTTCGAGGAGCTCGTCGATCGACGGGTTGGTGATGCCCTCATTGCTGGCTGCCACTCGGTGGCCTTCCGATAGGTCGCGACTATTGAACAACCATCAAGGTTAGCAGCTCCGCGCACACGTCCCGGACGGACGTGTTGACGAGCGTGACGTCGAACTCCTTCTCGGCGGCGAGCTCGACGCGGGCGGCGTCGAGGCGCCGCTGGATCACCTCGGGGGGCTCGGTGCCGCGTCCGGTGAGGCGGCGGACGAGCTCCTCCCAGCTGGGCGGCGCGAGGAACACCAGGCGGGCCTCGGGCATGGACCGGCGTACCTGCCGGGCGCCCTGCAGGTCGATCTCCAGGAGCACGGGCTCGCCGCGGGCGAGCCGCTCCTCGACGGGCCGGCGCGGGGTTCCGTAGCGGTTCCCAGCGAACTCGGCCCATTCGAGGAGCTCCCCTTCGGCGACGAGCCGGTCGAAACCGGCGTCGTCGACGAAGTGGTACTGCACACCATGGGTCTCACCCGGTCGGGGGGACCGGGTTGTCACCGAGACCGACAGCCACACCTGGGGGTGCGATCGCCGGATCTCGGCGACGACCGTGCTCTTGCCGACGCCCGACGGCCCGGAGAGGACCGTCAGCCGCCGCGCGAGCGGGTCATGCGATTCGTGCGCTTCGGAGCTACCCAACGCTTCGCCGGCCATTCTCATCCGGCCTGCCCGCAGAGGCGCGGCCTGCGCGGACCTGCCGTGGACGGGAAGGGGCCGACGGGGGCGCTGGGGTCGGACGGGATGGAGCCGGTCTCGGGTCGCCCCGGCCCGGCCGCGGCGGTCTTACCGCCGCGCCCGCCCGTGAGTCGTGCGTCAGCGGTTCGCACTTCCGCCGAACTCACGCTCCAGGGATGCGCGCTGGTTGGCACCGAGGCCCCGCACACGGCGGGACTCGGCGATTCCCAGACGCTCCATGATCTGCTTCGCACGGACCTTGCCCACACCGGGCAATGATTCCAAGAGGGCCGACACCTTCATCTTTCCGATGACGTCGTCGGACTGACCCTCTTTGAGAACCTCGGCGAGCGAGGTTCCCCCGTGCTTGAGCCGATTCTTAACCTCGGCCCGCTCCTTGCGAGCCTTGGCAGCCTTCTCCAAGGCTGCGGCGCGCTGTTCGGGGGTTAGGGGCGGAAGAGCCACGCCGGGTCACCTCAGGTTTCCACTCGACGGAGTCGGACGGGTTGGGAAACTAGCGAGTTCACCGCCCATTAGGCAACGTGAAGTGCCGTTTAGCCCGCCATAAATTCGCGAAAATCACTCACCGGAGTGTCCTGAATACAGAGTGTACACAACTCGGGGCCCTCGGCGGCGCATCCCCCTGCCTTGCTGGGACTTTCGCATGATCGTGAAAATCCCCCCTTTCTGACCCCATATGCGGCACTCGGTCCCGATTCTCCGGGGCCGTCCGGGCCCCTCCGGTGGCGCCTCCCGGCGGGCCGCCGGCCCTCCGGAGGCCCGGCCGCGCCCGGGCGCGGCGGGCTCCTGTGAGGTCCCCCACAAAAGATCTCGACCGAGTGACGCTCGTCACGCCGCGCCGTTCCGCACGTCGCGGCGGTCCCGCAACTGCCATCCTCGACAACGCCCCGCCCGCCAAGATCGCCCTCTCCTCCCGGAGGCGCACCGCCGCAGCAGCTCCCCGCCCGCCGCCAGGGCAGCACTCAGACGCGGAACCACGCCCCGTCACGCCGGAGGCGTCCCCAGGGCGAGAATCGTCGCTCCGCGTGAACGAAGTCGATCGTTCAGTACGTTCGGCAATGCCGAATCGTTCAGTCGCGTTCATTGTTTTATTGCGGTGTTCAACTACTGCGCGCCTTGGCGGCGGAGCGATCGCGGCGGTATTGGCGTCGGGGTTGTGGGGGTGGCTGATGTTGTTGCGAACCGGGTGACGCCATTTGTGGTCATTGTGGTCATACACGACCGGACGGCTAACGGCTCATACGCGCCTTAGCGCGGCGGCTATGGCGGCGGCCGCGGCGCCGGGGTCGGGGGCCCCGGTGATGGGGCGGCCGATGACGAGCAGGTCGGCGCCGGCGGCGAGGGCGTCCTCCGGGGTGGCGACGCGGGCCTGGTCCTGGTTGTCGGCGCCCGCGGGACGGACGCCCGGCGTGATGAGCGTGATGCCCGGCCCGACCTCGGCACGGACGGCGGCGGCCTCCTGCGGCGAGCAGACGAGGGCCTGAGCGCCCGCCTCGACGGCCAGGACGGCCAGGCGGCGGACGGCGTCCGGGGCGGGTCCCGCGAGGCCGAGAGCGGTCAGATCGGCCTCGGAGAGCGACGTCAGCACCGTCACGGCGGCGATCTTGGTGGCCGGGACGGCCTCGACCGCGGCGCGGATCATGGCGGGGCCGCCGGCCGCGTGCACGGTCAGGTAGGACGGCCTGAGGCGGGCGACCGCGCGGGCGGCGCCGCGGACGGTGGCGGGGATGTCGTGCAGCTTGAGGTCGAGGAAGACCTGAACGCCGCTGGCGCCCCGGACACTGGCGACGACGTCCGGCCCGTACCGCAGGTAGAGCTCCAGGCCCACCTTGACGGTGGAGACGTGCGGGGTGACCAGGGTGGCCCAGCGCGCGGCCGTCTCCAGGTCGGGCGCGTCCAGCGCGACGGCGATGGGGGCGGTCACAGCGTCTCCTTCTCGGGCTCTTCGGGGCGCACCTGCGGCGGGACGTACCCGGCGGGCTTGTGCGCGAGGCCGACGGCGTCGGCGAGGCGGCCGATCCGGCGCGCGACCAGGGCCTCCTCCAGCTCGCGCAGGATGCGCGGGGCGGCCGTGGGGTCGTGGAACACGGCGGTGCCGACGGCGACGGCGGAGGCGCCCGCGAGGATGAACTCCAGCGCGTCCAGGCCGGTGGCGACGCCGCCGACGCCGATGATCGGCGTGCCGGGCAGCGCGGCGTGCACCTGGTAGACGCAGCGGACCGCGACGGGCCGGACGGCGGGCCCGGACAGGCCGCCCGACACGCCGGTGAGGGCGGGCCGGAGCGTGCCGGTGTCGATCGCCATTGCCTCCATGGTGTTGATCAGGGTGAGGCCGTCGGCGCCCGCGTCGACGCAGGCCAGCGCGATGGTGACGATGTCGGTCACGTCGGGGGCGAGCTTGGCGAAGACGGGCGTGCCGGGCCGGGCGTGGTCGCGGACGGCGCGGACGACGGACGCCGCGGCGGACGGGTGCCAGGCGAACATGCGGCCACGGTCCTCGACGTTCGGGCAGGCGATGTTGACCTCGATCGCGGCGACGCCCGGGACGCCGCGGAGGCGGCGCGCGAGATCGCCGTACTCGTGGACGCTGTTCCCGGCGACGGACACGATCGTCCGGACGTCCTGGTCGATGAGCCACGGAAGCTCGTGTTCCAGGAAAGTCTCCACACCGGGCCCCGGAAGGCCCATTGCGGTCAACAAACCGGAGGGGGTTTCGGTCACGCGCGGAGTGGGGCGCCCGGCGCGCGCTTGGGGCATCACGGAGGTGCTGACGAACGCTCCCAGGCGGGAGAGATCGAAGAACTGGGCGAGTTCGCGTCCCGTCCCGCCGCATCCTGAGGCCGTCATGACGGGGTTGGGCAGCTCCAGGGGCCCGAGTGTGGTCCTGACCCGGTCGCTCACTGGAAGCCCCCCTCGGTGACGCTCAGGACGCGCGGCGCGCCCAGCGCGTCGAACGGGATCGTGCCGAGGTCGCCCCAGCGGACGAGGTCGCCGCGCAGGACGGGCCCGTCCGCGCATGCGCGGATCATCCGGGTCACGCCGTCCTCGCCGTGGACGGGGAGCATGCACGTCATGCACACGCCTATGCCGCACGCACCCGTCCGCTGAAGGAACTCTTCGACCGACACCTGGGACGGCAGCCCGAAGTCGGTGGCGACCTGGGTGACGGATCGGAGCAGGGTGGTGGGGCCGCAGCCGTAGACGACGTCCGTGCCCGTCTCCTCGATGACGCGGGGCAGGACGTCGCGGACGGTGCCCTTCTCCCCCATCGACCCGTCGTCGGTGGCGACGGTCGCGGAGTCGCCGATGCGCTGCGCCATGCGGGACCCGAACACCTGCTTCGCGGACGGCCCGCCCAGCACGAAGTGCACCTGGCAGCCGCGCCGCAGCAGCGAGTCGGCGAGCGCGAACACGGCCGCGCCGCCGGGGCCGCCGCCGACGAGCAGGCAGCTGACCGGATCGCGGGGCAGCCGGAACGGGCGGCCGAGCGGGCCGACGAGGTCGATCTGGTCGCGGGAGCGGCGCCCGGCGAGCCAGGCGGTGCCGGGCTCGGTGTCGGCGAACACCAGCTCGACGGTGCCGCCGTAGTCGGACTTGACCTCGTACACCCCGAAGCAGCGGCGGATCAGCCGGGAGGTGTGCTCGCCGCCGACGGCGAGGGCCACGAACTGGCCGGGCCTGAACCGCTCGGCGATGGCCGGGGCCACCAGCGTCATCGCGTGGTAGTCCTGCACCTGGCGGACCGTCAGGACCGTCGCCGACGTCTGCACCGGCGTGTCGGACACCCGTCTCCCTCTCCTCGTCGCGTGCGGGCGGCGGGCGGCGGGCCCTCCCCAAGGCCGCCGCCACGCCCGCCCGGTTCTGTCACCCGGGTCCCGGGTCTCCGTCCGCAACCGGCGCGCCCGGCAGCTCGTCCTCCGCGCGCGCGCCGGTGCGCCCGTGGGCGCCGCTGAGCATCTCGGCGTGCTCCTGGAGGGAGCGGACGCCGACCTGCCCCCCGGCGACGGCCTCGATGCCCTGCACCGCCGCGGCCAGGCCCTGGACGGTCGTCACGCACGGTACGCCCCGCAGCACGGCCGCGGTACGGATCTCGTAGCCGTCGAGCCGGGGCCCGGACTGGCCGGGGCTGCCGAAGGGAGTGTTGACGATGAGATCGACCTCGCCGTCCAGGACGCGCCGCACGATCGTGGGCTCGCCGGACGGTCCCGGACCCGCGCTGTGCTTGCGCACGATCTTGGCACGCACGCCGTTGCGGCGCAGGATCTCCGCGGTCCCTTCCGTGGCAAGAATCTCAAAGCCGAGGTCAGCGAGCCGCTTGACCGGGAACACCATGTGCCGTTTGTCGCGGTTGGCGACGGACACGAAGACGCGTCCCTTGGTCGGCAGCGAACCGCCGTAGGCGGCCTGCTGGGACTTGGCGAACGCGGTGCCGAACACCTCGTCGATGCCCATGACCTCGCCGGTGGAGCGCATCTCGGGGCCGAGGACGATGTCGACGCCCTGGCCGCTCTCGTTGCGGAACCGGTCGAACGGCAGGACGGCCTCCTTCACCGCGATGGGCGCGTCCAGCGGCAGGCTCCCGCCGTCGCCGGTCTCGGGGAGCATGCCCTCGGCGCGCAGCTGCGCGATGGTGGCGCCCATCATGACGCGCGCGGCGGCCTTGGCGAGCGGCACGGCCGTCGCCTTGGACACGAAGGGCACGGTGCGGGACGCCCTCGGGTTGGCCTCCAGGACGTACAGGACGCCCGCCGACAGCGCGTACTGGACGTTCATCAGCCCCCGCACCCCGACGCCGCGTGCGAGCGCCTCGGTCGCCTCCCGGATGCGGCGGATGTCGTCGTGCCCGAGGGTGATGGGCGGCAGGGCGCACGCCGAGTCGCCGGAGTGGATCCCGGCCTCCTCGATGTGCTCCATGACGCCGCCGAGGTACAGGTCGTCGCCGTCGAACAGGGCGTCGACGTCGATCTCGATGGCCTCGTCCAGGAAGCGGTCGACGAGGACGGGGTGCTCCGGGCTGGCCTCGGTGGCGCGGGCCATGTACGACTCCAGCGTGACGTCGTCGTACACGATCTCCATGCCGCGCCCGCCGAGCACGTAGGAGGGCCGCACGAGAACGGGATATCCGATCTCGGCGGCTATCTCGCGGGCGTCCTCGTAGGACGTGGCCGTCCCGTGCTTGGGCGCGAGCAGACCGGCCCTGTGCAGGACGCGTCCGAACGCGCCCCGCTCCTCCGCGAGATGGATGCTCTCCGGCGAGGTGCCCACGATCGGGACGCCGGCGTCCTTGAGCTTCTGCGCGAGCCCCAGGGGCGTCTGGCCGCCGAGCTGGACGATGACGCCCGCGACCTCACCGGACTGCTGTTCCGCGTGGACGACCTCCAGGACGTCCTCCAGCGTGAGCGGCTCGAAGTAGAGCCGGTCGGAGGTGTCGTAGTCGGTGGAGACCGTCTCGGGGTTGCAGTTGACCATCACGGTCTCGTAGCCCGCCTCGGCCAGCGTGAACGAGGCGTGGACGCACGAGTAGTCGAACTCGACGCCCTGGCCGATGCGGTTGGGTCCGCTGCCGAGGATGAGCACCTTGGGCTTGGTGCCCGGCGGTACTTCCGTCTCCTCGTCGTAGGCCGAGTACAGGTACGGGGTCTGCGCCTCGAACTCGGCGGCGCAGGTGTCGACGGTCAGGTAGACGGGCCGGACGCCGAGCGCCCGCCGCACCTCCCTGATGACCTCCTCCGACAGGCCGCGCAGTTCGCCGATCTGCGCGTCGGAGAAGCCGTGGCGCTTGGCGCGCAGCAGCTTGTCCCTGGTGAGCGCGTCGTCGGCGGTGCGGATCTCTTCGGCGACCTCGTTGATGGCGACGATCTGGTCCAGGAACCAGGGGTCGATGCCGGTCGCCTCGTAGACCTCCTCGATGGTGGCACCGGCCCAGAGCGCGCGCTGGACGACCTTGAGCCGCCCGTCATGCGGGCGCTTGGCCGCCTCCACCAGCTCGGCCGCGTCGGGCTCGCCCGTCCAGCTGAACGACGAGCCCTTCTGTTCGAGCGACCGCAGGGCCTTCTGCAGCGCCTCGGTGAAGCAGCGTCCGATGGCCATGGCCTCGCCCACGGACTTCATGTGCGTGGTGAGCGTGCCGTCCGCGCCGGGGAACTTCTCGAACGCGAACCGCGGCACCTTCACCACGACGTAGTCGAGCGTGGGCTCGAACGACGCGGGCGTCTCGCGGGTGATGTCGTTCGGGATCTCGTCCAGCGTGTAGCCGATCGCCAGCTTCGCCGCGATCTTCGCGATCGGGAAGCCGGTGGCCTTGGACGCCAGCGCCGACGACCGCGACACCCGCGGGTTCATCTCGATGACGATCATCCGGCCGGTGCCGGGGTGCACCGCGAACTGGATGTTGCAGCCGCCGGTGTCGACGCCGACCTCGCGGATCACGGCGATCGCGACGTCGCGCATGTTCTGGTACTCGCGGTCGGTCAGCGTCAGCGCGGGCGCGACGGTGATCGAGTCGCCGGTGTGCACGCCCATCGGGTCGAGGTTCTCGATCGAGCACACGATCACCACGTTGTCGTGGCGGTCGCGCATGACCTCCAGCTCGTACTCCTTCCAGCCGAGGATCGACTCCTCCAGGAGCACCTCGGTGGTCGGGGACGCGTCGAGCCCGGCGCCGGCGATGCGGCGCAGGTCGTCCTCGTCGTGGGCGAAGCCGGAGCCGGCGCCGCCCATGGTGAACGACGGCCGCACGACGACCGGGTAGCCGAGCGTGGCGGCGGCGGCGAGGCAGTCGTCCATCGAGTGGCAGATGACCGACCGGGCGGACTCGGCGTTCAGGCCCCGCTCGCGCGCGACCTTCGCGACGACCTCCTTGAACTTCTCCCGGTTCTCCCCGGCCTGGATCGCGTCCACGTCGGCGCCGATGAGCTCGACCCCGTACTCGGCCAGGACCCCGGCCTCGTAGAGCGCGATGGAGGTGTTCAGGGCCGTCTGGCCCCCAAGGGTGGGCAGCAGGGCGTCCGGCCGCTCCTTCGCGATGATCTTCTCGACGACCTCGGGGGTGATCGGCTCGACATAGGTGGCGTCGGCGAACTCGGGGTCGGTCATGATCGTCGCCGGGTTGCTGTTGACGAGCGTCACCCGCAGCCCCTCGGCCTTGAGGACGCGGCACGCCTGCGTACCCGAGTAGTCGAACTCGCACGCCTGCCCGATGACGATCGGCCCCGAGCCGATGACCAGGACGGACTTCAGGTCTTCACGGCGCGGCATCAGAGCACCCCCTCGTTCTTCGACCCGTCCGCCGGCCCGTCCATCAGGTCGCAGAAGCGGTCGAAGAGGCCGGACGCGTCGTGCGGGCCCGCCGCGGCCTCCGGGTGGTACTGGACGCTGAACGCCGGGCGCTCCAGCAGCCTCAGCCCCTCCACGCACCCGTCGTTCAGGTTGACGTGCGTGACCTCGCCAGGGCCGTACGGCGTGCCGAACGGGCCGTCGGTGGGGGCGTCCACGGCGAAGCCGTGGTTGTGGGCCGACACGTCGACCTTGCCCGTGGTCCGGTCTTGGACGGGCTGGTTGATGCCCCTGTGGCCGAACCTCAGCTTGTAGGTCCCGAGGCCGAGCGCGCGGCCGAATATCTGGTTTCCGAAGCAGATCCCGAAGAACGGCTTGCCCGCGTCCAGGACGCCTTTGAGCGCGTCCACGGCGTAGCCGGCGGCGGCAGGGTCGCCTGGGCCGTTGGAGAAGAACACGCCGTCCGGGTCGAGGGCGAGGATGTCGTCGGCCGTGCTGGTGGCGGGCAGGACGTGCACCTCGCAGCCCCGCTCCGACATCCGGTAGGGCGTCATCGACTTGATGCCCAGGTCGACCGCGGCGACGGTGTAGCGCTTCTCACCCTTCGCCCGGACGATGTACGGCTCCTTGGTCGAAACGTCGCGTGCGAGGTCGGCGCCTTCCATCGAAGGGCTCTGCCGCACGCGCTCCAGGAGTGCGTTCTCGCCGGGCGCCACCGCGTCCGGTCCGCTGAAGATGGCGGCGCGCATGGCGCCCCTGTCACGCAGGTGCCGCGTCAGCGCGCGCGTGCCGGGGATGGCGATTCCCACCACTCCCTGGTCGCGCAGCGCCGAACCCAGCGAACCGGTGGCCCGCCAGTTGGACGCCACACGCGCGGGCTCACGCACCACGTAACCGGCCACCTGGATGCGGCGCGATTCCGGGTCTTCGCCGTTGACGCCGGTGTTGCCGATGTGGGGGGACGTCATCGCCACGATCTGGCGCGCGTAGGAGGGGTCGGTGAGGGTCTCCTGGTAGCCGGTCATCCCGGTGTTGAAGACCATCTCGCCGAACGTCTCCCCCTCGGCCCCGTAGGCGACCCCGTGGAAGACCCTGCCGTCTTCCAGAACGAGCAGAGCAGGGCTCACTGGAGCTTCCCTTCCAGGACGGTCGGCTTGCCGCGCAGGAACGTGGCGACGACGTGCCCGGGCAGCTCCAGCCCGGCGAACGGGGTGTTGCGGCTCTTGGACGTCATGGCCGACGAGTCCACGGTGCGGCGCGGCGACGGGTCGTACAGCGTGATGTTGGCGGGCGAGCCCGCCTCCAGCGGACGGCCCTGCCCGGACAGCCGGCCGATGCGCGCGGGCCGGAAGGACATGCGGTCGGCGACCCCGGCCCAGTCGAGCAGCCCGGTCTCGACCATGGCCTCCTGCACGACGGGCAGCGCCGTCTCCAGGCCGATCATCCCCATCGCGGCGACGGCCCACTCGGTCTCCTTGTCCTCGACCGGGTGCGGAGCGTGATCGGTGGCGACGCAGTCGATCGTCCCGTCCGCGAGGGCGCCGCGGAGCGCGGCGACGTCGTCGGCGGTGCGCAGCGGCGGGTTGACCTTGAAGATCGGGTCGTAGGACCCGGCCTTGGCGTCGGTCAGCAGCAGGTGGTGCGGCGTGACCTCGGCGGTCACCGGGCAGCCCCTGCTCTTCGCCCACCGGATGATCTCCACGGACCCGGCCGTGGAGACATGGCAGACGTGCAGCCGCGACCCGACGTGCTGGGCGAGCAGCACGTCCCGGGCGATGATCGCCTCCTCGGCGACGGCGGGCCAGCCGCGCAGGCCGAGCGAGGCCGACATCTCGCCCTCGTTCATCTGCGCGCCCTCGGTGAGGCGCGGCTCCTGCGCGTGCTGGGCGACGACGCCGTCGAACGCCTTCACGTACTCCAGCGCCCTGCGCATGATGACCGCGTCCGACACGCAGTGCCCGTCGTCTGAGAAGACCCGGACCTGCGCGGCGGAATCGGCCATCGCGCCCAGTTCCGCGAGCTGCTCACCGGCGATGCCGCGCGTGACCGCTCCGACCGGCTGAACATCGCAGTATCCGGCCTCGCGCCCTAGGCGCCACACCTGTTCGACCACTCCGGCGGTGTCCGCCACTGGGTCGGTGTTGGCCATCGCATGGACGGCGGTGTATCCGCCCGTGGCTGCGGCCTTCGTCCCGGACTCGACGGTCTCGGCGTCCTCGCGTCCCGGCTCGCGCAGATGGGTGTGCAGGTCGACGAGACCGGGCAGCGCGACGAGGCCGTCCGCGTCGATGGTCTGCGCACCGGCCGCGTCCAGGCCGGAGCCCACTTCGGCTATGGCGCCGTCCCGGATCAGGATGTCGGTGGCGTCCCCACCGAGAATCCGCACGCCCTTGATGAGGAGACTCACCGCGGCACCTCCTGGCCGATGGCCGGCTCGGAGCCCCCGAGCAGCAGGTAGAGAACGGCCATCCGGGCGCTGACGCCGTTGGCGACCTGTTCGACGATGGTGGAGCGGACCGAGTCGGCGACCTCCGCGGCGATCTCCACGCCGCGGTTCATCGGGCCCGGGTGCATCACGATGGCGTGGTCGGGCAGCGCCGCCATGCGCTCGGCGTCGAGCCCGTAGCGGCGGCTGTACTCGCGGACGGTCGGGAAGTAGGCGGCGTTCATCCGCTCCTGCTGGACGCGCAGCATCATGATGACGTCGCTCTTGGGCAGCACGCCGTCCAGGTCGTAGGACACCGAGCACGGCCACGTGCCGATGGCGACCGGCAGCAGCGTCGGCGGCGCGACCACGGTCACGTCGGCGCCGAGCGTGGTGAGCAGCAGGACGTTGGATCGTGCCACGCGGCTGTGCAGGACGTCCCCGACGATCGTCACCCGGCGGCCTTCCAGGTCACCGAGCCGCTTACGCATGGTGAACGCGTCCAGGAGGGCCTGGGTGGGGTGCTCGTGCGTGCCGTCGCCCGCGTTGACGACGCTGCCCTGCACCCAGCCGGCCAGCCGGTGCGGGGCGCCCGACGCGCCGTGCCGGATGACGACGCCGTCCGCGCCCATCGCCTCCAGCGTGAGGGCGGTGTCCTTCAGGCTCTCGCCCTTCGACACGCTCGACCCCTTGGCGGAGAAGTTGATGACGTCGGCGGACAGCCGCTTGGCCGCGGCCTCGAAGGAGATGCGGGTGCGGGTCGAGTCCTCGAAGAAGAGGTTGACGACCGTCCGGCCGCGCAGCGTCGGCAGCTTCTTGACGGCCCGGCCCGCGATCTGCGCGAGCTCCTCGGCCGTGTCGAGGACGAGCAGCGCGTCGTCCCGGCTCAGGTCGGCGGCGGAGATCAGATGGCGGTTCATTCGGCGCCCCCCGTCGGATCGGGCAGGGTCGGGCCGAGCAGTACCGCGTCGCGCCCGTCGTTCTCCTTCAGCAGGACCTTCACGGTCTCGCGCATCGAGGTGGGCAGGTTCTTGCCGATGTAGTCGGGGCGGATCGGCAGCCGCCGGTGCCCGCGGTCGACGAGCACGGCGAGCTGGACGGCGCGCGGCCGCCCGAGGTCGTTGAGCGCGTCGAGCGCGGCGCGCACCGTCCGGCCGGAGAACAGCACGTCGTCGACCAGGACGACGACCTTGTCGTCGATGCCCTCCGCGGGCAGCTCGGTGCGGCCGAGCGCGCGGGCGGGCCGCAGCCGCAGGTCGTCGCGGTACATGGTCACATCGAGCGAGCCCCAGGGCACCGGGCGGCCCTCGACCTCGCGCAGTGCCCCGGCGAGCCGTTCGGCCAGGCCCACGCCGCGGGTCTGGATGCCGAGCAGGAGGACGTCGTGGCCGCCCTTGGTCCGCTCGAGGATCTCGTGTGCGATACGGGTCAGCGCGCGCCTGATGTCGGGACCCTCCAGAACGGCCTTGGGCCGGGGATCACCGTCCGCCACGCGCTCCTCCACCGGCCGTTCCGGCCTGGAGGCAGCATTCATCACGGAAACTCCTTTCCCGCCTCACGGGACGGGCCTTAAAGGACGTCTTGCGTCCCCCACCGTAGCAGCCGTCCCGGACCGCCCCGGCGTCCGGGCCGGTCCGCGTATTCGCAGGTGAGAGGCGTCACATTCGCGGCGGCGCCGGCACGCGGAACGGCCGCGCGAGGGGCCCGGCGGGCCGTGCCCGCAGGGCTTGCGGACGATCCTCGCCAGCACCATCGAGTCCTGCGGATTCGACCGCTTTTTTCCAATCGGCTTGACCTAGGGCCTTCTCCGTTTTACCGTCACTGTCCGTAACCATCCCCGGGGGCGGACTCCTGAGGCCCAATGGCTTCGCGAATCGGCTCCCCTCCGGCGCGAGCCGGAGTCCGACGACGATGAAAGTGAGCCTGGGGGGCCATCATGCCGTCTGAATACGCAAAGGCTCTCGGCGCGCGCCTGCGCGCCATCCGCACCCAGCAGGGGCTGTCCCTGCACGGCGTGGAAGAGAAGTCCCGAGGCCGCTGGAAGGCCGTCGTCGTGGGTTCGTACGAGCGGGGCGACCGCGCCGTCACCGTTCAGAAGCTGGCCGAGCTCGCCGATTTCTACGGCGTGCCGGTTTCCGAGTTGCTGCCCGGCGGAGCCGCGCCGAGCCCGCTCGGGCCTACACCCAAGCTCGTGATCGATCTAGAGCGGTTGCAGCAGCTTCCGAAAGACAAGGCCGGTCCTCTCGCCCGCTACGCCGCGACGATTCAAAGCCAGCGTGGCGACTACAACGGAAAGGTCCTGTCCATCCGCCAAGAAGACCTGCGTTCACTCGCGGTCATCTATGACAAGTCCCCGACGGAGCTCACCGAAGAGCTCATCGGCTGGGGCGTCCTCGACCCGGAGGCGCGCCGCGCCGTCGAGTCGTTCTGATATACCCGCAGCAACGTGACGGGGCCCGGCGCCATGCCGGGCCCCGTTCCGCGTTCCGGCACCGGTTCCGGGCCGTTCGGCCAGGTGGGATCGCGCCGGCGGGGCCGGCTCGGGGGGAGGTGCGGCCACCGCCGGCGCGATCGGCCGGAGGGGTTGGCGGCGGCCGGGGCGGCCGTACTCGGCGGCCCCGGCCACCTGGGAGGCGGTCCCGGGGAGAGGGACGGCCTCGGGAGGGGGTCTTCGGAGGGGTCCTGCGGGTCAGCTGGCTTCGGGCACGGGCAGGGTGGGCTGGCTGGTGACGCCGAGGGTGTCTTCGACGAGGGTGACGAAGACGTCGGCGTCGTGCAGGAGCTCCTCGGCCTCCCGCGGGGTGACGGCGCGGGGCAGCCCGGCCTCGGCGGCGGCGCGCTTGTCGGCGCCGGCGGCGAAGAAGGCGGCCCATTCGCGCAGGGCGGGCTCGGCCTCCGGGAGCAGCACCCAGACGCTGCGCGGACGGCCGCGGCGGTGGGTCTCCAGGGGTTCCCTGGACGCCAGGACCGCGGCGGCCGCGCGGAGTGCGGCCAGGTGGGCGCACACGTAGCGGACGGCGGGCGAGGTGGCCTCGGCGGCCTCGGCGAGGCCCATGCGGGCGGCGTGGAGCTGGCCGGTGGCCGTGTGCGCCGGGCGCGGTGCGGGCATCGGGCGGCGGCGCGGGCTCGGCGGCGGGACGGACTGGGCGGCGGCATGGATCCCGCGTGCGGTCATCGTTCCGGACATGTCTGCCTCCTTCCGGGCTCGGGCCGGCCGGGCGGAGAGCTTCCCCTCACTCCGCCCGGCCGTCCGTCCCGCCGGCAGCTGCGCCACCGGCGGGGACGTCGCCCTGGCACGGGCCGCGAGTCCCGCACCACGTCGAACATAAGTTCGACGCACCACCCAGTAAACCGCCCTGACGCCGATTCGTCAACGTGTTCGAACGCGCGCCGTTCTCCGCAGGTCAGCGCGGTGTGACTGCCCTCACTTGGGGCGTCTGACGTGCACTGGGACGTTCGTCCCGAGGAGGTCGGGGAAGTACTCGGCGACGTGCATCGGCAGCCGGACGCAGCCGTGCGAGGCGGGGTATCTGGGCACGTCCAGCGCGCCGTGGAAGGCGATGCCGCCGTTGAAGTAGATGGGGTTGTAGAGGCGTCCCAGGGGCGAGGTCTCCCAGCCGAAGGCGCGGCGCCCCGTGCGGAAGTCGCCCGTGCCGGTGGTGGCGTAGCGGCAGCGCGGGACCTTGGCGCCGCGGTCCTTGGCGCAGTAGTACTCGCCGGAGCCCGAGGAGATGTGCGTGATCAGGCGCGGCCGCCCGTCCTTGTAGAGGACGAGGTACTGGCGCTTCAGGTCGACGTCGACGCGGTCCTTCTCGCGCTTCTTGGCCATCGGCTCCGGCTGCTCGGGGCTGGCCAGAGCCTCCCAGAACGGCTTGTCGAGCGTGCCCTTCTGCTTCATGTCGTTGACGGCCTGGAACGCCCAAACGGCCAGCTGGGTGGACGTCCCGTACTTCCCGTCCACCTTGCCCGGGTCGTAGTTCAGTTCCTTGAGGCGGCGCTGGAGCGCCTTGACGTCGTCGCCCTTCGCGCCCGGCTTCAGCTTGCGCTGCGCGGGCGTGGGCGCCGGCGTGGGGGGCGGCGCGGGCGTCGCCGGCTTGGCGACCGGGGTCGTCGGCGGGCCCGCGGCCCCGTCCGTCCCGTTGCACCCCGTCACAAGAACGGCGGCGGTCAGCAGAACCGCGCCCATCCGCACGTCGATCGGTCTCCCTCGCATGAGCTGACCTTAAAGTGCTACCCATGCATCCGAATACCGAAATCGTGGCAAAGGCGCTGCTCGACCGGGGCGCTACGGGGACGGTCGTGGAGCTGCCCGAGTCCGCGCCGACGGCGCAGGCGGCGGCCGACCAGCTGGGCTGCGAGGTGGGCGCGATCGCCAACAGCCTGGTGTTCGACGCGGACGGGACGCCGCTGCTGGTGATGACGAGCGGCGCGCACCGGGTCGACACGGTGAAGATCGCGGCGCTGGTGGGCGCGGCGAAGGTGAAGCGGGCGACGCCGGAGTTCGTCCGGGCGGCGACCGGGCAGCCGATCGGCGGGGTGGCGCCGCTGGGGCATCCGGCGCCGATCCGTACGCTCGTGGACGTCTGGCTGGACAAGTACGACCAGGTCTGGGCGGCGGGCGGGCATCCGCACACCGTGTTCCCCACGTCGTACGAGGAACTGCTGAGGATCACCGGGGGCACCCCCGCGGAGGTGGAGTGAGATGGAGATCTGGCACAACCCGCGCTGCTCGAAGAGCCGCGCCGCGAAGGCCGCGCTGGACGAGGCGGGCGTCGCGTACACCGAGCGCCGCTACCTGGACGAGCCGCCCACGGCGGACGAGCTCGACGCGGTCCTGAAGCGGATCGGCGCGGAGCCGTGGGAGGTGGCGCGGCTCAACGAGCCGGTCGCGAAGGAGCTCGGGCTGAAGAACCTGGCGCACGACCGCGCCCGCTGGATCGAGATCATGGTGGCGAACCCGGTGCTGATCCAGCGGCCGATCGTGCTGACCGGCGAGACCGCCGTCGTGGCGCGGGACGACGCGTCCGTGCGCAAGGCCGTCGAAGGCGGGTGACACCGGGGTGCGGCGGTCTGCGGAGGCCACGCGGCGGTCGTGATCAGCTTTCGTCCTCCGGCGGGCCACCGGCCGGTCTACGCTCTGTCGGGTGAGGGACCCGAAGCTGCGCGAGATCGACGAGCGCGCGTTCCTGCGCAGGCTCAGCCCCATGCTGGACGTCTACGCGGCCACCATGGACCCGCCGGACGAGCAGCTTCCGGGCCGCCACACCATCATGGAACGGCACACCTCGTATCCGGGGTTCCGGGCGTTCGTGGTGGAGCGGCGCGGGGCGCTGCCCGTCCTGACGGGCCCGCTGCAGGGGTTCGCGTACGGGTTCCACGGCGCGCGCGGGCAGTGGTGGCACGACGTCGTCGCGCGGGCGCTCACCGACCTGGAGGGGCCGGAGCACGCGGAGGGGTGGCTGGCGGACACCTTCGAGATCGCGGAGCTGCACGTCCACCCGGAGTCGCAGGGCAAGGGCCTCGGGCGAGCGCTCCTGACCGCGCTGTGCGAGGGCAGGCCGGAGCGGACCGTCGTGCTGTCGACGCTGGACAGGCGGCCGGACACCCCGGCCCGCACGCTCTACCGTTCCGTCGGCATGGTCGATCTGCTGACGGACTTCGAGTTCCCCGGCGGCGGGCCGCGCTACGCGGTCATGGGCGGGACCCTGCCGCTGGCCCCGTACCCGTCGGCGTCGAGCAGCCCGTAGACCTCGCGCGTCGCCGTCGACTTGTTGAACGTGATGAAGTGGATGCCGGGCGCGTCCTGGCGGAGCAGTTCCTGGCACAGCTCGGCGGCGTGCTCGATGCCGAGGCGGCGGACGGCGTCCGGGTCATCGGCGACGGCTTCGAACCGGGCCTTCACCTCGGGCGGGAACGGCGCGCCCGACAGCTGCTCGGACCGCTCGATCGTGCTGAACTGGGTGACCGGCATGATCCCGGGCAGGATCGGCACGTCGCAGCCGGCGGCGGCGACGCGGTCGCGGAGCCGGAAGTAGTCCTCGGCGCGGAAGAACATCTGCGTGATCGCGTAGTCGGCCCCGGCGCGGCACTTCTCGACGAAGTAGCGGGTGTCGCTCTCGATGTCGGGCGAGCGCGGGTGCTTGTAGGGGAACGCGGCGACGCCGACGCTGAAGTCGCCGTAGGAGCGGATCATCCGGACGAGCTCGGCGGCGTACTCGACGCCCTCGGGGTGCTTGACCCACTCCCCCATCGGGTCGCCGGGCGGGTCGCCGCGCACGGCGAGGATGTTGCGGACGCCGACGGAGGCGAACCGGCCGATCAGCTGGCGCAGCTCGGCCTGGGAGTGGTTCACGGCGGTGAAGTGCGCGACGGGCGTGAGCGTGGTGTCGGTGGCGATCCGCTCGACGATGTCGACGGTCTTGTCGCGGGTGCCGCCGCCCGCGCCGTAGGTCACGGACACGAACGTCGGGTGCAGCGGTTCGAGCTCGCGGATGGTGCGCCACAGGTTCCGCGCGCCCTTGTCGGTCTTGGGCGGGAAGAACTCGAAGGAGAAGGACTTGGCTCCGGAGGCCAGCAGCTCTCGGACGGCGGGGGGACGGTCTGGGCGCAGGCGTGGCATGTCCCAAGCCTACAGAAGCCCTCTAAAGGCCCCCTGGGGCCGCCGATACGAGTGATGCTCCGCACACCGCACGGCCGTTATGTCCATATTTCCGAGGATCTATGGACCTCTCACGTTTCCGGCGGACGGTTGAAACCACCCGGCTGGATACGATCTCGGCATGTCGACCAGCCTGATCCGCAAGGAGGTCGACGAGGCGCTCCTGGCCTTCGTCGACCGGCAGCGCCCGGCCCTGCTGACCATCAGCGACGACCTCGCCCCGATGCTGGCCGCCCTGGAGGCGCTGCTCGGCGGGGGCAAGCGGCTCCGTCCGGCGTTCTGCTACTGGGGCTGGCGCGCCGCGGGCGGCGCGGACGGCCAGGCCATCGTGCGGGCGGCGGCGTCCCTGGAGCTGCTGCAGGCGAGCGCGCTGATCCACGACGACGTGATGGACTCCAGCGACACGCGGCGCGGGCAGCCGTCGGTGCACCGCAGGTTCGAGGCGCTGCACGGCGCGCAGGCGTGGCCGGGCGACGCGGAGGCCTTCGGCGCGGGCGCGGCGATCCTGCTCGGCGACCTGTGCCTGGCCTGGTCGAGCGAGCTGTTCGAGACCTGCGGGCTGAAGGGCGAGCGCAGGCGGCGCGGCCGGGACGTCTACGACCTGATGCGCACCGAGGTCATGTGCGGCCAGTACCTCGACATGCTGGAGGGCACGCGCGGGGAGGCGTCCGTCGCGACGGCGCTGCGCGTGGTGGAGTACAAGAGCGCCAAGTACACGATCGAGCGTCCGCTGCACCTCGGCGCGGCGCTCGCCGGGGGCGGCCCCGACGTGACCGCCGCGCTCAGCGGCTACGGCCTGCCGCTCGGCATCGCCTTCCAGCTCCGCGACGACGTCCTCGGCGTGTTCGGCGACCCGGGCGAGACCGGCAAGCCCGCGGGCGACGACCTGCGCGAGGGCAAGCGGACCGTGCTGATCGCGCTCACCGTGGAGCGGGCCTCCGCGGCGCAGGCGGCGGCGCTGCGGCGGCGCCTCGGCGACCCCGGCCTCGACCGTCCCGGCGTGGACGAGCTGCGCGCGATCATCGAGGAGACCGGCGGGCTCGCCGCCTGCGAGGCCATGATCGAGCGTTATCTCGGCGAGGCGGAGGAGGCCCTGCGCTCCGCGCCGATCACCGAGGAGGCCCGGCACGCGCTCGCCGAACTGGCGGTCGCGGCCACCGTGCGCAGCACGTAGGAGGCGTCGGCACGTTCCAGCCGGGGCGGCGAAGATCGAGGTTCCCCTGCCGGGCAGCCCGGCGACACGGTACAAATGAGGAGATCTTCGTCCGTCCCCGCCGAGTCGGAGCCCCCCACGTGCCGCACGACACCTCCCGCGGGAGGACGAGCCCCCATCCCGCGCGCAGCGCCGCCGCCCGTCCAGGGCGTCCGGCCCAGCCCCACGCCGGCCAGCCCCACGCCGGCCAGCCCCACGTCGCCCGGTCGGCCAAGGCGCGCCCCGCGCCGTCCCGCTCGGCGCAGGCCGCCCGGTCCGGCCCCGACCGCCAGGCCGGGGGCGCAGGCCCGGACCGGCACGGAGACCCCGATCGGCACGGCAGCGGCGCGCACGCGGCGCGCGGCAGGCGCCCAGATACCCCGCTCGGCCCCGACGACCCCCGCGGCCTGGGCGGCTACACGCTGCTCGGAAGGCTCGGCGAGGGCGGCCAGGGCGTCGTCTACCTCGGCCGCGACGGCGACGGCGAGTTCGTCACCGTCAAGCTGCTGCGCGGCGGCGTGGCGGCCGGGCAGCGGGCGCGCAGCCGGTTCGTCAAGGAGGCCGACGCGGCCCTGCGGGTGTCCGGGCGGCACACGGCCCGCGTGCTGGACGCCGACATGACCGGCGACCGCCCCTACATCGTCAGCGAGTTCGTCGAAGGGCCGCCGCTCCAGCACGTCGTCGAGGACCGCGGCCCGCTGCCCCCGGCCAAGCTCCGCAAGCTCGGGCTGCGGACGGCGGCGGCGCTCGCCGCGATCCACCGCGCCGGGATCGTGCACCGCGACTTCAAGCCGGGCAACGTGCTGCTCGGCCCGGACGGCGCCAAGGTCATCGACTTCGGCATCGCCCGGATCGCCGACGCCACCCCGGTGACGACCGGGCCGGTCGGCACCCCCGCCTACATGGCGCCCGAGCAGATCGAGGACGAGCCGGTCGGGAAGCCCGCCGACGTGTTCGCGTGGGGCGCCACCATGGTGTTCGCCGCGACGGGACGCCCGCCGTTCGGCACCGGTCCGAGCGCGGCGGTGATGCGGCGGGTCACCTCCCGCAGCCCCGACCTCGGCGACCTGGACGGCCCGCTGCGCGACCTCGCCGCCCGCTGTCTCGACAAGAACCCGGCCGCCCGGCCGACCGCGTCGCAGATCGTCCGGGCGCTCCGCGAAGGGCAGGGACCGATGCCGAAACCGCGGCCGACGCGCATCCCGCGCTACCGGTGGCGGATGATGGTCGCGCTGGCGGCCGTCGTCCTCTCCGGCTTCGTCCTGGGCATGCTCTTCTGAAGGGGCATGCCCTTCTGAACGGGCGAGCCCGGCGGCTCACCAGTGCGGCGGACGATCCTCCAGGAAGCGGGAGTCGTCGGTGTCGCCGCGCCACTCGCCCCAGCCGGTGTCGGTGTCGTCGGAGGTCTGGTCCGGCAGGATCTCCAGGTCATCGTCCAGCTCGACCGGGCGGTCGTCGTCGGGTCCCACGCTCATGATCTCCATTGTGGGCGATCGTGTACCGCCCCGCACTGTGATCCAGGTCAAACCCCGACAAGATCGAAGCCGGCGGGTCAGGCGGCGAGCCGGCGGGCGAACTCCGCCGCCGCGGCCCGCGGATCGGCCGCCTCGGTGATCGCCCGGACGACCACGGCGCGGTTCGCGCCCGTGGCGAGGACGTCGCCGAGGTTGCCGAGGTCGATCCCGCCGATCGCGAACCAGGGACGCGCCACCCGCTGCGCGGCGACGTACTCCAGCAGCTCCGGCCCCGGCGCGGGGCGTCCCGGCTTGGTCGGGGTGGGCCACACCGGCCCGGCGCAGAAGTAGTCGACGCCCGGCTCGACGGCGGCCGCCGCCGCCTGCCGGCCGGAGTGCGTGGACCGGCCGATCAGCATGTCGCCGCCGACGATCTCGCGGGCGGCGTCCACCGGCAGGTCGTCCTGGCCGAGGTGCAGCACGTCGGCGCCGGCGGCGTGCGCGATGTCGGCGCGGTCGTTGACGGCGAGCAGCGCGCCGTGCCGCTCGCACGCCGCCCGGAAGATCTCCAGGTAGGCCAGCTCCTGCCGGGCCTCCAGACCCTTCTGGCGGAGCTGGAGCAGGTCGACGCCGCCGGCGAGCACGGCGTCCAGGAACTCCGGCAGGTCCCCTTGCCGCTCCCTCGCGTCGGTGCAGAGGTAGAGGCGGGCGCGGCTGAGCCGGGCGCGCAGCGCGACGGCGCGCTCGGTGGGGAGATGCCTGGACACGGCGGAGAGACGTCCTTCCGGAAGGTTTTCGCGGGGCCGCGCGGCTGTTGCGTCGCGCGACCCCGCGATCGTGTCAGACGTTCCGGCGGCTCAGGCCCCCAGGGCCGGGGGACGGGCTAGAACGCGAGGGCCTGGGCGCGGCGGCGGACCTCGGTCCCCCGGTTCTCGGTGAGCGCGTCCACGGGCGTTCCCGGCAGCGTGTCATCGGCGGTGAACAGCCAGCGGATGGTCTCGACCTCGTCGAACCCGGCGTCCGACAGGAGCGTCAGCGTGCCGGGCAGGCCCTTGATGACCTGACCGTCCTTGATGAACGCGGCGGGCACCATGGGCTCGCCCTCCCGGCGCACGGCCAGGAGCCGGTGCTCGCTGATGAGCTGCTTGATCCGGTTGGTCTTGATCCCGAGTCGCTCGGCGGTCTCCTTCAGGGAGAGCCATTCGCCCGCGAGGGCGTCGGTCCGGGGGTCCAGTGCGCTGTCAACGGTTGCGTGCATCTGCGTCACGCCCCCTTGCTACCACGCCTTCGGAACCCTCAAACCCCCTGTACAGCCGTTACGCTTCGGCGCCGTGCGCTATCCGCGAACGGCCTGCCGGACGGGCACGTCCGGGTCGGCGAGCGCCCCGGCGTCGACGGGCGTGCCGGCCGCGATGACGCGGCGCGCCTGCACCAGATCGCGGGGCCGGTCGACGGTGAGGATCGCGTCGAGCCGGTCGCCGGTCAGCCAGGCGGCCGTCCACTTCCGGCCGGTCGGGTCCCCGCGGCGAACGATTCGTTCGGACGCCGAATGGTTCCCCGCATACTGCACCATTCGCCCGAATTGCTCGGACCAGAAGTACGGGACGGCGTCGTACACCGCGCCCTGCCCGAGGAGCGTCGCGGCGGCGACGTCGGGGGCGTTGAGGGCGGTGTCCCAGTGCTCGACGAGGAGCCGCCGCCCGTACCGCGCCGACCACCAGGCGGCGCAGTCGCCGACGGCGACGACGTCCGGGCGGGCGGAGCCGGGCACCTCCTCACCCGCATAGGCGCGGAACGAGCCGTCGGTGACGACGCCGCGCTCCAGCAGCAGCCCGGAACCGTCCAGCCAGGACAGTTGCGGCCGGACGCCGATGCCGACGACGACCTCGTCCGCCTCGATCCGGGCGCCGCCGGCAAGCAGCAGGCCGCCGTCTCCCACCTCGGCGACCTTGACTCCGGTGCGCAGCTCGACGCCCGCCTCCGCGTACCAGGGCGCGGTGAGCGCACCGACCTCGGGGCCGAGCGCGCCCGCGAGCGGCGTGTCCGCGGCCTCCACGACGGTCACCGCGCAGCCCTTCTTGGCGGCGGTCGTCGCGACCTCGGCGCCGATCCAGCCCGCCCCGACGATCACGATCCGGGCGCCTTCCGTAAGCCGGGATCGCAGGTCACGGCTGTCCTCGATGGTCCGCAGCACATGCTGCGGCCCGTCCCCCGGCAGCGTGATCGGCACGGCCCCGGTCGCGATGACCAGCCCGTCGAACGGAAGATCGCCCGCCGTGGACGCGACGACGCCGCCGCGCGCGTCCAGGCGCAGGCCCGTGGCGCGCTCGCCGAGCAGGAGCTCGCAGCGCAGCGCGTCCCAGTCGGCGTCGACCGTCGTGTCGTCGGACTCGCCCGCGAGGACGGCCTTCGACAGCGGCGGCCGGTCGTAGGGCGGATGCCGCTCGGCCGAGACGAGGGTCAGCGCGCCCTCGTAGCCCCGGCCCCGCAACGACTCCACGGCGCGCAACCCGCCCAGCCCGCCGCCCACGACGATGATCCGCTCCATGGGGATCCACCCTAGAACTCCCCGGACGCCCGCCCGGACGGCTGCCCACGCACAAGGGATCGGAAGTGGTCGTAAGGTGGAGACCGGGTGGAACAGCACAAAGCGCGGGAGTCCGGTGCGACCGGGCTGAGAGGGCGGCTGGAACGGGCCGCCGACCGCCACGACCTGATCCGGATCATGCCGGCGAAGGGAGCGCGCATGGAGATCGTGATCATCGGGGCCGGGGTCATCGGCCTCGCCACCGCCTGGCGGGCCGCCGCCGGCGGCGCCGCCGTCACCCTGGTCGACCCCGAGCCCGCGGGCGGCGCGTCGGCGGTGGCCGCGGGGATGCTGACCCCGGTCAGCGAGCTGACCTACGGCGAGGAGCCGCTGCTGCGGCTGGGCCTCGCGTCCCGCGACCGGTACGGCGCGTTCGTCGCCGAGCTGGAGGAGCTGACCGGCCTGGAGACCGGTTACCGCACCGACGGGATCATCGAGGTCGCCTTCGACGCCGACGACCTGAAGTACCTGGACGACCTGCGCCGCTTCCAGGAGACCCTCGGCATCCCGGTCGAGGCGCTGACGGGCCGCGAGTGCCGCCGCCTGGAGCCGATGCTGGCGCCGGGCGTGCGCGGCGGCCTGCTCGCCCCCGAGGACGGCTCGATCGACCCGCGCCGCCTGACCCCGGCGCTGCTCGCCGCGGCCGGGAAGCTCGGCGTCCGCCTGGTCAGGCGGCGAGCGGCGGGCATCGTCGTGGAGCGCGACACGGCGGTCGGCGTACGGCTGGACGACGGCACGACCATCAACGCCGACCGCGTCCTCCTGGCGGCGGGCCCGTGGTCGGGTGATCTCGACGGACTGCCTCCCGGGACCGTTCCACCCGTCCGTCCCGTCAAGGGCCAGGTGATCCGGCTCCGCGCCCGGACCCCGTTCATCAGCAGGTCCACGCGCGGGATGGTGAAGGGCTCGTCGGTCTACCTGGTGCCGCGCCTGGACGGCGAGATCGTCGTCGGCGCCACCCAGGAGGAGCTCGGCTTCGACACGCGCGTCACGGCGGGCGGCCTGTGGGAGCTGCTGCGCGACGCCCGCGAGCTGCTGCCCGGCGTCACCGAGCTGGAGTTCACCGAGGTCTCCGCGGGCCTGCGCCCGGGGTCACCGGACAACGGGCCGGTGATGGGCCCGTCCGCGCTCCCCGGCCTCGTCATCGGCACCGGCCACTTCCGCAACGGCATCCTGCTCGCCCCGATCTCCGCCGACATCCTGTCCGCGACACTGCTCGACACCCCCGTTCCAGAAGTAGCCGGGCCGTTCTCGCCCGGCCGTTTCTCCCCCGAGGTGCACTCATGAAGGTGATCGTCAACGGCGAGCCGCGCGAGCTGCCGGACGGCGCGAGCGTGGCCGAGGCGGTCGCGTCCGTCTCCGGCGCCGCGGCCGGAATCGCGGTGGCGGTGAACGACGAGGTCGTCCGGCGCTCGGCATGGGCCGCGACGGCGCTGCGCGACGCCGACCGCATCGAAGTCCTGACCGCCGTGCAGGGAGGCTAGAGGTGACGGACAAGCTGGTCATCGCGGGCGAGGAGCTCGGCTCCCGGCTGATCATGGGGACCGGGGGCGCGCCGAGCATGCACGTCCTGCGCGAGGCGCTGACCGCGTCCGGGACGGAGCTGACCACGGTCGCGATGCGGCGCGTGGACCCCTCCGCCCGCGGTTCGGTGCTGGACGTCCTGACCGAGTCCGGCATCCGGGTGCTGCCGAACACGGCGGGCTGCTTCACCGCGGGCGAGGCCGTCCTCACCGCGAAGCTGGCCCGCGAGGCGCTCGGCACGAACTGGGTCAAGCTCGAAGTGATCGCGGACGAGCACACCCTCCTCCCCGACCCGATCGAGCTGGTCGACGCCGCAGAGCAGCTCGTCGACGCCGGGTTCGTCGTCCTGCCGTACACCAACGACGACCCCGTCCTCGCGCGGCGCCTGGAGCAGATCGGGTGCGCGGCCGTGATGCCGCTCGGCTCCCCGATCGGCTCGGGCCTCGGCATCCGCAACCCGCACAACATCGAGCTGATCGTCGAGCGGGCGGGCGTCCCCGTCATCCTGGACGCGGGCCTCGGCACCGCGTCCGACGCCGCGCTGGCGATGGAACTGGGCTGCGACGCGGTCCTGCTGGCAACGGCGGTGACCCGAGCCCAACACCCCACCCAGATGGCCGCCGCGATGCGCCACGCGGTAGAGGCCGGACGCCTCGCCCGCCTGGCCGGACGCATCCCCAAGCGCCGCTACGCGCAGGCCTCCTCACCCTTCGAGGGCCGAGCAACCTCGTAGGAAAACTAAATGGCCACCTGAAGAAATATTCGCTGGACCTGAAATGTAGGCACCACGAGACTGAAAACGGTCCATCCGAGCCAGGGCACCGCAACCCGGCGCCTCGCTTCGGTGTTCGTCGAAACGTCCCTTACCTAAGGTGCCTGACATGCAGCAGGAAACCGGCGCGCGCGTCGACAAGCTCGCCGTGGCGGCCGCCACGGTGACCGTGGTGCTCTGGGCATCGGCCTTCGTCGCGATCCGCAGCGCCGGAGACGACTACAGCCCCGGCGCGCTCGCCCTCGGCCGCCTCCTGTCGGGAACGGTCGTGCTGGGCGCGCTGTGGCTCGTCCGGCGCGAGGGGCTCCCGCCGAAGGCCGCCTGGCCCGGCATCGTCACCGCGGGCATCCTGTGGTTCGGCGCCTACATGGTCGCCCTGAACTGGGGCGAGCAGCTGGTGGACGCGGGCACGGCCGCCCTCGTCGTCAACATCGGCCCGATCCTCATCGCCCTCCTCGGCGGCTGGCTGCTCAAGGAAGGCCTCCCGCCCCGCCTGCTCGCCGGGATGGCCGTGTCGTTCGCAGGCGCGGCGGTCGTCGGGCTGTCGATGTCCGGCGAGGGCAGCTCGTCCGTCGGCGGGGTGCTGCTCTGCCTCGTCGCCGCGGTCACCTACGCCGCCGGCGTCGTCAGCCAGAAGCCCGCGCTGCGGCACGCCTCCGCGCTGCAGTTCACCACCTTCGCCTGCGCGATCGGCACGCTCGCCTGCCTCCCGTTCTCCGGCCAGCTGGTCTCAGAAGCGGCCGACGCCCCCGCCGGCGCCACCCTCAACATGATCTACCTGGGCGTCTTCCCCACCGCCATCGCCTTCACCACCTGGGGATACGCCCTGGCGCGGACGTCCGCCGGAAAGATGGGCGCCACCACCTACGCCGCACCCGCCCTCGTCGTGTTCATGTCGTGGCTGTTCCTGGGCGAGGTCCCCGGCCTGATCACGCTCGCAGGCGGCCTGCTCTGCCTCGCAGGCGTCGCCGTCTCCCGCAGCACCCGCCGCCCCGCGCCCCCGGTCATCCCGGTCGAATCACCCTCAGGGCTCATCGACGCTCATACTCGCGACTGATGAGAAGCTCGCCGCCGCGCCCGTAAACTCGCAGCGATGGACACGAGGGCTGCCGATCCCCTCGTCGGGCAGGTGCTCGACGGGCGCTACCGCATTGAGTCCCGCGTCGCCCGCGGCGGGATGGCAACGGTCTACGTCGCGCGCGACATCAGGCTCGACCGCGTCGTGGCGATCAAGGTCATGCACGCCGGGCTCGCCGCCGACGAGCAGTTCGTCACCCGCTTCATCGGCGAGGCCAAGGCCGCGGCGGCGCTGTCCCACCCGAACGTCGTCGCCGTCTACGACCAGCGCACCGACGGCGAGCACGTCTTCCTGGTGATGGAGTACGTCGCCGGGCACACGCTCCGCGACGCGCTGACCACGCTCGGGCGGCTCGGCCCCCGCGCCGCGCTGGAGATCATGCAGCCGGTCCTCGCGGCGCTCGGCGCGGCGCACCGGGCCGGTCTCGTGCACCGCGACGTCAAGCCCGAGAACGTCCTCATCACCGAGGACGGCCAGGTCAAGGTCGCCGACTTCGGCCTCGCCCGCGCCGAGACCGCGACCAAGATGACCAAGACCGGCGTGCTCATCGGAACGGTCGGCTACCTGGCGCCCGAACAGGTCGTCTCCGGCGACGCCGACGTCCGCTCGGACGTGTACGCCGCCGGCGTCATGCTGTTCGAGCTGCTCACCGGCCACCTCCCCCACCAGGCCGACACCCCCCTCGCGGTCGCCTACAAGCATGTGAACGAGACGGTCCCGGCGCCGTCCACCGCGATCCCGGGCATCCCGCTCCGCGTCGACGAGCTGGTCACCGACGCCACGAGCCACGACCCGCAGCGCCGCCCGCAGGACGCGAACCAGTACCTCGCCGAGGTCGCCGAGGTCTTCGGCGGCCTCCCGCCCGACTTCGACCGCCGCCTGGAGGAGACGAACGCCACCGCGGTCCTGGAGCGCCCGCAGCACGCCCGCACCGCCGTCCTGGACGCGCCCACGCTCGCCCCCGAGCGCACCAGGGCCGACCGCGCCATCGGCGCGCTGACCGGCCGGTACGTCCTCGTCGCCATCGGCGCGATCGCGGCGATCATCCTCGGCTGGGCGGTCTGGTACCAGACGTCGGGGCAGTACGAGCACGTCCCGTCGTCCATCATCGGCATGAAGGTCGCCGACGCCCGCGACCGCCTGGAGAGCGCGGGCCTGGACGTGCGGACCGCGAAGCCCGTCTACGACGACCGCGTCCACAAGGGCGGCGTGGCGAAGTCCGATCCACCCGCGGGCGCCCGCATCGCCAAGGGCCAGACCATCACCCTCACACCGTCCCGTGGCATCACCCCACAGGAAGTGCCCGACGTAGAGGGCAAGTCCCTAGAGGAAGCCAAGCAGACCCTCAAGGACGAAGGCTTCACCGTCGGCCGGACGAGCTTCACCCCCTCCCAGACGATCGCGAAGAACGAGGTCGTAGGCACGAACCCCGCAGCGGGCCAGCGGCAGTCCCCCGACGAGCCGGTCGGCCTCATCGTCTCCAGCGGCATGTCGATGCCGGACCTCATCGGCCAGGACGGCGACGCCGCCGCGAACCAGCTCCGCTCGATGGGCCTGGACGTCAAGGTCGAGAAGAAGAAGGTCGACGGCAAGCCACCGGACTCGGTGATCGAGCAGAACCCGCCCGAGGGCACCGGCGTGTCCCGCGGCGACAAGGTCACGATCGTCGTCAACAAGCGCGACTGCCTGGTCGACGCGGGCCCGGTCAAGATCGGCTGCGAGGAGGGCGAGGGCGAGCAGAACGTCCCCGTCCCGAACCTGACCGGCCGCAACGTCGACGACGCCAAGAAGGCCCTGGAAGACTCCGGTTTCAAGGTCAGCGTGACGGGCTTCGGCGGCAACACGGTCCGCTTCCAGTCCCCGAACAGCGGCGAGGCCCGCCGCGGCTCGACCGTGACCATCTTCCGTGGCCCCTGACCGGCTAGGCTGAAACCGCCATGACATCGAGCAATCCCGTAGGGGCACACGTCCCCGTGGCCGGTGGCCTGGCCACCGGCGGCCTGAAGTACGCCGCCCAGATCGGCGCCGAAGCCGTACAGGTCTTCGTGTCCAACCCCCGAGGCTGGGCCCTCCCCGAGGGCAAACCCGCCGAAGACGAGAAACTCCGCGCCACGGACGTCCCCGTCTACATCCACACCCCGTACCTGGTGAATTTCGGCTCCCCCAACCAGGAGACCTTGGCCAAGTCGATCGCCACGGTCCGCCACTCCCTGACCCGGGGCCGCGCCATAGGCGCCCTGGGCGTAGTGGTCCACACGGGCTCAGCCGTCACCCAGACCTACGACGAGGCCATGGCCCAGGTCCATGACCACGTCCTCCCCCTCCTGGACGAGATCCCCGAGGACGGCCCGTACCTGCTACTGGAACCCATGGCCGGCCAGAACAACATGCTCTGCGCCAAGGTCCAGGACCTGGGCCCCTTCTTCGAGAAACTCGAGAACCACCCGAAACTGGGCGTCTGCTTCGACACCTGCCACGCCTTCGCCGCAGGCCACGACCTGGCGGCCCCCGGCGGCGCAAAGGCCACCATCGACGCACTGATCGAGACCGTAGGCGAGGGCCGCCTGAAACTGGTCCACGCCAACGACTCAAAAGACCCCTGCGCCTCCGGCCGAGACCGCCACGAGAACATAGGCAAAGGCCAAATAGGCGAGAACGCTTTCGCCGACCTCTTCCACCACCCCGCCCTATCAGGAATCCCGTTCCTGATAGAAACCCCGGGCCGGGCCCCCGAACCTCACGCCAAAGACATAGAAACCCTAAAACGCCTACGCGACACCTGACCAGTAGCGTCGCAACAACGCTGGCCACCAGGCTTGAGCCGCAGGGAAGCACCCCCCGCACCCACTACTGCGCAGACCCAAGCCACCACAGCAACCACCCAACAACCTCAATGCTTGCGATCGCGTCCGAAGGCAGGTTTCGAGCGAAGCAAGAAACCTGATCGCGCAGCGAGCCGCCAGGCGAGACGGAGCGATGCAGCGATCGCGCGCTTTTTTCGACGATGGAGGGCCGCCAAGGCCCGAAGGAGGAGAAAAAAGCAAAAAAACACAGCACGACTCGGGCGCCGCTGAACAACCCCCCGACTGTTCAACGACGCCCGAGCCACAGGCCACCGGATCCCACCCCCCCGGTACGGGATCCAGCGACGCACGATCCGGCGTTGGAGCCGGATCTCCGGATTTGCTTTTGTGGAGGTTTCGCGGTGGTGCGCGGCGTGTGCCGCGGCACGGGCCGCCCGCCCCTCCGGGGACGGTGTGGCGTTAGGTGCCACTGAGAACTCTAGGGGTGTGATGCCTCGGTTGCAGTCCAGGAAAACCCAGGTCTCGGTAAACGGTACGTAGTCATAGGTATGCGTTGAGTAGCTGCACGATGAGCGGGCGGTCCGGCGGGACGAGCGGTGTTTGGGAACGGTCCACCACCTGCGGGCCCGCGACGGTCGATGATTCACGGGCGATCAGCGGACGGGCGTGCCCTCGGGCAGATGGAGCTTCATGAGCGCGCGGTCGGCGCGGCGCGGGACGCGGCGGCGGGTCAGCAGCGACACGGCGATCATGACGGCGAAGACGGTGGGCGCGAGGACGGCGGCGGGCTGGGCGAGGACGGCGCTGGGCCAGCCCTGGCAGGAACCGGCGAACAGGCGGGTGATGCCCGCGGCGACGGCGAGCCCGCCGCCGGCGAGGAGCCCGGCGGCGGCGCCGGCGGCGGTGAGGCCGCGCCACCAGATGCCGAGGACGAGGAGCGGGCACAGGGAGCACGCCGACACGCAGAGGGCCATCGTGACCAGGCCGACCGCGCCCTGCCGTCCGATGCTCGGCAGCACGGCCAGCGGCACGGCCAGCGCGAGCACGACGCCGAGGCGGAACGTGGTGACGCCGCTGCCGCGGCGCACGCACTGGGAGACCGTCCCGGCGAAGGCCATGACGATGCCGCAGGACGTGGCGATGAACGCGGCGAACGCCCCGGCGGTGACGAGGCCGGTGAGCAGCGCGCCGCCGGGTCCGGGGATCATCCGCTGCGGCAGCATCAGGAGGGTCGCGTCGGTGTCGCCGGTCATGAGCAGTTCGGGCGCGTAGAGCCGTCCCAGCGTCCCGTACAGGGCGGGGAACATCGAGAACAGGGCCAGCAGGACGGGCACGAACGCGGCGGTGCGGCGTGCCGCGGCCCCGCTGGTGCTGGTGTAGAAGCGCATCAGGATGTGCGGCAGGCCCATGGTGCCGAGGAGGACGGCGAGGAGCGCCGAGTAGGTGCGGAACAGGCCGCGGTCCTGGCCGCGTCCGAACGGCGTGGCCCAGGTGACGCCGTCCTGGACGGGCAGCCGCTCGGCGTGCGGCACCGGGGCACCGGCCGGGAACCGGACGACCGTTCCGGCGCCGAGGGTGTGCCGGCCTGGGGCGAGGGGGACGGTCTCGCCGCTGCGGACGGCGCCGTCCACCCGTCCCCGCGCGGTGACGGTGACGGCGGCGGGCACGGTGACGGTGGCGTCGGTGCGCACCTGCACGCGGGTGGCGCGTTCGAAGTTCGGCGGGGCGTCGCCGACGGGGTCGGGGGCGCCGGCGATGTTCCACACCGCGAGCAGCACCACGGCGGGGACGGCCACGGCGGCGAGTTTCACCCAGAACTGGACGGCCTGGACGGCGGTGATGCCGGGCATCCCGCCGGTCGCGGTGAGCAGCAGCGCGACCGCGGCCACGACGGCCCAGCCCGTCCAGATGGGGGCTCCGGTCAGCACGCGGAGCGTCACCCCGGCGCCTTTGAACTGCGGCAGCAGGTAGAACCAGCCGATGAAGCAGACGCAGGCGGTGACGATCCGCCGGACGGTCCGGGAGCCGAGCCGCCATTCGGCGAAGTCGGAGACGGAGTAGGCGCCGGACCGGCGCAGCGGCGCGGTGACGAACGCCAGGAGCAGGACGTATCCGGCGGTCGCGGCGATGGGGAGCCACAGCATGTCGGCGCCGTAGGCGAGCACGAGCCCGGCGGAGCCGAGGAACGCGGCGGCGGAGATGTACTCGCCGCTGATCGCGGACGCGTTCCACCAGGGGGTGACGCCGCGCGAGGCGATCAGGAGGCCGGTTGCGGTCCCGGCGGAGCGGCGGCCGCGGACGGACGCCGTCCCCAGCACCGCGACGAGCGCGATCAGCGCCGCCGCCACGGCGAGCGCGGTCACCGACGGCCCAAGGGGCCGCGGCCGGTGACCGGCCCGGTCAGTTCCCGCTCCGCCCGTTCGGCGCGGCTGAGCTGCCGCAGCGCCACCGCGACCCAGAGGGGCTGGATGCCGAAGACGAGCACGAGCCAGGCCAGCGGGACGCCGCTCACTCCGGCGCGTGCGACCGCCGGGGAGAGCGCGAGCAGCGCGGGCAGGCCCGCCACCACGGCGACGACGATCGCGCAGGTCCGCAGGGCGATGCCGAGCTGGCGGCGGATGAGGGCGGACACCGCCGCGCCGCCGGCCGCCACGGAACCGGGCGAGCCGGGCACATGGGGAACGCCGAGTGAGCCGGGCGGGTCGGTATCGAGGGGATCGGCGTCCGGCGGGCCGGACCCGGGCGCTTCCGGCGCGGCGGCGGCGGACCGCTCGGCGGGACGGGTTCCGGGCGCCGGTACGGCGTCGTCGTGGTGCGTCCGCGCGCGAGCGGTCGCGGCGGACACCGTCACCCGGCGTTCAGCGCTCATCGCGACCGTCTTCCCCGCCGGTTCGGCCGTCCCCGGCGTCGTCGCCGGCGCCGTTCCCCTCCGGGTGGTGGAACTTGCGGACGAGCCGGTCGCGCACCTCGCGGGTGTGGCGGCGGCTGACCTGCAGCAGCTCGTCCCCGATCTGGACGGCGGCGCGGCCCCCGTTGAACCGCACCTCGGTGATGTGCGCGGACGCGACCAGGGTGCTGCGGTGGATCCGGATGAACCCGGCCGCCTCCCACCGCTTGGTGAGCGCCGACAGCGGCATGCGGACGAGGTAGCCGCCGTCGGCGGTGTGCAGCCGGACGTAGTCGCCTTGCGCCTCGACATGGGTGACCGCGCGCCGGGAGACGAGCCGGGTGCGGCCGCCGAGCTCGACGGGGATCATCTCGTCCTCGGGGTCGCGGTCGCCCTCCGCGGCCGGGGCGGGCGCGGGCCGGTCGACGGCGCCGAGGACGCGCCGCACCGACTCGGCGAGCCGCTCGGGGCGGACGGGCTTCAGCAGGTAGTCGAGCGCGCCGAGCTCGAAGGCGGTGACGGCGCAGTCGTCGTGCGCGGTGACGAACACGACGTGCGGCGGCGCGGCGAACCCGGTGAGCAGGCGGGTGAAGTCGAGCCCGTCGAGCCCGGGCATGCGGATGTCCATGAACACCGCGTCGAGGCGGTCGCCCTCGACGAGCATCCTGCTCAGGTCGCGCAGCGCGGACGAGGCGTCGCCCGCGCAGGCGACCCTGCCGACCCGCGGGTCCTTGCGGAGCAGATAGGTCAGCTCCTCAAGCGCGGGTCGTTCATCGTCGACGGCCAGGACGTGCAGCATGAGGGCGACTTTGCCGCGATTACCGTCTGTCCGCAATCGGTTCCGAAAAGTGAGTGGCGTGTCGCGGCGGCGCGGCTCAGTCCGGAAACACTCCCGGGCGGTACTTCGGGACGCGCAAATTGACCTTGGTTCCGGCGCCGAGCGCGGTCTCGACGGTCAGCCCGTACTCGTCCCCGTAGACCTGTCGCATGCGCTCGTCGACGTTCGCGAGGCCGATGCCGGCGTCGCCTCCGGGGCGCCGCGCGCGGGCCGCGACGCTCCCCCATCCGGTCGGTCCCGGCCGCCCGAGCGGCGCGGAAAGGATCTCCTGGAGCCGTTCGGGGTCCATGCCGACGCCGTCGTCCTCGACGCTGATCGCCGCCTCGGCGCCCGAGTCGCGCGCGACGATCGAGATGTGGAACGCGTCGCCCGCGCCCTGCATGCCGTGCCGGATCGCGTTCTCGACCAGCGGCTGCAGCGCGAGGAACGGCACCGCGACCGGCAGCACCTCGGGCGCGATGTCGACGCGGAACTGGAGCCGCTCGCCGAACCTGGCCCGTTCCAGCAGCAGGTAGCGGTCGATGGAGCGCAGCTCGTCGGCGAGGGTGGTGAAGTCGCGGGGGTTGCGGAAGGAGTAGCGGGCGAAGTCGGCGAAGTCGAGCAGCAGCGCGCGGGCGCGTTCGGGGTCGGTGCGGACGAACGAGGCGATCGTCGTCAGCGAGTTGTAGACGAAGTGCGGGGAGATCTGGGCGCGCAGGGCCCGCATCTCGGCCTCGGCGAGCCGGATGCGGGCGTTGTCCAGCCCGGCGAGCTCGAGCTGGCCGGTGACCAGCCGGGCGGCCTCGCCGACCGCCCGGACCCGCGCGGTCGACGGGCTGCGCCAGTACACGGTCAGCGCCCCCTCGACGCGTCCCTCGACGGTGAGCGGGGCGACCATCGCCACCTGGACGGGGCACCGCGGGTCGCGGCAGCCCATCAGCTCGGGGGCGATCACGCGCGGGCGGCCGGTGGACAGCACCGGCAGGGCGTCGTGGACGGCGTCAGCCGCGTGGGCGTCGCGGGCCGCGCCGTCCCATGCCAGGAGCCGGGGCGCGGCCGGGACGCTCTGCCGGTCGAGGTCGTCGTCGAGGTCGTCGAGGTCGTCCTCGGTGGGGGGCAGCACGGCCACCAGCGCGACCGCCTCGGCGCCCAGCAGCGATCTGAGCCGCCGGACGGCCTTGCGGGCGGAGTCCTCGGTCAGCCCGGCGCGCAGCGGCGGCGTCGCCCGCGCGATCCCGTGCAGGGTCGCGAACGCCGCCTGCTCGGCCGCGTCGGCGGGCATGTGACGCGGAAGGCCGCGCGCGACGCCGCGCGGCAGACCGCGCGCGAAGCCGCGTGGAAGGCCGAGCAGAAGCTCGTCTGGGTCGCGGCGGGCGAGACCGCGCGCGGCGCTACGGGGCAGGCCGCGCGGGAGCCGGCGCGCGGCGCCGAGCGGGAGGCCGCGCCCGCGGAGCAGCATCCAGGCTCCCGCGACGGCGCCTGCGGCACCGGCGGCCGTGGCGCACGCGACGACGTCCACGACGGACGGTAGGACCATGACAACGTACGGTAACGTCTGCCGACCGCGTGGGGCAGTGTGTTGGCCATTTACGAAGGTCTCGGATGGGCCACGCCACAGGCGGTCATGGCCCCTCCGACAGCTCACGGGGGCGGCGACTCGCCCTCGTCCTCCTGGTAGGAGTACCGCTGTTCCCGCCACGGGTCGGCGACGTTGTGGTAGCCGCGCTCCTCCCAGAAGCCGCGCCGGTCCTTCACCAGGTACTCGACGCCCCGCACCCACTTCACGCTCTTCCACGCGTACAGGTGCGGGACGACGATCCGGATCGGGAAGCCGTGGTCGGGGCTGATGCGCTCGCCGTCGCGGTGGGTGGCGAACATCGTCCCGTCGGCGAGGAAGTCGCTCATCCGGATGTTGGCGCTGTAGCCGTACTCGGCCCAGACCATCACGTGCGTGACGTCCGGCGCGGGCGGCGCCAGCTCCACGATCGCCGCGCCGGAGACGCCCTCCCATTCGTTGTCCGGGATCGTGAACTTCGTCACGCAGTGGAAGTCGGCGACGGCCGTGATCGTCGGGAGCGCGTCGAACTCGTCCCAGGTCCAGCGGTACTGCTCGCCGGACTCGGTGGCGCCGAAGACGCGGAAGTCCCAGTCCTTGGGCCGGAACTTCGGCACCGGGCCGTAGTGCAGGACGGGCCAGCCTCGGGGAACGTACTGGCCGGGCGGAAGGTCGCGCGGCTCCGGTGCGGACTGTTCGGGCTCGGACATGACGCGGCCATCCTGCCATCCGGAGTGAGGTGAGCCATATCCGGGGTCCGCGCGACGGCGTACCCGGCCGGAGCCGTTAAGCTGGGGCCGTGCGCAACGTCGTGTATTTCTTTTGGTTCGACCAGCCCGGGCGGCTGGTCTGCCAGACGCTGCGCTGACAGACCTCAAGTCGAGAGCCCCGGGCCGCCTGGCCCGGGGCTTTCGTCGTTTCAGGGGTCGTTCCGGGGATCCACCGTGGATCCCCGGCGAAGGAGAGAGGCAGCACCAATGGTCGTCGTCATGGCCCCGGAGGCCAACGAAGCGGATATCGAGGCCGTCGTCTCACTGGTCGAGACGGCGGGAGGCGAGGCGTTCGTCAGCCGCGGCGTGGAGCGGACCATCGTCGGGCTCGTCGGCGACGTCCAGCAGTTCGGGACGCTGAACCTGCGCGGGATGCGCGGCGTCAGCGACGTGATCCGCATCTCGGCGCCGCACAAGCTGGTGAGCCGCGAGAACCACGGCGAGCGCTCGGTCGTCCGGGTCGGCGGCGTGCCGATCGGCCCCGGCACCATGACGCTGATCGCCGGCCCGTGCGCGGTCGAGACGGCCGAGCAGACCCTCGGCGCCGCGCAGATGGCGCAGGCCGCGGGCGCGACGCTGCTGCGCGGCGGCGCGTTCAAGCCGCGGACGTCCCCGTACGCGTTCCAGGGCCTCGGCGAGGCCGGGCTGCGCATCCTCGCGGACGTACGGGCGGAGACGGGCATGCCGATCGTCACCGAGGTGGTGGACGCCGCCGACGTCGAGCTCGTCGCGTCCTACGCCGACATGCTGCAGATCGGCACCCGCAACGCGCAGAACTTCGCGCTGCTGCAGGCGGCGGGCGAGGCCGGCAAGCCGGTCATGCTGAAGCGCGGCATGAGCGGGACGATCGAGGAGTGGCTGATGGCCGCCGAGTACGTCGCGCAGCGCGGCAACCTCGACATCGTGCTGTGCGAGCGCGGCATCCGCACCTTCGAGAGGGCGACCCGCAACACCCTGGACATCTCCGCGGTGCCGGTGGCGCAGCGCCTGTCCCACCTGCCGGTGATCGTGGACCCGTCGCACTCGGGCGGCAGCCGCGACCTCGTGCTGCCGCTGACCCGCGCCGCGATCGCGGTCGGCGCCGACGGCGTGATCATCGACGTGCACCCGCACCCCGAGACGGCGCTGTGCGACGGCCCGCAGGCCCTCGTGGACGGCGATCTGCGCGAGCTGGCCAAGCTCGTCCGGGACCTGCCGCCCATCGTCGGCCGCTCGCTCACCCGGGCCCAGGACACCGACGCCGTCCCCGCCTGAAGCAATTCGGTCGGCCTCGTCGGATATCGTGCCGTCCATGGCCTACTGGACCTCGAACTGCGGACCGCCGCGCTCCTGACGGGGCGCGGCGACCGCACTCGCTGATCGAGTTCTGACACGGCCCGGCGCCGGATGCGCCCGGCCGTGTCCTCCTGCGCCCCGAATCCGGATCATCTTCGTCCGATTCGAGGTCAGGAGCTTCTCCCGTGGCACAGCACACCTCCGTCCGGCATGCGTCCGGCAAGGGTTCCGCCGCCCGCGGCCGGGCGCGCGGCGGCGGCGCCGACATCCTGGTCGCGGCGTCCCTCTGGGGGACGACCGGGACCGTCCGCACCTTCGCGGACGGGTCGTCGGCGCTCTCGGTCGCCGCGATCCGCATCATCGTCGGCGGCCTGGTCCTGCTCGGCCTGGCCGCGGCGTCCCGGCGCGGCGCCGGGCTCCGCCACCTGTTCCGCGACCGCCGCAACTGGCCGCTCGTCGGCGGCGGCGCGGTCACGATCGCCGTGTACCAGGCCGCGTTCTTCGTGGCCGCCGGACGCACCGGGGTCGCGGTCGCGACCGTCGTCACGATCGGCAGCGCGCCCGCGTTCACCGGCGTGATCGGGCTCGCGACCCGGCGCGCGGCGCCGACCCGGCGGTGGGCGCTGGCGACCGCCGGGGCCGTCGCGGGCTGCGCCCTGCTCATCGGCAGCGGCCTCGCCGGCGGCGGCCGGGACACGGGCGCCGAACCGGCGGGGATCGCCTTGGCGCTGCTGTCCGGGCTGTCGTACGCGGTGTACGCGACGGTCGCGTCCGTCCTCATCACGCGCGGTGAGGAGGACCGGGCCGTCGCCGGGGCGCTGTTCGGGACGGCGGCCGTCCCGCTGATCCCGGTCCTGATCGCCGGGCCGGCCGGGTGGCTGACCACCGGGCAGGGCGCGCTGATCGCGCTCTACCTCGGCGTGATCACCACGGGCGGCGGCTATCTGCTGTTCGCGCGGGGGCTGCGCACGACGCCCGCCACGACCGCGACGACGCTGACGCTCGCCGAGCCCGCGGTGGCCGCGGTGCTCGGTATGGTCCTGCTGGACGAGCGGCTCGGCCCCGTCGCGCTCGGGGGTCTCGCGCTGCTGGCGGCGAGCCTGGTGGGCCTGGTCATGCCCATGCGGAGGCGGAACGCTGGCGAACATATACAGGCCGGTAACAAATTGGTATGAACCACTGGCCGGGGGCGGTCACGGCGTGGATGATGTCCGGCATGACTACGGGCGATGACGCCGGGGGGCGGCTGTTCCCGGAGGATCTGGACGGCGTCGACCCGGTCGCCGCGGTGATGCTGGCGGATGCCTGCCGCGCCGTGTCCGCATACCCGGAGCTGGTGCTCCTGGGGGCGCTGTTCACCGCCGCGGAGCAGGTCCCGGGCGGCTGGCAGATCGTGTGCCCGTGCGACCCGCTGCCGCAGGGCGCGCGCGAGCTCCTCGCCGTCCACCTGGAAGACCAGGCGGCCACGGCGCCGGACGTCGCGCAGACGCGGCGGCTGGCCGCCGCGGCGCGCACGCTGCAGGACGAGGCCGCCGACGAGGTCGCGGCGGGCGGGCGGCGGTTCCGGATCGTGCGGATCGAGCAGCTCGTCCGCACCGGCCCCGACGGCCCCGAACCGCCCCGCCCCACCGACCTGGACGCGCTGCCCGCCCGTGACCGCGTCGCGGGCCGCCCCTACGACCTGCTGCCCGAGGACGGCGCGGGCTCCGGCTACGCGATGTCCGAGCTGCTGTGCCAGGTGCTGGACGCGTCCGCGGCCGGCGGCGGCGAGCCCACGGGAGCGTTCCTGACCCCGGTCGCGCTGGCGCCCGCGTTCACCGTCGCCGAGCGCGGCGAGCGGCGCTGGCGCCCGGTGGGCCGCCTGCACGACGCGCCGCAGCAGGCCCGCGACTCGCTGGTCACCTACTTCCGGCACGTGGTGCCCGCGGTGGAGAGCCCCGCCGCGACGGACGTCGCCAGGTTCGCCGAGGCGGCGGAGCTGATGGAGGACGAGACGCGCCGCAACGGCATCGCCGTCGCCGGGCGCCGGTTCCGCATCGTCCGCATCGAGCGCGTCACGCTGATGGGCCCTGACGGCCCCGAGCCACCGCGTCCGACCGACTTCGACGCCCGCTGAGCCGCGTTTCGGTCAGGAAGCCGGGTCCGCGTAAGCGGGGCGGTGTTCCTGGACGGAGTCGGCGAGCTGGTCGGCGAGTTCCCCCACGTCGAGGCGCTTCTCGATCTGGCGCAGGTCGTCGATCTTCGCCTTGGTCTCGGCGCGGCGGGGCGCCAGCATCGTGCAGCAGTCCTCGTCGGGCAGCTCGGAGATCGTGAGGGTGCGGATCCGGCGCGCCTGGTCCATGATCTCGATCTTGTCCATGCCGACGAGGGGCCGCAGGATCGGCAGCTCGACGGCGTCGTCCAGCGCGGTGATGTTGGTGAGCGTCTGGCTGGACACCTGGCCGAGCGCGTCCCCGGTGATCAGCGCGGCGCCGCGCAGCCGGCGGGCGAGGACCTCGCCGGTGCGCAGCATCAGCCGGCGCTGCGCGATCACGGCGAGCCGGTCGGCGCCCGACGACTTGATCTGCTGCTGCGCCTTCCCGAACGGGACGACGAACAGCCGCGACCCGCCCTGGAACTTGTCCAGCTCGCGGACCAGCGCGTACGCCTTGTAGATCGACTCGGGCCCGGTGAAGGGCATGCCGGAGAAGTGCAGGTAGTCGACGCGCAGGCCGCGGCGCATCATCCGGTAGGCGGCGACGGGCGAGTCGATGCCGCCCGACATCAGCACCAGCGCGCGGCCGCTCATCCCGACGGGCAGGCCGCCCTGGCCGGGGAGCCCGCCGGAGTAGACGAACACCTCGTCGCGGTCGACCTCGATCGACAGGGTGTGCTCGGGGTTCTTGAGCCGGACCGGCTGCCCGTACTTCGCGGTCAGGAGCGTGCCGATGTGCCGGTCGAGCTCGGTGGAGGTCATCGGGAACCGCTTGTCGCGGCGCCGGGACCGGACGGCGAACGCGCCGGTCCGGCCGTCCATGAGCTCGAGCGCGGCGCGCTCGACGCTGGCGAGGTCCTTGCCGACGCGCCAGGCGCGGTGGGCCCACACGATGCCCATGACGTCGGTGACCCGCTGGGCCACGCGGTCCATGGTGGCCAGGTCGGCATCGTGCTTGCGGACGATGAACACGCCGTGGCGGCGGATCACGTCCACCCGCGCGATGGGGCGGACGGCCATGCGCACGTTGTCGGCGAGGCGGCGCTCGAACTGCTCGCGGTTCTTGCCCTTGAGGACGACCTCGCCCAGCTTGAGCAGCACGCACGGCTCGCCGTCGACCGGCGACTCCTCGCGGACGTCCGCCGGGGCGGGGTCGAGCGTCGTCATGCGTGGTCCTCCTGGCGGGAACAGGGTCCGAAGGGTGGGCTTCCAGTGTGGCCCAGGAAAGCCAACGCCGCGACCACGTGAACGTGTTCCCGCCAGGAGGGTTCGTCAGCCGAAGAAGACCTCGGACTCGGAGTAGCGCTCCAGCGGGACGGTCTTCAGCTCCTTGGTCGCCTCGTCCAGGCCGACGCGGACGATCTCGGTGCCCTGGAGCGCGACCATCTTGCCGTAGTCGCCGTCCTTGACGGCGTCGATCGCCTGGAGGCCGAACCGGGTGGCGAGGACGCGGTCGAACGCGGTCGGGGTGCCGCCGCGCTGGATGTGCCCGAGCACGGTGGCGCGGGCCTCCTTGCCGGTGCGCTTCTCGATCTCGTCGGCGAGGGCCTGGCCGATGCCGCCGAGCCGGACGTGCCCGAACGCGTCGCGCTCCTTGGCCTGGAGCTGCATCTGCCCGTCGATCGGGTGCGCGCCCTCGGACACCACGATGATCGGCGCGTAGCGGGTCTTGAACCGGCTCTCGACGTACTCGCAGACCTTCTCGATGTCGAAGGGCCGCTCGGGGATCAGGATGACGTTGGCGCCGGCGGCCATGCCGACGTGCAGCGCGATCCAGCCCGCGTGGCGCCCCATGACCTCGCAGATCAGCGCGCGGTGGTGGCTCTCGGCGGTGGTGTGCAGCCGGTCGACGGCCTCCATGCCGATGTTCACCGCGGTGTCGAAGCCGAAGGTGTAGTCGGTCGCGTTGAGGTCGTTGTCGATGGTCTTCGGGACGCCGACGACGTTGACGCCGTTGGCGTACAGCTCGCGGGCTACGCCGAGGGTGTCCTCGCCGCCGATGGCGATCAGCGCGTCCACGCCGAGGCCCGCCAGGTTGTCCTTGATGCGCTCGACGCCGCCCTCGACCTTGACCGGGTTCGTCCGCGACGAGCCGAGGATCGTGCCGCCGCGCGGCAGGATCCCGCGTACGGACTGGACGTCGAGCGCCACGGTGTCGCCTTCGAGGGGGCCGCGCCAGCCGGCCCGGAAGCCCACGAACTCGTAGCCGAAGACCTGGACGCCCTTGCGCACGACCGCGCGGATCACCGCGTTCAGGCCGGGGCAGTCACCGCCTCCGGTCAGCACTCCGACGCGCATGCCGTCTCCTTCTCCCGCCACCGGGCTCCTCCCTCGATTCACATGGCCAGACTAGCCGTCCGGGCATGGCGGCACGGGCCATTCGCCGGGTGTCCCGGCGAGCCGCCATTGGTCTAGACCATAGCCCCTGACGAGGGGTCTGCGCGCCGTTACCCCGCCCGGTGCGGGGATCGGCGCGCCGGATTCCGCCCGATGGCGCGCACACGCCCGCGGACCTGCACCGCGACCCCGCCGGGCACCCGCCGCAGCGCCGCCTTCCGGGGCCGCGGCGGCGACGCGCCGTCGTAGGTCCAGCGGGTTTCGGCGAGCGCCAGTTCCCGGGCCGCGTCGGGTTCAAGAACGTCGTGCGCTCGCGCGAAATCCCAGCCGTCGCGCAGGGAGCCCTGTGTCGGACGTTCGGCGGCCCAGGCGGCGAACGCCTTCGTCCAGGACGCCCCGTAGGAGCCGGCCAATGCGGGCCAGGCGCGGGCCACTTCACCGGCCCGTTTGAGCAGGATGCCGTGGGCCGCGGCCCGCACCGCCTCTGCGTCGAAGCCCTCGGGCATGGCGCCGCCCGCTGTCATGGCACGGATGAGCGCCTCCTGCGCTGCCGCCAACCCGGCGTCGTACGGGCCGCTCATGTGACGGCCGCGTAGCCGGAGGCGGCGGCTATGGCGTCGAGCTCGGCCCGGAGCTCCGCGGCGGGCGGGTAGCGGCCGTCGCGCTCCAGTAGGAACCCGGGCGGACGGACGCCGGCGCATAGCTTCTCGATCAAGTCCAGGACCTCGGGCGGGACGGCGGCGGCGTGCGTGTCGTGGTAGCGGCCGCCCTCCTCGGAGCCTCCGGCGACGTGGCAGTACGCGATGCGGTCGAGCGGGAGGCGGTCGAGGAGGGCGGCTGGGTCCTCGCCGCGGTTGCGGGCGTTGGCGTACACGTTGGCGACGTCCAGCAGGAGGAGGGCGCCGGTGCGCTCCAGGAGCTCGGTCAGGAAGGCGGCCTCGGTGTACTCGGCGTCCGGCCAGTCGAAGAGCGTGGCGATGGGCTCGACGGCGAGTGGCACCGGCAGCTCGTCCTGGGTGCGGCGGATGTTGGCGGTGAGGGCGTCGAGCGCGGCGCGCGTCCGCGGGACGGGCAGCAGGTGCCCGGCCTCGATCCCGCCCGCCCGGACGAACGCGACGTGCTCGCTCACCAGCGGCGCCTTGAGGGCCTCGGCGCAGGCGGCGAGGTGCGCGACCCGCCCGGGGTCCACCGGCTCGGCGCCGCCGAGCGAGAGCCTCACCCCGTGCGGGACGATCGCCGTGCCGCGGTCGCGCAGCTCCAGCAGGGCGGGCGCGGGATGCGCCGGGTGCACGAACTCGGCGATCACCTCGGTGAAGCGCAGCCCGGGCAGCGCGCCGACGAACCCGGCGATCTCCGGCCGCCACCCGATGCCGACCCCCAGGTCCGGCAGGTCCGGGGCGGTCACGTCAGCTGCCTCCACCGCAGCCTCCCCCTCCGCCGCCACCACAGCCTCCGCCCCCGCCACCGCCGCAGCCGCTGCTTCCGCAGGAACCGCCGCCGCCGCAGGAGCTGGACGAGCACACCGAGGCGGTGCTCGAACAGGAGGAGCCCGAGTATCCGCCGGACGCGGTCGCCGCCCCGGACATCTCCATGTAGCGGCCGAGCCCGACGGTCTGGACGAACATCGGGTCGAAGGCCATCAGCGCCGCCGTCCCGAACAGCGCGACGCCCAGCAGCACCGACGGCGCGGGCAGGCCCGCGTAGGAGGCGGTGTGCCGCGGGTCGAGATGGGCGTTGGACGCCTTGATCTGCTCGATCACGTGCTCGCCCTCCTTCGTCCGCTCGGCGCCCGCGTTGAGCAGGGACCCGCAGCCGATGGCGACCAGGCCGATCGCGGCGAGCGGGAGCAGGACGCCAGGGAAGCCGCCGAAGACGTCCAGGATGAAGAACGGGATGCCGAACGCCATCCACGCCCAGAGCACCAGCCGGCAGCTCCGCAGCTTCCACTCCCCGGCCGGGCCGATCACCATGCCCAGCGGGATCAGCCCGTCGCGGAGCTGGTCGAGCGCCGCCCGGACGCCGGCCTCGGCGGTGAGCTCGGCGAGCGTCCCGGCGCGGCGCCCGGCGATCGCGCCGAAGACCGCCGTGTCGAGGGGCTTCCCGGCCGCGCGGGGGCCGGCGGCGGACGGGGTCAGCGGGATCAGCCGGCCGTCGGCGAGGGTGTCGACCGCGCCGTCCAGCCGCAGCGCGGTGATCGACGCGGCGATCGCGTGGCGCCCGCCGCCGTGCAGGTAGGCGATCTCGTACGGATGCAGGTCGCGCGTCGGCGGGCCGCCGCGCGTCGCGCTCGCCCGCACGCTCCGGGCGATCGCGATCAGCACGATCCCGCAGAGGACGTACCCGGCGAAGACCAGCAGCTCCGGTCCAGTTATCTCGTCGATCACGTGTGCTCCCGGTCAGGCGCCTTTAGGGGCTCAGACGCCGCGGCCCGCGTGGGGGTTCAGCCGGATTCGTCGGCCTCGTCCCCATCCAGGCCCTGCTCGATCGCATACCGGACGAGCTCGACGCGGTTGTGCAGCTGGAGCTTGCGGAGGGTGTTCTGCACGTGGTTCTGCACCGTCCGGTGGGACAGGACGAGCCGCTCCGCGATCTGCTTGTAGGTCAGGCCCTTCGCGACGAGCCGCAGGACCTCGGTCTCGCGGTCGGTCAGCCGGGGCGCGCCGTCGTCCTCGCGGGCGGGGGCGGCGGCGAGCCTGCGGTACTCGCCGAGGACGAGGCCCGCGAGCCCAGGGGTGAACACGGCGTCGCCCTCGCCGGTGCGGCGGACGGCGTCCAGGAACTCCTCCCGCGCGGCGGACTTGAGCAGGTAGCCGGTGGCGCCCGCCTTGACGGCGTCCAGGACGTCCTGCTGCTCGCCGCTCGCCGACAGCACCAGCACGCGGACGGGCGGGTCGGCCGCGGCCAGCCGCCGGGTCACCTCGACGCCGGAGATGTCGGGGAGCTGGAGGTCGACGACGGCGACCTGCGGGCGGGCGGCCGCGGCGACACGGACCGCCGTGCGCCCCTCCCCCGCGGTCGCGACCACCTCATGGCCCGCCTCGGCGAGGTCGCGGGCGACCGCCTCGCGCCACATCGGATGATCGTCCACGACCATGACCCTGAGGGGAACCTCGCTCACGGGTCACACCATATGGCGACTTGCCGGTCAGGGGTCAGCGGCGGGGCACGGTCATCTCGATCTCGGTGCCCGCGCCCGCGGCGGAGGTGATCTCGACGGTGCCGCCGAGGTCCCGGACGCGCCCGCGGATGGACTGCGCGACGCCGAGCCGCCCATCGGCGGCGGCCTCGTCCAGCCGCCCGGCGGGCAGGCCGGGGCCGTCGTCGCGGACGCTGACGGTGACCGCGTCCTCGCCGTCCTCCAGCAGGATCCACGCGCGGGCGCCGTCGCCGCAGTGCCGCCGGACGTTGTCGAGCGCCGCCGCCACCGCCGCCTCGACCTCCCGGGCGGCGTGCGCGGGCAGCCGCACCTCGGTCGCGGGCGTGGACACCGTGACGGACGCGGACGCGTGGCCGGTCAGCAGCGGCCGGAGATCGACGTCGTCGCCCGTGTCCGGCACGGCGGCGGGGGCGGCGCCGATGAGGGTCCGCAGCGCCGCCTCCTGCTCGCCCGCGAGCCGTCCCAGCTCCGCCGCCTCCCCGCCGAGCTCGTCACCGCGCCGCCGCACCATCGCCAGCACCTGCAGCACCGAGTCGTGGATGCGGCGGGCCAGCCGCTCCCGCTCCCGGGTCGCCGACTCCAGCTCCACGGCCCGCGCCAGCCGCGCCTCCGCGTCCAGCGCCAGCCGGACGACGTGCCCGACGACGAGGCCCGCGAGGAGCAGCAGGACGATGCCGTTGAACGTCGTCCGGCTGATCCCGCCCGCCGTCCCGGCGATCGCGTGGACCAGCAGGTTCGCCACGGACAGCACGAGCGCCGCGGCGATCCCCAGACGCCGCCCGCCCGCCACCGCCCACGACAGCAGCGCCGCCGCGACCCACGACACCGGCAGCGTCGGACGGCCGTCGGCGATGTTCTCCGGCGTCTCCACCCACGCCGTGGCGAGCAGGCACCCGGACGCGACGGCGAGATCGGCGGCCAGCGGCGGCCACCGGCGGCGCCGCGGGTCGCGGAAGGCGGACACCGTGTACGCCGTCCAGACGGCCATGACGGCGAGGACGGCCCAGCCCCCGGCCGGACGGGCGTAGCCGTCGAAGTTCATGGCGATCACGGCGGCGGCGTAGACCAGCGCCAGACCGCGGTAGACGGCCACGGCACGCCAGAGCGCGGCCTCCAGCCCCATCCCCCGATCGGCCTCGCTCATCCGCGGTCCCTCACACCTGCCCTTGTGGGCCCCCACGCCCCCGGTTCGCTCAGCCTGAGTCGCTGAGGCCCTCGTCGTCGTCCACCGGCCGCACGGGCTTCCCGGCGAGTTCGGCCTTCACCTCGGCGGCGTACCGGTCGACGTACTCCTGGCCCGACAGCTCCCTGATCGTCTGCATGATCTCGTCGGTGATCTGCCGCAGGACCTCCTTGTCGTCCTCGCGGCCGTAGTACTGGGAGAAGTCCATCGGCTCGCCGAACCGGACGCCGGGCCGCACCCCGAGCCGCGGGTACGGCTTGCCCGGCGGCATCAGCTCGAAGGTGTTGATCATCGCCATCGGGATCACCGGGACCCGCGACTTCAGCGCCAGCCGCGCGACCCCTGTCTTGCCGCGGTACAGCCGGTTGTCCGGCGCGCGGGTGCCCTCCGGGTAGATGCCGAGCAGCTTGCCCTCGGCGAGGATCCGCAGCCCCGTCTGCAGCGCCGCCTCGGCCGACGAGCCGCCCGTCCGGTCCACCGGCACGACGCCGACCCCGGTGAAGAACCCCTTGCTGATCAGCCCCTTGAGCCCTTTGCCGGTGAAGTACTCGCCCTTGCCGATGAAGAAGATCGGCCGCAGCAGCGGCAGCGGCCCGAAGAAGTGGTCGGCGAACGAGAGATGGTTGCTCACCAGCAGCGCCGGGCCGCGCTTGGGGACGTTCCGCATGCCCCGGTTCCGCGGCCACCAGCCGAGGTACAGGATCGGCGAGAGAACGACCCTGAGCAGGATCCAGAACCACAGCATGCGGGGACCTCCTCGGACCGCGCGCCCCAGGGACGGGCGCGGACGGTCCCTGACCGACGGGGATGATGGGACATCTTCCCACTGCGTCTCGCCGTTCTACCAGCCGGTACATCGCCGGACACGAGGCGACGAAGCGGACGCCCCGCCCCGGGCCCGAGCGCGATGCCCGCGGGGGGCGGGAATGAACGTAGGCTCTGAGGCGTCAATCTCAATCGGGTGCGCCCGGGGTCTTGTCCCGGGCGACGCAGCGAATACCGTGGGACACACGTTTCAGGGTGTCCGGGAGTGCCGTCGCGAGCCGGTGGCGCGTCCGGACCCATGTCGATAGGGGCGGAGGCCGTCATGCCGGTGCCGTCGGTCACGCCGGAGTCGTCGAAGGAGCCGGCCCCGTGAATCGCCGTGGCAATGGACTGTCAGCGGACACCTATGCCCCACTGGTCGACCTCGCCCCGCATCTCGCCGACGCGATGCTGACGGCGCTCGGCGAGGCCGGGGTGGCGGCCTACGCGGCCCCGCCGTCCGACCTGGCCGAGCTGGCCGATCTGACCGACCGCGTCGACCTGGCCGAACGGGCCGACCGGAGCGAGCGCGCCGAGCACGCCGGGGAGCCCGCGGGCGACGTCCTCGACCGGCTGTACGTGGACGTCGACATGAAGCCCGCCGCGGAGGGCATCCTGCGCGCGCACCTGGCCCGGCTGCGCGACACGTCCGCCCGCGGCTCCGACGGCGAACGCGCCGACGTGGGCGACCGTCCCGAGACCGATGTCGCCGACCCGCCGCCCGGGGCCCCCGAGCCCGGTGACCCGCGCGGGGACGCCGAGGGCGGCACGTCGGCCAAGGACGCCGACGCGCCCCGAGAGCGCGACGAGGACGCCATCTGGGCCGAGATCGTCGCCGGCTTCGACTCCGCGCCCGACGGCGAGGACGTCCCCTGGCCCGACGAGGAGAACGTCCGCGAGCCCGCCGACCCGCCGCAGGAGGGCGACGACCGCACCGGCCGCCTCCCCCGCGCCCGCGTGATCAGGGCCGTCGAGACCCCCGAGTTCCCGCCGGACGCCGACGACGAGGGCCACTACGTCCCGCCCCCTCCCCCGCCGCTCCCCAGCGCCGACCCACTCACCAAAGGCGCCTGGATCGCCCTGATCGGCGGCCCGCTCTACCTGCTGATCACCGTCGTCCTCGACTGGGACGTCCCCGGCTGGGCCGCGTTCCTCGCCGTCGCCGCCTTCATCGGCGGCTTCGTCACCCTCGTCCTCCGCATGGGCGACGAGCCAAGAGACCCCGACGACGGAGCTGTCGTCTAACGGGGGAGCGACCCCCCGAACCCCCCCCGGCTGCGCGGCACGGGTCTCCTCGCTCTGGTCGCTAGCGCTCCCTACGCTGCGGGGACGCGGCGCGCCGGGCATGCCCGCTGCCTTGTTTACCTGGGGGGCGACCCCCAGACCCCCGGCTGCGCGGCACGGGTCTCCTCGCTCTGGTCGCTGGCGCTCCCTACGCTGCGGGGACGCGGCGCGCCGGGCATGCCCGCTGCGCTCGCTGGAGCTCGCTCCGCGTGCCTGCCCGTAACCGGTGGTTGAGGTTCAAGCGGTGGGGAGTTCTAGGGCCGCCAGTACCGGGCGGTGGTCGGTGGCCTTTGGGTAGTCGGCCGTGACGGCCGGGTCGTCGACCGGGACGCCGGCGGCGGTGATCACGATCTCCGGGTCTGCGAAGGCGCCGTCTATGCGGCGGTGGGGGTTGCGGGAGGTGAACGTCGGTTCTTCGCCGGACGGGGCGGTGGCGTAGGCGTCCTGGAGATGGTCGGTGAGGAGGGTCCAGGACGGGCCGCCGGGCTCCTCGTTGATGTCTCCGGCGAGCACGGCGGGGGCGCGGTGGCGGTCGCGGGCCCTTTCCAGGTGGGCGAGGATCTCGTGGACGTGCCGGAGGCGTGGGCCGTCGCGCAGGTCCAGGTGGGTGCTTGCGGCCAGGAAGCGGGCGCCGCCGGTCTCCAGGACGGCGATCGCCAGGGCGCGGCGGTGCAGGCCCGGGTCCGGGGTGAGCAGGTGGAACTCGCGGGCCACGCGGCGGACGTGCGGCGCGGCGAGGACGGCGAGCCCGCAGGCCCGCCGTCCCGCCGCGATGTCCATGCCGCACGCGCGGGCCAGGCGGCGGCGCTGGAGCCGCCACGACCCGAAACGCGGGACCTCCTGCAGGCAGACGACGTCCGGGGCGAGCGCGCGGACGACACGGGCCACGGCGGCCGGATCGTCGCGCAGTGACCGGATGTTGTAGCTCAGCAGCCGGACGGACGGCACGGCTAGACGATGACGTCCTGGAGGGGCCGGACGCGCGCCAGGTCGGCGGCGCCGACGATGCCGGCGGCGGAGCCCAGCTCGGCGATGCGGATGTCGGGCAGCGGGCGGTGACCGCGGCCCGTCAGCGCGTCCTCGAACGCGGCGCGGATCGGGTCGAGGAGCAGGTCGCCGGCGTCGGACAGGCCGCCGCCGATGATGAACGCGCCCGGGTCGAGGATGGCGCTGAGGTCGGCGAGACCCTGGCCCGCCCAGTGGGCGATGGTGCGGAAGCACTCCAGCGCCGCCTTGTCGCCCTCGCGGGCCGCCTGCGACACCTCGGGCCCGCTGATGTTCTCCGGGCGGCCGTCGCCGAGTTCGAGGAGCCGGCCCGCCATCGCGGGCGCCACCCGGGCCAGGTCGCGGGCCTCGTGGACGAGGGCGTTGCCGCTGGCGTACTGCTCCCAGCAGCCGCGGTTGCCGCAGCCGCAGCGGCGCCCGTCCGGCACGACCCGGAAGTGGCCCATCTCCGCGCCGATGCCGAACCGGCCCCGGTACAGCTCGCCGTTGATGATGATGCCGCCGCCGATGCCGGTGCCGAGGGCGACCAGGACGAGGATGTTCTCACCGCGGCCGGCGCCGAACCTCGCCTCGCCCCACGCGGTGGCGTTGCCGTCGTTCTCCACGACGACGGGCAGCCCGACCAGCTTCTCGACCTTCTCCTTGATCGGCTCCTCGCGCCAGGCCAGGTTCGGCGCGAACAGCACGTTGGAGCGGTCCTCGTCAACGAACCCGGCGGTCCCGAGACCGACGGCCGACACCTCTTCGAACTTGCCCTTCAGCAGGTCGACGACCTCGGCGATGGTCTCGGCGGTCTCCTTGGGGTTGGTCGACGGAGTCGGCCGGCGAACCTTCTCCAGGATGGTTCCCCGGTCGTCGACGACCCCGGCGGCGACCTTCGTGCCGCCCACGTCCACGCCGATGGTCAGGGCCATGTACGCTTCCTCCTCCTCGCGGGGCGCGGCCGGAGCCGGCACCGCACCACCCGATGTCGATGGGGCCGCCGCCGGTGGCGGCGGACCACGGCTCGCCCGTCCCGGGGCGGTCCGACCGCTCGGACCTACCCGCCCGCGGGCGTCCCGACCCCTCTGGGGAACGGTCCCGCCGCGCCCGGCCAGACCAGGTCCGGCCGCTCATGGGTCCATCTTCCATCCGTCTTCGGCGTGAATGTATCGCCTCCGCGACGGTCAGCTCTCCACATGGCGCTTGAGGCCCTTGAGCGCGGAGTCGATGATGCGCTTCTCGGCCTTGCGCTTCATCATGCCGATGAGCGGGATCCGGACGTCGACGGAGAGCTCGTAGGTCACCTCGGTGGCGCCGTTCCGCTCGTCCAGGGTGTAGGAGCCGTGCAGCTTGGTGACGACCGAGCCGGGGTCGACCAGCGTCCAGGTGACGTGGTCGTCGCCCTCCCAGGTGTAGGCGAGGCCGACGGTGTCGATGAACACGCCGCCGTCGAAGGTGAACTTGGCGTGCGTCGCGCGGCCGTCCTCGCCGGTCTCCTCGACGGAGATGCCGCGGATCCCGCTCGCCCATTCCGGGTACGCCTCGAGGTCGGCGATCACCGCCATGATCTCGGCCTTCCCGGCCTTGACCGTGATGGAGGAGCTCGTGCGGTCCGCCATCTGCGACTCCCTCCGGCTCTGGTCGGCCCCGCGGGCCCTTGTCGTAGAGAAAGTACCTGTCACACCGTCAGGACGTACGGCGCGCCACGGGCCCGGAAGTGGCCCACGTTGACGCATTCGGTGCGGCCGATGCGCATCCGGCTCGCCAGCGGCTGGTGGACGTGCCCGAACAGGACGTACCTCGGCTGCGTCCGGCGGATCGCGTCCAGGATCGCCTCGCTGCCCCGCTCGAACCGGCGCGCGACCGTGTCGTACAGCAGTTCCGGGACGGCGGGCGGGATGTGGCAGCACAGCACGTCCACGGCGCCGACGGCCTCGACCTTCGCGGCGTACTCGTCGTCGTCGAGCTCGAAGGGGGTGCGGTACTCGGTGCGCAGGCCGCCGCCGACGAACCCGAACCGCAGGCCGCCGATCTCGGTGGTCTCGCCGTCCAGGACGTGGTGCCCGTCGCGCAGGTGCGGCCCCCACATGCGCGGGACGTCGACGTTCCCGTACGTGAGGTAGGCGGGCGAGGGCATGGCCGCGAACAGCTCGGCGTACTGCCGGTCGACGGCGCGCTCGATGTGCGGCCACGCGTCGCCCTCAAGGGACGCCCACAGCGCCCGGGAGAACTCGCGGGCCTCGTCGAAGCGCTTCTCGGTGCGCAGCTCGATGAAGCGGTCGGCGTTGTCGGACCCGAACAGGTCGGCGAAGATCCCCTGCCCGTGGTCGTGGTAGTCGACGAACAGGATCAGGTCGCCGAGGCAGATGAGCGCGTCGGCGCCGTCCCCCGCGGTTCGCAGCGCGTCCGCCCGGCCGTGGACGTCGCTCACCACGTGGATCCTCATGAGCCGACTGTAATGCGGCGCGCGCTCGTGGGCGCGGCGAGGCCGGTCAGTCCGCGGCGGCGGACACCAGCGAGCGCCATTCGCGCACCAGCGCCGGGTCGACGGGGGCGTCCCAGGCGCCGTCCGGGCGGACGGCGGTGCCCACGTGGAACGCGGTGACGCCCGCCGCCGCGAGCACCGCGACGTGCTTGCGGCGCAGCCCGCCCCCGGCCATGAGCATCTTCGCGGCCTCGGGGCTCTCGGCTGCGCGCCGGACGAGGACGTCCACCCCGGCGTCCACGCCTCGCGCCGAGCCCGCCGTGAGGACGGTGTCGAGGCCGCCGCCGAGCCCGCGCACCACGTCCCACGCCTGGGCCTGGTCGGCGGCGTGGTCGAGCGCGCGGTGGAACGTCCAGGGCAGCGGGGCGAGGTCGGCGGCGAGCTTGCCGACGGCGCCGGTGTCGATGTGGCCGGAGGAGTCGAGGAAGCCGAGCACGAACCCGTCGGCGCCCGCCTCGGCGAGGCCCGCGGCGGCCTGCCGCAGCCGGTCGAGCTCGCGGCCCGAGGTGCGGAACCCGGCGTTGGCCCGCAGCATCACCCGGATCGGCAGGGACGTGGCCGCCCGCACCGCGGCGACGAGCTCGGGATCGGGGGTGAGCCCGTCGGCGGCCATGTCGGCGACGACCTCGAGCCGGTCGGCACCGCCGTCCTGCGCCGCCCGCGCGTCGTCGGCCGTGAGCGCGATGATTTCGAGCAGCGACATGACCTTCCCCCGGGAACCCGTTCCGATTGCGAGCGCCCCAAGCGTAGGCGACCGACCGCCGCCCACCACCGGCACCACACGTCCTTTGCCCTGCCGTTACCCCACCCCCCGCCCCCTCAATCCCCTCTGGCGGTTCGACTACTGGTGGGTATCATGCGGGTTCGGAGAGATCTCCGCGGATTTCCCCGTCCACCTGGCGAAAGAACGATCACAGGGAGCAGGCCGTGCGCGAGTTCAGCGTCCCCGCGATGGTGGAGGTCCCCGACTCCGCCGTACTGACCGACGCGCCCTTCACCCGGGCCGCCGAGGAACCGGGGACGATCGTGGCGCGCCGCAAGAGCGGTCCCGCCGAGGCGCCGGTGTGGAGCGCCGTCACCGCCGCCGAGTTCGCGGCCGAGGCCGCCGGGATCGCCAAGGGGCTGATCGCGGCCGGGGTCGAGCCCGGCGACCGGGTCGGGCTGCTGTCGCGGACCCGCTACGAATGGACCGTTCTCGACTACGCGATCTGGACGGCCGGCGCGGTCTCCGTCCCGATCTACGAGACGTCCTCCGCCGAGCAGATCGAGTGGATCGCCGGCGACTCCGGCGCCAAGGCGGTGTTCGCCGAGACGGACGAGCACGTCGCGGCGGTCGAGGGGCTCCGCGACAGGCTCCCGGGCCTCGCGCACGTGTGGGGCATCGACGCGGGCGGTCTCGACGAGGTCGCCGGGCTCGGCGCCGAGGTCGGGGACGACGTGGTCGAGGAGCGCCGCCGGTCGCGGAACGCCGCCGACGTCGCGACGCTCATCTACACCTCGGGCACGACGGGGCGGCCCAAGGGCTGCGAGATCACCCACGGGAACCTGGTGTCGACCGCCCGCAACGCCGTCCAGGGCGCGATCGCCGAGGTCACCGTGGACGGCAACTCCACGCTGCTGTTCCTGCCGCTGGCGCACGTGTTCGCCCGGCTGATCCAGGTCGCGGTGATCGAGGGCGGCATCATCCTCGGGCACAGCGACGTCCCGAACCTGCTGCCCGACCTCGCCACGTTCCGGCCGACGTTCCTGCTCGCCGTCCCGCGCGTGTTCGAGAAGGTCTACAACGGCGCCGAGCAGAAGGCCGCGGCCGACGGCAAGGGCAAGATCTTCAAGGCGGCGGCGGAGACGGCGGTCGCCTACAGCCGCGCGCTGGACGGCGGCGGCGCCGGGCTCGGGCTGAAGGCGAAGCACAAGGTCTTCGACGTGCTGGTGTACAAGAAGCTGCGCGCGGCGGTCGGCGGCGAGGTGATGTACGCGGTGTCGGGCGGCGCGGCGCTCGGCGAGCGGCTCGGGCACTTCTTCCGCGGCGTCGGCATCACGATCCTGGAGGGCTACGGCCTCACCGAGACGACGGCGCCGATCAGCGTCAACCGCCCGACCGGGATCAAGATCGGGACGGTGGGGATGCCGATCCCGGGGGTGGACGTCCGGATCGCGGAGGACGGCGAGGTCCTCGCCCGCGGCGTCAACATCATGCGCGGCTACTGGAACAACGAGGCCGCGACCAAGGAGGTCCTGGACGAGGACGGCTGGTTCCACACCGGCGACCTCGGCTCCCTCGACGGCGACGGCTACTTGAAGATCACCGGCCGGAAGAAGGAGATCCTGGTCACCGCGGCGGGCAAGAACGTCGCGCCCGCCCCGCTGGAGGACAGGATCCGCGCGCATCCGCTGGTCAGCCAGTGCCTGGTGGTCGGCGACGGCCGCAAGTTCATCGCCGCGCTCGTCACGCTGGACGAGGAGGCGCTCAAGCCGTGGAAGGAGCGGCACGGCAAGGCCGCGGACATGCCGCTGGACGAGCTGCGCCGCGACGCCGACCTCGTCGCCGAGATCGACCAGGCGATCGCCGCGGCGAACACCTCGGTCAGCCACGCCGAGGCGATCAAGAAGCAGGTGATCCTCGGGGTCGACTTCACCGAGGAGTCCGGCCACCTGACGCCCAGCCTCAAGGTCAAGCGCAACGTGGTGCTGGCGGACTTCGCGGACGAGATCGAGGCCCTCTACGCGCCCTGACCGCCGATGGCGGGACGGAGCGCGGCGACGGCGTCCTCGACCCGGGTGGGGCCGTTGAGCAGGTCGAGCGTGCGGTGCCGGACGTCGGGCGCGTCGAGCAGCGCGACGATGACCGCGGCGACGTCGTCGCGGGTCACCACGTCGTGCCCGAGCGGCGGTTCGGCGAGGGTGACCAGTCCGGTGGGCGGGTCGTCGGTGAGGCGGCCGGGGCGCAGGATCAGCCAGTCGAGGGCGTCGCGGCGGCGGAGGTCGTCCTCCGCCTCGCCCTTGGCGCGGATGTAGGCGTCCCAGACGTCGCCGCGGCCCGGCGCGGCAGCGCCTGATGGGCCGCGTGCCGGGTGCTCGTCCGCGCCCATCGCGGAGATCTGGACGAAGCCGCGGACGCCGGCGTTCTCCGCCGCGTCCGCCATCAGCACGGACGCGGCCCGGTCGACGGTGTCCTTGCGCGCGACGCCGCTGCCGGGGCCCGCGCCGGCGGCGAACACGACCGCGTCGGCGCCGGTGACGTGCCCGGCGACCTCGGCCGGGTCGGCGGACTCCAGGTCGCACACGACCGGCCCGGCGCCCGTGGCCCGCACGTCGCCGGCGTGGCCGGGGTTGCGGATGAGGCCGAGCACGGTGTCCCCCCGCGCGGCGAGCAGCCGCGAGAGCCGCAGCGCGATCTTCCCGTGCCCGCCCGCGATCACGATGTTCATGGCAAGAGCGTACGGTCGGGCGCCCCGATCGGCGCGGAGGCGGCCGGTGAGGGCGAGCCGCGTCCTCCCTCACCGGCCGCGCGTGGTCAGCGGCGCCGGCCGGAGTTGATGGCGGCGACCGCCTGCCGCATGAGCCGGTCGCCCATGACGTTGATGAAGTCGCCGTGGTCGGTCACCGGGTCGTGCCCCTGCTCGGGGAAGGAGTCGAGCGCGAACGCCAGCGGCCTGGCGGGCACCCGGTAGGACAGCGTCATCCGCAGCTGCGGGATGGCCCGCGTGCCCTGCGGGCACTGGCCCGTCCGCTTGTCGGCGAAGGAGACGTGGGACCGGTGGTTGGCGCTGTCGGTGTTCTGGCCGTCCCAGCAGCCCGCGAAGTTCAGGATGCGCAGCACCTGGCTACCCCGCGGGCACAGCGGGTACTTGTCGGTGAAGCCGCGGTTCTGGAAGCCGCTGCACGACCAGAGCGCGTTCGCGTTGGTCAGGCCGTTCGTCGCGGACTTGGCGTCACCGGTCGCCATGCGCAGGAAGGGCGGCATCGCCGTCACCCGGCTGCGCGGGTTGCCGAGGAACTGCAGGCGCACCGACGAGGGTTCGACGATGCTGCCGACGTTGCCGTCCAGGCGGCTCTGCTCGGCGCGGTCCGAGCCGTCCTCGCCGGAGCGCAGCCGCAGCACCGGCCAGAAGTAGGTGGACTTGTCGCCGTTGGTGCAGGTCGTCCCGGCCGCGGCGAGGGTCTCGTCGGTCGAGAACGCGTCGGTGTCGAGGTTGCCGACGTAGTCGTGGATGTGGTGCGCGCCGTTCTGGACGCCGGGCGCCGCGACGACGTTGTCGGGGTTGCTGTGCGCCTGGCCGTCGTTCGTGCCGCAGTTGACGGAGAACACGCCGCGCGAGCCGCCGCGGGACGTGCGCGGCACCTGGATGCGCGGGGCGCGGCGGATGTCGACGAACTGGTCGCGGCGCGGTCCCGGCTTCACCGCGCTCGGCGGCGGGGGCGGGGGCGCGGGCGCGGAGGGCTCGGCGGACGGGTCCGCGGGCGGCTCCGCTGGCGGCTCGGCCGAGGGGTCGGCGGACGGATCGGCGGGCGGCTCACCGGGCGGCTCGGCCGACGGTTCCGCGGACGGGTCGGCCGGCGGCTCGGCGGACGGGTCCGCGGTCGGGTCGCCGGGGGCCTGCACGGTCCGGGGCTGCGCGATCGCGGCCCCGCCCACCGCCTGGGTCATCGTGGTGACGAGGGCGAGCGCCGGAATCATCGCGGCAAATGCTTTCTTCTTATTGCTTCCCATGGAAAGGTACTCCCTTTTGCGGGGTGGGATGTACGTCAATGCAGAGCGCGCCTGGGTACCAGGCCCGTGCTCTCCAGCAGCGACATGTGGGTGTTGACGAATTTCATCGACCGTTCGGCGAACGCGCGGATCTCGGTGTTCTCGGTCTGCGCGCGCACCTTGGCGATGACGGTGAAGACGCTTCCGTGCGCGGCCCGCAGCCGCAGCACGAACGTCTTGTCATAATCGATCCCGTACTTGCCCGACATCTCTCTCAGCCAGCTTTTCTGGCTCCCGTTGGGCTCGCTGGGGAGGAGCACGCCGAGCCGCTGCGCCGTGGCGCGGGCGTCGGCGTCCAGCTGCACGTGCTGCTGCATGATGATCTCGCCGACCTCCCGCACCCGCGGCCGGGTGGCGCGCTGCTGCGCTTGCTGGCCTGCGGGAATCTCCCACAGGCCGGCCTGCCTGACCGCGACGAGCAGCTTCCTGTCGTCGGTGCTGAGCCGTCCCCAGCGGGTGTTGACGGTGCCGCCGAGGTTCGCCGCTCCGCTGGCGGGGACGCCGACCGGGGCCATGATGACCGCGAAGGCGCCGCCCACGGCGGCCACGACCGCCAGGACCAGCAGCACGCGGCCCCGGCGGCGGAATCGCGGCCGCCTGCGCGTTTCGGCGATTCCGTAGGATTTCCTCAAGGAACTTCTTCCTCCTTTCGAGGATCTCTCGACGGACCCGGCACAGTTCGGTGGGAGATACGCACCGGGCAGGGTCCGGGGTTCAACGATGTCCATCTTTTTTATTGACTTTTTCGCGGCACCCAGAATGGCGGCGGCGGCGGCCGGTCAGCCGCGCCGGGACGAGATGTCGGGGACGCCCGCGACGACGCGCAGCGCCAGCGCCGGGCACATCGCGACCGCCTTCTGCACGTCCTTCTCCATCCAGGACGGGATGTCGGTGCCGAGCACAACGGGGAAGCCGTACCGGTCGAGCTGGATCAGTTCGGGGACGAGGTAGGCGCAGAGGCCATGCCCGTCGCAGCGGCTCCAGTCGATCGCGACGCGCCCCTCCGTGCCGTCCGGGATCGGCAGCGGCAGCACCCCGTAGGTCGACAGGCCGCAGCCGCCGCCCCACCGGTGCGCCTCGATGTCGGGGCCGAACGCCTCCATCGCCGACAGGACGAACCTGGCCGTCCCGTCCGGGTGGGTGCAGGCGCCGCGGCCCCGGCCGACGCCGGCGGCGCGGCGGACGTCCTCCACCGACCCGCCGCCCTCGGTGAGGGAGTTCAGCGACCGGACGACGTCCGGCAGCCCGAGCCGGCACGGCCCGCACTGCCCGGCCGACTGCGCCGCCAGGTAGGACGCGATCCGGGTGACCTCGCCGAGCGGGCAGGTGCCGTGCGTGAGCGGCAGGATGATCCCGGCGCCGACCGTCCCGCCGACCCGGCGCATCCCGGAGCGGGACAGCACGGCCCGGGACACGCCGACCTGGTCGAGCCACATGCCGTGGTAGCCGCCGACGAGCACGCCCGGCGACGGCGGCACCTGGCAGTGGTCGAGGACGGCCTGCAGCGGCGTGCCGAGCGGCGCCTCCACGACCTGGGTGCCGCCGACGGTCAGCAGCGTGGTGCCCGGCTCCTCCTCCGTCCCGGTGGAGGCGTACAGGTCGGGGCCGAGCGAGACCAGCACGGCGAGCTGCGCGAACGTCTCGGTGTTGGACAGCAGCGTCGGGTACCCGTCCACGCCGGACTCCGACGCGCGCACCTTCACGCCCGGCGGGATCGGCGTCACCCCGTTGATCGCGCGGATCACCGCGCCGCTCTCCCCGGAGATGAACCGCTCGCTCAGCCGGACGATCCGGGCGGGCATCCGCCGCTCGACGATCGCGGCGCGGACCGACCGGGCGGCCTCGTCGTCCTCGACGGCGACGACGATCCGCTGCGTGCCGATCGCGGACGCGGCGATCTGCGCCCCGTCCAGCACGAGGTGCGGCGCCCGGCAGAGCAGCACCTTGTCCTTGGCGCTGCCCGGCTCGCCCTCCGCGCCGTTCACGACGATGACGACGTCCTCGCTGGAGCCGCGCGCGTCGCGCTTCTCGCCGGGCAGCAGCGGCGGCGGGTCGGTCGTCGGGTACTTCACCCGCGCCGCCACCGCCATCAGCTTGCGCGCGAACGGGAAGCCGGCGCCGCCGCGGCCGCGCAGGTCGACCTGCTCGCACGCGCGGACCAGCTCGTCCAGCGACGGCGCGCGGAGCTTGCCGTGCACGGCGAGGTGCCGGTCGAGGTCCAGCCGGTCGAACCGGTCGAACCCGAGCGTCAGCCGGGGCCCGCCGATGCCGGAGACGGCGACGGTCGAGGTCATCGCAGGACCTCGGAATCACGGCCGTGGCCGCCATAGCCGTCGCGGGCCGCGGCGGCGGCGCGGGCCTCCTCGTGCTCGCGGTCCGCCATGGCGCGCCGGTCGCGGCGGCGACCGGCGCCGTCCGGCCGGGAGAACGCGTCGATCTCGGCGCCCGCCCGCGGCAGCTCCCGCGGCTTGATCACGACGATGATGCGGGTGATCAGCGCGAGGACGACGAACACCACGCTCAGCACGTAGGAGAGCACCACCCACGCCGGCGCGGACCGCCCGGCGGTCACGCCGTGCAGGATCGCCATCGGCCAGGCCGCGTACGCGAGGACGTGCATCGACCGCCACAGCCACGCCTTGCCGCGGAACGCGAACCGGACCCGCAGCGCCCCGGTGATCACGATGAGGATCATCAGGTCGGCGGCGATCGTGCCGATCCCGACCGGCCCGGCGTCCGGGATCACGATCTGCGCGGGCAGCGCCAGCCCGGACATCACCTTCACCGCCACGTGCGCGACCAGCATCGCCGTCGCCACGACGGCGGACGCGCGGTGCAGCGCCTGCGCCAGCACCCGGTGCCGGATCTGCAGGATCAGCCGCTCGGTCGCCAGCAGGCCGCTCATCACCGCGGTGGTGTAGGCGACGAGCGCGAACGTCCCGGCGTAGAAGCTGAGGAAGTACTGCACGTTCGCGACCGCGACGGCGCCCTGCGGGGTCGCCGCGCCGACGAGCACGAGCACCGCGCCGACGAGCACCACGCGCAGCACCCAGCCGGGCACCGCGGGATCATCACTGTTGCGAATTCGCACCGATCGGACTCCTCTTCTCGATGGCGGCCGGCGCCGGAAGGGCGACCGGTCCGTCGCCGTCCAGCGGCGGGAGGCCGGGGGGCGGCGATGACGGCGGCGAGTCGTCCGCCGGGGGGACCGGGCCGAGGTTGGCCAGCAGGCCCCCGGGAAGCACCTGCAGGACGCCGCGTTCGGCGAAGCCGACGAGAGGGGCGGCGCGCTCGCGGAACGTCCAGCCGCCGATGCGGGCGCCTTCGAGCGGGACCGTTCCGCCGCCGCGCCGCACCCCGAACGCGACCTCGGCGCGCGGCGCCGCGGCGCCGCCGCAGGGCCGGGCGGTGCCGGTGCGGCCGAGCGGGTCGCCCTGCTCGACGGCGGCACCGTCGCGCACCTTCGCCGGGACGTCCCGCACCCGGTAGTAGGTGGTGGCGACGCCGCTCGGATGGATCACCATGACCATCGCGTGGCCGGCGGAGTCGGCGCAGAAGCGGTAGAGGCGGCCGTCGCCGGAGGCGAGCACGCGGCCGTCGCCGCCCGCGAACGCCAGCGACGCCAGCGGGCGCGCGGACCCCTCCGAGGTCGTCATCGACCAGGCCTCGCCGACCTTCCACGGCAGCATCAGCCCGTCCCCGGCGCGCGTTCCGTTGACGAGGGAGGTGGCCCGGTCCTCGGTGACGGTCGCGTACCTGCGCAGCGCCGCCGCCTCGGCGGCGGGCATCACGTCCGTGGGGACGGCGCCGAGCAGGTCGCTGAACAGCCGCCCGCCGGAGAGCCCGGCCTGCCATTCCCGTCCCGTCCAGCGGGCCGCGTAGAACGCGACCTCGGGGTTGGCGGCGCTGGACTCCGGGACGGGGATCGCGGTGGTGCCGAACACCCAGGTCTTGTCGGCGCTCGTCCGGGTGGCGCCCACGACCGGGGCCTTCGACGGTGCGGCGCCGTAGGCCTGCCGGGCGGCCGCGCCGCGCTGCGCGAGGGTCAGCTTCCGCACCTGCGTGGCGAGGGTCCGCAGGTCGGGGCCGTCCGGCGCCGCGGGCCCGCCGCTCTGCCCGGTGCGCGGCGACTGCTGCGACGGCTGCCCGGGGACGCCGCCGCGATCCGGCGGTGTGATCGCCCGCTGCGACCCGATGGGACCGGACGAGCCGCCGATGGGGCCGCCCTCCAGCAGCGCCCGCTCGGCGATGCCGAGCAGGGACAGGCCGACCGCGGTCGACAGCACGATCGCGCCGATGCCGAGCCGGTCGCTGGGTCCCCGCCCGCCGCGCGGGCGCGCCCGCGGCCCGGGGCGCGGCGGCATGCCGTGCCGGGCCTGCACGCCCTCGGACCGCCGCGGCCGGGACGCCCGCCGCTCCGGCCGGGGCCGGGCCCGCTCGGTGCGCCGCGCCCCCTGCCCGGTCCGGCGCGGCCGGAACTCCCGCGACCGGTCGCGCTGCGGCTTGGGCCCGCCGACCCGCGCGTCGAACTGCTCGGGGAGGCCGCCGAACCCCTCGCCGCCCGAGTTGAACGGCTTGGACGGGGCGGCCGGGACGGACGGGACGGACGGGACGTCGGTCCGCTCGGCGCTCTCCTTCGCAGGGCCGGGCCGCTCGTTGCGCGCGCCGAACTGCCGGGTGCGCGCGTCCGGGGGCCCGGGGCGGTCGTCGCGGGAGGCGGGTGGCCTGTTCCGCGCGCCGAACCGGTCGGGCGGCGGCTGCGCCGGGGGGCGCGGCCGCTCGCGGCCGCGGTCCTCGCCGGCCCGCTCGCGCCGCCTCATCTCGCGCCGGCTCGGGCCGCGGCGGGACGTGCGCCGTCCGCGCTCGGACCAGTCCGGTTGCTGGGACCACCAAGACCCTTCGGGCCACTGCGGCTCCTCGGACCGGGGCCCCGTCCGGGGCTCGGGTCTCGACGAGGGGCGCGCGGGCGTCTCCGCCCACGGTGCAGCATGCGTGGTGCTCCGGGACGCATGCTCGTTATCGCGTCGCGCCATGCCCTCTCCTGTGGAGGAGACGGAGGGCTCGGCGAACGCCGGTGGCTCCGGGCCGGCGGGCTCATCGCCCGGCGGCCGTCCCGCTGAGACATCGGGGACCGCGGATCAGGAGCCCGCTCGCTCCAACCGCGTTCCCCGAACGGATTCTGCACGAATCCGGTCGATCACTCCGGGAGCATACGCCCCACGAGCCACTCAGATGCGAGTTGGTGCCAAAAAGGTGCCGAGCCTTACTCCGCGGTCGTTCTGTTCTCCAGGGCAGTACGTATGAAAGGCCGTGACATGTTCAGGCATCGGCGCAACGATTCCGGGACGTCCGGTGCTCACCTCATGGCCTTCAGGAAGCGCGCGGCCAGGGGCGCGGCCACCTTCGGTCCCGAGCCGCCGGCCTCGACGAAGACCGAGAACGCGACGTCGTCCCGGTAGCCGATGAACCAGGCGTGCGACTGGCCGCCGCCGATCTCGGCCGTCCCGGTCTTGCCCGCCGTCCCGCCCGGGAGCCCGGCGCCCGCCGCGGTGCCGCCGGTGACGACCGCCCGCATCATCGTGCGGAGCGCGGACGTCCCGGGCACCGCGCGGGGGCCCGGTGTCGCTCCCCCGCCCTCACGGATCAGCTTCGGCTCCAGCAGCCGGGGCGAGCGCCACGAGCCGTCCGCCGCGGCGGCGGCGACCGACGCCATCAGCAGCGGGCTCGCCTGGACGCGGCCCTGCCCGATCGCCGCCTCCGCCAGCTCCGCGCCGCTCTCCGGGTCGGGGAAACCACCGTCCGCGGCGTCCACACCGGGCGTGAGCCGCGCGCCGAAGCCGAACCGGCGGGCGCTCGCCGCGAGCTTGTCTGCGCCGAGCCGCTCGACCGCGAGCTGCGAGAACGTGGTGTTGCAGGACGCGGCGAACGCGCCCCGCAGCGTCGTCCGGCCGAGCGCGTGGTCCTCGTCGTTGCGGATCGTGCGCTGTGCGGTGACCACCGACGCCGGGCAGTCCACGCCGGTCCCGGCGCCGGACCCGGCCGCGAGGAGCGCGCCCGCCGTCACCACCTTGAACGTCGAGCCGGGCGGGTAGCGGCCGATGAAGGCGCCGAGGCCGCCGAGGCCGTCCGCCACCGCGAGGACCTCGCCGTCGCCGGGCCGGACGGCCACGATCGCCGCGCGGCCCGGAGCGGCCGCCACCGCCTTCTCCGCCGCCGCCTGGACCCGCCGGTCCAGCGTGGTCCGGATCTTGCGGCCCTGCTCGGCGCCGAACAGCTTCACGTGCTGCGGCGGCCCGTCGTTGTCGCGCAGCTCGATCGCCCAGACGCGCTGCTCCTCCTCCTCGTCCAGCCGGGAGATGACCGCGGCGAGGTAGGGCGCCAGCGGGCCGCCGTCCGGGAGCGGCCGGCCGTCCCGCGCGGCCAGCGTCGCCGCCGGGACGGTCACCTGCCGCATCGCCCAGCTCCCCCCGCCCTTCAGCCCGGGGTACAGCGTCGCGGGCGACCACCGGACGCGCCACCGGCCGTCCACCCGCCCGAGCCGCAGCTCCGACGCGAACGACCAGGCCCCGTGCCCGCTCAGCGAGCGGGTGACGGTGAAGGCGGCCCGCGCGGCGTCCGGCCCGGACCGCGTGACGGGACGGGGCTCCAGCGCGATCGCGGTGACCGCGAGCCCCTGGGACAGCGCCCGGTGCTGCGTGGCGAAGTCCGCGGGCGGGCCGGCGACGAGCTCGCCCATCTCGTCCAGGTTCCCCTTGCTCCAGGCCGCGAAGTAGCGGGCCGCGACCCGCTCGGGCGTATCGCGGCCCCGTTCGCGCCGCAGCGCCCAGCCCGCCACGAGACCCGTCACCAGGACGACCGCCAGAAGCACGGCCAGAACCAACACACCCCGAGATCGCACCGGCTCCTCCTCAGCCCACCCAACCGGAGTTTGATCATCCCAGTGGTCCGATTGCTCCGCGTATGGAATGGACCGTCCATTCCTGGCCGTATCCGGAAGGCGGGGCTCAGGCGGTTCTCAGGCGGGTCGAAGGCGAGCCGAGGTCAGCTGTTCCAAGGCAGGCGGAGTGATTCCAGCTCGGGGTCGGCCAGGACGGCCTCGATGAGGCTGGTCGGGCCGACGACCTTCGTGCCCCACAGGTCCCAGTCGCAGTAGACGACCCAGGAGCGATCCTCGGCCCACAGATCGGACGGGCAGCTCGCCATGGCCGGATGGTCGTACAGGCGGGCCGCGTCGCCCAGCCGCCCGGCGAGGACGGTCTCGTCGTCCCAGTCGGAGGTGACGAGCGGGCAGTAGTACGCCAGGCAGCGGGTGCCCGCGCCGGACGGGCTGTGCCGCAGCAGCACCCCGATCAGCCGGTACCAGCTCTCCCGGTCGAGGCAGCCCTCCGCGGGCGGCTGGATGGCCGCCGACCAGCTCCCGGCGGGATGCGCCTGGCGCAGGCAGCGGCTGCCGGGCAGTTCCCCGTCGGGGACGACCGGCTCGCCGAACCCGCGCGCGAGCTCCCGCCAGCGCAGCCGCCGCCAGCCCGCGCCCGGGTGGCCGCTGCGGCCGAGGCCGGTACCGGTCACGATCGCGCCTTCGAGCAGGTCGCCGACATCGCCGGGGGTGTCGGCCGCCGGGTCCGCCGGTTCGGTCAGGCCCGCCGCGATCACCGACTGGTGGACATCGTCGTGGGTCGTGGTGACCAGCCCCTCCTCCCACGAGTACATCGCGTGCAGGAGCCAGGCGGCGTCGGGGCGGCGCGGCGGCTCGAACCCCGAGTAGCAGTGGTCGGGATCAAGATCGTGCAGCCACCGGGCGGCCTCCCCGGGAACGCGGGCCCATGCGTCCTCGATGTCCATGGACGCATCCTGTCATCTCAGGACGTCAGCAGGCGTCCCAGACGCTCCGCCTGAATCTCCCAGCGCCATTCCGTTTCGATCCAGGCACGCCCCTGCTCGCCCATGCGCCGGGCCGCGGCCGGGTCGGAGAGCAGGGTCGTGAGCGTCTCGGCGATGCGGGCGACGGAGCGGCCCGGCACGACCCTGCCGGTCTCGCCGGCGAGGACGGCGTCGGGCGCGCCGCCGGAGTCGCCCGCCACGACGGGCAGGCCGGTGGCGGACGCCTCCAGGTAGACGATCCCGAGGCCCTCCACGTCCAGGCCGCGGCGGCGGGTGCGGCACGGCATCGCGAACACGTCGCCCGCGTCGTAGTGGGCGGGCAGTTCGTCCCACGGGACGCCGCCGGTGAACACGACCGATCCGTCCACGCCGCGGGTGACGGCCAGGCGTTCCAGGTCGGCGCGGTAGGGGCCGCCGCCGACGAGCAGGAGCGCCGCGTCCGGGACCGAGCGCAGGACGCGCGGCCAGGCGTGGATCAGGGCGTCCTGCCCTTTACGCGGCACCAGGCGGGAGACGCACACGACCACGGGACGGTCCGTGAGGCCGTGGCGTGCCCGGATCTCCTCGCCGCCCGCGCCGGGGCGGAACACCTTCTCGTCGACGCCGGGAGCGAGGTGGGCCATCCGCGCCGCGGCGTCCGGGGACAGGGCGCGCGCCATGCGGGACCGCGTGTACTCGCCCAGGTAGGTGAGGGCGTCCACGTCGTCGCCAATACGGCGGAGCAGGGTGCGCGCCACCGGCAGCGACGCCCAGCCCGCCTCGTGCCCATGGGTGATGCCGAGGAGGCGGGCCGTGCCGCGCCGCCGCAGCGCCGGGGCCAGCAGGCCGAGCGGCGCCGCCGCCCCGAACACGACCGAGTCGCAGCCTTCCGCGCGCAGCACCTCGCCCGCCCGGCGCAGCACGCCCGGCTCCGGCAGCATCAGCGAACCCGGATGCCGGACGACCGGGAACGGCTGCGCCGCGTCGAACTCCGCGGCGCCCTTCCAGGACGGCGCGTACACCACCACCGAGCCGGGCGGGCGGCGCGCCGCGAGGCCGTGCACGAACGCCTGGATGCCGCCCGGCCGCGGCGGGAAGTCGTTGGTGACGAACAGGGTCTTCATCGCGACCAGCATATGAAGGGGCCCGGCGCCGCCGTGGCGGTGCCGGGCCCCTTCACGCGATGCGTCAGTGCTTGATCTGCTCGGAGTCCGAGCCGCCCTCGATCGCCTCGTGCTCGCCGTGCCCGTGCTCCTCGACGGGGACGTCGTCGAACGTCCACGCCCGGTTGAGCCGCGAGCGCAGGTGCCCGAGCGGGCCCTTGGCACCGGGCGCGGGAATGCCCCTGGCGTCCCGCGCGGGTGCCTCCGGCCTGGTGTTCTCCTTGGACAGCAGGACGATCTTCTCCTCTTCGCGCGGCGCCTCATGCCGCTCGGAGAACTTGCCGTCCGGCGACATCAGGATGACGCCGGACTCCACGCCGTGCCCGACGACGTCGGCGTCCTTGCGCTGCAGGCCGAGGCAGATCCGCTTGGCGATGATGAACGCCGCGATCGGCCCGAGGATGACCGTCACGCGGAAGAACCACGTCGTGGCGAACAACGACACGTGGAACCGCTCGGCGAGGACGTCGTTCGCGCCGGCGAGCCACAGCAGCCCGTAGAACGTCACCGCCGCGATGCCGGTCGCGGTGCGGACCGGGGCGTTGCGCGGACGCGTGTTGACGTGGTGCTGCCGCTTGTCGCCCGTCACCCACGCCTCGATGAACGGCCACGCCATCGCGCCGCCGAAGATGATGCCGAGCGGCACCGCCGCCGGGATCAGCACGTTGAAGCTGACCGTGTGGCCCCAGGCGGAGATCTCCCAGTTCGGCATGATCCGCAGCGCCCCTTCGAGGACGCCCATGTACCAGTCCGGCTGCGACCCCGACGAGATCGCGCCCGGATCGTACGGCCCGAACAGCCAGACCGGGTTGATCTGCGCGAACGCCCCGAGCAGCGCCACGACGCCGAACACGAACAGGAAGTACGCGCCCGTCTTGGCCATGAACACCGGGTAGAAGGGGTAGCCGTACACCTTCTTCTCGGTCTGGTTCTTGACCGGCATCGCGGTGTGCTTCTGATGCCACATGATCATCATGTGCGCGGTGACCAGGCCGAGGATCAGCGCCGGGATCAGCAGGATGTGCAGCATGTAGAGCCGCGGGATGATGTCCTGCCCGGGGAACTCGCCGCCGAACAGGAACATGTAGCCGTAGGTGCCGACCAGCGGGATCGACTCCAGCACGCCCTGGGTGATGCGCAGGCCGGTGCCGGAGAGCAGGTCGTCCGGCAGCGAGTAGCCGAACAGGCCCTCCAGCATGCCGAGGATGAACATGTTGATGCCGATGATCCAGTTCAGCTCGCGCGGCTTGCGGTAGGCGCCGGTGAAGAACACCCGGAGCATGTGCGCCAGGATCGACGCCATGAACAGGATCGCGGCCCAGTGGTGGATCTGCCGCATCAGCAGGCCGCCGCGCACGTCGAAGCTGATCCGCAGCGTCGAGGCGTAGGCCTCCGACATCTTCACGCCCTGCAGCTTCGTGTACGACCCGTCGTACACGACCTCCTTCATGCTCGGGTTGAACCAGAGCGTCAGGAACGTCCCGGTCAGCAGGAGGATCACGAAGGAGTACAGGGCGATCTCGCCCAGCATGAACGACCAGTGGTCCGGGAAGACCTTCTTGACGTTGCGGCGGAGGAAGCTCGTGGAGCCGAGGCGCTCGTCGATGAACCCGAGCGTCCCGTCGATCGCCTTAGGTGCGGTCGTGTCGCTCATCCGCGCTCCCAGAAGCTCGGTCCGACCGGCTCGTGATAGTCGCTGGTCGCGATGATGTACCCGTCCTCCTCCGCCAGCGGAAGCTGCGGCAGCGCCCGCGCCGCGGGGCCGAAGATGACCTTCGCGGCGTCGGTGGCGTCGAACGTGGACTGGTGGCACGGGCACAGGATGTGGTGCGTGGTCTGCTCGTACAGCGCCGCCGGACAGCCGACGTGGGTGCACACCTTGGAGTACGCCACGATCCCGTTGATGTGCCAGTTCTCGCGTCCCTTGGCGGGCTTGAACTGGTCTTCGGGGACGTTGATGAGGATCGTGACCGCCTTGGCGTTCTGGGTGAGCACCTCGTCCTCGGGGACGTGCTCCTCGATCCCCTCCGGCAGGACGGTGATCATGCTGCCGGGGCTGGCGAAGTCGCTGACCCGCAGCGGGCGGTGGGTGCCGTCCACGACCAGCCGGACGCCCTTCTTGCCCTCGCTCTTCGCGCGCTTGACGGCCTCGCCCCAGTAGGTGTGGCGGAGCCGCTTCTCCGGCAGCGGGCCGAGGTCGCGCAGCAGCACCAGCGGCGCCAGGCCGAGCGGCGCGGCGGCCAGCAGCAGCGTGCGGCGCAGCAGCGGCCGCTTGGTGATGCCGCTGTCTTCGGCGCCCTCCATGAAGTCCTTGGCGAACGCGGCCCTGGACTCCTCGTCGGCGGCCAGCTCGTGCCGCTCCTGGACGATCGGCTTGCTGGTCATCAGCCGCCGCACCCAGATGGTCACGCCCGCGGCCATCGCCAGGAACGACAGCGCCATCGTCCCGCCGAGCCAGAAGTTGGACTCGCGGGCGCGCACCACGCCGTGCATGCCGCCGTCGCGGCCGCTCCAGCCGATGAAGTAGGCGATGAACGCCACGCTCGACGCGAACGCGACCATGAACAGCGTCGCGACGATCCGCTCCGCGCGCTTCATGGACGCCTCGTCGAGCTGCTCGCCCACGCCGGCGGGCGCCGAGATGTCGTCCTCGGCCAGCAGCGCCTTCTGCCGCGCCGGGGACGGCGTGCCGACGACGCGCTCGCGCCGGGCGGCGCCCTCGCGCGGTTCGCCGCCCTCGCGCGGGCCCTCGGGGCCCGCGGTCTCCTTGTTGTCGTCGCTCATGACTTCTTCAGCTTCTTCGGCTTCTTCGCGGTGATCCACATGGCGGCCAGGACCAGCAGGCCGATGCCGATCAGCCAGCCGGCCAGGCCCTCGCTCACCGGGCCGATGCGGCCGAGGCCGTTGCCGCCCGGGTTCGGCTCCTCACGCGTCTGCACCAGGTAGGCGATGATCGCCTGCTTCTCCTTGGGCGTGAGCGTGGTGTCGTTGAAGACCGGCATCGCCTGCGGGCCGGTCAGCATCGCCTCGTACATCTGGGTCGGGGTGACGTCGTCACCCGACAGCGGCGGCGCGTACTTGCCGCCGGTCAGCGCACCGCCCTGGCCGGTGAAGTTGTGGCACTGGGCGCAGTTGGTGCGGAACAGCTTGCCGCCGAGCGCGACGTCGCCGCCCTTCGGGTCGACGGCCGACGCGGGCGGGACCTCGGGGCCGTTGCCCATCGACTGGACGTAGGCCATCAGGTCGCGCAGGTTCTTCTCGGCCTGCGCCTTCTGCTTCTCGGCGTGCTCGCGCTCCTTCGGGTCCTCGTAGTCGGTCTTGATCGAGGTGTCGAACGCGGGGATCGGCCTCTTGCGCGGCATCTGCGCGCCCGGGTTCATCGCGGGCATCCGGCCCGTGCTGACCTGGAAGTCGACGGACGCGGCGCCCACGCCGATGAGGCTCGGCGCGATCGGCTTGCCGTTGGCGTCCTTGGTGCCCTCGGCGTTCAGGCCGTGACAGCTCGCGCAGTTCTTGTTGAACAGCTCCTGGCCGTTCTTCAGGTCCTGAGCGAGCTGGGCGCTGCTCGTCGCCTCGGCGCGCTCGGTCTGCGGCGAGAATCCGGCGTAGACGACGCCGATCGCCGCCAGGGCCGCCAGCACGACGGCGTAGCCCGCCCACGGGCGCCGTCGCCATGCGGTGATCCTTTTCACGGAAATCCCCGTTCGGGTCATGTCTTGTGGTGGGTCAGGGCTGGTGGTGGGTCAGGTCTCGGCGGCGCTCACAGATCGAGCAGGTAGACGGCCGCGAACAGGCCGATCCACACCACATCGACGAAGTGCCAGTAATAGGACACGACGATCGCGCTCGTCGCCTGCTCGTGCGTCCACCGTTTCGCGGCGTAGGTTCGCCCGAGGATGAACAGGAAGGCGATGAGGCCGCCGGTGACGTGCAGGCCGTGGAAGCCGGTCGCAAGGTAGAAGATCGAGCCGTAGGCGGACGACGAGAAGGTCAGCCCGTCGTGGGTGACGAGGTTGTAGTACTCGTAGCCCTGGCCGGCGATGAAGTAGGCGCCCATGAGGAACGACAGGACGTACCACTCGCGCAGGCCCCAGCTCCGGAAGTTCAGCAGGCTCCCGTCACGCCCGACCTTGCCGGCCTCGGCCTTGAACACACCCATCTGGCAGGTCACGGAGGACAGCACCAGGACGGTCGTGTTGACCGACGACAGCGGCAGGTCCAGCGGGGCGCCGGGCCACGCGTCTTCCCCGGACTGGCCGATCGTCACGGAGCGGATCGTGAAGAACATCGCGAACAGGGCCGCGAAGAACATCAGCTCGGACGACAGCCAGACGATCGTCCCCACGCTGACCAGATTGGGACGGTTCGCCCGTGCGTGAGGTGTTGTTTCAATCGCGGATGCTGTCACGGGCAGCATTATTGCGCCCCTGTCCCGTGAGTGACGCATGACCCCCCTTCTACGGTTCCCCGCGCGTGTCCCCGCCGGTCCCGACCGGGTACCCTTCACGTCCATGAGCACCGCGCCTGAGGGCCCGATGAAGGTCCTCGTCTACAGCGACGACGCGAACACCCGCGCACAGGTCCGGATGGCCATCGGGCGCCGTCCCGCCGCCGATCTCCCGAAGGTCGAGTTCGTCGAGATCGCCACCCAGCCCGCCGTCGTGGCGCGGCTCGACGAGGGCGACATCGACGTCCTGGTCGTGGACGGCGAGGCGCAGCCCGCGGGCGGCCTCGGCGTGTGCCGGCAGGCCAAGGACGAGGTGTACGACTGCCCGCCGGTCCTCGCGATCATCGCCCGCCGCGACGACGGCTGGCTCGCGACCTGGTCCCGCGCCGACGCCGTGGTGAGCCTGCCGCTCGACCCGATGGCCGTCGCGAACGCGCTCGCCGGGCTGATGCGCAAGCGCCTCGCGGACCGCCTCCCCGCCCTGTAGACCCCTCCTCCCGCTAGCTCCGAGACCCGGTAGGCGACATGGACGCGCGCACCACCTGGCCCGCACTGCTCAACGCCCTCCTCTCGGGCGACTCGCTGAGCAGCGAGGAGACCTCCTGGGCCATGAACAGCATCATGGGCGGGGAGGCCACCGACGTGCAGATCGCGGGCTTCGCGGTCGCGCTGCGCGCCAAGGGCGAGACGGTCGAGGAGGTCACCGGGCTCGCCGAGGGCATGATGGACAACGCCAAGCCCATCCACGTGCCGGGCCCCATCGCCGACCTCGTCGGGACGGGCGGCGACCGCGCGCACACGGTGAACGTGTCCACGATGGCGGCCGTGGTCGCGGCGGCGGCGGGCGTCCGGGTGGTCAAGCACGGCAACCGGGCCGCGTCGTCGTCCTGCGGCGCCGCCGACCTGCTGGAGCATCTCGGCGTCGCGATCGACCTGCCGCCCGAGGCCACCGCCCGGATCGCGGAGGAGATCGGCATCACCTTCTGCTTCGCGCCGCTCTACCACCCGGCGTTGAAGCACGCGGCGCGCACGCGCAGCGAGCTCGGCACCCCGACGGTGTTCAACTTCCTCGGGCCGCTGACGAACCCGGCCCGGCCGGGCGCGCAGGCGGTCGGGGTGTTCCATCCGCGGATGGCGGGGATCGTCGCGGGGGTGTTCGCCGCGCGCGGCTGCTCGTCGCTGGTGTTCCGCGGCGACGACGGCCTGGACGAGCTGACCACGACGGGCACCTCGACGGTGTGGGTCGTCCGCGACGGGACGGCGACGGAGACCACGTTCGACCCGTCCGACCTCGGCATCCCGCCCGCCAAGCCGGAAGACCTGCGCGGCGCCGACGCCGCGTTCAACGGGCGGGTGGCGCGCGAGACGTTCGCCGGGCGCAAGGGCCCGGTCCGCGACATGGTGCTGCTGAACGCCGCCGCGCTCATCACCGCCTACGAGGGCGCACCCGCCCCGGCGGCGCTGACGGAGACGCTCCGCGGCGCCTACGAGCGCGCGGCGGCGGCCGTCGACTCCGGCGACGCGACCGTGCTCCTCGACCGCTGGATCGAGACGTCCCAGGGGCTCCGCCCGTCCGGGGCCTAGGCGTCCGGGGCTAGTCGGCGTCGGGGAGGCCGAGCGCGAAGGCCTGCTCCAGGTCGTGCTGGGAGTAGGTGCGGAACGCGATGTGCGTCTCGGTGCCGACGACGCCGGGGACCTTGTTGATGCGGCCCGGGATGACGTCGTTCAGCTCCTCGTTGCGGCGCACCCGGACCATCGCCATGAGGTCGTGGTCCCCGGTGATGGAGTAGACCTCGCTGACGCCGTCCAGGGCCGCGATCGTCTCGGCCACCTCGTGGATGCGCGCGACGTCGGCCTTGACGAACACGATCGCAGTGACCACTTCACCCTCCCCTGAGCTCTGGACGCTCCGACCCTATCGGGAGGGTTCGCGGCCCCCATCGGGAGGGCGCACGGCGGTCAGCCGCGGCTCAGGGCGGCGAGTCGGCGGGCGGGGCCCGCGCGGCGGGCCAGGAGGGCGAACCCGACCCCGGCGACGAAGCCGTAGATGTGCGCGACGTAGGCCACGTTGCTCTCGTCGTCGCCCAGCGACAGCCATTGCAGGACGAACCAGTACCCGAGCACCACCCACACCGGCAGCCGCATCACGATGACCGGCGGCACCCAGCTGACGACCCGCCCGCGCGGGTTGAGGATCACGTAGGCGCCCATCACCCCGGCGATGGCGCCGGACGCCCCGACGAGCGGGACGGTCGAGTCGGGCGAGGTGAAGGCGTACCCGTAGACGGCCACGAGCCCGAAGAACAGGTAGCTGAGCAGGTAGCGCCATCGGCCGAGCCGGTCTTCGACGCCCATGCCGACGACGAACAGCGCGACGAGGTTGCTCAGCAGGTGCAGCGCGCCGGCGTGCAGGAACATCGAGGTGAATGCCGACGTCCATGGCGCCTTGCCGAAGGTGGAGGGGCCGCACTCGTTGACGACCTCCGGCGGCAGCGGCTTCTGGTCGCCGGTGGTCAGCTCCTTGGGGACGGCCCCGTACTCGAAAGTGAAATGCGCCGTCCTGCACTCGCGGACGTGGCCCTCGCCGTACCAGGCGGCGAAGTTCGACATCGGCGTGATCAGGAACACGACCACGTTGGCCGCGACGAGCAGGTACGTCACCCACGGGACGCGCCGAGCCGGCTGGCTGTCATAGAGGGGCAGGGCCACCCCGTCACCTTAGTGGCGGCTCAGCGGCGGCCGCGCCGCGGGCGGGGCGCCTCGGACGCGCCCTCGTAGGACCTGTCGTAGGCGCGGTCGATCCATTCGCGCAGGCCCTCGGCGCCGTGGGCGGGGCACGTCCAGGTGCCGGCGACCTCGACGAGGCGGACGCCGGGCAGGTCGAGCCAGCGCAGCACGCACTCCATCTCCTCCGCCGTGGCGCCCGCGGACGGCGGCGCGCCGAGCGCGACGCCGCCGGGCGCCTCGCCGGAGGGCGGGAACACCGTCTCGGCGGTGGCGATGAGCGCGTCGACGTAGGGGCGGGGTGCCGCGCGCGGCGGAACGTTCCCCGCTGCGGCGAGCCGCCCGTAGCGCACCACCGCCAGCTCCCAGCCGCCGTCGAACGCGGGACGCGCCGCGACCAGCTCGGGAAGGCGCGCGAGCGCGGCGAGGCGCTGCCCGCGCGCCGCGGCGCGGACGAACGCGGCGATCCGGTCGCGCTGGGCGCCCGCCTCCTCGTAGCGCAGCTCGGACGCGAGCCGGTCGATGCGGACCTGCGCGGCGGCGACGACGGGACGCACGTCGCCCTCCATGACCGAGCGGGCCGTCCCGACGTGGACGGCGTAGGCGTCGGCGGACTCGCGGCCGTCGCAGGGCGCGCCGCACCGCCCGATCTCGGCGAGCGCGCACGCGCGCGCCTTGCCGGTCTCGATGATCCGGAGCGTGAGCCGCTGGGTGCACTGGCGCAGCGGCACGGCCTCGTGCAGCGCCGCGCGGGCCTCTTCGGCCTGCCGCCGGGACGAGATCGGCCCGAGGTAGCGGGCGCCGTCGGCGCGGCACTCGCGGACGATCGACAGCCGCGGGAACGGCTCCACGGTCAGCTTCAGCCAGATCGCCCGCTCGGGGAACTTGGAGCGGCGGTTGTAGCGCGGCTTGTGCTCGGCGATCAGCCGCAGCTCGCGGACCTCGGCCTCCAGCCCGGTGGCGCACTCGATCGTCCGGACGTTCTCGGCGATGCCGACCATCTCCCGGACCCGCCAGCGCGTCTCCGAGCCGGTGAAGTAGCTGCGCACGCGGGAGCGCAGGTCGCCGCTCTTGCCGACGTACAGGACCTCGCCGGAGGAGTCTTCGAACAGGTAGACGCCGGGGACGCTCGGGACGTCGTCGGCGAGGTGCCGTTTGCGGCGCTGCTCCGGGGTCGGCGCCTTGGCGAAGCTCTTCATCTCCTCAAGCGAGGTGACGCCGAACGACCCGAGCCGCTCGATCAGCCCGTGCAGGACCTCGACGGTGGCGCGGGCGTCGGCGAGGGCGCGGTGCGTGGGCTCGTTCGCCGTCCGGAAGAAGCGGGAGAGGGTGCTGAGCTTGCAGTTGGGCACCTCGTCCTTGGACAGGACGCGGCGCGCGAGGTCGACGGTGTCGACGACGGCGAACGCGGGCCAGGCGTACCCGTTCTCGGCGCACGCGGCCTTGAGGAAGCCGATGTCGAACGAGGCGTTGTGCGCGACGAGCACGCAGCCGCGCGCGAACTCCAGGAACGCGGGCAGCACCGACTCGATCTTCGGCGCGGCGGTCACCATCGCGGTGGTGATGCCGGTGAGCGCGGTGATGAACGGCGGGACGGGCCCGCCGGGGTCGACGAGCGTGCCGAGCTCGCCGAGCTCCTCTCCCCCGCGCACCTTCACCGCGCCGATCTCGGTGATGGCCGAGTCGGCGACGGAGCCGCCCGTGGTCTCCAGGTCGACCACCACGAAGGTGACCCCGGACAGTGGCGTGCCGAGGTCGTCCAGAGTTCCCTGGACTCCGGCCGTCTGGACACCGCCCGCCTGAACACCGTGCGCAGCCGTCATGTGCGCGACCGTAGAGGACACCACCGACAGAAGCCGGGCCCGCTAGGGTTGAGGGGCGCCGGCACGTCCCGCCCGGCGGGGGCGGCGGGGACGGTTCGGGGAGGCCGGGCGCATCCGTCCGATCACACGTTCGCCCTGGTTAGGGTGCGGACGGCTCGGGAAGACACAGCCCACCGGCGGCGCAGCCCGGAAGGAGCGGGATCATCGACAGCGGCCCCGAAGCGACCCCCGGCGACGAGGAACCCGCGGAAACGGCGCGTCCCGCCGGGGGCGGCTGCCCCGAGGCCCGCCGGGAGAAGCTGCGCAGGCCGCTGCCGGAGGCCGTGCGGCAGGCGGTCGTGGAGGTCGCCGCCGAGGTGATCGGGGCACTGCCGGCCGACGACGTCCCCGCGCCGCTGCGCCCGTTCGCCCGGTTCGAGCGCCGCAAGCGCGCCAAGCTCGCCGGGCAGCACATCGCGGCGGCGCTGGAGAAGGACGACGGCTTCCGGCGCCGCGTCGCCGAGCCGCTGCGCGACGGGCAGGCCGACCTCGTGGCGGCGGTCGAGGGCCGCGACGTCCCGCCCGCCGCCGACCCGGTCCGGGTCGCGACGCTGGCCTACCTGCTGCGCCCCGAAGGCTGGACGGAGCTGGTCGAGTCCGCCAGAGAAGAGCTGGAACGCTCCGCCAGCGCCTCGGAGGAGGAGGCGGCCGAGCGGCGGGTCACCGCGCTGAAGGCGGAGCTGGCCGCCGCCCGCACCGCCCGCGCCGGGGAGCTGGACCGGCTGCGCGCCGAGCTGCGCGAGAGCAAGGCCGAGGTCGCGGAGCTGCGGCGCAAGCTGCACGAGGCGCGCACCAGGTTCCGCGCCGCGGAGGAGCGCGCCGCCGCGGCCGCGGCGGAGGCCGAGCGGTCGCTGGCCGCCGCGCGGGAGTCGACCGCCGCGTCCGAGAAGGAGCTGCGCAAGCTGCGCGCCCGCGCCGCCCAGGCCGAGGCCGCGGCGGAGGCCGCCAAGCGGGCCGCGCGGGAGGGCCGCAACGTCGAGGACGTCCGGCTGCGGATGCTGCTCGACACGCTGGTGGACGCGGCGCAGGGCGTCCGGCGGGAGCTGGCGCTGCCGTCCACGATCGAGCGTCCGGCGGACGCGGTCGGCGCGCTGGAGCCCGACCGGCAGGCGCACCGCGCGCTGCCGGGCCGGGCGCTGTCCGACAGCGACCCGCAGCTGCTGGACCGGCTGCTGACGCTGCCGCGCGTGCATCTCGTCGTGGACGGCTACAACGTCACCAAGACCGGGTACGGGGAGCTGCCGCTGTCGGACCAGCGCACCCGGCTGCTGTCGGGGCTCGGCGGGCTCGCCGCGCAGACCCGCGCCGAGGTGACGTGCGTGTTCGACGGCGCGGAGCTGGACGCGCCGGTCGCGATCTCGGCGCCGCGCGGCGTCCGGGTGCTGTTCAGCCGGCCGGGGCAGACCGCGGACGAGCTGATCGGCGAGCTGGTGCGGGCGGAGCCGCAGGGCCGCGCGGTCGTGGTGGTCTCCTCCGACCGGGAGGTGGCGGACGCGGCGCGGCGCGCGAACGCCCGGCCGTGCCCGTCCACGCTGCTGCTCCGGCGGCTCGGCCGGTCGTGAGCCAGACCGGCTCGTGAAGCGGCGGGCCATAAGGTGGCCATAAAGTCCTAATAAGGGAAGTCTCGCCCTCAGTGAGTCGCAAGTCACAGTAGGTGGACAATGTCCAAGGATGTCGATCAAAGAGTGACGTATCGGTTGTGACGGTTGTTGACCCTCGCTAATGTCGTCCGCTGACGTCGTGGACGAGAGGGGCGATACCGACCGTGGCCAAAGAACTCATCGGGGCACCGGAACAGCGGCGTGACCGTAGAGGCGGCTCGGCGATCAGCGGCATCTCCCGTCGCCTGGCGGCTATCACCTGCCTGGCCGTGACCGCCACCCTCGCATCTCCGCTGGTGGCCCCGGCCGCCGCCGACCCCAGGCCGACCAGGGCCCAGGCGGAGAAGAAGCTGACCCAGCTCAACGAGGAGATGGACAAGAAGGTCGAGCAGTACAACCAGAACCGCGAGAAGCTCAAGATCGCCAAGAAGAAGCTGGACGCCGCGACGAAGGCGAGCAAGCGCGAGGAGACGACCTTCGAGCAGCAGCGCTCCAAGATCGCCCAGATGGCGGCGGACGCGTACAAGAACGGCGAGTCGACGGACGTCACCGGCTTCGTCGGCAGCAGCGACCCGCAGGCCGTCCTCGACCAGGCGGCGGTCTTCTCGCACCTGTCGCAGGACCGCGCCTCCCAGCTCACCCAGTTCCTCGCCACCGCGCAGCGGCTGCGCCGCGAGCAGGCCGTGGCCAAGTCCGCCTACGACGAGGTGAAGTCCAAGTCGGACGAGCTGCAGAAGCAGAAGAAGGAACTGGACCAGAAGGTCAAGAAGCAGGAGGCGCTGGTCAGGCGGCTCGGCGGCGGCACGTCCTCCGGCGGCGGTGGCGGCGGTCGCAGCTACAACGGCCCCGCCAGCGGCTCGGCACGCGCGGCGCTCCAGTTCGCCTACGCCCAGATCGGCAAGCCGTACCAGTACGGCGCCGAGGGCCCCGGCACCTACGACTGCTCCGGCCTGACCATGAAGGCATGGGGGGCGGCGGGCGTCAGCATCACCCGCACCACCAACTCCCAGTACGCCGCCACCAGGCGGGTGGACAAGAGCGACCTGCAGCCCGGCGACCTGGTGTTCTTCAGCGGTCTCGGCCATGTCGGCATCTACGCGGGCAACGGGAAGATGGTCCACGCCCCGAGCACGGGCAAGAACGTCCAGGAAGTGAGCATCACCTCGGGCTACTACCTGAGCAACTACTACGGCGCCGGGCGTCCCTGACGTCCCGCTCCGCCCGCCGCTCGCGCGGCCGGACGGACCGTCTTCACCAACGGACCAGGCTTTGACCTGGTCCGTTGTTGATTTTGTGGGGGTTTGCCTTCTGTTGGGGCTTTGGTACCTTGTCACCACTCGCGGCGCCCTCCAGACGCCGTGGCCCCCGCGACGCCCACCAGGTGCCGCGGCCCGCGCGGCGCATTCCTCCGCCGCGTGACGGGCGGCGCGAGCCACGCGCCTCTCCCCTCCCGGCGGCGCGCTCCACGCGTCGCCCGCGGCACCGCGACGGTGCCGCGACGGTCTCACGCAGACCTCGCCCGACCCCAGCCGACGTGCGCACGCCCGCAGCGTGCATGGCGCTGAGAGCGCTGCCGCGGCGGCCCCGAGGGTCAGGCGCCGGACGGTCCCGGTGACGGGCCGCCGTCCGCACACAACATCAGGCGCCGCTCTTTCGCACGCGGGAGACAGGTCCCGCGCACGGGCCCCATATCGCCCCCAGGATCGCAGCGGCAGCGCCGAATCCGCCGACGCGCGGAACCGGGGACCCATAACCGCCGGAGTCCAGGGACCGTCCCTGGACGGCAATTCCCGGCGCCCGGGGTGAATCGGTGCGCCCTCCCGGAACGATCCGGTGAGAGCCCGCCGTAGGGCCACTTCCTCGCCCGAACCCGTCAGCTAACCCGGTAGGCGTCCGGAAGAGACGAAGGAGTGAAACCCGCAGCGTTACCTGGGCGTGGTCGCCCTCGTGCGACCACGCCCACCTCATCCCTGTGCGCTTCGCGCGGGCGATCCGCCCGCCGGAGTATCCCCATCCGACCGGCGCGCCCGCCCCCGGGCCGCCATCGCCGAGTCCGCGGACCGCCCTGCGCATGCGCGGCGGGACGCGGAGCCGGGGACCCACCTGTGTCCTTTCGGGGTGAATCGGCCTGCCCGCGTGCGGGCCGTAGGGCGGCTTCCACGCCCGAACCCGTCAGCTAACCCGGTAGGCGGCATGGAAGTCGAGGAGATCCCCCCGTGCCAGGCATCAACCGCAAGAAGACCCCGGGCAGGCACCGCAAGCCCAGCACCCGGACCATCACATGGCGGGCGACCGGCGGCGTCGTCGTCGGCGCCGCCGTCCTCGGCACCGCCGCGGCCACCGCGCACGCGTCGGTATTGCCGTTCGGGCCGCTGCCCGCCACGAACACGTCCTCCGAGATGGCGGCCACCGGGAAGGACGCGCGCGTGACCGCGTCCAAGGACCACAAGAAGGACGAGCCGAACCGCAGGAACAGCACCAGGAAGAACGCGACCGCCAAGGGCGGCGGTGCACCGGCGAAGCCGGCCGGAAAGGCGGCCGCGAAATCGCGGCCCACCGCCGCGGAGGCCATCAGGCTCGCCAGGTCGCAGGTGGGGATCGCGGAGAACGGCGGCGGCGAGACCAAGTTCCAGAAGTGGTACATGGGTACGTCCCGCGCGCAGGAGACGCTCGCACGCGACGGCGGCTCCCTCGGCGGCTACGGCGACGCGAACTGGTGCGACATGTTCATCTCCTGGATCGGCGAGCAGATCGGCTTCACCGACCAGATCGGCAGCGACGCCTGGACCGTCGCCCACGCCCGCTGGTTCCAGGCCAACGGCCGCTGGGGCACCGAGCCCAGGCCCGGCGCGATCGTCTTCTTCGCGTGGGACGGCCGCAAGTCCAGCGGCGCCATCCGGCACGTCGGCATGGTGATCAAGAAGGTCGACGACGACACGATCGAGGCCGTCGAGGGCAACACCGGCAACGCGGTCCGGATCAAGCAGCGCTCGAGCAGCGACATCGTCGGCTACGGATACCCCGACTACAAGTCGTGACGCCCGGCTCGCCGCCCCCGCGCCCTGCATAGGATCGCGCGCATGGAAGACGGCTCCGGCGCGGACGACGCCCCCGGCGGCCCCGGCGGCCCCGTCACGCGGCGCAGGGCATTGGCCCTCGGCGTGGGCGGGGCCGGGGTGCTTCTCGGCGGCGTCACGGGCCTCCTCGCCACTCGCTCCGGCCGCGAAGAGACGCCCCCGAGCCACGAGACCAGAGCAATGGGCCGGTACGAGGCCGGTGACGCGGCGGCCGTCCTCGGCAACCGCGCGCGGGCCGTGAAGTCCGGTGACCGGACGGCCTTCCTCGCGACGGTAGGCTCCGCGCCCGCCGCGTTCCAGGCCGCCCAGTCCCGCCTCTACGACAACCTCCGCAAGCTCCCCCTGCACGGTTGGCGCGAACAGGTCGTGACCGTCCAGGCCGCGGACGCGGAGAGCGGCGCCACGGTCGTCCGCGTCAATGTGCGCTACAGGCTGCGCGGTTTCGACCGAGGCGACGTGGTCCGCACCGGGTACCTGGCCCTGGCCCAGCGCTCCGGCACCTGGACGATCGTCGGCGACGGCTCGTCCCACGGTTTCCACGACGACGCCGAGATCTGGGCCGGCGGCCCCCTGTCGGTCGTCGGGGGCCGCGCGAGCCTCGTCATCGGGGACGCCACCGGCCTCGGCGAGATCGCGAGACGCCTGGACGAGGCAGTGCCGGTCGTCAGCGACGTCGCGGGCACGGGATGGGCGCGGCGGGCCGTCGCGCTCGTGCCCGCCGGCGCCGCCCTCGCGTCCGCGCTCGCCGGTCCCGGGCAGCGCCTCGACGAGATCGCCGCGCTCGCGACCATCGTCCCGCCCGCCGGCGGGGGCCGGGGTCCGGGCGGCGACCGCGTCATCGTCTCCCCCGGCACCTTCGGCCGACTGAACGACGTCGGGCGCGACGTCGTCCTCACCCACGAGCTGACGCACGTCGCGACCGGCGCCGCCCGCGACCGCAGGACGCCGGGGTGGCTCGTCGAGGGCTTCGCCGACTATGTCGCCTATCGCGGGTCGAAGATCGGGGTCCGGGCCGCGGCGGGCGAGCTGCGCCGCGAGGTGGCGGCGGGGCGGATCCCGTCCGCGCTGCCCGCCTCGGGCGCGTTCGCCGGCGGCTCGGCGCGCCTCAGCCAGGCCTACCAGGAGGCCTGGCTCGCCTGCCGGATGATCGCCGACCGGTACGGTGAGGCGACGCTCGTGCGGCTCTACCGGACCGCCGGGCGCGTCCCGGAGGCCACCGCGCTGCGGGAGGTGCTGGGTCTCACCCGGGCGGGCTTCACCGCCCGATGGCGCGACTACCTGAAGAAGGAGCTCACGTGAGGGAGCGAACGGCCGGCGGAATGCGGACGCCGCGGATCGCCGCCGCCGTCGCCGCCGGGGTGCTGTTCGCCGCCGTCGCGGCCGTCCTCGCCCTGACGACGCCCTGGAACCCGCTGCCCGGCACCGTGCCCGGCGGGCGCGTGGAACGCGATCCGGCGCTCGACTTCTCCCCGTCCGAGATCGCCCGGTCCAGGGCGTTCGACTCGGCCCTCACCCCGCCCGCCTACACGGGCCTCCTCGCCGGCCTGCTCCTGATCTTCGCGCTGGGCTTCACGCCGCTCGGCGCGCGGTTCATCGGCTGGGTCACCGCCCGCACCCGCCGCCGATTCCTCCGGATCGTCCTCGCGACCCTGGCGCTGACGGCGCTGCTGCGCGCCGCCGGGCTGCCGTTCGACATCTGGAGCGAGTCGGTGCTGCGCCGGTACGGGCTGTCGACGCAGTCCTGGCCCGCGTGGCTCACGGACCAGCTCAAGTCCCTCGCCGTCACCTGGGTCATCTACACGATCGCGCTGCTGCTCCTGTACGCGGTCGTGCGTCGCTTCCCGCGCTACTGGTGGACGGGCGCCGCCACGGGCGGCTTCCTCCTCGTCGTCCTGGTGTCGTTCATCTACCCGATCGCCGTCGAGCCGGTGTTCAACAAGTTCCACTCGCTGCGGCAGGGGCCGCTGCGCACCGAGCTGCTGGCGATGGCCGAGCGGGACGGCGTGCCCGTCGAGGACGTGCTCGTCGCCGACGCGTCCCGCCGGACGACGTCGCTGAACGCCTACGTCTCCGGGTTCGGGTCGACGCGCCGCATTGTCCTGTACGACACGCTGCTGAGGTCGCCGCCCGCCCGGGTCAAGTCGATCGTCGCGCACGAGCTCGGCCACGCCAAGCGCGACGACGTCCTGTACGGGACGCTCGTGGGCGCGCTCGGCATCGCCGGGGCGATCTGCCTGCTGTACCTCCTGATGACCTCCCCGCGGCTCCTGCGCCGGGCCGGGGTCGCCCCCACCGGCCCGCCCGAGGACCGCTCGGGCGGGGCGGCGGATCCGCGGTCGATCGCGCTGGTCCTCGCGCTGGTGGCGGCCGGGACGCAGCTCGGCGCCCCGGCCCAGAACCTCGTCAGCCGCCGGATCGAGGCCCGCGCGGACGCGCACGCGCTGAACCTCACCCGCGACCCGGCGACGTTCGTGTCGATGCAGCACGAGCTGTCGGTGCGCAACATCTCCGACCTGAACCCCGACGCGATGGAGTACCTGCTCTGGCTGACGCACCCGCCGGGCCCCGACCGGATCGCCATGGCCCGCACCTGGGCGCGACTGCATCACGTCCCAGAGCCGCCTCCGCTGCGCTAGCCCAGCGGCCGGGCCCGGGTCAGTCGCTCTCGGCGCGCGGCTTGTCCGGACGCTGCGCGCCCTGCTGCTGTGCCGAAAGCGTCGCGGCGTCCGCGCGCGGCGCCGTCGTCACCGACCGCTGCAGCGCGCTGCCCTTCACCCACTCGTTCCAGTTCATCTGCCAGAAGCCCCAGCCGTTGTCCGGTTCGAGCTCCCGGTCCGAGCCGGTCACCGTCACCACGTCGCCGCGCTGGGCTAGGCCGTAGAACCACTTCGCGTTGGACGGGCTGATGTTGATGCAGCCGTGGCTGACGTTCGCGCTGCCCTGGCTGCCGACCGACCACGGCGCGCTGTGCACGTACTCGCCGCTCTCGGAGATCCGCACGGACTTGTACACGGTGAGGCTGTAACCGCCGGGGCTTCCGGGGCTGACCCCCATCCAGTCGGACGTCATGACGGTGGGGTCTTCCTTGGCCATCGTCAGGTGGACGCCGTTGGTGGTCGTGTACTTCTCCGTTCCGCCCCTGCCCATGCTGGTCGGGATGGTGCGGACCTTCTTGCCGTTGACCTTCACCACCATCTTGTGGCTGTCCTCGCCCGCCGTGGAGATGTGCGAGTCGCCGACCTTGAAGTCGACGGCATAGTTCTTGCCGCCGTACACGTCCCCGCCGGTGCGGACACCGCTCAGGTGGGCCTGGAAGCTCACCTTGGTCTGGGCGGGCCAGTACTGCCTGGTCCGGAAGACGACCTCCTGGTCGCCGAACCAGTGCCAGGCGCCCTCGACGGTCTTGTCGGCGCGCACCTCCAGCGCCTGCTCGACCGCCTTCCTGTCCTGCACCGGCCGCTCGAACTGCATGATGATCGGGATGCCGACGCCGACCGTCTCCTGGTCGTAGGGCGCCTCGATCGTCACCTTGTTCGTCTTCGCGACCTTGGCGGTGGTGAAGCGGCTGCTGACCGTCTCGGTCCTGCCGTCCTCGCCGACCGCCGTCGCGCCGACCGTGTACGTCGCGCCCGGTTCGAGCGTCCAGCGCGACCGCCATCGCGTCCGGTCGGCGTTCAGGTCGCCCTCCACCTGCCCGCGGCCGGACGTCACGGTCACGTTCGCGATGCTGCCGCGGTACGCCTGGACGGCGATGGGGCTGTCCGGCCTGAGCTGCCCCCCGCCGCCCGCCGGCGACACCGTGAGCTCCACGGCGTCCCGGCCGTCCGCCTCGCCGCCGCCCGTGCACGCCGCGGCGCCCGCGACCATGCCGGCGCCGATGAGCACGGCCGCCGTCCGCCGCCCCCGGTCTCCCGGTCCTGAGCCACCCACCCGCATGTGGTCCCCCCGGTCGTCCTACTGGGCGATCGATCCGCCTCCCCAGCCACGTCGCTGGAACGGCGCCCAGTATGTGAAAGGGCCGGTACCCGAAAAAATCGGACACCGGCCCCTCATGGGGTTCTTTTACTGGTCAATGGGCGAAACTGATCAATGGGCGAAATGACCCCGGTAGTACTCGAAGACCAGGCCGATCGTCGACAGCAGCATCGCGGCGGCGCCGAGGATGACCAGCCACCAGCCGAACACGATGCCGAGCGAGATGGCCGCGGCCGACAGCCCGACGTACAGCGGCCACCAGCTGTGCGGGCTGAAGAAGCCCAGCTCGCCGGCCGCGTCCGCGATGTTCCCCTCGGGGTCGTCCTCGTACAGCGGGCCGCCGTTGGCGGCCTCGAGGCGCCGGACGGTGAAGTGGATGTAGAACCCGATGAGCCCGGCGAGCCCGACCGAGATCCCCAGCGCCGTCGTGCCCGTCCAGTCCTTCGACCAGAGCCAGTACACGATGTCGGTCGCCAGGAAGAACAGCGCGGACCCGTAGAACATGAACGCCTGGACGCGCATCGGCTACTCCCCCTTCGCCCCGGCCAGCTCGCCCTTGGCGCCCACATGCGGGTGGTGCAGGTCGAACGCCGGCCGCTCGGAACGGATCTTCGGAATCGAGTTGAAGTTGTGCCGCGGCGGCGGGCACGACGTCGCCCACTCCAGCGACGCGCCGTAGCCCCACGGGTCGTCGACCTCGACGCGCTTGCCCCGCTTCCACGTGATGTACACGTTGTAGAAGAACGGCAGCATGGACGCCCCGAGGACGAACGAGAAGATGCTGGAGACCTCGTTCAGGCCCGCGAACTCGTCGGCGTAGTCGGCGTACCGGCGGGGCATGCCCGCCGCGCCCAGCCAGTGCTGGACGAGGAACGTGCCGTGGAAGCCGATGAACAGCAGCCAGAAGTGGACCTTGCCGAGGAAGTCGTTCAGCATCTTGCCGGTCCACTTCGGCCACCAGAAGTAGAAGCCCGCGAACATCGCGAACACCACGGTGCCGAACACGACGTAGTGGAAGTGCGCCACCACGAAGTAGGAGTCGGAGAGCTGGAAGTCCATCGGCGGCGACGCCAGGATGACGCCGGTGAGCCCGCCGAACAGGAACGTCACGAGGAAGCCGAGCGACCACAGCATCGGCGACTCGAAGGTCAGTTGCCCTCGCCAGATCGTCCCGACCCAGTTGAAGAACTTCACCCCCGTGGGCACGGCGATGAGGAACGACATGAACGAGAAGAACGGCAGCAGCACCTGGCCGGTGACGAACATGTGGTGCGCCCACACGGTGATGGACAGGCCCGTGATGCTGATGGTCGCGAACACCAGCCCGATGTAGCCGAAGACCGGCTTCCGGCTGAACACCGGGAGGATCTCCGTCACGATGCCGAAGAAGGGCAACGCGATGATATAGACCTCCGGATGCCCGAAGAACCAGAACAGGTGCTGCCATAGCAGCGCGCCGCCGTGCGAGGCGTCGAAGATGTGCGCGCCGAGCTTGCGGTCGGCCTCCAGCGCCAGCAGCGCCGCGGCGAGGACCGGGAACGCGATCAGCACCAGGATGGAGGTCAGCAGGACGTTCCACGTGAAGATCGGCATCCGGAACATCGTCATGCCGGGCGCGCGCATGCACAGGATCGTGGTGATGAAGTTGACGGCGCCCATGATGGTGCCGAACCCGGACATCGCCAGGCCCATCACCCACATGTCGCCGCCGATGCCCGGCGAGCGGACCGCGTCCGACAGCGGGGCGTAGGCGAACCAGCCGAAGCTGGCCGCGCCGCCCGGGGTCAGGAAGCCCGCGATGACGATGAGGCTGCCGAACAGGAACAGCCAGTACGCCAGCATGTTCATCCGCGGGAACGCCACGTCCGGCGCGCCGATCTGCAGCGGCATGATGACGTTGGTGAAGCCCGCGAACAGCGGCGTCGCGAACATCAGCAGCATGATCGTGCCGTGCATGGTGAACAGCTGGTTGAACTGCTCGTTGCTGACGACCTGCATGCCCGGCTCGAACAGCTCCGCGCGCATCACCAGCGCGAGGACGCCGCCGAACAGGAACATGAAGAACGAGGTGATCAGGTAGAGGTAGCCGATCACCTTGTGGTCGGTGGACGACATCCAGGACGCGAGGATGCGGCCCTTGGACGTGCGGGGCCCGGCCGGCGTCGCGGTGGGCGCGTGGCTGGTCGCGGTCACTTGGCACCCCCCGCGGCCAGCGCGGCCTTGGAGCCGGCGATGAACTTGGCGTACTCCTGCGGCGTCACGACCCTGAGCTGGAACAGCATCCGGCTGTGGTCGACACCGCAGAGCTCGGCGCAGCGGCCCTCGTACACGCCGGTCTTGGTCGCCGTGAACTCGAACTCGTTGTCGTAGCCGGGCATGACGTCCTTCTTGTAGATCAGCGCCGGGACCCAGAACGAGTGGATGACGTCGTTGGAGTGCAGGCGGACACGAATCTTCTGGCCCGTGGGGATCGTCATCACCGGCTTGGCGGGCGCGGGCCCGTTCGGCGCGACGGGCTGGCCGATGACGCGTGCGACGAGCTGCTCCTTGCCCGTGGCGTCCTTCTCCTTGTAGTCGAACTGCCAGCTCCACTGGAACCCGGTCACGTCCACGACGACCGCGGGGTTGGCGGAGGTCTTCTCGACGTAGTTCTCGTCCCGGGCGGTGAAGTAGAACAGGACCGCGATGATGACGAACGGGACCGCCGTGTAGAGGATCTCGATCGGCATGTTGTAGCGGACCTGCGGCGGCAGGTCGTCGGAGCGCTTGCGGTGGAACAGCACCGCCCAGATGATCAGCCCCCAGACGACGGCCCCGACCGCGAACGCCGCGATCCAGGAGCCCTGCCACAGGTGCAGCATGCGCTCGCCCTGCTCGCTGATCGGCTCGGGCATGCCGAGGCGGCTGCCGCTGCACCCGGTGGCTGACAGTGCCAGCAGCCCCAGCGCGCCGGCGCCTTTCAATGCGCGGCGACTGCGCACAGGCGTACGCCGCTCCCTAGAGCGGGTCGGACTCACGGAATGCCTTCCCCACGGATGAAAGCCCGGTCGGCCGGGCGGAGAGATCAGTTGTCACACGTGCGATGGACACACTAGCGCGAGGGTCGCGCCAACCCCCGATCGGGTGCCGGGTTAGTGTTTCGGCGTGGCCGAACCGAGCGTGCAGGGCGCCTACTTCGACGCGGCGTCCGCCGAGCCGCCGCACCCGGCGGCCCGGTCGGCCCTTCTTGAGGCCTTCGACGCCGGGTGGGCCGACCCGGCCCGGCTGTACGGGACGGCGCGCGGCGCCCGCAGGCTGCTCGACCAGGCCCGCGCGCGGGTCGCGGGCGTCCTCGGCGCTCGCGCTGACGAGGTGTCGTTCACCTCGTCGGGCACGCAGGCGGTGCACCTGGCCGTGCTCGGCGGGCTCCGGGCGCGCCATCGGGTCGGGCGGCACCTGGTGGTGAGCGCGGTGGAGCACTCAAGCGTCCTGCACGCCGCCGAGGCGCACGAGCGCGACGGCGGCGAGGTGAGCGTCGTCGGCGTCGACCGGGCGGGCCGCGTCGATCCGGCCGAGTTCGCGGCGGCGCTGCGTCCGGGCACCGCGCTCGCGTGCCTGCAGTCGGCCAACCACGAGGTCGGGACCGTCCAGCCCGTCGCCGAGGCGGCGGAGGCGTGCCGGGCCGCCGGGGTCCCGCTGCTGGTCGACGCGGCGCAGTCGCTCGGCCGGATGGACGTCCCCGGCGGCTGGTCCTTCCTCGCCGGCAGCGCGCACAAGTGGGGCGGGCCCTCGGGGGTCGGGGTGTTCGCCGTCCGGAAGGGCACGCGGTGGCGTTCCCCGCTGCCGGACGACGAGCGGGAGCAGCGCCGCGTGCCGGGGTTCGAGAACGTCCCCGGCATCGTGGCGGCCGCCGCGGCGCTGGAGGCGTTCCGCACGGACATGGCGGCGGACGCGGCGCGCCTCTCCTCCCTGGTGGACCGCATCCGCGCGGAGGTGCCGCGGGCCGTCCCCGACGTCGAGGTCGTGGGCGACCCCGTCCGGCGGCTGCCGCACCTGGTGACGTTCTCGTGCCTGTACGTGGAGGGCGAGGCGTTGCTGACCGAACTAGACAAACTGGGATTCGCCGTTTCCTCCGGAAGTTCGTGTACGGCGGATACGCTGCGTCCCAGTCATGTGCTGGAGGCGATGGGCGTGATTACCCACGGGAACGTGCGGGTATCGCTGCCGCGTGGCGTCCGTTCGGCGGACGTCGACCGGTTCCTGACCGTGCTGCCCGGCGCCGTCGACCGCCTCCGCCGCACGACACTTGATCACGTCGAGACAGGGAGGCGGTCGCGCCCATGAGGTTCCGAGGCCGCGCCAAGAGCGGGGCGTCCCGCGCGGACGCCGCGTCGCCGCCCGTCGCCGCCGCCGAGCCGGCGGGGCCGCCGCCCGTCCTGGTCATCGACGCGCTGGGCCGCAAGTGCCCGATCCCGATCATCATGCTGGCGGAGCGGATCCGCGAGGTCCCGGTCGGGCAGATCGTCGCCGTCCTCGCCGACGACGCCGCCGCCCGCACCGACGTGCCCGCCTGGTGCCGCATGAAGTCGCAGGACTTCGTCTGGGAGGAGACGCTCCAGCAGGGCGGCTGGGGCTTCCACATCCGCCGGACGTACTGAACGAGCACGCGGAAAGGGCCGCGCCGGTTCGGCGCGGCCCTTTCTGCGTGGCCTCGTTACGGGTTCGGGCAGGTGAGGTGGTCGGCGACGTCCGCGGCGGCGGCGGAGCCGTAGGCGGCCGCGAAGCGGTCGAGGAACGACTGGCGGGCCAGCGAGTACTCCTGCGGGCCGGCGGACTCGAGGGCGTGCGCGGCGATGGTGTGGCCGACCTGCGCGGCGCGTTCGAGCGGCAGCTCCCAGGCGAGCGCCGACAGGAACCCGGCGCGGAACGCGTCGCCGACGCCGGTCGGGTCGACGACGTTCTCGACGGGGACGGAGGGCACGTGCAGGCCCTCCTCGCCCTTGCGGTCGATGACGACGCCCTTGGCGCCGAGGGTGGTGATCCGGATGCCGACGCGGTCCAGGATCTCCTCGCCGGACCAGCCGGTCTTCTCCTCCGCGAGCGCCTTCTCGTACTCGTTGCTGAACAGGTACGCGGCGCCGTCGATGAGGCGGCGGACGTCGGGGCCCTCCATGCGGGCGAGCTGCTGGGACGGGTCGGCGGCGAACGGGATGCCGCGGGTGCGGCACTCGTCGGTGTGCCGCAGCATCGCCTCGGGGTCGTTCGGGCTGACGATCACGAGGTCGAGGCCGCCGACGCGGTCGGCGACGGGCTGCAGCTCGATGGAGCGTGCCTCGCTCATCGCGCCGGCGTAGAACGTCGCGATCTGGTTCTGGTCCTGGTCGGTGGTGCACAGGAACCGGGCCGTGTGGTGCAGCTCGGACACGTGCACTGAGTCGGTGTCGACCGCGTGCCGCTCGAGCCAGGAGCGGTAGTCGGCGAAGTCGTCGCCGACGGAGCCGACGAGGATCGACTCCTTGCCCAGGTTGCCCATCCCGAAGCAGATGTTGGCACCGATGCCGCCGCGGCGGATGTCCAGCTCGTCCACCAGGAAGGACAGCGACACCCGGTCCAGCTGGTCGGGCAGGAACTGGTCGGTGAATCTCCCTGGGAAGGTCATGAGGTGGTCGGTCGCAATGGAGCCAGTCACGGCGATGCGCACGGCGTCGCTCTCCTCGTCGTGGTCGTCCGGCTGTTCACCGGCTGTGTCGGACCCGGAAACAGTACTTTCCCATCGCACCACAGATTGACGCTGAAGCGCAGCCCGGGAGATGGCCAAGGGGACGCTAAAAGCGGACGCCAAAGGGCGGGCCGGGCATGCGTGCCCGGCCCGCCCTTCGATGCTCGTCGGGCGGCCCCGCTCAGTTGAAGGAGTCGCCGCAGGCGCAGGAGCCGGACGCGTTCGGGTTGTCGATCGTGAAGCCCTGCTTCTCGATCGAGTCCACGAAGTCGATGGTGGCGCCGGTGAGGTAGGGGGCGCTCATCCGGTCGACGCGCACGGCCAGGCCGTCGAAGTCCTGGATCTGGTCGCCGTCCATCTCCCGCTCGTCGAAGAAGAGCTGGTAGATCAGGCCGGAGCAGCCGCCCGGCTGCACGGCGACACGCAGCGCAAGGTCGTCGCGGCCCTCCTGCTCGAGCAGGCCTTTGGCCTTCTCGGCGGCGGCGTCGGTGAGGACGACGCCCTGCTGCGTGGTCTCCTGCGTGGTCTCGCCTGAAACCGTCATATGTTCAGCTCCCGGGTCTCGCTGCGCCGCGCGCGGCGGCGGGCTGTCGCTTGTCCTCCAGGACGTCTTACGCCCCTTCCCGTAGGACAACGTACCTCGCCATAGACCCATTCCGCTTCCCGGCCACGTCTAGTCCCGGTGCCGGTGCGTTCTACGTCACATCATCGGCGGCCCCCGGATGTGCCATCATTAGTCGTCAAAGCGACGATAAGCCCCGTCGCCGGAGGGAGATAGGCCATGACCACCCCGGTGCGCGACCTTCCGCTGCTGCTGCTCGGCAGTGCCGCCGACCCCGCCAGCGAGCGCGGCGTGGACTGTCCCGGCGAGCTGCCGCCGGCCTCCGACCCGGCGCTCGTCGAGCGTGCCCGCGCCGCCAAGGCCGCGCTCGGCGACCAGGTGTTCGTGCTCGGCCACCACTACCAGCGCGACGAGGTCATCCAGTTCGCGGACGTCACCGGCGACTCGTTCAAGCTGGCGCAGCAGGCGGCGGCCCGTCCCGAGGCGCCCTACATCGTGTTCTGCGGCGTCCACTTCATGGCGGAGTCGGCCGACATCCTCACCGCGGCCCACCAGCGGGTGATCCTGCCCGACCTCGGCGCGGGCTGCTCGATGGCGGACATGGCGACGTTCGACCAGGTCGAGGAGTGCTGGGACGTCCTGGAGGACGCGGGCGTCGCCGACGACGTGGTCCCTGTCACGTACATGAACTCCTCCGCCGACATCAAGGGCTTCGTCGGACGGCACGGCGGCGTGGTGTGCACCTCGTCCAACGCCAAGCGCGCCCTGGACTGGGCCTACGGGAAGGGCAAGAAGGTCCTGTTCCTGCCCGATCAGCACCTGGGGCGCAACACGGCCGTCCTGGAGATGGGCTTCTCCCTGGACGACTGCGTCGTCTACAGCCCGCACCGCCGCGAGGGCGGCCTCACGCCGCAGCAGCTCCGGGACGCCAAGATGATCCTCTGGCGCGGCCACTGCTCCGTGCACGGCCGGTTCACCAAGGAGTCGGTGGACGACGTGCGCGCACGCGTCCCCGGCGTGAACGTCCTCGTCCACCCGGAGTGCCGGCACGAGGTCGTCACGGCGGCCGACCAGATCGGCTCGACCGAGTACATCATCAAGACGATCGAGGCCGCGGAGCCCGGGTCGTCGTGGGCGGTGGGCACGGAGCTGAACCTCGTCCGGCGGCTCGCGAACGCCCACCCGGACAAGAACGTCATGTTCCTCGACAAGGCCGTCTGCTACTGCTCGACGATGAACCGCATCGACCTGCCGCACCTGGTGCTGTCGCTGGAGTCCCTCGCCGCCGGCCGGGTCGAGAACGTCATCGAGGTGGACAAGGACACCGCGCACCACGCCCGCGCGGCCCTCGACCAGATGCTCGCCCTCCCCTGAGGAGCTTCTACGCCAGGCCGGGGACGTCCCAGACGGGGAACCAGCGGCTCCTGTCGGGCTCGATGTCCAGTTCGCCGGCGAGCGCGTCGCGAGCGTTCGTCTCGACCGTGTTGTTGCGGCGCTGCTCCGCCGTCGCCTCGCCGGGCGGACGAGGCGCGAACGGGTAGAACGTCCCGCGGCCCGGCGAATGGACCAGGAAGAGCCGCTGGGGGCCGTCGTCCCGGCGGAAGCACACGGCCGAGCACAGCAGGTAGGGCCCGTATCCGGCGGCGGTCAGGGTGGAGTTGACCATGTGCAGGTCGGCGACGAGCCGGTCGAACGCGTCCGGCGGGCGCGTGACGTGCGCCCAGCCCCAGCCGTAGGGGTCCGCGCTCAGCCCGGTCTCGCGGCCGCCGTCCGCGCCCAGGAGGCGGGCGACGTCGCGCTGGACACGGCCGAACGCGCCGAACGCGCCGCCCTCGACGAGCCGGTGGCAGACGGCGCCCGCGCCGGTCGGAGCGAAACCGGTCGCGGCCTCCAATGCCGTCGCGGCGGCGGGCAGCGCGAACAGCCGGTCGAGGTCGGGCAGGCCAGGTGGCGCGGGACGGCCGAGCAGCCCGTCCAGGACGCCCACGTCAGCCGCCGCTCTCAAGCCGCCAGGAGATGACCGACAGCCGCTCCGTGCGCCGCTCCAGCGTCGGGTGGCTGGACAGCAGGGACTCCACGCCACCGCCGCGCACCGCGACCACGCACAGGCCGCTCACCGGCCGCAGTGCCCGCAGATCGTCGCGGGAGGCGTCCCGGATCACCTCGGTGACCTTGCCGAGGGCGGACGACAGGTCGCCGGGGCGGCCCGTCAGCACCGCGCCGGTGGCGTCGGCGCACAGCTCCCGGTGCCGGGACAGGGCGAGCCCGACGAGGGTGCCCGCCGCGTACAGGACCGCCGCCGCGATGCCGAGCGGCAGCAGGACGACCCCGAGGAGCAGGGCCGCCGCGCGTCCGGCGCCGTACCGGTCGCGGCCGGTGATCAGGTCCGTCCACCAGCCGAGGAACAGCCCGGCGCACAGGGCGGGGAAGGACGCGATCGCGGTGACGAGCACGTCCCGGTTGGCGACGTGCGCGATCTCGTGCGCCAGGACGGCGGCGAGCTCGGCCGGTTCGAGGCGGGCGCGGAGCCCGTCGGTGACGCACACGACCGCCGAGCCCGGTCCCGACCCGGCGGCGAAGGCGTTCGGCATGTCCAGCGCGGACACGGCCAGGCGCGGCTTCGGCAGGCCGGACGACATGCACAGCCGGTCGACGACGGCGTGCAGCTCGGGCTCCTCGCCGGGGGCGACCGGGCGGGCGTCCATCGCGTAGAGCGCCAGCCGGTCCGCGGCGCGGGCCGAGAGCACCGCGACGCCGATCGCGGCGGCCGCGGCCGCCGCGCCCCATATCGGACCGGCGAGGAACGCGGGCAGCACCGCCGCCGCGTACACGAGCGCGACCAGGACCGCCGTGGCGAACATCCGCCAGGTCAGCCCGGAGTCGGGAGCGTCACGGGAGGGCGCCATGTCCCGACATTACGCCGATCTTGGACGCCGTTCAGCGTCCGATGACGCACAGCCTGGTCACAGGCATGTCACAGGCCGGGGGCGCCCCAGAGGGGGAACCAGCGGCCGAGGTCGTCCTCGAAGGGGAGGTCGGCGCCTACCTCGCCGCGTACCTGGAGTTCTAGCGCGTTGTCGCGCTTGTCTCCGGGGAGAGGGGCGAAGGGGTAGAACGTGCCGCTCTTGTAGCGGTAGACGAGTGCCAGGCGCTGGCCGTCCGGGCCGCGGAAGCCGGCCAGCGAACAGAGCAGGTGGGGGCCGAACCCGCCGGACTCCAGCGTCGCGTTCACCGCGTGCAGGTCGGTGACGAGGTCGGGCAGCTCGTCCGGGCGGTGCGTGGCGAGCAGCCACGTGTAGCCGTAGGTGTCGGTGCTGATCTCGACCTTGGGGCCCTGGTCGGCGTCCAGCAGTTCCTGGACGTCGCGCTGGAGCCGCGCGAACGCGCCGCCCTCCGCCGCGCGGAAGCACACCGAGCCGAGGCCCGTCGGGACGAACCCCGTCGCGGCCTCCAGTGTGATCGCGGCGGTGGACAGCGCGAACAGCCGGTCGAGGTCGGGTTTGGCGGGCTTGGAGCGGCCGAGCAGGGTGTCCAGGAAGCCCATGGCTCAGGCTCCCCTGCTGAGCTGGTCGGAGATCTTCGAGAGCTGGGCGAGCCGCTTGTCGAGCGTCGGGTGGGTGGAGAACAGCGAGGAGACGCTGAAGCCCTTGCCGAGCGCCGGGGTGAAGAAGAACGCGTTGAACGCCTGCGCGGACCGCAGGTCGTTCGTCGGGATCCGCGCGATCTCGCCGTTGACCTTCGTCAGCGCGCTGGCCAGCGCGGACGGGCGGCCGGTGAGCAGCGCGGCGGCGCGGTCGGCGGACAGCTCGCGGTAGCGCGACAGCGCCCGGGTGAGCATGAAGCTGACCGCGTAGGCGAGCGCGCTCGCGGCGACCACGGCGAGCAGGATCAGGCCCGTGTTCTGGTCGTTGCTGCGGCGGCCGAACCCGCCGAACAGGCCGATCTGGAGGCCGACCCGGGTGATCAGGCCCGCGCAGATGCCGAGGAAGGACGCGATCGTCATGACCGCGACGTCCTTGTGCGCGACGTGCGCCATCTCGTGCGCGAGGACGCCCTCCAGCTCCACCGGGTCGAGCCGGCGCAGCAGCCCGGTGGTGACGCAGACGACGGCCTTCTTCTGGTTGCGTCCGGTGGCGAACGCGTTCGGCACGTCGGTGTCGGCGATCGCGACCTGCGGCTTCGGGGCGTCCGACAGCGCGCAGATCCGGTCGACGACGCCGTGCAGCTCAGGCGCCTCCTCCGGGGTGACGACCCGGCCGTGCATGGCGAACAGGGTCATCTTGTCGGAGAAGAAGTACTGGGCGAGCAGGAACGCCGCCGCCACGGCGAGCGCCACGAACGCCCACTGCGGCACGAACACGAAGAACGCCCCCACGGCGACGACGTAGACCAGCCCCAGCAGGAACATCGTCACGAGCATCCGCGAGGTGAGCCCCCGATCGGAGGCGTATCGCGTTCTGGCCATGCGGCCACCCCCTGTTTCCCGATGCGGTGTTTCATCTGTACAACGCATGGGACCCCCCGTTTGTGCCTGATCGTCCGGTTCACCGGGCGGTCGGCGCACCGCTCTCAGTCGGGGATCAGCCCCTCGTCCCCCAGCATCGAGCGCACCTCGTCGATGTGCGCGTCGGCGGGCGGGAGGATCAGCTCGGACGGTGCGAGGCTGTCGGCCGGCAGCGGCTTGCCCACCTTGCGGACGTTCTCCAGCAGCGCGTGCAGCGCGGCGCGGAAGCTCGTCTCGTCGCCCGACTCGATCGCCGACTCCAGCTCGGCGTCGAGCGCGTTGAGGGCCGACAGGTCTTCCGCGGCCACGTCCAGCTGGCCCTCGCCCATCAGGCGGACGATCACTGGGCACCCCCGGGCTTCTCCTGCCAGTTCACCTGGGGGGCCTGCTGGGGGGTGTCCTGCTGCTGGGGCTGGGCGGTCGGGGTGCCCTGGTTCAGTTCCTTCGGCGCGGGGGCCTGGCCGAGCTCGGCCTTCAGCTGCTCCAGTTCGAGGTCGACGCCGGGGCCGGAGCCCATCCGGTCGAGCTCGGCCTGGATGTCGTCCTTGGGGCCGGAGAAGTCTTCGAGGGCGCCGGAGGCCAGCAGCTCGTCGATCGCGCCGGCACGGGCCTTCATCGTGTCGGTCTTCTCCTCGGCGCGCTGGATCGCGAGGCCGACGTCGCCCATCTCCTCGGAGATGCCGGAGAACGCCTCGTTGATCTTGGTCTGCGCCTCGGCGGCGGTGTAGGTCGCCTTGATCGTCTCCTTGCGGGTGCGGAAGGAGTCGACCTTGGCCTGCAGCCGCTGGGAGGCGAGCGTCAGCTTCTCCTCCTCGCCCTGCAGCTGCTGGTACTGGCCGCGCAGGTCGTTCAGCTGGCTCTCCAGCCCGGCCCGGCGGGTCAGCGCCTCGCGGGCCAGGTCTTCGCGGCCGACCTGGAGCGCCTTCTTGCCCTGGTCGGTCAGCTTGGTCTGCTGCTGCTCCAGCTGGTTGATCTGCAGTTCAAGACGCTTGCGCGAAGTGGCGACGTCGGCGACCCCCCGACGGACCTTCTGCAGCATCTCCAGCTGGCGCTGGTAGGAGTAATCGAGGGTCTCCCGAGGATCTTCCATGCGGTCCAGGGCCCTGTTCGCCTTGGACTTGAAGATCATCGACATTCGCTTCATCACGCTCATCGCGCGGCGCCGGTCCCTTCGTGCTGTCGCCTCAGTCGTGAACTGGGCTCAATGACCACTGCTGGGGTTCTTATCACCCTACGCGTTAACGCGCGAGGCAGCCACGATGTTCGCAGCCGGTAGTCTGATCCCGTGTTCAAGCGTCGTACCCCGGAGGCCCCGGCGAATCCTCCTGAGGTAGTAAAGCCAGGAGGCAAGGGCCGTCCCACGCCCAAGCGCAAGGAAGCCGAAAAGCGCAACCGCCAGCCGATCACCGCCCCTTCCAACCGCAAGGAGGCGTACCGGAAGGTCAGGGAGCGCCAGGCGGCCGATCGCGCCAAGGCGCGCCAGGGCATGGCGAAGGGGGACGAGAAGCACCTGCTCAAGCGGGACAAGGGTCCCGTCCGCAAGCTCGCGCGCGACTACGTCGACTCGCGCCGTACGGTCGGCTCGTACCTGATGTACGCCATGTTCGCGATCGTGCTGCTGAGCATGCTCCCGATCCCGGTGGCCCGGCTGCTGGTGCTGTTCGCGCCGCCGCTGCTGCTCTTCGCCGTGTTCGCCGAGGGCCTGCTGCTGAGCCGCGGCATCAAGCGGCTGGCCGCCGAGCGGTACCCGGACGAGGACGCGAAGGGCGTCGGGCTGTACGCGGCGATGCGCGCCATGCAGATCCGCCGGCTCCGCGTGCCGAACCCGCAGGTCCGGATCGGCGAGAAGGAGAAGGTCTGACCGGGCCCGGGGGCCCCAGATCGTGAGATTCCCGATTCACGGCGGACTAGGGTCGTGACCATGGAGTTCCGATACCTGGGCCGGAGCGGTCTGAAGGTCAGCGAGATCGCGTACGGCAACTGGCTCACACACGGCTCCCAGGTCGAGGAGGACGCGGCCCGCGCGTGCGTGCGCGCCGCCCTCGACGAGGGGATCACCACCTTCGACACCGCGGACGTCTACGCGGGCACGCGCGCCGAGGAGGTCCTCGGGCGCGCGCTCAAGGGGCAGCGCCGCGAGGGGCTGGAGATCTTCACCAAGGTCTACTGGCCGACCGGTCCCGGCGTGAACGACCGGGGCCTGTCCCGCAAGCACATCGTCGAGTCGGTCAACGGGTCCCTCCGCCGGCTGGAGACCGACTACATCGACCTGTACCAGGCGCACCGGTTCGACCACGAGACGCCGCTCGAGGAGACGATGCGGGCGTTCGACGACCTCGTCCGGCAGGGCAAGGTCCTCTACGTCGGCGTGTCGGAGTGGCGGGCCGAGGAGATCGAGCGGGCCCTGAAGATCGCCGACGAGATGGGCTTCGACCGGATCATCTCCAACCAGCCGCAGTACTCGATGCTGTGGCGGGTCATCGAGGGCGAGATCGTCCCGCTGTGCGAGCGGGAGGGCGTCGGGCAGATCGTCTGGTCGCCGATCGGTCAGGGCGTCCTGACCGGCAAGTACAAGCCCGGGCAGCCGCTGCCCGCCGGGTCGCGCGCCACCGACGACAAGGGCGGCGCCGACATGATCAAGCGCTACATGAGCGACGACCTGCTGGCCAGGGTGCAGGAGCTGAAGCCGATCGCCGACGACCTCGGGCTGTCGATGGCGCAGCTCGCGATCGCCTGGACGCTGCAGAACCCGAACGTCGCGTCGGCGATCGTGGGCGCGTCCCGTCCGGAGCAGGTCGCCGACAACGCGAAGGCGGCGGGCGTGAAGCTGGACGAGGGCGTGCTGAAGCGGATCGACGACGTCCTCGACCCGGTCGTCATCCGCGACCCCGCCAAGACCGGAAGCCCGCCCCGGCGACCGTGACGGCCGCGTGAAAAGGGCCGCGGAGCGCTCGCTCCGCGGCCCTCGCGCGTCTCGCGCGTCATTCGGGTTCGAGCAGGCTCATCTCGTAAACCACCGACTCGCCGTCCAGCAGGGTCACCGAGTCGACGTCGTCGGCGCGCAGGCCCCGCCAGTTCTCGCCCAGCCAGCTCTCCGCGTCCGCCTGGGTGGAGAACGTCTCCTCCGACATGCCGACCATGCGCCCATCGGCCTTCTCCAGCCGCCAGCTCCACGCCATCGTGTCCGTCCTCCCTCGTCGCGGTGAGACTAGCCGTTCCGGCGCGCGCTTCCCGTCAGGACGCGGCCTCGATGGCGCGGCGCAGCGCGTCCGGGCTGCCGGTGTCCGACGTGTCGAGCGTGCGGCCGTTCACCCGCACGCTGGGCGTGCTTTGCACCCCGGACGATATGTAGCCCTGGCTGACGGTCTTCACGCTCTCGGCGTAACGCTGCTTCTGGACGCACGAGGTGAACCCCTCGCCGGTCAGCCCGAGCGGGGTGGCGTAGGAGATCAGCTCCGACGTCGCGTAGCCCTGGGTGGACAGGCTCGCGGGCTGGTGGGAGTAGAGGGCGTCCTGGTAGGACAGCCAGCGCGCGCCGTCGCCGACGCAGCGCAGCGCCGCCGCGGCCCGGAGCGCGTTGCCGTGCGCCGGCTGGTAGCTCGCGCCGAAGATCACCATGGGGTGGAACACGACCTTGGCGCGTCCGGAGACGGCCAGCTCCTTGAGCATCGGGTCGTGCATGCGGTCGAACGTGCCGCAGTGCGGGCAGGCGAAGTCCTCGTAGACGTCGACGAGGGGGGCCGTGACGCCGGGACGGGCCATCGCCAGGCTGCCGTCGGCGAGCGGCGTGGCCTCCGCGCCACCGGCGATCTGCCCGACCTTCAGCTGGACGTCGCCGCCTCCTCCGCCACCGCCGCCGCCGCCGTCGTCACCCCGGACGACGAGCAAGACCACCGCGACCAGGGCCAGAACCACGACGAGACCACCGCCGACCAGGACGAACGCCAGGCCGCCACCGCCCTTGCGCCCGGGAGGCGGCGGTCCGAACGGGCCGGGCTGCCCGGGCGGACCGGGCTGCCAGCCGGGACCGCCCGGGGGCGGGCCGCCCGGCGGGACGGGCGGCGGGCCGTAGGGCGGCTGCGCACCGGGCGGCGGCTGCGCACCCTGGCCCGGCCACGGCGCGTTCGGGGGGTAGCCCACCTGGACCTCCTGACAGGACGTCGTGATCCTTCTCCGTGAGCGTAACCGTAGAGTTCCGAACAAGATGGACATCGGACTTCGCGGCATCGCCGCTCCGGGCGGCTGGCCCGTACCCGACTGCCGGTGCGCGTCCTGCGGCCGGCTGCGCGCCGCCGGGATCCGGCATGAGCCCGTCAGCGCCGTCATCGACGGGGTGCCGCTGGAGGACTGTGCCCGGACGGACGTCCCCGGCGGTTTCGACGTGCACGGCCCTCGCGGCGGGCGGGCGCTGGTGGCGTCCGGTCCGGGGGCGAGGCCGGAGCCGGTGGACGGGGTGGTGTACGACGCCGTCCTGCTGGATCTGGCCGGTTCCCCTGAGCATCTGGGCTACCTGCGTCATCTCCGTGCGGTGTCGGACGACACGGAGGTCGTGGCGATCCACGTCGACCACCGTCTTCCGTCGCCGGGCGAGCTGGAGCGCCGCATGGCGTTCTGGAACCGGCCCCAGCACGGGCCGCACCGGACGCTGCTGCTCGGTGGGGCGCGGTCGGGCAAGTCGGCTGAGGCGGAGCTGCGCCTGGCCGCGTGCCCGGACGTTCTCTACGTCGCGACCGGGCCGGTGCGTGACGACGACCCCGAATGGGCGGAGCGCATCGGTGCCCATCGGCTTCGGCGTCCGGCATGGTGGCGCACCGTCGAGACGGCCGATCTCGTGGGCGTCCTGAAGCAGGAGGCAGGAGCGGTTCTCGTGGACGGCATCGGCACGTGGCTCACCACGGTGATGGACGAAGCCGGCGCATGGGACGCCCCCTCCCGCGCACAGCCGCACCTGGACGACCTCGTCTCGGCGTGGCGCGGCACGGAGGCGCGGGTGGTCGCAGTGAGCGACGAGGTCGGCCTGGCGCTCGTCCCCACGACCGCGTCCGGGCGGGCGTTCCGCGACGTGCTGGGCGCCCTGAACCAGCGGCTCGCGGCCGAGTCGGAGGAGGCGGCGCTGGTCGTCGCCGGCCGCGTGCTGGAGCTCGGATGATCGCCGGGCTGCGGCTGGCGGTCACGCTGCTCACCGTCGTCCCGGTGGGGTCGGAGCGGGTGGACCGGGGCACGGCGCGGGCGGCGATGCTGCTGGCGCCCTCCACCGGGCTGATCGTGGGCGGCGCGGCGGCGCTCGTCCTGCTGGCGGGCGATCTGCTCGGCCTGGGCGGCCTGGTCGCGGCGGGGCTCGCCGTCGCCGCCATGGCGGCGATCACCCGGGCGCTGCACCTGGACGGTCTCGCGGACCTCGCGGACGGCCTGGGCAGCGGCCGTCCCGCCGCCGAGGCCCTGGCGATCATGAAGCGGTCCGATATCGGGCCGTTCGGCGTCGTCGCGCTGCTGCTGACCCTGCTGATCCAGGTCTCCGCGCTGGCCACGGCCCCGGACCCGGCCGTCGCGGTGCTCGTCGCGGCGGTCGCGGGCCGTCTCGCCCTCCCCTGGGCCTGCCGCACCGGCGTCCCGTCCGCGCGCCCGGACGGCCTCGGCGCGCTGGTCGCGGACACCGTCCCGATCCGGGCGGCGCTGGTGGTCACGGGCGCCGTCGTGGTGGCGGCGGCAGCGGCCGGGGCGGGCGCCGGCGGCCTCGGCGGCGCGCTGCACGCGGCGGCGGCCGTGATCGCCGCGCTGGCCGCCGCGCTCCTGCTGCTCCGGCACGCCGTGCGCAGGCTGGGCGGCGTGACCGGCGACGTGTTCGGCGCGCTCGTCGAGACCGCCACGACGGCCGCGCTGATCGCCCTTACCGCGCTGTGGTGAGGCCGCGGCGGGCGTAGGCGCGGACGTCGGCGTCCGGGTCGTCCTGCGCCCGGCTCAGCGCGTTCCGCACCTCTGGGACGTCGTGGAAGGCGGCCAGCGAGATCACGGCGGCCTTGCGGACGTCGAGGTGCGGGTCGTCCAGGGCCTTGGCGAGCGGGCCGGGCGCGACGTCCGCGGACGCGGCGGCCAGGCCCCGCGCGGCACCCGTCCGGACCTGCCAGGCCGGGTCGTGCAGGGCGCCCACGGCGGCGAGGTCGAGCGGGTGCGGGCAGCCGATGCCCGCCAGCGCCTCGAACGCCGCCGCCCTGACCAGGTCGTCGCCATCCTCGATGAGGGCGCCGAGCGTTCCGGCCGCCGCCGGGTCGCCGATCGTGCCGAGGCCGTGCGCCACCGCGACCCTGACCTCGCGGGACGCGTCGTCCACGGCGCGGGCGACGTCGCCGGCGGCGTCGTGGGCCACCAGTCCCCGGACGGCCTGGAGCCGGACGCGGTGGTCGGCGTCGCCGAGCGCGTCCCCGAACACGGCCGGGGAGCCGAGGCGGAGGGCGCGCAGCACGTCCAGGACGGCGGCGCGGACGAGCGCGTCCTCGCCGCGGAGGGCGGGCGCGAGGTCGTCGCGGACGGCGGGCGTCGCGGGCAGCACCTCGACCAGTTCGCGGAGCGCGGTCGCGGCGGCGCGCCGGACCGACCCGTGCGCGTCGGCGAGCGCGGTCGCCAGCGCGCCCGCGGCACCGTCCGGCGCGACCTCGGTGAGCGTCGCGACGGCCGCGCGCCGCACCTTCGGGTCGGGGTCTGCGAGGTAGGGGACGATGGCGTCCACGGACGGGCCCGTCTCGGCGAGCTCCTGGAGTTCGAGCAGGCCCGGCGAGCGCCCGATCGCCCGCGCCGGACGGGCCGGACGCGCCGCCCTGGCGGGGGCCGCTGGCGCGGTGAACGAGACGGCGGGCGGCGGGGTGAGCACGACCGGCTCGGCGCCGGGCTCCGGGACGGTGAACTCCTCGACCGGCACCAGGTACGGCGCGACCGGCCGCTTCACGAACTCCATCGCGCCGTCGTCCCGGCGGCGCAGGTTGAGGTGGTACATCCATGCCGCGTCGTCGCGTTCGGGCAGGTCGGCGCGGTCGTGGTAGAGGCCCCAGCGGCTCTCGGTGCGGGTCAGGGACGAGCGGGCGGCCATCTCGGCGCAGTCGCGGATGAACGTCACCTCCACGCAGCGCATCAGCTCGTGCGGGGTCCGCGCGCCCATGCCCGCGATCTCCCCCTCCATGCGGGCGAACGTCTCGACGGCGATGTCGAGCTTCGCGCGCGACTTGGGCGGCGCGACGTAGTCGTTGACGAACCGGCGGAGCTTGTACTCGACCTGCGGCTGCGGCGGCCCTCCCGGGTTGCGCAGCGGCCGGTAGACCAGCTCGTGCGCCGCCCGGATCTGGTCCTCCGGCAGCGCCGCCGCCTCGCCCAGGTGCGCGGACGCGTGCGCGCCCGCCAGGTCCCCGAAGACGAACGCGCCGATCATGTAGTTGTGCGGGACGCAGGCCAGGTCGCCCGCCGCGTACAGGCCGGGCACGGTGGTGCGGGCGTGCTCGTCCACCCACACGCCGGACGCGGAGTGCCCGCCGCACAGCCCGATCTCGGAGATGTGCATCTCCACGTCGTGGGTGCGGTAGTCGTGGCCGCGTCCCGCGTGGAAGGTGCCGCGCGTCGGACGCTCGGTGGTGTGCAGGATGCCTTCGAGCGCGGTCAGCGTCTCGTCCGGCAGGTGGGTGAGCTTCAGGTAGATGGGGCCGCGCGCGGAGTCGATCTCCCGTTTGACCTCCGCCATCATCTGGCCCGACCAGTAGTCGCAGTCGACGAACCGCGTCCCGGCCGCGTTGACCTGGTAGCCGCCGAAGGGGTTGGCGACGTAGGCGCACGCGGGCCCATTGTAGTCCTTGATGAGCGGGTTGATCTGGAAGCATTCGATGCCGCTGAGCTCGGCGCCCGCGTGGTAGGCCATGGCGTGGCCGTCGCCCGCGTTGGTGGGGTTCTCGTACGTCCCGTACAGGTAGCCGGACGCGGGCAGCCCCAGACGGCCGGACGCGCCCGTCGCCAGGATGACCGCTCCGGCGGAGACGGTGACGAATTCACCGCTGCGGGTGTCGAACCCCACGGCCCCTACGGCGCGTCCACCCGACGTCAACACGCGCACGGGCATGACGCGGTTCTCTATCCGCACCTTCTCCCGGATGGAACGCTGCCTCAGCACCCGGTAGAGCACTTTCTTGACGTCCTTGCCCTCCGGCATGGGCAGGACGTACGAACCCGACCGGTGAACCCTGCGGACCGCGTACTCGCCGTGCTCGTCCTTCTCGAACTTCACGCCGTACCGTTCGAGCCGCTTCACCATCGCGAACCCGCGCGTGGCCGTCTGGTGGACGGTCCGCTGGTTCACGATGCCGTCGTTGGCGCGGGTGATCTCGGCGACGTAGTCCTCGGGCGTGGCCTTGCCGGGGATGACGGCGTTGTTGACGCCGTCCATGCCCATGGCGAGCGCGCCCGAGTGCCGGACGTGCGCCTTCTCCAGCAGCAGCACGGACGCCCCGTGCTCGGCTGCGGTGATGGCGGCCATCGTCCCGGCGGTGCCGCCCCCGATCACCAGGACGTCGCAGCTCAGCTCGCGGCGATCCGCGACAGCCGGGATCTCCATCAGACGGCCTCCTTCAGCTGGTCCCGCGCGCCGAGCGCGGCGAGGACGTCGTCGCGGGTCGCGGGGACGGCGAACTCGGCGGCGACACCGTCCGCCCCGAGGACGACGACGCGGCGGCCGAGCAGCAGCGCCTCGTCCACGTCGTGGGTGACGAACACGACCGTCGCGGGCGCGTCGGCCAGGACGTCCAGGAGGAGCCGCTGCATGGACGCGCGCGTCTGCGCGTCCAGGGCGCCGAACGGCTCGTCCATGAGGATCGCGCGGGGCCCCGCGGCGAGCGTCCGGGCGAGCTGGACGCGCTGCCGCATCCCGCCCGACAGCTCGCGCGGGAGCCGCCCGGCGTCGTCGCCGAGCCCCACCCGGCCGAGCCAGCGGTCCGCCGCCGCGCGGCGCTCCCGGCGCGGGACGCCCCGCAGCGCCAGGGCCAGCTCGACGTTGCGGCGGGCGGTCCGCCACGGCAGGAGCGCGTCGTCCTGGAACATCAGCGCCCGGTCGGCGGACGCGCCGGTGACCGGCTCGCCGTCCGCGAGGACGCGTCCCGACGCGGCCGGGAGCAGCCCGGCGAACGCGCGCAGCAGCGTCGACTTCCCGCATCCGGACGGCCCGACGACGACGAGGATCTCCCCCGCCGCCACATCGAGGTCGAGCCCGCGGACCACGGCCCGCCCGCCGTACCCGAGCGTCACCCGCTCGGCCCGCAACGAGAGCCCCGGCCCTGCTTCTCGCGGGGGGCCGACCCCCCGCACCCCCCGGTGCGCTTCGCTACTCATGCCTGTCCCTCCCTCGGCAGCCACCGGGTGAGGCGGCGTCCGGCCAGCTCCACCGACGCGGAGGTGAGCCAGCCGAGCAGCCCGATGGTGGCCATCCCGACGAGCACGCCGGGGTAGTCGACGATCGTGTACGCCTGCCAGGTCCGGTAGCCGACGCCGAAGTCGCCGGAGATCATCTCGGCGGAGATGACGCAGATCCACGCCACGCCCATCCCGATGGACAGACCCCCGAACACGCCAGGCAGCACCCCCGGCAGGACGACCCGGACCAGGACCCGCCACCGCCCGCCGCCCAGCGTGCGCACCGCGTCCTCCCAGACGACCGGGAGCGCCTTCACCGCGTGCCGGGTGCTGACCAGGACGGGGAAGAACGCCGCCGCGAACGTGATGAACACGATGCCCTGCTCGTTCGCCGGGAACAGCAGGATCGCGACGGGGACCAGCGCGATCGCGGGGATCGGCCGGGCCACCTCGAACAGCGGCTGCAGCAGGTCCCCCGCCCACCGGGAGCGGGCGGTGGCGACGCCGAGCGCGACGCCGAGGACGGCGGCGAGCGCGAACCCGGTCAGGATCCGGACGAGGCTCTGCGCGACGTCCTGCCAGTACCGCCCCTGCTCGATCTGGCGGCCGAACTCCGCGACGACCTCTACCGGGCCGGGGAACCGGTCGAACCGGACCCAGAGCCGCAGGTCGGCGGCCGTCACCAGATGCCACACCGCCACGGCGGCCAGCAGCGACGCCACCCGGACGGGCCAGCGGTGCAGACGGTTCATGCGCGCCGCACCGCCTCGCCGTACGGGACGACCTTCGCACCGGAGTGCGCGGAGACGTACTTCTGCGCGCCCTCCGGAGTGGCGAACGGCTTGAACCTCTCCGCTGCCTTCGCGGACGGGTCCTCGACCCAGATGTCCTTGTCGGCGAACCAGCGGGTCCCGGCGGCGGTGTCCGGGATGTACACGGCCCTGATCTGCTTGCCCTCGCCCTGGAGCGCGCGCACGTTCTTCAGAAGGCAGACGGGGTCGGCGACAGGGCGCGTCTTGGGCTCGCCCTTGACCCACACCTCGCCCGCGGTTTTGGGATCGTCCACCGGCTTCTTGCAGACCGCATCGTTCCCGGTGATGGCCGCAGGGTTCGTCGTAGAAGCGGCCTGCTGCTCGTAGGATGCGCCGACCGCCTTCCTTATGTAGGCGTCGTTGACGAACGGATCCACCTTCAGCGGCGTCTGGATGACGCCGATGGACTTGAGGAACGGCACGTCCTGGACGAACGCGTCCCGCAGCCCCTTCTTGATGGTCGGGTCGAACGTGGCGACGCCGCCCGCGCCGTTGTAGAGGTACACGGTCTCCACGGGCAGGCCCGTCGTCGCCGCCACCGATTGCGCGGCCTCCAGCGGATGGGCGTGCAGGTAGTTGGTCGCGTCGATCTGCGCACGAAGGAACGCCTGGAGGATCTCGGTCTTCTCCTCGGCGTACTGCTTCCTGACGACGACGCCGTGGAAGGTCGGCACGTTCAGCTGACCGCCGTCGTACAGCAGCTTCGCCTGCCCCTTGTGCACCAGCAGTCCGGGCCAGGCGACGAACTGCGCGAAGGCCGCGGCGGCGCCGGACTGGAGCGAGGACGCGCCCACGGTCGGCTGCTGGTTCTCGACCTTCACGTCCTTCGCCGGGTCGAGCCCGTACCTGCGGGCCGCCTGGACGAACGTCCCGTGCCCGGCGGAACCGACGCTCGCCGACACGGTCTTCCCCTTCAGATCGCGCAGCGTCTTCGCCTTCGAGCCGGGCGCGACGACCACGCTGTTCAGGGATCCGCGCAGGTTGTAGCCGGTCACCGACACCCACTGCGTCTCGGCGTCGCCGCCCTGCGCCTGCGCCCGCGAGCCGTTGATCAGCAGCGGGTAGTCGCCCATCGAGCCGATGTCGATCTTCCCGGCGAGCATCTGCGCGGTGATCGGCGCGCCGGTGTCGTAGTCGCGCCAGACGACGGAGTGCTTCCCGTCCAGCTCCTTCAGGCGCTTCTCGAAGAAGCCGAGCGAGCGCAGGAGCGTCCCGGCGGTGACGGTGTTGATGGTCTTCGACTGGTAGCCCACGACGATCTGGCCGGACCCACCGCCCGAGGACGCGTTCCCGGCGACGGTGCAGCCCGCGAGCAACGGTGTCACGAGACCGAAAGCAAGAATCCTTCTCATGGGGGGACGTCCTTCAGCGCAGGAGGTACGGCATGTTGACGGTCACGGCTCCGGTGGGACAGCGGTCGGCGCAGGGGCCGCAGTACCAGCACTCGTCGACGTGCATGTAGGCCTTGCCGGTCTCGGGGTGGACGGCGAGCGCGTCCAGCGGGCAGACGTCGATGCACAGCGTGCAGCCGTCGATGCAGAGGGCCTCGTCCACCGTCACAGGGACGTCGGCGCGGTGTTCCACCAGGGACATGGCTTCTCCTGTCAGGGATGGGTACGGCGCTCAGGGGTCGATACGGCGATCAGGGTCGGTTCGGCGCTCAGGGGTCGGTTCGGCGCAGGGTGCCGCTCATCGCGATGCGGTCGCCGCGGAACCGGATGAACTCCAGGTCGACGGGGCGGCCGTCGGCAAGGTGGGTGAGGCGTTCGAGCATCAGCAGGGCGGCGCCGCGCGGGGCGTCCAGGGTCGCCGCCGAGTGCGGGTCGGCGTTGACGGCCTCGAGGGTGACCTCGGCGAGCCCGAGCGGCTGCCCGGCGATCCGTTCGAGCAGGACCAAGATGTCGTTGCGGGCGAGGTCCTCGGCGAGCAGCGGCTCCCCGAGGTCGCGGGCGATGTAGGTGAGGTCGAGGGAGAGCGGCAGCCCGTTCAGCCGCCGGAGCCGCTCGATGTAGACGACGGGCTCCCCCGGCGGCCGCCGCAGCCGGGCCGAGACCTCGCGGGACGGCGTGATCAGCCCGGTGGTGCGGACCTCGTTGACGACCTCGCCGTGCTCGCGCAGCGTCTCCGCGAGCCCGAGGAGCCGTTCCAGCCCGTGCGGGTACTTCTCGGCGACGGCGAGGGTGCCGACGCCGGGGCAGCGCTCGACGAGGCCCTCGGCGCGCAGCAGGTCCAGCGCCTCCCGGACGGTGTTGCGGGACGCGCCGAACTCCCGGACGAGCTCGGCCTCGGCGGGCAGGGCCGCGCCGCTGCGGAACTCGCCGTACAGCACCTGGCGGCGCAGCACGTCGGCCACCTGCCGGGCGCGGTCGGCCCGCAGCCGCCGGGCGTCGGCGAGCATGAGACCTCCGGCCGTGAAGTCGTTCCTGGTCACGGCCATAACCTACTAAATCAATCGGAATAGGTGAATAGAGATCGGGCTCCGCCACCTGCGACTTCGCGGGCACCCCGGCTGACCTGCGCCGCCCCGTCCGCCCCGCGGCGTTCCGCCACCCCGCCGCGCGCCGCGCGAGCGCGGCCCGGCCGCTTTGTCACTCCTTGCCGACACCGGCCCCAGCGTGGGCAATGCTTGATCCAAAAGGGCGAAACCGGTCACCGGTGGGACTAACATCGTGCTACGTGACGAGCATCAGCCTTGACGGCACAGACCTGGCAAGTATCGACGTCGACGCGATCGTGATCGGCGTCGCACCGGCCGGGACGGGTGCCGCCCCGGCCGCCGGCTCCGAAAGCCTCGACCGCGCGCTGGACGGCAGGCTCGCCGAGGCGCTCGCCGCGCTGGGCGCCACCGGCAAGGCCGGTGAGATCACGAAGCTTCCCGCGCTCGGCGCCGTCGCCGCCAAGCTCATCGTCGCCACCGGGCTGGGCGAGACGCCCTCCGCCGAAGACGTCCGCCGCGCCGCGGGCGCCGCCGTCCGCGCCCTCGCCGGGCACACGAAGGTCGCCGTCGCGCTCCCGGCCGCGTCCGCCGACGACGTCGAGGCCGTGGCGCTCGGCGCGCTGCTCGGGGCCTACTCCTTCGACTCCTACCGCACCGGCGACGACCACAAGAGCCCGGTCGAGGAGATCCGCCTGCTGGCTCCGGCGTCCGAAGAGGCCGCCGTCGAGCGCGCCCGGGTCCTCGCCGCGTCCGTCACGCTCGTCCGCGACCTGGTCAACACCCCGCCGTCCCACCTGTGCCCCGAAGACCTGGCCGGCGAGGCCGAGCGGATCGCCGGGGAGACCGGCCTCGGCATCGAGGTGCTGGACGAGAAGGCGCTCGTCGAGGGCGGCTACGGCGGCATCGCGGGCGTCGGGCAGGGCTCGGTCAACCCGCCGCGGCTCGTCCGCCTGGCCTACAGCCACCCGGAGGCGGCCAAGACGCTCGTCCTGGTCGGCAAGGGCATCACGTTCGACTCCGGCGGCCTGTCCCTCAAGCCGTCCGAGGCCATGGACTGGATGAAGTCCGACATGGGCGGCGCGGGCGCCGTGCTCGGCGCGCTCGCCGCGATCGCCAAGTTCAAGCCCAAGGTCAACGTCGTCGGCTACCTGGCCATCGCGGAGAACATGCCGAGCGGCACCGCGCAGCGCCCCTCCGACGTGCTGCGCATCTACGGCGGCAAGACCGTCGAGGTCCTCAACACCGACGCGGAGGGCCGGCTCGTCATGGCCGACGCCCTCGTCCGCGCCGGCGAGGACTCCCCCGACCTCCTCATCGACGTCGCGACGCTGACCGGCGCGCAGCTCGTCGCGCTCGGCACCCGCACTACCGGGGTCATGGCCAACGACGACGACGTCCGCGAGAAGGTGGTCGCGGCGGCGGGGCGCGCCGGGGAGACGGTCTGGGGCATGCCGCTGCCGGCGGAGCTGCGCAAGGGCCTCGACTCCGCGGTCGCCGACATCGCCAACATCAGCGGCGACCGGTGGGGCGGGATGCTCACCGCCGGAACATTCCTCAAGGAGTTCGTGCCGGACGGCGTCAAGTGGGCCCACCTCGACATCGCGGGCCCGGCCTTCAACAAGGGCGAGCCCTACGGCTACACCCCGAAGGGCGGCACCGGCGCCGCCGCCCGCACGCTGGTCCGCATTGCCGAAGACCTGGCGGCCGGAGTTCTGTAGGGTCCCGGGGAGCGGGGCGCGGGAATTCTGCGGGGGACCCGCCCGCTGGCCACGGTGGAGAACAGAATAGATTCCTTGTGGCGGCGGGGGCCCGCGAGCGGCGCGCCCGCCCCGGACTACGACCACCTGAAGTGGCGCCCGGTCCACGCGGCGTCACGACCCCGGGGAAAGGGAGCGTCAAGTGGCTGACAACGGCCCCTTCGACATCGTCGTCCTAGGTGCCGGCAGCGGCGGTTACGCGTGCGCGCTGCGCGCCGCCGAGCTCGGCAAGTCCGTCGCGCTGATCGAGCGGGACGAGTCCCTCGGCGGGACGTGCCTCAACCGCGGCTGCATCCCCACCAAGGCGCTGCTGCACGCGGCCGAGGTGGCGGACCAGTCCCGCGAAGCCGCCAAGTTCGGCGTGAAGGCCACCTTCGAGGGCATCGACATCGAGGGCGTGCACGCCTACAAGGACAAGGTCGTCACGACGACCGTGAAGGGCCTCACCGGGCTGATCAAGGCCAAGGGCATCGAGATCGTGCACGGCACCGGGCGGCTCACCGGCCCGACCACGATCGAGGTCGAGACCGCCGCCGGCGAGACCCGCACCATCGAGGGCCGGCACCTGGTGCTCGGCACCGGCTCGCAGCCGAAGTCGCTGCCCGGCCTCGACATCGACGGCGAGCGCGTCATCTCCAGCGACCACGCGCTGCGGCTCGACCGCGTGCCCGGGTCCGTCGTCATCCTCGGCGGCGGCGTGATCGGCGTCGAGTTCGCCAGCGTCTGGCGCTCGTTCGGCGCGGAGGTCACCATCGTCGAGGCCCTGCCGCACCTGCTGCCGCTGGAGGAGGAGTCCAGCTCCAAGCGGCTGGAGCGTGCGTTCCGCAAGCGCGGCATCAAGTTCGAGCTCGGCACCCGCTTCGAGACCGCCAAGCCGACGCAGGGCGGCATCTCCGTCACCCTCGAAGGCGGCAAGACGATCGACGCGGAGCTGCTGCTGGTCGCGGTCGGGCGCGGCCCCGTCTCCGACGGCATCGGGCTGGCCGAGGCCGGCGTCGAGACCGAGCGCGGGTTCGTCAAGGTCGACGAGTACTGCCGGACGAACGTCCCCACGATCTCCGCGGTCGGCGACCTGATCCCGACGCCGCAGCTCGCCCATGTCGGCTTCGCCGAGGGAATCCTCGTCGCCGAGCGGGTCGCCGGGCTGAACCCGGCGTCGATCGACTACGACGGCGTTCCCCGCATCACCTACTCCGACCCGGAGGTGGCCTCGGTCGGCATCACCTCGGCCGTGGCCCGAGAGCGCGGGTACGAGATCAAGGAGGTCACCTACGACCTGGCCGGCAACCCCAAGAGCAAGATCCTGGGGACGCAGGGCGAGGTCAAGGTGATCGCGGCCGTGGACGGTCCCGTCCTCGGCCTGCACATGGTCGGGGCGCGCGTGGGCGAGCTCATCGCGGAGGGGCAGCTCATCTACAACTGGGAGGCGCTCCCGGGCGAGGTGGCCCAGCTGATCCATCCGCACCCGACCCAGTCCGAGGCGGTCGGCGAGGCGCATCTCGCCCTCGCCGGTAAACCACTGCACGTACACGGCTGAACGCCGCAACGAGTATTCCGAAGGAGCAGCTGAGACATGCCGGTCTCCGTCACCATGCCCCAGCTCGGCGAGAGCGTCACCGAGGGCACCGTCACCCGCTGGCTCAAGAAGGAGGGCGAGCGCGTCGAGACCGACGAGCCGCTCCTGGAGGTGTCGACCGACAAGGTCGACACGGAGATCCCCTCCCCCGCCTCGGGCATCCTGACCAGCATCACCGTCGCCGAGGACGAGACCGTCGAGGTCGGCGCGGAACTGGCCGTCATCGGCGATGAGGGCGAGGCGCCGTCCGGCGGCGGCGCCCCGGCCGCGGAGACGCGGGAGGCGTCCGAGGCCCCCGCCGAGCAGGCCCCGGCTCCGCAGGCCGAGGCGCCGCAGACGCCTCCGCCGCCCGCCGCGTGGCCGCCGCCCGCGCAGGAGCAGCCGCCGGCCCCGCCGTCCCCGGCGCCCGCCCCGCAGGCCCCGCAGCAGGCTCCGCAGCCGTCCGCGCCCGAGCCCGCTCCCGCGGCGCAGCAGCCGGCGCCCGCGCAGCCCGCGGCGCCGTCCGGCGAGGCCCCGTACGTGACGCCGCTGGTGCGCAAGCTCGCCGCCGAGCACAACGTGGACCTGTCCACGGTCAAGGGCACCGGCGTCGGCGGGCGCATCCGCAAGCAGGACGTCCTGGAGGCCGCGCGCACCGCCCAGCAGGCCGCGCAGCAGCAGGCCGCGCAGGCCCCGGCCGCCGCCCCCGCTCCGGCCGCGGCCCCTGCCGCGGCGCCGCGGGCATCGGCCGGCAGGCATGCCGCCCCGGCGCCCGCGGGCGCTCCCGCCGAGCAGCTCGCGCTGCGCGGCCGGACCGAGAAGATGTCCCGGATGCGGCAGACGATCGCCCGCCGCATGGTGGAGTCGCTGCAGGTGTCCGCGCAGCTCACCACCGTCGTCGAGGTGGACATCACCAAGATCGCGCGGCTGCGGGAGCAGGCCAGGGCCGACTTCCAGTCCCGCGAGGGCGTCAAGCTGTCGTTCCTGCCGTTCTTCGCGCTGGCGACGGTCGAGGCGCTCAAGGCGCACCCGAAGCTGAACGCGGTCATCAACGGCGAGACCAACGAGGTCACCTACCACGAGGTGGAGAACCTCTCCATCGCGGTGGACGTCCCCGAGCGCGGCCTGATGGTCCCGGTCGTGCACAACGCGGGCCAGCTCAACCTGGGCGGCCTCGCGCAGCGGATCGCCGACCTCGCCGAGCGCACCCGCACCAACAAGGTGAGCCCGGACGAGCTGGCCGGCGGCACGTTCACGCTGACCAACACCGGCAGCCGCGGCGCGCTGTTCGACACCCCGATCCTGAACCAGCCGCAGGTCGGCATGCTCGGGACGGGCGCGGTCGTGAAGCGTCCCGCCGTCATCGACGACCCGGACCTCGGCGAGGTCATCGCGGTGCGGTCGATGGTGTACCTGGCGCTGACCTACGACCACCGCCTGATCGACGGCGCGGACGCCGCCCGCTTCCTCGCCACGATCAAGCACCGCCTGGAGGAGGGCAACTTCGAGTCCGAGCTCGGGCTCTGACCCCTCCACCCGATCACCCGGGGACCCCGCCGCGGCGGGGTCCCCGTTTTTTGTTCGACGTTTTTTGGTTCGACGACTTTTCGAGTTCGGCCTGCACTGGCCCAGGGACGAAGGCCGCTGATCGGAAAACGCACCCCAGAGCGTGAGAATCTCAGCATATGGTGGCGGGCTTCGGCCTAGGGTGGTGCCATGAGGGTCACCATCACGGGCTCGTCGGGCCTGATCGGCTCGGCGCTGGTGCGGTCGCTGCGGGGGGACGGCCACGAGGTCACCAGGCTGATCAGGCGGGAACCGGCCCGGGGCGACGAGGCGCGATGGTCCCCCGCCGACGGCTGCGTCGAGGCGGGGTCGCTGGAGGGCGCGGACGCGGTCGTCCACCTGGCCGGGGCCGGCATCGGCGACCGGCCCTGGACGAAGGCGTACAAGCGCAAGATCAGGGACAGCCGCCTGCACGGCACCCGGACGATCGCGGAGGCCATCGCCGCCGCCGACCGGAGGCCGCCCGTGCTGGTCTGCGGGTCCGCGATCGGCTACTACGGCGACACCGGCGGCCAGGAGGCCGACGAGAAGAGCCCGGCGGGGAGCGGGTTCCTGGCCGCGCTCGTCCGCGACTGGGAGGCCGCCGCCGCGCCCGCCGAGGAGGCCGGCGTCCGCGTCGTCCACCCGCGGAGCGGGATCGTCCTGGCCCGCGAGGGCGGCATGCTGGGCGCCACGCTCCCGCTGTTCAGGCTCGGGCTCGGCGGCAGGCTCGGCGACGGCGGCCAGTGGACGAGCTGGATCTCCATCCGCGACCACGTCGCCGCGCTGCGCTTCCTCATCGACCACGAGATCGCCGGGCCGGTGAACCTGACCGCGCCGAACCCGGTGACCAACGACGCCTACACGCGGGCGCTCGGCCGCGCGCTGCACCGGCCGACGCGGCTGACCGTCCCGAAGGTCGCGCTGCGGGCGGCGCTGCGCGGCTTCGCCGACGAGGGGCCGCTGATCAGCCAGCGGGTCCTGCCGCGGCGGCTGCGGGAGGCCGGGTTCCGCTTCGCGCACGAGGACGTCGACGCGGCTCTACGGGACCTCCTGTGACCTCCAAGAAACGTCAAAGTCGGAGCCGTTTCCGCCGGGTGCTCATACGGTGACGTAGTCAAACCGTGACATTGAGCAAGCATGGTCCCTGAGGAGGGTGAATTGAGCACCGACGGACAGCCGCACATCCTCGCGATCGGCGGGGGCAGCTTCGTCCCGGACGGGCGGCACGGCCTCGAACCGAGCCCGCTGCTGCGCTACGCGTTCGACCTGACGGGGCAGGACCGTCCGAGGATCTGCTTCCTGACCACCGCGCTCGGCGACGGCGCCGAGTACACCTCCCGCTTCTACGCCGCGTTCTCCGCGATGGACGCCGAGGTCAGCCATCTGTCGCTGTTCCCGATGCCGAACGTCCCCGATATCCGGTCGCACCTGCTGAACCAGGACCTGGTGTACGTGGCGGGCGGCAGCGTCGCGAACCTGCTGGCCCTGTGGCGGCTGCACGGGCTGGACGACGTCCTGCGGGAGGCGTGGCACGAGGGCGTGGTGCTGTCCGGGCAGAGCGCGGGCGCGCTGTGCTGGCACGTCGGCGGCACCACCGACTCGTTCGGCCCGCAGCTGCGGCCGCTGACCGACGGGCTCGGGCTCCTGCCGTACTCGTGCGGCGTGCACTACGACAGCGAGCCGCAGCGCCGGCCGCTGCTGCAGCAGCTCGTCGGCGAGGGGACGCTGCCCGGCGGGTACGCGGCCGACGAGGGCGTGGCGCTGCATTACGTCGGCACCGAGTTCGTCCAGGCCGTCTCCTACCTGAAGGACGCGGGCGCCTACCGCGTCGAGCCGGACGGCCCCGGCACGGCGAAGGAGTTCCGCCTGGAACCCCGCCTACTCGCCTCCCTGTAGAACCCGACCGTTTCCTGGGGCTTTAAGCTGGCTCGTGTGAGCGATGTGGACGTACGCGAGCTGGTGGTGGTGCACGCGGGGTTCGGCAGGGCGGCCGTCCCCTACGTCGAGGGCTGGGATCTGCAGAGACGCACCCACGCCCTGCGCGTGGACGACGCGATCCCCGACACCGTCCTGCTGCTGGAGCACGAGCCGGTCTACACGGCGGGCAAGCGCACCGGCAAGCTCGACCGGCCGGCCGGCGACCCGGGCGCGCCGGTCGTGGACGTGGACCGCGGCGGCAAGATCACCTGGCATGGCCCCGGGCAGCTCACCGGCTACCCGATCATCAAGCTGCCCGACCCGGTCGACGTCGTCGGCTACGTGCGGCTGCTGGAGCAGATGATGATGGACGTCTGCGCCGACCTGGGCCTGGAGACCGTCACCGTGGAGGGCCGCAGCGGGCTGTGGGTCCCCGGCACCCCCGACCGCAAGATCGGCTCCATCGGGGTCCGGGTGTCGCGGGAGGTCGCGATGCACGGGTTCATGCTGAACTGCGACAACGACATGGGGTGGTTCGACCGGATCGTCCCGTGCGGGATCCGGGACGCGGGCTCCACGAACCTCAGCCGGGAGCTCGGCCGGGACGTCACGGTCGCCGAGATCGTCCCGCTGGTGGAACGGCACCTGGCCGCCGCGCTCGGCGCGGCGGGCACGCTGCACCGCACGGCGGCGCAGCTCGAAGCCCTGGCGGGGCGTCAGGAACCGGCCATCACCTTGTAGACGGCCTGGCCCTCGGTGGCGGCGGCCGTGAAGAACTCCCCGAGCCCCTTGTAGGCGGGTTTGAGGAACTTGTCGCGGACGGCGGCGTCGAGCCGGTTCGCGTCCTGGACGCCGGCCTTGCCCATCGCCGCCGGGTCGAACCGCCCGGCGAGCTCGGCGAACGGCGTCCCGGTGAGGTGGTCGGCGGCGGGCTTCACCCGCTCCGGCGCGAGGTAGATCACGTCCATGCCCAGCTCGTCGGCGCCGTCCTCGGTGAGCAGCCGCCCGCCGCACACGACGTCGGCCTCGGGCTGGCGCCCGTCCCACGCGTCGCCGGTGCAGAGGTAGTGCATCGCCTGCCACGTCCAGCCGAGCTCGAACATGACGGACGCGCCGCGCCGGCGCCATTGCGCGTCGCCGAAGACATGGCGGGCGATCCGGCCCGGATCCTGCTCACCTTCCAGCACCGGCGGCACCCTGAGGTACGACATTGCCAGACCCACGGTGGTCCTCCTGCTGACGCTTTTGCGTGACGACAGGGAGTCACCTTAGAGAGATCCACTGTTGGGCATGGGGGAAACACACTGAATCGGCGGATGGGACGGGCCACTGTCATCCGTTCGATATCGCTCCGAGATGCCTTTGAGCCCCACCCGGTCGGAAACCGCCCGGACGGCGCCGTTGCCCGCAGGATGGCGACCTTGGTCACGGGGGCGGCGGGCGGTGTAACGGGACCGGAGATCGCGACGTACGCTGGGTGCCGTGACGACGGTGACCCCAGAGGGGCGCAAGCTGCTGCGCGTCGAGGCGCGCAACAGCCAGACCCCCATCGAGCGCAAGCCCGACTGGATCAAGACGCGGCTGAAGATGGGCCCGCAGTACCGCGAGCTGAGCGGGCTGGTGAAATCGGAAGGCCTGCACACGGTCTGCCAGGAGGCGGGCTGTCCCAACATCTTCGAGTGCTGGGAGGACCGTGAGGCCACGTTCCTGATCGGGGGTGATCAGTGCACCCGGCGGTGTGACTTCTGCCAGATCGACACCGGCAGGCCCGCCGCCCTGGACCGCGACGAGCCGCGCCGCGTCGCCGAGTCGGTGGCGACGATGGGCCTGCGCTACGCCACCATCACCGGTGTCGCCCGCGACGACCTGGACGACGGCGGGGCGTGGCTGTACGCCGAGACCGTCCGGCAGATCCACGCCGCGATCCCCGGCTGCGGTGTCGAGTTGCTGATCCCCGACTTCAACGCCGTCCCCGACCAGCTCGCCGAGGTGTTCTCCTCCCGCCCCGAGGTGCTGGCGCACAACGTGGAGACGGTTCCGCGGATCTTCAAGCGGATCCGCCCCGGCTTCCGCTACGACCGCTCCCTGCGGGTCATCACCGCCGCGCGCGAGGACGGCCTGGTCACCAAGTCGAACCTGATCCTGGGGATGGGCGAGACCCGCCAGGAGATCTCCCAGGCCCTGCGCGACCTGCACACCGCGGGCTGTGAGCTGATCACCATCACCCAGTACCTGCGCCCCAGCGCCCGCCACCACCCGGTAGAGCGCTGGGTCAAGCCCGAGGAATTCGTCGAGCTGTCGGCCGAGGCCGAGGAGATCGGCTTCGCGGGCGTGATGTCGGGCCCGCTCGTCCGTTCCAGCTACCGCGCCGGACGCCTCTACAAGCAGGCCATCGAAGCGCGCGCGTAGATCCGGGGGCTGTCGGGACGGGCGTCCGACCCGACTATCCTTGTAACCATGTCGAAAACGCCCACGGACGGGGCCCAGGAGCGTCCGGGCCGCCTCAAGCAGATCCGCATGGTCGCCCAGGTGCTCCGGCAGGCCGACCCGAAGGCCCTGCCGATCGTGTTCGCGTCGGCGATCGGGACGCTGGTCGTCGTCGTCCTGATCGGGTTCCTCTTCGGCCAGCTGTGGTTCTTCATCCCGCTGGGCGTCCTGGCCGCCTTCGCCGTCGGCATGATCGTGTTCGGTCAGATGGCGCAGCGCGCGCAGTACAAGGTGATCGCCGGGCAGCCGGGCGCGGCCGCCGCGATCCTGAAGAACATGCGCGGGAACTGGACGGTCACCGAGGCCGTCGCCGGCAACCGCAACCTCGACATGGTGCACCGCGCGGTGGGCCGCCCCGGGGTGGTGCTGGTCTCGGAGGGCCCGCGCAACCGGGTCGGGCAGCTCCTCGGCGCCGAGAAGAAGCGCCTGTCCCGCGCCGCGCAGCAGGTGCCGATCTATGACGTCCAGGTCGGGACCGACGAGGGCCAGATCCCGGTCGACAAGCTCCAGCGCCACCTGATGAAGCTGCCCCGCAACCTCACCAAGGGCCAGGTGGCCGAGCTGAACGACCGGCTCCAGGCGCTCCCCCGGTCGATGCAGATGCCGAAGGGCCCGATCCCGAAGGGCGCGAAAATGCCCAAGGGCCCGAAGCCCAAGATGCGCTGAAGAACCGAAAGCGCCCTCCTGCCGGAGGGCGCTTTTCGCGCGCTCAGATATTGACGACGGCGGTGTTGCTGGCGCGATCGTGCAGCCCCCGATAGTCGCGATCCCAGATCAGCGCCGGGACGACGAGGACCAGCAGCACCGTCCGGGCCAGCGCCCAGCCGAGCCCCACCGGACGCCCGTCCAGCCGGGTGACGTGGATCCCGCACAGCCGCTTCCCGATCGTCACGCCCACGAACGCGATCGACAGCCACGCGTAGACCGCGAAGATGACCGTCGTCCACATGCTGCGCTCCGCCGGCTCCCAGCCGAACGACCGTGCGAGGAGGCTCGCCACCAGCAGCGCCAGCACCCAGTCCAGGAACAGCGCCACCAGCCGCCGGGAGTAGGACGCGACGGAGCCGCTGCCGCTCTTCGGAAGGCCGATCCGCTCCCCCGGCTCCCCCAGATCGACCCCGGCCGAGGGTGCCCCGCCGAGCCACGTCTGCGTCCAGCGCGGCCCGCCTTTGCCACTGCTCATGGCGTCTACGCTATCCGGTCCCTCCGCGGGCCCCGACCCGCCCACCACCGGACGTGTAACACAGCGGAAACATATGAGACACGGCCGGGAAACGGCGCCGTCCTAGCCTGCCAGGAGCCAAGAAGCGCTCAAGGAGGCCGGATGTTCAGCAGCGCCGAAGAGGTCCTGAGCTACATCAGGAACGAGGGTGTGCGATTCGTCGACTGCCGGTTCGTGGACCTGCCGGGCAAGATGCAGCACTTCACGTTCCCCGTCGAGAGCTTCGGCGAGAGCGTCTTCACCGAGGGGCTGATGTTCGACGGCAGCTCGGTCCGCGGCTTCCAGGAGATCCACGAGTCGGACATGCTCCTGCTGCCGGACCCGTCCACCGCCGTCGTCGACCCGTTCCGCCAGCACAAGACCCTGAACCTGAACTTCTTCGTCCACGACCCGCTGACCGGCGAGCCCTACAGCCGCGACCCGCGCAACGTGGCGAAGAAGGCGCAGGACTACCTGCGCGGCACCGGCATCGCCGACACCTGCTACTTCGGCCCCGAGGCCGAGTTCTACATCTTCGACGACGTCCGGTTCGAGACGAAGGCGAACGCCGGCTACTACTACCTCGACTCCGTCGAGGGCGCGTGGAACACCGGCCGCGAGGAGCCCGGCGGCAACCTCGGCGCGAAGCCCCCGTACAAGGGCGGCTACTTCCCCGTCCCGCCGATGGACCACTACACCGACCTGCGCTCGGAGATGGTCTCCCAGCTCCTGGCCTGCGGCATCCACGTCGAGATGCAGCACCACGAGGTCGGCACCGCCGGCCAGGCCGAGATCGACTTCCGGTTCGACACCCTCCTGAAGACCGCCGACCAGCTCCTCCTCTACAAGTACATCGTCAAGAACGTCGCGCGCGCCGCGGGCAAGACCGTCACGTTCATGCCGAAGCCGATCTTCGGTGACAACGGCTCGGGCATGCACTGCCACCAGTCCCTGTGGAAGGACGGCGCGCCGCTCTTCTACGACGAGGTCGGATACGCGGGCCTGTCCGACAACGCCCGCTACTACATCGGCGGCTTGCTCAAGCACGCCCCGTCGCTCCTGGCGTTCACGAACCCGACCGTGAACAGCTACCACCGGCTCGTCCCCGGCTACGAGGCCCCGGTCAACCTGGTCTACTCCCAGCGCAACCGCTCGGCCTGCATCCGCATCCCGATCACCGGCTCGAACCCGAAGGCCAAGCGCGTCGAGTTCCGCGTGCCGGACCCGTCCTGCAACCCGTACCTGGCCTTCTCCGCCATGCTCATGGCCGGCCTGGACGGCATCAAGAACAAGATCGAGCCCGCCGAGCCGGTCGACAAGGACCTCTACGAGCTCCCGCCGGAGGAGGCCCGCGCGATCCCGCAGGTCCCCGGCTCGCTGCAGGAGGTCCTGGAGGCCCTGGAGGCCGACCACGACTACCTCCTCGAAGGCGGCGTCTTCACGCCCGATCTCATCGAGACCTGGATCACGATGAAGAACGAGTTCGAGATCGACCCCATCCGCCTCCGCCCCCACCCCCACGAGTTCGAGCTCTATTACGACATCTGAGCACTCGTCCGGCCCTCGGTAAGATCTCGATAGCGAAAGAGCCTCCTGAGACCGTTCTTGGGAGGCTCTTTCGCGTTCACGACTACCAAGGACCTCCATGCCCGACCTGTCAGTACGCACCGCCGACGCCACGGACCGCGTCGTCCTGGAGCGTCTGTGGCTGATGTTCCAGCACGATGTCTCGCAGTTCCGCGGCCTTCTCCCCCGCCCGGACGGAACGTTCCGCAGCGAACGCCTCCACGCCGCCTTCCACGACCCCGACTGGACCGCGTACCTGCTGACCAGCGACACCCACCCCGTCGGCTTCGCCACCGTCCGCGGCCTCAAGAACGACAGGCGGGTGCTGAGCGCCTTCTTCATCGTCCGCGGCGCCCGCAGAACCGGACTCGGCCTGCGAAGCGTCCGCGAGGTGATCGCCAGGCACCCGGGCCCGTGGGAGATCGCCTTCCAGGACGAGAACGCCCCCGCCGTGCACTTCTGGCGCCGTGTGGCCACCGAGATCGCCCCCGAAGCCTGGACCGAAGAACACCGCCCAGTCCCGTCCCACCCCCACCTCCCACCCGACACCTGGATCACCTTCACCGCATAGGCACGCCTAGGAAAGTTCGCCGCGTCTCCTGTTCGAGGAGGGCGCGGAAAGAGCGTGGGGGCCGGCCGGTGATGCGCTGGACGGTGCCGGTGACGCGGTCCTCGGCCCCTTCAGCGATGGCGCGGTCCATGCCGGCCAGCATGGCGGCGTACTCCAGCGGCATCTGCGCCGCGAGGCGATCGCGCATCCGCTCGTAGGACAGCCGGCGATGGACCACCGTCCGGCCGGTGACCTGGGTGATGATCGCGGCGATGTCGTCGTGGCTCAGCGGCTCCGGTCCGGTGAGGACAAGGTCGGTGTTGGGGGCGTGTTCGCCGGTCAGGGCGTGGACCGCGACTGCCGCGATGTCGTCGGCGTCAACGAAGCCGACACGGCCGTCGCCGGTGGCGGTCATGATCACGCCATCCTCCTCAATGCTCTTGGCGTGGACGTGGGCGCCGGTGAAGTTCTGCATGAACCAGGAGGGCCGCAGCACCGCCCACTGCTCGAACAGGCCGGGAAGGGCTTCGTGCACGACTCCGCATGCCGGGCCGCCCTGGGGTATGGCCGACGAGCCGAGGAGCACCGCGCGATACAGCCCGGCCGCGCGGGCACGCTCAAGAAAGGGCAGCATGACCGCCGCCGGAGCCATGTCGCCTGGCGGCGGGATGAGGTAGACGCGGCCGACACTGTCGAGAACGCCGGGGTAGGCGCCGGGCTTGTACCAGTCGAAGGAGACCGATTCCGCGCCGGGGACCGGGGAGCCGTGACGGCTCGCCGCCCTGACCTGGTGCCCTGCCGCCGTCAGCCGGGCGGCGACGCGGCTGCCGGTGGTGCCCGTCGCGCCGATGACCAGGATGGTGTCGCTCACCGGGCGCTCCCTGCGAAGTCGGCACCGGGTTCGAGGGCCACCAGCGGGTTCCAGTAGTCGCGGTAGGAGACGATGCGCCCATCCTTGATGGCCACAACGGCGATGTACGTCATGTCGAAGGGCGCACGGTTCTTCACTAGGCGGCCGATGCCGCGCATCTCCACCACGATGGTGTCGGGAGCGGCGGTCTCGTGGATCCGTTCGGTGAACTCCTGCATGTCGATGTGGTCCGGGTATGCGCGCATATAGGCGGCAATGGCGTCGGCGCCCTCCAGGCGTTCGGGCCAGCCCGGCGGAGCGAAGGGGAACTCCATGACACCGTCCTCGGCCCACAGGCCGACCCAGCCGGGAATGTCCCCGTCCAGTAGCAGTCGCAGGCTGTGGCGGAACAGATCCGCCGGTGAGGTGTGCGCGGACATCGGCGTCCTCCATCTCGTAGAATCCGGACCCTGGGTCCGGAATTTGACGATACGGACCAAGGGTCCGGATCGCAACTGGAGAACCGCATGCCCGATCGCAAACCCCGGAAGGACGCCGTACGCAACCGGACGGCCGTCCTCACGGCCGCCGACGCCCTTTTCGCCCGCAGCGCGAGCCCGGACGAGGTCACCATGGCCGACGTCGCGGCGGCGGCCGGCGTCGGCAAGGGGACGCTCTTTCGCGCCTTCGGCGACCGCACCGGACTGATCCGCGCGCTGTACCAGGCACGACTGGAACCGGTCAGGAACGCCGTCGAGGCGGGGCCACCGCCGCTTGGACCCGGCGCCCCGCCGCTGGAGCGCATACCCGCGCTGCTCGACGCCGTCCTGTGCTTCAAACTCGACAACCGCGGCCTCGCGCTGGCCCTGGAGGAATCCGGCGGCGCCAGCCCCTACCAGGCCGAGCACTACAAGACCTGGCACAGCCTGCTTCAAAACCTGCTGGACCAGGTGCCGGGCCTGACCGACACCGACTTCACCGCCCACGCACTCCTCGCCGCCACCAGAGCCGACCTCGTCGAACATCTGGCCGGTAAGGAGGGCGTACCGCGCGAACAGCTACGGGGATACCTCGCGGCCTTCACTGCCACCGTCCTGCGCCCTCGCCAGCAGGAGCGTTGACCGTCCCGCCGCGGCGAGGTCATCTTCGTCCCCTGGCTCCTCTTCCACGCCGGACGAGAAGGGCCAAGCGACTCCTCCGGCGGCGCGGCTCCGGGCGACGCGCGGCCATGATGAGGGGCGAGAGGCGGGTGGAAATCTCCACGCAGGCCCCGTTGAGGTCGTGGCAGGGGGTCAGCGGGTCGCCGGTCGAGGAGATGAACCACGGGACGCCGCCCACTCCTGGCTTGACGCTGATGCTCTCGCCGATCCTCGGCGAAGACGGGGAGACCACGCGGAGCAGGGCCGGGGTCTCGTCATAGCGGGGCAGGCACGACCAGCCAGCGAAGGCGAGCGCGTCGGCGAGGACGTCCAGGTGGCGGGTCGGGTTCATTCGCCCCGCCACACGACGGCGCCCGTGGCCGCGTCCTGCCACGCCCCCCGACCGTCCGCAGGTCGACGTAGGCGGCGCTACCGTCCGGCGCGAGCGCGACCCGCTGCACCTTCCCGGACGCCCCCGCGTCGAACCCCCGCAACGCGCGGTGCACGTGCCTGATGGCAACGTCCCGATCGTCAGTGACGCCGCACCGCCCGGCGTCAGCGGTACGGACGTCCCATGCATAGAGTCTGGGCGGTTCGAGGAAACTCCGCCCACGGCGAGTGTTTTCTGTCACGCAGCACAGACTCTCCGTGACGTCGACCGTGCTCGGACAGGATTCCTGTCCCCTGCCTCAGACCAGAAGACCGATGCGACCAGCCAATTCTCGGGCATCTTGCCGCAAGGCGGGCGATCCCTCCTTGGCCAGCTCCACCGTCATGCGGCGCGCGTAGCCGTTGTAGCGGATCGTCTCCGGGGCTGCGACGTAGGCGTGTTCGAGGGTGCCGAGCGCTGCCGCGTCGTCGCCGGCCAGCCGCCACGCCCGCGCGGCCTCGATCAGGTGGCGGCCGCGGCGAGGCTGGGACGGGATGGCGGACGCCTCGGCCTTCCGGGTGTGCTTGCGGGCCTCGCCGCCATTCCGGAGCTCGACGGCGATCGTCACGGCGTGGGCGTCCATGATGACGCGCGAGAACGAGGTCATCGGGTCGAAGTGCGACGCGGGGAGGCTCTGGGCGATCCGGTCGGCGCGGTCCCACCAGCGCCACGCCGTGCCGGACTGCCCGGCTCGGGCGGCGGTGTAGGCGACCTCGTGGTGAAGCGCGCCCCACATGGCGCGCAGCTCGTCGTCGGCGCTGTCCACCCGGGGCTTGAGGAGGTCGAGGCCCTCGCGGTTCACGGCCTCGGCCGCGTCGAAGTCCCCGGCGTCCCGGTGCGCCTGCGCCGCCAGCCACACGGCACCGCCGAACGCCTTGGGGTCCTCCGACTCCTCCGCCGCCATGATGCTGCGCTCCACGATGCGCCACAGCAGGTCCGCGGACGGCTGGTAGGCGACGAAGAACTGGGTGAGGTTGTAGACCCGGGCGAGGAGGGATAGGGCGCGACGCCGGTCGGGGCCCTCGTACTCGCGGGCCGCGTACTTGGCGTCGCGGATCAGTTCGGGGAGCAGCCCGCCGAGGACGGTGCGGTGGTCGGGGGCGGCGTGCCGGGCGCGCCACGCGGCGTCCAATCGGGCCTTCAGGTGGTTCAGCGGGCTCGGGGGGCCGGTCATCGACACGCCAACCGCGTTGATCGCGTCGCGGACGTCGTGGAGCGCGGGATGGCCGGGGCCGCGGAACATGTTCATCGGCAGCGGCTCGCCGCCGGTCAGTTTGGCGACGTCGCGCAGCTTGAGCGCCTCGGCCAGGTTGAGGAGTGTCGGCAGCTTCGGCTGGGCGATCTCCCCGCGCTCGACGGCCTTGATCCACCGCCTGTTCCGGCCGATCAGGCCGCCGAGAACCTCGCGGGACATGCCGCGCCGCTCCCGGTAGAACTGGATGCGCTGCCCGACGCTGAGTTCCGGGTCCGCTGGGTCGATGCTCCGGTCGTTCAAGGCCCTGCACCTCCACTCTCGGTGCCTCAAGGGTAGGCACGGGTGTCGGGGGGCGCTGGCATCATGTGGGCGGAGTGTGTGGGTTAGGAGCGGGATGACGGACGAGCCTAAGGGTGTTCTGCGGGACGCTCACCTGCTGCTCGGGGCCGCGCGGGCTCTGCTGGACGATCACCGGCGGGCCGTGTCCGAGGTGCAGGGGGCGTTGAAGCCGTTGCGGGTGGAGGCGGCTCGGGAGCAGTTGCGGTCGATTCCGCTGGCCCGGTTGAAGGACGTCACGGACGGGCGGCTTCGGCTTGGCCCCCTGGAGGAGGCCGGGTTCACGAGCGTTGCCGATGTGCTGGAGGCGACGCGGTACCGGCTGCAGTTGCTGCCGGGGATCGGGCCGCAGACCGCGCAGCAGCTCCATGCGGCGGCGGGCGGGCTGGCGGAGGCGGCCGAGCAGTCGGTGGGCGTGCGGATCGACGTGGAGCGGCGGGACGAGGTGACGACGCCGCTGGTCGTCGCGTTGCATCGGCTGGTGAACGCCGGGCCCGAGCTGCCGCGTGCGCGGGTCACCGCTCAGGAGGTCGAGCAGCGGTTCGGGCCGCTGGTGCGGGACGCGCGGCCGTTGGCTTCGTGGTGGCGGAAGATCTTCGCGCGGCCGTCGCGGCGGGAGCGGGCGCGGGAGGCGGTCGGGGAGCTCGCGGAGGCGTTGCGGGTCGAGGAGGAGCGCGATGCCCGGCTGCTGATGTCGCAGGGGTCGGTTGATCTGCTGCGGCCCGGTGTCTCGGGCGACGAGGCGTGGATCGACTTCGAGTTGCGGGCCTCGGAGTATCAGACGCTGCTGGCCGATCTCGCGGCGCTGGTGCCCGAGCGGGAGGCGGCGGAGGGGTTCCTGCCGGGTGATCTGGCCGCGCGGGTGAAGAACCAGCCGCTCGATGATGGGTTCCGGCGGGTTTCGCTGCGCGGGTACCAGTCGTTCGGGGCGCGGTTCGCGCTCGTCCAGCGGCGGGTGATCCTCGGCGACGAGATGGGGCTGGGGAAGACCATTCAGGCGATCGCGGCGATGGCGCATCTGCGGGCTCAGGGGGCGACGCATTTCCTTGTCGCGTGTCCGGCGAGTGTGCTCATCAACTGGGTGCGGGAGATCGAGTCGCGTTGCACGCTGGCGGCGCATCCCCTGCACGGGTCGGGGCGGACGAGCGCGTTGGAGAAGTGGGCCGGGGACGGTGGGATCGCCGTTACGACGCTCGCCACGCTCCATTCGCTGGACGTGCCGGAGCATGTGAATCTCGGGATGTTCGTGGTGGACGAGGCCCACTACGCGAAGAATCATGAGACCCGGCGCGCTCAGGCCGTCGCGTACTGGTGCAAGCGGACGGAGAATGTTCTCTTTCTGACCGGTACGCCGATGGAGAACCGGGTCGAGGAGTTCCGGAGCCTGGTCGCGCACCTGCGGCCGGAGGTGGCGAAGCAGATCCGGCCGCATGACGCGGCGGTGGGGGCGCGGGCGTTCCGGTCGGCGGTCGCGCCCGTGTATCTGCGGCGCAACCAGCGGGACGTGCTCGTCGAGCTGCCCGAGGTCGTGCACGTGGACGAGCTGGAGGAATTCAGCAGGGCCGACGCCAGGGCTTATCGGCGGGCGGTGGCCGAGGGCAATTTCATGGCGATGCGCAGGGCCGCGTATGCCGTCCCGAAGAAGTCGGCGAAACTCGACCGGCTGGTGGAGCTGGTCGAGGAGGCGGCGGCGAACGAGCTGAAGGTCGTGATCTTCTCCTATTTCCGGGACGTGCTGGCCGCCGTCCAGGCGGCGCTGCCCAACGCTCGGGGGCCGATCTCGGGTGATGTTCCGCCGGTGAGGCGTCAGGAGTTGGTGGACGCATTCACCGCCGCCTCCGGGCATGCGGTTCTTCTGGCACAGATCCAGGCGGGCGGGGTCGGGCTGAATCTGCAGGCCGCATCCGTGGTGATCATTTGTGAGCCGCAGGTGAAGCCGACGATGGAGACGCAGGCGATCGCGCGTGCTCATCGGATGGGGCAGGTGCGGACGGTCCAGGTGCATCGGCTGCTGACGCCAGGCAGCGTGGACGAAAGGATGCTGGAGATCTTGCAGCTCAAGACCAGGCTGTTCGACGAGTACGCGCGCCGGAGCGACCTCGCGGAGCGGACGCCGGACGCGGTCGACATCTCCGAGCAGGCCCTGGCGCGGCAGATCGTCCAGGAGGAGCAGGAGCGCCTCGCCGCGTCCTGAGCGGCGGGCGTCCTGCGGGGAAGAACCCGGCCTAGGTCGCTGTTCAGGCGGGCGCAGGCACGCGATCAGAGGGGATGGCAATGGCCGAGGTCAGGGTGGAGCGCACCGAGGACGGGTTCCAGGCGGTCAACGACCGGGGCGCGAAGGTCGCCATCGGCGACTCGGACGCCGAGGGCGTCTTCACGCCGGTCGAGCTGCTGCTGGCGGCGCTCGGCGGCTGCGAGCTGGTGACCGTGGAGCCGCTGACCGCGCAGCGCGGGCACCGGATGGCGCGGCTCGCCGCGACCGTCCAGGCGGACAAGGTCGCGACGAGCACGCTGGGCACGATCACGGTCACCTATGACGTCGAGCTCCCCGAAGGCGACGCCAAGGCCGGGGACGTGCTGAAGGCCGTGGCCGGGCGGGTGCACGAGAAGTACTGCACCGTCGGCAACGCCCTCCGGGAGCAGATGAGGGTGGAGCAGGTCGTCTAGGAAAGGGGCCCGGGTGCGCCGATCGGGGGAGGCGGCGCACCCGGGCGGTCCGGGCCGTCGAGCGGAGCTCGTCCGGGGTTAGTAGCGCAGGCCGTGGCCGTAGGGGTACAGGTCCTTGATCGTGACCGGCAGGCGCCCGCCGGGCTGCTCGCCGAAGACGACGCGTGCGGCGGCCTTGTGCATGGTCAGGTCGATCCGCTGGGTGCGGGCCGTCGTGCCGTAGGTCGCGATGTAGGCCTTGACGTCCGGGTAGGACGTGAGGTCGTAGGGCAGCCCGATCGCGAGCGCCGCGACCGGCTTGCCCGTCGCCTGCAGGGCCTTGACGAGCTTGGCCTGGCCCGCGGGCAGCGGGCCGGACGAGAACGTCGCGACGAGGATCCGGTCGGCGGACGCGGCGCGCTTGACAGCGTCGGCGATCTCCGCGTCGGTCGGGTTGGTCGTCGCGGACTGCCAGGACTCCACCGGGCCGCCGGAGACCGCGGCGACCTGGTCGGCGAACACCTGGGTCTGGACGGCGCCGGCGACGAGCATCCTGTCGTCGGATTCCGGGTCGAACGGCAGGACGCCGCCCTCGTTGCGCACCAGGGTCGTGGCGGCGAGTCCCATGTTGAGGGCGCGCCGCTGGAACATCTTGTTGCCGGAGACCTGCTCGGCCCTCTTCGGGTCGGCGTAGCGGTTGTCGCCCACCTTGTACTTGCACTTGAGCCCGAGGACGCGCCGGACGGACTCGTCCACCCGCGCCCTGCTCAGCGAGCCGTCGGCCAGCGCGTCGGCGAGCGCGTCGACCGCTTCGGCGTGGGTCGCGAACTCGCCGGTGGACATGATGATGTCCGCGCCCGCCTCGACCGCCATCACGGTGGCCTTGCGGGTGCCCCAGTTCTTGTCGATGGCGTCCATGTCCATCGCGTCGGTGACGATCAGCCCGTCGAAGCCCATCTCCTTGCGGAGCAGGCCGGTCAGGACCTTGGGCGACAGGGTGGCGGGCAGGTCGGGGTCGATGGCCTCCACCACGACGTGCGCCGTCATGATCGAGTCGGCGCCGGCCTCAATGGCGGCGCGGAACGGCGGCAGGTGCACCTTTTCGAGGGTGGCGCGGTCGTACTTGACGGCCGGGAGCTCCAGGTGGCTGTCGAACTCGGTGTCGCCGTGCCCGGGGAAGTGCTTGGGAGTCGCGATCAGGCCGGCCCTGTTGTAGGTGCGCACCTGCGCCTCGACGAGGTCGCTGACCAGCTCGGTGCGCTCGCCGAAGGACCGGACGCCGATGATCGGGTTGGCGGGGTTGGTGTTGACGTCGGCGACCGGCGCGTAGCCCCAGTGGAAGCCCATCGCGCGGGCCTCCGCCGCGGTGATCACGGCGGCCTCGCGGGCGAGGCGGGGGTCGCGGGCGGCGCCGAGGCCCATCGCGTTGGGCAGCGGCGTCGTGCCCTCGCGGACGTTGTGGGTCGTGCCGAACTCGAAGTCTCCGGAGACGAGGAGCGGCAGGCCGAGGCGGGTGTCCTGCGCCCAGCGCTGCATCTGGTTGGCGTAGCGGGCGGCGATCCCGGGGTTCTGCGGCTCGTGGGTGAGGGTCGAGCCGATCTTCAGTTCCTGGATCGCGCGGCGGGTCTCGTCGGTGGGCATGCCGTCCGGTTTCTCCCCCGTGGACACCATGACCATCTGGCCGACCTTCTCGGCGTCGGTCATCCTGGCCAGCTGGGCGTCGACGTCGCAGGCCCGGCCGCCCTTGCCCGGCGGTGCCTGCGCGTGGGCGGGCGGGGCAAGCGCGAGCCCGAGCGCCGCGACCGCGGCGATGGACACGAAAGTTCGGCCACCGTACTTCATAATGATCATCCTCCTCCGCTCATATTGGTCTAGACCAGTCCATACCGGTGGCCGGGAGCAATGGTGAATGTTGCCAAAAAGGCGGCGGGGCCGGTCAGTCGCAGGTCGTTCCCGCGGGCGGGACGGCGCCGTCCAGGAGATAGGCGTTCACCCGTGTGCGGACGCAGAGGTCGCCGGTGTCGTAGGCGCCGTGCCCCTCCCCCTCGAAGGTGAGGAGCGTGGCCCGTCCGCCCAGGGCGCGGGTCAGCGCGGGCGCCCACGCGTACGGGGTGGCCGGGTCGCCGGTGGTGCCGACGACGAGGATCGGCGCGGCGGACGGGGCCGACACCTCGCGGGCCGCGGCGTCGCCCTTCACCGGCCAGCCGGTGCATTGGAGCAGGGCCCACGCCATGGACGTCCCGAAGATCGGCGAGGCCTTCCGGAACGTGGGAAGGAGCCGCCGGACGTCGGCGGGGGTGTAGCGGTCGGTGCCGTCGGCGCAGGTGATCGCGGTGTTGGCGGCGGTCAGGTTGGTGTAGGTCCCGTCCTGCCGCCGGCCGTTCAGGGCGTCGGCGAGCGCGAGCAGCAGCGAGCCGTCGCGGCGTTTCGCGGCGTCGACGAGGCCCTGCGCGAGGTAGGGCCAGGTGTCGCGGGAGTAGAGCGCGGCGGTGACGCCCGTCGTGCCGAGGCTCTGGGTGAGTTCGCGGCCGCCGGACGTTCTCAGTGGCCTGCGGTCGAGCGCGGAGAGGATCCGTGCCGTGGACTTCACAACGGACGGGCCGTCCTTGCCCAGGGGGCATGCCTTCCGGCCGAGCCGGGCGCAGGCGGCCCCGAAGGCGCCGAGGGCGCGCTGGAACCCGGCCGCCTGCTGGAGCGAGAGGTCCTTGCCGCCGAGCCGGGTGTCGACGGCGCCGTCGAGGACGGCCCGTCCGACCCGGCCGGGGAACCGGTGCGCGTACGCGCCGCCGAGCCAGGTGCCGTAGGAGATCCCGAAGTAGTGCAGCTTCCGGTCGCCGAGGGCGGCGCGGATCAGGTCCAGGTCGCGGGCGGCGTTCAGGGTGCCGACGTGGGGCAGCAGCCTGCCCGACCGCGCCTGGCATTGCTTGACATAGGCGGCACGGCCGCCGATGTAGGCCTTCTCCTCGGCGGAGGTGTCGGGGGTGTCGTCGCGGGCGGCGATCTCGTCCAGCTGCCGGGGCCCGGCGCACGCGACCGGGGTGCTGCGCCCGACGCCGCGCGGGTCGAACCCGACCAGGTCGTAGCGGGCGCCGAGCTCGGAGTACCGGCCCGCGGCCTGCGCGAGCGCGCCGACGCCCTCGCCGCCGGGGCCGCCGAAGTTGAACAGCAGCGAGCCGATGCGGCGCCGCCCGTCGGTGGCCGGGATCTTGATCAGCGCGATGCCGATCTTCTCGCCGGACGGCCTGGCGTGGTCGAGCGGCACCCGCACCGTCGCGCAGCGGAATCCGGTGGGGGGCGGCACCGTTCCCGGAGGCGGCGACGGCAGGCCGGTGCACCGCGTCCATAGCGGCGGAGGGACGCTCGCGCCCGAGGTGTTCGCGCCCGTGACGCTCGCGCGCGAAATGCGCAGTGCCTCCGTATTGCCGTCGCGTGCACTTCCGGCGGCGTGGCTCAGACCGGAAGCGGCCAATGCGGTGGCACCGGCAAGCGCAATGCCAGGTATCGCCCAAAAGTGGGCCATTCGTCCCCCCGTTCGTGTCGCGGGGGGCGATCCTGATCTACCCAGGGCCTCCTATGCTGACTCCTGATCAACTCCATCAGGCTCCAACGGGGGGAGCCGGAGGGGGAGGCGTCCCCGACGGCCATCCCCCGAAAGTCCGGATACCGCATCAGGGTCGTACTACTCAAGTCTGAGATGAAGACCATTCGTCGCGGTGATCTCTTTAGGGGGCCGTGCGGCAAAGATGGAAACCATGGCTCAACCGCCCCCCACAGCAGCGGCCGCGACGAAGCGGCGACGGGTGCTCACCGCGCCTCCGGTGTGGCGTGAGCTACTTCTGGTCGTGCTCTTCTACACGGGCTATACGCTGACGCGCATCATCCTGGTTCAGGACGGCACGGGGCCCGCGTTCGCGCACGCCGACCAGATTCTCGGTGTGGAGCGCGCCCTGGGGCTGGACGTTGAGCTGCACCTCAATCAGACCCTGCTGTCGGTGCCCTGGCTGGCGCGGAGCGCGAACATCTTCTACGCCACGATGCACTTCATCGTGACGCTCGGCGTCGTCGTCTGGCTGTACCGCTACCGGCCGGAACACTATCGGTGGCTCCGCACGTCGATCATGACGGCCACCGGCGTCGCGCTGATCGGCTTCTGGCTGTACCCGCTGGCCCCGCCGCGCTTCCTGCACAGCGAGGGCTTCGTCGACCCGGTGACCGCGCTGCACTCGCTCGGCCTGTACGCCAGCGACGCGTCCGGGACGCTCACCAACCAGTACGCGGCGATGCCGTCCATGCACGCCGGATGGTCGCTGTGGTGCGGGATCGTCGTGGTCAAGCTCGCGACGCAGAAGTGGGCCAAGGCGCTCGGCGCGCTGTACCCCGTCACGACCGTGTACGTGATCCTCTCCACCGCCAACCACTACGTGCTGGACGCGGTGGCCGGGTTCGCGCTGGTCGGCGGCGCGGCGTGGCTGTCCTGGGTCCTCTACGTACGGCATCCAGAACCGGTCATCGTCGCGCGGGCCCGCATCGCGCACGCCATCACCAGCCGCGTCCGCCGCGACGCCGCGGAGCCGGCCCCCGGCCCCGCCGCCGCGGCCGCGGCCACGTCGGCCAACGGAAACGGCGCCACGCGCTCCACGTACAACTCTGGTCGTACATCGCAGCCCGCCTAGGGCACGACGCCTGTTCCGTTACGCCTGGTTCCGTTACACCTGGTTCCGTTACACCTGGTTCCGTTACACCTGGTTCCGTTACGGCTAGTCCGCGCCGTAGAAGACGCGGTCGACGACGGCTCGGGCGCGGCGGGCGTAACGGCGGTAGTCCTCCAGGAGGTCGCCCGCCGCCGGATAGCCGAGAACGCGGGCGACGGCGCTGCGTTCCCGGTGGTGGTCGTTGGGCAGCAGGTCGGACGCGCGGCCCCGCACCAGCATGATCGAACCGCGGATCCGGGTGGCGAGGCACCACGCCTCGGCGAGGACGGCGGCGTCCTCGGCGTCCAGGAGGCGCGCCTCGACGGCGGCGTCCAAGGCGTCCAGGGTGCGGGTCGTGCGCAGGCCCGGGACCTCGTGCGCGTGCTGGAGCTGGAGGATCTGCGCGACCCACTCCACGTCCGCGAGGCCGCCGGGACCGAGCTTGGTGTGCAGCCGCCGGTCGACACCGCGCGGCAGCCGCTCGGACTCCATCCGCGCCTTCAGCCGCCGGATCTGCCGGACGGCGTCGTCGTCGATCCCGCCGTCCGGCCAGCGCACCGGGTCGATCAGCGCGCGGAACCGGTCACGCAGCCCCGGGTCGCCGATCAGGGGGTCGGCGCGCAGCAGCGCTTGCGCCTCCCAGGGCTCCGACCAGCGGGCGTAGTAGGCGGCGTAGGACGCCAGCGTCCGCACCAGCGGCCCCTGCCGCCCCTCGGGACGCAGGTTCGGATCGATCTCCAGCGGCGGGTCGGGCGCGGGCAGCGAGAGCAGCCGGCGCAGCTCCTCGGCGGCGGCGTGCGCGGCGCGTCCGGCGGCCCGCTCGTCCGCGCCCGGCTCCGGGTCGTGGACGAACATGACGTCGGCGTCGCTGCCGTAGCCGAGCTCGTGCCCGCCGAACCGGCCCATCGCCACGACCGCGAGCCGCGTCGGCAGCGGCTCCCCCGTCTCGGCCTCGATCTTGGCGGTGGCGGCCTGGAGCGCCGCCTCGACGGTGACGGTGGCGATGCCGGTGAGGACCTCCCCGACCGTCCGGACGTCGACGAGCCCGAGCAGGTCGGCGACCGCCACCCGGAACAGCTCCCGGCGCCGCTGCGCCCGCACCGCCGCGACCGCCTCCTCCGCAGGCCCCCTCCCCCTCTGGGGGGACGGCCCCGCGGGCCCCCCGCGAGAGTCGAAGTGCCGGCGGACCGCAGCCTGCGCCTCGGTGCGCAGCGCCTCGATCGGGCGCGGGGCGAGCGCGGTGTCGCTGCCGAGCAGCGCGACCGCCTCGGGTGCGCGCAGCAGCAGGTCGGTGGCGTAGCGGCTGGAGCCGAGGATCCACGCCATCCGCTCGGCGACGGTCACCTCGTCCCGCAGCAGCCGCAGATACCAGGGGGTGGTCCCGAGCGCGTCGCTGACCTGCCGGAACCCGAGCAGCCCGGCGTCGGGGTCGGGAGCGTCGGCGAACCAGCCGAGCATGACCGGCAGCAGCGTCCGCTGGATCGCGGCGCGCCGGGACACGCCGGCGGTGAGCGCCTCGATGTGGCGGAGCGCGCCCGCCGGGTCGGCGAAGCCGAGCGCCTCCAGCCGGGCGCCCGCCGCGGCCGGGGTGAGCCGCGCCTCCTCGCCGGGCAGCCGCGCCACGGCCAGCAGCAGCGGCCGGTAGAACAGCTTCTCGTGGATGCGGCGGACCTCGCGGGCGTGCCGCCGCCACAGCGCGGTGAACTCCTTGACCGGGTCGGGACGCAGGCCGAGGGCGCGGCCGAGGCGGCGCAGGCCGTCCTCGTCGTCCGGGACGAGATGCGTCCGCCGCAGCCGGTGCAGCTGGACGAGATGCTCCACGCGCCGCAGGAACCGGTAGGCCGACGACAGCGCCGCCGCGTCGTCGCGCCCGACGTAGCCGCCCCGGGACAGGTCGTCGAGCGCGTCGAGGGTGGCGCGGGCGCGGAGCGTCTCGTCGGACCGGCCGTGGACGAGCTGCAGCAGCTGCACCGCGAACTCCACGTCCCGCAGCCCGCCGGGGCCGAGCTTGAGCTGCCGTTCGGAGTCGGCGGTGCGCTGGTTCAGGTCGGCCTCGACGCGGCGGCGCATCGCCTGGACGTCCTCGACGAAGCTCTCCCCCTCCGCCGCGTCCCACACGATCGGGGTGATCATGTCGAGGTAGCGGGCGCCGAGGTCGGCGTCGCCCGCGACGGGACGGGCCTTCAGCAGCGCCTGGAACTCCCAGGTCTTGGCCCAGCGCTCGTAGTAGGCGCGGTGGCTGGCGAGGGTCCGCACGAGGGGGCCCGCCTTGCCTTCTGGGCGCAGCGCCGCGTCCACCTCCCAGAGCGCGCCCTCCTCGGTGCTGGCCGAGCAGGACCGCATCATCGCCGACGCCAGCCGCGTCGCGGCGCGCAGGGCCGCGTCCTCGTTCTCGCCCTCGCGGGCTTCCGCGACGAAGATCACGTCGACGTCGCTGACGTAGTTCAGCTCGCGCCCGCCGCACTTGCCCATGCCGATCACGGCGAGGCGGCACGACCCGTGCTCCGGGACGTCGGCGCGCGCGATCGCGAGGCCCGCCTCCAGCGCGGCGGCGGCGAGATCGGCCAGCTCGGCGGCGACGTCGGCGACGTCCGCGCGGCCGGTGAGGTCGCGACCCGCCAGCGCGAGGAGCCGCCTGCGGTACGCGACGCGCAGCGCGAGAAGGGTCTCGCGGCCGGACCCGGACGCCACCGGCTCCGCCGCGCCCGGATCGGCGCCGACGGCGGCCAGCAGATCGTCGCGGGCATTTCCGTCCGGGGTCTCCTCGTCGCGCAGGACCCGCCAGTGTTCGGGATGCCGGACGAGCTGGTCGCCGAGCGCGGCGCTCACCCCGAGGACGGCGATGATCCGCTCCCGCGTCGCCGGCTCCCCTGCCAGCGCCTCGCGCAGTTCGTCCCCGACGCCCTTCTCGTCGGCGCACGGCAGCAGCCGGAGCAGCCCGTCGAGCGCGAGATCGGGGTCGGCGGTGCCGCCGAGGGCGTCGAGGAGATCGTCGGCGGGGCCTTGCTCGGCGTCCAGGAGGAGCCGCTCGGCGCGGGCGGCGTCGGTGAAGCCGAGCCGCGCCAGCCGTCCCGCGAGGGACGAGCGGCGCTCGGGAGTGCGGGACTCGGTCACGGACTCCACCGTAATCCGGCGCCCTTGCCTAGAGGACGGCGAGCAGGCGCTTCCGCTCGAACTCGGTCACCTGGCGCCGGTAGTCCTCCCATTCCTGCCGTTTGTTCCGCAGGAAGAAGTCGAAGACGTGCTCGCCCAGGATGTCGGCCATCAGCTCGCTGCGCTCCATCGCGTGGATCGCCTCGTCCAGATCCTGCGGGAGCGGCTCGATGCCTAGGGCCCGGCGCTCGGCGACGGTGAGCGCCCACACGTCGTCCTCCGCGCCCGGCGGCAGCTCGTAGCCCTCCTCGATGCCCTTGAGCCCGGCGCCGAGGATCGCCGCGAACGCCAGATACGGGTTCGCCGCCGTGTCCAGCGACCGGAACTCGATGCGGGTCGAGTGGCCCTTGTGCGGCTTGTACATGGGGACGCGGACGAGCGCCGACCGGTTGTTGTGCCCCCAGCAGATGTAGGACGGCGCCTCTCCACCGGCCCCGGCGGCGGACCCGACGTTGCCCCACAGCCGCTTGTAGGAGTTGACGAACTGGTTGCACACCGCCGTGATCTCCGACGAGTGGCGCAGCAGCCCGGCGATGAACGCCCGCCCGACCTTGGACAGCTTGTACTCCGCGCCCGGCTCGTAGAACGCGTTGCGGTCGCCCTCGAACAGCGACATGTGCGTGTGCATGCCGGACCCGGGATGCTCGGTGAACGGCTTCGGCATGAAGGACGCGTGCACCCCCTGCTCCAGCGCGACCTCCTTCATCACCAGCCGGAACGTCATGATGTTGTCGGCGGTGGTGAGCGCGTCGGCGTAGCGCAGGTCGATCTCCTGCTGGCCGGGGGCGCCCTCGTGGTGGCTGTACTCCACCGAGATGCCCATCGCCTCCAGCATCGTGATCGCGTTGCGGCGGAAGTCGTGCGCGGCGCTGTGCGGGGTGTGGTCGAAGTAGCCGCCCGCGTCCGCCGGTTCGGGCTCGCGGCCGTCCTCCGGCTTGTCGTTGAGCAGGAAGAACTCGATCTCGGGGTGGGTGTAGAAGGTGAAGCCGAGATCGGCGGCGCGCGCGAGGGCCCGCTTGAGGACGTAGCGGGGGTCGGCGAAGCTCGGCGTGCCGTCCGGCATGAGGATGTCGCAGAACATGCGGCCCACGCCCGGTGACTCCGAGCGCCAGGGCAGCACCTGGAACGTGGACGGATCCGGCTTGGCGATCATGTCGGCCTCGTACACCCGGGCGAAGCCCTCGATCGCCGACCCGTCGAAGCCGATCCCCTCGCCGAAGGCGCCCTCCAGCTCGGCCGGGGCGACGGCCACCGACTTCAGGAACCCGAGCACGTCGGTGAACCACAGCCGGATGAAGCGGATGTCGCGTTCCTCCAGCGTGCGCAGCACGAACTCCTGCTGACGGTCCAAGTCCCACTCCCCTCGGTACTGCCTGCCGCTACGTCCTACGAGGCAGTATGCCGCGCCGCTGTTACCGCGACGTTACGCGCGCGGGTTCCATCAGAACGTTCCCGCTGAGCGGAACATATCCGACTTATTCGCCCTCTCCGACCCGTGCCGCCGCCGGATCGAGGACGCGGGACAGGAACGTCCGGGTCCGCTCGTGGGACGGGTCGTCGATCACCCGTGCGGGCGGCCCCTCCTCGACGACCGCGCCGGCGTCCATGAACACGACCCGGTCGGCGACCTCGCGCGCGAAACTCATCTCGTGGGTGACCACGAGCATGGTCATCCCGCCCTCGGCGAGGCCCCGCATGACGCCGAGGACGTCGCCGACCAGCTCCGGGTCCAGCGCGGAGGTCGGCTCGTCGAACAGCATCACCTCGGGGCCCATGGCGAGGGCCCTGGCGATCGCGACGCGCTGCTGCTGCCCGCCCGACAGCTGCGCCGGATAGGAGCCGATCTTGTCGGCGAGCCCGACGCGCTCCAGGTTCTCCCGCGCGATCCGCTCGGCCTCCGCCCTGTCCCGCTTCAGCACCTTCCGCTGCGCGATCATGACGTTGCCGAGGACGGTGAGGTGCGGGAACAGGTTGAACGACTGGAACACCATGCCGATCCGGCGGCGGACGGCGTCGATGTCGGCGTCGGGGTCGGTGACGTCCACGCCGACGACCTCGACCGTCCCGGACGTCGGCTCCTCAAGCAGGTTCACGCAGCGCAGCAGCGTCGACTTGCCCGACCCTGACGGGCCGATCACGCAGACGACCTCGCCCGGCTCGACGCGGAAGTCGATGCCTCGCAGCACCTCGTTCGCCCCGAACGACTTGCGCAGCCCGCGAATCTCGATCGCCCCCGGACCGTCCTGCGCCTTCTCCAAGCCGGTCATCGCTGCCTGCCTTCCTGGGGGGCGACCCCCAGACCCCCGAGAAGTCGGCCCGAAGATCCTCGCTTCGCTGCGGTCATCGGGCCTCCCCTTGCCGTGCCTCCAGCCGCCGGGCCAGCAGGCTCAGCGGGATCGTGATGAGCAGATAGCAGATGCCGGCCACGATGATGGGGGTGGTGTTGCCGACCTGCCCCGCCAGGTCGCGGCCGAACTTGGTGAGCTCCCGCTCCTCCAGCGTGATGCCGAGGAACAGCACGAGCGAGGAGTCCTTGCAGAGCAGCACGAGCTGGTTGGTCAGCGGCGGGATGATGATCCGGAACGCCTGCGGGATGATGATCGACCACATCGCCCGCGGATACGACATGCCGAGCGACCGCGCCGCCTCCATCTGCCCCTTCGGCACGGCGACGATCCCGGCGCGGATCGTCTCGGCCATGTACGCGGCGGCGGCGAGGCCGAGCGAGAGGCCCGCCTGGCCGACCGCGCCGCCGGGGATGTTCGTGCCGGGGAACGCCAGCGGCACGCCCACGCCCACGAAGATGAAGATCAGCAGCAGCGGCAGGCCGCGGAAGATCTCGATGTAGGCGGTGGCGAAGGCCCGGTACGGCGGGACGGACGACAGCCGCATCAGCGCGACGAGGAGCCCGCCGCCGAGGCCCAGCCCGAACCCGACCGCGGTGTAGACGGCGGTGTTGCGGAGCCCGACCGTGATCACCTCGGGGAACAGGCCCTTGGCGACGTCCCGGTTCGCGAAGTTGTGCTGCAGCGTGCTCCAGTCGGCCAGCACGATGACCAGCACGACCACCACGATGAACAGGCCGTACTGGCCGCCGAGGGAGAGCTGCCGGCGGCGGCGCCGGGACATCCCGCCCGGCGCCGCCGCCTTCATGGGCTCGGCCGTCACGATCCGCTGCCGCCCGCCGCCGGGGGCATCGGGCCGATCCACTTCTCATAGATCCGCTTGTAGGTGCCGTCCGCCTTCGCCTGCGTGATCGCCTCGTTGGTCAGCTTGACCAGCTCGGGGTTGTGGCCCTTGCGCATCCACATGCCGTACTGCTCGCCCGTGTTCAGGTTCGCGACGAGCTCGTACGCGGCGTTCGCCGGGTCCTTCAGCCAGCCACGCACGACCGGGTCGTCCTGGACGATCACGTCCACCTGGCCGGTGCGCAGCCCGTCCAGCTCGGCGGTGGAGTTGTCGAAGGAGCGCGGGTCGAGGCCCTTGCCGCGGACGAAGTCCTCGCCGGTGGTGCCCGCCTGGGAGCCGATCTTGAGCTTCTTGGCCTTGACGTCGTCCAGCGAGGTGATCCCGCTGCCCTTCTTCGCCATCAGGGATTGGGTCGCGTCGAAATAGGGGGTGGACACGTCCATGAACTTCACGCGGTCGGGCTTGATGGTCATCCCGCCCATCTGGATGTCGCATTTGCCGGCGTTGAGGGCCGAGCCCGTCTTCATCGTCTCGAACGGCGTGTCCACGATTTTCTGCGTGACGCCGAGCTTCTTCGCGACGAGGTCGATGATGTCGACGTCGAAGCCGACGACCTTGCCGCTCGCCTTGTCCTCGAACTGGAACGGCGGGTAGGGCAGGTGCGTGCAGGAGGTCAGCGCCCCCTTCTCGATGAGCTTCACACCCTGCACGGTGGCGCCCTCCTCGCCGCCGCACGCCGTCGCCGTCAGCGCCAGGGCGGCCGCGAGCCCGGCGCCCAGTGCCCAACGCGTGGTTCGTCTGGACACGTTTCCTCCTGTGGGAGCGGTTGGGAGCGGTTTGCTCGATCGTCGAACTATCCCACGCCGTGCGGCGGGTCCGCCCATGACCGTCCCCGCATATCCGTTTCCCGAAAATTGACGTGGCGCTCAGGCCGGCCCGGTGAAGTGATCATTAGCGTGGGCCGGGTCGTGGACATCTCACTTCTGCTCTCGATGACCGATCGGGTGACCGCGCTGGCGACCCCGTCGGCGATGCATCCTGAGTCGTGGCGGCTGGGCGCGCAGGTGGAGACCTGGGCGCGCGGCCGCGGGCTGGTGCTCGGGGACCCGGACACCTCGCCGCTCGGCCGGGCCCGCTGCGAGCGGCTCGCCGCCCGCGTGTTCCCGGCCGCCGACCTCGCCGCGGTCGAGTTGTTCGCCCGCTGGCTGACCTGGACCCTCGCGCTGGACGACACGCTGGACCAGCCGCCGCTCGCCGACAGCGGCAGCGCCGTCCACGCGATGTATGACGACCTGCTGCGCGCGATGCGCCGGGGCCACGCCAGGCCGGGCGCCCGGCCGCTGGAGGCGGCGCTGGTCGAGCTGTGGCAGGCCACGTCCGGCAGCATGAGCCGCGAATGGCGCCGCCGGTTCATGCTGCAACTGGAGGCGCACCGGGACGGCTGCGCGGAGGAGTCGGTCAACCGCCGGATCAGGCACGTCCCGGACGAGGCGCAGTACGCGCCGCTGCGCCGCCGCGCGTGTGGACCGTTCCTTTACGACCTGGTCGAGCCCGTCCTCGGCGTCGAGCTCCCGTCCCGGCTGCTGCGGACACCGCGCTGGAAGACGCTCGCGCACAGCGTCGCCGACGTCGTGGCCTGGTCGAACGACGTGGCGTCGCACGAGCTGGAGTCGGCGCGCGGGGACGTGCACGGCCTGCCCGCCGTGCTCGCCCGCGCGCACGGGCTGGATCCGGTGCGGTCCGCCGCGCTGATCGCCGACATGGTCGCCGAGAAGATCGCCGACCGGATCGACGACGCCTGGCGCGCCGCCCGCGCCCTGCCCGAGATGCTCGACCGGCTGGAGCTCACCGTGGCGCAGCGCTCCGCCGCCGCGCGGGTCGTCAAGGTCCTGCTCGACACGCCCCGCGCGCACATGGACTGGCTGGCCGAGTCGGGCCGCTACATCGAATTCCGCTCCTCCGCAGGCCCGCCCGCGCCCGCTCCGCCGGGCATCGCGATCCGGTCGCTGCACCGCTCCGTCTCGCCCTGACGACTCGCCGGTCGGCGGTCAGCTCCGGGCGAGGGCGTCGCCGGCGGAGGTGCGGACGTAGAGGACGCGGCGGCCCATGCGGTGCCCGGTGACCAGGCCGCAGGCGCGCAGGACGCCGAGGTGCTGGCTGACCGCACCGGCCGTCACCTCCATCCGCCGCGCCAGCTCCGTCGTCGAGGCGGGCGTCGCGAGCGCGGCGAGCAGCTCGGCGCGGCGGCGGCCGATGAGCGCGGCGAGGGCGTCCTTGCGGTCCCCTGCCGCGGGGCCCGTCTCCCAGAGGGTCGCCACACCGTTCGGCGGGTAGCTGAGCATGGCCTGGTAGGGCGGCACCATCACCGACACGTTCGGCCACACGAACACGCTCGGGACGAGCATGAGGCCGCGTCCGGCGAGGCCGCCGCTGAACGTCCAGCGCCGGTCGACGCGGAGCGTCCCGGACCGCCAGGACACCGCGTCGTGCAGGTCGCCGAACACGCCGGCGGCGCCCTCGACGGCGAGCGCGTTCGTGCGGCGCAGGACGTCGCCCTCCAGCAGGTCCCGGATGCGCGGCCAGAACGGCTCCACGGCGACCGTCCAGTAGCGTTCGAGCAGGTCGACGAGCGTTTCCAGGGTGCGTTCGGGTTCGGCGGCCATCGCCAGGCGCGTGGGCGTGGGGGCGCCGCCTTCCGTGAAGAGCAGCTCGGCGGCGACGACCTCGGGCGGCGTGGCCCGGACGATGGCCAGCTCGGCGTCCAGATCGGGCAGCGGGCCGACCGGTGGCGGGGTGAGGAAGTCGGGGTAGTACCCGGCGGGCGGGACGACCTCGCGCAGCGGCCCGATGCCGAGCCCGCGCAGCCGCGGCCGGACCGCGTGCACCCAGGGCAGGTGCAGCGCGTGCCCGGACGGGTCGGCGAGCACCCGCAGGCTGCGCACCATCTCGCAGAGCGGGGAGAACGCGAACCTGACCCGCGCCGCGTCGTCCGGCGTGAACACGAACTCGATCATTTAGCCAAGGCTAAAGGATTATCGGGCCGGAGGCGGAGCCGTCACCATCGTGAGAGTGACGGCTCTGGAAGACACCCCTGTCGCCCCCTCGCCGGGCAGGCTCGCGACCTTCTTCGCCCCCCGGGTCGGCGGTCTCCCCCGCTCGTTCTGGGCGCTGTGGACTGGAACGCTCCTGAACCGGCTCGGCACCATGGTCCAGCCGTTCCTGGGCCTCTACCTGACGAACGTCCGCGGGCTGTCGCTCGGGGAGGCGGGCCTGGTGATGGCGACCCTCGGCGCGGGCTCGCTCGGCGGGACGCTCGCGGGCGGCGCGCTCGCCGACCGGATCGGCCGCCGCGCCACGCTGACGCTCGCCACCGTCGGCAGTGGCGTCAGCATGCTCGCGCTCGGCTACGCCCACGGGATCGTCGCGATCGTCGCGGCGGCGCTGCTGGTCGGGATGCTGCTGGACATGCACCGGCCCGCCGCGCAGGCGATGATCGCCGACATCATCTCCCCGGCGGACCGCCCGCGCGCGTTCGGGCTGCTGTTCTGGGCGATCAACCTGGGCTGGGCGGTCGCGATGGTGGTCGGCGGGGCGCTCGCGCAGCAGGGCTTCCTGTGGCTGTTCTGGATCGACGCGCTCACCTGCGCCGCGTTCGGGCTGCTGGTGTGGCGGGCGATCCCGGAGACCCGCGCCCGCGAGCACGGCGGCGGGGGCGTGCTCCAGGGGTTCGGCGAGGTGCTGCACGACCGGGTGATGGTCGGCTACTCGCTGATCTGCCTCGCCTACATCTTCGTGATCATGCAGGGCATGACGACGATGCCGCTGGCGATGAGGGAGGACGGCCTCGGCCCGCGCGACTACGGCCTGGCGATCGCCGCCAACGGGGTGCTGATCATCATCGTCCAGCCGCTGGTGAACGCGTGGCTCTCGCGGCGGGACCACAGCCTGGTCATGGTCGCGGGCTTCGTCCTGGTCGGGATCGGGTACGGGCTCACCTCGCTCGCCTCGTCGCTGGGCACCTACACCGCGACGATCCTGGTGTGGACGCTCGGAGAGATCACCGCAGCGGCCGTGCTGCAAGCCGTCGTCGCCGACCTCGCCCCGTCCCACCTGCGCGGACGCTACAACGGCCTCTACGGAATGGCGTGGTCCGGCGGCTTCCTTCTGGCACCGCTCGGCGGAACGCAACTGCTCGCCCTCGGCGGAGGCCCCGCGCTGTGGCTGACCTGCATGGGCCTCGCGTTCGCCGCCGCGGCCGCGCTGCTCGCGCTGGCGCCCGCGATCCGCCGCCGCCACGACGCTGTGCTGAAGGCCACCTTTTCGTCAGAGTGACGAAACTATCCCCGCCGATCTATCCTGGACGGGTGGCACAGCTCAGGATCGCGCTCGCGCAGGTGAACTCGACCGTCGGCGACCTCGACGGCAACGCCGGCACAGTCGTGGAATGGGCCCGGCGCGCCGCCGACGCCGGCGCGCACCTGGTCGCCTTCCCCGAGATGATGCTGACCGGCTACCCGGTGGAGGACCTCGCGCTCCGCGCGTCCTTCGTCGAGGCGTCCCAGACCGCTCTCGAACGACTCGCCCGGCGGCTCGCCGACGAAGGCCTCGGCGACCTGCCGGTCATCGTCGGCTACCTCGACCGGCGGACGGTCGGGCTCGTCCGCCCCGGGCAGCCCGCCGGCTCGCCGCTGGACGGTGCCGCCTGGCTGCACGGCGGCGAGGTGCTGGTCCGCTCGGCCAAGCACCACCTCCCGAACTACGGCGTGTTCGACGAGTACCGGATCTTCGTGCGCGGCGACCGGCTGCCGGTCGTCCGCGTGCACGGCGTCGACGTCGCCACCGCCATCTGCGAGGACCTCTGGCAGGACGGCGGCCCGGTCAGCGTCGCGGCGGCCGCGGGCGCCGGGCTGCTCCTGTCCATCAACGCCTCCCCCTACGAGCGCGACAAGGACGACACCCGCCTCGACCTGTGCGCCCGCCGCGCCCGCGAGGCCGGCTGCGCCCTCGCCTACGTCAACCTCGTCGGCGGCCAGGACGAGCTGGTCTTCGACGGCGACTCGGTCATCGTCGGCTCGGACGGGTCGCTCCTCGCCCGCGCCCCCCAGTTCACCGAACACCTCCTCGTCGCCGACCTCGCGCTGCCCGCCGCGGCCCCGTCCCCCGCACCGGCCCACGGCACCCCCGTGGACGCGCTGGACGGCACGACGATCACCATCGACCGGCACGTCCTGTCCACCGGCCCGGTGCCCGCCTACCCGGTCGAGCCGCAGACCGTCGCCGAGCCGCTGGACGACCTCGCCGAGGTGTACGCGGCACTCGTCCTCGGCACCCGCGACTACGTCCGCAAGAACGGCTTCCGCTCGGTCGTCCTCGGCCTGTCGGGCGGCATCGACTCGGCCCTAGTCGCGACGATCGCATCCGACGCGATCGGCCCGGAGAACGTCCACGCCATCCTCCTCCCCAGCCGCTATTCCTCCGAAGGGTCAGTGGTGGACGCCGAGGAACTGGTCAAACGGCAGGGCATCAACTCCCGCACGGTCCCCATCGCCCCCATGGTCGAGGCGTTCGAGACCCAGCTCGACCTGCACGGGCTCGCCGCCGAGAACCTCCAGGCCCGGATCCGCGCGAACGTCTGGATGGCCCTGTCGAACGAGCACGGCCACCTGGTCCTGACCGGCGGCAACAAGAGCGAACTGGCCACCGGCTACTCGACCCTCTACGGCGACTCCGCGGGCGGCTTCGGCCCCATCAAGGACGTCTTCAAGCTCACCGTCTGGGACCTCGCCCGCTGGCGCAACACCCAGGCCGGCAAGAGCACCCCGTTCCTGCACCCCTTCGCGGAGGAGCCCATCCCCGAGGCGATCCTCGTCAAGGAGCCGTCGGCCGAGCTGCGCCCGGGCCAGCGCGACGTCGACAGCCTGCCCGAGTACAGCGCCCTAGACCCCATCCTCACCGACTACGTCGAACGCGACATGGGCCGCGAAGCCCTGATCGCCACCGGCCACGACGCCGCGCTGGTGGACCGCATCATCCGCCTGGTCGACCTGGCCGAGTACAAGCGCCGCCAGTACCCGCCCGGCCCGAAGATCACCCCAAAGAACTTCGGCCGAGACCGCCGCCTCCCCATCACCAACCGCTGGCGCGAGAGGTAAGCCCTACTACTCCCTGTGGTGGTTCTCGCCGGGCCAGGCCTCGCCGGGCCAGCCGGGGACCTGTTCCGAGGCGTCCGGATCGACGCCGGGGACGATCTGCTCGCACCAGACGACCTTGCCGGCGGCGGTGCGGCGGGAGCCCCAGCGGTGCGCGAGCTGGCTGACGACGAGGAGGCCGCGGCCGTTCTCGTCGTCGTCCTCGGCACGGCGGAGGCGGGGCAGCGCGGCGGACCGGTCCAGCACCTCGCAGACGAGAGTGCGTTCGAAGAGGAGACGCAACTCGATCGGGCCGGGGGCGTAGCGGAGCGCGTTGGTGATCAGCTCCGACGCCAGCAGCTCGGTCGTGTAGGCGAGCTCCTCCAGGCCCCAGTCTTCCAGGCGGCTGCTGACCAGGCCGCGGGCGCGGCGGACGGCGGCCGGGTCGGCGGGCAGCGTCCAGGAGGCGTAGCGGTCCTCGGGCAGGCGGCGGAGCCGGGCGATGAGGACGGCGATGTCGTCGCGGTGCTGGTCGGCGTACACGCCGGCGAGGGTGGCCTTGGCCAGGTCTTCCATGGAGTGGCCGACGGAGCCGGGGCCGAACACGGTCTGGAGGCGGGCGAGGCCGTCGTCGATGTCGCGGCCGCGGTTCTCGACCAGGCCGTCGGTGTAGATGACGAAGAGGCTGCCGTCCTCGACGGTGAACTCGCGGCTCTCGATCGCGGAGCCGCCCGCGACGCCGAGCGGCGGCGCGGGCGGGACCTTCAGGTACTCGTTGTCGCCGTTCGGTCCGGCGAGCAGCGGCGGGAGGTGGCCGGCGGACGCGATCTCGATCGTGCCGGTGGTCGCGTCGTACACCGCGTACACGCAGGTGGCGAAGTGCGGTTCCTGCTCGCCGAGCTCGATCATGAGCTCGTGCATGACGTGCAGGGCCTCGGCGGGCGGGAGCTCCAGGTTCGCGAGCGTGTGCAGGGCGGTGCGGAGGCGTCCCATGGTGACGGCGGCGCGGACACCGTGCCCGGCGACGTCCCCGACGATCAGGGCGACGCGGGCGCCGGGCAGCGCGATCGACTCGTACCAGTCGCCGCCGACCTCGACGAGCTTGCTGCCGGGCAGGTAGCGGTGCCTGACCTCGACGGACGACGGCGCCGACAGCCGGTTCGGCAGCAGGCTGCGCTGCAGCGCGAGCGCGGTGGCGCGCTCGCGGCTGAACAGCCGCGCGTTGTCGATCACGATCGCGGCGCGGGTGGCGAACTCCATGCCGATCTCGACGTCGTAGGCGTCGAACTTGCGGAACCCGGGGACGCGGGTGCAGGCGAGGAACCCGAGCAGGGTGTCGCGGGCGATCATGGGCAGCAGCACCATCGACACGCCGGACAGCAGCTCCCCGGCGGGGCGGCGGCGCCACAGCCGGCCGATCTCGGACGCCTCGTCCACGTCGATGTTCGGCAGGTGGACGGGCCGCGCCGTGTCCATGACCTGCCGGTACGGGGTGCCCTCGGGGAACACCAGCACCTCGCCGACGGGGAACGTCGACGTCCATGCCGCGTTCCCGTCGTCGGAGGTGACGGCGATGCGGCGCAGCACGGCGGACCCGGACTCGGCGTGCACCTCGTCGGCGGCGACGAGGCTCTCCAGCACCAGCACCGACGCGGCGTTGCAGTAGTGCGGGACGACGACGTCGACGAGCCCGCGGGCGGACTGGTCGAGGTCGAGGGACGCGCCGAACCGGGTGAGCTGGTCGTCCATGAGCGCCCGCCGCATGAGCGCCGGGTCTTGGTAGCGCTCGCTCGGCGGGAGCGCGACCCGGACGAACAGCAGCGTCGTGGCCGCGCCCTCGGAGTCGCCGCCGACGAGGGGCTGCGCGGTCACCACGGCCTCGGTGGACGTGCCGTCGCCGCGCATCACGGTGATGACGCCGTTGCGCTCCTGCCCGGCGTCGCCCGCCTCCAGCAGCGTTTCGAGTTCGGCCTTGGCCTCGTCCCCCACCAGCTCGATGGTGGAGTGGCCGATCAGGTCCTCGGCGGCCCGGCCGAGGACGGCTCTCGCGTTCGGTCCGCATTGCACGATCCGCCGGGAACCGTCGATGCCCAGGACGAGCGTCCGGGACGCGGAATCGGTTGCGGGCGCTTCGCCTCGCGGCGCCATGACGGATCTCACCTGACGCGCTCCCAGACAGCCGGTCGTATCAGCACTATCCAGGGACAGTATGGGGCATGACACCGTTTCAAGGGGAGAAGATCACGCTTACCACGTCGAAATCCCTGCGGTATATGCCCCCCTCGGCCACATTCCGGGCACTGGGGCGTCTGTTCTGAACGTCACACCCTCCTCCGCAGCCCCCTCCGCCAGGCATCGCGGGCCCTCCGGGAGGCACCGCGGGGGCCTTTCTGGGAATTGCGGGGACTACCCGAATCGTTTCCAAAGTGGCACGATCGGTTCCGTCTGGGTACGCCACCGTGGCGCCTCAAGACCGGAGGTTCTCGCATGTCTTCTTCTGTCGCACCCCCCGCGCAGCCGACCGCACTGTACGGCGGTACGAGCGGGCGAAGGGTGACCGTACGCGACATCGCCGCCGCCAAGCAGCGGCACGAGAAGTGGCCGATGCTCACCGCCTACGACGCGCTCACCGCGCGGATCTTCGACGAGGCCGGAATCCCGGTCCTGCTCGTCGGCGACTCCGCCGCGATGGTCGTGTACGGCTACGACTCGACGATCCCCGTCACCGTGGACGATCTGATCCCGCTCACCGCGGCCGTCGTCCGCGGCTCCAAACGCGCCATGGTCGTCGCCGACCTGCCGTTCGGCTCCTACCAGACGGGCGTGCCCGAGGCGCTCGCCGCCGCGACGCGGTTCCTCAAGGAGACCGGCGCGCACGCGGTGAAGCTGGAGGGCGGCCGCCGGATCCTCCCGCAGGTCGAGGCGATGGTCGCCGCGGGCATCCCGGTGATGGGCCACCTCGGCCTCACCCCCCAGTCGGTGAACGCCTTCGGCGGCTACCGGGTGCAGGGCCGCGGCCAGGACGGCGAAGAGCTCATGGCGGACGCGAAGGCCCTCGAAGCGGCGGGCGTGTTCTCCGTCGTCCTCGAATGCGTGCCCGAGGACCTCGCGGCGCGGGTCACCTCGTCGCTGTCGGTCCCGACGATCGGGATCGGCGGCGGCAACCAGACCGACGCGCAGGTCCTCGTCTGGCAGGACATGGCCGGGCTCACGCCGCACACGGCGAAGTTCGTCAAGAAGTTCGCGGACATGAACACGCTGCTCGGCGAGGCCGCCCGCACCTACGCCGACGAGGTCGTGAGCGGCGTCTACCCGGCGCCGGAGCACACCTACCGCTGACCCACGGCCGGCCCCGTCCTCAGTGGTCGGGGTCGGCGCGGGCCAGATCCGCCCGGGCGGCCTCACCGTGGCCGCCCTCGCGGATCTGGCCGTCGCGGGGCGCGGGGACGCGGCGCGCGTCCGGGTCGTCCGACATGATCTCGGAGCGGAGCGTGTCGACCGCCGACCGCAGCACGTCGGGTCCGGCGACGTTCATGAGCAGCAGCCCGAGGTTGAGGGCCATCTGGCCGTCGGTCATCTCGCTGCCGGCGAGGGCGTCGACGGCGGTGCGCAGGTCGGCCTGGTCTTCGGCGGACACGTTCTGCAGCAGCCCGAGGCAGTAGGTCGGCAGCGCGAGCCTGGACTTGGCGAACGACACGCCCCGCATGATCTCGCCCGCCTCGTGCGCGCGGGTCTTGGCCTGCATCCGGTCGACGCCGCGGTCGGCGGCGGCGAGCAGCGAGGTCAGCAGCGTGCTCGGCCCGACCGCGACGTCCTCGTCGCCGACCCGGACGGTGAAGATCGCGCTGCGGAACACCATCATCGAGCCGAAGCTCGCCACCAGCACCTGCGTGGCGGCGACGACGTCCGGGGACTGGACGCCGAACCGCCAGTCGAACGTGTGCAGGGCCAGCAGCGAGCCCGCGCCCGCCGTCCCGTTGATCAGCACGTACGCCCAGGTGCTCGGCACCCGGACGAGCGTGGTGGGCCGGTCCCGGTACCGGCTGACGAGCTCGGCGATACCGACGAGACAGCTCAGCGAGACAGCGACGACATAACCGACCATCAGGGGGCGTTCACTCCTCGGTCAGCCTGACGATCTCGTCGATCTCGCGCTCGACGGAGACCAGGCCGCGAGTGCGCAGCGCGTCGACCGCGTTCGCGACCTCCAGCAGCCCGAGCCGCGTCGCGTGGTGGATCTGCTCCAGTGACATCGGCCCCTGCGCCGCCTTCAGCTGGGCCAGGACGCGCCTGCGCGCGTCATCCGCGTCCGGCCGCTCACCGGCCGCGCCGGGCTGGGTGCCGGGCGCGCGGCGGTACTCGCCGGTGTCGGACCGGGCCGCCTCCCCGTCCCGCCTCGACGGGGCGAGGAACGCGCTCCATGGGTCCGCCGACCGGTTCTCCCTCATATCCACCCCGCTTGGAGTCGACCCGATCATATGCCAGTAATCGGACGCGCCAGGGGCCTGAATCGCTCCCTGAAATGTCAGGAATCCGACTCTTCGCGGCGATCGACGGCCTGGCGCAGCCGGGGTAGGGAACGTGCCACGATCAGCCGGTCGCCGGGCCTGATCGGCGAGCAGTCCGGGTCGTCGAAGGTGAGCGCGCGGCCGTCGCGCACGACCGCCAGCACCGGCTCGGTGACCTCGCCGATCGGGCGGCCGACCTCGTCCGGGGCGGCGTCCCGCTCGGCCAGGTCGAGGCCGCTGCCGTGCTCGATCAGGTCCGCGAGGACGTCGCCGACGTGCGGGCGGCTGGTGGACACGCCGAGCAGCCGGCCCGCCGCCTCCGACGACGTCACGACCCGGTCGGCGCCGCTCTGCCGCAGCAGCGAGGCGTTCTCCGACTCGCGCACCGCCGCCTGGATCCGCGCGGACGGGTTCAGCTCCCGCGCGGTCAGGGTGATCAGCACCGCGGCGTCGTCCCGGTCGGCCGCCACCACGATCTCCCTGGCCAGCGGCACCGCCGCCCGCCGCTGCACCACGTTGCGGGACGCGTCGCCGACGATGCCGGCGATCCCGGCGGCGGCCGCCTCCTCGACGGCCTTCGGGTCGGGGTCCACCACGACGATCGACTCCCGGTCGACGCCGGTGCGGAGCAGCGTCTCGATGGCGCTGCGGCCCTTCGTGCCGTAGCCGGCCACCACGATGTGGTCGCGCACGCGATTCCTCCAGCGGGCCTGGCGCCACTCCTCGCGGGTGCGCTGGGCGAGCACCTCGAGGGTCGTGCCCACGAGGACGATGATGAACAGCACCCGGACGGGCGTGACGAAGACGATGTTGACCAGCCGGGCGCTGGCGCTGACGGGCGTGATGTCGCCGTACCCGGTGGTGGTGATGGTCACGGTGGCGTAGTAGAAGGCGTCCAGCAGGGAGAGGGGCCCGCCCGCGCTGTCGCGGTACCCGCCGCGGTCGGCGTAGACGACCACCACGACGGCGATGAGCAGCGCGACCGCGAAGACGACCCGCTGCGTGACCGCGCGCAGCGGGCTGCGGCGGACCGAGGGCAGCAGGAGGCGCGGCGGCCGCACCGCCTCCACCGCCCGCGGATCGTTCTTCATCGGGCGGGCTTCAGACGTCGGTGACGCGCAGGCCCGCGTGGGCCTTGTAGCGGCGGTTGATCGAGATGAGGTTCGCGGTGAGCGCCTCGATCTGGTGGGCGTTGTGCAGCCTGCCGCCGTAGATGCCGCGCATGCCGGAAATGCGCCCGGCGAGGGCCTGGACGAGGTCGGTCGCCTCCCGGTCGTCGCCGAGGACGAGGACGTCCAGCTCCATCCCCTCCACCCCGGGGTCGAGCAGCAGCTTGGCGGAGACGTGGTGGAACGCCGCGACGACCCGGCTGTCCGGCAGGACGGCGGCGGCCTGCTGGGCGGCGCTGCCCTCCTCGACGGGCAGCGCGAACGCGCCCTTGCCCTTCTCGAAGCCGAGCGGGTTCACGCAGTCGACGACGATCTTCCCGGCGAGCTCGGCGCGCAGCGACTCCAGCGTGGCCTTGTGGCCCTCCCACGGCACCGCGACGATCACGACGTCGGATTCTCCGGCGGCCACCGGGTTCTCCGCGCCGGAGACCGGCAGGTCCGCGTCCTGCCCGCCGGCGAGGTCGTCGGCGGCGGCCTGGGCGCGGTCCGCCTTGCGCGAGCCGATCGTGACCCGGTGCCCGGCGAGCGCGAACCTCCGGGCGAGCCCCTTGCCCTGGTCTCCGGTGCCGCCGAGGATGCCGATCGACAGGCCGCTCACGTCAGGGAGGTCAAAGGGCGCCTTGCGCTGCTGCTCAGTCATGCCGCCGAGTCTGCCAGGCGGGTTCCGGGGCGGCGCGCCCCGGGCTCCTCCCCCGCATCCCGGAAGACACTCACCCGGGGCGCCGCGTGGGGCACCATGGTTCCCGTGGACGCCGAGCAGATCGTCATGTTGCGCGAGGTCCTGTCGACGACGGGCTGGCTGGAGCGGACCGAGGAGTTCGGCCGCGCGCTGCGGGTCACGTCCCGGACGCCGGGCGGGCTGCTGCTCGTCGGCACCCCCGCCGGCGAGCCGTGGCATCTCGCCGCGCATCTGGACGACGAGAGCCGCCTGGCCGACGTTCCCGGCCTCGCGCCGACGCTGGTGCGCTGGAAGCCGCCCGCGGACGCGCCCGCGCACCTGCGGGTCGGGCTGGAGCGGCTGGAGGCGGCCCGGCGCGGCGAGACGCTGTTCGTCGTCGCCGAGGAGGACGCGCCCGTCCCGCTGCTGGAGCGGGTGGACGACGCGCGCCGCGTCGGGGCGACCGTCCTCGCCCTGGACGGGGGCGACCGCGAGCTGCGAAGCCTGGCCCACGAGGCGCTGACCGTCCCGCCGGACGCGGCGCTCATCTCCTTCGACGGCGCGCAGCACCTGGTCAGCGCGGCCGCCGGGCAGGAGCCGGCGCGGAGCCCGCGCGGGCTCCGCCGCCGGCTCGCCAAGCTCCTCGACGCGGTGTCGGGCCCCGTCGTCGAGTAGGTCGCTCAGTCGGCGTCGTTCTGCCTGCGCCATGCCTCGTTGCGTTCGCGGGCCAGGGCGAGGGCGTTCGCGGCGGCGCTCTCGGACTCGTAGGGGCCCATGCGGTCCTTGCCGGGGCAGCCGGGCCCGTGCTCGACCTTCATGTGCTTCAGGCAGAACCACCAGTCACCATCGTCACCGGCCATCGGGCGCTCCTCTCGATCTTGCGCTCGCACGGGATTCGATGCCCCGATCCCGCTCACTACACTCATCACTATGACGACCCAGCTTCTCCGGCCCGGACACGTTTCCCCCATGCGCAAGGTCCCGGCGAGCATTCCGCGGCCCGAGTACGTGGGAAAGAAGCGTCCGAAGACCGGCGAGGCCGACGTCAAGACGCCCGAGATCATCGAGCGGATGCGGGTGGCGGGCAGGATCGCCGCGCAGGCGCTGGAGGAGGTCGGCAAGCACGTCCGGCCGGGCGTCACGACCGACGAGCTGGACGTCATCGGGCACGAGTTCCTCCTCGACCACGGCGCCTACCCGTCCACGCTCGGGTACCGCGGGTTCCCGAAGTCGCTGTGCACCTCGATCAACGAGGTGATCTGCCACGGCATCCCCGATGACACCGTGTTGCGCGACGGCGACATCGTCAACGTCGACATCACCGCGTTCATCGGCGGCGTGCACGGCGACACCGACGCGACGTTCCTGTGCGGCGACGTCGACGAGGAGTCGCGGCTGCTGGTGGAGCGCACGCACGAGGCGATGATGCGCGGCATCCGGGCGGTGCAGCCGGGCCGGGCGCTGAACGTGATCGGACGGGTCATCGAGTCGTACGCGAAGCGGTTCGGGTACGGCGTCGTCCGCGACTTCACCGGGCACGGGATCGGCACCACGTTCCATTCGGGGCTGGTCGTCCCGCACTACGACGACCCGGGCGCCACCACGCTCATCGAGCCGGGGATGACGTTCACGATCGAGCCGATGCTGACGCTCGGCACCCACGAGTACGACATCTGGAAGGACGGCTGGACGGTCGTCACCAAGGACCGCAGGCGGACGGCCCAGTTCGAGCACACGCTGCTGGTGACGGAGAGCGGCCACGAAATCCTCACCCTGCCGTGACAGACCTCTTGATCTAGAGTCCGATTCGTCCCACATCCGGCCGGGAGACCCTCTAGAGATGAACGCCCCAGCGCCGTACGAGCCGAGGGTTCCGTCCGACAGCATGCCACCGGGGCGCGCGGCGCTCAGCGTCACGTGGGCGGCGCTGCCCTTCCTGACGCTCGGCTACGCCACGCCGTTCACGTTCGCGGCGGCGGCGCTGTGGCGGCGCAGCGCGCATCTGCTGATCTCCTCGGCCGCCTATATCGGCGTGTTCACGCTGATGCTGTTCCTGCTGCCCGACATCGGCAAGGACGACGGCGCCGAGCGAACGGTCGGGGTGCTGCTGTTCGTCCTCGCGGTGGTCGGCTGCGCGCACGCGTTCATCATCCGCCGCCGCGTGTTCGACCCGCACGGGCTGTCGGCGGTCGACAACGAGGCGGTCGTGGAGCGGGTGAAGCGGCAGCGGCTGCTGCGCGACAAGGCGCGGGAGCTGGCCGCCGCCGACCCGGGCCTGGCCAGGGAGCTGCGGATCGGGCGCCCCGACCTGCCGCGCCAGTACAACGACGGCGGGCTCGTCGACGTCAACCACGCGCCGGCGGAGGCGCTCACGCTGCTGCCCGGCGTCACGCCCGACCTGGCGGCGCGGATCGAGCGGGTGCGGGCCGAGGCGGGTGGGTTCATGTCGGCCGAGGAGCTGTCCGCGGTGGCGGGGCTGCCGCCCGACCTCACCGGCGACCTCGCCGACTACGCCGTCTTCATCCGCTGATCGCGGGTACGAATCGGGCGTGACCCCGAAGAAGCAGCGCAAAGGCGGCGACGACCGGCTCGCCGAGTACCGGGGCAAGCGCGATGCCGGGCGAACGCCGGAACCCGTCCCCCAGGAGAAGGCCGTCCCCCACGGTGACGACGACACGTTCGTCGTCCAGGAGCATCACGCGAGCAGCCTGCACTGGGATCTGCGCCTCGAACGCGACGGCGTGCTCGTGTCGTGGGCCGTCCCGAAGGGCCTGCCGTGGAGCCCGGACACCAACCACCTCGCCGTCCACACCGAGGACCATCCGCTGGAGTACGCGACGTTCGAGGGCGAGATCCCGCGCGGCGAGTACGGCGCCGGGACGATGACGATCTGGGATCGCGGGACGTACGAGACGGAGAAGTGGTCCGAGCGCGAGGTGAAGTTCGTGCTCCACGGGTCGCGGGTGTCCGGCCGGTACGTGCTGTTCAGGACGCGCGGCAAGAACTGGATGATCCACCGGATGGACCCGCCCGCCGACCCCGACGCCGAGCCGCTGCCGGACTCGCTCACGCCGATGCGCCCGGTCGGGAAGACGCGGCTGCCGCGTGACCAGAAGGCGTGGGGCTTCGAGTTCGCGTGGGGCGGCCGGCGGATGCCCGCCTACGTCGAGGGCGGCCGGACGCGGTTCACCGACGACCGGGGCCGCGCGGTCGACGGGCCCGGCGGGCTGGGCGGCCCGCTCGGCGCCTCGCTGGGCGCCCGGCCCGTGCTGCTGGACGGGGAACTCGCCGTCCTGGAGGGCCGCGAGATCTACATGATCTACGACCTGCTGCATCTCGACGGGCATCCGCTGCTGGACGTCCCGTACCGGGAGCGCCGGGAGCGGCTCGACGAGCTGTGCCTGTCGGGGCCCCGGTGGCAGACGGCGCCGTGGTTCCCCGGCGACGGCGACGCCGTCCGCGCGGCCGCCGCCGATCAGGGGCTGCCGGGTGTCGTCGCCAAGCGGCTGGACTCGCCCTACGGGCCCGGCGAGGAGTCCGGCGACTGGCGCTTGGTCCCCGCCGGGCCCTCAGGGTCCTAGTAGGCGACGGTGATCCGGCGGTGGACGGCCTGGTTCTTCTCCAGCTCGTCCACCAGCGCGACGGCGTAGTCCTCGGCGCTGATGAGGCTGTTGCCGTCGGCGTCCGTGAGCAACCGGTCGCCGCCCAGCCGGAACACGCCGCTGCGCTCGCCGGGCTCGACGATCGCGGCGGGCGAGAGATAGGACCAGTCGAGGTCGGCGGCCTCGGCCCGGACGACCTCCAGCAGCTCGGCCTGCGCGAGGGCCTCGCCCTTGTGCGCGGCGGGGAACTCGGGGGTGTCGACGACCCGGACGCCGGGCGCGACCTCCAGGCTTCCCGCGCCTCCCACCACCGCCAGGCGGCGGACGCCCGCCTGCCGCAGCCCGTCGAGCACGCCGCGTCCGGCGGCCAGCAGCGGCGCGATCGGGTCCGTCCCGTCGCGGGGCGGCGCGATCGCGAGAACGGCGGCGTCGTGGCCCTTGGCGAGCCCGGCGATCGCCGAAGCGTCCGACGCGTCGGCCCGCACCGTGCCGCCGTTCCCGCTGCGGGTGACGCCGGTGACCTCGTGGCCGCGGCGGAGCGCCTCGTCGGCGACGCGGCGCCCGATCATTCCGGTCGCGCCGATCAGCAGAATCCTCATGGTGACTCCTCCAACGTTCGTGAACGTCGTTTCGCCAAGGACGGTATCCATCGGATACTGGTTACTTCAAAGATCCATTGGTACCATTCGGAAACCATGAAGGGCAACGCGTTCGACCCCGACTGCCCGACCCGGCTCGTCCTGGACCGCATCGGGGACAAATGGTCCGTGCTGGTCGTGCTCAGCCTGAGCGACGGGCCGCGCCGCTTCACGCAGCTCCGCGACGGGATCGGCGGCGTGACCCCGAAGGTCCTCACCCAGACGCTCCGCGCGATGGAGCGCGACGGCCTCCTCACCCGGACGGTCTTCGCCCAGGTCCCGCCCCGGGTCGAGTACGCGCTGACGCCGCTGGGGCAGTCCCTCCAGACCCCGATCGAGGCCATCGCGGCGTGGGCGGAGGAGAACGTCGAGGCCGTCGTCGCGGCCCGCGAGCAGGCCCCCGCCTGACCCGGAACCGGGGCGGCCCATTTCGCATCAAATGGGCGTACTGCCAGCTTCGGCGCGTCGCCGTTGAAACCGTTCGCTAGCGGGCTAGAGTCCCGCTCTGGAACGGGCGGCGGGATGCGCTGAGAGGCGGGGGATCGGGCACATGATGGGCAGGACGCACGCTCTCAGCGGCGCGCTGGCATGGTTGTGCGCCGTGCCGGTGATCGCCCAGGAGCGGCTGCTCGGCGACTACGCGGTGTCGCTGTCGGCGGAGCAGGTCGCGGCGGGCGCGGTGGTGTGCGCGGGCGCGGCGATCCTGCCTGACATCGACCATCACAACGGGCGCATCGCCAACACGTTCGGGCCGATCACGCAGCACATGTGCAAGTGGATCGGGAAGCTCTCGGGCGGGCACCGGCAGGCGACCCATTCGCTCCTGTTCGCGGTCGCCATGGGCCTGGCGATGGACATGCTCGCGACCCACTACGTCTACGCGTGGTGGGCCTGCCTGTTCATGATCGTCGGGCTGGGGTTGCGCGGCGTCGGGCTGGACTTCGAGGGCAAGGAGCCCCAGTCGGCGCTCGCCGACTGCGCGCTCGCCCTCGCCGCGGTGTGGCTGATGCACAACATCGACATGAGCTTCGTCGGGTTCGCGGTGGGGCTCGGCTGCTTCGCGCACGTCGTCGGCGACTGCCTGACACCGCGGGGCTGCCCGGTGTTCTGGCCGCTGCCGTACCGGATCGACGTCCCCGTCATCCCGAGGACGGACGGCAAGGTGGAGCGGTGGGTCGTGATGCCCGTCCTCAGCCTCGGCATCGCCGTCCTCGCCGTCCGCTCCGTCCTCGGCGACGTCACCACCCAGTGGCTCACCCGGGGCTGAGCGGCCCGCCCGGGAGCCCTCGGGCCAGGGCCAGGTCAGTCGACTAGATCCCCGAACATGGCGCAGGTCAGCGTCATCGAGACGTTCGGATGCTCGCCGTACCACCCGACGAGCACGACCCGCTTCACCCCCGGCACGGCCTGCGCCGTGCACGCGAGCTGCCCCAGCGCGGGCCGCGGCCACCGGCCGACGTTCCCGCCGTCCTGCCCCGGCCCCTCGATCAACTCGACGGTGAGCCGGCCCGCCGGGCCGTCCGGCCTGACCAGCATCTCCTGCGCGGCCGGCACCTCGGTGCGCAGCCCGGTGCGGCGCTCCTGGGCGGTGACCGGGACGCCGAGCTGGGTGATGCCCAGATACGGGTGCCCCGGGAGGCCGGGCCGCACGACCGGCACCAGCCGGCCGTCCCGTACCAGGTAGACCGTGATGTCGGCGGCCTTCCCCGCCGCGATCGGCAGGTCGCCCGCGCTGATGATCCCGGTCGGCCGGACGCCGAGCCCCGGCATCACCGGCGCGGCGAGCGCCGCCAGCGCGACGGTCGCCGCGAACAGGCTCCGCACCGGGCCGGACGCCCTCGGCCGCCCCCTCCCCCTCACGGGGTCTCCCCCTCCCCTTCACCGGGCGGCCGGCCTGGCAGCCAGAGCGTGAACACCGCGCCGCCGTCCGCGCCGTTGGCGGCCGTGAGGGTTCCTCCGTGCAGCACGGCGTTCTCCTTCGCGATGGACAGCCCGAGGCCGCTGCCATCGCTGCGCGAGCGCGCCGCGTCGGACTTGACGAACCGGTCGAACACGACGTCGACCAGGTCGGCGGGCAGGCCGGGGCCGCGGTCGGTGACGGCGACGGTCACGCCGGCGACGCCGCTCCGCTCCGCCGGCCCGAACCGCACCGCGACCGGCGGGCGGCCGTGCCGGAGCGCGTTCCCGACCAGGTTGGCGATGACGACGTCGAACCGTCTCGGGTCCAGCCGGACGAACAGGTCCGGCGGTCCGTGCACGGCGACGTCGCCGCGCCAGCCGCGCGCCTCCAGGGTCCCGGCGACCGCTGCCGCGACGCTCACCTCGTCGAGGACGAGCGCGGCGGCCCCGGCGTCGAAGCGGCTGATCTCGATCAGGTGCTCCACCAGCCGCCCGAGCCGCCGGGTCTCGCCCGCGACGAGCCGCGCCGCGGCGCCGTTCTCGTCGGCGGCGTGCTCCGCCAGCAGGTCGGTCACGGCGATCATCGAGGTCAGCGGGGTGCGCAGCTCGTGGGACACGTCGGCGACGAAGCGGCGGGACGCGGCCTCCATCGCGCGCAGGTCCGTCACCATCCGCTCCAGCGCCTCGGCGGTGCGGTTGAAGGTGCGGGCCAGGTCGGCCAGCTCGTCGTCGCCGCGCACGTCCACCCGGGTCTCCAGCTCGCCCTCCCCGAGGGCCCTGGCCGCGGCGCCGAGGCGGCGCACCGGCCGCAGCACGCCGCCGGTCGCGAGCAGCGCGAACCCGATCGCCGACACCAGCGCCAGCGCGTCCGCGATCAGCAGCACGCGGGTGAACTGGCGCAGGTCCGCGGCCTCCCGGGCGAGGCTCGCGGAGACGAACACCATCGGCGGCGTCGTCCGCCACGGCTCGTCAACCGTGGTCCGGAACCCGGTGGCGCGCGCGCCGACGAGCAGGTAGGGCGTGCCGTTCCGGACGACGCGCTGGAAGACGACGCCGCGGACCGCGCGCCGGGCGAACTCCCGGGTGACGGGCACGTCCAGAGAGCCTGGGGGCGGCAGCTCGAGCGCGCCGTCCAGCGCGAGCGGCACCGCGACGGCCTTGCGCCCGGGAGCGGCGCCGAGGGCCTCCTCCAGCTGGCCGCGGACCAGGTACGCCGAGTCCGGCGGCAGCAGGGGCGGGATCTGCCGGGCGAGGGTCTCGCGCACCTCGGTCAGCACCGCGTCCTGGGCGCGCTGCAGCATCACCCGCCTGAGCAGGACGTAGGAGATGCCGGACGCCATCAGCGCGGCCAGCATCGCGACCGCGACGAACGCCGCCGCGAGCCGGACCCGCAGCCCGGGGAACGGGCGCGCCGCCCCGGTGGCGGTGCCCCCGCTCACGGCGCGTTGAACCGGTAGCCGAAGCCCCGGACGGTCTCGATCAGCCGCGGCTCGGCGGGCTCGTCCTCGATCTTCGCGCGGACGCGCTGGACGCAGGCGTCCACGAGCCGCGAGTCGCCGGGATACGTGTGCTCCCACACCTCCGACAGCAGGTGCTGCCGGGTGAGGGCCTGGCCCGGCCGCCGCGCCAGCTCCAGCAGGAGCCGCAGCTCGGTCGGGGTGAGGCGCAGGTCGGTCCCGGCCTTGGTCACCTTCAGCGAGGCCCGGTCGATGACGAGGTCGCCGTACACCGACCGGTCGACGCGGGTGTGGTCGGCGCGGCGCAGGACGGCGCGGATGCGGGCGTCCAGCACGCGCGGCTCGACCGGCTTGACCACGTAGTCGTCGGCGCCCGCCTCCAGGCCGAGGACGATGTCGAGGTCGTCGCCGCGCGCGGTGAGCAGGATGACCGGCAGCGGGTCCTCGCGGCGGATCCGGCGGCACACCTCGATGCCGTCGATGCCGGGCAGCATGACGTCCAGGATCGCGATCTCGGGACGCCGGGCGCGCAGCGCGTCCAGCCCGTCCTCGCCGGTGGCCCGGGACGTCACCCCGTGGCCCTGGCGGGTGAGCGCCAGCTCCAGGGCGGCCCGGGCGGCGGGGTCGTCCTCGACGAAGAGAATGCTCGCCACCCCGCCAGTATCGGCCACGAATGATCAGCGATCCGGCTTTGTCACGAGATCTGGACATCGCCCGCACAAGATCATGACACTCGGGCCGGAGCGTGGGCGGCATGACCCTTGTGACCGCCCCGTCCCGCCATGACGACCCGCCCCGGCATGGTGACCCGCCGGATTCCCGGCCCGCGCGCCGGCCCGCCGTCCTGCCGTGGCTGCTGGCGGCGGGGACGGCGGCGCAGGTGATCGTGCGGCTGTGGTTCGCGCGGGCACGGACGTCCCCGGCGGCGAACCCGGACGAGACCGGCTACCTGGTGGCGGCCCGGTGGCTGGCCGGGTCGGCGGGCGGCGACCTGTCCGGGCACACCTTCTACCAGGGCGGATATCCGCTGCTGCTCGCCCCGGCGTACTGGGTCTCGCACGACCCGGTGACCGTCTACACGATCGTCATGGTGATCAACGCGGTGCTCGGCGCGGCGCTGTTCCCGCTCGGGTACGCGGCGGCGCGGCGGCTGGGGCTCGGCCGCCGGGCCGCGGCGCCCGTGGCGTTCGCGGCGGCGCTGCTGCCCGCCACGACGTTCTTCGGCGCGTTCGCGCTCGCGGACGCCGTCCTGCCCGCGCTGGTCCTGGCCTGGCTGCTGGCGCTCGACCGGTTCGTCCGGGAGGGCCGGGCCTTGGCCGCGGTGGGGGCGAGCGCGCTCGCGTCCTATGCGGCGATGGTCCATACGCGCGGGATGGTCGTCCTGGTCGTCCATGTGCTCGTGCTGGTCGGTGTGGCGGTCATGCATCGCCTGAGGGATCGGGCCGCGGTCGCGGGCGGCGCGGCCGCGCTCGCCGGGTACGCGGCGGGGGCCGCGCTGAACGGGCGGATCAAGGGCGAGATGTATCCGGGTGGCGTGCGGGATCTCGCCGCGTCGCTTGAGCTGAGGATCACCACGGTTCCGGGGCAGGAATGGGCCCTGTCGGGCGCCGCCGGGCAGGTTTGGTACCTGATCGTGTCCACGTGGGGCCTGGGCGGGGTGGGGCTGGCCGCCGTGGCGGCGGCGCTGATCCGCCGCCGGACGCCGCGTCCCGACCGGATCATGGCGGCGGCGCTGCTGGCCACGACCCTCGCGATCGCCTACGCCTCCTCGGCCGCGCTGCCGGACGAGCACCGGGTCGGGAACTTCGCCTACGGCCGCTACCTGTCGTGCCTCGCCCTCGTCTACACGCTGATCGGCGCGGCTGCGCTGGCGCGCTCTGGGCCGCGGGCGGCGATCCGCCTCGCGGCGGCGTCCCTGCTCGTGCTGGGGACCGCCGCGCTCTGGGTGACCGCCTACGCGGGCGGACGGCTCCGCACCCACACCTTCATCGCGTTCGACTTCCCCGAGACCACGTTCCTGACCGGCGACCGGACCGCGCTGCATCTGCCTACGGTGACGCTCGTCGTGGCGGGTCTGCTGTGCGGGTTCCTGGCGCTGTCCCGGCTCGGCCGGCGCCATCGTGTGATCGCCATGGCCGTCGCGCTGGCGGGGATCAACCTGGCCGCGGTGACGTTCGCGTCGGGGCCGTCACCGCGGCGGACCCGCCCGGCGCCGCCGTTCCCGGGGCCGGCGGCGGGCGGGGTCGTCGCGGACGTGTCGCTGCACTGGGCCGTGAAGAACAGGCTCATCCATCCCGTGTGGTGGACGCGCGTCGGCCGCTTCGACATCCGGGACGGCCGCCGTCCCCCGCCCGGCGTCTGCACGGTCGTGGTGCCCCTGCCGGACGGGACGGCTCCGGAGGCGTCGTGGCCCGCGCGTCCGGCGGGATGGCGGCCGCATCCGGGACGTGCCTGGTCGATCGGGTGGGTGAGCTGGCGCGACCCGTCCTGTGGCGCGGCTCAGTAGCGCGTGACCAGGGCGATGCGGTCGTGGTCGATGAGGAAGCCGTCGGAGACGAACGTGACCTCGCCGCCGTATTCGAGCGTGGTCTCGATCACGTCGTCCACGGCGTCGTCGACGACGTCCGCGCCCTTGAGGACGCCGGGCATGCCCTCCACCGGGACGAGCTCGCCCTCGGTCTTCACGGCGGGCGCGTAGTAGCCGCGCTCGACGACGAGGTGCTCGCCTCGCCCCTCCTCGACCAGCCGCGTGACCTCGCACAGGCCGCCCGCGTAGCGCTGGATGCTGCGCGCGGCCTCCAGTTCGGACAGCACGCCGACCTCGCGGAGGTCCTCGTAGGCGGCGAGCGCGGGCCCGGCCGCCGCGGCGAGCGCGCTGGGCGCGGCGCCCTCGAAGCTGCCGTCGACGCGTCCCGCCACGGTGATGTGCGGGCCGGCGACCTCGTCGAAGAACGCCTGGTGGCGGGTGACGCCCGCGACGATCAGCGGGCGGCGGTCGCGGGCCAGGACGCGGTCGAGGGCGGCGACGACGTCCCGCATGGTCTGCCTGTGGCGTTCGGCGTCGCCGCCTTGCGCCCCGCGGCGCGACTGGCGCCCGGAGCCCGCCTCGTCGAGCGGCTCCGGCTCGACGGGGAAGCCGCCGCCGGTGCGTTCGGTGAGGTCCTCACCGTGGCCGTCCCACAGGCGCGTGCGGTGGTCCGACAGCGACAGCAGCCAGTAGCGCGGGGTGCGCGTGAAGTCGGCGACGAGGTCGCGGGTGGCGAAGCCGCTGTCGACGACGACGCGCTCGTCCACGGTCTGCGCGATCGTGAAGGCGTGGTGCTCGCCGCCGGGCGCGGCGAACAGCACCAGCCCGTCGGAGGCGTGCCGCAGGTCGACCTCCCGGGCGGCGCGTTCCAGGCCGCGCAGGACGTGCTCGGCGGCGTCCGGCGCCACCAGCGCGTCGTCGTGCAGCCGCCGCCGCACCTCGGCCAGCAGGTTGCGCAGCCGGATGGGGTCCTGCCGGTTGGCCGGGACGGAGCGATGCGTCGGCATCAGCACCGAAACCGCCGGGTAGGGCCTCGGCTTGCGGAGTTCGGCCAGCGTGACGGCGTCCATGATCCCCCGATCTGTCGGACTTCTTCCCTTTTGCTCTTTTCTAGTGACCGCAAGGTAAATCAGGTGTAAGGGGGGTGCCGAAAGTCAGCCGGGCGTGATGAAGGACGTCTCGTAGGCGAGGATCACCGCCTGCGTGCGGTCGCGGGCCTGCAGCTTCGCCAGGATGTTCCCGACGTGCGTCTTCACCGTCTGCGGGCTGACGAACAGGTCCTCGGCGATCTCCGCGTTCGAGCGGCCCTTGGCCATGAGCCGCAGGACGTCGCCCTCCCGCTCGGTGAGCTGCCCGTGCCAGCGCGCCCCGTCCGCCGCGGCGGACGGGGCGTGCCGCGCGGCCAGCTCGCGGATCGCGGCCGGGAACAGGAGGCTGTCGCCGTGCGCCACCATCCGGACGGCCTGCAGGATCTCCTCCGGGCGCGTGCGCTTGAGCAGGAAGCCGTTCGCGCCCACTTTCAGCGCGTCGTACACGTACTCGTCGTTCTCGAACGTCGTGACCACGATGATGCGCGGCGGTTCCGGGATCGTCTCCAGGATGCGGCGGGTCGCCTGGATGCCGTCCAGGCGCGGCATTCGCACGTCCATGAGGATCACGTCGGGACGCAGCCGCTTCACCGCGTCCAGGACCTCCGCGCCGTCGGCGGCCTCGCCCACCACGGTCAGGTCGTCCTCGGCCTCGATGATGGCCGCCAGACCCGCCCTGATCAGCCGCTCGTCGTCGACCAGCAGCACCTTGATCGTCATGCCCGCGTCCCCCGTCATCCCGCGCCCCCCGTCACGTCCGCGTCCCCGGTCATGATCCGGACCTTAGCGGGAGCGACACGTGGAACCGCCAGCGGTCTCCGTCCGGCCCGGCGGTCATCTCGCCGCGCAGCACGGTGACGCGCTCGCGGACGCCGCCGAGGCCCCGTCCACCGCCGTGATCGGCGCCGGCGGCCGCCGACCTGTCGAGCGGGTTGCTCATCTCCATCTCCAGCCGTTCGCGCTCCACCCCGAGCCGCAGCCGCACCGGGACCCTTCCCGCGTGCCGCAGCGCGTTCGTGAGCCCTTCCTGGACGATCCGGTACGCCTCCCGCGACACCGCCGCCGGAACCTGCTCCACCTCGTCGCCGATCTCCGCGTCGAGCTTCACCCCGGCGATCCGCGTCTGCTCCAGCAGCCGCCCGAGGTCCTTCAGCGTGGCCTGCGGGGCGGCGGCGTTCCTGGACGCGTCCTCCCGCAGCAGCCCGAGCACGTGGTCGAGGTCCTCCAGCGCGGCGCGGGCCGATTCCTCGATCGCGCCGAGCGCCTCGCGGGCGAACGCCGGGTCGGCGTCCAGGACCCGTCCCGCCGCGGCGGCCTGGAGGGTCACGACGCTGAGCGCGTGGCCGACCGAGTCGTGCAGCTCCCTGGCGAGCCGGTTCCGCTCGGCGAGCTTGACGGCCCTGGCCTCCATGTCGGCGAGCTTCTCCGCCGCGGACGGCCCGAGGAACCACGGCGCCAGCCGCGACAGCAGCTCCCCCGCGCCGACGATCAGCGCGAGCAGCGCGGCCAGCAACGCGAGCCCGACCAGCGGCGCGGGCCACTGGTGCCAGGTGTCCTGCCAGCCCCAGGAGTCGAGGAACCGGGTGTCCCAGGTCACCAGCGGCGCGAGGATCATCACGACCGCGAACGGCGGCACCGTCAGGCTCAGCCCGCTGACGACCACCCCGGTGCCCAGATGGAGGCCGAACCACGCCCCGGCCCGCGTCCTGCTCTCCCAGGACCGCGCGGTCCCGGGCACGATCGACGCGGCCGGGCCCTTGAGCAGCTCCTTCGCGAGCGCCCCCTCCAGCAGCCGCGCCGCCGGCACGAGCCCCGTGACGAACGTCGCCGCCGCCGGCATGAACAGCAGCATCAGCACGGCCTCCACGACGCCGTTGGAGAGCGGCAGCAGCGGGATGAGGCTGATCCCGAGGAACCAGTACGGCATCAGCAGCGCGCCGCCCACGACGAGGTGGGACCAGCGCAGCCAGGTCGTCCGCTCGATCAGCGGCCGGAGGACGCGCAACACACCATCGATCCTGGCAGATCAGCGGGCCCGTCCCACTCCCCCGCGAGAGGGAGAAGGGGAGGTCACTCGGGCTTGTCGCGTTCGGCGAGCTTGGCGAGGCGGGCGTTGTAGGCGGCGAGCTCGTCGTCCTCGGCCCGCCCGCCGGGGGCCGCCGCGCGGTCGGCCTTGCGGTCCAGGCGCTTCGCCTGGCGCTGGTCGTGCAGGTACCACTGGACCGCCAGGACGATCAGGACGAGGAACGTCGGCACCTCGCCGAAGCCCCACGCGATCGCACCGCCGGTGTGCTGGTCCTTCAGGATCGTCGTGCCCCACTCCGGGTCGACGGCCGCGTACCAGGCGCGCGCCAGCGGCTCGCCCAGGTTCATCAGCGCGATGCCGAAGAACGCGTGGAACGGCATCGTGACGAACAGCAGCAGGAGCCGTCCCGGGTAGGGCAGTTTCTTCGGTGCGGGGTCGACGCCGAGCAGCACCCAGAAGAACAGGCTTCCGGCGAGCAGGAAGTGCAGCGACATCGCCATGTGCCCGAGGTGGTTGCGCATCGCCGACTCGAACAGCGGCGTGAAGTACAGCGCGAACGTGCTCACGATGAAGATGAACGTCGCGACCGCCGGATGCGCGATGACCGCGGTGTAGCGGCTGTGCAGCATCGCGGTCAGCCACTCGCGCGGGCCCCGGTCGCCGCGGACGCGCGCGGGCTTGAGCGCGCGCAGCGCGAGCGTCACCGGCGCGCCGAGGACCAGGAAGATCGGCGCCAGCATGTTCAGCACCATGTGCTGCGCCATGTGCACGCTGAACAGGATCGGCGCGTACTTCGCGACGCCGGTCTCGGTGACGGCGACGATCGTGACCAGCCCGATGAGCCAGGCCACGGTGCGTCCGAGCGGCCAGGAGTCGCCGCGCCGCCGCAGCCGGACGACCGCGGCGAGGTAGAGGCCGCCGAGCGCGACGACCAGCACGACGAACAGCAGGTCGAGCTGCCACAGGGTCGCCAGCCGCACCGGGGTGACCTGCGGCGGCATCTCGTAGCCGAGCAGCGCCTTGACCGGGGACTCCGGCTCGGCCGGCGCGGGCGGCGCGGTGCGGGCCAGCGCGACGGCCAGGCCCATGGCGGCGCCCATCACGGCGGCCTCGACGGACGCGAGCCGCGCGAACGACCACGGCTTGCCCGCCGCCACGGCCGGGAGGGTGCGGCTCCGGTGCCACCAGCCGAACCAGCCCAGCAGGACGAACGCGGCGATCTTGCCGAGGGCGAGCCGCCCGTAGTTCGTCTCGACCAGCTCGGCCGGGTCGGGCAGCCGGGCGATCACGTTCACCAGGCCGCTGGCGCCGACGACGACGTAGCACCACAGCGCCATGCGGCTGAACCGGTCGGCCATGACGGGCAGCCGGTCGCGGCGGAGCAGCGCGTGCACGCCGACGGCGGCGAGGCCGCCGACCCACGGCGCGACCGCGGCGACGTGCAGCGCGACGCCGGTCGTCGCGACGGTGTGGTTGGCGGCGGACGCCGAGTGCCCGGTCAGCGGCGCGGGCAGCAGCGCGATCCCGGCCAGCGCGAGCAGCCCGAACGCGGCGGCGGGCGTCGTGGTGGTGCGGGCCAGCAGCGCCACGACGACGGCCAGCAGCACCACGATCATCAGCGCGGTGCCCTGCGGCAGCGAGCCGACGTAGCTGCTCAGCTCGCTGCCGGTGACGACCTGCTCGACCGGCTGGCCGAGGACGTCGGCGACCGTGAACACCAGGGTGGCCGCGGCGGCGGCGGCCCAGACGGCGGCGAACCAGGACGCGGCGTGCAGGTAGCCGACCGCGTCCTTGGACAGCCGACCGGGCCCGCGCTCGCCCTTGGCGGGGCTCTCGATGGGCAGGAGCGCGGCGGCGGCGATCAGGGTGCCGACGGTCAGCGCGGACAGCAGGTCCATCGCCGCGCGGGACGCGGGCAGCCCCCACCGGGTGAGGACGCCGGCGTCGCCGAGGCCGGGGATGACCTTCTCGGTGACGGAACCGCCGAGCACGAGCCCGCCCACCAGGACGGCGCCGCACGCCGCCACCGCGATCACGGCGGCGCGCAGCACGCCCAGGGCGGCCCTGCTGACGTCCGGCTCGACGTCCGGTGATCCTTGGGTGCTCATGGGAGGCCGGGTTCTGTAAAGGCGACGGGGCGTCTCTACCTTACTGAGCCCCCGCCACCGGGCCGTCCCGGGTCGGCGGGCGTCCCGGCCCCGGCTACACGCCGACGCAGGTCAGGGCGCGGCGGTAGGCGGCCATGCGGGGTTCCTCCGCGGTGCCCGTCTCGGCGAGGACCTCGGCCAGGTCGAACCACGCCTGCGCGGCCTCCCGGGAGGACTCCATCTCCTCCAGGCAGGTGGCGGCGCGGGTCAGCACCTCCACGGCGCGGTCGCGGTGGCCGAGCCGCACCGACGCCTCGCCGAGCACCGTCAGCGCCCCGGCGGTGGCGCGGCGGGGCGCGTCGCCGAGCAGGTCGAGGGCCTCTTCGGCGAGCCGCACGGCCTCGGCGGGACGGCCGAGCGCCGTCTCCGCGCGGGCCAGCTCGGTCAGGCACCAGGCGACGTCGATCTCCCCCGACGAGCTGGCGTTGATCTCGCCGCGGACGCGGGTGAGCAGCTCGCGGGCGCGGGCCGCCTGGTCGGGCCGGGCGCGCAGCAGCAGCCCGGCGTAGATGACGCGGAGCCGGTTGAGGTTGCGCGGGTCCTCGCCGTCGCCCGCGAGCATCAGCGCCCGCTCGGCGAGGGTGACGCCGTCCTCGTACTCGCCGCGGATCTCGGCGACGTAGGCGGCCTCCCAGTAGGCGACCATCCGGGCGCGTGGGCTGCCGATCCGCTCGGCGCGCTCCACCAGCTGCGTGGCGAGCTGCCGGGCGCGGACGAGGTCGCCGCGCTCGATGAACGCGGCGAGCAGCGCGGCGCCGAGGTGGACGGCGGCGTCGGTGGAGTCGGCGCCGGTCGCGATGAGGTGCCGCAGCGCGTTCTCGGCGGCCTGCACGCCCGCGCTGGTGTCGCCGCGCTCGCGCAGGCAGCGGCTCAGCGCGACGTGGACCTTCGCCCAGTGGTCGAGGTCGGTCTCGGCGGAGGCCTCCTCGGTCAGCGCCGTCAGCTGCGCGATGGCCTCCTCCAGCTCGCCCGCGGCCTCCAGCGCGAGCGCGTGGCCCCAGCGCGCCTGGTGCAGCATGTCGGGCAGCGCGACGGCGTCGGCGCTGGCGAGCACCTCGGCGAACCTGGCCCGCGCCTCGGCCGCCGCGCCGTTGCTCAGCGCGATCTCGGCGTAGTCGAGGGTGACGCGCAGCTCGTCGACGACGTCCTCGCTGACACCGCTGACGAGGTAGGTCGCCGAGCAGTTCAGCTTCGTCGCGAGCAGCTCCACCACGCTCGGGGCCGGCACCCGCTTGTCGCTCTCGATCAGCGAGATGTAGCTGTCGGACAGCTCGGGGAAGGCGAGCTGGGCCTGGCTCACGCCCTGCCTGATGCGCAGGGCGCGGATGCGCTGCCCCAGTGTCTCCCGGTCCATCTGTGACCACCGCCTACGGGATGCTCGCCGGCTGCGCCGTGCGCAGGACGAGGATGAAAACGACTCGCTCGCCAAGTGTGCCCAGATCACGGCCGGTCGGCGCGGTGATTCCGCTGATTCGGTACCGGGAGCGTGCTTGGCACCCGCGCAGGGTATACCGGCTACCCTGTCCACGCCATTTCGAGATCACGCTGGAACGCGGAGCGCACGCATGTCCGACACCAACGCCGCCAAGACCGACGAATCACCGCCGGCGGGCGGTGGCGGACCGCTGGAACGGCTCTTCGATCTTTCCGCGCGCCGGACGACCGTGCCGCGCGAGCTGCGCGGCGGCGTCACCACGTTCTTCGCGATGGCCTACATCATCCTGCTGAACCCGATCATCCTCGGCGGGGCGAAGGACGTCACCGGGGCGACGCTGTCGATCCCGCAGCTCACGACGATGACGGCGCTGTCCGCCGCGATCGCCACGGTGATCATGGGGCTGGTCGGGAACGCGCCGCTCGCGCTCGCCGCCGGGCTCGGCATCAACGCGGTCGTGGCGTTCCAGGCGGCGCCGGTGATGACCTGGCCGCAGGCGATGGGCCTGGTGGTGATCGAGGGCGCGGTCATCGTGCTGCTGGCGCTCACCGGGATCCGCGAGCGGATCATGAACTCGATCCCGCTGGCGCTCAAGCACGCGATCGCGGTCGGCATCGGCGCGTTCATCGCGCTGGTCGGGTTCTATGACGCGGGGTTCGTCTCGTCCAGCGACGTGAGCCCGCCGCTGGCGCTCGGCACCGGCGGCCACCTGTCGACGTGGCCGGCGCTGGTGTTCGCGCTCACCCTGCTGCTGATGATCGTCCTGTACGTGCGGCGGGTGCCGGGCGCGATCCTGATCAGCATCGTCGCCGGGACGGTCGGCGCCGTGGTCATCCAGGAGAACGCGACGGTCAAGGAGGGCGGCTGGGGCGTGGTGACCCCGAACATGCCCGACCAGCTGTTCGCCACCCCCGACTTCGGGCTCTTCGGGGAGTTCGACCTGTTCGGCGGGTTCGCCGAGGCGGGCGTGATCACCGCGCTGGTCGTGCTGTTCACGCTGGTGCTGTCGGGGTTCTTCGACGCGATGGGCACGATCCTCGGCGTCAGCGACGAGGCCGGGCTGCTGGACGCGAAGGGCCAGGTGCCGCGGCTCGGCCGGATCCTGTCGGTGGACGGCCTGTCCGCCGCGTTCGGCGGCGTGACCAGCTCGTCGGCCAACACCGTGTTCGTCGAGTCGGCGGCGGGCGTCGGGGAGGGCGCCCGGACGGGCCTCGCCAACCTGGCCACCGGCGCGCTGTTCGCGGTGACGCTGTTCCTCACCCCGCTCGCCGCGACCGTCCCGGCGCAGGCCGCGGCGCCCGCGCTGGTCGTGGTCGGGGCGCTGATGATGACGCAGGTCGCCAAGGTCGACTGGGGCGATCTGGACATCACCATCCCGGCCTTCCTCACCATCGTGCTGATGCCGTTCACGTTCTCGATCACGATCGGGATCGGCGGCGGGATGGTGAGCTTCGCGCTGATCAAGCTGGCCCGGGGCCGGTGGCGCGAGGTGTCGGTCTGGCTGTGGCCGGTGGTGCTGCTGTTCCTGCTGTTCTTCGCGATCGAGCCGATCGAGGAGTGGCTGAACGTGCGGTAGCCGCCGCAGGTCGCGTGCCGCCGACGTCTTTTCTGGGCAACTCTCCGTTCATTTGGAAGTCCCGGACGCGCTTGCGGGTGTCAAATAGTGCCGTCATGGCGTAAGCAGAAGGTAGGGCCTTACCCCCCGGCGTGAAAGGCGTGCCTGTGGTGTCCGCGGACTCTCCCCCGCACCTGTCCCCGCCGGGTCATGTCGTGCTGGCGCCCGGCAGGTTCCCGGGGGCGCTGACCGCGGCGCAGGCGGCCCGCCATCTCGCGGCCGGGCTGCGCCGCGCGCGGCCCGGCGTCCCGCTGGTCGAGCTGCCGGTCGCCGACGGCGGGGAGGGCACCGTCGAGGCGGCGGTGGCGGCCGGGTGGCGGCGGGTCGAGGTCGAGGTGTCTGGGCCGACGTGCCGTCCCGTCACCGCGCGGCTGGCGATGAACGGCCACAGCGCGGTGGTGGAGCTCGCGGAGGCGTCCGGGCTGCGGCGGCTGCCGGGCGGGAAGCCGCGGCCGCTCGCCGCGTCCAGTTTCGGGACGGGACAGCTGCTCGGGCACGCGGTGCGGCTCGGCGCGCGGCGGATCGTGCTCGGGCTCGGCGGCGGCGCCTGCACCGACGGCGGCGCGGGCCTCGTGCAGGGGCTCGGCGGGCGGCTGCTCGACGCGCTCGGCAAGGACCTGCCGCCCGGCGGCGCCGCGCTGCGCTCCCTGCACGCCCTCGACCTGCGCGGCCTGCCCGACATGTCGGGCATCGAGGTGGTGGTGGCGGGCGATCCGGCGGGCCCGCTGCTCGGCCGCACCGGCGCCGCCGCGGTGGACGGCCCCCGGCGCGGCGCGTCCCGCGAGGAGGTCCGGCTGCTGGACGCGGGCCTGCGCCGCTGGGCCGACCTGGCGGAGGCGGCGTCCCGGAAGGCGGCCCGCGACCTGCCCGGCGCCGGGACGGCGGGCGGCGTCGCGTTCGCCGCGCTCACCTTCCTCGGCGCGACGTTCGAGCCCGGCGCGTCCCTTATGCTCGATCTGCTCGGCTTCGCCGGGAAGGCTCGCGGTGCACGGCTGGTCGTCACCGGGGAGGGCTCGCTCGACACCCGCTCGCTGCGCGGCACCGCGCCCATCGGGGTGGCGCGCGCCGCCGCCCGCGCGGGCGCGCCCGTCGTCGCCGTGGCCGGGCGGCGCGGTCTCACCGGCGAGCAGCTCCGCAAGGCGCGGATCCAGGGCGCCTACGCGCTCGCCGATATCGAGCCGGATCCGGAACGGCGGGTCCGCCGGGCGGGTCCGCTGCTGGAGCAACTGACGGTCGCGATCGCCGACGAATGGCTCCCGCCGACGGGCCCGTAGGGGGACCGCTCCAATGGTCGCCTGAAATTCCCATTCTCGGTAGCACCCTAACGACCGCCACGCCCGGGTTAGCCCTCGCTACAAGATCACTTACAGGCCGCTCACCGGCACGGGGTCACGATCCGTAATCTTCTACTGGCGCGAGAGGTGGTCTTCGGCATCCTCTCCCTCTATGCTTGGCAGCCGGGGAGTGAGTAACGGAGAGTCTGAACATGGGCCTTATTCGCGATGAGGACTTTTTGAGCCTCTGGCGCGAGCATGGAAAGGAACTGCCTTGGCGGGGGTACGCTCACCGGCTGAGCGTTCTGGTAGACGAAGAGGTGACCGAAAGCTACGTCCGCGTGTGGGTGCAGCGTAATCGCGAGCGCCTCCAGGAGCAGTACGGGGTCACGGTCGGAGCGCGGCGAGTCCGCGCCGACCGCGAGTTCGAGGCATGGCCTGACCTGCCACGCCAGGAACGCAACCAGAGCCTGTACCGGCTTCTCGAATACCACGCACGAGTGCGCGCACTGGGCCTCGACAATCTCGCCGTTTCGGTGCGGGAAATGTACGTCACCGCGGTGCGCAACATCCGCGACGATAATCAGATCATCAGATACGACCCCCATCAGGGTCTCTACCGCGACACCCGCACACCGGACGAGGCGGCGGCCGATCCGGACTACGAACGGATCTCCGAGCCGAAATCCTCGTACGCGGCGCGGCGGCAGCAGAAGGTTGTCAGCGACTAGGCGATCGAGTCACCTCTACCGGATGCCTGACTACTTCTTGTAGCCTCTGTTCGGGCTTAACTCCTTGATGGGGGAGGAACTGCAAGGGGGTAAAGGGGTTTGAGAGGGTCGGCTACGTGAGTGATATCAGGTCATTGGTCAGTACCGAGGTTGTTGCCGACACATACCTGGTGGCCCCCAACGGAGGTGCTCTCATCTTCGTCGCGGACCGGACCCTCATCGCCTATGACCAGCCGGAAGAGACGTCCGAGCAGGACGACGCCTGGCTGGACGCGGCACTCGACTCCTACGGCGTGACGCACCTTCCACCCCCCTCCTACGTCGTGGACGGAGAGCTCGCCGGCTGGCGATGCTGGACGGTCCCGCTCGGCTCCACCGTCCCGGGCGGCGTCGCCATCCGAGGGCCCGGCCGTGCCGGGACGCCCCCGTAGACGTCCCGGCACGGTCACGGCGCGATCATGGTGCGGTCACACTCGGTGAGCGGCGACCGGGGCGGCGACCGCCTCAGGCACCCGCACCCACGGTGGTGAGGACGGTGCCCGCGGCGTGCTGACCGCCGGCTGGTGCAGCAGCCGGATCCGCACCACCCGGTACGGGCTCGGCGCCCCCTCCGGCCACACCCCGTGGACGGTCAGGATGCAGGCTCCACACTGTGAGCACACCAGCAGGGGCGGCAGCGGCGCCCGATCCGACAGCCGGCCGAGGATCACCTCCAGGGTGGGGATCTGCGAGCACCCCGGCTGCGGTCCCTGGCACCGGTCGGTCTCCTCCATCACGGCCTCCTCCTCCACGACGCCCTCGTCCACGAGGGGTTCCCCGGTGGCGCCCGCGGCTCCCGCGGGCGATGACGCCGCCGCCGGCGGCGAGGCGGTGCACCGCCGCCCCACCAGCGGTGATCTTGGTTTCACAGCGGCGCAGCGGGCTGCCGCAGCCGCAGCCGCAGGTCCGGCGGCGGGCGAGCCGCCACTGCTCCCGCAGCAGCACGATCAGACACATCAGCAGCCCGGCGACCAGCACCGACAGTGCCGAACCGAGCGCATGGTGCAGTCGCTCGAAGGCCGGAAACATGAAATGCTCTCTCATGGCTCCTCTCCTCACAGAGGACGGTCAGGACCCCGCCGTGGCAGCGGCGGGGTCCCCAGTGTTACATGGGCTAAAACTTTCGTACATCACGAGTTGATCACAAAGCATCGTGCGCCTCGATCTGGCCTGCCTGGAGCGATCCATTTCCAAAGCCCCGGTTCGAGCACGCAAAAACGCCCCCGGGTGAACGGCTCGCCGCGCGTTCCGATGGGGCGTGTTCACCGGAACGGCCGAAGCGGTTCACCCGGAGGCGAGATCGGGGCCTGGCGGCACCTCCAGAATTCTCTGCGCCGCCGCGTTTAGCCCATGCTGCGTTCGGGAGAGTAGCGACGGGGGAGCCCGATCGCTCGGACTCCCCCGCTACCCGTGACCCCCGTCCTCGCCCACAACCCCCCAGTTACATGAGCGAGGACGGGTAGCACCTTTCCCCCGAGTGGTGCTTAGCCCATGAAACACCATCGCTGTGACCCTGTCCACTCAATCCACTCCGCGGGTGGCGCGAATCCGCCACCACAAACATCTGGACACGGACAAAATCGGAGGTTGGCGACAAGTTTCCGGACGCGGTCGGCACAAACACTTGCCTGACTCTCTTAGCCCTTGTAACTTGTTGGTTGTCCGGCTCGGCCAGAGGTCACAGATGGCCACGCTGATATCCCGCAGTCGGGTCGGGCGCTTTCACCGGCACTCACTCCCCAGTGGCCGCCGGTGGACGGCCAAGGGGCCCTCACCTTCCAGGTGGGGGCCCCTTACACTGGGCCTGGATCGCCGTGGCTCGGACCGCGCCGGCGGGGCTCACCCGCCCGCCCGTCACCAGGCATGATTTACACCCTGTCACGGAAAAGGCCGATGCCTTTCCATGCTGCGCATAGCCGGAGGGTGACTCCGGACAGCAGGCTGGGAGGCGTAACAGCCTGGTCGGCGTTGACAGAGGAGCTCCCGTGAAGATCGGCGTCCCGCGCGAGGTCAAGAACCATGAGTACCGGGTGGCCATCACCCCGGCCGGGGTCCACGAGCTGACCCGCCACGGCCATGAGGTGTTCGTCGAGCGCGGTGCCGGGCTCGGCTCCGCGATCCCCGACGACGACTACGTCGGCGCGGGCGCCAAGGTCCTGGACGGCCCGGACGAGGTGTGGGCCGAGGGCGACCTGATCCTCAAGGTCAAGGAGCCGATCGAGCCCGAGTACCACCGGATGCGCGCGGGCCAGGTCCTGTTCACCTACCTGCACCTGGCCGCGTCCCGCGCGTGCACGGACGCGCTGCTGAGCGCGGGCGTCACGGCGATCGCGTACGAGACCGTCCAGCTGCCCGACCGCTCCCTGCCGCTGCTGGCGCCCATGTCGGAGGTCGCCGGGCGCCTCGCCCCGCAGGTCGGCGCCTACCACCTGATGGCGTCCAACGGGGGCCGCGGCGTGCTGCCCGGCGGCGTGCCCGGCGTGGCGGCGGCCAGGGTCGTGGTCATCGGCGGCGGCGTGTCCGGCCTCAACGCGGCGCAGATCGCGGTCGGCATGGGCGCGGACGTGACCGTCCTGGACGTCAACGTCGACCGCCTCCGCCACATCGACGCCATCTACCAGGGCCGCCTGCGCACGCTGGTGTCCAGCGTTTACACCGTCGAGCAGGAGGCCCGCGCCGCCGACCTCGTCATCGGCGCCGTGCTGATCCCCGGCGCCAAGGCGCCCAAGCTCATCTCCAACGACCTGGTCGCGAGCATGAAGCCCGGCTCCGTCCTCGTCGACATCGCCATCGACCAGGGCGGCTGCTTCGAGGACTCCCGCCCGACCACCCACGCCGACCCCACCTACCGGGTGCACGAGTCGACGTTCTACTGCGTCGCCAACATGCCGGGGGCGGTGCCGAACACGTCCACCTACGCGCTCACCGGGGTCACGCTCCCCTACGCGCTCCAGATCGCCGAGAAGGGCTGGCGGCGCGCCCTGCAGTCCAACGCCGCCCTCGCCCGCGGCCTGAACACCCACGCCGGCGCCCTCGTCTACGACCACGTCGCCGAGGCGCACAACCTCCCGCACACCCCGCTCGCCTCGATCCTCGACTGAGCCGTGGACACCGGCCCCGGCCGGGTAGACCCTCCCCCATGGGTGAGCTGATCTTGCTGCGGCACGGGGAGACCGAGTGGAGCCGCACGCACCGCCACACCGGGCGGACGGACGTGCCGCTGACCGCGCGGGGCGAGGAGCAGGCGCGGGCGCTGCGCGGGGCGCTCGGCGGGCGGCGCGTCGGGCGGACGGTCGCCAGCCCGGCGGAGCGGGCGCTGCGGACCGCGGAGCTGGCCGGCCTGCCGGTCGACGACGTCGACCCCGACCTGTGGGAATGGGACTACGGCGGCTACGAGGGCATCACCTCGGCGGCGATCCGGGAGGACCGGCCCGGCTGGTTCCTGTGGGACGACGGCGTGATCCCCGGCGACGCCGGGCACCCGGGCGAGACCGTCGAGCAGGTCGGGCGGCGGGCCGACGCCGTCCTCGCGCGGGTGCGTCCGCTTCTGGCCGATGGCGGCGCGGGCGGGGACGTCGCGCTCGTCGCGCACGGGCACGTCCTGCGGGTGCTGACGGCGCGGTGGCTCGACCTGGAACCGGCGCGTGGACGATCGTTCGCCCTGGCGACTGGGACGGTGTCGGCACTGGGCGCCGAGCACGGCCGCCCCGTGATCACCGCTTGGAACGTGCCGCCCCGCTGAGCCGTGCAGCGCATAAAGTACCCATAGGGGGACGTCCCCCCGAGGGGTATCCGGGCGTGCGCCCCCGACGGATTGTGAGGACGGAGATGGCGACCAGCGAGACCCCCACCCGCGGGTACACGGCGACGAAGGACCAGCTGCAGACCCGGCTGGCCAGGATCGAGGGCCAGGTGCGCGGCATCGACCGGATGGTCGAGGAGGACCGCTACTGCATCGACATCCTCACCCAGATCAGCGCCGTCCAGGCCGCGCTGGACAAGGTGGCGCTCGGCCTGCTGGACGGGCACGTGCGGCACTGCGTGGCGGAGGGCGCCGAGGAGGGCAAGAGCGAGGCGATGTCGACCGAGCTGATGGCGGCCGTGGGCCGTCTCATGCGCCGCGGCTGACCGTCACCGCCCCCTGCGCGGGGCGCTTCCCACGGGCCGGAAAGCACACGCCGGAGCCGTGTCCCCGGCCCGGCGCGCGAGAACCCCGGTCCGGACGCGCTGGACGAGCCGATCGGGTGAGCTTCGCGGCGGCGCCGGTTCAGGACGCGATGGTCCAGGCGGCGAGGTCGGCCTCGTGCTCGCGCGTGAGGCGCCTGGCCCGCCGGGCGTCCGGGGTGTAGCGGTAGCGCTCCGGGACGACGCGGATCGTCCGGTGCAGGCCCTTGAGCGTGATCGTGGCGGCCAGGTCGGACGTCGGCAGGCCCGGCAGCCCGTACATGCGGCGGGCCCAGCGCGGCAGCGTCGCGACGACCAGCATGCCGATGCCGGGCGCGGCGAGCTTCAACGGCAGCAGGTGCCGCGGGACCGCCGGGCTGAACATGCGGCGCAGCCCCTCGCGGGCCTCCCGGCATGCCCAGATCCGGCGGCGCATGTCCGCGTAGTAGTCCTTCATCTCCGCGACGGAGGCGGGGACGTCCGCCGGGTCGAGGCCGACGACGGCGGCGGCGCGGCGCTGCTCGTCCACGAACGCGTCGGCGTCCGCGGCGGTCAGCGGCACCCCGGCGCGGCGCGCGACGTCCAGGTAGGAGTCGACCTCGCCCAGGTGGACCCAGAGGAGGTTCTCGGGGTCGTCGACGCGGAACGTCTCGCCGGTGCCGTGGTCGAGCCCGGTCAGCCTGGAGTGCAGCTTGCGGACCCGGCGGCCCACCCGCTCGACCTCGTCCTCCGTCCCGTAGGTGCGGACGCGGACGAACTCGACCGTCCGGCCGAGCCGCTCCCAGGCGGTGGAGGGGTTCATGAGCTCGGAGTTCTGCGCGGTCCCCCACATCGTCCTCGGGTGCAGGGCCTGGAGGAGGAGCGCCCTGATCCCGCCGACCATCAGGACGGGCTCGCCCATGACGCGCCAGGTCACCGAGCCGGGCCCGAACAGCCCGTGGTCTTCGTCGTGCACGTCGACCGCCTTCCGCCGCCGCGACCGGCCGGCGACGTCCCCGCCGACCGAGTAACCGTTAACTTACTTAATCACGGCGCGGACCCCACGATCAATCCTCGGTCTCGTCCTCCACCGCTTCGTCTCGCTCGCCGGGCTCGGTCTGCTCGGTGATCCAGGCGAGGTAGTCCATGCTCCCGGCGACGACCGGCGTCGCGATGATCTCGGGGGTGTCGTAGGAGTGCACCTCGGTGATCAGCGAGGCGAGCTCGTCGAACCGGTCGGCGGACGTCTTGAACAGCACCATCCACTCCTCCGCCGACTCGATCTCGCCCTCCCACCAGTAGGTGCTGGCGATCGGGCCGAGGAGCTGCGCGCACGCCGCGAGCCGCTCCGCGACCGCGGACTTGGCCAGCTCGGCCGCCTCGGAGCGGGAGTCGGTCGTGGTCGTCACCTGCACGTAAGCGTGGGCCATGGCACGACTCCTTCCCCCTTGCCGGGTGGACACGCCGGCGCGCGCCCGCCGGGACACGCCCGCATGCGCGCCGCTACCGCACCGGCTGGACGACCATGGCGCTGCCGCCGCCCCGCCGGCCGGGCTCCGCGACCGCCTGGACGAGCCCTGGCCGCACGATCTCCAGCCCCGTCGCGGCGCCGATCACGCCCGCCGGCGGGCCGGGGAACACCTCCAGCCGGTGCCCGCGGGCCGCCAGGTCGCGCCCGTACCAGTCGATGAACGCCTGCTCGGCGAAGACCTGCGGGGTGTTGCGCTGCGTCGCGCGCGGGAAGCTCAGCGCGGTCGGCAGGTCCATGCCGAGGTCGAGGCGGCTCATCAGGATCTGCAGGACGGTCGTGATGATGGTCGACCCGCCGGGCGTGCCGAGGGCCAGCTTCGGCTGCCCGTCCTTGAGGACGAGCGTCGGCGACATGCTGCTGCGCGGCCGCTTGTTCGGGCCGGGCGCGTTCGGGTCGGCCGGGCCGCCGGGCGGGGGCGGCTGCAGGGAGAAGTCGGTCAGCTCGTTGTTGAGGAGGAAGCCGCGCCCGGGGACGGTGATGCCGCTGCCGCCGAACTGCTCGATCGAGATCGTGTAGGCGACGACGTTGCCCCACTTGTCGGCGACGTTGAGGTGCGTGGTCTGCGGGCCCTCGAACGCCAGCGCCCGGGTCTGCGTGCCGGGCGGGACGCACGGCTCGTAGGAGCCGTCCGGCGAGCCGGGCGCGACGGGCGCGGCGGCGGCCTCGTCCGGCTTGATCAGGCAGGCGCGCTCGCGGGCGAACCCGGACGAGAGGATCTCCTCCAGCGGCACGTCCACCTTGTCGGCGTCGCCCAGGTAGCGGCCGCGGTCGGCGTAGGCGAGCTTGGACGCCTCCAGGTAGTAGTGCAGCGCCGTCACCGGGTCGCGCCGGTCGAGCCGGAAGTTGCCGAGGATGCTGAGCGCCTCCCCGACCGTCGACCCGCCGGACGACGACGGCGGCATCCCGTACACGTCCGTCCCGCGGTAGGAGACGTGCGTGGCCTTGCGCATCAGCGCCCGGTAGCCGGCCAGGTCGCGGGCCTCCATCAGGCCCGGACGGACGATGCGCGTGGCGGCGTGGTCGACCGGCGGTTTGGTGACGGTCTGCACGATCTCCTTGCCGAGGCGCCCCTCGTAGAACCACTTCGGGCCGCGTTTCGCCAGCTCGCGGTAGGTGTCGGCGAGGTCGGGGTTGCGGAACGTCGAGCCGACGTCCGGGAGCTGCCCGTCCGGCAGGAACAGCTCGCGGGTCGGGACGATGTCGCGGAAGCGGGCCTCGTTCACCGCCGTCTGGTCGCGGAACTCCTGGTCGACGACGAAGCCGCGATCGGCCAGCTTGATGGCGGGGCGTAGCAGGTGCTTCATGTCGCGGGAGCCGAAGCGGCGCAGCGCGAGATCCCACTGCGCGAGCGTGCCGGGCACGCCGACGCCGAGCCCGCTGGTCACGGCCTGGTCGAACGGGATCGCCTTGCCGGTGGCGGGGTCGACGAAGCTGTCCGCCCTCATCAGCACGGGCGCGAACTCGCGGCCGTCGATGGCGTGGACGCGGCGCGTCTTCGCATCGTAGTAGGTCATGTATCCGCCGCCGCCGAGCGCCGCCACGAACGGCTCGGTGACGCCGAGCGCGGCCCCGGCCGCGACGGCCGCGTCCATGGCGTTGCCGCCGTCCTTCAGCACGTTCAGCGCGACCTGGCTGGCCTCCGGGTCGACCGTCGACACCGCGCCGCCGTAGCCCGTTGCGACGGGCTGCTTGACCGGGGGTGCCGGCGGGCCGGGCGCGGGGAGGGAGGCGAGGGTCCGGGCGATGGCGGGCACGCCGGGGACGGTGAGGGACGCGGCGACGGCGATCGCGGCCACGAGGACGGCCTTGCGGCCCGGCCGCCGCCGGCGCCGGCGCGAGGCCGCCGGCGCGGCCGGTCCGGCCGAGGCGATCGATCCGGCCGGAGGAGCCGATCCGGCCGGTGCCGTCGATGCCTTCGAGGACGATGGGGAGCGGAACATCGGGCCTCCAGATGAACGCGGCGCCCCTACCGTGTCACCGATCTTCGTCCGATGCCACCGTCCGCACCGGCCGACCCCGGACGCCCGGCGCACGCCCTTCCCGCGGCGGGCCGCCGGACCTGCCGGCAAAGATCATAAAGCGCTTTCCGGAGAGCAAATCGGCGATTTTCCGCCGTCCCCGTCCCCCGAAACTCCTGCGAGTGTTAGCCCAGCGTGAGGGGGACGCTGCGGCATGTCGCCGACCGGCGGGTTTGGCAGGATCCGACAACGCCCGGACGGCAGCAATCCCGGGGAAAACGTTGCGATTATGCTCATACCTGGTGAATTCTTAGGGACTTCGACAAGCCGTCATCTCGCGAACAGCGGCGCGGGTTCAGGCCTGGGGGGACACCTATGACCTGGGACATGCGCATGCGCAACAACATGTTCCGGCGCCTGCCGGTCGAGCAGGCGACCGGGCGGCTCTACGGAGGCCGGCACCGGCTCCGCGTGGTCTACCGGACCCGCGACCTGGTCGTGCTCGGCCTCGGCGTGATGATCGGCTCCGGCATCTTCAAGATCGCCGGAGAGCAGGCCACCTCGACCGCGGGCCCCGGCGTGCTCGTGTCGTTCCTCATCGCCGGCGGCGTGTGCCTGCTGGTCGCGCTCGCCCTCGCCGAGCTGTCCTCGATCATTCCCGTCGCGGGCAGCGCCTACTCGTTCAGCTACGTCGCGTTCGGCGAGGTCTGGGCGTGGATCGTCGGCTGGGCGCTGATCATGGAGCTGATGCTGGCGACCGCCGTGCTGGCGCGGGTCTGGTCGCTGTACGCGACGCAGGCGCTGGCCGACTTCGGGGTGCCCGTCCCCGGCTGGCTCGGCGAGGTGATCGGCCAGGTGAAGGGCCCGGACGTGTTCGCGTTCGGCATCCTGCTGCTGGTCGCCATGATGCTCGCCACGGGCAGCCGGCTGAGCCTGAAGACGCTCTGGTTCATGGTGATGGCCAAGGTCATCGTGATCGGGCTGGTCATCGCCACCGGCCTGAAGTTCTTCAGCCCCGGCAACCTGACGCCGTTCGTCCCGCCGTCGCGGCCCGCGCCCGAGGGCGACAAGACGATGCTGGACGCCATGCTCGGCGCCCTGGGCGGCGGAACGCCCGAGGTCTTCGGCGTCTGGGGCCTGTTCGCCGCCGCGCCCGCGATCGCGTTCGCCTACATCGGGTTCGACCTGATCGCGACGTCCGCCGAGGAGACCGACGACGCGCCCCGCAAGGTGCCGCGCGGCATCATCACCGCCCTGGTCACCGCCGTCGTGCTGTACGCGGCCGTGGCGGTCGCGCTCGTCGGCATGGTCGGCATGGACGGCTTCGCCAAGCTGAACCCCGACAAGCTGCTCATCGCCGCGGCGTTCGACTCGGTCGGCGCGGGCGCGATGGGCAAGCTCGTCGACGTCGGCGTGGTGCTCGCCCTGACCACCGTCATCCTGGTGCTGCTGATCAGCCTCACCCGGGTGGTGTTCTCGATGTCGCGGGACGGGCTCCTCCCCCGCCCGCTCGCGCACATGAGCCGCCGCTACAAGGTGCCGTCCCGGGCGACGATGCTGTCCGGCGGCATCGCGCTGGTGATCTCCCAGACGCTGGACGTGCTCACGCTCGAGCAGCTCGTCGTGATCGGGACGCTGTTCGCGTTCCTGTTCGTCCCGGTGGCGGTGGTGGCGCTGCGGCACAGCCGGCCCGACCTGCACCGCCCGTTCCGGGTGCCGATCGCCCCGGTCACCGCCGTGGTGACGGTCATCGCGGTCGGCTGGATGATGCTGAACCTCAAGGTCCAGACCTGGGGGTACTTCGGGATCTGGATGGTCGTCGGCGTGCTGCTGTACCTGGCGTACGGGCGCCGGAAGAGCCAGATGAAGCTGCTGCTGGACGAGCCGCCGCCCGAGCGCCCGGCCGCCCGGCTGACCGCGCCGCCGCCCGGCGTCCCCGCCCTGCCCGCCCCGCCGCCTCCGGGCGCCGGGCAGCCGTACCCGCCCGGCGGCCGGGCCGGCATGGGGACGGGCGAGTTCCCGGGCCAGTACGCCTCAGGCGAGTATCCGGGCCAGTACGCGTCCGGTGAGTATCCGGGCCAGTACTCGCCGGGTTCGCCGGGGAGCCGGCCGGGCGAGCAGCGTCCGGGCGCGCCGGAGAGCCCCTACCCGACCGGGCGCTACTCGACGGGACGGCACTCCTCCGGCCAGTTCTCCTGGGAGTCCGACGACGATCCCCGGCAGTCGGCCCCGCCCTATCCGCCTGGGTCGGGCGCGTCCGGCGGCTACGAGGCGCAGGACCGCGACATGCGCGACACCTCCGCCGACCTGTTCGGCGGCAGCAACCCGTTCGCCTCGGGCGAGTACCCGGCCGGGCCCTACGACTCGGGCTCCTACTCGTCGGGTCCGTCAGGTTCGTCAGGTCCGTACGACTCGGGGGCCTACGACTCGGGGAGGTCCGACTCCGGGCCCTACACGTCCGGGCAGTACGGCTCCGGTTCCTACGGCTCCGACCCCTACGGCGCGGATCCCTACGGTTCCGGCTCCTACCAGCAGGATCATCGCGAGGGCGGGCCGCCGCGCGACGGCGAGCACGAGGAGCCGCCGCCGCACGGCGGGCGCCACCGCCGCTGAACCGGCGACTCATGGGACAGAATCCCGAAAAGTCGGTTTCGTAAGGTTTTGCCAAACGTAGCGGGCGCCGCTCCCGGACGGGAGCGGCGCCCGCTTCGCATCTCCGCACGATAAGGGCTGGACACCCGCACCGGTCCGGGCTATGTTGTACTCAACTTGAGATGAACTCAGTTAGAGATTTACTCGGTTCGAGATCAACAGTGGAGGGGTGCGGGATGACTCCGGATCCTGGGCGCGACGAGAGCGAGTTCCTCGCGAACTACGACCCGCGCGACTACGACCCGGTCTCCGTGACCGTGGACGTGGTCGCCCTCACCATCCGCGACGGCGCGCTGCACGTGCTGCTGGTACGGCGCGGGAACGCCCCGTACGCCGGGATGTGGGCGCTGCCCGGCGGGTTCGTCCAGGCGGGCGGCCCGCTCCAGGGCACCGACGCCGAGGACCTGCCGGACGCCGCCGTCCGCGAACTGGCCGAGGAGACCGGGCTCAGCGCCAAGGGCGGCGTGCTCGGGCGCGTGCACCTGGAGCAGCTCGGCACCTACGGCTCCCCCGGCCGTGACCCGCGGATGCGCGTCATCTCCGTCGCCTACCTGGCGTTCGCGCCTGAGCTCCCCGACCCGGAGGCGGGCGGCGACGCGGCCGACGCGGCCTGGGTGCCGGTGGACGCGCTCGGCCTCACCGAGTCCGGCGGCCAGCGCCCGGGGACGACCCGGCGGCTGGCCTTCGACCACGCGCGGATCCTGTCCGACGGCCTGGAACGGGCGCGCGGAAAGCTGGAGTACACCCCGCTCGCGGCGGCGTTCTGCGGCGCCGAGTTCACGATCCCGGAACTGCGCTCGGTCTACGAGGCGGTGTGGGGCGAGGAACTGCACGCCGGCAACTTCCACCGGAAGGTCCTGTCCGTGCCCGGGTTCGTGGAGAGCACCGGCGAGACGTCCGACCGGGGCGGCCGGCGCGGCGGCCCGAAGCCGCGGCTCTACCGGCCCGGAGACGCCCGCCTGCTGCACCCCGCCTTGCTGCGGCCGTCGCGGGAGGAGGAGATCAGATGAACGACCGCGAGCTGGACGACGCGCTGGCGCGGCTCGACCGGGTCCGCGTGCCGGCCGATCTGTTCGGGGACGACGAGGCCGAGGCGGCGCGGCGGTACCGGCGGCTGGTGCGGCTCGTCCACCCGGACGCGACCGGCGGCCGCACCCGCGACGCGTTCGTCCGCCTGAACGCGCTGTGGCGCACCTACACCCGCGACGACGCGGCGGTGATCACGACGCGCCGGCACTCCTACCGCCTCGCCACCGGGGGCGACGGCGACCCGATCGGCGGGGACCTGGCCGAGCTGTACGCGGCGCGCCAGGAGTCCCGCGGGCGCGACGTGCTGCTGAAGATGCCACGCGACCCGCGCGACAGCGACCTGCTCGAACGCGAGGCCGTGGCGCTCCGGCAGCTCCCGAAGGACGGCGACGGGAAGTTCCTGCCCTACATCCCGCGCCTCATCGAGACGTTCCGCCACAAGGACGCCTCGACCGGAGCGCAGCGGCAGGTCAACGCGATCGCCGCGCTGGACGGCTTCCACACCCTGACCGAGGTCGGGCAGGCGTACCCGGACGGCGTCGACCCGCGCGACGCGGCCTGGATGTGGCGGCGGCTGCTGGTCGGCCTCGGATTCGCGCACCGCGCGGGCGTCCTGCACGGCGCCGTCCTCCCCGACCACGTGCTGATCCACCCGGAGAAGCACGGGCTGGTCCTGGTCGACTGGTGCTACTCCGTGCCCGGCTGCCACGCGAACGTCGACCCGTCCGGGCGCGTGCCCGCGATGGTCGACCGGTACGCCGGCTGGTACCCGCCCGAAGTGCCCGGACGGCGACCGGCGAGCCCCGCCACCGACCTCTACATGGCCACCCGGTGCATGACCGGCCTGATGGGCGACAAGGCCCCCAAGGCGATGCGCTCGTTCGCCCGCGGCTGCCTGCTGCCGGCGCAGAACCGGCGCCCGTCCGACGCCTGGCGGCTGCTGGCCGAGTTCGACGAGCTGCTGGAGCGGCTCTACGGCCCGCGGCGCTTCCGCCCCTTCCACCTGCCCTCCCTCCACTGAAGGAGATCCGTCATGGGAAGCGGACACTGGTCCACCGACGTCTACTCCGCCCGCGCGAGCTACCGCGCGTCCACCGGCGCCAGCGCGTTCGCCTACTCCGACGGCGGCGCCACCACCGTCCACCCCGACCTCGATCCGCGCGGCGTGACCGTGCGGGAGAGCCGGGACTCGGCCGACCACCCCGAGTCGCTCGCGATCGGCGTGCTGTTCGACGTCACCGGCTCGATGGGCACCGTGCCGCGGACGCTGCAGACCAAGCTCCCCGACCTGCTCGGGCTGCTGCTGCGCAAGGGGTACGCCGAGCACCCGCACATCCTGTTCGGCGCGGTCGGCGACGCGACCTGCGACCGGGCGCCGCTGCAGATCGGCCAGTTCGAGGCCGACAACCGGATGGACGACGACCTCGGCAAGATCCTGCTCGAAGGCGGGGGCGGCGGGCAGATGCGCGAGTCGTACGAGCTGGCCATGTACTTCATGGCCCGGCACACCGCGATCGACTGCTTCGAGAAGCGCGGCAAGCGCGGCTACCTGTTCATGATCGGGGACGAGCTGGCGTACCCGAAGGTCAAGAAGCACGAGATCGCGAAAGTGATCGGCGGCGAGCCGGACGAGAGCGTCCCGGTCGCGGAGATCGTCCGCGAGCTGCAGCGGATGTACGACGTGTACTTCATCATCCCCCAGGGCGCCTACCACGCCGGAAGCCGCGAGCTGACGGACTTCTGGCGCGACCTGCTCGGCCAGAACGTCCTCTACCTGGACGATCTCGACGCCGTCTGCGAGACGATCGCGCTGACCGTCGGGCTCGGCGAGGACGCCATCGACCTGGAGGAGGGCCTGGAGCACCTGGAGGAGGCCGGTTCGGACGCGGGCGCGTCGGTGTCACGGGCCCTCGCCCGGCTGGACGCGTCCCGCGCGCCGGTCGCGGTGTCGTCCGCGCCGCCCGGGCTGGGCGTCACGCCGGGCGCCCCGTCCAGGACGACGCGTCTCTGACCATGGGACACGTGATCGTCGTCGACCTCGGCTTCGGGGACGCGGGCAAGGGCACGGTTGTGGACCACCTCTGCTCGGCTGGCCCCGTGGCCGCGGTCGTCCGGTTCAACGGGGGCGCGCAGGCGGCGCACAACGTCGTCCTGGACGACGGGCGCCACCACACCTTCGCCCAGTTCGGGTCGGGGACGTTCACGCCCGGCGTCCGGACGCACCTGTCCCGGTTCATGCTGGTCGACCCGCTGGCCCTGGCCGCCGAGGCCGATCACCTCCGGGCCCTCGGCGTCGCGGACGCGCTCGACCGCCTCACCGCCGACCGGGACGCGCTGCTGACGACGCCGTACCACCGGGCCGCGAACCGCGCGCGGGAGTCGGCGCGCGGCGCGGCCCGCCACGGGTCGTGCGGCATGGGCATAGGCGAGACGGTCGCCTATGCCCAAACGCACCCCGACGCGCCCCGCGTCGGCGACTGCCTGTCCCCGATCCGCCTCCGGCGTCGCCTGTCGGAGTTGCGCGACTGGTACCGCGACGAGTTCCCGTCCGGCGAGGACGTTCCGGACGTCGACGCGTGCGCCGACGCCTTCACCGCGTTCGCCGGGCGGGTCGAGATCGTCCGCGCGGAGCATCTGCACCGCCTGCTCCGCACCGGGTCCGTGGTGTTCGAGGGCGCCCAGGGCGTCCTGCTGGACGAGTGGCACGGCTTCCACCCGTACACGACCTGGTCGACCACCACGTTCGCCAACGCGGAGACACTCCTGGCGGAGGCGGGCGAGGCGGCCGGGTCCGCGACGCGGCTGGGGGTGCTGCGCGCGTACGCGACCCGCCACGGCCCCGGCCCGTTCGTCACTGAAGATCCGGCGCTCACCGCGGACCTGCCCGACCCGCACAACCTCGCGGGCCGCTGGCAGGGCGCGTTCCGTGTCGGGCATCTCGACGCCGTCGCGCTCCGCTACGCCCTGGACGTGACGGGCGGCGTGGACGGCCTGGCGGTCACGCATCTGGACGTCGCAGGGGCACGTCCGGACCTGCGCGTCTGCCTGGAGTACGAGATCGACGGCGAACGGGTCGGGCGGCTGGAGGCGGGGCCGCCCGACCTGGACCGCCAGGCCGCGCTCACCCACCGCCTGCTGCGGGCCCGTCCCGGCTATGCGCCGCTGGGCCGCGCGGAGGAGACGATCGAGGACGTCCTGCGGACCCCGGTCGTGCTCCGCTCGTACGGCCCGGCCGCGTCCGCCAAGAAGGCGGTGAAGGGTCTGGCCACCTTCGGACGAGCATTGACGTGAGCCCCCGCCGAGACCAAGATCGCGCAGAACGGCGCAGATCTTCCGGAGGTGGGCGTTGCGTCTCCCCCAGCGCACCCTGTCGTCCCTCGCGGCCATCGTCGCCGCCCTCGCCCTGCTGACCGTCCCGCCCGCCACGACGGCGGCGGCCCATCCCGGCGGTGACGGCTGCGACCCGATCGACCCCGCCGCGTGCCTGCTGCCGTTCCCGAGCGACTGGTACACGGTCCGCGACGCCCGCACCCCGACGGGCCGCCGCGTCCACATGGGCGCGACGGTCGAGAACGCGCTGGGCGTGCCGATCTCGCCGCAGGAGTGGAACCGCGCGGACGGCTTCTCCCCGGGGTCGATGCTGCTCAGCCGCGTCCCGGGCGTCGACCTGGCGCGCAGCGGCGCGGCGCCGATCACCGACATCGGCGCGTCGCTGCGCCGCGACGCCCCGATCGTCATCCTGGACACCGCGACCGGGGAGCGCTGGCCATACTGGGCGGAACTGGACGCGAACGCGCCCGGCGACCGGAAGGCGCTGATCGTCCGTCCGGCGCGCAACTTCCGGGAGGGGCACCGGTACGCGGTCGCGCTGCGGAACCTGCGCGACGCGTCCGGGAACCTGATCGAGCCGAACGCCGCGTTCGCGAGGATCCTCGGGCCGCGGCTGCCGTCCGGCGACCCGCTCGCCGAGCGGCAGCGGCAGGAGCGCCGGGTCCTCGCGGAGCTCGAACGCGGCGGCGTGAGCCGCGACGGCCTCTACCTGGCCTGGGACTTCACCGTCGCGAGCCGCCAGAGCCTGACCGGCCAGGTGCTCCACATGCGCGACGAGGCGCTCCGCGACCTCGGCCGCCGCTCGCCGCCGTTCACGGTGACGCAGGTGACCGACGACGTCGACGACGAGATCGCCCGCGAGGTGAAGGGATTCGTCCACGCGCCGAGCTACCTGAACCTGCCCGGCGGCCCGCCCGGATCGTCCCTCCATCGCGGCCGGGACGGCATGCCCGCCCGGCTGCCGGGCAACACCCAGCCCGTCCCGTTCCAGTGCGAGATCCCGAGGTCGGCGTTCGAGAGACCCGCGCGTCCCGCCCTCTACGGGCACGGCCTGCTCGGCAGCGAGCGCGAGGTCGGCGCGGGGAACGTCAAGGCGATGGCCGCCGAGCACGGCTTCATGTTCTGCGCGACCAAGTGGATCGGCATGGCGGACGAGGACGTCCCGAACGTCGTCGCGGCGCTCGGCGACCTCACCCGCTTCCGGACGGTCGCCGACCGCCTCCAGCAGAGCCTGCTCGGCTTCACCTTCCTCGGCCGCGCGATGACCCGCGGCTTCGGCGGCCACGAGGCGTTCCAGGACGGCGCCGGCCGGTCGCTGATCGACCACCGGGCCGGGCTGGCCTACGACGGGAACAGCCAGGGCGGCATCATGGGCGGCGCGCTCACCGCTGTGTCCCCCGACATCCGCCGCGCGGTCCTCGGCGTCCCGGGGATGAACTACACCACGCTCCTGAACCGCAGCTCCGCCTTCACCCAGTTCGGGCGCGTGCTCGACCTCTCCTACCCGGACAAGCTCGACCAGCAGATCGCCCTCGCGCTGATCCAGATGCTGTGGGACCGCGCCGAGAACAACGGGTACGCCTGGCACATGACGGACGATCCGCTGCCGCGCACGCCGGAGCACCGCGTGCTGATGCACGTCGCGTTCGGCGATCACCAGGTCGCGCCGGTGGCCGCCGAGGTCCAGGCCAGGACGATCGGCGCCCGCGTCCACGCCCCGGTGGTCACGGCGGGCCGCAGCCCCGACAAGGAGCCTTACTGGGGGATCCGGACGTTCGGCTCGTCCTACGCCGGGTCCGCCATGGTCGTCTGGGACAGCGGGTCGCCCGTCCCGCCGCTGACGAACACGCCCCCGGCGGCGGGCCGCGACCCGCATTCGGACCCCCGCGGCAACGCCGGCGCGCGCCGCCAGAAGGCGGTGTTCCTCACCACCGGCAGGGTCGTGGACGTCTGCGGCGGAGGACCCTGCGTCATCACGCCCTGACCCCTACCTGAGATGATCGGAACCATGCTCCAGGTCTGCCCGAACGGAAGACGGACCGAAGGCGTCCCGGTCTCGCCGGAGGAGATCGCCGCCGCGGTCCGCGCCGCCGTCGACGTCGGCGCGCAGGACGCGCACGTGCACCCGAGGGACGACTCCGGTGCCGAGACCGTCGACCCGGCGCATGTCGCGGCGGCGGTCTCCGCCGTCCGCGCGGCCACCCCGTCGATCCAGGTCGGCGTGACCACCGGCGAATGGACCGAGCCCGACCCGGTCGAGCGCGCCGCGAAGATCCGCTCCTGGCCGGTGGCGCCCGACCACGCCTCGGTGAACTTCCACGAGGACGGCGCCGAGCTGGTCGCCGAGGCGCTGTTCGAACGGGGCGTCGCCATCGAGGCCGGGATCTTCTCCGGCACCGACGGCGCCGACCGGTTCCTGCGCTGGCCGCACGCCCACCACGTGCTCCGGATCCTCGCCGAGGTCACCGACCCCGACCCGGAGACCGCGACCGGCACGGCGAAGGCGCTGCTGCACGAGCTCGGCACCAGGCACGGCCGCCCGGTGCTGCTGCACGGGGAGGAGGGCGGCGCGTGGCCCGTCCTGCGGCTCGCCGTCCGGCTGAACCTGGACGTCCGCATCGGCCTGGAGGACACGCTCGTCCTGCCCGACGGGGCGCCCGCCGCCGACAACGCGACCCTGATCCAGACGGCCCGCGCCCTGCTTCCCGCCTAACCGTCCTCCAGCCCCCACCCACCACCATTCAAAGGACGAGCTCCGCTCGACGCCTATTGGTCAGGAGCGGGGGTTGTGGCCGGCGTCGGCGTCCATCCGCTCCCAGTCGGCCTCCCACAGCGCGTCGCGGTGCCGGTCGCAGCGGCGCCGGACGAGAACGTAGGCGAGCAGCACCGGCGCCCCGCAGGCGAGGACGGTCGCGGCGCCCGCGTAGGCGGCGTCGGTCACCGTGCGGCTGTGCGGGCGGGGACGCACGGTCGGGTCGCCCTCGCGGTCGATCCAGATCGTCCGCTGCGCGCCGGCCTTGGCGTTCTTCCAGCTCGGCAGCGTCCCGACGCGGGGCTTGCCGTCCGCGCCGGGCCAGGTCGCCTGGACGGTCTCGTGGATGTAGCGGTCGCCGGACGAGCCGATGCCGCCCGTGGCGGTGACCGTGGCGACGACCTGGCGGCGGTTCGCCCGCTCGGCGTTCTCCGCGCGGGTGCCCGCGTCGTAGGACCACGACACGGCCCACGCGGCGAGCGGCGGGGCCGCGGCGAGCAGCAGCACGAGCAATCCGAGGGCGATGGCCCGCTGCACGCGGTCGACCCGGCGGCGCAGCTCGTTGCGCTCCAGGCCGAGCCGCCGGCGGACCCTGGCGAGCGGCGTGCCTCCGCCGCCGATGCCGGTCCTGCGCACCTGCGTCACCTCCCCGGGGAGTGCCCTCCCGGCAAGAGGCCTCAGCCTTCTTTAGCCGTCTTTTCCCAGGATATTCCCGAGCCCGTCGCTCGGCACCTGACCTGTAGGCGATTCCTTTCCGAGATCCCGGCCGGTATGCCCGTTTGATGGCCGAATTCGGTCAGGGTCCGGTTCTCCGGGACGGTCCCGGCGCGTGCCGCGCCCCGCGCCGCCTGCGGCGAGCGCGAGCACCGCGCCCAGCACGCACAGCCCGGCCGTGATCCAGAAGATCTCCTGGTACTCGGTGCGCAGCGCGTCGTCCACGGCCGCGTTGTAGATCTTGAGCTGGCGGGCGAACTCGTCCTTCGACATCAGGAACGGCAGCGGCGGTTTCAGGTCGGCGGTCAGCGCGTGGAAGCGGTGGAGGCCCCACGCCGACAGCGCGGAGATGCCGAGCAGCATCCCCATCATCCGCGCCACCACCACGGCCGCCGACGCGACGCCGTGCCGCGCCGCCGGGACGGCGCCCAGCGCCGCCGACGACGCCGGCGCGATCACCAGCCCGAGCCCGAGGCCGGTCACGACGAGATCGGCGTCCATCCGCGGCAGCGGACCGTACGAGGCGTTCGCCAGGTCCGCGGGCCACGCCGCGATCAGCAGGTAGCCCACCGCGGACAGCGCCATGCCCGCGGCCATCGGCCACCGCTCCCCCACCCGCCTGGCGAGCAGCCCGCCGGCGACCGCCGCGATCGGCAGCGCCACCAGGAACCGGGTCAGCAGCAGCGCGCCCTCCGTGGCGTCCTTGTCCAGGACGGTCTGCGCGACCAGGACGACGTCCACCAGCGTCACCATCAGCGCGGCGCCCGACAGCAGGCTCACGCCGAGCGTCGCCAGCAGCGGACCCCGCCGGACGCCCGCCAGATCGAGCAGCCTCGTCCGCGCCCTGATCTCCCAGAGCACGAACACCACGAGCACGACCGCCCCCGCCGCGAGTACGGGCAGGCCCCATGAAGGAAGCGCCGACTCTTGCGGTTCTGGGTTGTAGACGCCCACGACCAGCAGACCGAGCCCCAGCGCCAGCAGCAGCCCGCCCACCACGTCGACACCCGGCCGCGGCCCTTCGCCCTTCCCGCGCCCGCCCGGCACCGCGTACTGGACGGCGGCCATCGCCCCCGCCACCAGCGGCACGTTGATCCAGAAGATCGCCCGCCAGTCGGCGACCGCCGCGATGCCCGCCCCGTACAGCGGGCCGAGCACGCTGCCCAGCTCCTGCGCCGCCCCGACCGCGCCGAGCACCACTGGACGCTGCCGCTCGTCCCAGAGGTCGCCGGCGAGCGCCATCGTCACCGGCAGCAGCGCACCGCCCGCGACGCCCTGCACGACCCGTCCCGCCGTCAGCAGCGGCACGCCGTCCGCCAGCGCCGTCACCACCGAGCCGGCCGCGAAGAACACCAGGCACGCCTGCAGCAGTGGACGCCGCCCGAACCGGTCCGACAGCTGCCCGAGCAGCGGCATCGCCGCCACGTAGCCCAGCAGGAACCCGGTCAGGACGGGCGTCACCCGCTCCAGCCGGTTGATCGGGACGCCGAGGTCCTTCACCACCGGCACCAGGATCGTCGTGACGACGTAGGCGTCCAGCGCAGCCAGCAGCACCACCGCGCCGCCCGCCCCGATGGCGACCCGGCGCCGCTCGCTCACTTCGGCGCGCTGATCTTGTACGGGGCGTCGAACTCGGTGAACGAGATCACCACCGCGCCCTGCCCCTGCGGGAACGCGGCCCGCACCTTCACCAGGCGGTGATCGGTGCGGTTCACCCACAGCTGCCCGTCCAGGTCCGCGTCGATGCCGGGGATCAGCGCCGCGAGCTGCGCCTTCGGCAGCTTCGCGGCGACCCGGTTCGTCTCCTTGCCGTCCACGGTCTCCACCGCCTGCGCCTGCGGCGAGGTCACCGACGCCAGCAGCTTGGAGATGCCCCGCTCCGGATCCAGCACCGCCGACGGGTCGTACATGGTCGCCGCCAGCGCCTTCGGCAGCTTCCGCCACCCGCCGGTCCCCGCGTCCAGGTAGACGCTGTCGCCCAGCGCGACGGCCTTCATCTCGATGTTCTGGCCCTGCTGCTCGACCGTCAGCGTCCCTTCCGCGTCCCCGCCGCGGAGCAGCTTCAGGTCCCCGCCCTTCACCGTGACCGGGGTCTTGCCCTCCGACTTCATGACGAACGCCGTGCTCTGCACCGTCCCCATGGCCTGCGCGGCCTGCCGCACCGTCTGCGCGGCGTCGAAATCCGCCTTCTTCGCGGGCTTTCCGGACCCGCCGTCGTCACAGGCCCCGGCGAACAGCAGCCCCGGCAGCAGCAGGACGAGGACGAGAATGCGTCTGGACATAACGCGGACCCTACCGACGGGTACCCGCACCCGTCACTCGGTACCAGGTATGACATCGCCCGGCCAGAAGGAGGACATCGCCTTTCACAGTGGTCCCCCGGAAGGGCCCGCCGCTAAGATGACAGACGGCCACACCCCCACCGTCACCGGGGGGCGCCTCGGGGCGGTAGCTCAGCTGGTCAGAGCAGGAGACTCATAATCTCCCGGTCGCGGGTTCGAGTCCCGCCCGCCCTACAGAGCCGGGGAAGGAATGCCCGCGGAATGCGCGGGCCGTCGCTCTTTCGGAGTGTCCATCTGGGGGACGACCCCAGACCCCCGATGTGGGGGCTCCGCCCTCATGGCCTCCCGCTGGGCTAGGCGGGCCAGTCGGGGTGGCGCTTTTCCAGGAAGGCGGTCATGCCCTCCTGTGCCTCCGGGGTCAGGGCCGAGGCGGCCATCACCTCGATCGCGTAGGCGTAGGCGTCCTGTTCCGGGCGGTCGAACTGCGCGTACATCGCCTGTTTGCCGAGGGCCTTGCTGCGGGGACTGCCCTGGGTGGCGCGCTGGAGGAGTTCGTGGGTCGCCTCGTCGAGTTCGCCGTCCGGGACCGCGTAGTTGATCAGGCCCCAGTCGGCGGCGGTGGCGGCGTCGAACACCTCGCCCGTGAGGGCCATCTCGGCGGCGCGCTTGCGGCCGATGTTGTGCGAGATCGCGACGAGCGGGGTGTGGCAGAACCAGCCGCCCTTGCCGCCCGGCGCCGCGAACCCGGCGCTCTCGGCGGCGACGGCCAGGTCGCAGCTCGCGACGAGCTGGCAGCCGGCCGCGGTCGCGAGGCCGTGGACGCGGGCCACCACCGGCTGCGGGATCGACTGGATCGTCCGCATCAGGTCGGTGCAGATCCTGAGGAGGTCGCGGACGTCGGCGTGCGACGCCCCGGCCATGTCGGCGAAATCGTGACCGGCCGAGAAGACCGGGCCGTTCGCCGCGAGGATGACGCCGCGGGCGCCGGTGCCGCCCGCCTCCTCGAACGCGCTGGTCAGCGTGAGGAGGAAGGCGCGGGAGAGGGCGTTGCGGCGGCGCGGCCGGTTCATCGTGATCGTGGTGAACGGGCCGTCGCGCTGAACCAGGACGTCTTCGTCTTCGCTCATGCTCTCGACGTTACGTCAGACCCTCGTCGTACCGTGGGCGGGTCATCGGACGCACCGAGGGGGTATGGCCTTGAAGCTGCTCACCGCCACCAACTCCAGCCAGGGATTCCGCGACAACGACTTCGACTGGTGCGTCGAAGGCGAGCTCGTCCATATCGGGCTGGTCTGCGCGAAAGACCGGGACGACCCGGACGGCGGTTGCGGCTGCGGCCGCTCGTTCGCCGGGCTCAACTCCCATCGCGCGACGACCACCGCGATGGTCCGGGACGTCCCCGGGTTCACGGTCGACGACTACGTCCTGGCGATCAGGTCCAGCCTTGAGCAGCAGGGCTGCGACCCGTCGTTCGCCGAGCACGAGGCGGCGCTGCTGCGCTGCCTGGTGCGCGACTGGCCGGTGGGGGTGATCGTCGAGCGGCGGCTGGATGAGATCGTGGTACGGCAGGTCCTTCAGCCCTAGGGGGTGCGTTCCATGCTCGTCGCGTTCTCGGTGACTCCGCTCGGCACGGGCGAGGAGGTCGGCGAGCTCGTCGCGGAGGCGGTGCGGGTGGTGCGCGAGAGCGGGCTGCCCAACCGGACCGACGCGATGTTCACCACCGTCGAGGGCGAGTGGGACGAGGTCATGGCCGTGGTGAAGGCCGCCGCCGACGCGGTCGCGGCGCGGGCGCCGAGGGTGAGCCTGGTCCTCAAGGCCGACATGCGGCCCGGGGTGACGGGCGCGCTGGAGGCCAAGGTCGAGTCGGTGGAGAGGCACCTCAGCCGGAGAGCCAGTCCCTGATCTCGTCGTCCGAGCGGGGCAGCAGGCACCAGAGGGCCTCCTCGGTCGACGCGCACATCGGGATGTGCTTGTCGAGGCCGAGAATCCGGCAGAGCCTGGCGGGGAACGGGCGCATGCCCACCAGCGCCAGGGCGGTGCCCTCGGCCTGGCAGTTGCACGCGCACTGGTGGAGGGTGCGCAGGCCGTCGGCGTCGAAGAACTCGACTCCGGAGACGTCCAGGACGAGCGGGCGGTGCACCAGCTCCCCGAGCCGCGACCGGACCTCGGGACACGACGCCCTGTCCATCTCCCCCGACAGCAGGACGGTCGTGTGCCGGTCGCCCTCGATGACGACCATGTCGACGGTGGTCATGGACTCCCCCAACGTCCGGCGGGATCGGTGCGCCGTGGGCCATGATGCTCGCCCGCGGCCCGCCGTGTCAGGTGAACGGCGGCCGGGGGGAACGTTCGGGGGCCCGTCTGGAGAAGGGTGCGGCACGGGCGCGTCAGTCGTCGGTGATGAGGCGGGCGGTGACGCGGTCGAGGACGGCCAGCTCGTCGGCCGGAAGGTCGTAGAGGGACGGCGGCGGCGTGTCGAGGATGCGTTCGGCCCGTGCCGCGGCGGCGCGGCCGGTCTCGGTCACCGTGACGAGCTTGGAGCGGCGGTCGGCCGGGTTCGGGGACCGCTCCACCAGCCCGCGGCCGACGAGGTCGTCCACCACGAGGGTGGTGTAGGGGCGGTCGGTGAGCAGGGCGTCGGCGAGGTCGCGCAGCGTCATCGGCTCGGCCGCGGCGGCGATGCGGCGCAGCGCCTTGATCCGGAAGAAGCTCATGCCGAGCGCCTCGGTGGCCTCGCGCCGCCGGTCGCCGCGCTCCAGCAGCAGGACGCGCAGGTTGCGCCACGTGCGCTCCGCCATCTCGGCGCTGGCGCGGTCGTGGGATCGCACGGCCGGCTCGGTCATCGGGCGCTCGCCTCCGTTGCGTGGAACTGGTCTGCCTGTTCTTCCGACTCGACGAGGCCGGCGGTTCTGCGGGCGGCACGGCGGCCGGTGGTGACGGCCCCGAGGACGAGGACGGCGGCGGCGCAGCCGACCATCGCCCAGTATGCCGGGCGGGCCGCCGCGACGAAGCCGGGCCCGGCGTGCGTGCCGGAGAGCCCGGCGGCGAGCACCGCGCCGAGCGCGGCGACGCCGAGCGCGCTGCCGACCTGCCGGCTGGTGGAGGCGACGGCGGCGGCCACCCCGGCCTGCGCGCGCGGCATCCCCGACACGGCCGTGTAGGTGATCGGCGAGTTCAGCATGCCGAACCCGACGCCGAACAGCACGTATCCGGTGAACAGGGTGGCGTCGCGGGTCTCGGCGTCGAACGCGGCGAACAGCAGCGCGCTGGCGAGCATCGCCGTCCCGGCGAGCAGCAGCGGCAGGCGCGGGCCGCGGCTGCCGACCAGCCGGCCGGCGAGCGGGGAGCACACGGCGGTCGCGGCGGCCATCGGCAGCAGGTACAGCCCGGCCTCCAGCGCGGACAGCCCGCGGACGTTCTGCAGGTAGAGGGTGTTGAGGAAGAGGAACCCGCCGAACGCCGCGAAGCCGGTGACCGCGATGACGACGGCGCCGGAGAACGGGACGCTGCGGAAGAACCGCAGGTCGATCAGCGGTTCGGGGACGCGGAGCACGTGCCGCACGAACCCGGCGAGCGCCAGGGCGGAGATCAGCGCGGCGCCGTAGACGACGGGGTCGGTGAAGCCGCGTCCGGGCGCCTCGATGATGGCGAACGTCAGCGTCCCGAGGAAGGTGATCAGGAAGAGCTGGCCGATCGGGTCGGGGCGGCGGGGGCGCGCCGCGCGGGACTCGGGGACGAACAGCGCGGTCAGCGCGAACGCGGCCAGCCCGATCGGCACGTTCAGCCAGAAGATCGCGCGCCAGCCGACGGAGTCGACCAGCAGCCCGCCGACCAGCGGCCCGAGGGCCATGCTCAGCCCGGCGGTGCCGGCCCAGAAACCGATGGCGCGGGCCCGCTCGCGCGGCTCGGTGAACACGTTCGTGATGATCGACATCGCGACGGGGTTGAGCATGGACCCGCCGATCGCCTGCACGACGCGGGCGGCGATGAGCCAGCCGAGCGACGGCGCGAGGCTGCACAGCACGGACCCGGTGACGAACAGCCCCAGCCCGATGTGGAACACGCGGCGGCGGCCGAGCCGGTCGGCGGTCGAGCCGGACAGGATGAGCAGCGAGGCGAGGACGATCAGGTAGGCGTCGATCGTCCACTGGAGGCCGGACAGCGAGCCGCCGAAGTCGTCGTGCAGGGTCGGGAGCGCGACGTTCAGGATCGTGTTGTCGAGGTTGATGATGAACAGGCTCATGCAGCAGATGGCCAGCACGGCGATCCGGCGCCGGGGGCTGAGCTCTGGCATGCGGCGCCTCCGATCGTTGTACCCCTACAACGATTGGAATTCTACAACCATTTCGGCTTCCTCCGTGCGGGCGGGGCCCCGGCCGCGGGCGGCGGGGACGACCAGCGGCGTCCCCGTCTCCGGGCAGTCGATCACGCGGCACGGGAGCTTGAAGACGTCCTCGACCAGCGAGGACGTCACCACCTCGCACGGGTCGCCTTCGGCGACGATCCGGCCGTCGCGCATCGCGATCAGGTGCGTGGCGTAGCGGGCGGCGTGATTGAGGTCATGCAGGACGGCCACGACCGTGCGGCCCTCCTCGTGCAGCCGCGCGCACAGGTCGAGGACCTCGATCTGGTGCGCGATGTCGAGATAGGTCGTCGGCTCGTCCAGCAGGAGCAGCGGCGTCTGCTGGGCCAGCGCCATCGCGATCCACACGCGCTGCCGCTGGCCGCCGGACAGCTCGTCCACCGCGCGGGACGCGAGGTCCGCGACGCCGGTCGCGGCCATCGACTCGGCGACGACCCGCTCGTCCTCCCTCGACCACTGGCGCAGCAGGCTCTGGTGCGGGTACCGGCCGCGCGACACCAGGTCGGCGACCGTGATGCCCTCGGGCGCGATCGACGACTGCGGCAGCAGCCCGAGCGTCCGGGCGAGCTTCTTGGCGGGCCAGCCGGCGATGGGCCTGCCGTCCAGCACGACCGTCCCGGCGGACGGCTTCAGGATCCGCGCCAGCGCGCGCAGCAGCGTCGACTTGCCGCACGCGTTCGGGCCCACGATCACGGTGAACGACCCGTCCGGGATGGCCACGTCGAGGTCTTCGGTGATGGTGCGCCTGTCGTAGCCGAGGGTGAGCCCCGAGCCGGTGAGCCGCGCCTTTTCGTCCGTCACTAGATCCGTCCCGTCTTGCGTTGGGTCACGAGGAGCCAGACCAGGTATCCGCCGCCGAGGAGCCCGGTCACCACGCCGACCGGGAGCTGGTGGCCGGGGAACGCGCGCTGCGCGACCCAGTCGGCGGCGACCAGCAGCGCCGCGCCCATGCACGCCGCGGGCAGCAGGTTGGGTCCGGTCGTGCGGGTGAGGCGCCGGGCGAGCTGCGGCGCGGTCAGCGCGACGAACGCGACCGGCCCGGCCGCCGCCGCGGCGAGCGAGGTGAGCAGCACGGCGGCGCCCAGCATGATCAGCCGGACGCGCTCGATGGGGACGCCGAGCCCGTGCGCCGCGTCGTCGCCCATCTCCAGCATCCGCAGCGCACGCCCGCAGCCGACGAGCACGAGCGGCCCGAGGACGGCGAGCGCGGCGAGCACGGGCGCGGTGTCCGACCAGTCGCGGCCGTCCAGGCTGCCGGTGAGCCACAGCACGGCGCGGGCCGCGTCGGTGATCTGCGCCTGCGTGAGCAGGTAGCCGTTCACGCCGGTGAGGATCGCGGCGACGCCGATGCCGACGAGGATGAGCCGCTGCCCGTGCGCGGCGCGCCGTCCGGCCACCGCGTACACGACCAGGCCGGTCGCGAGCCCGCCGCCCGCCGCGCCGGCCGCGACCGCGGCGCTGCCCGCACCGGTCAGCACGATCACGGCGAGCACGCCGGACGCGGCGCCCTGGGTGAAGCCGAGGATGTCGGGGCTGCCGAGCGGGTTCCGGACGAGCGACTGGAAGATCGCCCCCGCCAGCCCCAGCGCGGCGCCGACCGCGAGCGCCGCCGCCACGCGCGGCAGCCGGATCTGGTTCACGATGAGGGAGTCGGCGGGCGTGCCCTGCCCGAGCAGCGTCCGGACGACGTCGGCCGGGCTCATCGGGAAGTCGCCGCTGCCGATGAGCAGCACGCCCGTGCCGAGCGCCACGGCCAGGCAGGCGGCCGCGACGGCGAGCGCACGCGCGCGGAACCGGAACGACAGCCCACCGGGCGTCCGGATGACCGTCACGTGGACACCGCCTTGCTGCCGGGACGGCGCACGAAGTACAGGAACACCGGGCCGCCCGCCACGACCATCACGATCCCGACCTGGAGCTCGGACGGGCGCACGACGACGCGTCCGATGACGTCCGCCGCGAGCATCAGCGCGGGCGAGAGCACCGCGCAGTACGGCAGCAGCCAGCGCAGGTCGGGCCCGGTCAGCGCGCGGACGAGATGCGGCACCATCAGCCCGACGAAGATGATCGGCCCGCAGGCCGCCGTCGCCGCGCCGCACAGCAGCGTCACCGTGACGATCGCGACGATCCGGGCGCGGCCGGGGTCGGCGCCGAGCGAGCGGGCGGCGTCGTCGCCCATCGCCATCGCGTTCAGCGGGCGCGCGAGCAGCAGCGCCGCCACCAGCCCCACCACGACGAACGGTGCGACGCGCACGATGGTGTAGTTCTGCGCGGCGGCGAGGGAGCCGACCGTCCAGAAGCGCATGCGGTCGAGGGACGCGGTGTCGAGCAGTTGCACCGCGCTGACGTAGGAGAACAGCGCGGCGTTCAGCGCGGACCCGGCCAGCGCGAGCCGCGCCGGGGTGGCGCCGCGCCCGCCGCCGACCGCGTAGAGCAGCACCGCGACCGCCCCGGCGCCCGCGAACGCGAACCACACGAAGCCGGTGAACGACGTCACGCCGAGGAACGAGATCGCCGACACGACGGCGGCCGCGGCGCCCGCGTTGATGCCGAGGAGGCCGGGGTCGGCGAGCGGGTTGCGGGTCGTCGCCTGCATCACCGCGCCGGCGAGGCCGAGCGCGACGCCCGCGAGCAGCCCCAGCACGGTCCGCGGGAGCCGCATCTCGTGGACGATCGTGTACGCGGCCGAGTCGCCGTGGAAGAGCCCGTCCCATGCCTCGCCGAGCGACAGCGGCTTCGCCCCGACCGCCAGGCTGAGCAGGACGACGGCCAGCAGGAACAGCACCGCGCCGGCGAGCCCGGCAGCACGCCGCGGGCCCGGTGCCCGCTCGGCGGCCGTCGCGGAGGGCGGCGGGGGTTTGGTCAGCAACACTCGGCGGACTCCGGGGAACGTTCCAGGGACCCCCCGTCGCGGCGGCGACGGGCCGGGCCCCCTTTCTGGGGCGAAGACTTAGGTTAGGTTAACCTAAGCACGCATCGGCCGGAATGCGGCCATCGTAGTTGATTCATGGAGAACGTCCGAAATGTCATTTATCGGGTCCCGTCATCGTTCGCGCAGCACCGTCCGCGGCGCCGTCCCGGGCACGGGCCTCACCCGGCGCGGCCTGCTCAGCGCTGGCGGCGCCGTCGCCGTCGGCGCCCTCATCAGCGCGTGCGGCGGCGACAGCGGCACCGGAAGCGGCGCCGGATCGGGCGGCGGCGCGTGGACGTTCACCGACGACCGCGGCACGAAGATCGACCTCAAGGCGCGCCCCCAGCGCGTCGTCGGCTACGTCGGCGCCGCCGCCGCGCTGTACGACTTCGGCATCGACCGGCAGCTCGTCGGCGTGTACGGCCCGACGAAGCTGAAGGACGGCAGGCCCGACCCGCAGGCCGGTGACCTGCCCGTCGACCGGCTGGAGATCATCGGCAACGCCTACGGCGAGTTCAACATCGAGAAGTACGCGGCGCTCCGCCCCGACCTCCTCGTCGACAACATGTTCCTCCAGAACCAGCTCTTCTACGTTCCGGCAGAGAGCAAGGACAAGATCTTCGCGCTGGCGCCGAGCGCCGGCATCTCCACCGGCGCCGTCCCGCTGCCGAAGCCGATCGAGCGGACCGCCGCCCTCGCCGCCGCGCTGGGCGCCGACCTGAAGTCCGCGAAGGTCACCGCCGCGAAGGCGCGGTTCGACAAGGCCGTCGAGGCGGTGCGCGCCGCGGCGAAGGCCAACGCCGGCCTGAAGGTGCTGGCCGCGTCCGCGAGCCCCGACCTGTTCTACGCCTCCAGCCCGGCCAAGAACACCGACCTCATCTACTTCAAGGAGCTGGGCGTCGACCTGATCGTCCCGGACAAGGTCGGGAAGGACGGCTACTTCGAGGAGCTGAGCTGGGAGAACGCCGCCAAGTACAAGGCCGACGTCATCATGCTCGACTCCCGGACGCAGGCGCTGCAGCCGAAGGACCTCGGCTCCAAGCCGTCCTGGAAGGAACTGCCCGCGGTGAAGGCCGGCCAGGTCATCCCGTGGCAACCCGAGCCCCGCTTCTCCTACGCCGGGTGCGCGCCGATCCTGGAGGCGCTCGCCGCGTCCATCACCTCCGCCAAGAAGACCGGTTGAAAGGCTGCGCCATGACGAGTCCGGCTCACCCCTACGCCTTCTTCGACCTGCACGTCCTGCGCTCAGAGCGGCTGGGCCCGTCCATGATGCGGATCACCTACGGCGGCCCGTGCCTGGATGGGAACGGATCCGGGAACGGGAACGGCTCAGACCGTTTCGTCACCGCGGGACGCGACCAGCGCATGAAGCTGTTCTTCCCGCACCCGCACCAGGACGCGCCCGTGATGCCGGACAGCCTCGGCGGCGAGACCTGGTTCGCCGACTGGCGGGCGCTGGACCCGGCCGAGCGCGGCATCATGCGGTCCTACACCGTCCGCGACCTGCGCCCCGGCGAGCTCGACGTCGACTTCGCGCTGCACTCCGAGGGCGGGTCGGGCCCCGCCGCGTCCTGGGCAGAGACAGCACAGCGCGGCGACCGCGTCGCCGCCCTCGGCCCGACCGGTGCCGACAACGGCGGCTACGACTTCCGCCCGCCGCCCGGCGGCCCGGTCGTCATGGCCGGTGACCTGACCGCGCTACCCGCCATCGCCGGCAACCTCGCCTGGCTGCCCGCCGGGACCCCGGCCCGCGTCTGGATCGACGTCCCGTACCCGGAGGACCGCCAGGACCTGCCGACCGCCGCCGACGCGGAGATCACCTGGGTCTCCCCCGGCGGCCTGCCGGACGCGGTCCGCGCGGCCGAGATCCCGGACGGTGCCTACGCGTGGATCGCGGGCGAGTCCGCCGTCGTCAAGGCGCTGCGCCGCCACCTGGTGAAGGAGCGCGGCCTGGACCGCCGCGCCGTCACGTTCACCGGCTACTGGCGCCGCGGCGCCACCGAGGAGGACCTGCTCGCCGAGGCCGTCGCGGGCAGCAGCCCCGCCACCGAGGAGTGACTCAGGCCCGGTCGCCGGGATCGGAGGATTCGTCCAGGGTGAGCGTGGCCGGGTCGATGGCGCCGCTGCGGTAGGCGGCGGCGCCGATGGTCTGGGCCGCGACGGGCGCGGTGATCAGCTGGAAGACGGCGACGAGCAGCAGCGGGGTGGCGTCCGAGAGGGAATCGGCCTGCGGCGCGACGCCCGCGAGGATGAGCAGGAGCCCGATCGTCTGCGGCTTCGTCGCCGCGTGCAGCCGGGTCAGCAGGTCGGGGAACCGCAGGACGCCGAGCGCGCCCACCGCGGAGAACGCCGCGCCCGCGGGCAGCAGCACGGCGGTGAGCACGTCGCCCGCGCTCACGCCCGCTCCTCCGCTCGTTCCTTCGCGCGTTCCGCCGCGAGGCGGGCCGCCGTCACCGAGCCCACGAAGCCGAGCAGCGCGATCGCCACGAGGATGGTCGCGTTGGCGGGCTCGTCGCTGGCGGCGGCGTGCACGGCGATGCCGCTGACCAGCAGCACGGACAGGACGTCCATCGCCATGATGCGGTCGAAGGCCGTCCGGCCGCGGATCAGCCGGACGGCGGTCATCAGGACGGCGGCGCCCAGCAGCGCCATGGTCACGGTGTAGACGGCGTTCATCGCTCCTCCTCCGTTGGCGGGACGTCGGCCCGGATGTCGTCGGACGGGGTCACGAGGGCCCGCATCAGCCTGCGCTCCGTGCGGAGCACGCCGTCCCGCATGGAGCCGGCCTCCTGCGGGCCGCGCACGGGCATGCCGTGGATGCGCAGCAGCGAGCGCTCCCAGTCGAGGCCGACCAGCAGCGTGCCGGGACGGAGCGAGACGCTGGTCGTCACCGTCAGCAGGACGAGCTCGGAGCGCGACTGGGCGTCGACCTCGATGATGGCGCCCCTGACCTGGCCGGGTGCGCGGAGCGCGTGCCAGCCGATGACGACGCTCGACACCGCCAGGTCCCACACGAACTCCAGCGCGGCCTTGGCGAACGGCACCGGCCGTACCCGCGTGACCAGCGGAACCGTGGGCAGCCTGCTCACCCCGTAGGCGATGAGGACGACGACCACGCCGCCGATCACGGTCGCGGCGTCGACCCGTCCCCAGAGCAGCAGCCATACGGCGAGCAGCCACACGCCCATGCCGAGCCGCCCGCCGATGTCTCTGAGCAGGCCGTTCACCGGGACTCCCCGCCGAGAACGGCCTGCCGGTAGGCGGACGGGTCGAGCAGGTCGATCGCGGCGCGCCGGCTCCACGACGACAGCGGCCCCGCGAACACCGCGATGAGGAGCCCGGCCACGACCATGACGGCGGTGACCGACTGCATCACCCGCACGCCGCCCCGCGTGTAGGAATCGTCGTCGGGCGGCTCGGCGGGCGGCTCGGGAACGCCCTCGGGACGCGGACGCCAGAACCCGAGCGTCCAGATCCGCGACATCGCCATCAGCGTCAGGACGCTCGCCAGCACCGCCACGCCCGTCACGGCATAGGCCAGCGGGCGCCCCTCGCCGAGCCCCGCCTGGAACAGCGCCAGCTTCGCGACGAACCCCGACGTCGGAGGCACCCCGCTCACGCTCATCGCCGGGACGAAGAACAGCACCGCGATGAACGACGAAAGCCGCGCCAGCCCGCCGAGCCGGTGCAGCGACGTCTCCCCCGTGCGCCCCTGCATCAGATCGCTGACCAGGAACAACGTCGCCTGCACGACGATGTGGTGGACGAGATAGAGGATCGCCCCGGTCAGCCCCGCGACGCTGAACAGCCCGAGCCCGAACAGCATGTACCCGATATGTCCGACGAGGGTGAACGAGAACACCCGGTGGATGTCGTCGTGCGTCAGCGCGCCGAGCGTGCCGATCAGCATCGTCCCGGCCGCCAGCGCCAGCATGATCCACGACCCGTTCTCGTGGGGGAACAGCAGCGTCTGGACGCGGATCAGCGCGTAGATCGCGGCCTTCGTCAGCAGCGCCGCGAACACGGCCGTGACCTTGGTGAGCGCCGCCGGGTAGGCGTCGGGCAGCCACAGGTGCATCGGCACGATCGCGCCCTTGATGCCGAACACGACGAGGAACAGCATGCCGAGCGCGGAGCGGGTGCCCGGGGGCAGGGCTTCCACGCGCGCCGACAGGTCGGCGAGGTTGACCGTCCCGGTGGCGGCGTAGGTCAGGCCGAGCGCGGTCAGGAACAGGATCGAGGACGTGAGGCTGACGACCGTGTACGTCATCCCGGCCCGCATCCGCTCCGCCGTCGGGGTGAGCGTCATCAGGACGTAGCTCGACGCGAGCATGACCTCGAACGCGACGAACAGGTTGAACAGGTCCCCGGCTAGGAACAGCAGGCAGACCCCGGCGGTCAGCGCGAGGTAGGCGGGGTAGAACACGCCGGGTTCGTGCCGTCCGAGCCCGCCGGCGCCCTCCCCCACCGCATGCAGCATGATCGCCAGCAGCACGCCGGCGGACACGACGAGCAGCAGCGCCGACAGCCGGTCCGCGACGAGCGTGATGCCGAGCGGCGCGGGCCACCCGCCCACCTGGACGGCGATCACCCCGTCCCGCGCGACGGCCGCCACCAGCCCGCCCGCGGCGGCGACCACACCGGCGCCGACCAGCGGCGCGAGCACCCGCAGCCACGTCTCCCGCCGCCGGCTGATCATCGCCAGCGCGGCACCGAGCAGCGGCAGCACGAACGGCAGCGGCACGAGCACGTTCATCCGCGGCCCCCGCCGCCGTCGCCGTCCCGCTGGTGGTCCCTGTCGCGCGGGTCCTCCTCCACCGGGTCGGACTCCTCCGCCTGCGGGTCGTCCTCGCGACGGCGGCGGCGTTCGGCGCAGATCCGGCGGTCCTCGACGTCGTCCATGACCTCGTCCGCGCCGAGGAGCAGCTGGCTCCGGTACGCGAGCGCCAGCAGGAACGCGGTGACCCCGAACGTGATCACGATCGCGGTCAGCGCCATCGCCTGCGGCAGCGGGTCCGCCGAGGGCCCCTCGCCCTCGCCGAGGATGGGCGGCGTGCCCGCCGCCCCGCCCGCCAGCAGCAGGACGAGGTTGGCGCCGTGCCCGAGCAGCATGAACCCGACCACGACCCGGATCAGCGACCGCTGCATCAGCAGGTCGAACCCGGCCGCGAACAGCACCCCGACGAGCACGACCAGGACGAGCGCGGGCCCGTTCACGCTCTCTCCTCCCCCGCTCGGGCTTCTTCAGCGAGGTCGTCCTCCAGGCTCGCGCCGAGGGTGGTGAGGATCGTCAGCACCAGGCCGAGCACCAGCAGGTACACGCCGATGTCGAAGAACAGGCTGGTCGGCAGGTCGATGTCCCCGATCACCGGCACGGACGCGTGCAGGATCTCGCCGCGCAGGAACTCCCCGCCGGACGTCCAGCCCGCCGCGCCCGTGGCGGCCGCCAGCCCGAGCCCGCCGCCGAGCAGCACGGTGGGACGCAGGGGTACCGCGGTCGCCAGCTCCCGCCGCCCGCCCGGCAGGTACCGCAGGACGAACGCCATGCCCGCGACGAGCCCGCCCACGAACCCGCCGCCCGGATGCCCGTGCCCCGCGATCAGCAGGTAGATCGAGAACACCAGGATCGTCGGGCCGAGCAGCCGCGCCGCCGCCTCCAGCACGACCGACGAGCCGCCGAGCGGTGGCCGTCCGGGCGTGGCGAGCCAGCGCGTCCGCGCCACTCCCCCCGCCTCCGTGCCCTCCGCTTCGGGGCCGATCCGCCGCCATGCCCCGGGACGCCCCATCACCAGCCCGGCCACGCCCATCGCCGCGACGGCCAGCACCGCGATCTCGCCGAGCGTGTCGAGGGCCCGCAGCTCGACGAGGATCAGGTTCACGATGTTCTTCGCCCCCTCCTCCTGCGCGGGCCCGGCGTACCGCGGCCCGACCGGTTCGGAGCCACGGCTCAGTGCCGCGACCACGAGGAAGACCGCGACGAACCCGCCGATGCCGAGGCTGATCGCACCGGTGGCGACGCGGCCGGGCGTGGTACGGCGCCACGGCGGGAACCGCTCCGGCAGCCGCCGCAGCACCAGCACCAGCATGATCAGCGAGAGGGTCTCCACGACGAGCAGCGTGAGGGCGAGGTCCGGGGCGCCCTGCATGACGAAGAGCCCGCCCGTCCCGTAGCCGACCCCGGCGAGCAGCAGCGCCGCCGACAGCCGCCGCCGCGCCCGCACCGCCGCGAGCGCGCACCCGGCGACCACCACGGCCAGGACGGGCTGCACCGGATCGTCCCAGGCCCGAAGCTCTTCCAGCCGCCCGGACGGGCCGCGCCCGCCGATCAGCCCGGCCGCCAGCGCCGTCCCCGGCAGGACGAGCACCGTCGCCGCGATCACCCCGAGGTACACCGGCAGCGACCCGATCTGCACGCGCCGCGTCACCGCGTGCGCGCCGTTGAGCACAGCCTCGATCACGCCGTCGTAGGCGCGCTGCACGTCCGGCACCCGCCACCGGACGTCCCGTTCCCGGCGCGCGGGGAACGACCGTCCGAACGCGAAGTACACCACGGCGCCCACCCCGATCCCGAGCGCGGACAACCCGAGCACCAGCCCGAACCCGTGCCACAACGCCAGGTCGTAGTCAGACCCCGGCTCCAGCGTTCTCGCATAGGGCTTGACCAGCTTCTGCACCGTTCCCGGGATCACGCCCAGCACGGACCCCGCCGCCGCCAGCACCACGACCGGCCCGGCAAGCCCCCACGACTCGCCGCGCCGCCCCTCCCCTGCGGCCCCGCCGAACGCGCCGTTCAGAAAGCGTGCGCCGTAGGCCACGGTCAACGCCGACCCCGTCACCACACCGGCGAGGACGGCGGCGTCCGCGCCCCCATGGGCGAACGCCTTGATCGCCGCCTCCTTCGCCACGAACCCCAGGAACGGCGGCAGCCCGATCATGGACGCGACCGCCGCCGCCCCGGCGATCGTGAGCACCGGCATCCGCCGTCCCTCTCCCGAGAGGCGCTCGGCCCGCCGCGTCCCCGTCTCGTGCTCCAGCACGCCGACCGCCAGGAACAGCGGCGCCTTGAACAGGCCGTGCGCGAGCAGCAGGGCGGCGCCCGCCAGCGCGGCCGTCGGCGTCCCGTCCCCGAGCAGGATCATGAGGAGGCCGAGCTGGCTCACCGTCCCGTAGGCGAGGAGGCGTTTCAGGTCGTCCTGCCGCAGCGCGACCAGCCCGCCGACGAACAGGCTGGCCAGCCCGGCCACGATGACCATCGGCCGCCACACGCCCGTGTCCGCGAACGCGGGCGCGAGCCGCGCCACCAGGTAGACGCCCGCCTTCACCATCGCGGCGGCGTGCAGGTAGGCGCTCACCGGTGTCGGCGCGACCATCGCCGCGGGCAGCCACGCGTGCAGCGGCACCTGCGCCGACTTGGCGAACGCGCCCAGCAGCACGAGCACCACGCCCACCTCGGCCGCCGCCCCGCCCGGCGGATCGGCCAGCAGAGCCGAGATCTTGTACGTCCCCCCGGCCTGCCCGAGCAGCACGAACCCGGCCAGCATCACCAGCCCGAACGCCGTGGTCATGAGCAGCGCCTCGACGGCCGCCCGCCTGTCCTCCGCCCGGTCCGGGCGGGCGGCGCCGATCAGGATGAACGAGCTAACAGTGGTCAGCTCCCAGAACACGTACAGGACGAGCAGGTTGTCGGCGAGCACGAGCCCGGTCATGGCGCCCGCGAACGCGACCAGCGTCCCGGTCATCAGCCGCTGGCCGGGCCCGAAGTACCAGCCCGAGTAACAGAGCACCACCGCGCCGACCCCGCCCACCAGCACCAGCATCACCACGGCCAGCGCGTCCAGCCGAAGGTCGATCGCCAGCCCCAGATCGGACGCCCACCCCACACTCGCCGTGACGTCGTCACCGGCCCGCGCCAACGCCCACCCCGCCGTCACCGCCGGGAGCACAGCGGCCGAGAGCGCCATCAGCCGCCCGTGCCGGCCCAGCGCCCACGGAACGGCGACCGCCGCGACGGCGTACGCCACAACCAGCACCACCACGCCGCCGCAGCCCCCCTCCGCGCCAGGCACGTCGCAGACGATCTACCCGGCCAGCGCCCCCGAAACTGAACGCCGCAGGGCCGTGCACACGGTGCGCGCGGACGATAAGCGTTCGATAACGGGCGCCCGTAGCGTCGTCGACGTCAATCCCCGCCGGACCTGACGGCGGGGACACGAAACGGGGAGAACATGAGCAAGATCCGAATCGGGCTGCTGGCCGGTGCGTTGACGGCGGGGGCCGTCATCGCCGCCGCGCCATCGGCCGCCCTCGCCTCCACGACCACCGCCACCACGGCCAGCTGCCCGAAGGGCGACGTGTGCGTGTGGAGCGGCAAGAACGCCACCGGCACCCGCTGCAACTGGGACGGCGACGACCCCGACTGGCAGGGCGGCGACGTCCGCTGCCGGCCGTACGGCTTCAAGGTCAACAGCATCTGGAACAACGGCTACACCAGCACCCCCTACAACAAGGTGAAGTTCTACCGGTACGCGAACTACGGGAGCCAGATCTCCGATCCCGTCCCGGTCACGTCCCGGCCGATCAACGCGGCGAACGTCTCCATCCGCTCCCACCAGTGGGCGAGGTAGGAGGGCACATGAAGAAGATCCGGATCGCCGTGACGGGCCTGGCCGCCGCCGGCCTCGCCACCGTCCTGATGCCCGCCGCCGCGCAGGCCGAGACCAGTGCGGCCGCCGCGTGGCAGGGCTCCTGCGCCAAGGGCGACTTCTGCGTCTGGAGCGGCAAGAACGGCACGGGCACCAAGTGCTCCTGGTACGGCAACGACAATGACTGGCAGGGCGGCGACGTCCGGTGCAGCCCGCGGTTCCTCGTCGCCTCGATGTGGAACAACGGCCACACCGGCTCGTACAGCAAGGTGAAGGTCTACTCGTTCGCCAACTACGAGAGCCACTGGGGCACGGTCTCGGCCGGCACGCGGACGAATTTCTGGGAGGGCCAGCTCATGCGCTCCCACCGCTGGGTGAACTGACACTCCCCCTCCCCGGAAGGCCGCCGAGCGCCACGCCCTCGGCGGCCTTCCCCTTTGTCAGCAGCAGCGCAGGGGCCGGTCGCGTCCCGTCGTGCGACGCCAGCGCAGCGCACGCTCACGCGGCACGGCACAGGTCTGCGCACCCGGAACGACGAACGTCCCCGAATGCGTGGACGGATCGTCCCGCAGGATGGCGGCATGGAGTTCCCGCAGCTCGCGCCCCGGTTCCAGCCCCAGTTCCTCGTCCAGCCTGCGGCGCCCCTCGTGGTAGACGTCGAGCGCCTCGCTCTGCCGTCCGGCCCGCGCCAGCGCCAGCATGAGCAGCGCCCGTAGCCGTTCCCGGTACGGATGCTCGCCCACGGGCCCCAGCAGCTCACCCACCAGCTCCCGGTGGCGGCCGAGCGCCAGCTCCACCTGCGCGGCCTCCTCGACCACGGCCAGCCGCAGCTCCTCCCACCGGACCGCGCCCGCCTCGACGAGCGGACCACCGAGCCCGGCGAGGACGGGCCCGTCCCAGAGCGCCAGCGCGTCACGGAACCGCCCGGCGGCCGAGGTCAGCCGCCCCGCCGCCGCGTCCCGCCGCCCCGCGGAAACAAGCCGCTCAGCGGCAAGCGCGTCGATGGTGACGCTCTCCCCAGAAATGCGGTATCCAGGCCGCACCGTCTCGATGACCTGCCGTTCCGTACCCGCCCGGCAGAAAGCGCGCCGTAACCCCGAAACAACAATGGCGACCTGAGTGCGAGCCGATTCCGGCGGGCCGTCCGGCCAGACGCCGTCCACGAGCCGCTCCACCGGCACCGGCCGATCTATTTCCAGAAGCAGCGCGGCCAGCACCAGCCGCGCCCTATCGCCGCCAAGGTCGATCTGGCCCCCGCGGACCCCGGCGCGCAGCGGCCCCAGAATCCGAAAATCAACGCGGTCGTTCACCCGTCGCGTCACCCTTCCAAAGGCGTCATTGCGTGGACGATCGCGGGGTGTGTATACGCCGTGAGCACGGCATGCGGGGTTACCCCCCGTAGGGTAGACAACGAACAGCCCGATGGGGTTCTCCACGGGCCGAAGATCCGTTCCGAATCGTTTAGAACAGCGAAACCCCAGGTCAGCGACACCGTCTGGTGATCGCCGGATCGGGCACACGGTCGGCCCGGACATCGGACGCGGGCACGTAACCCCAGCCGTACAGCTTCGGCAGAGCCGTCACCCGATCACCCTGCGTGTAGTACCAGACGTCGTTGCCGCCGGAATGGGGCTCACCGCGCGTCCAGCAGATGAACCAGCTCGGGTCGGTCTCCAATACGGCGACCTTGACCCCGAACCCCGCCTTCTCATACACGCTGACCCCGGGCCGATTCGCACACTGGAACATGTGCGGCCACGTCTGCTTGGCCCGCAGATCCTCAATGGTGCCGCGCAGAAAATGGCACTGCCCGCTCCGCACTTCGCCCCCGTCCCCGCGCCCCACCACAAACGCCACCACCCCAGCGGCCGCGACCACGAGAACACCCACCGCGAGATACGAACGCCACCGCCGTCCCCGACCACCGCCCACGCCGTCGACGACCGTCCCGGCCTCAACTTCGGCGCCCGTCTCAACGGTGCCGTCACCGCTGTCCATGAGCATGCGGTGAGCAGTCCAGCGGGCGACCTCGGCCTCGATCTCGGAGTCCGGCCAGCCGCGATAGCGCAGACAAGCCTCCACAAATCGGGCCGTCGCCGCATCCGGCGGCCTGGTGAGCGGGTTCTTGCCGATAAGCGTGGAAACCGTGGCGGGCGAGAGGCCAGGGCAGCGAAGGCACAACGCCCGGTACTTGGGACGCCCACACCACTCGTACAGCGCACGGAGCCTCTCGGTGAACTCCGCCCACGTGCCGGCTTCTTCGGGGGCAGGGGGCATCGGGGAGGGAGACACAGCGGGCAACGCACACTCCTGGGATCGAACCGGCCGCACATGCCGCAGACTGCGACAACCAATTGTGACGACCTAACTACTGTGCGGGTTCGACGGTCCGCACACCTCGATCCCGCCAAGAGACTGCCACAAAACCCAGCCCATTCCCGACATCCTGGCCAAACGACACACCGAGCCCCGGCCCGCAAGGACCGAGGCTCGACGCCAGCTGCCGCCGGAGGGGCGTTACCGCTTCAACTCCGCCACCAGCACCGCGAACACATCCCGCCGAACAACCAGCTTCGGCCCACCCGGATCCTTACTGTCACGCACCCCGACACCCTCGACCAGCCCCGCCAGCTCGACGCAGTTGTCTCCGAGTTCGCTGCTACGGGACGACTTGCGCCAGGTCTCACCCATCACTCACTCGCCATTCTGCGGAAGTTCTACTGTTCGAGGTCAGTGCTTCAGAGCTGCCATCAGCGCCGCGAACTCATTGCGTCCCAGGAGCAACTTCGGACCATCTGGATCCTTGCTGTCGCGCACACCGACACCTTCGGGGAGTCCAGCCAGCTCGATGCAGTTGTCTCCGTACTCGCTGCTGCGCGATGACTTGCGCCAAGTCACGTCCATCGCTCACTCACTACCCTTCGGATCAGCTCCACCGATGCGCTCGGCGAAAGCGCGTTGGCTTGCAGCCTACTGAAGGTCTCGGTGACGGTCGCCAGATCTTCTGGCACTCCGCTCGTATCGCCCGTTACGCAGTTGTCGAGGTACACCAGTTCACTTCGGTCTGGCTGCGTGGCAATGACGAACGGCGCCCGAGCGCCACGGATGTAGGCCATCGGAGCGATCTGGAGCGTGATGTTCTTACGTTCCGACAGAGCAATCAGGTGCTCCAATTGCTCTCGCATGATCTCTGGGGACCCAACCTCGCGGTAGAGAACGGACTCGTCCAGCACCACGAACACGGTGGGAGCATTGGGCTTGGTGAGGACGTTCTGTCGCCGCATCCGGTCCTGCACGGCTTCCTCGTCCTCCAAGATCGCGCTGGCGTACGCCTCCGTCTGGAAGAGTCCGTAGACGAGCCTGATCTCGAAGGCGCGCAGCATGACGGCGGACGCCTCAGCGAGGGGGAAGTCCGCGAAGTACTTCGGGTAGCCGCTGGAGCGGACGAGCTCGTCCCACTTATCGGCCAGGGTGGTGTCCGTCTCCAATGCCTTGTCCAGGCGTTCCGCAAAGTCCCTGCGGCATTTCGTGCTTCCCAGTTCGACCTGCGAGATGTAGCTCCGCGTGACCGCCGCTCGAGTCCCGAGCTCGGTCCGGGTGATGCCCACCTCTTCCCTCACCCGTCTGACCTCCGCGCCGAAGGCGAGGAGCTTCGCTGTCGGCTTGCGTCTGGCCATGTCTCAGCCTCCGGTGCCGTGAGTGGGAGGGACTCGCTCCGCCAACGGCCGTTAGCGGTACGCATGTGTTCCGGCGCTTCGGTGGTCACGCTACGCCGCGAAGTCAAGGCTGTGCAGCGAGTTACGAAAATTCAGACACATTCCCGAAGGTCGTACCGATGCCAGCAACAGCGCTCGCGCCAGAGCCTCCGCCCACGCTCGTCCTCGAATCCAATGACCAGGCGCCTCGGCTCGCGCGAAGGTTCGTCACCGAGCAGTTCGCCGAGTGGGGGATCGCCGACGACTACGACGCCCGGCTCGTGGTGTGCGAGCTGGTCACGAACAGCTTCGTCCACGGGGCGGGGCCGATCGTCCTGCGGTTGCTCCGCGAGCACGACGGCCGTCCGGTGGTCGAGGTCGAGGACAAGGGCGACGGACGCCCGGCGATCCAGCCCGAGGACGACGCCACCACGTCCGGCCGGGGGCTCCTGCTCATGGCGCAGCTCGTGCGCGCCTGGGGCGTCCGCCCGCTCAACAAGGGAGGAAAGGTCACGTGGGCCAAACTTCGCTGACGGCCTACCACCTCCGCCGGACGATCCACCACCGGTACCTGGACTGGCGCACCGCCCGAAACCACCACCTCGTCACGCAATACCTCGACCTGCTCGCACTCATTCTGGAGCGGAACGGATGGCGCTGCGTGAAGACGTACTCGCCAGACGTGGTCCCCGTCCGCATGCCGCTGCTGCGGGTCTACGGCACCGACCGCGCCGTGATCACGATCAACGTGAGGGCCGTCGCGGGAAACCGCTGGGCGTTCCACGAGGCGTCGCGCGGACGCCTCGGATACCTGGCCGACTGCGGCAGCGACATCAAGGAGACCGCCCAGGTCATCGGGCAGTTCCTGAGCAACCACCCGTAACCGCCGCCTGCGCCCCCGCCTCTCTCCGAGAAGCGGGGGCCTTCACATACCGCCGCCACCCACCCACGCCGCTCACCTCCTCACCGAACACTGGCCGCGCTACTGTCCGCGCCATGGATTTGTCGATGCCGATGTACGCCATGCCGGACACCGGCCTGCAGCACATTGACGTCCGGGCACAATTGGCGAGCTGGGACGCGGCCGGGCATCCCAGCCAGGTCCGGCTGGAGCAGTTCCTCGATGAGGCCGTGCAGAAGTGCGGCCCGCAACTCGACCTGCTTCCAGATCCGATCGCCTTGCGCTTGGACGTCGGCCTACCTAAGACCACGCCCCTGCTTGACCAGCATGACCTCGACAATTACCTGTTCCCGCTCGTCACCCGGCTGGCCAGGACCAGCGGCCGGAAGTTCGCATCGGTATGGGGCAACAAGCGGCACGGCACCGATGACCAACTCGTCGTGGCTGAGGCGATCCCCATGCAGCCCGACGGCTGGGCCCACGCCTTCGACCTCCGCACCACCGCGTCCGCCACCACGACCGCGTTCAAGGAAGAGATCGATCAGCAGCTCACCGAGGCCCTGCCCCTCCCCGAAGGGCCGGTCCGCCTCCACATCGGATTCGTCGTCGGCCCTCGCAGGCAATGGCCGAACCTGTGGAAGCCGACCATCGACGCCCTAGGCAGGATCCTCGGCAGAACATCACCGGATCGTCTGTGGCACCCACTCGACGGCCGCATCGTGCAACTCGGCCTCAGCGCCCGCACCGACCCGGAAATCGGCAACGACATAGCCCTCCGCATCCACGCCGCACCGGCGAACCCCCCGACTCCTCACTAGTCGAACCGGGGATTCCAATTCGTTTCCGAGGCGGATGGCCTCAGCCGTTGGCCAGGCTGCGGTTGAGGAGATCGATCAGACAGTCCCAGTGGCGCTGCAGCGCCGAGGGGTCGAAGGCGTCGGTGTCGGACATGGTGAAGCCGTGCACGGTGCCGGGATAGATCTCGGACGTGTAGTCGACGCCCGCGTCCTCCAGTACCTGGTTGAGCTGGGCTAGGGCCTCGGGGGTCATGTCCGTCTCGGCGTGGCCGAGGTACACCTGGGCGGTGAGCTTCGAGAGGCTGCCGGGCCCGTCGATGCCAACGGGTCCGTGGAACCCGGCGACGGCGGCCACCCGCCCGGGATTGGCCACGGCGGTACGCATCGCCAGAAGGCCCCCGATGCAATAGCCGGTCACCGCGACCGGTCCGGCGCTCACCTCGGGCTGGTCGTCGAGGAACCAAAGATAGGCGTCGGCGTCGCTCAAAGTCCGTTCCAAGGTGTGCGCCTCGATCAAAGGCATCAACTGCGCAAGGAGCGCGGGCCGGACCTCTTCTCCGATGTGCTCGGGAAGCTCGAAGACCGGTGCCGGGCCGTGCCGGTAGAAATAGTTGGGGACGAGCACGTAGTAGCCGTGCCCGGCCAGTTCGCCGGCCATCTCCCGCAGTACGGGCCGGATGCCGAAGCCGTCCGCGTACATCAGCACCCCGGGGTGCCGCCCGCCCCCGTCAGGGAAGGCGGCGAAGGCGTCGGCCTGGCCGTCGGGGGTGGCGATCTGCAGAACCTTGGTGGGCATGAAGTCTCCTGTCGTGGTTGATAGGTCGAACCTTCGATCAACACGACGGAGGAGGAGCCCGCGCCGCAGCGCGAGATCCCCGGTCGCAGAGCGGGCCCGAGCCGGCTCGTGCGGCGCTCAGGAGAGCACCGGGTCACCCATCCGTGTGCGGCGCAATGCCATCCCGGTAGTCATCGCCGCACAACATAACCCATCCGACAAACCCGGCGCACCCGACTGTGGCGGCCGTTGGCGCGGAAGCGGCGGATCTCAGTTCGCCGGGCGTGGCCGTGGGCGGGTGGGGCTGACCAGGCGGGTGTCATAGGCGAAGATCACCGCTTGGACGCGGTCCCGGGCGCCGATCTTCGCCAGAATGCGTCCAACATGCGTCTTCACCGTCGACTCGGCGAGGTGGAAGCGCTCGGCGATCTCGCCGTTGGTCAGCCCCAGCGCGATGGCCTCCAGCACTTCCTGGTCCCGCTCGGTGAGCGTCGCCAGGCGCGGGCCAGGGCCGGTATCCGGCGAGCCGTCGCCCGAAGGCAGCGCGACCCGGCCGAATGCCGCCGTCAGATCGCCGCGCTTGTCGAGTTCGCCGAGCAGGCCATGAACCTCAATTCCTGATATGTCACGCCCGGCGGGCGCTAGAAGGGAGAGGCCCCGACCGGCGAAGCGGTCGAGGCCTGTTTCGTCTCCCCTCATGTCACAGGTCGTAGGCACCGCGCTTGGTCTTCTGCAGGAAGGCCTCCCACTCGCGGGGGCTGAAGTCCAGCACCGGGTCGGTGCCGGGAGCCGCGTTGTCCCGGACGACGATCGTGTCCGGGCGGCGGGCGGTCTCGACGCAGCTTTCGTTGCCGTCGCAAGCGCGGCTCTTGCGCCAGCGCAGGCCGTGGGCAGGCTGCTCGCTGTTGTTCCGGGGATTCTCTAGGGTGGGCATGCGGACATGCGCCTTTCCGATCAGGGGGTGGCGTGTCTGGTGAATGAGAGGCGGCGCCCCTGTACCAGCAGGGGCATCGCTTGGCGGCGGAAGGGCACTTGCTGTCTGTGGTAGGGCGCAAGTGGCCCGTCCGCCGCCGCTGGCGGACTACGGGATCGCGGGGTGAACCCGGCCGGTGACCGGCCCGCGCTACTGATGATCACCGGATCTCGTGATGAGGGTCCTCAGCCGGACGTAGGCCTTGGCCCAGACATCCAGTTCCGCGCGTGTGGCGCCGCAGCCGGCCAGGTAGGACAGCACGAGATCCTTCTTGGACAACTTGCCCTTCTTGCCGTCGCGGATCAGGTTGGAGTAGGACCCCGTGCTGTAGGGGTGGATCTCCAGGCCGGTCTCCGCCGTGAGCTCGGTGTTCACGTCCGAGCAGTGCTTGACGATCTCGCGCAGCGATCTCTCTCCGTGGGTGAGGTTGAAGAGCTCCAGAGCCTGGGTGAACTCGGCGACCGTTTGAACACCCATCGGGTCGATCGTTTCGATGTCCTCCTCTGTGCGGTCTTGCCTGATGGGCGGTTCGGCGGCGGGGATGCTCGGCGTGTGCCGCCGGCCGCCGGCGGCGGTGTCGCCCGTGCTGGTGGGTGTCGGCAGAGCGATCCAGAAGCTGGTGACACCCGGGCTGGAGACCCCGAGGGTCAGCAGAGTGGCCGGTAGCCGGACCGGACCGCCGGGGCTGCGCGGTTCCCCGGTCCAGTCGGAGCCGGGGAAGGTGATCTGCTCGTACAGCTCTCCCGCGACGCTGAGGTCCGCCGGGTCGGCGTCCAGGACCAGGAGCACGGCCGCGACGGCGTCCCAGGAAACGCGGGTGTAGTCGCCGGCAAGAACCTGCTGCACCCTGCCCAGGGTGAGCTTGGCCCGCTCGGCGATCACCGTCTGCTCGAAGCCCGAACGCTTACGGCGCCGAACGCAGTAGATCAGCCCTCGCAGTTTCTCGCTCGGCGAGCCGTCCGCACCGAAGTGCTCGGTGAGGTGCTCCCTAACCCGCGCGATCTCGATTTCGGTTGACTTGCGTGCACGTCCTCGCAGTTGCATATCGGTGGCGTGACGGAGAGACCGGGCCCTACAGATCACCTGCGGTCCGAGCTCCGGGGCACGCTCCAAGGGGAACGGAGGCGGTGCCGTCGGCGCGAGCGCCCGCGTCCGGGGACGCCGCATAGTCAAAGATCAGCATTGGTCTCCTCTTTCTTGATCAGGGAACAGCGAGATGGGAGGTCCCGCGAGCGCTGCGCGCTGGGGTGGTGCGCAGCCAGCGACCCGGGTTAGCGGCTCGGATCATCGACGCTCGGTGAGCCAAGAATGCCAGATCCCGAACGGAATCCATGTCCTTTGCGCCACTCGTCCCTTTACAAGTTGATTTAGTCAGTAAACACGGCGACGACCTGCGATAACGCCCTTAGTGTTCAGTCTTGTACAGCCTTGTTCAGTGTGGCGAGGGCCGCTGACACCGGACTTGGATGTTGGCTTTAATGGAATGGCCGTCCCCTCAAACGTACGATCTGATCCCTTTTGTCCCCGGGCCATGCTCGCCGGGAACCACCCAGTCCCCGCCTGGCCCGCGGCCGGGTAGATCGAATGTTCCGGGGGCAGCGCAGATGGGAGCCCCCCTCCAACACGCAGGTGAACCTGTTAGCGGCAGGGAAGAGGGGGGCCGGTGTAGGCGCGGGGTGCGCCAGACGACCCTCTGGCGCACCCGCGTACCGTGTCAGCGGCCATACCTGATCTGGAGACTCCGGGATGGAAGGCCGCCTGCGGACGCCCGAGCGTGCGTCAAGTCTCGTCAACGCCGTTCCTCACGTGCACGCTGCCGGGCGGATCATCAGCATGCGGGTGGCGGCGCCGGTGCGGCTCTCCCTGCAGCTGATGCGGTGACGGTCGTAGCGGCGGAATCGACGAGGCCGCCGACCTCGGTGACGTCGGCGTGGAGCCGGTCGGAGACGATCCCGGCCGCTCGGCGGCCGTGCCTGCGGCGCCGTGGTCGTCGCGACGGACCTGCCCGGCGTGCACGGCCGGCCGCAGCCTGAGCTGGGCGGTGTGGCCGGCCAGGGTGGTGGTCCGGCCGCGGGTCCTGGTTCACGCCGACCGCCCCGAGCGCGGCTCCGGCACCGGAGGCGACGCGGGGGCCTGGGGCGGGTGGGGTGCCGGGCAGTCCGGGGGGCACGGGTCCTCGGTGGAGTCGCTCCAGTACTCGATCAGCTCCTGCTCGGTCATGTCGGCCGGCGCGATGGCGGGAGCCGGGCGGGCGGCGTGCAGTTCCCAGGTGGAGATCAGCAGGAGCAGCAGCACGTCGTCATCGTTGAAGCGGGTGGCCGCGGTCGGGACGGTGCGCGCTCCCGGGAGGGAGCGGCGCTGGTCGGTGGCACGGCGAGCGGCGCCGTACATGGCCGGTCGGTGTACAGGCATCAGAGGTGCGGTCCTTGTCAAGGGGTCAGGGGACGGACGGTCACCAGTAGGCCAGCCCACCGCCCGCACGGGCCATGCGAAGACAAGGATCAGAAACAATCGGAACGCTCTGCCGCACCGCCGACGGGGAATAACCGGACAGATGTCCCCATTCACCCCTTTCCAACGCGAACGAAATTCGAGTGATCGCCGTTTGTGTCGCGTGACACAAACCTTCGCCGCATGCCGTTCCGGAGCGTTCCGTGCCGTTCCGGATTGCTCTGCCCAGCTTGAAAACACACGTCAAGGCACGGCATGGGACAGGTCGGAACAGTCCGGAACGGCATGACTTGCAACCAATCCACCCGCAAAGGGCCCAGTGATGAGACCATTCCATCGCGTTAACGATCTCTCAGCGAGGAAGATCCATCACGTTAGGGCTCGCGGAATGCCGACCAACCCCTCACGAACAAGCGCCGCATTGGATGAGTTCATCCGTGACCTCCTCCAATTCACCCACGCGTGCGGTTCTCCTCACTACCGGGAGCTGGCGAAGCTCGCGCCCGAGGTCCTGGCCCGGCACAAGAAGCGCATCCCGGTGCTGCGGCCGCTGTCGCTCACCGCGATCAGCAACGTCATGACCCGCCAGCGGCGGGGGCCCCAGCCGTGGGGGTGGGTCGCCACCTACGTGCTGACCTGCCTGCACTACGTCGAGAAGACAGGGATCACCCCCGATTTCCCCGGCCCCGCCGACCTGCAGGCCTGGCACACCCGCTACCAGGCCATGCGCGATCAACTGGACTGCCTGCCGGCGCCTGTCCCAGACTCCGCCGGGATCCCGGCGGCTGACGTCCTCGCCGAGCTCCGAGCCGGGCCGACCGGGTCACGCACGGCGGCCCTCGCGCGGCCGGGTGAGAACCAGGACACCGCGCCGGCCGCGATCGCCGTGCGGACCGTCCGGGACCAGGGCGGCGAGGAGGGACGCGGCCACGACGGCCGGTGGACCGGGCCGGCAGCAGAGCCGGATCCCCGGACGCAGGTGAGCGTGGACGAGGACGGGCACTTTCTGCCCGACCTGCCGTCCTTGTCGCACCGCCGCTACTACGAGCTGTTCGGCCGGCACGGCGTCGACCTGCTGAACACCGCCGAACGCGGTGACCCCGACGCCTCGTGCCGGGTGGGAATCCTGCTGCTCTGCCGGGACCGGCCTGCCGAAGCCCACGTATGGCTGGCCGCAGCGGCCCGATCCGGTGACGAGGCCGCCAGGGTCCTGATCAACGCCGAGCCCGGCCAACGCAAGCAGATGGCCGCCGAACTCGCCTACGAACTCACCCTTCCGGGCTACCACCAGGACCGCTCCCCGGGCCGTCCAGAGATCCCGACCGGTGCCGAGACCTACTACCGCGCCGCGGCCTGGGCCGGGCATCCGGGTGCCACCGTCCGCCTAGGGCTGATCTACGAGGCACGCGGGGACACCGCCTCCGCCCTGTTCATCTTGGCCGAGGCGGCCAAGCATCACCCCGACGCCCACCGTCACTTCGTCCGCCTCAACCAGCAATACGCCCAGCACCAACTCCAGACCGACTAGAGACCCGCCGGCCTCGGCTTTCGTCGAGGGCGGGGAGCTGGATGGCGCGGGGCCAACGCGACTCCGCTCGGGGCTTCAACCTCAGCGTTTGCGGGTCTCAGCCAAGCAGGGATGGGAAGGGCCCCGTTCCGGCCTGACCGGGCGGGGCCCGACCTGCGACTTTGGAATCCTGGAGAAGCTCCCCCGAGAACACCTGAATACAACCCCGAGCCGCAACCGGGAGGGGGCGTGGGGGCGGAGCCCTCACATCGGGGGTCCGGGGGTCGCCCCCCGGGAAGACACTGCGGGCCACAGCGAAAGCGAGCGAAGCTCGCTGAGCACACCACGCCCGCCTCGGCTCCCGCGATTGGACTCGAAGCACACCCAGCCACATTCCACCAGGTCAGCACCGACCCGACCAGCGCGCACACGTCCGCCAAGGTCCGGCACAGCCCGCAAAGCCGTGCCCCCATCGTCAAGCAGC